>NZ_FRBI01000011.1:155898-196776 GCF_900142575.1 Actinacidiphila paucisporea
GCGGCGGATGCGCAGTGCCTCGTCGACCTCGCCTCGCTGTTGGAGGATGTCGGCGATCTGGCCCCAGGTGACCGCGGTCGAGCGGGTGTCCCCGATCCGCTCATATACCGGCAGTTCGACTTCGCGACGGATCCGCAACACCTCGTCGACCTCGCCCCGCTGCTCGAGGATGTCGGCGATCTTTCCCCACGCGATCGCGGCCTCGCGGGCGTCACCGATCCGCTCGAACGCCGGCAGGGTGACTTCGCGGCGGATGCGCAGTGCCTCGTCGACCTCGCCTCGCTGCTCGAGGATGTCGGCGATCTTTCCCCAGGTGACCGCGACCGAGAGAGTGTCACCGGCGTCGGTGAACATTTGGCGGGCCTGGTGGAGCAGGGCCTCGGCCTGGTCGACCTCGCCGCGGGTGATCAGGCGGTTGGCGTGGTCGTAGAGGACTGCGGCGTGGACGGAGGGGTTGGTCTGCCGGTCGCCGGTCTCGGTCTGCTGGACGGCACGCAGGAGGAGGGTGTCGGCGTGGTCGCCGTCGCCGCCGGTGACCGCCGCGTCGGCGACGGTCCGCAGCAGGGTGACGGGAACCTCGTGGTGGTGGCGGTCGAGGAGGGTGATCGCCTGGTGGCCGAGTTCGGCGGCGGTGGAGGCCGGGCCTTGACGCAGGGCGGTCACGGCCGCGGCGGCGCAGTCGGCGGTGATGGCCGGGTGGTCGGCGGCCAGGGCCAGTCGGGTCAGTTGCAGGTCCAGGTCGCTGCCGCGTGCGGGTCGGGGTGTGGCGCCGCCCCACTGGGCGTACAGCGGTTGGGCGGCCACGGTGGCGAGGGCGGCCCGCTCGTCGGGGGTGAGGGGGGCCAGGCGGCCGGCCGCGAGGGCGTTGACGGCCAGGGCTGGGGCGGCGGGGCGGTGCTGGTCGGGGAAGGTGTCGAGGAGCCCGAGGCCGAGGAGACGTGACGCCGATCCGCCGACGGCGGCGGCCAGGGCGTCGACGACGGGACGCGGGACCGGGACGGTGAAGAGGGTGCAGGCGCGCAACAGGTCGCGGTGGGCGGGCCCAGCCTGGTCGAGGAGGGTGTCGAGGGCCAGGTTCTCCAGGAACTCGCCGACGTCGGGGTTGCCGGCCGGGAGGTCGCCCTGCTGAAGGTAGGTCTCCATGTCGGCGACGGCGGCCTCCGCGCGGGCCTGGTCGACCTGGCTGCTGTAGACCAGGCGTAGTCCGATGAGGTCCTGCAGACCGGGGTTGCCGCAACTGACGTCCATCGCCCGCTGGGCCAGGTCGGCGCGCTGGGTCGGGTACCCGGTCGGGGCGAGGTCCTGCTGACGGCGCTGGAGCTTGAGCTGGGCCGCCGGTGACAGTGGCCGCAGCTGGACCGGCTCCAGCCGGGTCTGCAGCCCCTGGAGGCTGAACGTGTAGCGGCTGGTGACCAGCAGCCGGCTGTCGGTGGTGGCCGGGTCGAACGCGGAGAGCACGTCGGCGAAGACAGCGGCGTGTTCGGGGTCGAGCCGGTGCGGGCCGTCAGGGTCGGCGGTCAGGATCTGTTCGAGATCGTCGATGATCAGCAGGAGGGGTTTGCGAACGTCGTCGAGTTCCTGGGCGCACGGTCCGGCCAGCAGATCGATCAGGAGCGGTTTGAGGCGGTCGGGCTGTTGGCGGACCTCTGCGCGCCTCTCCTCGACCAGGGCGCGGGCGGCGGGGTTGGCGGCGACGGCGTAGGCGACGGCGTCGAGGATCGCCGCCGGGCTGTAGTCGCCGAACACGACCGCGACGGCGCGGTTGGGGTGACGGTCGGCGATCCGGGCGGCCAGGCTCGACTTGCCCAGCCGGCCCTGCCCATGGAGCAGGACCCCCGCCTTCTGCCCACCGCGCAGGGCCCGGAGCGCCTGCTGCAGTTCCGGGCGCCGGCCGACGAACATTTCCGCGGCCGCGACCGGGAGTTGGTGCTTGCGGTCCAGGAACGTCTTGGTCACATGGTGCGGCGGCACCATCCGGCGTTTGAGGGTTCCCCCGACCAGCGGGCCGCCGCCGGTCGGCCCCAACCACAGCCGCGCCAGGTGCCAGTCGGCGCGCTGGCGTTCGTCGGAGCAGCCCAGCAGGTGGCGGCGGGCGTCGGCGACAGCCTCGGCCACCCCGACACGCCGGCCGAGCTGCCGGTACAGGTGTTCCGCGAAACGGGTGGCGGCCCGGTCGCTGACCGAGCCGTCCCAGCCGATGACCGCGGGAATTCCGGCGGCTATCAGCCCGGTGGCCATCGAGTGCGCCACCGACGCGCCGGGCTCGGCTGCCGGACCGCCGCGGTGGCCGGCGCTGCCAGGTATGTGCCCGGCCACGTCGGCACCCGTGGCGGTCAGGCAGGCCGACACGAACGCCAGCCGCGGCCGAGGAGTCAGCAGTCCCACCAGCGCGTCCGCGCTCGTCGGACACCAGTCCCCGAGATCGTCTTCCATCAGCAGGACGGGCGTGGCGGGCCCGCCGGGCCCCGGGCGCCAGTTGTGCAGCCCGTGGCACGACAGATGGACCACCGGCATCCCGCCGAGCTCGGACAGGCGCAGGCCGAGATGCTCGGGATTGCCGGAGTCCTCGACGACGAGATCGAGGCTCGTCTCCCCGACGGCATGGAGGATGGCCATCTCCTCAGCCTCGAAATCCAGCTCGTGCTGGCCCCGGGGCGCCGAAGCCATGAACGCCACCCCGAGCCGGTATCCGTCCAGGGCCTGCGCCGGGCTCGGGTGACCGAGCCGACGCGCCACGGCGAACAGCTTCGGCTCCTCGGCGAGGAACCCGCCCTCGGCGGCGGCCAGCAGCTCGTACGGGGCCCGCAGGAGCGCCCACGCCGCCGCGGACGGCCTCGCCGGCGCTCGGACCTCGAACACCAGCGGCGCCGGCGCCTCATCGAGCAGGCGCGTCAACTGGCCGAGATCACCGTCCAGCCACCGGTACAGCTCACGTCCCACCGCGAGCAGCGCCTGATCCCTGGAGCCGCCACGCAGGGCGTCCACATACTGGCCGGCGACGGAAGTGAGCAGGCCGACGTCCGATCCCCGCAACATCCGACGCGGACCGACCCGTTGGTCGTCAACGACCAGCTCGAACCCGGTGGCGTCCACGATCAGTCCGGTAGCCATGCGTCACCCTACCGTTGCGGAGCGGTACCCCACCAGAGTTCGCATGGTGGCGCGGCACGGGAAGTCACCTCGGTCATGGGGTGATCCCGAGGACGGGCAAGCAGGGGGCGACGGCGGTGAGTTCGATGTCGTCGCGCCGCTGGGCGGACCACTGCTCGCGGGTCAGTCGCCAGCAGGCGATCTGGGCCGGCTCGCCCCGCCGGGTGTCCCAGGAGACGCCGTTCGGCACGTATCCCAGGGCTTCGGAGATGCGGTTCGAGGCGCGGTTGTCGACGAACGCGTCGCTGGTTGCCTCACGCGCCATCAGGCCCTCGAAGGCCAGGTGCAGCACCGCCTGCCGCATCTCCTTGCCGAGGCCGCGGCCGCGGACGGCGGGGCTGAGCCAGGAGAAGGTGGTGACCGTGCCGAAGGTGGCGAAGCCGGTGCCGATCAGATCCTGCATGCCCACCGGCTCGCCGTCGACGACCACGACGAAGTAGAGGCGCCAGGACTCGGCACTGGCACGGCCTCGGCCGGACCATACGGCCCGCAGCCAGCGCCACTCGCGTTCCGGGCTGTCCTCGTAGAGGGAGATCGGGTCGTCGAAGGGCCAGGGGGGCTCGGTGACCACCCCGTCGCGCACCGTCGGGACCAGGCGTTCCAGGAGTGCGTCCGTCGCCCCCAGCAAGGACAGCCGGGGCGTGTGCACTTGGACGTTCAGCGGGGGATACGCGGACAGTGGCGCGGGAGTCGTCGGCATGCGCGCAACCCTAGAACCCCCGGGTCCGACTCCCGGCCCGCGAAGGGCGCGGGCGGCGGCGCCGCAGGACAGGGCCTACGCTGAGGGGATCATGCACCGTTTCAGTACGCCGTGGGGCGACCTCGACCTGACCCGTTATCCCGCGGAGCCCCGCGAGCAGCTGCGGGCCTGGGACGCCGCGGACGACTACCTGCTGCGGCACCTGGCGGAGAACCCGCCGGCGCCGGGCGGGACGACCGTCGTGCTGGGGGACCGCTGGGGCGCCCTGGCCACCGCGCTCGCCGAACGGCGGCCGGTGCAGGTCTCCGACTCCTTCCTCGGGCAGCAGGCGACCCGGGCGAATCTGCGCAGGATCGGGGCCGAGGACCGGGTGCGGCTGCTCTCCCCCCAGGACACCCGGGCCGAACCGCCGGAGCGCGTCGACCTGCTGCTGGTCCGGGTGCCGAGGAATCTGGCGCTGCTGGAGGACCAGCTGCACGCGCTGTCCCCCGCCGTCCACCGGGACACCGTCGTGGTCGGCACCGGCATGGTCACCGAGATCCACACCTCGACCCTCGCCCTTTTCGAGCGGATCCTCGGCCCGACCGTGACCTCGCTGGCCGTACGCAAGGCCCGGCTGATCCACTGCACGCCGGATCCCGACCTGCCGCGCACCCCCGGACCCTGGCCGCTGCGCTACGCCCTGCCGGACGGCATCGGCCCGATGTCGGGGCGTACGGTCACCAACCACGCCGGCGTCTTCTGCGCCGACCGGCTCGACCTCGGCACCCGGCTGCTGCTCGCCCATCTGCCCCGGCGGGAGGGACCCGACCGGGTGATCGACCTGGGCTGCGGCAACGGCGTCGTGGGTACGGCGGCGGCGGTCGCCAACCCGGACTCCGACGTGCTCTTCACCGACGAGTCCTACCAGGCCGTGGCCTCGGCCGAGGCGACCTTCCGGGACAACGCGGATGCGGCCACCGCGGCGGAGTTCCTGGTCGCGGACGCGGCGACCGGCGTGCCCGCGGGCAGCGCCGACCTCGTACTGAACAACCCGCCCTTCCACTCCCACCGCGCCACCAGCGACAGCAGCGCGCGCCGGATGTTCGCCACCGCGCGGGCCGCGCTGCGCCCCGGGGGCGAGCTGTGGGTGGTCGGCAACCGCCATCTGGGCTACCACGTACGGCTGCGGCGGCTGTTCGGGAACTGCGAGGTGGTGGCGTCCGACCCGAAGTTCGTGGTGCTCCGCGCGGTCAGGCGGCCGCCCCGAGGCTGATCGGGACTGGGACCCGGGGCCGGGGTCAGGCGCCCTCGACGGCCGCCTTGATCCGGCGGGCGAAGGCGTCCGCGTCCCTGCGGGCGGCCAGCAGGGCGAGGCCCACCAGGAGCTTGCCGACGCCGTGGCCCTCCAGGACGTTGAAGACCGCGACCCGGGTACCGCCGCCGGGCAGCGGCAGCAGGTCGTAGCCGCCCTCCTGGGAGGTCACGGTGTTCCTGGACAGCTCGGTCCAGCGGATCCTGGTCGGGGGCCGGAAGTCGGTGATCCGGAATTCGCGCTTCGTCGTCATGCCGGCGTCCTTCACGGTGCTCGCGTAGACCGTGCCGGCCGTCGTGGGGCCGTCCGTGGTCTTGGCGATCTCCAGCACCCGCGGGCTGAACTTCGGGTCATTGGTGCCGTCCGCGAGGAAGGCGAAGACCTCCTCGATCGGGCGGTCGATGTCGACTGTTGCCTCGAACCTGCCGGCCATGGCTCCTCCTGCGCGGGCGTACGCCGCTGTGGCGTGCGGGCATCGTCGCAGAACGACCGGGACGTGGGCGGCAGGCTCGCGCAGGCGGGACCCTGCCGTGACGGGGAGCGCCGCACCAGGAAGCGCCGCACCGGCGCGCGTCGTACCGAGAAGTACCGAGAAGCGCCGCACCCGGGCGGGCCGGCCGCCGGGACCGCTACCGCGCAACGCCGATGAGCAGGGCGCGCACCACCGTGCGGATCTCCTCGGCCTCCGGCGCGGTGCCCGGCCGCCGGCCGGCGAAGAGCAGGTGCCCGGTCCCGATGACCATCATCGCCAGGGTGTCGACGTCCGCGTCCGGCGCGATGCGGCCGAGGTCGCGCTCGGCGCCAAGGTACGCGGCGACCATGTCGGCGGCCTCGGCGAGCACCGGTACGCCGTTCACGCCGCTGCCGCGGAGCATGGCGCGCAGGGTGTCGCGCGCGGTGACCAGGCCGACGATCGCCACGGCGACCGAGCAGAACAGCGTGGTGAGCGCGTCGCCGAGATTCCGCTCGACGGTGCCGGTCCCCGCGGACTCGCGCAGGGCGGTCGCCTGGTGCTCGACCCGGCGGATCCGGTCACGTACGAGGTCGGCGAGGAAGGTGTCGAAGTCGGCGAAGTGCCGGTGCAGCACGCCCTTGGCGACGCCGGCCTCCGCGGTGACCGCTCGGCTGGTCAGCGCGTTCTGCCCCTCCCTGAGCAGGACGCGCTCGGCGGCGTCGAACAGCTGCTCCCGTACGTCGCGCAGGGCCACTCCTGTCGGCACCGCGGGTCCGCCTCTCGTCCGTCGGCGCCCACCCGTTGACGAGTGGGCGAGTGCCCACCTAGAGTGGGCGTGTGCCCACCTTACCGTCATCCGGCGCGGAGCCGCGCCACAGCCGGCGCGACGCCGCCGGATCCTTCGGCGCGGACGCGGAGCGCTACGAGCGCACTCGCCCCGGCTACCCCGACGCCCTGATCGCCGCGATCACCGCCGCCGCCCCCGGCACCGACCTCCTCGACGTCGGCTGCGGCACCGGCATCGCCGCCCGGCAGTTCCAGGCCGCCGGCTGCCGGGTGCTCGGCGTGGACGCCGACCCGCGGATGGCGGCCGCAGCAGGGCGCGGCGGGCTCCAGGCCGAGGTGTCGTCCTTCGAGACCTGGGACCCGGCCGGCCGCAGCTTCGACGCGGTCGTCGCCGGCCAGTCCTGGCACTGGGTGGACCCGGTCGCCGGCGCGGCGCGGGCGGCGCGCGTACTGCGGCCCGGCGGGCTGCTGGCCCTGTTCTGGAACGTGGCCTGCCTGCCGCCCGACCTCGCCGAGGCCGTCCGCTCGGTCTACGCGCGGGTGCTGCCGGACTCGCCCGCCTACCGCCGCGCGATGCCGGCCCTCGACGGCTACGCGCCGATCTTCGACACGGCCGCCGACGGCATCCGCCAGTCCGGCGCCTTCGCCGAACCGCGGCAGTGGCGCTACGACTGGCAGCGGACGTACACCTGCGACGAGTGGCTGGACCAGGTCCCCACCTTCGGCGGCCACAGCCTCTTCCCGCCGGCCACGCTCGCGGCGCTGCTGGAAGGCATCGGCGAGGCCGTCGACGCGGTGGGCGGCGCCTTCACCGTGGACTACGCGGCGATCGTGGTCGCGGCGACCCTCGACCCGGCCTAGGGTCGCCCCGGGCACCGCTGCCTGGCCCGGGATCTGCCGGACAGGACCCGGCCTAGGGTCGCCCGGGCACACCGGCGGCCGGGCCGGACCCGGCTCAGAACCGCGCCCGCCGGGACTCGCCGGCTGCGAGCCACACCCCGGCGGCGACCGCGCAGCCGGCGGCGAGGCCCGCCAGCGGGACCGCCAGGTGCCCGGCGAGCGTACAGAGCAGGACCGCGGCCGCACCGGCCGGCAGGACCAGGTGCTCGGCGAGACCGTTCTTGAAGTGGCGCGTGTGCACCGCCCACACCATGAGCATGAAGATCGCGGTGGGCACGGTGACGCAAGCGGCCGCGGCCCGCGCCGAGATGTCCGCGTGGTGGGTGACCTGCTCCACCGCGACCTCGATGCCCGCACCGATCGCGGCGGCCGATGCCAGGACCGCGTAGTGGCTGTAACCCCACAGGAAGGCCCGCCTGCTGGACACCAGGTGCTCGTGGATGGGGACCGCGAAATAGCTCCAGAAGGCGGCGAAGACGATCAGCAGGCCGCCGACCGCGATGGGCAGCAGCAGGTCGAGCGCCGCCGACTCGTCCAGCGCGGACTGCACGGCGACCGTCGCCGCCGAGATGGTCTCGCCGAGCACGATGAGGGTGAACAGCCCGTAGCGCTCGGCGATGTGGTGCGGGTGCCAGGACGTCCGGTGATCGTGCTCCGCATAGGCCGGCACGGCCAGTTCCGCCACCACCAGCAGCAGGAACCCGCCCGTCCACAGCGCCCCGGGCAGCAAAAGCAGCCCCACCCAGGCGAGTTGCACGACGACGAGCCCGGCGGCGTACCGCAGGGCGGTCCTGCGTGCCGCACCGCGCTCGCCGCGCGCCGCCCGCAGCCACTGGCACGTCAGCGCCAGGCGCATGATGAGGTAGCCGACGACGGCGACCGTGTAGTCGGCGTGGTCGAAGGCCCGCGGCACCCCGGCCGCCAGCACCAGGACGCCCGACATCTGCACCAGCGTCGCGAGCCGGTAGGGGACGTCGTCGGTGTCGTACGCGGACGCGAACCAGGTGAAATTCACCCAGGCCCAGTAAATGGCGAAGAAGACCAGCAGATATCCGCTGATCCCGTGTCCGGGCTCCCCCCGCGCGAGCGCGTGCACCAGCTTCCCGCCCGCCTGCGAGACCGCCACGACGAAGCACAGGTCGAACAGCAGCTCCAGCGGTGTCGACGCCCGATGCGGCTCGGTCCTGCTCCGCGCCCTCATCGGCACCCGTACGGCGACCGCCCTGCCGTGGCCTGCCCCCGTCGGGGTGGTCATCTCGTCCATGACGGGATTCTCGCCGACATCCCCGCGCGCACCCCGCAGGCCGGGAAGCCGCCGCCCGCGAAGGACCCGCCGCGACTCCCCGGCGCCACCCGGTGCCGCGCCGCGTCAGGTCCGGGCCAGGACGCAGAATTCGTGTCCTTCCGGGTCCGACAGGCAGGTCCAGGGGACGTCGCCCTGGCCGACGTCGAGGTCGGTGGCGCCGAGTGCGCGCAGCCGGGCCACCTCCGCCGCCTTGTCGTCGCCGGGGCTCGGCACCAGGTCGAGGTGGACGCGGTCCGGGACGGTCTTCGGGTCGGGGGAGCGGAGGAATTCGAGGTACGGGCCGGCGCCGGTGGGGGAGCGCAGGGCGGCCTGGTCGTCGGTCACCGTCTGCAGGGCCCAGTCCGTCGCCTCGTCCCAGAAGCGGGCCATGGCCCGCGGGTCCGCGCAGTCGACCACGACCGCGGCGACGGGCCCGGTGTCCCGGTAGGTCTCGCGGGGCTCGAGGACGCAGAATTCGTTGCCCTCGGGGTCGGCGAGCACCGTCCAGGGCACGTCGCCCTGGCCCACGTCGGCGTGCGTCGCGCCCAGCGACTCCAGCCGGGCGACCAGGGCGGCCTGGTGGGCCGCGGAGGTGGTGGCGAGGTCGATGTGCAGGCGGTTCTTCGTCGGCGTCTTGGCCTCCGGGACGGCGATGACGTCGATGCAGACGGTGGCCGGGTTACGCCAGTCGAAGCCGGCGGGTGTGGCGCTGGTCGCGCCGTGCCCGCCGGTGGAGGCGGTCCAGCCGAGCGCCTGCGCCCAGAACCGGCCGACCGCCAGGTCGTCACGGGCCTTGATGTTGACTTGCACGGGTCGCAGCGCCATGCCGGTGATCTTAGGCGCACACCGGACGAACTTTGCATAAAAGTGCGGCCAGTCGTATAGTCATGCCATTAACGAGGAGGGTTCGATGGCGGTACGGGTGGCGGTTGCCGGGGCGAGCGGATACGCGGGCGGGGAGGTGCTGCGGCTGCTGGTCGGGCACCCCGAGGTGGTGATCGGGGCGGTGACCGGGAATTCCAACGCCGGGCAGCGCCTCGGCGGCCTCCAGCCGCACCTGGTGCCGCTGGCCGACCGGGTGCTCCAGGAGACCTCGGCCGAGGTGCTCGCCGGGCACGAGGTCGTCTTCCTCGCGCTGCCGCACGGGCAGTCCGCGGCCGTGGCCGAGCAGCTGGGCGACGAGGTGCTCGTGGTCGACATGGGCGCCGACTTCCGCCTGCAGAAGGCGGCCGACTGGGAGCGCTTCTACGGCTCCCCGCACGCCGGCACGTGGCCCTACGGGCTGCCCGAGCTGCCCGGCGCCCGCGCCGCGCTCGCCGGCACCCGGCGGATCGCGGTGCCCGGCTGCTACCCGACCGCCGTCTCGCTCGCGCTCGTACCCGCCTACGCCGCCGCGCTCGCCGAGGACGAGGCCGTCGTCGTCGCCGCGTCCGGTACCTCGGGCGCCGGCAAGGCGGCCAAGCCGCACCTGCTGGGCTCCGAGGTCATGGGCTCGATGAGCCCGTACGGCGTCGGCGGCGGCCACCGGCACACCCCGGAGATGATCCAGAACCTCAGCGCCGCGGCCGGCACCCGGGTGAGCGTCTCCTTCACGCCGACCCTGGCGCCGATGCCCCGCGGCATCCTCGCCACCTGCACCGCCAAGGCCCGCCCCGGCGTCACCGCCGCCGACGTCCGGGCCGCGTACGAGAAGGCGTACGCCGACGAGCCGTTCGTCCACCTGCTGCCGGAGGGCCGGTGGCCCGCCACCGCGTCGGTCTACGGTTCCAACGCCGTCCACCTCCAGGTGGCGTACGACGAGGACGCACGGCGGATCATCGCGATCAGCGCCATCGACAACCTGGCCAAGGGCACCGCGGGCGGCGCGGTGCAGAGCATGAACATCGCCCTCGGGCTGCCCGAGACGACCGGGCTCACCACGATCGGAGTCGCTCCGTGAGCGACGCGTGCGCGGCGTCAGGGCCGCGGACGACAGCGAGATCTGCGGCCCGCCGCCGGACGGGCGGCCATGGGACCACCGCCCCCGCGGCAGCCACGGGCGAGAACAGGAGACAAGCATGAGCGTGACCGCAGCGAAAGGATTCCAGGCGGCGGGCATCGCCGCCGGGATCAAGGCGAACGGCAACCCGGACCTGGCCCTGGTGGTCAACTCGGGTCCGCGCCGCGCCGCCGCGGGCGTCTTCACCTCCAACCGGGTGAAGGCCGCGCCCGTGCTGTGGTCGGAGCAGGTGCTCAAGGGCGGGGCGGTGACCGCCGTCGTCCTCAACTCCGGCGGCGCCAACGCCTGCACGGGACCGCAGGGCTTCCAGGACACGCACGCCACCGCCGAGCGGGTCGCCGAGGTGCTCGGCCACAGCGCGGGCGAGGTCGCGGTGGCCTCCACCGGCCTGATCGGCGTACTGCTGCCGATGGACAAGCTGCTGCCGGGCATCGGGCTGGCCGCGGCCGAGCTGTCCGAGCACGGCGGCGAGAAGGCCGCCATCGCCATCAAGACCACCGACACCGTCCACAAGACGGCCGTCGTCGAGAACGGCGGATGGCGGGTCGGCGGCATGGCCAAGGGCGCGGGGATGCTCGCGCCGGGCCTGGCCACCATGCTGGTGGTGCTCACCACCGACGCCGACGCGGACGCCCCGACGCTGGACAAGGCGCTGCGGGACGCCACCCGGGTGACCTTCGACCGGGCAGACTCCGACGGCTGCATGTCGACCAACGACACCGTGCTGCTGCTGGCCTCGGGTGCCTCCGGCGTCACCCCCGCCTACGACGACCTCGCCGACGCGGTCCGCACCGTCTGCGCCGACCTGGCCAGGCAGCTGATCGGGGACGCGGAGGGCGCGAGCAAGGACATCAGGATCGAGGTGGTGAACGCCGCCACCGAGGACGAGGCGGTCGACGTCGGCCGCGCCATCTCCCGCAGCAACCTGCTCAAGTGCGCCATCCACGGCGAGGACCCCAACTGGGGCCGGGTGCTGTCCGCGATCGGCACCACGTCCGCCGCCTTCGAGCCGGACCGGCTCGGCGTCGCCATCAACGGTGTGTGGGTGTGCAGGAACGGTTCGGTCGGCGAGGACCGCGACCTGGTCGACATGCGCTTCCGGGAGGTCGTGATCACCGCCGACCTGGCCGCCGGCGACGCGTCCGCGGTCATCTGGACCAACGACCTCACCGCCGACTACGTCCACGAGAACAGCGCGTACAGCTCATGACCGCCCGCAAGCACTCCGCCCTGCCGAAAGCCCAGGTGCTCATCGAGGCGCTGCCCTGGCTGACCCGGCACAACGGCCGCGTCGTGGTGATCAAGTTCGGCGGCAACGCCATGGTCGACGAGGAGCTGAAGGCCGCCTTCGCGCAGGACGTGGTCTTCCTGCGGCAGGCCGGCCTCAAGCCGGTCGTCGTGCACGGCGGCGGCCCGCAGATCAACGCGGCCCTCGACCGGCACGGCCTGGTCAGCGAGTTCAAGGCCGGGCTGCGGGTCACCACGCCCGAGGCGATGGACGTGGTCCGCATGGTGCTGGCCGGACAGGTGCAGCGCGAGCTGGTCGGGTTGCTCAACCAGCACGGCCCGCTGGCGGTCGGCCTGACCGGCGAGGACGCCCACACCATCACCGCGGTCAAGCACTTCCCGACCATCGACGGGGAGCTGGTCGACATCGGGCGGGTCGGCGAGATCACCGGCATCGACACCGGCGCGATCGAGGCGCTGCTCGCGGACGGGCGTATCCCGGTGATCTCCTCGATCGCCCGCGCCGCCGACGACGGGCACGTCTACAACGTCAACGCCGACACCGCCGCCGCCGCACTGGCCGCCGCGCTGGGCGCCGAGACGCTGATGGTGCTCACCGACGTCGAGGGGCTGTACGAGGACTGGCCGCACAGCGACGACGTGATCAGCAGGCTCACCGCCACCGAGCTGGAGAAGCTGCTGCCCGACCTGTCCAGCGGCATGGTGCCCAAGATGCGCGGCTGCCTGTACGCCGTGCGCAACGGGGTACACACCGCCCGCGTCATCGACGGCCGGGTCCAGCACTCGATCCTGCTGGAGATCTTCACCGACGAGGGCATCGGCACGATGGTCGTCCCCGACGACCCGCAGGCAACCACGGCAGAGCACGTACCGGAGCAGGCAGGAGGAGCACGGTGACCGCCACCACGGACACGACCGCCACCACGGACACGACCGCCACCACGGGCACGACCGGCAACGAGGCGCTGGCCGGCCGCTGGCAGGGCGTCCTCATGGACAACTACGGGCTGCCCAGGGTGCCGCTGGTACGCGGCGAGGGGGCGAGATTCTGGGACGCCGACGGCAAGGTCTACCTGGACTTCCTCGGCGGCATCGCGGTCAACTCGCTCGGCACCGCCCACCCGGCGGTCGTCGAGGCGGTGACCCGGCAGATCGGCACCCTCGGGCATGTCTCGAACCTCTTCGTGGCCGAGCCGCCGATCGCCCTCGCCGAGCGGCTGCTGCAGCTGTTCGGCCGGCCCGGCCGGGTCTTCTTCGCCAACTCCGGCGCCGAGGCCAACGAGGCCGCCTTCAAGATCGGGCGGCTCACCGGCCGCACCCGGATGGTCGCCACCGACGGCGCCTTCCACGGCCGGACCATGGGCTCGCTGGCACTGACCGGCCAGCCGCAGAAGAGGAACGCCTTCGTCCCGCTGCCCGGTGAGGTCACCCACGTGCCGTTCGGCGACGTGGCGGCGCTGCGGGCGGCCGTCGACACCGACACCGCCCTGGTGATCATCGAGCCGATCCAGGGCGAGAACGGCGTGGTCGTGCCGCCGGCCGGCTACCTGCGGGCCGCGCGGGAGATCACCGCCGCCACCGGCACCCTGCTGGTGCTCGATGAGGTGCAGACCGGGATCGGCAGGACCGGGCACTGGTTCGAGTGCCTGGCGCAGGGCGTCGAGCCCGACGTGGTGACGCTGGCCAAGGGCCTGGGCGGCGGCCTGCCGATCGGCGCCACCGTCGCCTTCGGTGCCGCGGCCGACCTGTTCACGCCGGGCGCGCACGGCACGACCTTCGGGGGCAACCCGGTCGCGTGCGCGGCCGCGCTGGCCGTGCTGGACACCATCGCGGCCGACGGGCTGCTGGACCACGTCAAGCGGCAGGGCGAGAAGCTGCGGGCCGGAGTCGAGGCACTGGGCCACCCGCTGGTCGATCATGTGCGCGGCGCGGGCCTGCTGATCGGTATCGTGCTCACCGAGCCGCTGTCCGCACCGGTCCAGCAGGCGGCTCAGGACGCCGGACTCCTGGTGAACGCCGCCGTGCCCGACACGGTGCGGCTCGCGCCGCCGCTCGTCGTCGGTGACGACGACACGGACGCGTTCCTCCGGGTGCTGCCCGGCGTGCTCGACCAGGTGTGGGAATCGAACCAGCAGAACCGGGCAGCCCGGGGCACCGCCGGAGTCCGGGGGACAGACGGAGAATGACGCGACGATGAGCGAGGCTCAGCAGCACGGCGGCGGCCAGGCCGTACCGCAGACCCGTACGGCCAGGCACCGCAGGATCGTGGACATCCTCGGCCGGCAGCCGGTGCGATCCCAGAGCCAGCTCGCCAAGCTGCTCGCCGACGACGGGCTGAGCGTCACCCAGGCGACGCTCAGCCGCGACCTGGACGAGCTGGGCGCGGTCAAGATCCGGACCAACGACGGCGAGCTGATCTACGCCGTCCCCTCCGAGGGCGGCTACCGCACCCCGCAGGCGCCGCTCGGCGAGTCCGTCAAGGAGGAGCGGATGCGGCGGCTGGCCGCCGAGCTGCTGATCTCCGCCGAGGCGTCGGCCAACCTGGTGGTGGTCCGCACCCCGCCGGGCGCCGCGCAGTTCCTCGCGTCGGCCGTCGACACCGCCGAGGTGCACGACATCCTCGGTACGATCGCCGGTGACGACACGGTCGTCCTGATCAGCCGGGACCCCGCCGGCGGCCAGAAGCTCGCCGACCACCTGCTGCGCCTCGCCCAGGGCGAGGTCTAGCCACCCCTTCGCTCTCCATCCGACCTGCACGACACGCCGACCTGCCGTTTTGACGAACCATACGGTGGAGTGCATAATTATGCTAGTCAGCGTATGCACCATAAGGAGAGACCCGTGACCGAGCGCGTCGTACTCGCCTACTCAGGCGGCCTTGACACCTCCGTCGCCATCGGCTGGATCGCCGAGGAGACCGGCGCCGACGTCATCGCGGTGGCCGTGGACGTCGGCCAGGGCGGGGAGGACCTGGACGTCATCCGCAAGCGCGCCATCGCGTGCGGCGCCGTCGAGGCCGAGGTCGCGGACGCCAAGGACGAGTTCGCCGAGGAGTACTGCCTGCCGGCGATCCGGGCCAACGCGCTCTACATGGACCGCTACCCGCTGGTCTCCGCGCTGTCCCGGCCGGCGATCGTCAAGCACCTGGTCGCCGCCGCCCGCAAGCACGGCGCCGACACCGTCGCCCACGGCTGCACCGGCAAGGGCAACGACCAGGTCCGCTTCGAGGCCGGCATCTCCTCGCTCGCCCCCGAGCTGCGCTGCATCGCCCCGGTCCGCGACTACGCCATGACCCGGGACAAGGCCATCGCCTTCTGCGAGGCCAACAGCCTGCCGATCGCCACCACCAAGAAGTCGCCGTACTCGATCGACCAGAACGTCTTCGGGCGGGCCGTCGAGACCGGCTTCCTCGAGGACATCTGGAACGCGCCGATCGAGGACGTCTACGAGTACACCCGGAACCCGGCGACCCCGCGGGAGCCCGACGAGGTCGTCATCAGCTTCCACAAGGGCGTGCCGGTCGCCGTCGACGGCCAGGAGGTCACCGTCCTGGAGGCCATCCAGCTGCTCAACGTGCGGGCCGGCGCCCAGGGCATCGGCCGGATCGACATGGTCGAGGACCGGCTGGTCGGCATCAAGTCCCGGGAGATCTACGAGGCCCCCGGCGCGATCGCGCTGATCACCGCCCACCAGGAGCTGGAGAACGTCACCGTCGAGCGCGAACTGGCCCGCTACAAGCGGCAGGTCGAGCAGCGCTGGGGCGAGCTGGTCTACGACGGCCTGTGGTTCTCGCCGCTCAAGCGGGCGCTCGACGGCTTCATCACCGAGGCCAACGAGCACGTCACCGGCGACATCCGGATGGTCATGCACGGCGGCCGGGCCGTCGTCAACGGCCGGAAGTCCACCGAGTCCCTGTACGACTTCAACCTCGCCACCTACGACACCGGCG
Organism: Actinacidiphila paucisporea; assembly: GCF_900142575.1. GTDB lineage: Bacteria > Actinomycetota > Actinomycetes > Streptomycetales > Streptomycetaceae > Actinacidiphila > Actinacidiphila paucisporea. The sequence continues at coordinate 171,664 of NZ_FRBI01000011.1, forward strand.
ACACCTTCGACCAGTCGCTGTCCAAGGGCTTCATCGAGATCTTCGGCATGTCCAGCAAGATCGCCGCCCAGCGCCACTCGCGTGCGGGACACGACCTGGGCCTGGGCCAGTGAGCGCCGAGCGGCAGGGCGCCAAGCTCTGGGGCGGACGGTTCGCCGACGGACCGTCCGCCGCCCTGGAACGGCTGTCGGCCTCCGTGCACTTCGACTTCCGGCTCGCGCCCTACGACATCGCCGGGTCCCGGGCCCACGCCCGCGCCCTCTACCGGGCCGAGCTGCTGACCGCGGACGAGCTGGACCGGATGATCGCCGGGCTCGACTCGCTGGAGGCCGACGTGGCCGCCGGGGACTTCACCGGCACCATCGCCGACGAGGACGTGCACACCGCGCTGGAGCGCGGCCTGGTCGAGCGCCTCGGCGCCGAACTGGGCGGCAAGCTGCGGGCCGGCCGGTCGCGCAACGACCAGATCGCCACCCTCTTCCGGATGTACCTGCGCGACCACGCCCGGATCATCGGCGGCCTGATCGCCGACCTCCAGGACGCGCTGGTCGGCCTGGCCGAGTCGCACCCGGACGCCGCGATGCCCGGCCGCACCCACCTGCAGCACGCCCAGCCGGTGCTCTTCGCGCACCACATGCTGGCGCACGTCCAGTCGCTGTCCCGGGACGCCGAGCGGCTGCGCCAGTGGGACGCGCGCACCGCCGTCTCGCCGTACGGCTCGGGCGCGCTCGCCGGGTCCTCGCTCGGCCTCGACCCCGAGGCCGTCGCCCGCGACCTGGGCTTCGAGCACGGTTCGGTGGGCAATTCCATCGACGGCACCGCCTCGCGCGACTTCGTGGCCGAGTTCGCCTTCGTCACCGCGATGATCGGCGTCAACCTGTCGCGGATCGCCGAAGAGGTGATCATCTGGAACACCAAGGAATTCTCCTTCGTGACCCTGCACGACGCCTTCTCCACCGGCTCGTCGATCATGCCGCAGAAGAAGAACCCGGACATCGCCGAGCTGGCCCGCGGCAAGTCGGGGCGGCTGATCGGCAACCTCACCGGGCTGATGGCGACGCTCAAGGCGCTGCCGCTGGCGTACAACCGTGACCTCCAGGAGGACAAGGAGCCGGTCTTCGACTCCTGCGACCAGCTGGAGGTGCTGCTGCCGGCCTTCACCGGGATGATGGCGACCCTGACGGTGCACACCGAGCGGATGGCCGAACTGGCCCCCGCCGGGTTCTCGCTCGCCACCGACATCGCGGAGTGGCTGGTCAGGCAGGGCGTGCCCTTCCGGGTCGCGCACGAGGTCGCGGGGGAGTGCGTCAAGGCCTGCGAGGCCGAGGGCATCGAGCTGCACGAGCTGACCGACGAGCAGTTCGGCAAGATCTCCCCGCACCTGACGCCCGAGGTCCGCGGGGTGCTCGACGTGCCGGGCGCGCTGGCCTCCCGCAGCGGCCGCGGCGGTACGGCGCCGAGCGCGGTCGCCGTACAGCTCGCCGAGGTCAAGGCGGACCTGGCGGTCCAGCACGACTGGGCGGAGCAGGGGGCGTGACGGCCGGGACTCAGTCCCGGTAGACGGCGGGAGGCGGCCCGAAGGTGGTGCCGTCTCCCAGCCATGTCTGCGCCAGCCGTTGGAGCGAGCCGTCCTGCCGCATCCGCTCCAGGACGGCGTTGACGAACCGCACGAAGTCGATCTGGCCGGGCTGCATGGCGATGCCGTGCGGCTCGGCGGTGAAGCGCGGGCCGATCAGCCGGGTGTTCGGGTCCTGCCGCTGCAGCCCGATCAGGATGGTGTCGTCGGTGGAGACCGCGTCCACCTGGCCCAGCTGCATCAGCATCAGGCAGTCCGTCCAGTCCTTGACGCCCACCGGGACCACCGGGTGGTCCTTGAGCCCTTTGAGGGTGTCGATGGAGGTCGTGCCGGACGCCGCGCAGACCTTCCTGCCCGCCAGGTCGGCGACGGACCTGGCGGTCGACCTTTTCGGCACCAGCACCCGCTGGCCCGCGTCCATGTAGTCGCTGGAGAAGGCGACGCTCTTCCACCGCCGGCAGTTCACCGTCATCGAGTCGATGACGATGTCGACCGGGTCCTTCTGCAGCAGCACCGGGATGCGCTGGGCGGAGGTGACGGTGCGGAACTCGATGTGGTCGGGGCTGCCGAACAATGCGGTCGAGATCCGCTTCAGCAGCTGGATCTCGTAGCCGTCGAGCTGCCCGGTCAGCGGGTCGCGGTAGCCGAACAGGTACGAGTTCTGGTCCACCCCGGCGATCAGCCGGCCGCGGGCCACGATCGCGGCCATCGTCGACTTCGCCGGCATCCGCCCCGGCTGCGGCAGCGCCCCGGCCGGCCGGTAGCTCTCCGGGGTGGCGCCGCACGGCGGGTCGTCCGCCGGCCGCGCGGAGGTCGGCGGGACCGTGGGGGCGGCGGTCGGGTGGCCGCCCGCCGCCGCTTCGCCGCCCGAGGTACAGCCCGTCAGCAGCAGCGCGGCGACGGCCGCCAGGGCCGCCAGGGCCGTCCCGTACCGTAAGCCATCGCGCACCGCAGGCCCCCTGACACCAGGTCTCGTCCCGTGCAACGGACGACGCCGGGGATCTTCCCGCGGTTCCGCACGCCGAACCGTATCGGCGGTGTGCGGGCGCGCTTGCCGGTGTCAGGCGGCCTTGGCCTTGGTGGCGTAGATGTCCACGTACTCCTGGCCGCCGAGCCGCATGACCTCGCTCATCACCTCGTCGGTGACCGCCCGCAGCACGTAGCGGTCGCGGTCCATGCCCTCGTAGCGGGCGAATTCCAGCGGGCGGCCGAAGCGGATGGTGACCGGGGCGATCCGCAGCATGCCCGAGCCGCCGGGCTGCACCTTGTCGGTGCCGATCATCGCGAACGGCACCACGGGGGCGCCGGTCATCAGGGCCAGCCGGGCGACACCGGTACGGCCGCGGTAGAGGCGGCCGTCGGGGGAGCGGGTGCCCTCGGGGTAGATGCCGAAGATCCGGCCCTCCTCCAGCACCCGGCGGCCGGTCATCAGCGCGGCCACCCCGCCGTGCCCGCCGTCCCGGTCCACGGGGATCATGCCGCAGGTGGTGAAGAACCACGCCATCAGTCGGCCCTTGACGCCCTTGCCCGTGACGTACTCGTCCTTGCCGATGAAGTAGACCTGCCGCTCCACCACCAGGGACAGGAACAGCGAGTCGACGAAGGTGACGTGATTGCCCGCCACGATCACCGGGCCGTCGCCCGGGATGTTCGCCACGCCCTCGACCCGGGGGCGGTACAGGACCCGCATCAGCAGTCCGAGAATCGCCTTGAGCACGCTGCGGGACAACGCATTCCTCCGGTTCACGCGGTGGGGCGGCCGGACCTACCGGTCCGTATGTACACGAGGACGATACTTCTTCCTCCGGAGCTTCGCCTGGGAGGTACCCCCAAGGGGGGCCCGCACGTCGGGTCCGGAGCCGGCGGCACCGGTGCCGGATCGCGAGGGCCGCCGGGACTCGTGAACCGTGCGCCGGCCGTGCACTCCATGAGGTGAATACGGCCGCGCCGGGCGACCTTCCGGCGCGGCCGGCACGCGCGGGCGGATATGCACGGGGCATGCCCGTATCCCTGGACGCCGCCGCCCTGCCCGCCGGTTTCGCCGCCCTGCTGGCCGCCGAGGCCGCCGCCTACGCGCTGCCCGGCACCGGCGAGGAGGCCGCCGACCTCGAACAGGCCGTGTGGCTGCGGCTGCTGGAGCGCGACGGGCCGCCCGCCGACCCGGCCGGCTGGACGCGGGCCGCGGTGCGCGCCGAGGCGCTGGGCGCCGACGTGCGGCGGCGCTGCGAGCGGCCCTACGCCGACCAGGACGCGGGACCGCCGCCGCGGTCGCCGCACCGGGCCGGGGACGTCGAGGACCGGGTCATCGCGGCCGACGCCCAGCACGCGGTCCTGGCGGCGGTCCCCGCGCTGCCGGGGCGCTGCCCGGAGCTGGTGCGCGCCCTGTTGTCCGGTTCCGACCGCACATACCGGGAAATCTCCCAGGAGTTGGGAATCTCACAGGGAAGTCTGGGACCGCTGCGCTCGCGCTGTCTCGGCTGTCTTCGATCCATGGTGAATTCGAGGGTTGGAGCCCCGGTGGGACGGGGTAATGCACGGTAAACAGTCAGCGGCGGTGGGCACCTTCGGCACGCCTGGACGGGTCTGACACGGGTTCCGCCCAGGCGGGACCGCACCGGAATGTTTGTGCGATCATCGGCGCCACGGAGGCGGCGCATACCCGCACCAACTCCGGTCAGGCACACGTCCCGGGCACACACCTCACCCTCAAGCTGCCCGGACGGATTCGAAGGGGAGGCCTGCGCGCATGGGCATGAGCGTGACCATCTCTACGGCGGAGTCGAGCGACGCCGAGAAGATCCTGAAACTCCAGTACCTCTGCTACCAGAGCGAAGCCGAGCTGTACGGCGACTACAGCATCGAACCGCTGACCCAGACCCTGGAGAACCTGCGCGCCGAACTGTCCGAGGGGTACGTGCTGGTGGCACGCCTCGGCGAGGAGGTCGTGGGTTCCGTACGCGGTGCCGTCGACGACGACGGCACCGCCAGGATCGGCAAGCTGATCGTGCATCCGCGCCTGCAGCGGCACGGCCTCGGCGGGCGGCTGCTGCGCGCCGTCGAGGTCCGGCTCGCGGCCGAGGCGGAGGCCAAGCGGTACCGGTTGTTCACCGGCCACCGCAGCGAGGTCAACCTGCGGATGTACCGCAAGCTCGGCTACCAGCAGGTCGGTGTCGCCGAGCCGGTCAGCCGCAGGCTGAGCCTGGTCACCATGGAGAAGGCCGCGGAACCGACGCATTACGCCGCCACCGCGTGAGCGTCAGCCGCCTGAGTTCCACCCGCCCGGGCGCCACCGGCCCGGGCGGCACCGCCTGACCGTCACGGCCGGGGCGCGGCACCTTCGGGGGTGCCGCTCTCCGGCCGTCCGGCCCTGCGCAGCCACAACAGGCCCATGACCGGCAGGATCAGCGGCAGGAAGACGTAGCCGACGCCGAAGTCGGACCAGACGGTCTGGTCGGGGAAGGCCGAGGAGTCCGCCAGGGTCAGGACGCCGACCGCGATCACCCCGAGCAGTTCCGCGGAACAGGACACCAGCGCCACCTTGCGGGCCTGCTCGCCGCCCCGCCACAGCGCGACGGTGATCACCGCGTAGACCACGCCGGCCGCGAGCGAGAGCAGGTACGCCAGCGGCGCGTCGGAGAACTTGGTGCTGATCTGCACGATCGAGCGGGACAGCGCGGCCACCGTGAAGACACCGTAGAACCACAGCAGCAGCCGCCCGGGCCCCTGCCCGAGCCGGGTGCCGCCGGGCTCGGCGGTCGTGCCCGCCGCCGCGTCCGGTGTCTGCCGCTGTGCCATCGCCGTGTCCTCCGTGCCGTCCGCGGTGCTGTCCTCAGCCATGTCCGGCTCCCCAGATCTCGTGCAGCCGCAGTTCGAGCACGGCCAGGATGACACCGCCGGCCGCCACGATCGCCGAGCCCCAGCGGCTGCGCTCGGCCAGCGACATGAAGGCCGCCGCCGGGATGGTGCAGGCGGCGCCGATCTGGTAGCCGACGAAGACGGCCACCCCGTGGTCGGGGCGGTCGCCGTGTCCGAGCCGCACCAGTGCCACCACCAGCTGGACCAGCGCGGCGAGGGTCACCACCGCCATGCCGATGAAGTGCCAGTCGTTGGTCGGCTCGTCACGGTACGCGGCAAGGCCGCACCACGCCGCGAGCAGCAGCGCTGTGACCGTGACCGTGAGGGTGACCGCGTCGAGCATGCGCCGACTTTATTACGGACCGTCCGGCCGCCTTCCTCCCACCCCCGCCCGAGCCTCCCGCGCACTGTCACGTCACCATGTCGACACTGTGTCCGCATAATGAACAATCCGACCGGATTTCGGGACCGGCCGGGATGTCTGGTTTACTGGGGTCCATGAACACGACGAACCAGCGCATTTCCGCGACCGAGGCGACCCCGCCCGGTGTTCGTCCCATGTGTCGAATGTGTGCCTGACCTGAGGCCCTGAGCGGCGCGTCGCCCCCGACCGCCGCGCCCCGCGTCACCACTCCGGTGCAGCGCCGCGTCGCGCCGCCGGTCACCCGAAGCGCCGCGTGGGCCTCCTCGCGCCCCGCTCCCGCAGCACACACCTGGCGTGGCGGTATGCCCACCGCCCGCCCGACCACGATGGACTCCCCTGTGATCACCACCACCGACCTGCGCAAGGTCTACCGCTCACGCGACCGCGAGGTCACCGCACTGGACGGGGTCGACCTCACCGTTCGCGAAGGCGAGGTCTACGGCGTCGTCGGCCGCAGCGGGGCCGGCAAGAGCACCCTGATCCGCTGCGTCAACCTGCTGGAGCGCCCCACGTCCGGCACCGTCGAGGTGGCCGGCCGCGACCTGACCGCGCTGGCCGGCCGCTCCGACCGGGCGCCCGCCGCGCTGCGCGCCGCCCGGGCCGGCATCGGCATGGTCTTCCAGCACTTCAACCTGCTGTCCTCGCGCACCGTCCAGGACAACGTCGAACTCCCGCTGGAGATCCTCGGCGTCTCCGGCCGCGAACGCTCCCGCAGGGCCCGCGACCTCCTCGACCTGGTCGGCCTGTCCGACAAGGCCGGCGCCTACCCGGCGCAGCTGTCCGGCGGCCAGAAGCAGCGCGTCGGCATCGCCCGCGCCCTGGCCGGCAAGCCCAAGGTGCTGCTCTCCGACGAGGCCACCTCGGCGCTCGACCCGGAGACCACCCGCTCGGTCCTGGAACTGCTGCGCGACCTCAACCGGCAGCTCGGCCTGACCGTACTGCTCATCACGCACGAGATGGACGTCGTCAAGGCGGTCTGCGACTCGGCGGCCCTCATGAAAGGCGGACGTGTGGTGGAATCCGGCACCGTGGCGGAACTGCTCGCCACCCCCGGCTCCGAACTGGCCGACGAGCTCTTCCCGGTCGGCGGCCTGCCCTCCGGCCCGGACAGCACCGTCGTCGACCTCACCTTCCACGGCGACAGCGCGACCCGGCCGGTGATCTCCCAGCTGGCCCGCACCTACAACGTGGACGTGTCCATCCTGGGCGCCGCCATGGAGACCTTCGAAGGCCGGCAGATCGGCCGGATGCGGATCGAACTGCCGGGCCGCTTCGAGGACAACGTCGTGCCGATCGGCTTCCTGCGCGAGCAGGGCCTCCAGGTCGACATCGCCGCGACCGCCGAGCAGCCCGCGGCGGTGGCCAGGTGACCTGGTCCGAGATGCACCCGCTGCTGACCCAGGCGTGTACGGACACGCTGCGGATGGTCGGCTGGTCCACCGCGGTGACCGTCGTGCTCGGGCTGCCGCTCGGCGTGCTGCTGGTCCTCACCGACCGCGGCGGCCTGCTGCGCAACCTCGCCGTGAACCGGGTCCTCGGGGCGGTGGTGAACCTCGGCAGGTCGCTGCCGTTCGTGATCCTCATGATCGCGCTGCTGTCCTTCACCCGTGCCGTCGTCGGCACGACGATCGGCTGGCAGGCCGCCGTCGTCCCGCTGTCGGTCGGCGCGATCCCGTTCTTCGCCCGGCTCGTGGAGACCTCGCTGCGCGAGGTCGACGGCGGCCTGGTCGAGGCCGTCCAGTCGATGGGCGGCAGTACGTGGACGGTGGTGCGCAAGGTGCTGCTGCCCGAGTCGCTGCCGTCGCTGGTCGCCGGCGCCACCACCACCGTCATCGCGCTGATCGGCTACTCGGCGATGGCCGGCGTGGTCGGCGGCGGCGGACTCGGCGACCTGGCGCTGCGCTACGGCTACCAGCGCTTCGAGACCGGCTTCATGTGGGTGATCGTCGCCGTGCTCGCGGCCCTCGTCACGCTCGTCCAGCTCGCCGGCGACCTCGCCGCCAGGACCGCCGCCCGCCGCGGCCGCCCGGGACCGGCCCCCCGGCTGCGGCTGCTGCGCCCGGCCGCGCCCGCCGCACCCACCTCCTCCACCTGACCGAACCCGCACCACCGCACCACCGCACCACCGGAACACGTAACAAAGGAAAGAGGCACTTTTCGTGCGTAGCACCGCCAGGATCACCGCCGCCACCGTCGTCGCCGGAGCCCTCGCGCTCGGCCTGTCCGCCTGCGGCTCCTCCCACTCCGGCACGTCGAGCAAGAACGACGGCAAGGCCGCGCAGGACGCGTCCGGCCCGCTGGTCGTCGCCGCCAGCCCCACCCCGCACGCCCAGATCCTGGACTACGTCCGCGACCACCTGGCCAAGAGCGTGGGACTGGACCTCCAGGTCAAGGAGTTCTCCGACTACGTCCTGCCCAACACCGCAACCGAGCAGGGCCAGGTCGGCGCCAACTTCTTCCAGCACAAGCCCTACCTGGACGACTTCAACAAGAAGAACGGCACCCACCTGGTGGCCGTCGCCGACGTCGAACTCGAACCGCTCGGCCTGTACTCGCACAAGATCACCGCACTGTCCGGCCTCAAGGACGGCGCCGACGTGGCCGTGCCGAACGACACCACCAACGAGGCCCGCGCCCTCGACCTGCTCGCCGCCAACGGGCTCATCACGCTCAAGGCCCACACCGAGCAGACCGCGACGCCCGCCGACATCACGTCCAACTCCCGGCACCTGCACTTCAAGGAGCTGGAGGCCGCCCAGCTGCCCCGCTCGCTGGACGACGTCGACGCCGCTGTGATCAACGGCAACTACGCCATCGAAGGCGGCCTCAACCCCGCCAAGGACGCTCTTGTCATCGAGAAGGCGCAGGGCAACCCCTACGCCAACATCCTGGTCGTCAAGCAGGGCCAGGAGAACGACCCGCGCGTCCAGAAGCTGGTCAAGCTGCTCGACTCGCCCCAGGTCGGGCAGTACATCAAGGACACCTTCAAGGGCGCGGTGATCCCCGCCTCCGGCACCCCCGCCGCCTGACACGCCACGGGTCCGCGGCCACCAATGGCCGCGGACCCCGCCGTCGCGCGCCGCTCAGCCGCGCCGCACCCAGTAGACGTCCGTGGTGTACGGCATCTCGATCTCGCCGCCGGCCCGGGTCGCGTCATGCGCCCCGAGCACCGCCTCCACCTCCGCGCGCACCCGCGCCTGGGCGCCGGCGTCCAGCACCGCGATATGGCTGGACGACATCATCCGCTCCACCACGTCGGCCACCGTCGTGACGTACGGGTTCGGCCAGTGCCGCTCCGACATCTCGCCCCAGCCCGCCTCCGGCGCCTGGAAGGCCTTGCGCCAGCCGCCGCCCGGACCCGCGTCGCCCAGCGCCGGCGTCAGCGGCGGACTGGGCAGGTCCCGCGGCGCCAGCCGGAAGTAGATGTCCTGGAAGTCCCGCACCCACGGCACCGACGTGTCGTACGTGTTCCACACCAGCGCCAGCGCCCCGGCCGGCCGCAGCAGCCGCTCGACCTCGGCCAGCGCCGCCCGCTCCTCGAACCAGTGCCAGGACTGCGCGGCCACCACCGCGTCCGCGCACCCGTCGGGCAACCCGGTCGCCTCCGCCGTGCCCGCGCTCACCGACACGCCGGGCAGCAGCTCGGCCAGCGTCTCGCGCATCTCCCTGACCGGTTCCACCGCCAGCACCTCGGCGCCGGTCAGCGCCAGCAGCCGGGTGAACTTGCCGGTCCCCGCGCCGAGATCGACCACCGTACGGCCCGCCTCCAGCGGCAGCGCGTCGGCGAGCGCGGCGAGCGCGGCGAGCGGATAGGAGGGCCGGGAGCGCTCGTAGACCCCCGCGGCCCGCTGGTAACCGACTCCTGCTGCGTGGTGCACCGTCACGCGGGCAGACGGTAGCAGGATCGGATGGCGGCCACGGATACCCGCCCTGACCGGCATCCGCCCTACTCTGGAAGGGCGTTCGCCGCTCCGTCCGCCGCCGGGCGCCTCGCGGCGACCCTGCCCGGCGGGGGCCGCGCCCGATGCTGCATGCTGTGCAATCCACCCATGCCCTGGTTACGGAGCAGTGAATGACCTCCACCTTTCCGGACATCTCACTCAGTACGGAGCGGCTGGTGCTGCGCCCGTATGACGAGGCCGACATCCCCGAGCTCGTGGAGATGATGAACGACGACCTGGTGACGGCGTGGACGGGCGTGCCGTGGCCGTACACCGAGGCGGCCGCCCGCGCGTTCGTCAGCACGGCTGGGCCCGCGGAAAGGCGCAGCGGCCGCGGCCTGGTGCTCGCCGTCACCGAGATGCTCACCCAGCGGCTGGTCGGCACCGTCCAACTGCAGAACACCGACTGGCGCATCCGCGGCACCGAGATCGGCTACCTGACCGCGTCCTGGGCCCGCGGCGAGGGATACGCCGGCGAGTCGGTGCTCGCGGTCGTCCGCTGGCTGTTCGCGAGCCAGGGCTTCGAGCGCGTCGAACTGCGCACCGCGGCCGACAACACCGCCTCGCAGCAGGTCGCGCAGAAGATCGGCTGCATCAGCGAGGGCGTCCTGCGCAATGCCGGCGTCATCCGCAGCCGCCCCGATGACGACCCGCACGGCCGCTGGGCCGAGACCCGCACCGACCTGCTGGTGTGGAGCCTGCTCCCCGAGGACCTCGACGACGCCGACGGCACCGGCGAATTCGCGGGCCGCACCGGCGGTGACGGATACGACCCCGGATACGACTCCGCCTACGCCGCCTACCGCGGCCACGCCGACTACAGCGCCGCCGCCCACCGCCGCTGACCCCCGTCCGCCGCCGCCGGCAGCCGCGTGCGTCCACACGTACCGCACTCGGCGCACCGTCGCACACGCTGCCGGGTTAGGGTTCTCACCCGGGCCCGCCCTCCGACCCCGCAGAGGGCCCCACCGGCACCCCAGCGACCCCACGGCATGGAGGCAGACGACGATGGCCGACCGGGTCACCGTGATCGGATGGGACGGCTCACCCCCGTCCGAAGCCGCCCGTGCCGCGCTCGACGCCGCCACCCTCGTGGCCGGCACCCGCCAGCACCTGGCGCTGCCCCACGTCCCCGCGCAGGCCGAGCACATCGTGCTCGGCAGCATCGACATCGCCGCCCGCCGGATCGCCGGACACCGCGGCACCGCCGTCGTGCTCGCCGACGGCGACCCCGGCTTCTTCGGAGTGGTCCGCGCCCTGCGCGACCCCGAACACGGCCTGGAGGTCGAGGTCATCCCCGGCGTCTCCGCCGTCGCCCGGGCCTTCGCCCGCGCCGGCATGCCCTGGGACGACGCCCGGGTCGTCGTCGCCACCAGCCGCACCCTGCGCCGCGCGGTGAACGTCTGCCGCTCCTACCCCAAGGTCGCGGTGCTCACCGCACCCGGCGCCGGCCCCGCGGAAGTCGCGCTGCTGCTCACCGGGGTGCACCGCACGTTCGTCATCTGCGAGGCGCTCGGCACCGAGCGGGAGCAGATCACCGTCCTGACCTCCGACAAGGTCGCCGACCACATCTGGCGCGACCCCAACGTCGTCCTCGTCGTCGGCGGCAACACCACCGCCCTCCCGCGGATAGCCTCCCTGGGCGCCGCCACGCTGCCGTCCGTCGGCCCGCCCGCGGCCAAACCGGGCGCCGGCGGCTGGATCGCCGGCCGCGACCCCGGCTTCCCCGGACCCGTACGGGGCTGGGCACTTCCCGCCGCGGAATACGGCGGCCACGTCCACGCGGGCGTCCGTGCCGTCCAACTCGCCAGGCTGGGCCCCCGAACCGGCGACCTGGTCTGGGACATCGGCGCCGCCGACGGCGCGGTCGCGGTGGAGGCCGCCCGCTTCGGCGCGGCCGTCATCGCCGTCGACCGGGACGCCGACGCCTGCGACTGGATCAGCGCCACGGCCCGCCGCAGCGGCGTCCAACTCCAGGTCGTGCACGGCACCGCGCCCCAGGCGCTCGAAGACCTGCCGGAGCCCGACGTGGTCAGGATCGGCTGCGCCGACGCCGCCGTGGTCGCCGCCTGCGCCGCCCGCCGCCCGGAGCGCATCGTCGCGTCGGCGGTCACCAGGGACGCCGCCGAGGCGATCGACAGGGCACTGTCCGAAGGCGGTTACTCCGTCGAACGGATGTTGCTGCAGTCCGTCGGCCTCGACGCCGGATGGGACGAGCGGGACCGCTCCACGGACTTCGTGCTGTGCGGCAGCCGGACCTGACCTGTTCATGATCGACGGGCCGCTCCCGGTGGCGTTTGCGCCGGTCGGAGCGCTGCCGGCACCGGCACTGTGAGATACGTCCCGAGGTGCGGACTTCGGCACGGGCGGCGGTGCCCCGGGGGGTAGGCTGACGGATCGTTGTGCCGTCGTCGCACGTTGACGGGACGTCGACACCACCGGCGTACCGGCGGCCGACGTGCCGCATCCCACACACGCTCGTTGGAGTCGGTGGGGGTGGGATGCGCGCGGTGCAGCGGCTGGAAGGAGCGAAACCGATGGGCGAGGGGCACGCATGACGGACACCGGTCAGATCCCCGGCGAGGGGCTGCCGGAGAACGCGCTCGGTGACGCGGCTCCGCAGCCGCACACCGACGCACTCGGCGCACCGCAGACCGCCGCCCCCGGCTGGGGTACGGAACCGCCTGCCGAGCACGGCGCTCCCGCCTACACCTACCTCGACCAGCCCGCCGCCCCCGGCGCCGGGCTGGACGACGATGACGACGTCCTGCTCATGCCGGGCCCGCAGGGCACCTGGAGCGACCCGCAGCCGGTGCCGCCGCAGCCGTCCCCCGTGGTGGACTACGGCATCCCGCAGGGAGTTGACACCCCGTCGCCCGCGCCCGCCGCCCCGCGCCGCCCGCTGCACCTCGGCCCGCCCGTCCACGACACCCCCAGCGGCGGTGTGTCCGTACGCTCCCTGGCCGACCGCGGCCCCGCCCTGGGCGGCGGCCCCGTCCCGCCCCCGACCCGGCTCCAGGGCGGCCCGCCCACCTCGGGCCCCGAATACCTCGACGTCCCCCAGGACGACGCCCACGGCATCCCGGCCCAGCAGACCGGCGAGCCCGCCGACCCGTCGACCCCGCCCGCCGGCATCGCCTGGCCCGCCGCCCAGACGCCGTCCCAGCAGTCCCTGATCCCGCACGCCGACAGCGTCATCCCGTCCCAGCAGGCCGCCGAGCCGATCCTGGCCTTCACGCCTGCGGAGCCCGCGGCTCCCGTGGCGGCGGCGCCGGTCGAGGCCGAGCCGGTTGCCGGGCCCGTTGCCGAGCCGGTGCCCGCGGCCGGCGGTGCGCCGGGTGCGGTTGACGGTGCGGTGGCGGTCGGGGGTGCCCCGGCGGTGGCCGAGGGCGCTGCCACGAGTGGCGGTACGTCGGCTGCGGCCGACGGTGCCCCGGCGGTGGCTGCTCCGGCACCCACGATCGGCGGTGCGTCGGCCCTGGCCGGGACCGAGCCCGCGGTCGGCGGTGCGCCGACGCCCGTTCCGGGCGGCGAACTCGCAGGGGCCACTGTGCCGTCGGCCGCCGGTGAGCAGCCTGCCGGGCCCGTGGCTGTAACGGCGCCGTCGGACGCCGTCGAGCCGGTCGCGCCCGAGCCCGCGCCGGTCGACTACGCGGCCGAGCCCGTTTCCGTGGCCGCACCCGTCGTGCCCGAACCCGAGCCCGTCGCTGTGGCCGCACCCGTCGTGCCCGAATCCGAGCCCGTTTCCGTGGCCGCACCCGTCGTGCCCGAACCCGAGGCCGCGCCCGCTCCCGTCGTGGACGCGGGGGAGTCCGGCCGGCCCGCCGAGGAGGCCCCGGCGCTCTCCGGACCCGTGGCCGCGGTGTCCGGCACCCCGCAGGCGGCCGCCCCGGCGCCGCCGATCGGCCTCGACCTGGCCACCCCGCCGCCGGACCCGGCCTTCAGCGGCCCGCCCGCGACCGGTGGCGACACCTTCGTGTCCACGACCGGCACCGCCGACCTCGCCTCCCTCGTGGCGGCCGCGAGCAACACCCCCGCCCAGGAAGCCGTTTCACCGGCCGCGCCCGAAGCCCCCGCCACGGCGGAAGCCCCGGTGCAGCCCACGGCCGACGCCCTCGCCGCCGAACCGGTCGCGGCCGACAACGCCCTCGCCGTGCCCAAGGGCCGTACGGTCAAGCGCGCGCACGCCGCAGCGGCACCGCCGCAGGTCGAGGACGGCGCCGCCCCGGTGACCGGAGACGCGGAGCCGGAGGCGGCTGCGGCCGGAACTGACGCCGCCCCGAAGGGGCGCAGGGCCGCCCGGCGGGCCGAGGCCAGGGCCGCGGAGGCCGAGGCGTCCGAGCCCGCGGAGGCGTACGAACCCGCCGTGCGGGACGCGGTCCACCGGGTCATCCGGGAGCGCCGCGACATCCGCAACGGCTTCCGCTCCGACCCGATCCCGCACGACGTGCTGCTGCGCGTCCTGGAGGCGGCGCACACCGCGCCCAGCGTCGGGCACTCGCAGCCGTGGGACTTCGTCGTCATCCGCTCCGAGAAGACCCGCGAGAAGATGCACGAGCTGGCCATGGCCCAGCGCGAGGCGTATGCGAAGTCGCTGCCCAAGGGCCGTGCCCGGCAGTTCCGCGAGCTGAAGATCGAGGCGATCCTCGACACCCCCGTGAACATCGTGGTGACCGCCGACCCCACCCGCGGCGGCCGGCACACCCTGGGCCGGCACACCCAGCCGCAGATGGCGCCGTATTCGTCGGCGCTGGCCGTCGAGAACCTGTGGCTCGCCGCCCGCGCGGAAGGACTCGGCGTGGGCTGGGTCAGCTTCTTCGACGAGCGCCAGATGGTCGCGGAGCTGGGCCTGCCCGAGCATCTGGAGGTCGTCGCCTACCTGTGCGTCGGGTACGTCGACGAATTCCCCGAAGAGCCCGAGCTGATGCAGGCCGGCTGGTCGCAGCGCCGCCCGCTGTCCTGGGTCGTGCACGACGAGGAGTACGGCAACCGCGCGCTGCCCGGCGAGGAGCCCCACGACCTGCTGGAGGAGACGCTGCGCGGCATCCGCCCGCTGGACGCCAAGGCGCTCGGCGAGGCGTGGGAGCGGCAGAAGCGGATGACCAAGCCGGCCGGGGCGCTGGGCATGCTGGAGATCATCTCCGCGCAGCTCAGCGGGCTGTCACGGCAGTGCCCGCCGCCCATCCCCGAGCCCGCGGCTGTGGCAATCTTCGCCGGCGACCACGGGGTCCATGCCCAGGGCGTCACCGCGTGGCCGCAGGAGGTCACCGCGCAGATGGTCGCCAACTTCCTCGGCGGCGGCGCGGTGTGCAACGCCTTCGCCAACCAGGTCGGGGCGGAGGTCTGCGTCATCGACGTCGGCGTCGCCTCCGAACTGCCCGGCACGCCGGGGCTGCTGCCGCGCAAGGTGCGGCACGGCACCGCGGACTTCACCGTGGGCCCCGCGATGACCCGCGAGGAGGCGCTGCGCGCCATCGAGGTCGGCATCGAGACCGCCCGCGACCTGGTCGCCGCCGGCAACAAGGCGCTGCTCACCGGTGAGATGGGCATCGCCAACACCACGACGTCGGCCGCGCTGATCGCCGTCTACACCGGGGTCGACCCCGCCGAGGTCACCGGCCGCGGCACCGGCATCAACGACGAGATGCACGCGCGCAAGGTGGACGTGGTCCGGCGCGCGCTGGACCTGCACCGGCCCGACCCGGCCGACCCGATCGCGGTCCTCACCGCGATCGGCGGCCTCGAACACGCCGCGATGGTCGGCCTGCTGCTCGGCGCGGCCGCGCTCCGCACGCCGGTGATCCTCGACGGCGTCAGCGCCGGTGCCGCCGCGCTCGTCGCCCGGGCCATCGCCCCTGAGGTGCTGGCCGCCTGCATCGCCGGGCACCGCAGTGCCGAACCGGGCCACGTCGCGGCCCTCACCACCCTCGGCCTGCGCCCCCTGGTCGACCTCGACCTCCGCCTCGGCGAAGGCACGGGCGCGCTTCTCGCCCTCCCCCTGGTCCAGAGCGCCGCCCGCGTCATGCACGAGGTCGCCACCTTCGACGCGGCGGGCGTCACCGAAAAGTCCTAGCCAACCCCCTGCGGGGCGCCGCCGCCCACAACCCGGCGGCGCCCGCCAGCCCTACGGGTCCCCACCCGAGGCCCCGTGGTGGCTGGTCGCGCAGTCCCCGCGCCCCTGAAAAACGCGTGCCCTCCTGCGCAAAGGTCCAGCCTCCCGGCAGAAGCCAACGCCGGGCGTAGGAGGACGCAGGCCCAAAGGGGCGCGTGGGGGTACCCCCAGGCGAAGCTCTGGGGGAGAACTGCGTACGCACGCACCGCACCGCAAGGGGCATCCTCACTCCCGAGGCGCGGAATTCGCGGGGAACGCGGAACATAAGATCGGCGCGAGGCAATCGTGAATGTCGGAAGGGAGCCGAGCCGCATGGATCGGATGGACGACGCCCCGGCGTACCCGGTCGGGTTGCGGCTGCGCGGTCGCCGCGTCGTGGTGATCGGCGGCGGCCAGGTCGCCCAGCGCCGGCTCCCCGCGCTGGTCGCGGCCGGCGCGGACATCGTCGTGGTGGCGCCGCGGGCGACCGCGTCGGTCGAGGCGATGGCGGACGCCGGCGAACTGCGGTGGGAGCGCCGGGCGTACCGCCCGGGCGACCTGGCCGAGGCGTGGTACGCCCTGGTCGCGTCCACCGACCCGGCGGCCAACGCCGCCGCCTCCGCGGAGGCGGAGGAGCGCCGCGTGTGGTGCGTCCGCAGCGACGACGCCGACGCGGCGACCGCGTGGACGCCGGCCACCGGGCGTACCGAGGGCGTGACCGTGGCCGTACTGACCGGGCGCGACCCGCGCCGCTCCGCCGCGGTGCGGGACGCGGTCGTCGAGGGGCTGCGGGACGGCAGCCTGGTGGCGCCGCAGCACCGGGCGCGTACGGCCGGCGTCGCGCTCGTGGGCGGCGGCCCCGGCGACCCCGACCTGATCACCGTGCGGGGGCGCCGCCTGCTGGCCGAGGCGGACGTGGTGATCGCCGACCGGCTCGGCCCGCGCGACCTGCTGGGCGAACTCCCGCCGCACGTCGAGGTGATCGACGCGGCGAAGATCCCGTACGGCCGGGCGATGGCGCAGGAGGCCATCAATGCCGCGCTGATCGAGCACGCCAAGGCCGGCAAGGCCGTCGTCCGGCTCAAGGGCGGCGACCCGTACGTCTTCGGGCGCGGTATGGAGGAGGCGGAGGCGCTGGCGGCCGCGGGCATCGCGGTGACCGTGGTGCCGGGCATCTCCAGTGCCATCAGCGTGCCGGGCGCCGCGGGCATCCCCGTCACGCACCGGGGCGTCGCCCATGAGTTCACCGTGGTCAGCGGGCATGTCGCGCCCGACGACGCCCGTTCGCTGGTCGACTGGTCCGCGCTGGCCAGGATGCGCGGCACCCTCGTGCTGCTGATGGCCGTGGAGCGGATCGGCGCCATCGCGGACACGCTGATCGCGGGCGGCCGCCCGGCCGGCACCCCGGTCGCGGTGGTCCAGGAGGGCACCACGGCCGCCCAGCGCAGGGTGGACGCCACGCTGTCGTCGGTGGCGCACACGGTCGCCGAGGAGGGCGTACGCCCCCCGGCCGTCATCGTCATCGGCGACGTGGTCACCGTCGGGCGGTCGGGCGCCGGCCGTGGCTGAGCCGGTCGCGGTCGGCGACCCGGACGACCCGCGGCTGTACGACTACACCGCGCTGACCGACGTGGAATTGCGCCGCCGCCGCGAACCGGCCGAAGGCCTCTTCATCGCCGAGGGCCAGAAGGTCGTCAGGCGCGCGCTGCGGGCCGGTTACGCGATGCGCTCGATGCTGCTCACCGACAAGTGGGTGGACGCGCTGCGGGACGTGATCGACGAGGTGCCCGCACCGGTCTACGTCGTCAGCGACGAGCTGGCGGAGCGCGTCACCGGTTACCACGTGCACCGGGGCGCGCTCGCCGCGATGCAGCGCAAGGCGCTGCCGGACGCGGCCGGCGTGCTGGCCGGCGCCCGCCGGGTGGTGATCATGGAGGCGGTCAACGACCACACCAACATCGGGGCGATCTTCCGCAGCGCCGCCGCGCTCGGCATGGACGCCGTGCTGCTGTCGCCGGACTGCGCCGACCCGCTCTACCGCCGCTCGGTGAAGGTCTCGATGGGCGCGGTCTTCTCCGTGCCCTACGCCCGGCTCGACGCCTGGCCGCGCGACCTCTACGGGACGGTGAAGGAGGCCGGCTTCCGGCTGCTCGCGCTCACCCCGGCAGCGGAGGCGGCCGCGCTGCCCGACCTCGCCACGCACGAACTCCCGCGGCTGGCGCTGCTGCTGGGTGCGGAAGGGCCGGGCCTGAGCCCGAAGGCGCTCGCCGCCGCCGACACCCTGGTCCGCATCCCGATGTCGCACGACATCGACTCGCTGAACGTGGGCGCGGCGGCAGCGGTCGCCTTCTACGCGGTGGCCGGCCGACCGCCGGCGCCCTAGCCCCACCCCCGAAAGCGCCCCGCACCGCGGCTCACCAGCCGGATGCGGCGCGGGACACGGCCGGGGTCCGCGGGCGACGACCCGCGGGCGCGTCGCTCACGCGGCCGGTGGCAGTCCCACCGGGACCGCCAGCGCGCGCCGGTGCCGTCCCGGAGTGCCCAGCGCGATCTCGTCGGCCTTCGCGCGCTTGAGATACAGGTGCACCGGGTGCTCCCACGTCATGCCGATGCCCCCGTGCAACTGCACCGCCTCCTCGGCCGCGTGCACCGCGACGGGGGAGACGTATGCCTGCGCGACGGCCACCGCGAGGGAGGCCTCCGCCGGGTCGGAGAGCCGATCCGCCAGTACGCCCGCCGCGTTGCGCGCCGCGGCCCGCGCCGAGACCACGTCGAGCCACAGGTCGGCCAGCCGGTGCTTGAGCGCCTGGAAGGACCCGACGACCCGGCCGAACTGCCGCCGCTGCCCCAGATAGCGGACCGTCTCGTCCAGGCACCACTGGGCCAGGCCCAGTTGCTCGGACGCCAGCAGCCCGGCGCCGGTCAGCAGCGCCCGCTCCAGCGCCGCAACCGCCGCGTCCCCGCCGGCGAGCAGCCGTCCCGCCGCACCGTCGAAGCGCAGGTCGGCGAGCGGCCGCGTCAGGTCCAGCGACACCGGCCGCTCCGACGCCACCTGGTCCGCGGCCACTTCGTACAGCCCGGGACCCTCGGGGCCGAGCGCGGGCACGACCAGCACCTCGGCGGCGAGCGCGTCGGCGACGCTGGTCACCGTGCCCGTCAGCCGCCCGCCGCCGTCCGCGTGCACGGTCGCGGGGAAGCCGTCACCGGGTGCGGCCGACAGCGGCACCGCGAGCGCGGCCGTCGCCTCGCCCGCCGCGAGGCGGCCGAGCAGCGCGGCTGTCGCCGGGTCCGCGGTGTCGCAGCCCAGCAGCGCGGTGGTCGCGAGCACCGCGCTGCCCAGGAACGGGACCGGCGCGACCGCGCCGCCCAGCTCCTCGCACACCACGGCCGCCTCCCGGGCCGAGGCGCCCTGGCCGCCCAGCTCTTCCGGCACCAGCAGCCCGGCGAGGCCCAACTCCGCGGCCAGCACCCGCCACAGCGCGGGGTCGTACGGCTCCGCGGTCTCGATCCGGCCCAGCACGGCCGCGTGGCCGCAGCGGTCGGCGAGCACCGCGCGGACCGCGGCCCGCAGGTCGTCCTCGACGTCGGAGTAGAGCAGGTCGGGAATGGCGGGGGAGGTCATCGGGGCAGGTCCTTCCAGGCGGCGTCCTTGTCGTTGCGCGGTTCTGCGGGCAGCCCGAGCACCCGCTCGGCCACGATGTTGCGCAGGATCTCGGACGTACCGCCCTCGATCGAGTTGCCCTTCGCCCGCAGATAGCGGTAGCCCGCGTCGCGCCCGTAGAAGTCCACGCTCCGCGGGCGGACCATCGCCCAGTCGCCGTACCGCAGCCCCTGCTCGCCGAGCAGCTCCACCTCCAGGCCGCTGAGCTGCTGGTTCAGCCGGGCCAGCGAGAGCTTCAGCCCCGAGCCCTCCGGCCCGGGGGTGCCCGCCGCCATCTGCTGCCGCACCCGCTCGGCGGTCAGCCGGGCCACCTCGGAGTCCACCCACAGCCGCAGCAGCCGGTCGTGCAGTTCGGGGGTGCGCAGCTCGGGCCGCTCCCGCCAGGTCGCGGCCACCGGGCCGATCATGCCGCTCTCGCGCGGCACGGACGCGCCGCCGCCGATCGCGACCCGCTCGTTCATCAGCGTGGCCTGCGCCACCCGCCAGCCGTCACCGACCGCGCCGAGCCGGTGCGCGTCCGGGATCCGCACCCCGGTCAGGAAGACCTCGTTGAACTCGGCCTCGCCGGTGATCTGCCGCAGCGGCCTGACCTCCACGCCGGGGTCGGTCATGTCGCACACGAAGTAGGTGATGCCCCGGTGCTTGGGCACGTCCAGGTCGGTACGGGCGATCAGGATCGCCCAGCGCGCGGTGTGGGCGCTCGACGTCCACACCTTCTGGCCGTCCACGACCCAGTCGTCCCCGTCGCGCACCGCCCGGGTGCCCAGTCCCGCCAGGTCCGAGCCGGCGCCCGGCTCGCTGAACAGCTGGCACCAGACCTCCTCCCCGGTCCACAGCGGCCGCAGGAAGCGCGCCTTCTGCTCGTCGGTGCCGTAGGCCAGGATGGTCGGCGCGGCCATCCCGAGGCCGATGCCGATACGCCGCGGGTCGTTGTCCGGCGCCCCGGCCGCGTCCAGTTCCGCGTTCACCACCGCCTGCAGCGCCCGCGGTGCGTCCAGCCCGCCGAGCCCCACGGGGAAGTGCACCCACGCGAGCCCCGCGTCGAACCGGGCCCGCAGGAATTCCGCCGGGTCCGCCTTCTGATCCCACGCCGCGAGGAGCGCCCTCACCCGCCCCCGCACATCCGCCGCGCTCACGCTTCCCATAGCCGCACACCTCTCCGACGAGACCTAAGCAAGCGCTTGTTAACCTACCGACCCAAGGTGCGGTCGCGCTACCCCCGCAGGGCTGTCCCGCGCCCGTCGGCGAAAGGGACAGGGACGACGTCCCTCGTAAGGGCGATCGCGGGCACGGCAAACCGTGCGACCAGCCACGACGGCGGCCGCAGGGGGCAGGACCTCAGGAGCCCGCGGGACCCGGGAGGAGGGGGGCCACCGAGGGGGCGGCCGGGGCGTCGGCGCCATGGGAGAAGCGGTGGCAGCCCTGGACCGCGGCGATACAGATCGCCGCCAGCAGCGTGACGATCACGAAGACGACCAGCCGCTGCCGCAGCAACCGCCTCCCCGGGGCAGCCGAGGAGGGCCGCCGCCCGGAGGCACCCGTGCGGACCGGTGTCCGCGCCGGGGACGGTACGGCGGGGGTGCGGGGGCCGACCCGCCCGCCCGTGCCGCCTGACCCGTCGGGACCCGGGCTCCGACGGGTCCGCTGCTGGGCATACTCCTCGGCCCGTCGCCCGACGGGCCGCACCGGCCGCGGCCCGGCCGCCTTGGGCAGCGGCGCCTCTCGCCGCGGCATGCCGATCCCGCGCGCCTCGCGCGCGGCGATCTCGGCGAGCCGCTCGGACAGCTGCACGGTGCTCGGCCGCTCCTCCGGATCCTTGGCGAGGCACGCGTGGACCAGGGGTGCCAGCGCGTCCGGCACCCCGGCCAGGTCGGGCTCCTCGTGCACCACCCGGTAGAGCATGACCTCGGAGCTGCCCTGTCCGAAGGGCGAGTCCGCGGTAGCCGCGTACGCCAGCGTGGCGCCGAAGGCGAAGACGTCCGTGGCGGGCGTGACGGCGGCGCCCCGTACCTGCTCGGGCGCGAGGAAGCCGGGCGAACCGACAGCCGTGCCCACGTGCGTGAGCGTGCTGGCCCCGGTGGCCCAGGCGATGCCGAAGTCGATGATCCGCGGGCCCTTCGGCGACAGCAGGATGTTCGACGGCTTGAGGTCGCGGTGGACGACCCCGGCCTCGTGCACCGCGACCAGGCCCTCGGCGAGCGCCGCCCCGATGGAGGCGACCTCCGCGGCGGCGAGGATGCCGCCCTCGGCGACCTTGTCGTGCAGCGAGGGGCCGGGTACGTACTGCGTGGCGAACCAGGGGCGGTCGGCCTCCAGGTCGGCCGCGACGAGCCGGGCGGTGCAGCCGCCGCGGATCCGGCGGGCCGCGGAGACCTCCCGGGCGAACCGCGACCTGAACTCCTGGTCCTCGGCCAGCTCGGGTCTGATCACCTTGAGCGCCACCCGCTGGCCGCGCTTGTCCGCGCCCAGGTACACCACGCCCATGCCGCCCGCGCCCAGCCGCCGGTGCAGCCGGAACGCGCCGACGACCCGCGGATCCTCGCGCCGGAGCCGCATCATCGCCATGTCCGTTCCCCTACCTCCGGTGGGCGAGTACCCCACTGCTGCTTCCGGTGCCTGCACCGACGGCCGGGTCGGCCGCCCACAGCTTACGGACTCCCGTCCCGTCGCGCGGTGAAGGCCCGCAGGCGGTGGGCCGTGAATTGTCAGTGCCCGGTGGGATCCTGGAGTGGTGGCGAGGGGTCCGTCCGACGGGCCGTCACTACCGCGCCCCGATCTGCCAACGGTCCGTCTGCCAAAGGGGAATGACGCCGTGAAAGGTGATCGAGTGGAAATAGTCGTCGACGCGGGGGACACCACCCGCACCTATGAGGTGATCGCCACCCGGGCCGGCCGCCGGGTGGAGACGGCCGTCCGCCGCGGGGTGGTGGAAGTGAGTGAAGTCACCCGCAGCGGCACCGTCGTGCGGACGGCCCGGTTCATGGCCACCCGGGTGCTCGCCCTGGTCGAACAGCCCGTCCCGCGGGACGACGAGCAGGCCGGGCGGCTCCCGGCGTCTCAGGGATGACCCTGGGGTCCCCGGGCGGCGGCGTCCACCCACGGGAGTATCCGGGGCCGCCGCAGTCATCCTCCGGGAGGCCTGCAAAGGGGTACCAGGGCCTGACGACCGGGGGCGGCGGCGCACCTAGTGTTGAAGTCAAGCGGCGGGCGGAGCACTCGTCCCCCGAGGTCAAGCGCCCGCCGCTGCCAGAACTGCACATTGCGACCGACCACACAGCAGACCCCACGACCTCAGGGAGAGGCATGGCGAGCATGGCCGACACGGTGACCCGCACCGCACGGGCCATGCGCGGCGGGCGGCGGAGCGGGACCAGGCATCCGCTGGTGGCGGCGGCCATGGTGCTGCCGCTGGCCGCACTGCTCGCCTACTTCTTCGGAGGTGTGGACGCGGTGGTCACACAAGCGTCGTCCGTGGCCGGCCTGATGGGGCGCTGAGAGGCGCTCCAGGCCCGGAAGAGCGGTCCGGGCCAGGGACTCACCGGTAGAACCCCGTGGGGACGGGGGTATGACGGACGACTGCGTTTGCCCGGGTGTCATCCGACGCCCGGGCATTGCGCTGTCCGGACCCCGTCCGGCCGCCCGGAGGGCCGCATCGCCGCCGGGATGCTTGACTGGCCCGATGACGACCACGGGGGAGCAGTCCGGCACTCACACGAGCGGCGCGGTCCGTATCGACCCGCAGACCGTCCGCCGCACGGTCCGGCCGCCGGCCGACGACGCCCTGGTCACCGCGCTGGCCGCCACCGCGGCCGCGGCAGCCCGCCGCGCCCTGCGCGGTGACCGGCCCGAGGGCACCGCCGACGCGGCCGCCGCCCCCGCGCCGCCCACCGTGCCCGCGGCCACCACCGTGCTGGCGGACCGCCCCGACGGCACGGTCGTCCGGGTCGGCGCGGTCGTCGCCAAGGCGCACGCCCCCGGCACGGACGCCGCGGCCCTCGCGATCCGCATCGCGGTCGCCGCGCACCCGCTCCTGCGCGGCATCCTGCTCCCCCCGCTCCCGGGCCCCCCGGCCCCGGGCCCCCCGGCCCCGGGCCCCCCGCTCCCGGGCGCGGCCCAGGACCCCCCGGCCGGCGGAACGGGTGCGCCCGGCGCACCCGGCCGGCAGGGCCCGCCCGGCCTGCTCGTCCAGGACGGCGACCCCCGCGTACTCGCCACGGCCCCGCTCGTTCCGCCCGCCCCGGACGGCGGAGCGGTGCGCGGGCGGCAGGTCACCGCGTGGCCGTACGGCGTGCCCGTCGACCGGCACGACCCGGGCGCCGCGCCCTGGGCCGAGGCGGCCGTGCTGCTCGCCCGGCTGCACACCGTGCCCGCGGCCGCGCTGGGCCCGCTGCCGCCGATGCGCGGCCCGGCCAAGGCCGCGCTCGCCGTCGCCCGGCTGCGCGGCGTCGCCGACTCGGCGGCGGGCCGTACCGTGCGCCGGGCGTGGCGGCGGCTGCCCGCGTGGGCCAGGGACGAGGCGCCGCACCCGGGGCCCGCCGCGCTCTGCCACGGCGACCTGCACCTGGGCCAGCTGGTCCGCCACCCCGCGCCGGACGGCGACTGGCTGCTCATCGACGTGGACGACCTGGGCACCGGCCCGGCTGCCTGGGACCTGGCCAGGCCCGCCATGTGGTTCGCGGCCGGCCTGCTCGCCCCGGACGCCTGGGCCGTCTTCCTGGCGGCCTACCGCGCCGCCGGCGGGCCGGCCGTACCGGAGAGCGGCGACCCGTGGGGGCAACTCGACGTCCCGGCCCGCGCGCTGGCCGTACAGACCGCGGCGATCGGCGTGGCGAAGGCGGCCAGGGACGGCCGGGAACTCGACGAGGCGGAGTCCGAACTCGTCGCCACCTGCGCCCGCATCGCGCAACTGGGCCCCTCCTGAGAGACGGCGGCGTCCGGCCCGGGAAGCACGGGGGCAGCGGGTGCCGGGACCTCGCCGGCCGGCGGGAGCGCTCCTGGCAGGGCCTAAAGTGAACTCCACTGCCAACGCGAGGAGATGAGGCGACAGATGGTCTGCCCCAAGTGTCACGGCCACATGCAGACGTACAACCGCAGTGGTGTCCAGATCGAGCAGTGCGGCAACTGCCGCGGCATCTTTCTGGACTACGGCGAGCTTGAGGCGCTGACCCAGCTCGAAGGCAACTGGAACCAGCCGGCCCCGCCGCCGGCCTACCCCGCGCCGCACGTGCAGCACCAGCCCGGCTACCCGCAGCCCCCCGCCCCGGCCTGGGGCGCCCCGCAGTACGGGCACGGGCACGGCCACGGGCACAACAAGCACCACGGGCACGGCTTCGCCCACATGCTCTTCTCGTCCTGACCCGGGGCCGGAACCGGGGGACGCCGAATTCCGGCGACGTTGAGACTCCGGGGGCGGCCGGACCATGAAACGGCCGGGCTACGAAAACCGGCCGGGGGCCGGAAGCGCGAAGCTTCCGGCCCCCGGCCGTCACGTGCTGGTGGACGATACTGGGATTGAACCAGTGACCTCTTCCGTGTCAGGGAAGCGCTCTCCCGCTGAGCTAATCG
>NZ_FRBI01000011.1:196911-240013 GCF_900142575.1 Actinacidiphila paucisporea
CGATACTGGGATTGAACCAGTGACCTCTTCCGTGTCAGGGAAGCGCTCTCCCGCTGAGCTAATCGTCCTTGGAGGTGGAGACGGGATTTGAACCCGTGTAGACGGCTTTGCAGGCCGTTGCCTCGCCTCTCGGCCACTCCACCAACACAGCAGGGGTCCCCTGGGGGGATCCCCACATCGAGCGGACGACGAGATTCGAACTCGCGACCCTCACCTTGGCAAGGTGATGCTCTACCAACTGAGCCACGTCCGCAGGCCGCCCTGGTAACAAGCGGGGCGACGAGTTGAACTCTAGCGGATCGCGGGGCCAGCTCAAAAACCGGTTTCCGCAGCGTGCCGGGCCAATGGCGAGCAGTTGACGCGCCGGGCGCCGCCTCACCCCTTGTGACCTGCCCGGCCTAGACTCGGCTGCGGCCCGCTCCAGTCCCCGAGGGAAGCATCGTGCACGATCTCGCCCCCATGGCCCGTTTCGGCGGTCTCGTCGCCTCCGACCTGCGGGATGTCACCGCGGACGCCGGTGCGCTCGACTCCGCGGGCTTCTGGGCGGTCGCGGTGGACTTCGACGGCCGCACGGTCTGCGCCCGCTTCGGCGACGTACGCCGTACGCCCCGGGCCGCCGCCGGAAGCGCGCTGGACACCGCCGCCAGGGCGGCCGGGTGGCGCGGCCCTGAACCGGCCGCCTGGACCGGCTCCATGGACCGGCGGGCGTACGAGGACGGCGTCCGTACGATCAGGCGGCACATCGCCGCCGGCGAGGTCTACCAGGTCAACCTCTGCCGGGTCCTGGCCGCGCCGCTGCCGGGCGACGGGGCGGGCGCCGACATCGACGCGCTCGGCGCGGCCCTCGCGCTCGGCAATCCCGCGCCCTACGCGGGGACGATCCGGCTGCCCGCGCACGGCGTCGAGATCGCCACCGCCTCGCCCGAACTGTTCCTGAGCCGGCACGGCCGCACCGTCGAGTCCCGCCCGATCAAGGGCACCGCGCGGACCGCCGACGGCTTCCTGCCCAAGGACGAGGCGGAGAACGTGATGATCGTCGACCTGGTGCGCAACGACCTCGGCCGGGTGTGCGCCACCGGCTCGGTCACCGTGCCCGCGCTGTGCGCGGTCGAACCGCACCCCGGCCTGGTCCACCTGGTCTCCACCGTCCGCGGCGAGTTGCGCCCCGACGCGGGCTGGCCCGATCTGCTGGCGGCCGCCTTCCCGCCCGGATCGGTCACCGGCGCACCGAAATCCAGCGCCCTGCGCATCATCGGCGAGCTGGAGACCGCCCCGCGCGGCCCCTACTGCGGCGCGATCGGGTGGGTCGACGCCGACCGCGGAACCGCCGCGCTCGCGGTGGGCATCCGCACCTTCTGGATCGACCGGGGCACCGCGGGGTGCCCCGAACTGCGGTTCGGCACCGGCGCCGGCATCACCTGGGGTTCCGACCCGGCGGGTGAATGGGCGGAGACGGAACTGAAGGCCGAGCGGCTGCTGGCGGTAGCGTCGGACGTACACGAGGCGAGCGGAAGGACACTGCGGTGACGAGGATCTGGGTGGACGGCGGGCTGCGGGACGCCGCGGACGCCACGGTGTCGGTGCTCGACCACGGGCTGACCGTCGGCGACGGCGTCTTCGAGACGCTCAAGACGACGCAGGGGCAGGCCTTCGCCCTGACCCGGCACCTCAGGCGGCTGGCCCGCTCGGCGCGCGGCCTCGGCCTGCCCGAGCCCGACCAGGACGAGGTCGCCCGCGCCTGCGAGGCGGTGCTCGCCGCCAACCCGATGCCGCACGGCCGGCTCAGGATCACCTACACCGGCGGCATCTCCCCGCTCGGCTCCGACCGCGGCGAGGCCGCCGCCACCCTGGTGGTCGCGATCGGCACGGCCGTCCCGCACCCCGGGCCCAGCGCGATCGTCACGGTGCCCTGGACCCGCAACGAGCGCGGCGCTCTCACCGGCCTGAAGACCACCTCCTACGGCGAGAACGTCGTCGCGCTCGCCCGCGCCCGCGAACAGGGCGCCAGCGAGGCGGTCTTCGCCAACACCACGGGCCGGCTGTGCGAGGGCACCGGCTCCAACGTCTTCGTCGTCCTCGACGGCCGGCTGCTCACCCCGCCGCTGTCCTCCGGCTGCCTCGCCGGCATCACCCGCGAACTGGTCGTCGAATGGGCCGGCGCGCAGGAGGAGGACCTGCCCTACGAGGCGCTGGCCGAGGCCGAGGAGGTCTTTCTCACCTCCTCGCTGCGGGACGTGCAGGCCGTCAACCGTGTCGACGCCCGCGAACTGCCCCGCGCCCCGGGCCCGGTGACCGCCAAGGCCATGGAGGTCTTCGCGGAGCGCTCCGCCGACCACCCGAACCCGTAGGCCCGCTCCGGGCGGTGTGCCACCCCGCCGGGCCGCAGACCCGCGACCGCCCGGACCGGCCCTGGCGGGCGGCCGCGGGACCGTACACTCGACCGCACCCCGCCGGGGGCACCGCGGGTGGCGAACCGGGAGCGCGACGCATGACGACGACCCTGAGACCCGCGGGACCCGAACGGCGCGAGCAGGACGGGGCGCGGTCGCGGCAGTTCACGGTCTGCGTCAACGGCCGGCCGGTCGGCAGCGTGCGGATCGGCGCGGACCCGCGGGGCGGCCCCGGGCGGATCGACGCGCTGGCCATCGACGAGCCCGACCGGCGTCGCGGCCGGGGCGCCGTCGCGGCCCTCGCCGCGGAGGAGGTACTACGGCAGTGGGGCTGCACCCGGGTGCTGGTGTCGGTGCCCGACGGGGCCCCGTACGCGCTGCGGCTGGCAGCCGCGCTCGGCTACACCGAGACCAACCGCACCCTCCACAAGGACCTCCCGGCGGACACCGCCCCCTCGGCCCCGCCGGCCGCCGCGTCCCACGACCTGCCGCCCGGCAGCGTGCTGCGCGAACTGACCCTCCAGGACAGCGCGGACTGGCTGGCGCGCCAGCGGGCCGGCTTCGTCGCCGCGCTCACCGCCGCCGGGGTCCCCGCCGAGCAGGCCGAGGCCCACGCGGCGGCCTCCTACGCGCTGGCCTTCCCCGGCGGCACCCCCGCCCCCGGCAGCGCCCTGCTCGCCCTCGACCACGACGGCACCACCGTCGGCCGCCTGTGGCTACACACCGCGCCGGGCCCCGGCTGGGTCCAGGCCGTCGAGGTCACCGCGTCCCACCGCGGCCGCGGGCACGGCCGCACGCTGATGCTGGCCGCCGAGTCCGCCTGCCGCGCGGCGGGCACCACCGCGCTGGCACTCAACGTCTTCACCGCCAACGAGGTGGCGATCCGCCTCTACACCTCCCTCGGCTACCGCACGACGCTGCGCCAGCTCTGGAAGCCGCTCGGCTAGGGCCTGTCCGGCGGATCTTGCCGGATCAGCCTGCGGCGTCCGGTGCCGTACATCGCAAGGCGGAGAATCGTTTTCGTACCGGGTCGTACAAGGATGATTCGACAACGCTGGGGGCACCTCCCGCCGAAGGCAGGGGGAGAGGTGCGGTGCCGGGCGTCGCAGGCCCGCCAAGATCCGCCGGACAGGCCCTAGCAGCGGCCTCGTGCCGCGAGTGGCCTTGGCGGCGGCTTGAGTTGTGCCTGCGGCGCCGTCACGGCCGTGCGCGATGTCCCCTTCGGGCGCGCTAGGCGAGGATCTGGTCCGCCAGGGACTCGATGCGGGCGCGCAGGCCGGACTGGGACTGGCCGCCGTCCAGGCGCTCGCCGGCGATGACGTACGTGGGCGTGCCGGTCACGCCGATCGCCTTGCCCTCGGCGAGGTCCGCGTCGACGACGAGCAGGTGCCGCCCGTCGATAAGGGCGGTGTCGAACTCCTCCGCGTCGAGGCCGAGTTCGCGGGCGATGTCGACGAGCAGCGGCTCACCGGCGGCGTCGAGGTCCTCGGCGCGGGCGAGGACGGCCTCGGCATATTCCCAGCCGCGGCCCTGGGCGTAGGCCTCCTCGTACGCCTGGGCCGCCGCGAAGGCGTGCGCGTGCTTGGGCAGCGGGAAGTGCCGCAGCTGGATGTCGAGCGCGTCGCCGTACCGCTCGCGCAGCGCCTTGAGGTCATCGAGGGCGGTCCGGCAGTCGGGACACTGCAGTTCGCACCAGACGTCGAGGACGGCACGGCGGCCGGCCGGGGGAGGAGGAAGATCCATGGGCCCAGTCTCCCACTCGGGGAGGAGGCACCCCCGAGATCCCCCTGAACCTGCGCTGCCACCATGGCCTTCCGCCGGAGGTCCCGGGCACGATGGGGAGGACCGACCGACGGGAGCCGCAGGATGCTGACCACGACGCTATGTGCCGCGCTGTCCGCGGGCGGCCTGGCCATCGCGATGCTGACCGCCTACCGGCGGCGCTTCCTCGCGGCCACCCGGATCGCCGCGGTGTCGCTGGTGCCGGTGGGGCTGGCGATGGCCGGCCTGGTCACGCTGGGCCGCAAGGTGGGCACCGCGACCGGCCACTGGGCCGCCGACCTGGTCCTCAAACCCACCGTGTGGATGGGCTTCGGCGTGCTCGCCGTGGCCGCGCTGCTCTACGGCGTCACCCGGCTGATCTCGGCCCGGCTGCCGGAGGGCGGCGGCCGCGCCCCGGCGGCGGTGCCCGGCGCGTCCACCCCGGCGATACCGGCGGGCCGCCCGGCGGCCGGCCGGCGCAGGGGCGGCGCGGACAGCGGCCTGTCCGACTTCGCCGACGTCGAGGAGATCCTCAAGCGCCGCGGCATCTGATGACGTCCACCGCGGTGTCCGCGATACGGACACCGCGGTCGCCGTAGGGCGGTCGCGAGGCGACCGGTGGGCGAGGCGGCGGGGGGCCGGGGGCATTGTCCAGCACTCGGACGCGCAATGCCCGCATCATGGAAGATCCCTGGCGAGTCCGCGTGTTGGGCCACGGGCACCCCCCTCGCTGCGCGAAGATCATCCCGTGCTGCCCACCACCGGCGACCGCGTCGCCGCTGAGCGGCCGGACCGTGCCGGACCGACCGCCTCCGACGTCCTCCCCGCCCCCCGCTCCGCGCCGGCCGCCCGTGCCGTGGTCACCGGGGCGCCACGCGCCACTGGCACCGCGGTGCCGCTGAAGGCCCTGCCCGCGGATCCGGTGGCTGAGCCGCAGGGCTGTCTGTACGCCCTGTCCCAGCCGCCGCTGATGCTCTTCCTGCTGGTGATCGGCGGCCTGCTGGGGCTGGGGGCGGCGTACGACCTGCTGTTCCTCTGACCGCCGCCGCCCGCCGGGCGGGTCAGGAGGCGGCGACGGCCTCGTCGGCGCCCGCCTCGCCCGCCTCGCCCGCCTCCCGGCGCCTGGCCCGGTAGGCGGCCACGTGCAGCCGGTTGCCGCAGGTGCGGCTGTCGCAGTAGCGGCGGGACCGGTTGCGGGACAGGTCGACGAAGGCGTGCCGGCAGTCCGGCGCGTCGCAGCGCCGGAGCCGCTCGCGCTCGCCGGCCACGATCAGGAAGGCCAGCGCCATCCCGCAGTCCGCCGCGAGGTGGTCCGACAGCGACGCGCCCGGCGCGAAGTAGTGCACGTGCCAGTCGTAGCCGTCGTGGTCGGTGAGCCGGGGCGTGGTGCCCGCCTCGGCGATCATCGCGTTGAGCATGGTCGCCGCGGTCGCGTCGTCCGTGGTGGCGAAGACCTCGGCGAAGCGGGTGCGCACCGCCTGCACCGCGGTGATGTCGTTGCGGTCGAGCCGGCCGATCTCGCTGACCTTGTTGCGCTCCACGAAGGCGCGCAGGTCGGCGACCTCGGCCAGTGCCTCGCGCCCCGCGATCGCGGGCGCGGTGTTGATCAGGTCGACCACACTGTCGAGCGCGCACCTGGTGTCATGGTTGATCAGCACGGAACGCTCCCTGCCGGCGTCGTCGAGCGGCTGCGTTCCGGTGACTCTAGCGCGCGGGAGCCGCCGCCGTGGGGCTGTGGGCCCCACGGGCGGCGGCTCCCGTTCCTGCGGTGTCAGGCGGCCGGGCACTGCCCCGCGCTGCCTTGGGTGTCCGGACTGTCCCCCCGAGTAGGACGGCCGCGGACGATCGGTGGCCGGGCTCAGCTCTCCGCGAGGATGTGGGAGAGCTCGGTGTCGAGGTCGAAGTGACGATGTTCGGTGCCTGGCGGAACGGCGGCGTCCGTCCGCTTGAGGAAGGACTCCAGGGCCCGCGCCGGGGCTTCGAGCAGGGCTTCGCCCTCGGGGGAGCTGAGGGCGATGCACACGACGCCCTGGCCGTGGCTGCGGGACGGCCAGACTCTGACGTCTCCGGTGCCGGTGGGCCGGTGCAGGCCCTCGGCGAGCAGGTCGCGGGCGAACACCCATTCGACCGTCTCTTCGGCTCCGGTGTGGAAGGTGGCGTGCACGGCATACGGATCGGCCGTGTCGTACCGCAAGCCCGCGGGTACGGGCAGTGAGGATTCGCTCGACACAACGAGGCGCAGGTGCAGCTCGCAGCTGA
The DNA here is from genome assembly GCF_900142575.1 of Actinacidiphila paucisporea. Classification (GTDB taxonomy): domain Bacteria; phylum Actinomycetota; class Actinomycetes; order Streptomycetales; family Streptomycetaceae; genus Actinacidiphila; species Actinacidiphila paucisporea. The sequence goes on from NZ_FRBI01000011.1 coordinate 203,322, forward strand.
CCGTGGTGTTCATAAGCGCCAGGGCCTTTCGCTCAGTGTGCGCTCGGGGATTCGCACGTCGGCGAGATCGACTTGCCACCTGCGGGCGCGTTGTAAACACCTCTGAGAAGTTTGTGAGGCTTCTCGTACTTCGTACGGGCTAGTCACGAGAAGGGCGGAACAGCCATTTCAGTGATCGCCCCGAAGTCCGGTACGTTGGCATATATGATCGCGGAGAGTGACGAAGTCAACGGAGCTGTGGCCAAAGATTCACGCCTCGGCTCGCGGGCCCCTGCCTTCGTGCAGCGATCACGCCCGCTGCACGCCGTCTGGCGGGCCGGAATCTTCCTGGCCGGCCTCGCCGTGATCGGCGGCGGCGTGATCCTGCTGCCGCTGCCCGGGCCCGGCTGGCTGATCATCTTCGGCGGCATGGCGATCTGGGGCACCGAATTCGTCTGGGCACAGAAAGTGCTGCGCTGGACCCGCCGGAAGGTCACCGCGGCCGCCAGGGCCGCCGCCGACCCCCGCGTCCGGCGGCGCAACCTGCTGATCGGCACCGTGGCCGTGGCCCTGCTGGCCGGCCTCGCGATCTGGTACGTGCTGAGCTACGGCTTCACCCTGCCGTGGCAGCTGGGCTGAGCCGGGCCGACCGCAGCCCTGGTCGGGACGCCTGCCGGGGTGCGGTAAAGTAGTGCGCACGCCGGGGCGATTAGCTCAGCGGGAGAGCACTTCGTTCACACCGAAGGGGTCACTGGTTCGATCCCAGTATCGCCCACCCGGACCGAGGGGCCCGGAGACCGTTCAGACGGTCTCCGGGCCCCTCGGCATTTCCCCACCGCCCGCCCGGCGGTTCGCGCACACTGGGCGTATGGACTGGAGCCACTACCGCTTCCGCAGCACCTGGCTCCTGGACGCGGCGCCGGACGCCGTCTACCGGGTGCTGGAGCGCCCCGACTCCTACCCGCAGTGGTGGCCGCAGATCCGCGAGGTCCGGCAGACCGGCGAGACCACGGGAGTGCTCCGCTTCCGCTCCGTCCTGCCTTACGACCTGGTGGTCACCGCACGCTCCACCCGCCAGGACCCCGAGCGCCGGATCCTCGAAGTCGCCATGACCGGCGACCTGGAGGGCTGGGTCCGCTGGACCGCGACCCCCGACGGCCCCGGCACCCGGCTGCTGTTCGAGCAGGACGTCGTCGTCCGCAAACCCTTGATGCGCCTGCTGGCCGTCCCCGGCCGCCCGTTCTTCGTCGCCAACCACGCCCTGATGATGCGCACCGGCCGCACCGGCCTGCTCGCCCGCCTCGCGACCGCGGACCCCGGCGATGCCGTTTGAACGCCGAGTCCCTTCGCCTGTAGGCTTTCCCGCAGTCCCGGGCGATTAGCTCAGCGGGAGAGCACTTCGTTCACACCGAAGGGGTCACTGGTTCGATCCCAGTATCGCCCACCACGTCAGCACGCCAACGCACCACCTTCCAGGGGCCGTCCGCCAGGGCGGCCCTGTTGTTTTCCCGATCGTGTCGACCCGCTCGTCGGGAGCACGGCTCGGGACTCGCGGATCGGTTCCAGGAAGGCGTGATGCAGGCACACTTGATCCCCGGCTCGGACAGCGGTCGTAGCAGCGTGGATCTGCGGGTGGAACGGGTCATCGTCGCCTCCCTCGAACAGGCCACCGTCCATGTGCGCTGCATGCGGGGGCCGGTCCCCGCAGGGAGCCGCTTCGACCGGGTCAGCGGTTCGGCCCGGGCGATCGACCTGGCGCTGACGCAGGTCATCGTCTACGGGCATCGGGAGCAGGCACTCGACACCGGCGTCACCGCCTGGGTGACACTCCGGGGAGAGGGCGTCGAGCAGCTCCAACCGGGCATGGTGGCCTCCGGGTGGCAGACCGTGGAAGGCGCCGACCCGGGGCCCTGGCTCAGCGATCCACCGGGATCGACTCTCACGCCCCGACCTCCGTCTCCGCCGCCGACTGGGCGATGTGGTCGCGGACGCGGGACTCGGGCAGTCGGGAGCGCAGTGCCAGCAGGTGGATGAGGGCGGCCAGTGCCAGGTTCGCCACGAAGCCCCAGCCGAGGCCGATCCAGCCGCGGCCGCCGTCGTAGTCGCCCGCCCAGCTGATCAGCGCCAGGCCGCCGAGCCAGGGCAGCACCCAGGTCGCGCCCGCCCGCCAGTCGAGCTGCGGGCTCGTGCCCCGGGCGGTCAGTTCGAGGACCGCGAGCAGGACGAAGCCGATGCCGATGGTCGCGAACAGCTTCCAGTTGGTGTTCCAGCCCGCCCAGTAGACGATCAGATTCGCCGAGTACAGCCCCAGGAAGGGGATCAGGTCGCCGCCGGGGACCTTGAACGGCCGCTCGTGGTCGGGGATCTGCCGGCGCATCGCGGCCAGCACCACGGGCCCGGAGCCGAACGACAGCACCGTCGCGGACGTGATGAAGCCGACGAGCTGCTGCCAGCTGGGGAAGGGCAGGAAGACCACTAGGCCGAGCACGAAGGTCACCACCAGGCTGACCAGCGGCGCCCCGCGCCGGGTCGTGCTGGACAGGGCCTCGGGCGCGTTCCCGTTGCGCGCCATGGCGTAGGAGATGCGGGCGGTGACCGTCGTGTAGACAAGGCCGGTGTCGGCGGGGGAGATGACCGCGTCGGCGTACAGCAGGTACGCGAGCCAGCCCAGCCCGACGGCACTGGCGATGGCCGCCAGCGGGCCGAAGTCGTCGGTGAACTTCAGGTGCAGCCAGCCGCCCGAGGACGCCAGGTCGTGCCCGGGGACGGCGCCGAGGAAGGCGACTTCGAGCAGGATGTAGATCACCGCGGTGAGCAGCACCGCGCCGATGATCGCGAACGGCACGTTGCGCCGCGGGTTGTCCGTCTCGCCCGCCAGTTCCACCGCCTGCCTGAAGCCCAGGAAGGAGAAGGTGATGCCGGCCGTCGAGATGGCGGTGAAGACGCCCTTGGCGCCGCCCGGCGCGAAGCCGCCGTACTGCCGGGCGCCGAAGTTGTGGCCGTGGAAGGCGGTGAGCAGGAAGGCCGCGATCACCAGCAGGATGATCGCCAGCTTCCACCACACCAGCACGTTGTTGACGCGGGCGAACCAGCGGATGCCGAAGTAGTTCAGCGCCACGAAGAAGGCCATGGCCACGACCGCGACCGCGTAGCCGAGGCCGGTCAGCGTGTACGCGCCCGAGTCGTGGTGGTCGGTGAAGTGCGCCCACCGGGTGGCGTACTGCAGCGCGCCCTCCACCTCGATGGGCGCCACGGTGGCCGCCGCGACCCAGGTGATCCACCCCATGGTGTAACTGGCGAAGGAGCCGAAGGACAGGTGCGGGAAGCGCACCACACCGCCGGACACCGGGAACATCGTGCCCAGCTCGGCGAAGCACAGGCCGATCAGCAGGATCATCACGGCGGCGATCGCCCACGAGAAGATCGACGCGGGACCGGCCACCTTCGCCGCGTTCAGGGCGCCGAACAGCCAGCCGGAGCCGATGATGGAGCCGACGCCCGCGAAGAGCAGGCTGACCCTGCCCATGTCCCTGCGCAGCCGCGGCGGACCCTCCGACGGCCCGCCCGCGGGCTTCTCCGTAGGCCCGGAAACCGTGGTCATGTGCGCCGCCCCTTCCGCCGTGCCGCCCTTCCGCGGGCACAACGGCCCTCGGCTGCCTTCACTCCGGCGGCCTGCCCGGAGATCGGCGGGACATGCCCGCATGTGACCAGGAGCGTGTGACCGGAGCGCGTGACCGGGACATGCCCGCGGCGGCGGCCGCGGGTCACTCCTCCTGGAGGGGGATGGTCGCCGTCTCCAGGAAGAACCGGTCGATGCTGCGCACCGACTGGAGGAAGTCGTCGAGGTTGACGGGCTTGGTGACGTACGCGTTGGCGTGCCGCTGGTAGGCCGCGCTCACGTCGTCGGGGGTGGCCGAGGTGGTGAGCACCACGACCGGGATCGTGCGCAGGTCGGCGTCGTCCTTCAGCACCGCCAGGAGTTCGCGGCCGTTCATCCGCGGCATGTTCAGGTCGAGCACGATCAGGTCCGGCCGCGGGTGCTCGGGGTCGCGCAGGTATTCCAGCGCCTCGATGCCGTCGTCGGCCCGGGCGATGTCGCGGGCGACGCCACCGTCGGTGAGCGCCTCCTCGATCAGCAGGGCATCGGCCGGATCGTCCTCGACGAGCAGCACGTGGTAGGCGCGATGGCGGGCGAGGGCATTCACAACGGTGCTCCTGGTGATCCGGTCGGAAATCTGGTGGGGCTGCGGTTCCGCGGCGAAGACCAGACCTGGCCAGCGGCGGCGGGCGCCCTGGCGGGTGATGCCCCAGGCACGTCCGAGTTCGGGGTAGCCCGCGCCGCCCAGGGCCGCGGCCGACGCGGCCTCGGCGGCCCGGGTCTCGGTCGCGTGCAGGATGTAGGACAGTACCTGGAGCCTGGTGAGTGCCGCGGCGGCATCCCCGCCCTGAGCAGGGCTTTCCTGGCCGTACAGTGCCTCAGTGGCAAGCTTGTCGGCGAGATCGGCCACCGCCTGCTCGGCGCGTGAGACGAACTCGTCATGGCCGAAGTGAAGATCAGGCGGCTTGCCGGGCACCAGTGGACTATAGGCAGCCGTCGGATCACCTGACAACACCAGTTGTCCTGTAGGTACGATGGCGCCGCCGCCGACCACTGCAGGTCGTCGCCGGGTCCTCCCGCGACGTGGCATGCGTTGCGCAAGAGGAGAGACGGGTGACAGTGGCGACCGACGGACATGAGACGGCGCTCCACATCGGCACGGGCAGACCGCGGGCGACGCCCCGTGGCGCGGGACGGTGGACCACGCGGCAGTGGCTGACGGCCGGTGTCGCGGTGTCGCTGACGGTCCTGCTCGTGCTGGGGGTGGCGGGCGGCTGGGCACTCCAGCGCACCGCCTCGCTCTCCGACACGGTGATCGAGGTGGACACACCGGCGCTGGTCGCGGCGGTGCGGCTGGAGAAATCCCTGACCGACCAGGAGACCGGCGTCCGCGGCTACGGACTGACCGGGCAGACCGGCTTCCTCGACCCCTACCGCGCGGGTGCCGACGACCAGCGCGCGTACACCGGCCAGCTGCGCACCCTGCTGGCGGGCAACGCTGCGGCCACCGCGCAGCTCGACGCGGTCACCCGGCAGGCCGAGGCGTGGCAGCGGCTCATCGCCGTACCCGTGGCCGCGGCGCCGCCCGGCGCCCCGGTCGCCCTGGCCTCCGAGCGCGCCGACGAGGGCAAGCGCGCCTTCGACAGCGTGCGCGCAGCGACGACGAGCCTCGAACAGACCGTGCAGCGGCACCGCGACCACTCCCGCGGCGAGCTGCGCAGCGCCCGGGGGCTTCGCGACCGGATATTCCTGCTGATCGCGGCGGTGATCCTGCTCCTGACCGCCGCGGTGTTCGCGGGGCTGCGCCGCGGTGTCACCCGTCCGCTGGGGGACCTGTCGCGGGACGTACGCCTGGTCGCCGACGGTGACTTCGAGCACCCGGTCACCCCCACGGGACCCGCCGACCTGCGCCTGCTGGCCGCCGACGTCGAGCAGATGCGCGGCCGGCTGGTCGACGAGCTGGCCTTCACCGACACCGCGCGGCAGCAGCTGGACGAGCAGGCGACGGACCTGCGCAGGTCGAACGAGGAGCTGGAGCAGTTCGCCTACGTGGCCTCGCACGACCTCCAGGAGCCGCTGCGCAAGGTCGCGAGCTTCTGCCAGCTGCTCCAGCGCCGTTACGCCGACCAGCTCGACGACCGCGCCGGGCAGTACATCGGCTACGCCGTCGACGGCGCCAACCGCATGCAGACCCTCATCCACGACCTGCTGGCCTTCTCCCGGGTGGGCCGGCTGCACACCGAGATGTCACCGGTCGACCTCGAGGAGCTGTTCACCCGCACCACCGACGCCCTCAGCATCGCCATCGAGGAGTCGGGCACGGAGCTGACCCACGACCCGCTGCCCGAGGTCGTCGGCGACCGTACGCAGCTGGGGGTGCTGCTGCAGAACCTGCTGTCCAACGCGGTCAAGTTCCGCAGCCCTGACCGGCCGGCACGCGTCGCGGTCACCGCCTCCTACCAGGAGGACGGGATGTGGCACTTCGCGGTCACCGACAACGGCATCGGCATCGAAGCGGACTTCGCGGAGCAGGTGTTCGTCATCTTCCAGCGGCTGCACACCCGCGAGACCTACTCGGGCAACGGCATCGGCCTGGCGCTGTGCAAGAAGATCGTCGAATTCCACGGCGGGGCCATCGCGGTCGACACCGACCACGGCCCCGGCACGCGCATCGCCTTCACCCTGCCGGGACCCGCTCCGGTCCCGGCGGCTGTCATGACCGAGGAGAGTCAGGAGTGACGCAGGCACCATCCGGTACGGAAGCCGTGCCGGCCGGCGGCAGACTCCGCATTCTGCTGATCGAGGACGATCCGGGCGACGCCCTGCTGGTCGAGGAGTACGTCGCCGACTCCACCCTGGACGTCGAGATGCGCTGGGTGCAGCGCCTCGCCGACGGGATGGCGGAGGCGGCCCGCAGCGCCCCCGACTGCATCCTGCTCGACCTGCACCTGCCCGACGCCATGGGCCTGGGGGCGGTGAGCCGGATCCAGGCCGCGAGCCCCTCGGCGGCCGTCATCGTCCTGACCGGGCTCTCCGAGGACCGGGCAGGGCCGGAGGCCGTCGCCTCCGGCGCACAGGACTACCTGGTCAAAGGGGCCGTCACCGGCGAACTCCTGGACCGGGCGGTCCGCTACGCCGTGCACCGCAAGCAGGCCGAGCACACCGCCGCGGAGCTGCGCGTCAACCAGCAGCGCGCGCAGGAGAACCAGCGCCTGGAGCGCGGCCTGCTGCCCGTCCCGATGCTCTCCCCGGGCGCGCCCGTCAGCACGACGTCCTGCTACCTGCCGGGACGCGAGGGCGCACTGCTGGGCGGGGACTTCCTCGACGTGGTGGAAACCGCGGACGGCACCGTCCACGCCGTCATCGGCGACGTCAGCGGCCACGGGCCCGACGAGGCGGCGATCGGGGTCTGCCTGCGCATCGCCTGGCGCTCGCTGATCCTGGGCGGGCACCGGAACGGCGAGCTGCTCGCGCTGATGGACCGGATCCTGATCGCCGAGCGCCCCTACTCCTCGATGTTCGCCACCGTGGCGACGCTCTCCATCGACCGGGAGGTCTGCCGCGCCGACATCACCCTCGCGGGGCACGACGCCCCGCTGCTCATCGAGAACGGGATCGCCGCCTCCGTCGACGCCCGGCCGGGGATAGCGCTCGGCCTGCTCCCCGACGCCGACGACTGGAGCACCACCAGGGTCGAGCTGCCGCCGGCGGGCGCGCTGCTGCTGCACACCGACGGCCTGGTCGAGGGCCACGCGGGCAGCGGATCCGAGCGGCTCGGGACGGAGGGCCTGATCCGGGTGATCAAGGCGGCACCGTCCCCGCGGGACCAGGCGCTGATCGACCACCTGACCGCCGTCACCCGCGGCCTGGACGGCGGGCGCCACCTCGACGACATCGCCGTGCTGCTGCTGGGCTGGGGCGCCGCCGGCCGGTCCGCGGGCGACGGCGTCCCGCAGCCGAGGCGCCCGTAGCGGCTTTTCCACAGGTTCGGCGGCGGCCTTCGCGGGGAGCGCTTCGGGCTCGGTACGATTCAGCGGTGCGGTGAGAGCTTGCCGCACGGCCTCGTACGACCTTCGTCAGGAGCAGACCGGTGTCAGACCTCCGTGTGATCATCAAACGCGATTCCGCCGAACCGGAAGAGCGGACGGTCACGACGGGCACGACCGCGGCCGAGCTGTTCCAGGGCGAGCGCTCGGTCGTCGCCGCCCGCGTCGGCGGCGAGCTGAAGGACCTGGCCTACGCGGTGGCGGACGGCGAGGAGGTCGAGCCGGTCGACATCACCAGCGAGGACGGGCTGAACATCCTGCGGCACTCCACCGCGCACGTCATGGCGCAGGCGGTGCAGGAGCTGTTCCCCGAGGCGAAGCTGGGCATCGGCCCGCCGGTCAAGGACGGCTTCTACTACGACTTCGACGTCGACCGGCCCTTCCACCCCGACGACCTCAAGGCCGTCGAGAAGAAGATGCAGGAGATCCAGAAGCGCGGCCAGCGCTTCTCCCGCCGGGTCGTCACCGAGGAGCAGGCCCGCGAGGAACTGGCCGGCGAGCCGTACAAACTGGAGCTGATCGGTCTCAAGGGCGCGTCGGCCACCAGCGACGACGGCGCCGACGTCGAGGTGGGCGGCGGCGAGCTGACCATCTACGACAACCTGGACGCGAAGACCGGCGAGCTGTGCTGGAAGGACCTGTGCCGCGGCCCGCACCTGCCCACCACCCGCAACATCCCGGCGTTCAAGCTGATGCGCAATGCCGCGGCCTACTGGCGCGGCAGCGAGAAGAACCCGATGCTCCAGCGGATCTACGGCACCGCGTGGCCCACCAAGGAAGAGCTCAAGGCGCACCTGGACTTCCTGGAGGAGGCCGCCAAGCGCGACCACCGCAAGCTGGGCACCGAGCTGGACCTGTTCTCCATCCCCGAGCAGATCGGCTCGGGCCTGGCCGTCTTCCACCCCAAGGGCGGCATCGTCCGCCGGGTCATGGAGGACTACTCGCGCCGCAGGCACGAGGAGGAGGGGTACGACTTCGTCTACACCCCGCACGCCACCAAGGGCACCCTCTTCGAGATCTCCGGCCACCTGGACTGGTACGCCGACGGCATGTACCCGCCCATGCAGCTCGACGAGGGCACGGACTACTACCTCAAGCCCATGAACTGCCCGATGCACAATTTGGTCTTCGACGCCCGCGGCCGCTCCTACCGCGAGCTGCCGCTGCGGCTCTTCGAGTTCGGCACCGTCTACCGCTACGAGAAGTCCGGCGTCGTGCACGGCCTGACCCGGGCGCGCGGCTTCACCCAGGACGACGCGCACATCTACTGCACCAAGGAGCAGATGGCGGACGAGCTGGACTCGACGCTGACCTTCGTGCTCAACCTGCTGCGGGACTACGGCCTCACCGACTTCTACCTGGAGCTGTCCACCAAGGACCCGGAGAAGTACGTCGGCTCCGACGAGGCGTGGGAGGAGGCCACCGAGACGCTGCGCAAGGTCGCCGAGAAGCAGGGCCTCCCGCTGGTGCCCGACCCGGGCGGCGCCGCCTTCTACGGCCCGAAGATCTCCGTCCAGACCAAGGACGCGATCGGCCGCAGCTGGCAGATGTCGACGGTGCAGCTGGACTTCAACCTGCCCGAGCGCTTCGACCTGCAGTACACGGCGCCCGACGGCTCGCGCCAGCGGCCCGTCATGATCCACCGGGCGCTGTTCGGCTCGATCGAGCGCTTCTTCGCGGTGCTGCTCGAGCACTACGCCGGCGCCTTCCCGGCGTGGCTGGCCCCGGTCCAGGCGGTCGGCATCCCGGTCGGCGACGCGCACGTGCCGTACCTCCAGGAGTTCGCCGGCGAGGCGAAGCGCAAGGGGCTGCGGGTCGAGGTGGACGCGTCCTCGGACCGCATGCAGAAGAAGATCCGCACGCACCAGAAGCTGAAGGTGCCTTTCATGATCATCGTCGGCGACGAGGACATGACCAACGGCACGGTCTCCTTCCGCTACCGCGACGGCTCGCAGGAGAACGGCGTCCCCCGTGACCAGGCGCTGGCCAAGCTGGTCGACGTGGTGGACAGGCGGGTCCAGGTCTGACCGGACGGCTGCCCCCGGGCCCTCAGCGGCCCGGGGGCAGCTCGCCCTCGCGGGCGAAGGTCTGGTAGAGCCAGGAGGAGAAGGAGCCGGTCACCGCCCCCAGCAGGGCCAGGCCCATCAGCATCAGGCAGGCCGCGATCGCCCGGCCCGCCGGGGTGACCGGGACGACGTCGCCGTAGCCGACCGTGGTGAGCGTCTCGCAGGTCCACCACGTCGCGTCGCCGAAGGTGCGGATGGTCGCGCCGGGGGCGTGCCGCTCCTGCTGGTAGACCGCCAGCGCCCCGGAGAAGCCGAGCAGCACCGCCGCCATGCCCGCGTAGGCGATCACCCGGCCGTAGAGGCTCAGCAGCGGCTGTTCGTGGCGGCGCTGCATCACCTGGTAGATGTGCACCGCCCGCAGCGGGCGCAGCAGCGGCAACAGCAGCACGACGGTGTCCAGCAGGTGCCTGCTGACGTAGCGCGGGCCGAAGCGCCGGTTGCTGAGGCGTACCCGCACCGCGTAGTCCACGGCGAAGGTCGCCCAGGCGAAGCCGATCGTGGCCAGCAGCGCGGTGTGCGCGGCCGGCGGCAGGCCGGGGTCCAGGACGTGGGCCGCGTAGGCGCCGAGGAAGACCATCGACATGAGGAACAGCGGGAGCTCGGTGCGGTTCTCCCATCGGGCCAACCGGCCGCCGTCGTCGTCGTCCATCCGGCCAGGATCTCGGTACGTGCACGGCGGTGGGCCCGGCGACACGCGCGCCACCGGCGAAGTCCTATGCTGATCGGCATGACGAGTGAGCCGCAGCAGGGGCAGGGAGCGGGGGTACCGGACGCGTTCCAGCGGCTGTGGACCCCCCACCGCATGGCGTACATCCAGGGTGAGAACAAGCCGACCGGACCCGGTGCGGGCGACGGGTGTCCCTTCTGTGCGATCCCGGCCGAGTCGGACGAGGACGGCCTGATCATCAGCCGCGGCGAGCACGTCTACGCGGTGCTCAACCTGTACCCGTACAACAGCGGGCACCTGATGGTGGTCCCGTACCGCCATGTCGCGGACTACACCGAGCTGGATCCGGCGGAGACCGTCGAGCTGGCCGGGCTGACCAAGCGCGCGATGACGGCGCTGCGGACCGCGTCGGGCGCGCAGGGCTTCAACATCGGGATGAACCAGGGCGACGTGGCGGGCGCGGGTATCGCCGCCCACCTGCACCAGCACGTGGTGCCGCGCTGGGGCGGCGACGTCAACTTCATGCCGGTGGTGGGCCACACCAAGGTGCTGCCGCAACTCCTGGCCGACACGCGGAAGATGCTCGCGGACGCCTGGCCGAGCTGACCGGGCCCGGCCGGCGCCGCGCTACGCGTCGTAGGCGTCGGCCTTCCTGGGCTCGACGCCCTGGACGAGGCCGCTGAGCACCATCGAGCGGTTGGTGAAGTGCGAGGTGTCCACGCCGTTCTCCGCCATCACCTGGATGGCGGCGGCGTGCACCGCGCGCAGCACCGGGGTCGCCGCGCGCAGCGCGTCGTCGGCCATGAAGCGGTGCTTCCACGGCTTGTCGACCCAGGTGTGCCGCAGCCCGAAGGGCTCGGGCAGCGTCAGGGTGCCGCCGAAGTAGTCAAGGACCGGCGGGAACCAGGTCAGCGGCGCCCGGGCGGCGAGCCTGGCGACCTCGCCCGAGTCGATCAGCGGCAGCTGCACGGTCCTGGTCTCCCAGAACTTGACCGGCTTGCTGACCGTCTTCTCCCTGGCCGGCGGGCCGTCGTTGAACAGCGAGCTGACCGGGCCGAGCGCGTGCGCGGTGACGTCGACCCGCAGGGTGTGGGCGAGCACCGTCACCGTGACCATCAAGGTGATGACGAGGTTGCCCTCCCAGAGGGTGAACTGGATGCCCAGGTAGTGGCGGTTGCCCTTGCCGAACTGCTGGGTGTTGCAGATCCGCTGGATCTCGAAGTCCTTGACGGAGAAGGAGTCGACCTCGGGCCCGGTGGGGCGGACGATCTTCGTGGCACCCTCCCCTATCGGGGCCACCACCCAGTGCCGTATCGACGGCTTGGTGAAGCCGCCGGTGTGCAGCGGGCCGCGCTCCAGCATGCGCAGCTTGTCGTGGATCGCGCGGATCACGTCCCAGCTGCGGAAGGGGTTGATGTCGGTGACGCCTTCCGCGGGAATCAGCTCTTCGGCCATGTGCCAGCTGCCCCAGCGGCTGCCCATGCCCAGTATTCCCTTGGGACCCGCGTAGAAGACGACGTTGCTGCTCTGCTCGGCCGACAGCTTCGCCAGCGACTGCCGCAGCGTCTCGGCGCGCAGCTGGTTGGGGTTGCGGGGGACCGCCTCGGGGATCTTCGCGCCGACCGCGGTGCCGGCCAGCAGGCCGCTCCAGCGGTCGCGCAGGTCCCGCGCGGTGCGCTCGCAGATCCGCTTGGCCCAATACCAGCCGATGATGGGGGCGATCATCATCACCCGGAAGTACTGGTGCCAGAAGCCGGAGAAGGGCGGCTTGATCGCGAACAGCGCGGCCAGCCCGATCGTGACGGCGAGGACCGCGCCGCCCAGCGTCCCGTAGCGGTTGCCGCCCGCCTTGAGGCCGGCCAGCGACCTGCGCAGCTGGAAGGCGCCGAGCCAGATCAGCAGACCGGGCAGGAAGAGCACCCCGAAGACACCCATGACGAGGGTCAGCCGGGAGTCGCGCTCCTGCCGGATGCGGTTGGCGGCCAGGCAGTGCTCGACGACGGTCTGCGGTTCGACGCCGAAGGACTGCACCAGCTCCTTGCGGCCGCCGCCGAGCATGCGGACCTGTACGGCGCGGGCGAAGGCCTCGCCGAGGTTCGGCTCGAACAGCGACAGCCTGGGGGGCTTGACCGACGCGGCGTCGTTGATGGCGAGCAGCGCCTTGACCGGCGTGTCGCGGTAGGCCGCGGAGGCCAGCGCCTGGGTGGCGCCCGTCTCCCCGTCGGTGCCCGTGAGCGGGATCTGCGCCCCCGGGCTGAAATCGAACCCGTCCGTCACCGAAGCCCCCAGTTCCGCCGATACGCCCGCCACCTCGCGGCTCCGACCGGCCCATTCCCCGCCGGGGCGGGCATCACACGTTCGGAGCAGTCACCAGATTAGCGGCGCGGCGGCCCGCGGGGGGCCCGCGAGCCGCAGACGGTCCGTCACCGCACGTGTCACGACGGTGATCCGGGGCCCGGACCGCACACCCGGCGCCCGGCTACCCGGCCCGCTCCGCCTCCTCCTGCTGCCGCATCCGCGTCGCCAGCGCCGCCGGCATCGGCTCGTGCCTGGCGTAGCGCCGGCTGAACCTGCCGGTGCCGTGCGACAGCGACCGCAGGTCGACCGCGTAGCGCCCGATCTCGATCTCGGGGACGTCCGCGCGCACCAGGGTGCGTCCCGGCCCGGCGGGTTCGGTGCCGAGCACCTTCCCGCGCCGCCCCGACAGGTCGCTCATCACCGGGCCGACGTAGGCGTCGGGCACCATCACCCCCACCTCGGCGACCGGCTCCAGCAGGTGGATGCGGCAGGCGGCGGCGGCCTCGCGCAGCGCGAGCGCGCCCGCGGTCTGGAAGGCCGCGTCGGAGGAGTCGACCGAGTGCGCCTTGCCGTCGGACAGCGTCACCCTGATGTCGACCACGGGGAAGCCCAGCACCACCCCGCGGGCGGCCTGGGCGCGTACGCCCTTCTCCACCGACGGGATGAACTGCCGGGGCACCGCCCCGCCGACGACCTTGTCCACGAACTCGACGCCCGAGCCGACCGGCAGCGGCTCCACCTCGATGTCGCAGATCGCGAACTGCCCGTGCCCGCCGGACTGCTTGACGTGCCGGCCGCGCGCGGTGGCCGCCTCGCCGAAGGTCTCGCGCAGCGACACCTTGTAGGGCACCGCGTCGACCTGCACGCCGTAGCGGCTGCGCAACCGCTCCAGGGCCACATCGGCGTGCGCCTCGCCCAGGCACCACAGGACGACCTGCCGGGTCGCCTGGTTCTGTTCGAGCCGCATCGTCGGATCCTCGGCGACCAGCCGGGCCAGGCCCTGGGACAGCTTGTCCTCGTCGGCCTTGCTGTGCGCCTCGATGGCGATGGGCAGCAGCGGGTCCGGCATCCGCCAGGGCTCCATCAGCAGCGGCCGGTCCTTGCCCGACAGGGTGTCGCCGGTCTCGGCGCGGACCAGTTTCGCCACGCACACCAGGTCGCCGGCCACCGCCGACGGCACCGGGCGCTGGTGCTTGCCGAACGGCGAGGTCAGCGCGCCGACCCGCTCGTCGACGTCGTGGTCCTCGTGCCCGCGGTCCTCCATGCCGTGCCCCGAGACGTGCACCGTCTCGTCGGGGCGCAGGGTGCCGGAGAAGACCCGCACCAGGCTGATCCGCCCCACGTACGGGTCGGACGAGGTCTTCACGACCTCGGCGGCCAGCGGTCCGCCGGGGTCGCAGGACAGCGTCGTGCGCTCGCCGTCCAGCGTGGTCACCGGCGGCACCGGGCGCTCCAGGGGGGTGGGGAAGCCTCCGGTGACCAGTTCGAGCAGCTCCACCGTGCCGATGCCCTGCCGGGCGCCGTCGGCGGCGGGGGCGGCGGCCACCACCGGGTGGAAGGTGCCGCGGGCGACCGCCCGCTCCAGGTCGGCGACCAGCGTGTCGACGTCGATGTCGCCGCCGCCGAGGTAGCGGTCCATCAGCGTCTCGTCCTCGCTCTCGGCGATGATCCCCTCGATGAGCCGGTTGCGCGCCTCGGTGAGCCGCGGCAGCAGCTCGGGGTCCGGGTCGCGCTCGACGCGCTCGCCCGAGGAGTAGTCGTGCACCCGCTGCGACAGCAGCCCGGTCAGGCCCGTGACCGGGGCGTGCCCGTCGGGTCCCTCGGGGCCGTGCACCGGCAGGTACAGCGGCAGCACCGCGTCGGGGTCGTCGCCGCCCAGCTCGCGGGCGAACTGCGCGGCGGTCTCCTCGATGCCGGCCCGCGCCGACTCCAGGTGCGTGACGACCACCGCCCGCGGCATGCCGACCGCGGCGCACTCGTCCCACACCATGCGGGTCGGGCCGCCGATGCCCTCGCCGTCCTGCGCGGCCGAGACCACGAAAAGGGCCGCGTCCGCCGCGCGCAGACCGGCCCGCAGCTCCCCGACGAAATCGGCGTATCCCGGGGTGTCCAGCACATTGATCTTGATGCCGTCCCACTCGACCGGCACCAGCGACAACTGGACCGAGCGCTGCTGGCGCTGTTCGATCTCGTCGTGGTCGGACAGCGAGCCGCCGTCCTCGACCCGGCCTGCCCGGTTCACCGCGCCGGTGGTCAGCGCGAGCGCCTCCACCAGGGTCGTCTTGCCTGCTCCGCTGTGGCCGACCAGCACCACATTGCGTACCTTCTCGGGGCGGCCGGCCGCCGGTGCCCTTCCGGCGGCCCCTGGTTGTCCGTCTCTCCTGTCGGCTGCACCCACGTGCACTCGCCTCCCGGGTCCTGCCCGCATGGGGTCCGCGCCCTCGTCGGGGGGCGCGCGCCAGGGACGCCACGGGAGACCGCGTACAGGCGGCGGCCTCGACGACGCCCGCGGTCTTTCGACCTTCCCACGCCGGTCAGGCCACGTCCATATGTCGAACGGGCGCCGGCCGGTTCGGGCTGCTGTTCGGGCGGTGGCGGCGGCCCAGGCGGTGCCTCGCGCGTCGCCCTCCCCGGGGCTGGCTACGATGGGCCATCCGGTGGCGGCCCTGGGGCCGCCGCGACCACATCCTCCGACCCGTCGGGAAGGCCATGCTGAACAAGTACGCGCGTGCGTTCTTCACGCGTGTTCTCACGCCGTTCGCCGCATTTCTCCTGCGCAAGGGGGTCAGCCCCGACACGGTGACCCTGATCGGCACCGCGGGAGTGATGGCAGGTGCGCTGGTCTTCTACCCCAGGGGCGAGTTCTTCTGGGGCACCGTCGTCATCACCCTGTTCGTCTTCTCCGACCTCGTCGACGGCAACATGGCCCGGCAGGCGGGCGTCTCCAGCCGCTGGGGCGCCTTCCTGGACTCAACCCTCGACCGGGTCGCCGACGCGGGGGTCTTCGGCGGCCTGGCCATGTGGTACGCGGGCAAAGGCGACAACCTCGCGCTGTGCGCGGTCGCCATCTTCTGCCTGGCCAGCGGCCAGGTCGTGTCGTACACCAAGGCGCGCGGCGAGGCGATCGGCCTGCCGGTCAACGTCAACGGCCTGGTCGAAAGGGCCGAGCGGCTGGTGGTCACCCTGGTCCTGTGCGGCCTCTCCGGCCTGAACAAGTTCGGGGTGCCCGGTATCCAGTACCTGCTGCCGATCGCGCTGTGGGCGGTCGCCGCGGGCAGCCTGGTCACGCTGATCCAGCGGGTGGTGACCGTACGCCGGGAGTCCGCGGAGGCGGACGCGGCGGCGCTGGCCGAGCACGGGAGCGGCGCGTGAGGGACGGGGGCGCCTCCCGCGCCGCCGCTCTCAGGGGAAGCCTGGTCGACGGCCTGTACGGGGCGGGCTGGGGCGCGGTCAAGACGCTGCCGGAGCCGGTCGCCAGGGCACTCGGCCGCACCGTCGCCGACGCGGCCTGGCGGCAGCGCGGCAAGGGGGTGCTGCGGCTGGAGTCCAACCTGGCGAGGGTGGTGCCCGACGCCGACCCGGCGCGACTGCGCGAGCTGTCCAGGGCCGGCATGCGCTCCTACCTGCGGTATTGGATGGAGTCCTTCCGGCTGCCCGCGTGGAGCAAGGACCGGGTGCGCGGCGGCTTCGACCCCGCGGACGTGCATTACCTGACCGGCGGCCTCGCCGCGGGCAGCGGGGTCATCCTGGCGCTGCCGCACATGGCCAACTGGGACCTCGCGGGTGCCTGGGTCACCACCAAGCTGGAGACCCCCTTCGCCACCGTCGCCGAGCGCCTCAAGCCCGAGACGCTCTACGACCGCTTCGTCGCCTACCGCGAGGGCCTGGGCATGGAGGTGCTGCCGCACGACGGCGGCAGCGCGTTCGGCACGCTGGCCCGGCGGCTGCGCGACGGCGGCCTGGTCTGCCTGGTCGCCGACCGCGACCTGTCCGCCTCCGGCGTCGAGGTCGACTTCTTCGGCGAGAAGACCCGCATGCCGGCCGGACCCGCGCTGCTCGCCCAGCAGACCGGGGCGCTGCTGCTGCCGGTCACGCTGTGGTACGACGACTCGCCCGTGATGCAGGGCAGGGTGCACCCGCCGATCGCCGTGCCCGACAGCGGTGACCGGTCGCACCGCACCGCCGTGATGACGCAGGCGCTCGCCGACGCGTACGCCTCCGGCATCGCCGAGCACCCGGAGGACTGGCACATGCTGCAACGGCTCTGGCTGGCCGACCTGGACGCGCGCCCGGACGGGGCTCCCGCGCCGGCCGCCGGCGCCGGCGGAACGGGGAAGGCGTGAGGATCGGGATCGTCTGCCCGTACTCCTGGGACGTCCCCGGCGGCGTCCAGTTCCACATCAGGGACCTCGCCGAGCACCTGATCGCGCGCGGCCACCACGTCTCGGTCCTCGCGCCCGCCGACGACGAGACACCGCTGCCGCCCTACGTCGTCTCGGCCGGCCGGGCGGTGCCCGTCCCCTACAACGGCTCGGTGGCCCGGCTGAACTTCGGCTTCCTGTCCGCGGCCCGGGTCAGGCGCTGGCTGCACGACGGCGCCTTCGACGTCGTCCACATCCACGAACCGACCTCGCCGTCGCTGGGCCTGCTCGCCTGCTGGGCCGCGCAGGGGCCGATCGTGGCCACCTTCCACACCTCCAACCCGCGCTCGCGGGCGATGATCGCCGCCTATCCGATCCTGCAGCCCGCGCTGGAGAAGATCAGGGCGCGCATCGCGGTCAGCGAGTACGCCAGGCGCACCCTGGTCGAGCACCTGGGCGGCGACGCCGTCGTCATCCCCAACGGCGTCGACGTCGACTTCTTCGCCCGCGCCGAGCCGCGCAGCCAGTGGCAGGGCGACACCATCGGCTTCATGGGCCGCATCGACGAGCCGCGCAAGGGCCTGCCGGTGCTGATGCGGGCCCTGCCCGCGATCCTCGCCGAGCGCCCGCAGACGCGGCTGCTGGTGGCCGGCCGCGGCGACGCCGAGGAGGCGGTGGCCACCCTGCCCGAGCAGATGCGCGGCCGGGTCGAATTCCTCGGCATGGTCAGCGACGAGGACAAGGCGCGGCTGCTGCGCAGCGTCGACCTGTACGTGGCGCCCAACACCGGCGGCGAGTCCTTCGGCATCATCCTGGTCGAGGCGATGTCGGCCGGCGCCGCGGTGCTGGCCAGCGACCTCGACGCCTTCGCGCAGGTGCTCGCGCAGGGCGCGGCGGGCGAGCTGTTCGCCAACGAGGACGCCGGCGCGCTGGCCGCCGCTGCGCTGCGGCTGCTGGCCGACCCCGAGCGCCGCACCGCGCTCAGCGAGCGCGGCCGCGCGCACGTACGGCGCTTCGACTGGTCGTCGGTCGGTGCGGACATCCTGTCGGTCTACGAGACGGTCGCCGACGGCGCCGCCCACGTCGCGACCGACGAACGCACCCGGCTGCGCGGCTTCTTCGGCCCGGCACGCCGGTAGCCTTGCCGCCCGTGACCACCATCATCTGGGTCGCGGTGGCGCTCGTCGCCGTCGGCCTGTACCTGAGCTGGACCGCGGGGCGCCTGGACCGGCTGCACGCCCGTATCGACGCGGCCCGCGCCGCGCTGGACGCGCAACTGCTGCGCCGGGCCTCGGTCGCCCAGGAGCTGGCGACCGCGGGCGTGCTCGACCCGGCGGCCTCCATCGTCCTCTACGAGTCCGCGCACGCCGCCCGGCAGGCCGAGCCCGAGCAGCGGGAGGTGGCCGAGAGCGAGCTGAGCCAGGCACTGCGGGCGGTCTTCCCCGACGCTGAGGCGGTCGGCGAGGTCAGCGGTGCGCCCGGCGGGACCGAGGCGATCGACGAGCTGACCCGGGCGGTACGCCGGGTGCCGATGGCCAGGCGCTTCCACAACGACGCGGTTCGCGCCGCCCGCGCGGTCCGCGAGCACCGGGTGGTGCGCTGGCTGCGGCTGGCCGGGCACGCGCCCTTCCCGCTGGCCTTCGAGATGGACGACGAGCCGCCGCCCCCGCTGACCACGGAGGGCGCGCGGACCGGCTGAGGACGTACGGCGACCGGTCCGGGGCCGCGCGCGCGTGAGCCCGCGGACCGGCTGAGGACGTACGGCGAACGGTCCGGGGCCCCGCGCGCGGGAGCCACCTGCGGCGAATTGGCCCTTTTCCGCCGCCGCCCGGCGCCGGAAACTGGCATTGGCCCTGGTGGTAAGCCGGGGCGACAACTGCCGTTCCCCAGCGAGTGAGGTCACCGTGTCCACCACACCGTCCACCGCCAGCAGCCCCGAGACCGGCACCGCGCGCGTCAAGCGCGGCATGGCCGAGCAGCTCAAGGGCGGCGTGATCATGGACGTCGTCACCCCCGAGCAGGCCAGGATCGCCGAGGACGCCGGAGCCGTCGCCGTCATGGCGCTGGAGCGGGTGCCCGCCGACATCCGCAAGCACGGCGGCGTGGCCCGGATGTCCGACCCCGACATGATCGACGGCATCATCGCCGCCGTGTCCATCCCGGTGATGGCCAAGTCCAGGATCGGCCACGTCGTCGAGGCCCAGGTGCTGCAGGCGCTCGGCGTGGACTACATCGACGAGTCCGAGGTCCTCACCCCGGCCGACGAGGTCAACCACTCCGACAAGTGGGCCTTCACCACCCCCTTCGTGTGCGGCGCCACCAACCTCGGCGAGGCGCTCCGCCGCATCGCCGAGGGCGCGGCCATGATCCGCTCCAAGGGCGAGGCCGGCACCGGCAACGTCGTGGAGGCCGTCCGCCACCTGCGCCAGATCAAGGGCGAGATCGCCCGCCTCAAGGGCCTGGACAACAACGAGCTGTACGCCGCCGCGAAGGACCTGCGCGCCCCCTACGAGCTGGTCAAGGAGGTCGCCGAGCTGGGCAAGCTGCCCGTCGTGCTGTTCTCCGCCGGCGGTGTGGCCACCCCCGCGGACGCGGCCCTGATGCGCCAGCTCGGCGCCGAGGGCGTCTTCGTCGGCTCCGGCATCTTCAAGTCCGGCGACCCGGCCAAGCGCGCCGCGGCCATCGTCCGCGCCACCACCTTCTTCGACGACCCGAAGGTCATCGCGGACGCCTCCCGCAACCTGGGCGAGGCCATGGTCGGTATCAACATCGACACCCTCCCGGAGTCCGAGCACTACGCCAACCGCGGCTGGTAAGCACCGATGACCCGTCCCACCATCGGCGTGCTCGCCCTGCAGGGCGACGTGCGCGAACACCTGACGGCGCTGGCCGCGGCGGACGCCGCGGCCGGCCCGGTCCGCCGACCCGAGGAGCTGGCCGGCCTCGACGGCCTGGTCATACCCGGCGGGGAGTCCACCACCATCTCCAAGCTGGCGGTGCTCTTCAGGGTGATGGAGCCGCTGCGGGAGGCGATCCGGGCCGGCCTGCCGGTCTACGGCAGCTGCGCCGGGCTGATCATGCTGGCCGACAAGATCCTCGACCCCAGGTCCGGCCAGGAGACCTTCGGCGGCATCGACATGATCGTCCGCCGCAACGCCTTCGGGCGGCAGAACGAGTCCTTCGAGGCGGCCGTCGAGGTCTCCGGCGTCGAGGGCGGCCCGGTCGAGGGCGTCTTCATCAGGGCGCCCTGGGTCGAGTCGGTCGGCGCACAGGTCCGGGTACTGGCCGAGCACGGCGGCCACGTCGTCGCCGTCCGGCAGGGCAACGCACTGGCCACGTCCTTCCACCCGGAGCTGACCGGCGACCACCGGGTGCATGAACTCTTCGTGGCCGCCGTGCGCGCGGCGGCCTGAACGGATCCCGGTAGGATCGAGCGCGCGACGAAGAACAGCACTGGGTGACGCGAAGGAGACTGTCGGATGTCCGGCCACTCTAAATGGGCTACGACGAAGCACAAGAAGGCCGTGATCGATGCCAAGCGCGGCAAGCTCTTCGCGAAGCTGATCAAGAACATCGAGGTCGCGGCCAGGACCGGTGGCGCCGACCCCGACGGCAACCCGACGCTCTTCGACGCCATCCAGAAGGCGAAGAAGAGCTCGGTTCCGAACAAGAACATCGACAGCGCGGTCAAGCGCGGTGCCGGCCTTGAGGCGGGCGGCGCCGACTACCAGACGATCATGTACGAGGGCTACGGCCCCAACGGCGTCGCGGTCCTCATCGAGTGCCTGACCGACAACCGCAACCGCGCCGCCTCCGACGTCCGCGTCGCCATGACGCGCAACGGCGGATCGATGGCCGACCCGGGCTCGGTGTCGTACCTGTTCAACCGCAAGGGCGTGGTGATCGTCCCCAAGGGCGAGCTGGGCGAGGACGACGTGCTCGGCGCGGTCCTGGACGCCGGCGCCGAGGAGGTCAACGACCTCGGCGAGTCCTACGAGGTGATCAGCGAGGCCACCGACCTGGTGCCGGTGCGCAAGGCGCTGCAGGAGGCGGGCATCGACTACGACTCCGCCGACGCGAACTTCCTGCCGACCATGCAGGTCGAGCTGGACGAGGACGGCGCCCGCAAGATCTTCAAGCTGATCGACGCGCTGGAGGACAGCGACGACGTGCAGAACGTCTTCGCGAACTTCGACGTCTCCGACGAGGTCATGGAGAAGGTCGACGCCTGACGGCCGGTCAACTCGCCGTACGAGGGCGGGCCGGCGGGACATCCCCCGCCGCGCCCGCCCTCGTTGTCGGTGCGACCGGCTAACCTCCAGGTGGGACCGGACGGCAGTGCGGTCGGCGGTGGCGAGGAAGGGGGGCGCGGTGCGGGTGCTCGGCGTGGACCCGGGTCTGACCCGGTGCGGTATCGGCGTGGTGGACGGTACCGCCGGCCGGCCGCTGACGATGGCCGGCGTCGGTGTCGTGCGGACCCCGGCCGACGCGCCGATCGGCGAGCGGCTGGTGCTGATCGAGCAGGGCATCGAGGCCTGGCTCGACGAGCACCGGCCCGAGGCGGTCGCCGTGGAGCGGGTCTTCAGCCAGCACAATGTGCGCACCGTGATGGGCACCGCCCAGGCCAGCGCCGTCGCCATCCTGTGCGCCTCCCGCCGCGGCCTGCCCGTCCACCTGCACACCCCCAGCGAGGTCAAGGCCGCCGTCACCGGCAGCGGCCGGGCCGACAAGGCGCAGGTCGGGGCGATGGTCACCCGGCTGTTGCGGCTGGACGCGCCGCCCAAGCCCGCGGACGCCGCCGACGCGCTCGCGCTGGCCATCTGCCACATCTGGCGCGGCCCCGCCACCGACCGGCTGCGGCAGGCCCTCGCCGCCCAGACCGCCGCGACCCGCAGCCGGGGCGCCGCCCCCACTACCGCCCGCACCGCCGCCGCCCGCACCGCCGCCGTACGCAACCGGGAGTCCGCCACGTGATCGCCTTCGTCAGCGGCCAGGTCGCCGCCCTCGCCCCCGACACCGCCGTCATCGAGGTCGGCGGCGTCGGCATGGCCGTGCAGTGCGCGCCGAACACGCTGGCCGCGCTGCGGATCGGCAAGCCGGCCCGGCTGTCCACCTCCCTGGTGGTCAGGGAGGACTCGCTCACCCTCTACGGCTTCGCCGACGACGACGAGCGGCAGGTCTTCGAGCTGCTGCAGACCGTCAGCGGTGTCGGCCCGCGGCTCGCCCAGACGATGCTGGCCGTGCACGCGCCCGACGCGCTGCGGGCCGCGGTCGCCGCCGGCGACGAGAAGGCGCTCACCGCCGTTCCCGGCATCGGCAAGAAGGGCGCGCAGCGGCTGCTGCTCGAACTGAAGGACCGGCTCGGTGCTCCGCTCGGCGGCGCCGGCGCGGTCAGCGGCGGCGCCGGCCGGGCCGCCCCGTCCTGGAGCGAGCAGCTGCACGCGGCGCTGCTGGGCCTGGGCTACGCCACCCGCGAGGCGGACGAGGCCGTCGCCGCCGTCACCCCGCAGGCGGAGGCCGCGGCCGAGCCGAACGTCGGCGCCCTGCTGCGCAGCGCCCTGCAGTCCCTCAACCGCACCCGCTGACCGGCACCCGCCCGAGCCGCCACCGACCCCCGCTGACCCGAGAGACCTTCCATGAACTGGGACGACGCCGCACAAGCCGCACCCGACCGCCTGCTCGGCGCCGCGGCGGACAGCGACGACCAGGCCGTCGAGGCCGCGCTGCGGCCCAAGGACCTGGGTGAATTCGTCGGCCAGGAGCGGGTCCGCGAGCAGCTCGACCTGGTGCTGAAGGCCGCGCGCAAGCGCGGCGGCACCGCCGACCACGTCCTGCTCTCCGGCGCCCCCGGCCTGGGCAAGACGACCCTGTCGATGATCATCGCGGCGGAGATGGGCGCCCCCATCAGGATCACCTCGGGCCCCGCCATCCAGCACGCCGGCGACCTGGCCGCGATCCTGTCCTCGCTCGCCGAGGGCGAGGTGCTCTTCCTCGACGAGATCCACCGGATGTCCCGCCCGGCCGAGGAGATGCTCTACATGGCCATGGAGGACTTCCGGGTCGACGTGATCGTCGGCAAGGGCCCGGGCGCCACCGCGATCCCGCTCGAACTGCCGCCCTTCACCCTGGTCGGCGCCACCACCCGGGCCGGGCTGCTGCCGCCGCCGCTGCGGGACCGCTTCGGCTTCACCGGCCACATGGAGTTCTACGCCCCCGCCGAGCTGGAAAGGGTGATCCATCGCTCGGCCGGCCTGCTGGACGTGGCGGTCGACACCGCAGGCGCCGCCGAGATCGCCGGCCGCTCCCGCGGCACCCCGCGGATCGCCAACCGGCTGCTGCGCAGGGTCAGGGACTATGCCCAGGTCAGGGCAGACGGGGTGGTGACCAGGCAGACCGCGGCCAAGGCCCTGGAGGTCTACGAGGTCGACGCCCGCGGTCTCGACCGGCTGGACCGGGCGGTGCTGCGCGCCCTTCTGACCCTTTTTGGCGGCGGTCCTGTGGGTTTGTCCACACTTGCCGTCGCAGTGGGGGAGGAGCGTGAGACTGTTGAGGAGGTGGCCGAGCCCTTCCTGGTACGGGAGGGGCTCTTGGCCCGCACCCCGCGGGGTCGGGTGGCCACCGCCGCGGCATGGACGCACCTGGGCCTCGTACCCCCGCAGCACAGCGGGGGAGCGGGGCCGGGTACGGGACCGGGACAGACCGGGCTGTTCGGTCCGTGACGCGGATGGTCTCGCCGGTTCAGGAACCTCGGTGCCATGCTTGGCGTTGTTCCAGCGGCGAACCAGAGCTTAGACTCCGCCGACGCCCTTCCTCCGGATCGGCACTCACATCCCGAAACCCAGGCCAGCCCCGTTGGCCGTGCGAAGGAACGCCCCACCGTGAATCCCCTGATCCTCATCTTCATCGTCCTCATCGGCGGCATGCTGCTCATGACCAGGTCGGCCAAGAGCAAGCAGCGCCAGGCCCTGGAGATGCGCAACAAGATGGAGCCCGGCTCCGGCGTCCGCACCATCGGCGGTATGTACGCCGTGGTGAAGGAGGTCAACGACGAGACGGTGCTGCTGGAGCTCACGGACGGCGTGCACGCGCACTTCACCAAGGGCGCCATCTCCACCGTGCTCAGCGAGCAGGAGTTCAACCGCATCGTGCACGGCATCGAGCCCGAGGAGCCGGAGGACGACACGGAGGCCGCGGACGGGACAGCCGCGGCCGACGAGCACACCGCCGACCCGGTCACCGGGGAGACCGCGGCGACGGACCACGACGCCCAGGAGCCGGATGAGGACCGTGTGGAGCTGAAGAAGACCGAGCACGGGTCGGGGCTGGGCAGCACCGACTCCACCCCCAAGTAAGGGTCAGGTTCGCGCAACACTCGTCACCGCCCGTGAGCGCGCAGGCTCCGGTGCGGTAGGACAGGGAGAAACAAGAAGGTGGCAGCAGCCAAGAAGGGCCGCAGGTCCTCGGGGAGTCAGGGATACCCCGAGCGCGCTCTGGCCGTGATCCTCATCGCCCTGGTGGCGATGACCGGAGGCATGTTTCTCTCCGGGGACACCACACCCCGGCTCGGCATCGACCTGGCGGGCGGCGTCAGCATCACGCTGACCGCCAAGCCCAACCAGGGCAGTGCGGTGACCAAGGCGAACATGAACACCGCGGTCAGCATCATCAACAACCGCGTCAACGGGCTCGGCGTCTCAGAGGCGGAGGTGCAGACCGAGGGATCGAAGAACATCATCGTCAACATCCCCAAGGGCACCAACGCGGAGCAGGCGGAGAAGCAGGTCGGCACCACGGCCCAGATGTTCTTCCGCCAGGTCCTCGCCGCGGACATCGGCCAGCCGGTGGCCACGCCGAAGCCGACCCCGACGGGCAGCGCCACCCCCTCCGGCACCCCCTCGTCGAAGCCCAGCAGCACGGCGACGCCGAAGTCCACCGCCACCGCCTCCGGCACCCCGTCCGCCAGCTCCAGCGCCCAGGGCCGCGCCGTCACCGGTGCGCTGACCTCCGGTGTGAACAAGGCGCCCACCCCGCTGCCGACGGCCACCACCCCGGCCGCGACCGACCCCGGCACCTCGACGGGCGGCGCCGACGTGTCGGTCCCCGCCGACCTCCAGGCCAAGTTCACCGCGCTCAACTGCGCCGACCCCAAGCAGCGGGCCGCGATCACCGAGGGCGCCAAGCCCACCCAGAAGGTCGTCGCGTGCGGCAAGGAGGGCGGCGTCTGGCAGAAGTACGTGCTCGGCCCCTCCCTGATCGACGGCAAGCGCATCTCGGGCGCCAACGCTTCCTTCGACACCCAGCAGGGCAACGGCTGGGTGGTGAACCTGACCTTCGACTCCAAGGGCGCCGGCCAGTTCACCAAGGTCACCGGTGACCTCGCGAGCAAGACCGACCCGAACAACCGCTTCGCGATCGACCTCGACGGCAACGTCGAGTCCGCGCCCTCGGTGCACCAGGCCCTGCCCGGCGGCAGCGCCCAGATCTCCGGCAGCTTCAAGCAGAACGAGGCCGAGGACCTGGCCAACGTGCTGAAGTACGGCTCGCTGCCGCTGGCCTTCCAGACCTCCGACATCACCACGGTCTCGGCCGCCCTCGGCGGCGAGCAGCTGCACGGCGGCCTGATCGCCGGCGCCGTCGGCCTGGCGCTGGTCGTGCTCTACATGTTCGCCTACTACCGCGGCCTGAGCTTCGTGGCCATCGCGAGCCTCGTGACGTCCGCGGCGCTGACCTACACGATCATGTGCCTGCTCGGCCGGGCCATCGGCTTCGCGCTGAACCTGCCGGCGGTCGCCGGTGCCATCGTGGCCATCGGTATCACCGCCGACTCCTTCATCGTGTTCTTCGAACGGATCAGGGACGAGTTGCGTGAGGGCCGGTCGTTGCAACCGGCGGTGGCCCGCGGCTGGCCGCGCGCCCGGCGCACCATCCTGGTGTCCGACTTCGTGTCCTTCCTGGCCGCCGCGGTCCTCTACGTGGTGACCGTCGGCAAGGTCCGGGGCTTCGCCTTCACCCTGGGCCTGACGACCCTGCTCGACGTCGCGGTGGTCTTCCTGTTCACCATGCCGCTGATGACGATCCTGGCTCGCCGCAAGTTCTTCGCCCAGGGCCACAAGTGGTCCGGTCTCGACCCGAAGAGCCTCGGAGTCAAGGCGCCGCTGCGCCGCGTCCGCCGCACCCACAGCTCCGAGACGAAGGAAGCCTGATGTCCAAGCTCGGCACTCTCGGTCACCGGCTGCACCGGGGCGAGGTCAGTTACGACTTCGTGGGCAAGCGCAAGCTCTGGTACGGGGTCTCGATCCTGATCACGGTCGTCGCGGTCGTCGGCCTGCTGGTGAACGGCCTCAAGCTCGGCATCGAGTTCTCGGGCGGCGCGGTCTTCACCACGCCCAAGACCTCGATCTCGGTCAGCGACGCGCAGAACAAGATCAGCGGTGACACCGCGGGCCACCACGCCACCATCCAGAAGCTGGGCAACGGCGGCCTGCGCATCCAGGTCAGCGACATCACCACCGAGACCTCGAAGAACGTCCAGCAGAAGATCGCCGACGATCTCAAGATGCCGTCGTCGAAGATCGACGCGGAGATCGTCGGCCCCAGCTGGGGCAAGGAGATCTCGCAGAAGGCCCTGCAGGGCCTGATCATCTTCCTGGTGCTGGTGGTCATCTACCTGGCGATCGCCTTCGAGTGGCGGATGGCCGTGGCCGCGCTGGTCGCGCTGCTGCACGACATCACCATCACCACCGGCGTCTACGCGATCGTCGGCTTCGAGGTCAGCCCCGGTACGGTGATCGGCCTGCTCACCATCCTCGGTTACTCCCTCTACGACACCGTCGTCGTCTTCGACGGTCTCAAGGAAGCCACCAGGGGGATCACCAAGCAGAACCAGCGGACGTACAGCGAGCTCGCCAACCGCAGCCTCAACGGCACCCTGGTGCGGTCGATCAACACCACCGTGGTGGCGCTGCTGCCGGTCGCCGCGCTGCTGTTCATCGGCGGCGGCCTGCTCGGCGCCGGCGTGCTCAACGACATCGCGCTCGCGCTGTTCGTCGGCCTCACCGCCGGCGCCTACTCCTCGATCTTCATCGCGACCCCGATCGTGGCGGACCTCAAGGAGCGCGAGCCGCAGTTGCGCGCCCTGCACAAGCGGGTGCTGGCCAAGCGGGCGTCGGACGCGCAGAAGGCCAAGGAGGCCGAGGCGCGCGGCGAGGACCCGCGGGACGCGGTCGACGACGAAGCCGACGGCCCGCAGGACGGCGACGAGGCCACCGCGTCAGCGGCGGCCGGCGTGGTCGCCCCCCGCGGCCAGGGCTCCACGCGCAGCCCGCGCACCCAGCCGTCAGGCCGCGGCACCCGCGGCCGGAACCGCCCCTCGGGCAAGCGGCGCTGAGCACGGGCTGAGCACCACGGGCACGCACCCGAGCCGCCCGGCCGTCACGGCCGGGCGGCTCGTGCGTTCCGTACGGGGGACAATGCGGGGGAGACGTCCATCAGGAAGCCGAGGGAAAGACCGCGATGACCACCACGCAGACCGCGTCCGCCGAACTGCGCGAGCTGCTGCTCGCCCACATCAGGGACGTACCGGACTACCCGGAGCCCGGGGTGGTGTTCAAGGACATCACCCCGCTGCTGGCCGACGCGAAGGCCTTCGGCGCCCTGGTGGACGCGCTCGCCGCGCTGTGCGTCGAGCGCGGCGCCACCAAGGTCGTCGGCCTCGAAGCGCGCGGCTTCATCCTGGCCGCGCCGGCCGCCGCCCGCGCCGGCCTGGGCTTCGTCCCGGTCCGCAAGGCCGGCAAGCTGCCAGGCGACACCCACGGGCAGGCCTACCAGCTGGAGTACGGCACCGCGGAGATCGAGGTGCACGCCGACGCCTTCGACCCCGACGACCGGGTGCTGGTGATCGACGACGTGCTGGCCACCGGCGGCACCGCGGAGGCCAGCCTGGAACTGGTGCGCCGCACCGGCGCCGCCCTCGCCGGAGTGGCGGTGCTGATGGAGCTGACTTTCCTCGGCGGCCGCGAGCGGCTGGTGCCGGCCCTGGGCAACGCCCCGCTGGACGCGCTCGTCACGATCTGACCGGGTCCACCGCGGCGCCGTAGGGGCGTGTGGGCCACTGTGGCGGCGCTCGGGCGTCCCTGGGCGGCCGGCCTGCCTCCGCGGCCGCTGCGGGCGGCGCAGGCGTCCCAGCGGCCCCGCCGGACTCGCTCCGGGGGCGCCCGGGGGCTCCGCGCGCCCCGGTGTCGCCGCAGGTCGATACCATGGGGGTTCTACCCGCGTGAGGAGCGCTCTTGCCAGACAAGCCTCAGCCACTCGACGCCGCGGGCGGTACGGAACCGGCCGCGCGCGGCACCGACACGCCCGCTGAGGCCGCCACCGCGGAGGCCGAGCCCAAACCCGGCGCCCCCGCCGTCCGGCCGGTGCGCACCCCGGGCAGTGTCGCGCCGACCCGCCCCGGCGCCTCCTCCAGCCGCGTCCGCGCCCGGCTGGCCCGGCTCGGCGTGCAGCGCTCCAGCCCGTACAACCCGGTGCTCGAACCGCTGCTGCGGGTCGTGCGGGGCAACGACCCCAAGGGCGACAGCGCGCAGCTGCGGCAGATCGAGAGCGCCTACCAGGTCGCCGAGCGCTGGCACCGCGGCCAGAAGCGCAAGAGCGGCGATCCGTACATCACCCACCCGCTGGCCGTCACCACCATCCTGGCCGAGCTGGGCATGGACCCGGCCACCCTGATGGCCGGGCTGCTGCACGACACCGTCGAGGACACCGAGTACGGCCTCGACCAGCTGCGGAGGGACTTCGGCGACCAGGTCGCGCTGCTGGTGGACGGCGTCACCAAGCTGGACAAGGTCAAGTTCGGCGAGGCCGCGCAGGCCGAGACGGTCCGCAAGATGGTCGTCGCGATGGCCAAGGACCCCCGGGTGCTGGTCATCAAGCTCGCCGACCGGCTGCACAACATGCGCACGATGCGCTACCTGAAGCGGGACAAGCAGGAGAAGAAGGCCCGCGAGACCCTGGAGATCTACGCCCCGCTGGCCCATCGGCTGGGCATGAACACCATCAAGTGGGAGCTGGAGGACCTGGCCTTCGCCATCCTCTACCCCAAGATGTACGACGAGATCGTCCGGCTGGTCGCCGAGCGCGCCCCCAAGCGGGACGAGTATCTGGCCGTCGTCACCGACCAGGTCCAGCAGGACCTGCGCGCCGCCCGTATCAAGGCCACCGTCACCGGCCGGCCCAAGCACTACTACAGCGTGTACCAGAAGATGATCGTCCGCGGCCGGGACTTCGCGGAGATCTACGACCTGGTCGGCATCCGGGTGCTGGTCGACACGGTGAGGGACTGCTACGCGGCGCTCGGCACGATCCACGCGCGATGGAATCCGGTCCCGGGCCGGTTCAAGGACTACATCGCGATGCCGAAGTTCAACATGTACCAGTCGCTGCACACCACGGTGATCGGCCCCAGCGGCAAGCCCGTCGAGCTGCAGATCCGCACGTTCGACATGCACCGCCGCGCCGAGTACGGCATCGCCGCGCACTGGAAGTACAAGCAGGAGGCCGTCGCCGGGGCGTCCAAGGTGCGCACCGACAGCCCGCGTTCCGACAAGAAGGACGACGCGGTCAACGACATGGCGTGGCTGCGCCAGCTGCTCGACTGGCAGAAGGAGACCGAGGACCCGGGCGAGTTCCTGGAGTCGCTGCGCTTCGACCTGTCGCAGAGCGAGGTCTTCGTCTTCACCCCCAAGGGCGACGTCATAGCGCTGCCGGCCGGGGCGACCCCGGTGGACTTCGCCTACGCGGTGCACACCGAGGTCGGCCACCGCACCATAGGCGCCCGGGTCAACGGCCGGCTGGTGCCGCTGGAGTCCACCCTGGACAACGGCGACCTGGTCGAGGTCTTCACCTCCAAGGCGGCCGGCGCCGGACCGTCCCGCGACTGGCTCGGCTTCGTCAAGTCGCCGCGGGCCCGCAACAAGATCCGCGCCTGGTTCTCCAAGGAGCGCCGCGAGGAGGCCGTCGAGCACGGCAAGGACGCCATCGCGCGGGCCATGCGCAAGCAGAACCTGCCGATCCAGCGGGTGCTGACCGGCGACTCGCTGGTCACCCTGGCGCACGAGATGCGCTATCCCGACATCTCCGCGCTGTACGCGGCGATCGGCGAGGGCCACATCACCGCGCAGTCCGTGGTGCAGAAGCTGGTCGACGCGCTCGGCGGCGAGGAGGGCGCGACCGAGGACGTCGAGGAGATCACCGCCCCGTCGCCGGGCCGCAGCAAGCGCCGCGCCAACGCCGACCCCGGGGTCGTGGTCAAGGGCACGAGTGACGTGTGGGTCAAGCTGTCGCGCTGCTGCACGCCCGTTCCCGGCGACCCGATCATCGGGTTCGTCACCCGGGGCAGCGGGGTGTCGGTGCACCGGGCGGACTGCGTCAACGTCGACTCGCTGTCCCAGCAGCCCGAGCGGATCATCGACGTCGAGTGGGCGCCCACCCAGTCGTCGGTCTTCCTGGTCGCCATCCAGGTCGAGGCGCTCGACCGCTCCCGGCTGCTGTCCGACGTCACCCGGGTGCTGTCCGACCAGCACGTCAACATCCTGTCCGCGGCCGTCCAGACCTCCCGCGACCGGGTCGCCACCTCCCGCTTCACCTTCGAGATGGGCGACCCCAAGCACCTGGGCCACGTCCTGAAGGCCGTCCGGGGCGTCGAGGGCGTCTATGACGTCTACCGCGTCACCTCGGGCCGCCAGCGGTAGGGCGGCGGCAGCCCGGCGCGGTCGGGCCGCGCGTAAGGCGAGCGGCCCCGGCACGTGAGTGCCGGGGCCGCTCGCCTTACGGGGGTGCGAGGGGTCTAGCCGCCGAACTCCTGCAAGCCCTTGAGCGCCTGGTCCAGCAGCGCCTGGCGTCCTTCGAGTTCGGCCGCCAGCTTGTCGGCCTTCGCGGTGTTGCCCGCGGAGCGCGCCGCGTCGACCTGGTCGCGCAGCTTGTCCACGGCGGCCTGGAGCTGACCGGTCAGGCCCGCCGCCCTGGCCCGCACCTCTGGGTTGGTGCGCCGCCACTCGGCCGCCTCGGAGTCCGCCAGCGCCCGCTCCACGGTGTGCATCCGGCCCTCGATACGCGGCCGGGCGTCCCGCGGCACGTGGCCGATGGCCTCCCAGCGCTCGTTGATGGTCCGGAAGGCGGCACGCGCCGCCTTGAGGTCCGTCACCGGCAGCAACTTCTCAGCCTCGACGACCAGTTGCTCCTTGGCCGCGAGGTTGTCGCGCTGCTCACCGTCGCGCTCGGCGAAGGCCTCGGAGCGGGCGGCGAAGAAGACGTCCTGCGCGCCGCGGAAACGATTCCACAGATCGTCCTCGGCCTCGCGCTGCGCGCGCCCGGCCGCCTTCCACTCCGTCATCAACTCCCGGTAGCGGGCCGCGGTCGGCCCCCAGTCCGTCGAGTCCGACAGCGCCTGCGCCTCGGTGACCAGCTTCTCCTTGGCCCGCCGCGCCTCCTCGCGCTGCGCGTCGAGCGACGCGAAGTGCGCCTTGCGGCGCTTGGAGAAGACCGAACGGGCGTGGCTGAAGCGGTGCCACAACTCGTCGTCGGCCTTGCGGTCCAGACGCGGCAGGCCCTTCCAGGTGTCCACCAGCGCCCGCAGCCGCTCGCCGGCGGTCCGCCACTGCTCGCTCTCAGCCAACTGCTCAGCCTCAGCGACCAGTTGCTCCTTGGCCGCCTTGGCCTCCTCGCTCTGCTTGGCCTTGGCGACCCGGCGCTCCTCGCGCCGGGAGTCCACCAGCGCCACCAGCGCGTCGAGC
Source organism: Actinacidiphila paucisporea (assembly GCF_900142575.1). Taxonomy (GTDB): domain Bacteria; phylum Actinomycetota; class Actinomycetes; order Streptomycetales; family Streptomycetaceae; genus Actinacidiphila; species Actinacidiphila paucisporea. Next base: position 235,123 of record NZ_FRBI01000011.1, read on the forward strand.
CGGACGCCCAGCGCCGCGAGATCGCCCACCGCGTGGGCCTCGGTCACCGAGGTCCGCAGGTGCTCGATGGCCGCCAGCGCCTCCTTGGGGGCGAGGTCGGTGGTCTGCACCCGCCGTTCCAGGAGGCCGATCTCCACGACGAGCCCCTCGTACTTGCGCTCGAAGTAGGCCAACGCCTCCGCGGGGGAGCCCGCCTGCCACGAACCGACCTCCTTCTCCCCGTCGGCCGTACGCACGTACACGGTCCCCGTCTCATCGACGCGGCCCCACGGGTCGCTGCTCACAGCGCCTCCTCCACGTGATGCCCTCCCGGCCGGTGGCTGACGGGCATCGTCCACAGTGTCTCTCCGGCCCGGGCTGTACGCCCTGGCCGGTCCAACGCCAACATAGGCGACCATCGCCCCGGCTGTCCGCATCCGATGCGGGGGCAATCAGGATTTGGTGACGGTCGCCTTGTTGATCACGGCGGTGGCGTTCGGGGCACCGTCGCCCTGCCCGCCGCTGTTCTCACCCGCGGCGGCGATCTTGTCCAGCACCTTCAGGCCGTCGGCGCTCATCGTGCCGAACGGAGTGTAGTTGGGCTGCAGCGGGCTGTCCTTGTAGACCAGGAAGAACTGGCTTCCGCCGGTCTTCGGGCCGCTGTTGGCCATCGCGACGGTGCCGGCCGGGTAGGTCACCGAGCCCTGCGCGTCGGCCTTGCCGAAGGCCGTCAGGTTCTCGTCCGGCAGGGTGTAGCCGGGGCCGCCGCTGCCCGACGCGGTCGGGTCGCCGCACTGCAGCACGTAAATGCCCTTGCTGGTCAGCCGGTGGCACCGCGTGTGGTCGAAGAAGCCCTTGTCGGCGAGGAACTTGAACGAGTTCACCGTCGCCGGCGCCTTCGCCGCGTCCAGCGCGATCGGGATGTCGCCGCACGTCGTCTTGAGCGTGAAGGTGTACTTCGCGCTCTGGTCGATCGCCATCGCCGGCGCTTTCTTCCACGTCGCCGTACCCGGGCTGCCCGGGGCGGCCTTCTCGCACGGGTCGGCCACGTGCGTCGCCGCGGGCGTCGTGGGAGCGGACGCGCTGGGGGTGGCGCCGGCGGCGTCGTCCTTCTTCTTGCTGCTGTCGAAGGCGCCGGCCGCCCACGCGGTGCCGACCGCGGCGACCACCACCGCGACGACCGCGGCGACCACCGCGTTGCGCCGCCGCGACCTTCGGGTGTGATCCACCCTGCGCGCCTGCTGCCGCTCGAACTTCTCCCGGGCGAGCTGCCGCCGCCGCTGATCCTTGGTGACCACTTCGCCGTCTCCCGGTCGCTCGTGTCGTCTGCCGTGTAGATGCGTGGTGCGGTGTCTCCATCGCCCCGTGGCGTATTGTGCCGCAGGCCGTGTGAGCTGTGCGTTTGCTGTGCGCACACGATGTGGTCGCGAGTCGCGGCACGGTGTGTGCGCAAATCTTGGCGTCCTGCGGCCGGTCCAGTCCAGTCCGCCAACGCGCCGATACCCGCCCGATACGTGTTCGCGACCGCGATGTGCTCGCCGGTAGGCTCGGAAACCGCCACACCGACCGCTCGCGGACGACAGAAGGACGAACGTGCTCATTGCCGGGTTCCCCGCCGGGGCCTGGGGGACCAATTGCTACCTGGTCGCCCCCGCCGCCGGTGAGGAGTGCGTGATCATCGACCCGGGCCACCTCGCGACCCAGGGCGTCGAGGACATCATCGCCAAGCACCGCCTCAAGCCCGTCGCGGTCGTGCTCAGTCACGGCCACATCGACCATGTCGCCTCGGTGATCCCGGTGTGCGGCGCGCGGAACGTGCCCGCCTGGATCCACCCCGAGGACCGCTACATGCTCAGCGACCCCGACAGGGCGCTCGGCGGGACCATCGGTCAGCAGCTGCTCGGCGAGCTGACCGTCGGCGAGCCCGACGACCTGCGGGAGCTGACCGACGGCGGCGTCCTGCCGCTGGCCGGCCTGGAATTCGCCGTCGCGCACGCGCCCGGCCATACCAGGGGGTCGGTGACCTTCCGGCTGCCGGAGGCCGCGGACATCCCGTCCGTGATGTTCTCCGGCGACCTGCTGTTCGCCGGCTCCGTCGGACGCACCGACCTGCCCGGCGGCTCCACGGCCGAGCTGTACGAGTCGCTGGCCCGCGTGTGCCTGCCGCTCGACGACTCCACCGTGGTGCTGCCGGGACACGGCCCCCAGACGACCATCGGCCGCGAGCGCGCCGCCAACCCCTACCTGGGCGAGGCGGCCCGCGGCTCAGGAGCCCCGCACCCGGCGGCTCCGCGACGAGGATTGTGACGACTGCTGACGTGAGCACGTTCCAGGCCCCCAAGGGCACCTACGACCTGCTGCCGCCCGACTCCGCGACCTATCTCGCGGTGCGCGAGGCGATCGCCGCACCCGCCCGCCGCGCGGGCTACGGCTATGTCGAGACCCCCGGTTTCGAGACCGTCGAGCTGTTCTCCCGCGGGGTCGGTGAGTCGACCGACATCGTGACCAAGGAGATGTACACCCTCACCACCAAGGGCGGCACGCAGCTCGCGCTGCGCCCCGAGGGCACCGCCTCGGTGCTGCGCGCGGCCCTTGAGGCCAACCTGCACAAGGCCGGCAACCTGCCGGTCAAGCTCTGGTACTCGGGCTCCTACTACCGCTACGAGCGCCCGCAGGCCGGCCGCTACCGGCACTTCTCGCAGGTCGGCGCCGAGGCGATCGGCGCCGAGGACCCGCTGCTGGACGCCGAGCTGATCATCCTGGCCGACGAGGCGTACCGCTCGCTGGGCCTGAGCGGCTACCGGCTGCTGCTGAACTCGCTGGGCGACCGGGAGTGCCGCCCCGCCTACCGGACCGCGCTGCAGGACTTCCTGCGCGGCCTGGACCTGGACGAGGACACCCGCCGCCGGATCGACATCAACCCGCTGCGGGTGCTCGACGACAAGCGCGAGTCCGTCCAGCGCCAGCTCGCCGGGGCGCCGCTGATCGCGGACCACCTGTGCGAGGCCTGCAAGGCCTACCACGAGCAGGTGCGCGAGCTGCTGGCCGCGGCAGGGGTGGCGTACGAGGACGACCCGCGGCTGGTGCGCGGCCTGGACTACTACACCCGCACCACCTTCGAGTTCGTCCACGGCGGGCTCGGCTCGCAGTCCGCGATCGGCGGCGGCGGGCGCTACGACGGCCTGTCGGAGATGATCGGCGGCCCGTCGCTGCCGTCGGTCGGCTGGGCGCTCGGCGTGGACCGCACCGTGCTGGCGCTCAAGGCCGAGGGCGTGGACCTGGCACTGCCGCCGGTCACCGACGTCTACGCGGTGCCGCTCGGCGAGGAGGCGCGGCGGGCGCTGTTCACCGCCGTGACCGGGCTGCGCAGGGCCGGCGTCGCGGCGGACTTCGCCTACGGCGGCAAGGGCATGAAGAACGCGATGAAGTCGGCCAACCGCTCCGGAGCCCGCCTCGCGCTGGTCGCCGGCGAGCGGGACCTGGCCGAGGGCGTCGTGCAGCTCAAGGACCTGGAAAGCGGCGACCAGTCACCGGTGCCGCTCGACGGGATCGTGGCGGCCGTCAAGGAGCGGCTCGGGTAAACCCCTCATCCGTGTACGAGGGCGCTGCAGGCTTATTCCAACCTGACCGCCCTCGTGCACAATGAATGGGTGCCCGCCCACCACGGACCTAGAGATCGGCCATCATGACGACTTCCGCCCTGGACGAGACGCGAGCGGACGGCGAGAGCGAGCAGCGGCGCCCGGCCGACGGCATCGCGGCGGGCAAGCCCTTCAGCTGGCTGCTGCTGATCTGCGGTGCGCTGGGCCTGCTCGCCTCGTTCATCATCACGGATGACAAATTCCGGCTGCTCCAGGCGAAGGTCGAGGGCAAGACGCTGCACCTGTCGTGCAGCCTCAACCCGGTCATCTCCTGCGGCGACGTCATGCAGAGCCACCAGGCACACGTCTTCGGCTTCCAGAACCCGATCATCGGCCTGGTCGCCTTCCCGGTGGTGATGACCCTGGCCATGGGCATGTTCGCGGGCGCCCGCTACAAAGCCTGGTTCTGGTACGGCCTGCAGGCCGGCGGCCTGTTCGGCGTGTGCTTCATCTCCTGGCTCCAGTACCAGACGATCTACAACATCAACGCGGTCTGCCTGTGGTGCTGCCTGGCCTGGGTCGTCACCATCGCCACGTTCTGGTACACGGCGGTGCACAACATCAAGCACGGCCTGATCAAGGTCCCCGCCAAGGCCCGCGCCCTGGTGCTGGAATTCCACTGGGTCGTCCCGGTGCTGTGGTACGGCGTGATCGCCATGCTGATCCTGGTGCACTTCTGGTACTACTGGAAGACGGTCATCTGACCGTCACCCGATCGTCCGGCCACCCGCGCCGGCCGCCCACAGGTGGGCGGCCGGCGCGACTGTCGTAGCGGTGACCTACGCTGCAAGACGTGGAACCAGACCTCTTCACCGCCGCCGCCGAGGAGCGCAGGGAGCGCGACCCCGGGGCCAGCCCGCTCGCCGTACGGATGCGCCCGCGCGTCCTGGAGGAGGTCGTCGGGCAGCAGCACCTGCTGCGGCCCGGATCGCCGCTGCGGCGGCTGGTGGGGGAGAGCGGCGGCGGTCCCGCCGGGCCCTCGTCGGTGATCCTGTGGGGCCCGCCCGGCACCGGCAAGACCACCCTGGCCTACGTGGTCAGCAAGGCCACCAACAAGCGCTTCGTGGAGCTGTCCGCGATCACCGCGGGCGTCAAGGAGGTCCGCACGGTCATCGAGAGCGCCAAGCGCCAGTCCGGCGGCTTCCAGCGCGAGACCGTGCTCTTCCTGGACGAGATCCACCGCTTCAGCAAGGCCCAGCAGGACTCGCTGCTGCCCGCGGTGGAGAACCGCTGGGTCACCCTGATCGCGGCCACCACCGAGAACCCGTACT
>NZ_FRBI01000008.1 GCF_900142575.1 Actinacidiphila paucisporea
GGTGTCTGGTTGAGGGTGTCGATGAGGTGCCAGTCGGTGAAGGGTGCCAGGGCGTGGTGGCAGGCCTCGATGTGCTCGGCGAAGACCGGGTTCGTACGCAGCAGCTCCACGGCCATGCCCGGCCACTGCGAGCCCTGGCCGGGAAAGACCAGCACCGTCTTGGGGGCGTCCGTCGGCGCCACGGCCTCGTAGACGTCGGAGGCGGGGTCGTCGCTGGCGAAGCGGTCCAGCGCGGTCGTCAACTCCCCGCGGGTGGAGGCGATGACCGCCGCACGGTGCTCGAAGTGCGTGCGCGTCGTGGCCGAAGCCAGCGCGATCTCCGCCAGTGCCGCCGCCGGCCGGGCCGCCACATGCTCGCGCAGCCGCCGGGCCTGCTCCCTGAGAGCCGCCCCGCTCCGCGCGGACAGCAGCACCGGAACTGCGGCGGCCGCTGCCGTGTCGCCCGCGTCCGTACCGCCCTCGGACTCCGCCGTCTCCACCGGCTCGGGGGCCTGTTCGAGGATGAGGTGCGCGTTGGTGCCACTGATGCCGAAGGACGAGACCGCGGCTCGGCGGGGGCGGGCGGGGGAGTCGGTGGACCACGGCAGGGGGTCGGTGAGCAGGGCGACCGTGCCGGAGGACCAGTCGACGTGGTGGGAGGGGGCGTCGACGTGCAGCGTGCGGGGGAGGACGCCGTGGCGCATGGCCTGGACCATCTTGATGACGCCGCCGACGCCCGCGGCGGCCTGGGTGTGGCCGATGTTGGACTTCAGGGAGCCAAGGCGCAGCGGGCGGTCGGCGGGCCGCTCGCGGCCGTACGTGCCGAGGACGGCCTGCGCCTCGATGGGGTCGCCCAGCGCGGTGCCCGTGCCGTGCGCCTCGACGGCGTCGACGTCCTGCGGGCCGAGCCGAGCGTCGGCCAACGCCGCACGGATCACCCGCTGTTGGGCCGGGCCGCTGGGGGCGGCGAGGCCGTTGCTCGCACCGTCCTGGTTGACCGCGCTGCCGCGGACGACGGCGAGCACGCGGTGCCCGTTGCGCTCGGCGTCCGACAGCCGCTCCAGCAGGAGCATGCCGACGCCCTCGGCCCACGCGGTGCCGTCGGCTCCGTCGGCGAACGCCTTGCAGCGCGCGTCCGCGGCGAGCCCGTGCTGCCTGCTGAACTCGATGAACATGCCGGGCCCCGCCATGACGGTGGCGCCCCCGGCCAGCGCGAGCGTGCACTCGCCGCGGCGCAGCGCCTGCACCGCGAGGTGGACGGCGACCAGGGAGGACGAGCACGCGGTGTCCACGGTGAGGGCCGGGCCCTCAAGGCCGAGGGTGTACGCGATCCGGCCGGACGCGACCGACGTGGTCGTGCCGGTGAAGATGTGGCCGTCGTGGCCGGCCGCGGACTCGTACAGCCGCGGGCCGTACTCCTGCGCGGTGGCGCCGACGAACACGCCGGTGTGGGTGCCGTGCAGCGTCGTCGGGTCGAGGCGGGCGTGCTCCAGGGTCTCCCAGGCGCTGGTCAGCAGCAGCCGTTGCTGCGGGTCCATGGCCGCTGCCTCGCGCGGGCTGATGCCGAAGAACGCCGGGTCGAACTCGCCCGCGTCGTGCAGGAACCCGCCGGACTTGACGTAGGTGGTGCCGGGCCGGTCCGGGTCCGGGTCGTACAACTCCGCCAGATTCCAGCCGCGGTTGGTCGGCATGGCGCCGATCGCGTCGCGGCCGTCGGCCACCAACTGCCAGAGCGCGTCCGGGGTGTCGGCGCCGCCGGGGTAGCGGCAGGCCATGCCGACGATGGCGATCGGCTCGTCGGCAACGGTGCCTGTACGGGTGCCGGGTACGTCGTCGTCGGGTCGGCCGCCCGCGCCGCCGTGCAACTCGGTGTGCAGGTGGGCCGCGAGGACGGTCGGGTTGGCGTAGTCGTAGGTGAGGGTCGAGGGCAGGGCGAGGCCCGTCTCGGCAGCGAGGCGGTCGCGCAGTTCCACCGCGCCCTGCGAGTCCAGGCCGAGATCGTTGAAGCTGCGGTCGGCGCGTACCTCCGCACCCGAGGCGTGACCGAGGACGACGGCCGCGTTGGCCCTGACCACGTCGAGCAGCGCATCCAGGCCGGAACGGTCCCCGGCCTGTGCCGATGCCGATGCCGCGGCGGGCTCCGGCTCGACTGCCACCGCCACGGGACCGTCCGCCGCCACGGGACCGTCCGCCGCCTCGGGAGCGGCCGCTGCCACCGGGCCTGCGGCCGCCGTCCCCTCGGCAGGACCTTGCCGCGTGATCTCCGCCAGCCAGTGCCGGCGCCGCTGGAAGGCATACGTCGGCAGGGCCACGTACGACGCGGCGGCCGCCGGCTCCCCGCCCAGGGCCGCCGGCCAGTCGAGGCCGACGCCGTGCGTGTGCAGGCGGGCGAGCGCGGTCAGCACCGTCTCCGTCTCGTCCTGGCCGCGCCGCAGCGTCGGCGTGGACACGGTCTCGGCGACCGGTCGGGGCTGCCCGGTCAGGCTGTCGCGCGCCAGCCCGGGCAGCGCCGCGTCCGGCCCGATGCCGACGAAGGCCGACGCGCCCGCCGCCTCGGCGGCCCGCACGCCGTCCAGGAACCGGACGGTCCGCCGGGCGTGCGCCACCCAGTAGTCCGCGGACGCGGTCTCCTCCGGAGCAGCCAGGGCGCCGGTCACGGTGGAGACGATCGGGATGCGGGCGGGTGCGTACGACAGTGACGCGGCGATCCGGCGGAATTCGTCGAGCATCGGCTCCATGCGCGGGGAGTGGAAGGCGTGGCTGACCCGTAGCCGCCGGGTGCGGCGGCCCCTGGCCTCGAAATCGCCGGCCAGCTCCAACACCTGGTCGGTGTCCCCGGCGATGACGACCGCCCGCGGTCCGTTGACGGCGGCGAGGTCCACCGCGGCGGCCAAGTCCGCCCGCTCGGCGAGGAGCTCGGCGACCTCGTCGGGGGACGCCTCGACGGAGGCCATCGCACCGCCGGCCGGCAGCGCCCGCATCAGCCGGCCGCGCGCCGCGACCAGCGTGCACGCGTCGGCGAGCGACAGCACCCCGGCGACGTGCGCGGCCGCCAGTTCGCCGACGGAGTGCCCCAGCAGCAGCCCCGGCCGCACCCCCCACGACTCCAGCAGCCGGTAGGTCGCGACCTCGACCGCGAAGAGGGCGGGCTGGGTCAGGTCGGTGCTGTCCAGGAGAGCCGCCTCGGCCGCCTCGACGCTCTCGGGGGAACCGAGCAGCAGGTCGCCGATCGGCCGCGGCAGCAACGGCGACAGCTCGGCGAGCGTGGCGTCCAGCGAGCGGGCGTAGGCCGGGTGGGCCGCGTAGAGCCCCGCCCCCATGCCGACCCGCTGGCTCCCCTGCCCGCTGAAGACGTACGCCACCTCGCCGGCCGGACCTGCCACCCCGTCGACCACCTGCGCCGCCCGCTCCCCGGCGGCGATCGCGGCCAGCCCGTCGAGCAGTGCCTCCCGCCCCTGCCCGACGACGACCGCCCGATGGGGGAAGGGCGTACGCGTACGGTGCAGCGCGACGGCGATCGCACGGTCGGTGGGGTGCGCCGTCCCGGCGGAGCCGGGAAGATCCGCGAACCGGTCGTGCAGCCGCTGTGCCTGGTCACGCAGCGCGGCCGCGTTCCGCCCTGACACGGCCCACGCCGTCCACCCGTCCTCCGCGCCGCCGTCCGGCGCGTCCTGGCCGCGTGACTGGTCGAGTGACTGGTCGAGCGCCCGGTCATCAGTGGGAGCGCCGAGTGCTTGCGCGGAGGCGCCCGGCGCCTCCGTCAGCACCACGTGGCAGTTCGTGCCGCCCACGCCGAAGGAGCTGACGCCGGCCGCGAGCGGGCCGTCGGTGGCGGGCCAGGGGCCGGCGGCGGTCGGGACGGTGAGGCCGAGGGCCGCCAGCGGGATGCGGGGGTTAGGGGTGGTGTGGTTGAGGGTGGGCGGGAGGATGCGGTGGTGCAGGGCGAGGATGGTCTTGAGGAGGCCGACGATGCCGGCGGCGCCCTCCAGATGGCCGACGTTGGTCTTCGCGGAGCCGACCGGCAGCGGGTGGCCGGGCGGGCGGAGGGCGCCCAGGGCCGCGCCGAGGGCGCCCGCCTCGATCGGGTCGCCGACGCGGGTGGCGGTGCCGTGCAGCTCCACGTAGCCGGCGGTCGCCGGGTCGAGCCGGGCGGCGAACCAGGCACGGCGGATGACGTCGGTCTGGGTGGGCCCGCCGGGGACGGTGAGCCCGTTCGTGGTGCCGTCGTTGTTGGTGGCGCTGCCGCGGATCACGCACACCACCCGGTCGCCGTCGGCCAGCGCCCGCGCGAGCGGCTTGAGCAGGACCATGCCGCCTCCCTCGCCGCGTACGTAGCCGTTGGCGCGGGCGTCGAGGGTGAAGCAGCGGCCGTCGGGGGACAGCGCGCCGAAGCGCGCGGTGCCCAGCGCGCTCTCGGGTGCCAGGGCAAGGCTCACCCCGGCCGCCAGTGCCAGGTCGGACTCGCCGCGGCGCAGGCTCTCGCAGGCCAGGTGGACCGCCACCAGCGAGGACGACTGGGCGGTGTCCACCGTGAGGCTCGGCCCGTGCAGGTCGAAGGTGTAGGAGACGCGGTTGGCGATGATGCCGCGGTTGAGCCCGGTCAGGGTGTAGCGGCCCAGCGACCGCGGGGCCGCGGCCCGGGTGAGGGCGGCATAGTCGTCGGCCATGGTGCCCACGAAGACGCCGGTACGGCTGCCGCGCAGCTCCGCGGGGCGGACCGCGGCGTCCTCCATGGCCTCCCAGGCCAGCTCAAGCACCAGCCGCTGCTGCGGGTCGGCCGCGGCGGCCTCGCGCGGCGACATGCCGAAGAACTCCGCGTCGAAACCGCTGACGTCGTCGAGGAACGCCCCGAAGCGGGCGGCCGCGTCCGGGCCGGTCTCCGCGATCAGCGCCGTGGTGAAGCCGCGCTCGGCCGGTGCGGTGGCCACGGCGCTGCGCCCGTCGCGCAGCAGGCGCCAGAAATCCTCGGGGCCGGGGGCGCCGGGCAGCCGGCAGGCCAGGCCGATCACGGCGATCGCGTCAGCTGCGTCGGCGGCCTGGGTGTCGCCGGCGTCATCGGGGGTCGCGTGTGCTGCGGTGTGGCCAAGTGACATCAGGTGTCGTCGCCCTTCTCCAGCGCGCCCGCGATGGGGCCGGCGGTGGCGGGACCACCGTCGATCTCACAGGGTTCGGGCGGTCCCTTAGGCGGGGCTTTCCGCACTCTTAAGCGCAGGCGCCCCCCGCGCCGCCCCGGGCGGTCCGCCGCGCGGGAATGCCACGTGTTGAGAAAACGGGGGCTGTCCCCGTATAATCGGTGAGGAGTCAACGGGACACGTCCGTAGGCCGATTGACGCCCCCATCTCGACTGCTTCCCGGCGTGCCTCCCCGGTGATCCGCCGGAGCCGAAGGAGAGCCATGAGCGACCAGACCAACTCCTCGCGGACGGCGGTGGCCGAGCCGCCCCCGGCCGACAACGGACCCAGCGGCCACCCCGGGATCACCCTCGCGCTCATCGCGACCGCCTATCTGATGGTGGGCCTGGACGCGACGGTGGTGAACATCGCGCTGCCCAAGATCCAGGGCGCGCTGGGGTTCTCCCCGATCGGCCTGTCCTGGGTGGTCAACTCCTACACCCTCGCGTTCGGCGGGCTGCTGCTGCTCGGCGGCCGGCTCGGCGACATCCTCGGCCGGCGGCGGATGCTGGTCGCCGGCACCGCGCTGTTCACCATCGCCTCCCTGGTCGGCGGCTTCGCCAACAGCCCGGGGCTGCTGGTGGCCGCCCGTATCGGGCAGGGAATCGGTGCGGCGATGGCCTCGCCGAACACGCTGGCGCTGATCGCCACCAACTTCGAGGAGGGCGCGGCGCGCAACCGCGCGCTCGCCGTCTACTCCGCCACCGCCGGCGCGGGCGCCTCGGTCGGCCTCATCCTCGGCGGCGTGCTGACCGACTGGGTCAGCTGGCGCGCGGTGATGTTCGTCAACGTGCCGCTCGGCCTCGCCGTCGTGCTCGGCGCCCCCCGCTTCATCCGCGAGCCCGAGCGCCACCAGGCCCGTATCGACTACGGCGGCACGATCACCGTCACCGCCGGCATGGTCGCGCTGGTCTACGCCTTCATCCGGGTGCCCACCGACGGCTGGGGCGACACCCTGACGGTGCTGTGCTTCGTCGCCGCGGCGTTGCTGCTCGCCGCGTTCGTCGTCATCGAGACCAAAATCCAGCAGCCGATCGTGCCGCTGCGGCTGTTCCGCAGCCGCAACCGCTCCGGCGGCTACCTGAACATCCTGCTGCTCACCGCGACGATGCTGGCGCTGTTCTTCTTCCTCAGCCAGTTCGTCCAGGACGCGCTGGGGCTGAGCCCGGCGAACGCGGGCCTGGCCTTCCTGCCGATGACCGTGGCGATGTTCCTCACCGTCTCGCGGGTGCCGAAGCTGCTGCCGAAGTTCGGCGCCAAGCCGCTGATGATCGCCGGTGCCACGCTGATGACCGTCACGATGGTGTGGCTGACGCAGATCTCCACCGACAGCAGCTACCTCGGCTCGGTGTTCGGCCCGCTGCTCATCTTCGGCGTCGGTATGGGCCTGAGCTTCATGCCGCTGAACGTCACGATCCTCACCGGCGTGGCCCGCGAGGACTCCGGCTCGGCCTCCGGCGTGCTGCAGACCCTGATGCAGCTCGGCGGCGGCCTGGGCCTGGCCATCCTCGTCACCGTGTTCGGCACTGCCTCGAAGAACGCGGCGGGCAGGCCGGCCGGCGCCGCGGCCAAGGAGCAGGCGAAGTACGCCTTCACCCACGGCCTGCAGTCCGCCTTCACGGTCGGCGTGGTCTTCGTGGCCCTCGCCCTGGTCGTGTCGGTCTTCGTCTTCGCCTCGAAGAAGGCGCCGGCCGCCGCAGCGGCCGCGCCCGCCCAGGCTGCCGCGCCCAAGGCGGAGTAAGCGGCTCACCCCGGGAGCAAGACCCCGGCGCGGTCCCGGTCGACGCGGGGCCGCGCCGGTCTGCGTACGCGCGTGCGCGCGGGCAATCCCGTGCGCACGCGGCTCCGTGCGCGTGCCGGGCCGCACGCCTGCGGTCCTGCGGGAGGGCGTACGGGCGCGCGCTCCGGCGTCGGGCGTTGGCGCCCGGGCCCAGCCGCCGGTCCCGACCTCCGGCGGTGGCGCCGCCGCCCCAGCCACGAGCCCTACCGCGGGCCCGAGCCTCGGGTCGCGTACCTCGCGCCGCGGCTTCGGCCGCGAAAAGCGTGCGTAAAGCGCCGCTTTAGAGGTGCGGCCGATCCTGGGAGCCATTTGCGATCGGCTTCAGCTTGGAGGCACTCGTGACCGACACCGCCGACTCGGCCGCACCGACCGAGGACACGGCTGAACTTCCCAGCTTTCCGATGCCCCGCCGCTGTCCGTTCGACCTCAACGAGCAGTACGCCGAGCTGCGGGAGGAAGCGCCGATCACCCCGGTGGACCTCGCCAGCGGCCGGGACGCCTGGCTGGTGACCAGCCACGAGCACGTCCGCACGCTCTTCCTCGACCCGCGGCTCAGCGCGGACGGCACCCACCCGACCTTCCCCATACTCGCGCCGCGCCGGAAGTCCTTCGACGAGCAGGCGAGGGGCTTCCTACCGTGGATGGACCCGCCCGAGCACACCCGCTACCGGCGGATGCTGATCAACGAGTTCACCGTGCGCCGGATCCGGGCCATGCGGCCGCGGGTCCAGGCGGTGGTGGACGGCTGCATCGACCGCATGGAGGCCGGGCCGCGCCCGGTCGACCTGGTGCGGGCGCTGGCCCTGCCGGTCCCGTCGCAGACCATCTGCGACGTGCTCGGCGTCCCCTACGAGGACCTGGACCACATCCAGGACCGCGCGGAGGTCATGGTCAGCAAGGTGCACCCGCCCGAGGAGCGCGCCGCGGCACTGCGCGACCTGCGCACGTATCTCGGCGACCTGCTGCACCGCAAGGGCCGCGAGCCCGGTGACGACACCCTCAGCCGGCTGGTGGCCCGGCACCGCGCGGTCGGCGCGGACGACCACGACCACCTCACCGGCCTGGCGCTGCTGATCCTCATCGGCGGCTACGAGAGCACCGCGAGCACCATCGCGCTGGGCACGGTGGCCCTGCTGGCGCACCCCGACCAGGCCGCGGAACTGCGCGCCGACCCGTCGCTGGCGCCCAAGGCGGTCGAGGAACTGCTGCGCTACTTCAGCGTCGCCGACAACGTCACCAGCCGGGTGTCGCTGGAGGACGTCGAGATCGGCGGGGTGACGATACGCAAGGGGCAGGGCGTGCTGCTGTCCAACGCGGCCGCCAACCGCGACGCCGCCGTCTTCCCCGACCCCGAGACCCTGGACATCCACCGGGACGCCCGCCAGCACATGGCCTTCGGCTACGGCATCCACCAGTGCCTGGGGCAGAACCTGGCCAGGCTGGAGCTGGACGTCGTCTTCAGCACCCTGCTGCGACGGCTGCCCGGGCTGCGGCTCGCGGTGCCGGTGGAGGACCTGCCGTTCAAGGACGACGCCATTATGTACGGCATCCACGAACTGCCGGTGACCTGGTGAGCGCCCCCGCCGTGCGGCGTGCCGTCGTCGACCGCGACGTCTGCGTGGGAGCGGGCCAGTGCGTGCTCGCCGCCCCCGACGTCTTCGACCAGAGCGACGAGGACGGCCTGTCCTACGTCCTGGTGGACCCGCTGCCGGAGGAGCTGACCCCGTCCGTGCGCGACGCGGCCACCCGCTGCCCCGCCCGGGCCGTCCAGCTCGAAGCAGGAGCAGGAGCAGGAGCAGAAACCGGAGCAGCAGCAGAAACCGGAACCGGAGCAGATCCCGCAGCCGACCGGCAGCCCACCGGCCCGTCCCCGGCCTAGCCCGACTCCGGCCCTGCCGGAGGACCCGCCCCGTCTGGAGGCCCTCACGTGACCGAAACCGCCGACGCCGCCGGACCGCCGGCCTACCCGATGCCGCGCACCTGCCCGTTCGCACTGCCCGAGCAGTACGCGCGGCTGCGCGAGGAAGAGCCGCTGGCCCGTGTCCTGCTGCCCACCGGGCGGGAGGCGTGGCTGGCCACGCGCTACGAGGACGTACGCCGGCTGTTCACCGACGCCAACCTCAGCGCCGACCGGGTGCACCCCGGCTTCCCCGCGCTGCTCAGCGGCCAGCAGGCCATCGACCGCAGGGGCTTCCTGCCGTGGATGGACCCGCCGGAGCACACCACCTACCGCCGGATGGTGATCAGCGAGTTCACCGTCCGCAAGGTCGAGACGCTGCGCCCCGCGGTGACCCGGACCGTCCAGGAGTGCCTGGACCGGATCCTGGCCGGCCCGCGAACGGTCGACCTGGTGCAGGAACTCGCCCTGCCGGTACCGTCGTTGACCATCTGCGAGCTGCTGGGCGTGCCGTACGGGGACCGGGAGGTCTTCCAGTCCCGGGCCCGGCTGATGACCGACCGCAACACCAGCGGACCGGACCGGCTCAACTCGCTGGTGGAGCTGCGCGCCTACCTGCACGGCTTGGTCCTGCGCCGGCAGGCGGAGCCGCGCGAGGACCTGCTCAGCCGGCTCGCGGTGCGGTACCGCGAGGCCGGTGTGGAGGACGCCGAGCACCTGACCGGGATGGCGCTGCTCATCCTGGTGGCCGGCCACGAGACGACCGCCAACATGATCGCGCTGGGCACCGCCTACCTGATCGAGCACCCGGATTTGCGGGACACGCTCGTCAAGGACCCGTCGCTGGTGCCCAAGGCGGTCGAGGAGATGCTGCGCTACTTCAGCATCTCCGACCACTCGACCGGCCGGGTGGCGCTGGCCGACATCGAGCTGGGCGACACCACCATCGCGGCGGGCGAGGGCGTCCTGCTGTCGAACGCCGCCGCCAACCGCGACGCCCGCGCCTTCGAGCGCCCCGAGGAGTTCGACCTCTCCCGCGAGTCGCCCTCCCACGTGGCCTTCGGCTACGGCATCCACCAGTGCCTGGGCCAGAACCTGGCCCGTCTGGAACTGGACGTGGTCTTCACCGCGCTGCTGGCCCGCCTGCCGGACCTGCGGCTGGCCGCTCCGCTCGCGGAGCTGCCGTTCAAGAACGACACGATCATGTACGGCCTGCACGAACTGCCCGTCACCTGGTGAAAACCGCTGCAGAGAGGGACACACAGCACATGTCCAAGACCATTGCCGTATTCGGAGCCGGTACCGGCCTGGGCCTGGGCGTCGCCCGGCGCTTCGGTCAGGAGGGCTTCCGGGTCGCGCTCGTCGCCCGTACGCAGTCCAAACTCGACGCCCTGCGCGCTGAGTTGGAGAGCGAGGGCATCGAGGCGGACACCTTCACCCAGGACCTGGCCGACCACAGCGCGCTCGCCGGCACCGTGGCGGCGATCAACGAGCGGTTCGGCCGGATCGACGTGACGGAGTACAGCCCCGCCGGTATCACCGAACGGCCGGTCGCCACGCTCGACCTGGACCTCGCGGGACTCCAGCCGCAGCTCGACGTGCGGCTGCTGGCCCCGATCCGCCTGGTGAACCTGGTGCTGCCGCAGATGCTCGAACGCGGCGACGGCGCCCTGCTGTTCGGCCTGGGTGCGGCCGGCACCAACCCGCTGCCGATGATGAGCAACGTCGGCATCGCCTTCGCCGGCCTGCGCAACTACCTCAAGACGCTCAACGAGTCGCTGGCACCCAAGGGCATCTACGCCGGCGGTCTGACCATCGGAGCGCTCATCGAACTCAGCGAGGCCCAGCGCCAGTTCGACGGGCGCCCCACCAGCGCGCAGGCCGTGGGCTTCGAGCCCGAGCGGGTCTGGCCGAAGGACCTGGCCGAGACCTTCTGGGACATGTACGTCAAGCGGGACCGCTACGAGGACACCATCGGCACGTACTGACGGCCGGCCTCGGCACGACGACGGGCGGCCGCACCCCACAGGCCAGTGGGGTGCGGCCGCCCGTCGTCGCTGTCAGCCCGCCTGCGGGGGCGTGTCGGGCGCCGCCGACCCCAGCGACGGCACCGCCGCGCCCAGCCGCAGCATCGAGCGCACCATCGCGTCGCAGCGCATGAAACCGATCGGGTTGAGCCGGGGGAAGCCGGCCGGGCCGAAGCCCGCCGTCCACGCGCCGACCGCGAAGAGCCGCGGGTGCGCGGAGCCATCGGCGGCCAGCACCCGCTGGTCGGTGGCGTGCACCGCGAGCTTGCCCGAGCTGAAGGCCGGCTGCCCCGGAGCGTCCCGCAACTGCTCCTCGGTACACGCCCCGCGCTCGTACAGCCGGCGGACGAGGGCGTCGCGGTTGCGTACGACGCTGGCGGTCGGCAGCCGCGCTTCGAGCAGTGCGGTCGCCGCCACCTCGACGGGCGCGTTGACCCCGCGCGCCACGAAGACCCCGCGGGCGGCGTCCGGCACGATCTCCAGGCCGCCGCCGAGGAAGCGCACCACGCCCGCCCTGCCCAGGGCGAGCAGCTGTTCGGCGCGCGGGCCGGGCGGGCCGCTGCCGATGTAGCCGAAGAAGTCGTGGAACCACGGGTCGAGTTCCTTGGTGCGCGAGCGCGCGGAGAGCCGGTTGGAGCTGAGCAGTTGGAAGATCGGGCCCATGCTGTTCATCAGGGCCTGGATCGCCGCGAGGTCCTGGCTGTAGCGCTGGTCGCCGCGCCGCGCCAGGTCGGCGGTGACGTGGTCGAGGATCAGCTCGTGCAGCCGGTCGGGACTGTCGACCCGTACGCCCTCCAGCGGGTATTGCAGCGCCGGCAGGTCGAAGCGGTCCGCGGGGTCGGGCACGCAGTCCGCGACCACCGCGTCGACACGGGCCCGGTCGGCGGGCAGGCCGCTGCCCAGCAGCTCGAAGACCTCCGCGACCTCCTGCCAGGGGCGGGTCACCCGGTCCGGGTGGCCGGTGAACAGCTCCTGGTAGTGGGCCAGTTCCATCTCCGCGTGGATCAACGGGCGGATGTCGAGGCCGAAGTCCACCGGCTCGGGCCGGGCGATCAGCTCCTTGGCGACCTGCGCGGTCAGGAAGTGCGGCGTGGGCTTCTCCCCGAGCAGCTGGTTGTAGCCCAGCTTGCTGCGGTAGGGCACCCCGCGCCGCGACCCGGCGTAGAGCACCGGCTCCCGCCCCGACGGCACGTACTGCAAGGTGCCGTCGGCGTCCCGCGTCCAGGAGCCGCCGCGGGCCTCGGTGAGCAGCACCACGTAGTCGACGAACGACAGCGCCAGGCCCCGGACGATCACCGGCTCGCCCGGCCGCAGCACGTCCAGGTCGGCGTCGGCGGCATATTGCGCCGACAGGTACGTCAGGCCGTGCTCCGCGGCGAAACGGGCCAGTTCGAGGGCCGGCGGCGCCGGCTCCACGTCGTGGTGGCCCTGCGCCAGCAGCACCGCGTCGGCGACCAGTTCGGCCCCGGATTCCAGCCGTACGGTGGTGCGGTGCGCGTCGTCGACCAGCTCGACGGCGGTGTCGGCGTGGGTGACCACCTCGACGTTGGAGGGCGCACCGGCCACCAACCGCCGTACGACGCTGGACAGATAGGCCGCCAGGGTGCGGCGCGAAGGGTAGAAGCGCGGGTGCGCCCTGGCCACCTCGTCGGCCACCACCGGGTCGGCCAGGTCCTCGGGGGCGGCCGTGCGGGCCCAGTCCAGGATCGCGGGACCCGGCGGCTTGGGGCCCTCGCAGGCCATGTTCTCGTCGGGGAAGACGGTGATCGCGGCCATCGGGGTGTTGGCCCACATCAGGGCCGACTGCTCCTGCCGCCACACCCGCCCGCCGCCGTGCGGGTGCGGGTCCACCAGGTGGACCCGCACCGGGCGGTCGGGAACCAGTTCAGGGATGTTGGCGCAGATCCGCTCCAGCAGCGAGGTGCCCGCGGGACCCGCCCCGACGACCACCACCGTGAAGGGCGCCGGGCCGTCGGCGCCGGTCGGCGTCGGGCTGCCTGTGGTGACTGCCGCCTCCGCGGTCCGCACCGCCGTCGCGGCGCCTGCCATGTCCGCCGTGCTTGCCTTGTCCGCCATTTCAGCGCGGTCCGCCTTTCCGTGGAGCGCCGGTCAGTTGGTGCGGGTGGAGCCCGACGGGATGTCGGCGAGTACGTCCGCGGCCGGTGCGACCTGGCGGTCGTCGTCCGGCGGGTAGCCTTCGAGGCCGTCCTTGATCGCGGTGAGCAGGTCGGCCGCCTCGGCGCCGTCGATCACCCGGTGGTCGAAGGCGAGGCTCAGCCGCATCACGGGGGCGACGGCCAGCGCGCCGTCCCGTACCACCGGCCGGTCGGCGATCTGGCCGACGCCCAGGGTGACGGTGGTGCCGCCGACGGAGTGGAAGCCGTTGACCGGGCGGTGCCCGAGGGAGGTGATCGCCACCGTGCCCAGCGTCTGCGGGCGGCGCCGCAGCGAGCGGGTGGTCAGCCGGAACAGCGGCAGCCCCACGAACCGCGGCAGCTTGTGCAGCACGCGGACCGCGCCGAACTCCGGCATGGTCTGCGGGTCGCCGTCCCTGAAGTGCGAGATCCGCTCCTGGATGGCGGGCAGGCCCGCGGTGTCCACGTCGGGCACCACCGTCGCCAGCACCACCCGGTGGCCGTCGAGCGTCTTGTCGAGGGTGATCTTGGCGTGCACGCCGTCGTAGCGGGCCAGCCGCGGCCACAGCCGGCCGCGCAGCGCCGCGTTGGCCTCCGGGTGCGCGGCCAGCGCGTGCCCGGTCGCCTCGGCGACGTAGCTGACCACCGAGTAGCCCGGATGGGCGGCCCGGTGCCGCAGCACCCGCCCCATGTCGACGTCGGTGTCGAGGAAGACCGGCGAGAAGGCGCGGATGGTGCCGGTGAAGTACTGGGTGTGGCGGCGCTGGCGGACCTCGGGACCGATCTTCACCGCCGCACCTCGCACCCGGTCGCACGGACCTGCATCGTGGGTGTATCCCTTCGTCTCAGACCGTCTCGACCGCGAAGCCGGCCTTGATCCACTTGCTGGACTCCACCGACACGCCCACCGCCCGGCTGCCCGGGGTGGCCTGCGCCAGCAGCTGTTCGAGCTGGAAGAACGGGGTGGCGTTGCCGTTGTTGCCGACGTCCCGGACGCAGGAGACCTCCGTCGCCGACGGCAGCGCCAGCAGGTCGACGATCTTGGTCGTCATCCGCCCCGACAGCTGCGGCGGCAGCAGGAAGTCGACCTCGTCGCGGTCCCAGCCGGTCTCGTCCAGCAGGTCGTCGAGGATCTCGGCGGCCATCACCGGCACCGACTCCTCGATCGCCTTGTAGTCCTCCTCGGCCGGCGGCCGCGTCGAGTCGCGGTCGGAGGGACCGAACCAGTGCACGATCTGCCCCGGCGCCCGGTCCAGCCCGGTCAGCTGGGTGAACAGCCGGCGCACGGCCAGCGATCCGGGCACCGGCTGCGTGTCGAGCACCATCGCGCCCGCCCCGTCGCCGAACAGCACGTAGTGCACGAGGTGTTCGGGCGGCAGCGTGGCGAAGTCGACGTCGAAGTCGTAGAAGCGGGCGGTCACGTCGCCGCCCAGCACGAGCGCGTTGCGGTACGCACCGGTCGACAGCAGCTGCTGGGCCACGTGCATCGCCTGGAAGGCGCCGGTGCAGCCGGACTGCAGCTGGTAGCTGGGCACGCCGTTGATCCGCAGCCGGTCGGCCACCACGTTGACGGTGGCGGGCATCAGGTCGTCGGGGGACGCGGTGCCCATCACGACCAGGTCGACCTGCTCCGGCGCCAGGCCGGCCCGGTCCAGCGCCCGGCGGCCCGCGGTCTCGCACAGGTCGGCCAGGGTGGCGGCGGGCTTGCCGCTGTCCAGGTCGATCGCCAGGTGGCGGGTCCTGGTGCCGATGAAGGTGTCCACCCACTCCTCCCACTGGCCCGGCATCCGCAGCCGCTGCCCGAGAGTGGCGTTGTCGACGGCCGGGCCGGGCAACGCGGTGCCCACCGACCGGATGTGGACGGCGCCGGCGCCCGGCGCACCCGTGTTCTCACTCAGCGCGGCCATCGCCGTCAGCCGCACAACGTGATCTCGACCTGTGCCTTCTCCGTGGGCACCGGCGGGTTGGACAGCGGGGGCAGCAGGCGCCAGCGCCGGTAGCCGACCTTGCCGGCGAAGTCCCCGCTGGTGCCGGTCGCCGCGAAGTTCAGCCACTCGCCGGCGATCATCCCGTTGCGGTCGAGCCGCCTCGCGCTGTCGCTGAGGGTGCCCTGCGGCAGCTGCACGGTCTCGTGGTAGTCCGTCAGCAGGTGCCCGTCGGAGGGCCGGATCGCCACGATCGTGACGTATCCCAGTGCCTTGCCGACCACCGAGCCGTCGGCGCCGAAGATGGTGTCGGTGTAGACGGCGGTGTCGCCGACCTTCTGCATCGGCGGGGTGCCGGCGGCGTCCGAGCCCACCGTGTCGTACTTCACGGTCTGCTCCAGGACTCCCCGCACGTTCACGCACGACGAGTGGTGGCCGTTCAGGCCGACCGCCGCGCTCGCGGCGGACGACTCGGACACCACCGCGACCGAGCAGCCGAGCAGTGCCGTGGCCAGGACGATGTTCGTACGACGACTGGCTGACCAGAGCCTCATGGGCATCCTTAGGACGGGCCGGTTCGAGTCCGGCGGTCGGTAGTCGGGCGGGAGCCGGGTGTGTGGCCGGGCGGGTCCATGGTCGAAGCGGCGGCTTGGGCAGACCTAAAGCGCCGGCCCGAGGCGGTCAGCCGTCGACGGCCAGCGTGTAGATGTGGCCCAGCGTCGGGGCCTCCAGGACCGCGGGCAGCGGGATGCGCCGGCCGGTCTCGCGCTCCAGCACCGCGAGCAGCGACAGCAGGTGGACCGAGTCCCAGCCGGGCACCTGGTCCAGGTGCAGGGCGGCGTGCTCGGCGGTGACCGGCAGGCCGATCTCGTCACGTAGCAGCGTGACGAAGTCGTCGATGTCGTTCATGGGACGCGTCCTCCAGGTGCCGGAGCCGTGGGCATGGGCCGACGGCAGCTTCGGCGCCCCGGCTTGGGCGGTGCTGAAGCCCCTGCCCGCGGCGGCTTCCGGGAGGCGGCGTTCCGGAACGCCCGTACGTGTCCCGAACGGACGTAGGTACTTTCTCGGATGTGGCCCTGCCGGGGGTCTGCGATCGTGGCCGGGTGGAGCGGGGCGCGGCCGGCGGGTCTCGCTCCGCACCAGACCACCGTTCGCGGGGCGCGGGTAAGCCGAAGCGGGGGACCCGCCGGCTCTTTGTGTGCCCTGGAAAGTCAGGAGTGCGCCATGAGATTCGAGATGCTGGGCAGTCTGCGCGCCGTCACCAGGGAAGGACCGGAGTCGGTCAGCGCGCCGAAGGTCGAGACGCTGCTCTCGGTGCTGCTCATCAGAGCCGGCCAGGTGACGTCGACCAGCCAACTGGCCGACGAGATATGGGGCGATCTCCCGCCCCGCCGCTTCACCGCCGCGGTGCACGTGTACGTGTACCAGGTGCGCAAGTCGCTGGCGGCCTGGTCGGGAGCGGCCGAGCCGGACGAGGAGCGGCTGACCACCCGCCCGGCCGGGTACGTACTGCGAGTCGACCCGGGCGAGCTGGACGTGGCGGACTTCCGCGCGCTGGCCGCCGACGGGCGGGCGCAGGCGGCCGCGGGGCGCCACGAGGCGGCCTCCCGCAGCTTCGCCCGGGCGCTGTCGCTGTGGCGCGGCCCGGCACTGGACGGCCTCGCCGGCGGCCCGATCGTCGAGGAGTTCGTCCGCTGGGCGCAGGAGGCCCGGCTGGAGTGCGAGGAGCTGCGGATCGAGCAGGAGCTGGCGCTGGGCCGCTACGACCGGCTGATCGCGCCGCTGCGGACCCTCACCGCCGAGCACCCGCTGCGGGAGGGCTTCGCCCGGCAGCTGATGCTGGCGCTGCACCTGGCCGGCCGCTCCTCCGAGGCGCTGACCACCTACCGCGAGGTCAGCCGCACCATCGACCGCGAGCTGGGCCTCGAACCCGGCC
Source organism: Actinacidiphila paucisporea (assembly GCF_900142575.1). Taxonomy (GTDB): domain Bacteria; phylum Actinomycetota; class Actinomycetes; order Streptomycetales; family Streptomycetaceae; genus Actinacidiphila; species Actinacidiphila paucisporea. The sequence goes on from NZ_FRBI01000008.1 coordinate 16,851, forward strand.
GCGGCCTGCGGGAGTTGTACGCCACCGTCCGCGACGCCGACCAGCCGCTGGCGCCCGTCGCCTGAGCGGCGGCAACCGGAACGCCCCGGCGGCCGCCAACCGGAACAGCGGGCGGCCGCCGAACCGGAACGTCCCGGCGGGCGCCAAGCGGAGTGACGGGGCAGGGGCCGACGGAACGGGCCGGACGGTGCGAACACCGTCCGGCCCGTTCCGCGTGCGGTGCGCCACCGGGGCGCCGCGGGGGAGCGCGGCTACGCGGTCCTAACCGCCGTGGCCAGCCCGCCGTTCGGGCGGCCGGTCACCGGGCGGCCGTAGCCGGCGGCGGCCTCGGCGCGGTCGTGCAGCGCGGGGTCCCAGCCGTGCTCGGCCAGCCACTCCAGGGTCTGGTCGCCGAGGCCACCCTTGACCAGCTCGTTGAGCTTGGCCAGCGCCGGCACCGCCTTGGCCTCGGTGGCGGCCGAGGCGCGGCCGGTGTTGGCGTGCTCGAAGGTGATACGGCTGCCGGCCGGCGACAGCGCGCCGATCGTCTCCAGCAGCGCCGCCGCCTCCTGCGCCGTCAGGTAGATCAGCAGCCCCTCGACCAGCCACGCGGTGCGCACCGTGGGGTCGTACCCGGCGGCCTTGAGGTCGTCCTGCCAGGACTCGCGCAGGTCGGCGGGGACCGGGACGCGTATGCAGCCCGGCTTGGCGCCCTCGGCGTCGAGCACCTCCTGCTTGAACTCCAGCACCTCGGCGAGGTCCACCTCGAACACCCGCGTCTCCGGCGGCCACTCCAACCGGTAGGCCCGCACGTCCAGGCCCGCGCCGAGTATGACCACCTGCCGGCAGCCGGCCGCCGCGGACTCGGTGAGGTAGTCGTCGAAGAAACGGGTCCTGATGACCACGTTGAACTCGATGACCGCCTTCCACGCCGCCAGTTCCGGCGTCTGCTCTTCTGCCTCCGGCTCGTCGCCGAGCGCGGTCCGCAGGAAAATCCCGGCGAACTGGTCATCGAATAGCCGGTCCTCGCGGGCGGATTCCTTCGCCCGAACCTGTGCGACTTCGATCGCGGTACGTGCCAGACCTGAACGCATTCTCAATCCTCCGGGAAGGGAACGGGGAAGAGGGCATGAAGGGGTGGAAAAGGTGTGGGGAAACGGCGTGGCGGGAGAATACCCGCGCCGGAACGGCACAACGGGAATAGCGACGGTTGTCGGTCGTGCGGCAGAGCGCCGAGCCGTTCGGCGCCGCGCCGCGTCCAGCGGCATGGTGGTCGGGTTCTCGCGGCGCGGACGCGTCGCGAGACGGCCGGGCCGGGCGCCGGGTGCGGCGCCGGGCGTCTTCGCCCGGACGCACCGCATCGGCGGCGGGGCTCATGACGATACAGGGACTGCCCCCGTTTACTCAAGGCCCAAGCTGAGAAGCCTCTACGGGCCCGGTCCGTCTATCATGGGGGCAGCGCCGAACCGGCGGGATCGCCGGCCCCGGCGGGGCCTTTCCAGCCCTCCGGCCCGTTCCGGAGCCACGCAGCAGGGGAAGTGCACATGACGCCCACCACCGGCACCGCGGGGCCCGCGACCCCGCGACCGATGCGGGCGGACGCGCGCCGCAACTACGAGCGGCTCCTGGCCGAGGCCGGGCTGGCCTTCGCCGAGCACGGCGCGGACGCCTCGCTCGACGACATCGCCAAGCGCGCCGGTGTCGGCAATGCCACCCTCTACCGGCACTTCCCGAACCGGGAGACGCTCCTGGAGGCGGTCTACCGGGACGAGATCTCCCAGCTGCGCGACCTGGCCTACACCTCGGCGCCGGAGCAGGGCGACGGCGCCCAGGAGGCGGTCGACGCCCTCACCGGCTGGCTGCGGGCCTCGATGTCGCGCAGCAGCGCGCACAACGGACTGAAGGGCCTGTTCGTGCTGGTGCTGCGCGACCAGGGCGCCGAGCTGGGCTCCTGGTGCCGGGACACCATCACCTCGGCCGCCGAGTTCCTGCTCAGCAGGGCCCAGGGCACCGGTGCGATCCGCCCCGACCTGGACGCCCTGACCCTGCTGCGGCTGGTCAACGCGATCACCATCGCCTCGGAGCAGAGCGGCGGGTTCGATCAGGCCGACCAGATGATGTCGCTGGTCATCGACGGGCTGCGGACCCGCTGACCGCGCCGGTGTCCGTATCGCCGGCCCCGGCTGCCTTTTCCGGCATGAGCACGTCGGCCAGGATGCGGTAGGAGCGGACCCGGGTGTCCAGGTCGTGCACCATCGTCAGCGCCATCAGCTCGTCGGCGCCGGTCGCCGCCAGCACCTCCTGCGCCTTGTCGTGTACGGTCTGCGGGCCGCCGACCAGGTGGGAGGCGAGCCGGTCCTCGATGAAGTCGGCCTCGTCGCGCGAGTAGGCGAACCGCGCGGCCTGCTCCGGCGTCGCGTGCAGGTCGCTGATGCCGCGGGTGCGCTGCAGCAGCGAGGTGAGCATCATCGGCCCCGCCAGCCACCGCGCCTCCTCGTCGGTGTCCGCGGCCACCACCATCGAGGAGACCGCCACGTAGGGGCGTTCCAGTACGGCCGACGGGCGGAAGCGCTCGCGGTAGAGCTGCACGGCCGGGCCCGCGAGTGCGGGGGAGAAGTGCTGGGCGAAGGCGAACGGCAGCCCGAGCAGCCCGGCCAGCTCGGCGCTGTAGCCGCTGGAGCCCAGCAGCCACACCTCGGGGTCGGCGCCGAGGGCCGGCAGTGCCCGCACCGGCGGCTGCGCGCCGGCCTCCTCGTCGTCGGCGGCGTCCGGGCCCGCCTGCGAGGGGCCGAAGTAGCTGAGCAGCTCGCCCAGCCGCCCGGTGAAGTCGTCGGCGTCCGCGGTCCTGCGCAGCGCGTGCGCGGTGATCCTGTCGGCTCCCGGCGCGCGGCCGAGCCCCAGGTCGATACGGCCCGGGTGCAGCGCCTCCAGGGTGCCGAACTGCTCGGCGACGATCAGCGGGCTGTGGTTGGCCAGCATCACCCCGCCGGAGCCGACGCGCAGCCGGGAGGTCGCGGCGGCGATCTGCCCGATCAGCACCGGGGGCGAGCAGCTGGCGATGTTGTCGATGCCGTGGTGCTCCGCCACCCAGAACCGGTGGTATCCCAACGCGTCGACGTGCCGGGCCAGTTCGACGGTCTCGCGCAGCGCGCGGGCCGGTGAGGAGCCCACGAAGACGGGGGAGACGTCCAGGACGGACAGGCGCGGGGCGGGGCGGGCGTTCATGCGGTCGGTCCTCCACGGGTGCGGAGCGGGGGCGGTGCCAGAGGCGGCGGCACCGGGGCGTACAATACGGGGACAGTCCCCGTTAACGCAATCGGGGCGTTTACCCGTCCGACTTTGGGCAGTGTTGCTGGTACGCCAGGCGGAGCCGGCCCGCAAAGCGGTGTAAAAGCCGCGGACGGTCCCGACCTGGCGGTACCGCGGCGACTCCATACGGGGAGGAGGCGAGTCTGCTGCTGACGTCCATCCATGGGTACGGCGGCGATCTCTGTGAGCCTTCCGGAGTCCGCTGTTCCGGATGGGGCAGCAGACCGTCGGCCCGTCCCGCTCCGGCATATCGCGCCCGCGCGGGGCAGCGGCTGAAAGCCGGTCAGGAATTGGACGTCCTGAACGCCGACGATGGGCAGTGTTATCCTTCATAGGGTTTTGAGAACATAAGACAACCTGCCGAATGATCACTCTGTGAGCCGACCGTCGACGTCGCATCGGAGGATTTGAAAATGCTCTCCACCATCCCTGGTGAGTCGAGCCACGGCCGTATGGTCCGCAGCAGCGAATATCACAGACTGACCGGAATCCTCCAGGAGTTGGCGGACGGCAGAGGCTCGGTCTCGGCGATTACCGGCGATCCCGGAACGGGCAAGACCCGGCTGCTGACGGCGCTGAGCGAGGAGGCCAAGCGGCGCGGACTGGTCGTCCTGCGGGCCGGCTGCGGCGGTACGAACGCCGCCGACATGCCCTACCAGGCCTTCATCGAGGCCCTCGGCGGCTGGCGCGGCACCAAGCCGGTCGTGCTGCACCCCTCGGCCGCCCGGCTGGTCGCCCGCCTCACCGAGGGCTACGGCGCGGACGTCCAGGGCGCCAACTGGTCGAAGTACGGCGGCGACCGCTGTCGCTTCTACGCCGGAATGCGCCGGATGCTGGCCGAGGTGCTCGCGACCGAGGCCCACCGCGGCGTCCTGCTGCTGCTCGACGACTTCCACAGCGCCGACCAGGGTTCCCTCGACCTGGTGGAGACCCTGCTGGACTGGCCGGTGGAGGAGCCGCTCGCGGTGGTCCTCGCGCACCGCCCCCGGCAGAGCCCGCTGCGGATGCACGCGCTGCTGGAGCGCGGCGCCGAGACCGGAGCGCTGCGGAAGGTCGAACTGGACGCGCTGTCACTGCCGCAGAGCGCCACGCTGCTCGACATCCCCCTGCGCGCACCCGAGTTGCGCGAACTGCACCGCCGCAGCGAGGGGATACCCCTGTACCTGACCGCGCTGGCCGCCGCCGAGACCTCGGTGTCCGAGGCGCCCGCCTGGCAGCGGATCAGCGCCCGGCTGCTGGCCGAGACCGAGCAACTGGCCGACCGCGACCGCGAGGTGCTGGCCGCGGCGGCCGTCCTGGGCGACCACTTCGTCACCGACACCGTCGCGCAGGCCGCCGGCATCCCCTTCGGTCTGACCTGCGACAGCGTCACCGCCCTCGTCCAGCACGACCTGATCCGCACCGCCGAGGACGGCACGCTGGTCTTCCGCCACCCGCTGCTGCGCCAGTGCGTCTACGAGACGATGGACGCCTGCGAGCGCAGCGTCGCCCACCGCAGGGCGCTGGACTGCCTGAGCCGGCGCGGCGAACCGCCGCTCGAACTGGTCAGGCACGTCGAGGGCGCCGGTAGCGAGATGAAGCCCGCGGACGCCGTCATCCTCGCCGCGGCCGCCGAGGAGGCGCTGCACCGCGAGCGGGTGCGGGACGCCGGCCGCTGGCTGGCGATGGCGATGCGGCTTTCCCGGCGGGGCGGGTCCGGCGACGTGGCCGAGCGAATACGGTTGCCGGTCGCGCGGGCACTGGCCGCCGAGGGCCGGCTGGCGTCGGTGCGGGAGGTGCGGCGCGAGACGCTGCTCACCGTACCCGCCGACGCGCACGGCGAACGCGCGGCGGCCGTCGCCTGGTTCGCCACCGTCGAGACCCTGCTGGGCAACCCCGAGGAGGCCAGGTCGCTGGTCACCGGCGAGGTGCACCGGCTGCGCGGCCTGGACGGCGGCTCGCCGACCGACGCGCTGCTCGGCATTCAGCACGCCCTGGCCCGGGCGCTGCGGGGACTGACCCTGCTGCCCGGCGAGTTGGACGCGGTGCTGCGCGGCGCCGCGGCCGACCCGCGCGCCCACGGCGGCGCGCTGGCGCTGCGCGGCCTGGTCGAGGCGCTGTCCGGCGGCGACCGGGTGCGCGCCGCGGCCACCTTGTCGGAGTGCGCCCGGGCCGTGGACGCCACGCAGGACGAGGGCCTGGGCCTGGGTCCCGAGCGGCTCGGCGTCCTCGGCTGGGGAGAGGCGCTGATCGGGCGGCACAGCGCGGCCGCCGGCCATCTGGAGCGGGCCGTCGCCGCCGCGCGCGGTGCCAACGATGTCCACCTGCTGCCGATCCTGCTCACCGGTCTCGCCCTGGTGCGCTGCCGTCTCGGCGGTGTCGCGTCGGCGCATGAACTCGCCGGCGAGGCGCAGAGCGTGGCCGCCGCGACCGGCGCCGCCGAGCACGCCGGCCTGGCCCGCGTGCTGAGCGCTGCCTCCGGCGCGTTACTGCGCATCCCCGACGTCGGCGGCATCACCTCCGAGATCGACGACCTGTGCAGCCCCGAAGTGTGGTGGCGCCCGCTGATCGCCCTGCTGCTGGCCGACGCGGCGGCGGTCAAGGGCGACCTGGCGGTCGCGCAGGACCTGGTGCTCGCGGGCGGTGGCGGGGCCACCCTGCCGACCATGATCCCGTGCATGGCGGCGCACGCGTACGAGGTCTTCGCCGCGGCGGCCGTGCACGGCGTCGACTGCAGCGAGGAGTGGGCGGAGCGGGCCGCGGCGGTCGCCGCCGACCTGCCCGCCGAGCGGGCGTACGCGCTGATGGCCTCCGGCCACGCTCGCGCCGACCTGCCCGCCGAGGCTCTGCGCGACTACGAGACGGCCTTCGAGCTTTTCGCCGAGGCGGGCATGGTCTGCGAGCAGATGCGGGCGCTGCTCGCCGCCGCCCCGCACGCCGCCCGTACGGGCCAGGGGCCGCGGGCACTGCGGATGCTGGACAATGCCGAGCGGCTGGGCCGGCGGCACGGCGTGGTGGCGATGTGCGAGGAGGCCAGGCGCCGCCGCCGAGAGCTGGGCCGGGACGGTGTCGGCGTGCTGGCCGGCGGCACCGCCGCGCTCGGCGAACTGACCCAGCGCGAGCGGGAGATAGCCCGGCTGGCCGGCGAGGGGCTGAAGACCAGGGACATCGCGGTGCAACTGCAGATCAGCCCGCGCACGGTGGGCGTCCATCTGACCCGGATCTACGCCAAGTTGAACGTGGGCTCGCGCGCCGCGCTGGCCCGCTTCATGGCCCAGGTGGCCTGACGGGAGGGCCGCGGGAGCGGCCGGCACCACCGTACGGCCGCCGGCGGCGGCGTACCCGCGGTCGGCCGCGGGTACGCCGCGCCTGAAGTGCCCCCGCCTACACCGCCGTCGGCACGTCGAGCGCCCGGTCCGAGGACAGGATCGCCTGGTGCAGGTCACGCAGCTGCTGCGCGGGCTCCAGGCCGAGGTCGGCGCGCAGGACCGCCCGCGCCGACCGGTAGACCTGCAGCGCCTCGGCCCGCCGCTCCGAGCGGTAGAGCACCAGCATCAGCTGCCGGTAGAAGGTCTCCCGCAGCGGGTGCCGCGAGGTGAGCGAGGTGAGCAGGTTGACCATCTCCCGGTGCCTGCCGAGCGCGATGCACGCCTCGACCATCAACTCCAGGCACTCCAGCCGCTCCTGCTCGACCCAGGTCGCCATGCCGGTGACCGCAGGGCCCTCGCCGAGCCCCTCGATCAGCGGACCGCGGTAGAGCGACAGCGCCGTCTCGAACGAGGTGACCGCCGCCTCGTGCCTGCCCTCCCGCAACTGCTGCCTGCCCTGCTGCGCCGCTTCCTGGAAGTCGTTGAGATCCAGGCCGCGTTCCCCGACGTGCAGCAGGTAGCCGGGCGCCCGGGTCACCAGGGCGCAGGCGGCCGCCGGTTCGCCCTCCTCCGTGTCGGCGACCGAGTTGAGGAACTTGCGCAGCTGGGACACGTACACATGGAGTGACGCGGCCGCCCGGCGCGGCGGGTTCTCGCCCCACAGCTCCACCGTCAGCTGCTCCTTGGACACCAGCCGGCCGGCTCTGATCAGGAGCGCGGTCAGCAGCACCTCCATCTTCGGGGCACTGGGTGAGAAGCTTCCGTTCGGCCCCCAGACCTGGAGCGGACCGAGTACCTCGTAGCGCATGGACACCTCCGTCTTCCGCCGGCGCCGGGTGCCTGAGAGAACCCGGCGGACTTTCGTGCCGTGACCACTGTTTCCCGTGGGACGACGGGGCCGCATCGTCAGAAGTGCCTACATCGCTGATAGCGGCTGGAAAGCAGCGGAAACGGCTGAGAAGCGCCGAAGCGGTGTCGGTCGTCGCACAGGCGGCAATAGGGGCGCAACACGATGGCAATGTGCGGCAACAAAACCGACGGGAACGGCCTGGTGGAGGCCCCGGGAGGGCTGTGGCGGGGCGGCGCCGTAAGAGTGTTACGACCGGTAATAGCGGGGTACGGCGCGGATCGATGCGAAACGGCGTGAAAAACGCTGTGGCTTAACGCCTCTTTTAGCGCCGGGTCGCACCCTCATGCGATGTCCACTCCCCGTTGTGCGCGAAACGCGCCCCCTCCCCGCGCCCGCCTCCTGCGAAGACGGCCGAATCGCCCGATTGCGCCTCCTGCGCCGAGCGGGTGCCGGCTGTGCGGCGCCGCCCCCGCACAGCGCCCGGCACCCGCGCGATCCAGCCGTCCCCCCGCCCGCCGCCCGGCCCGTCGAACCGGAGACCCCCGCCATGTCTGACACCGCCGCACCGCCCTACCCGTCGCCGCGCACCGAAGGGCACCCGCTGGACCCGCCCCCCGTCCTGGGCCGGTTGCGCGAGCGCGCCCCCGTCAGCCGGGTGACCCTCTTCGACGGCAGCCAGGCGTGGCTGGTCACCCGGCACGCCGAAGCCCGCCAAGCGCTGCGCGACGACCGGCTCAGCGTCGACTCCCGCACACCCGGCTTCCCCTTCCTGTCCGCGGCGCAGACCGAGATCCGCGACATGCCGCCGACCTTCCCGCGAATGGACCCCCCTGACCACAGCGTCTTCCGGCGGCTGCTGGCCCCCGAGTTCACCATCAAGCGGATGGAGGCGCTGCGCCCGCTCGTCGAGTCCGACGTGGCCGACATGCTGGACCGCCTGGAGGCGGCGGGCCCGCCCGGCGACCTCAGCGCGATCCTCACCCTGCCGCTGGCCTCGCTGGTCATCTGTCGGCTGCTCGGCATTCCCTACGAGGACGCCGAGCTGTTCCAGACCCGCGCCGCGGTGATGACCGACCAGACCGCCACCCCCGAGCAGGTGCGCACCGCGCGGATGGACATGCTCGGCTACCTCCAGCAGTTGCTGGCGCACAAGGCCGAGGAACCCGCCGACGACCTGCTCAGCCGGATGGTCGCCCAGGAGGACGAGGCGGCCGGGGTCAGCCGGCGCGACCTGGTGGGCGTCGCCATGATCCTGATGTTCGGCGGCCACGAGACCACCGCGCACAGCATCGACCTGGGCGTCCTGGCCCTGATGGAGAACCGCGACCAGTGGGAGCTGCTGCGCGAGCGACCTGAGCTGATCCCCGGCGCCGTCGAGGAGGTGCTGCGCCACCAGACCATCCTGGAGACCGGCCTCCCGCGGATCGCCAGGGCGGACCTGACGCTGGGCGGTGTCGCCATCAAGTCCGGCGAGGGCGTGCTGGTCTCCCTGGTGGCCGCCAACCGCGACGAGAGCGCCTACCCCGACCCCGACCGGCTCGACGTCACCCGCCCGGTCACCGCCAACCGGCACCTCGGCTTCGGCTTCGGGGTGCACCAGTGCCTCGGGCAGCCGCTGGCCCGCATCGAGATGCAGGTCACGCTGGCCGCGCTGCTGCACCGCTTCCCCGACCTGCGGCTGTTCAAGGAGCCCAAGGAACTGGACTTCCGCGGCCAGATGGCGGTGTACGGTCCGACGTCGCTGCCGGTGACGTGGTGAACGGACGCGCGCGCGAGGGCCGGTGGTGAACGGACCCGCGCGCGGCGGCCGGTGGTGAACGGGCCGGCGTGGAGCGGCCGGTGGTGAACGGGCCGGCGTGGAGCGACCGGTGGTGAACGGGCCGGCGTGGAGCGGCCGGTGAGCTGACGACCGCCGGCCGGACCCGGCCCCGTCGCGCGGACGCTGTGTGCGCCGCGACGGGCCGGGCACGCGCCGTCGTGCCCGGTGAAGAGCGCGTGGAAGCCGTGCCGGTGCGACCGCTCGGGGGGCGCGACTCCGCGAAGGCCGGCGACGCGCGCGACGGGCGGCCGATCCGCCGCACCGACTGCGCCGGGCGCGCACCGGCGCCGATAATGGTCTCCATGACGGTTTCTGATGGACGATCATCCACGGCCGACGCGACCGCCGAGGAGACGGTCCTGCCCTTGGAGGGCGGCGACGTCCACGTACGCCAGGACGGCCCCCGCGACGCGCCGGTCCTGCTGCTCATCCACGGCTCCGCCGCCTCGACCGGCTCATGGGACGCGATGGTGCCGCTCCTGACCGGGTCCCACCGGGTGATCCGGATCGACCTGCTCGGCCACGGGCGGTCCGCGAAGCCCGTCGACGGCGACTACGGCATCCCCGAGCAGGCGCGACGGGCCGGCCAGGCGCTGGAGCGGCTCGGCGCGGAACGGGCTGTCGTCGTCGGCCACTCCAGCGGCGGCTACACGGCCGTCGCCCTGGCCGAGCGGCGCCCCGAGCTGGTGACCGGTCTCGTCCTGATCAACACCGGGCCCCGCCTCGACGCCTTCCTCGCCCGGGAGTCGGGCACGATCGGCCCCGAGCAGTGGCCGCCGAGCGACGACCAGCTGCGGAAGTTCGCGAGCGGCGCCTTCCGTGCGGGCTACGAGATCCCGCAGGACCTCGTCGACGAGCTCCGCGGCCTGTCGTACCACGCGTTCACCGCTGCTATGCGGGCGTCCCTGGCCTACGTGGGACAGTCACCCGTGCCGGACCGGCTGGCGCCCCTCGGCATCCCGCTCCAGGTGATCTTCGGCGACCAGGACACCCGATGGCGCCCCGCGTCCTTCGGTGACTACGGCGCCCTGCCGGGCGCCCGCGTCGACGCGCTGCCAGGCATCGGCCACACCCCGATCCTGGAGGATCCGGCCGGCACCGCCGGCCTTCTGCTGCGCTTCGCCGCGCAGAGGTGAGGACGCGGGGGCGCGATGCGGTCCGGTGCCGTTCCGGTCGGCCCGCCGGCGGCGGCGTCCTCGGGAAGACAGCGTGGTCCCCGAGCTGTTGAAGGCGTCGGCACGCTCGATGGGCGACATCCCGCGCGTGGCCGTCCAGGCTTGTCCGAACGACGAGATGCGGTGGTCACGCCATGAAGGCAGTGCGGTTCCACGAGTACGGCGAGCTGGAGGTGCCGATCGCCCGCTCCTACCCGCTGGAGAGCGTGCAGGACGCCTTCCGCGAGTTGGAACGGGGCCACACCCACGGCAAGATCGTGCTCCGCCCGTAGCCCGGACCGGCCCTGTCCGGCCCCGGGGCGGCGCCCGCGGGCCGGGGCGGCCGGTCGCGACGTTCGCCGGGTTCCATCTGCATTTACCGCGAGTAATTCGGATATCCCCCGCGTGCAACGACGCAGGAATTCAATGGTGAAAACGTCGGCCGCCTCTTTCCGGCCAAGGCGGCTGCGAGAAAGCGCTTGCTGAGTGAGTGATCCGTCCGGGGCCCCGGGAGGCGGGCCGGACCGCCCGTCCGGACCGGGGGCGCTGGACCGGACGGACGGGTGGACGGTCGGTGCGGCCGGAGGGGCTAGCCGGCGTAGGTCTCGAACTCGGCGACCTGCGGCGTGCCGCTCGCTCCGGTGATCTGGAAGGTGATCTTCTTCAGCGAGGTCCGGGGGACGGTGATGGCGCCCGCCCCGCTGCCGGAGGTCAGGACCGCGCCGGTGTCGCCGTTGACGACCTGCCAGGAGCCGATGCGGCCCACGGCTCCCGAGGCCTCGCGGATGACGACCGAGGAAACCGTGGTGGCGGAGCCCCACTTGACCGAGACGGAGCCGGTGGTGCCGCTCGGCGACCAGTAGGTGCCGAGGTTGCCGTCGATGGCGTTGCCGTAACTCGTCCCGCTCGCCTTGCTGGAGCCGTCGGCGCCGGCCCCGAGGCTGAGGTTGGTCCCGCCGGGAGGAGCCGAGGTGGGGGGAGTGGTCGGCGGGGTCGTCGGCGGCTTCGTGGTCGGCGTCTGGGTCGGTGACTGCGTCGGCGACTGCGTCGAGCAGTTGCCGTCCGAGACCCGCAGCCCCTTGTCGGCTCCCGCGCTCGCGGTCACGATGCTCGGCACGCAGCTCGCGTTGTCCAGGCTGTAGGAGTACGGGATGCTCACCGTCGTGTTGGACTGCGGGTTCGGCCCGGCGGGGTGGTTCTCGCTGCCCGCGCCGGTCCACGTCACGTTGTCGTAGATGTTGCCGCTGACCTGCCAGTATCCGGTCAGGTCGGTGTAGAAGGTGCCCAGGACGTCCTGCGAGTCCTTGAAGTAGTTGTTGTCCACCTTCGCGTGCGCCCCGACCCGGGAGTTGATGCCGGACTTGTTCAGGCTCACGTAGTAGTTGTTGTACATGTGCGCGGTGCCGCCGCGCAGCAGCGGCGTGCGGGAGTCGATGTTCTGGTACAGGTTGTGGTGGTAGGTGATGAAGCTGCTCGCGAGGTCGGTGTCGCTGCTGCCGACCAGGCCGCCGCGTCCTGAGTTGCGCAGGGTGCTGTAGGACAGCGTCACGTACCGGGTGTTGTTCTTCAGGTCCATGAGGCTGTCGTAGCCCTGGTCCTCGCCGCCGGACGCCAGCAGGCTGACGTGGTCGACCCAGACGTTGTGGACGTCGCTCTCCATGCCGATCGCGTCACCGCCGTTGGACGTGGGGGAACCGGACTTCTTGACGTTCTGGACCGTCACGTTCTGGATGATGATGTTGCTGGACTCGCGGACGTGGATGCCCAGCTGGTCGAAGACGGCGCCACTGCCGACGCCGACGAGCGTGACGTTGCTGACCTGCTTGAGATCGATGACGTCGGCGGCGGTGTTGCAGCTGCTGCCCGACACCTTGGCGGTGTTGCCGTGGTTGATGGTGCCCTCGACCTGGATGATGATCGGGGTGCTGCTGCTGGCCCGGTTGCACAGGGCCGCGTTGATCTCGGCCCCCGTGCCGGCGTGCACCGTCTGGCCGCCCGCACCGCCGGTGGTCCCGCCGTTCACGCTCGCGTAGCCGGTGGCGCCACTGGTCGCCGCCGACGCCCCGGGTACTAACAGGACCGCTCCGGTCGCGGCCCCGAGGGCCATCGCGGCCAGCGCCGTGCTGAGTCGCAGTGCGACTGCTCGTCTCATCGTTCGTTTCCCCTTGTCGTCTTCGGATGCCGGGTGCTGCTGCCGCTCCGCGGAACTCCGGCGCAGGATCGATGGCTGCTCCTGTGCGGGGTGCCGATCGGGTGCCGCGGAGATCGCTTCGAGTACAACGATCCCCGGATCATCGGGAAAGCGCTTTCTGTCCGCGAGGATAGGATGGCATCTGCGGGACTGGCAAGAGTCGTGCCGGGACGAAATGGTGCGCTGCCGCCTCATGCGGCACCCGCCGCTATTGATCGTTCCCGGAATTCGCACTCGCCCGGTGGAGCCGGAATCGGGGCGGTGTCTCGCTCCGCCGGACGGTGCCCGACGCGGCGCGTCGGGCGGCCGGGACCGGCCGGCAGGGGAGAAGTGCGGGGGCGGCGCCGATGCCGCGGACGTCGACCGTCAGCCCAGCGCCGGGGGCGGGGCCGCGGCCTCGGCGGGCAGGGCCTGGGTGCACGCCGGCCGGCGGGAGGCGGCGGCCGGGTCGAGGGGGACGCCGTTGGAGCGCAGCACCTCCTTCAGGCGCAGGATCAGCGGGAAGACCTCCTGGTTCCAGTCGCCGCCCTGCTCGTCCCATGCGCGCTGCTCGGCCTCCACGGCCCCCCGGTCCTCGGCGAAGACCCGTTCGGTGAAGCGCCGGATCAGCGGCCACGCCAGCTGGAGCGTCCCGGGCACGCGGGGCTTGGCGATGGTCAGCAGCCCGTGCACCCGGCTGGTGCGCTGCTCCGCGTCCAGCGGCACGTACGCGGCCCACAGCGAGAACGCCGGGACGGTGGCGCCCTCGGGCACCAACTGGAGCGTCTGGTACGGATACTGCGTACGGATGGTCAGGACGTCCGGGGTGTCCCGGCCGTTCTTCCCCTCGCCCGACAGCAGCCCGGCGCCGCGGTCCTTGCGCCCGCCGCCCGCCGTGAACCGGTAGCGCGCCTGGAGGAAGTCAGGACCGTCGTCGTAGCCGAGCAGTTCGGGCCGGATGGTGCCGAGCACGCCCCGGTGCAGGAACTGGTGGTTCATGTCGAGCAGGTTCTCGTGCATGAAGGAGTAGTGGCAGCCCACCGTGCGGGAGAAGCGCATCGTCCGGTGCGTGGAGGAGCCGTACGCCGGCAGGTCGGGGAGCGGCGCGGCGGCGGCCTTGTCCGCGGCGCCGGGATAGACGAACACCAGGCCGTATTTCTCCCGCACCGGATACGCGCGGACGCCCCGCGGCGGCCGGCTGGTCCCCTTGGGCAGGTAGGGGATCTGGCTGATGTGCCCGTTCCCCCGGTAGGCCCAGGCGTGGTAACAGCAGCGCAGCGTCTCCCCTTCGACGACACCCATGCTCAGCGGCACCTGCCGGTGCGCGCACCGGTCCTCCAGCGCGTGCACGGCACCGGACGCGGTGCGGTAGACCGCGATCCGCTCCCCGGCGAACTCGGCGGCGAGCACCTTGCCCGCGCGCACCCGGCGGGACTCCGCCACCGGATACCAGTGCTCCGGGTGGATGCCGACGCGCCGCAGGTCGGTCAGCTGTCCGGACCCGTCCTCCGGCCGCGGCCGCCACGGATCAGTCATCACTGTCCTCCTCACGCTCGCGCCACACCCGCCGGACCCAGCCTTCCCCGCGAACGGCCCGCCGTCGTTCCCAGCGGCGCACCCGGGTGACGCCGCCGGGTGGAGCGCCCGACGAGGCCCGCGGTGGCGCGACAGCACACCGGCCCGGGCCGTGGGCGAACCACGGTCCCGGGCCGGTGCGCTGACGGTGGGACGGTCAGCCCTGGAAGGCCGTCACCCCGTTGGGGGTGCCGAGGCCGGTCGGGCCGTCGTAGCCCGGACCCGCGGTGCACAGGTACGAGCCGCTGCACGAGCCGTTGGAGCCGCTGGTGACGTCGTTGAGCGCCGAGGTGTGGGCGTACGGGAACGACGACGGGTAGGAGCCGGCGGACGGCGTGCCCGCGAGGGCGTAGACCGCGGCGATGATCGGCGAGGAGACGCTGGTGCCGCCGAAGACCTCCCAGCCCGGGTCGCCGCCGTAGGTGTCGTAGACCGCGACACCGGTGGCCGGGTCGGCGACGGCGGAGACGTCCGCGACCGTGCGCTTAGCGCAGCCGGTGTCCTTCTGCCAGGTGGGCTTGGCGTCGTAGCGGGAGCAGCCGGAGCCCGCGCCGGACCACGCCGTCTCGGTCCAGCCGCGCGTGGTGCTCGACTTCTTCAGCGAGGTGCCGCCTACCGCGGTGACATAGCGCGAGGCCGCCGGGTACTCGACGCCGTAGCCGCCGTCACCGGAGCTGACGGTGATGGCGACGCCGGTGTGGTTGAAGTACGAGCTGTCGTAGGAGGTGTCCGAGGAGGACTCGCTGCCGCCGTAGCTGTTGGAGACGTACTTCGCGCCGAGGGAGACCGCGGTGTTGACGGCCTTGCCCAGGTTCGCCATGGACGCCGAGGTGGCCTCGACCAGCAGGATGTGGCACTGCGGGCAGATCGCGCTGGCCATGTCGATGTCGAGCGAGATCTCCTCCGCCCAGCCCGCGTTCGGCGCCGGCAGCGAGCTGGTGCCGCTCTGGCCGACCTTCTTGAAGCATCCGTTGGCGGTGGTGCAGGCGGTCAGCCCGTACGTCGACCGGTACGTCGCGAGGTTCGACTCGGCGTTGGGGTCGTCGTACGCGTCGACGATGGCGACGGTCGCGCCGGAACCGCCCGTGCTGGGCAGGGCGTAGGCGCTGTGCAGGTCGGCGGGGCCGAAACCGGACGGCGCCGCCGCCGGGCTCACCGCGGCGGACCTCGGCAGCGTGGAGTGGGCGAGCGTGTCCGCGCCGCCGGTGACCTTCAGAGCCGCACAGGCCATCATGCCGGGCCTGGTGCTGACCGCACAGGAACGTGTGGTGGTGAGCTTGTGCGTGGCCGTGGTGCCGGCCGCGTCGGCCGCCGGCGCCGCGAGTGCGGCTCCGGACAGGACGAGGCCGGTGACGGCGGCGAGCGCCAGTCCGGCACGGCGGAGGGAGAGGGGGGCGGTGGTGAGAGTGGGGCGCAACTGGTGCCTCCTGTCGGGGTGGTGCGGAGGGCTTGCGTGTCGCATGACCACTGGGCTGCATGGTGTGAGCCGAGTGACGAGATGAAGGTAGCCTGACGCGTTCGCGTCAAGTTGCTCCAAGGTGCGGATTTGGCAGAGGCAATACGCTCGCTTTGCCAACGCGGGGTGCGGGCGGGCCGGGAGGCGTACGGGCCGGGGACGCGGGAGCGTACGCGGCGTCAGACCGGCGGCGGCGGGCGGCAGTCACTATCATCGGCGGGTGCACATCGAGCCCTACGCCGTGGCGGTGCCGGACGCGGTGCTCGACGACCTGCGGCAGCGACTCCGCCGCACCCGCTGGCCCGAGCCGGCGCCGGGCGAGGCCTGGAGCCAGGGCGTCGACCTGGACTACCTGGACTGGCCGCCTGGGTGCTGGACAAGTGGCGCTCCTGGTCCGGCAGCGGCGGCGACCTCGACGGCCGCTTCGGCCGTGACGCCCTCCTGGCGATGCTGACGCTCTGGTGGGCCTCCGGGTCGATCACCTTCTCGATGCGCGACTACTACGACAACCGCCGGCACGGCACGCCGATCGGCCCGGCCGACGCCGTACGCGTCCCGACCGCGATGGCGGTCTTCGCCAACGAGTTCGTCCCCGAGGGCCGGCCGCCGCGCTCCTGGTACGAACGGCTCTACGCGATCCACCGCTGGACCGTCTTCCCCCGCGGTGGCCATCTCGCGGCGGCGGAGGAACCCGACCTGCTGGCCGGCGACATCGCCGCCTTCTTCACCAGCCCGCGCTGAACCCGGTGTCATCACGACCGCGTTGCCGGACCTATTGCCGTGGGAGCGCTCCCACATATTCTGGGGTGTCAGCTCACGCGACCCAGCAGTCCCTCACCACCCGGCCGCGCACCCGTGCGCGGCCGGCTCCCCCCACACCGGGCCCCTCGGGGCCGTTGAGAAGGAGACCATGCGTACAGCATCCAAGGGCGCCCTCGCGGCGCTGGTCCTCGCGGTGGTCGCCGCCGTGCCGGCCGGCCCCGCCGGGGCGGCCGCGGCGCCGCGCTCCGCGCCGGCCGCCCGCGCGGCCGCCACCGCGGGCCCGGCGCTCAGCGTCGACACCACCACCGGACGGCATGCCATCGACCCCCACGTCTACGGCATGAACTTCGCCGACGAAGCCCTGGCCAAGGAGCTGCGGCTGCCGGTGAACCGCTGGGGCGGCAACGCCACCACCCGATACAACTACAAGCTCGACACCCACAACACCGGCTCCGACTGGTATTTCGAGAACGTCGCCTCCGCCAACGACCCCGCCGCGCTGCCCGACGGCTCAGAGGCGGACAAGTTCGTCGACCAGAACCTGCGCACCGGCAGCGACACCCTGCTGACCGTGCCGATGATCGGCTGGACCCCCGCGGCGCGCGACAGCTCCTGCGGCTTCAGCATCGCCACCTACGGCCCCCAGCAGGGCAGCGACTCCCAGTGGCGGCCCGACTGCGGCAACGGCGTCAAGCCCGACGGCACCCAGGTCACCGGCAACGACCCGACCGACACCAGCGTCCCGATCGGCGCCGACTTCACCAAGGGCTGGGTGCAGTACCTCGACAGCGCCTACGGAGCCGCCGGACACGGCGGGGTGCGCTACTACGACCTCGACAACGAGCCCGACCTGTGGCACTCCACGCACCGCGACGTCCACCCCACGGGCGCGAGCGATGACGAGCTGCGCGACAGCACCTACGCCACCGCGGCCGCCGTCAAGGCCGCCGACCCCGGCGCGCAGACACTCGGCCCGGTCGGCTGGGGCTTCAACTCCCTGACCTACTCCGGCCTCGACCAGGACGTCTGCAACAGGCAGGGCGGCAGCTGCTGGTCCAACCCGCCCGACCAGGCGGCACACGGCGGCCTGCCCTTCGCGACCTGGTACCTCCAGCAGATGCGGGCCTACCAGCAGGCCCACGGCACCCGCATCCTGGACTACTTCGACGAGCACATCTACCCGCAGCAGTCGGGCGTGGCGCTCGGCGGCAGCAACGACGCGGCCACCCAGGCGCTGCGGCTGCGCTCCACCCGGCAGCTGTGGGACCCGTCGTACGTCGACGAGAGCTGGATCAACCAGCCCATCCAGTTCATCCCCCGGATGCGCTCGCTGGTCGACCAGAACTACCCCGGCACCAAGGTCGCCATATCCGAGTACAACTGGGGCGCGCTCGACCACGTCGACGGCGCCCTCGCCCAGGCGGACGTCCTCGGCATCTTCGGCCGCGAGGGGCTCGACCTGGCCACCCTGTGGTCGCCGCCCAAGGCCACCGACCCCGGGGCGTACGCCTTCCGCATGTTCCTCAACTACGACGGCGCGGGCGGCACCTTCGGCAACACCGCCGTCACCTCCGGCAGCGCCGACCAGGACAAGCTCGCGGTCTACGCGTCCGAGCGCAGCAGCGACCACGCGACCACCGTCATGGTGATCAACAAGACCACCGGCGACCTGACCGCCCCGGTCTCGCTGACCTCCGGCACCACGCTGCCCGCCGCCGCACAGGTCTACCGCTACGGCCAGGACGCGCCCACCGCCATTCAGCACCCGGCCGACCAGCCGCTGTCCGGCGGGCATTTCAGCGCGACCTTCCCCGCGTATTCGATCACCGAATACGTCATCCCCGCCGGCTCCACCACGGCCAACCCGCCGTCCGCGCCCAGCACCCCGACCGCCTCCGCCGTCGGCTCCGACCGCGCCACGCTGACCTGGGCCGCGTCCACCGCCGGCTCCGCGCCGGTGGCGTCCTACCAGGTCTACTCCGGCGACCCGGCGACCACTCCCGCCGTCGCGACCGTCGCGGCGCCGGCCACGAGCACCACCGTCACCGGGCTGAGCCCGTCCACCGCCTACACCTTCCGCGTCGTCGCCAAGGACACCGCCGGCCGCAGCTCCCCGGCCTCGTCCCCGGTGACCGTCACCACCACCGCGGGACCGGCCACCGGCTGCACCGTCGCCTATTCCGTCACCACCGACTGGGGGAGCGGCTTCGGTGGCAGCATCACCCTCACCAACAAGGCGGCACCGCTGAGCGGCTGGCAGCTCGGCTTCTCCTTCGCCGGCAACCAGAAGGTCACCCAGGGCTGGAACGGCACCTGGTCCCAGACCGGCGCCGCGGTCACCGTCAAGGACGCCGGCTGGAACGCGTCACTGCCCACCGGCGCGTCCACCACCATCGGCTTCAACGGCTCCTACACCGGTAGCAATCCGGCCCCGCACGCCTTCACCCTCAACGGCAAGCCGTGCGGCGCCGCCTCGGGCGCCGCCGCCGGGACCGTCCCCGCGGCCCAGGGCCGCGCGCCCGGCGCGCACGCCGTGTCCTGACCGCGAGCCGGGTCCGTGACGGCCGAGGCCGTCACGGACCCGGCTCCTTCCCCGCGGCCCGGCGGCGCCGTCAGGGTGTGACGATGGCGAAGTCGGGGTCGGGCGCGCCGAGGTAGCCGAGCAGTTCGGTGAGCTTGCCGGGGTCGCCGGCGACCTCGGCGCGGCCGCGGGCCGCGAGGTCCCGCAGCTTGGCGGTGCCCAGCAGCACGGCCCGCAGATCGGCCTCGTCCAGGGTGATGTCGGCGTCGGGGTCCGTCGCCTCGGGTGTCGTGCCGGTGGTGTGGACCAGGACGCCGTTGTGCAGGCGCACCGCGACCGGGTCCGCGTCGCGCAGGCTGAAGCGGATGGTGAGGTCGGCGTCCCAGCAGCGGGGGCCGTCGACGCGGATGGCGAGGGCGTCGAGGACCTGGTCCAGGGTCAGGGCCGCCAGCAGGTCGGGGGCCACCGAGGAGGCGGGGGTGCCCACCGTGCCCTCGCGCAGCTCGTAGGCGCCGGTGAGGTAGAAGTTCCGCCAGGTGCCGTTCTCGCTGCCGTAGCCGAGCTGCTCGAAGGCGTCGGCCTGCAGGGCGCGTGCCTCGGTGTTGCCGGGGTCGGCGAACAGGACGTGGTTGACGACCTGGACGACCCAGCGGAAGTCGCCGGCCGCGAAGGACTCGCGGGCCCGCCGCAGGACGGCGTCGGCGCCGCCCATGAAGTCGACGTAGCGGGAGGCGGCCTCGGCCGGCGGGTGCTCCCACAGGTGGGCGGGATTGCCGTCGAACCAGCCCATGTAGTGCTGGTAGACCGCCTTGACGTTGTGGCTCACCGAGCCGTAATAGCCGTGGGTGTGCCAGGCGCGTACCAGCGCCGGGGGCATCTCGACGGTCTCGGCGATCTCCAGCGGGGTCATGCCCTGGTTGATCATCCGCAGCGTCTGGTCGTGCAGGTACGCGTACAGGTCGCGCTGCTCGGTCAGGAACGCCAGGACGCGGTCGCGGCCCCACACCGGCCAGTGGTGCGAGGCGAAGGCCACGTCGACCGAGCCGGCGAACAGCGCGACCGCCTCGGTCAGGTAGTGGGCCCACACGTGCGGGTTGCGGACCTGGGCGCCGCGCAGGGTCAGCAGATTGTGCAGGTTGTGGGTGGCGTTCTCCGCCATGCACAGCGCACCGCGGTTCGGGAAGTGGATGTTCAGCTCGGCCGGCGCCTCGGTGCCCGGGGTGAGCTGGAAGACCATCTGGATGCCGTCGACGGTCTCCGTCTGCCCGGTGGCGGTGACCTCCCGGGTCGGCTGGATCAGGCCGGCGGTGCCCGTCGAGGTGGTCTGACCCAGCCCGGCGCCGATCTGGCCGCGCTCGCCCTTCGGCAGCGCGGCGCCGTACATGTAGGCGGCACGGCGGTTCATGGCGGTCCCGGCGTAGACGTTCTCGGTCACGGCGTGGTCGAGGAAGCCCTCGGGGGCGAAGACGGGCACGCCGTCGGCGATGTCCTGGTCGGTGACGACACCCCGCACACCGCCGAAGTGGTCGACGTGGCTGTGCGTGTAGAGCACGGCGGTGACGGGCCGGTCGCCCCGGTGCCGGCGGTAGAGGGCCAGCGCCGCGGCGGCCGTCTCGGCGCTGATGAGCGGGTCGATCACCAGTACCCCGCGGTCGCCCTCCACCAGGGTCATGTTCGACAGGTCGAAGCCGCGGACCTGGTAGATGCCCTCGACCACCTCGTACAGCCCGTGCTTGGCGGCCAGCCGGCTCTGCCGCCACAGGCTGGGATTGGCGGTGTCCGGGCAGTCCTGCTCCAGGAAGCGGTAGGCGTCCAGAGCCCATACGGTCCCGCCGTCGGCCCCGCGGACCTCGGTCTCCTCGGCCGTACCGATGTAGCCGCGGTCGGCGTCGGCGGCGTCCTGGGTGTCGTCGAAGGAGTAGCGCTCGCGCACCGCCGCGTTGCTCGCGGCGACGCCTGGCTCGGCTGCCTTGGGCTCGGTGGACTCGGCCATGCTCGGCTCCTCACGCTCACGCTGCGCACGTCGGGCCCGCCGCGCGGACGGCGGCCACCGCCACACTTACGGGAAGGACGTGCCGCGGGCCACCCGCGTGGACCGTCCGGGGGAGCCGGGAGGAGTCGCGGGCCGGCTCCGGCCGGTATACGAACCGGCGAAAATCCGTTTGCGGGCTCCGTTAACATGTTCGAACTCACGGCGATCACCCGGGTCGCCGCCCTTCGCCGGAAATAGCGAGCCGTACCGGCATGAAGGGGGACCGAGCCAGTCAGAACCGAACAAATCGACCAGATAACTGATGACTATACCGTCGCGAATACTTTCGCGAATACCTTCCGGGACGACGTCCACGGCACGGCGTCGGCCACGGACGACACTCTGGGCCGCTGTGGGCGCGGCGGCCCTCGTCTTCCTCGTCGCGCTGGAGTTCGCCGCACGTCACTACGACCTGCCGGGGCCGATCACCACACAGGCGCAAGAGGTGATCCTCGCCCCCAAATCGGGAGCCCTGCTGTACGCCAGCTTGGCACTGATGACAGTGGTGCTCACCTGGCGGCAGCGCCTCGTCGCTTTCGCCGCCGCGATCGGTATCGACGCCGTATTCCTGCTGGTGCGTTGGGCGGCCGGTGCCGGGCCGACTTTCGGCAACGGTCCGCTGTGGGTGATTCTGGCTTGTGCGGTCATCGCTGTCACCCGTCGAAGCGGGCGGGAACGTGAACTGCTGTTGAAAGGTGTCGGTCTCGGCCTGCTGCTGGTGACCGGCCGCAAGACCGGCGACACCTGGCTGCTCATCACGTCGAAGACCCGCACCGCGGTGCTCGACCAGTACGCGGCGACCGCCGACCACGCGCTGGGCGACCCCTCGTGGCTGGCCGGGCGCCTCGTCGCGGCCACCGGCCCGGTCGGCACGCACCTGCTCGACTACGTCTACATACAGCTCGCGGTCGGCGCGGTCGTCGTGGCGCTCTACCAGCTGCGCCATGTCGCGGTCGAGCGCGGCTTCCCGCGCCACCACCTGGTGCGCACCTTCCTGGTCATCGGCCTCATCGGCCCGGCCGTCTACATGATCTTCCCCACCGTCGGACCGGTCTTCGCCTACGGCGCCGACGGCGGGCACTGGGCGATGGCGAACATCTGGCCGGACACACCGCCGGCGCTCGCCACTCCGCGCCCGATGGACTTCGACGCGGTCACCCCGCGCAACTGCATGCCCAGCCTGCACACCGCGTGGGCCACCGCGATCTTCATCCACTCCCGCAAGGGCCCACGCGCCCTGCGGTACGCCGGCGCCTTCTGGCTGGTCGCCACGCTCGGCGCGACGCTCGGATTCGGCTACCACTACGGTGTGGACCTCATCGCCGGTGCGGTCTTCGCGCTGACGATCGAGGGGGCGCTGCGCGCCTACGACCGCGGCTGGGACCGCTCGGGCATCCAGCAGGTCGCCTACGGTGCGGCGGTCTTCGTCGTGCTGCTGCTGTCCTACCGCTACCTGGCCGTGCAGATGGCCGGCCACCCGTGGGTGTTCGGGCCGCTCCTGGTGCTGGCGCTGGTCTCGGTGATCCACGGTTACCTGCGCGCCACGAGACCGCGGGAGCAGAAGGCCGCCGCGCCGGCCCAGCAGCCGGAGGCGCAGCCCGAACCGGTCTGAGGCGGGCCGCCCACGAGGGAAGGGTGCGGGCGCCGGACCGGTCAGGGTGCGTCGAGGCCGCCGTCGGGGTGGCGCACGCCGGCCGCCCACCGCTCGTGCAGGAACTTCACCGGCGCGTACCGCGCGGCTGCCCGCTCGTCGAGGTCGACGCCCCAACCGGGGGCGTCCGAGGGAGCCAGGTGCCCGTCGCGCACCATCGGGGTGCCGGGGAAGACCTCGTGCGTCGCCTCGTTGTAGGTGTGCGCCTCCTGGTAGCCGAACGCGGGCGTGGACACGTCCACCGCGAGGTTCGCCGCCACCCCCACCGGGGAGATGTCGCCGGGGGAGTGGAAGGCGGTCCGCACGCCGAGCAGTTCGGCCAGCGCCACCAGCTTGCGGGTGGGCGTCAGGCCGCCGATCGCCGAGGTGTGCAGGCGCAGCAGGTCGATGCCGCCGTCCCGGATCAGCCGCACCGCGTCGGTGACGTTGCCGATCTGCTCGCCGACCGCGATCGGCACCGGTGAGGCGGCCCGCACCTCCGGCAGCAGGTCGTAGAATTCCGGCGCGATGACGTCCTCCAGGAACGACAGGGCGTACGGCTCCAGCGCCCGTGCCAGCACCACGGCCTGCTTGGGCGTGAGCCGGCTGTGCACGTCGTGCATCAGGCTGACGTCCTCGCCCAGCCGTGCCCGGGCCGCCTCGAACAGCCGGGGCGTCGCCCGCAGGTACTGCGCGGTGTCCCATCCGTCCGGGTGCGGCGAGCGCGGGTAGCCGCCGCGCGTGCCGGGAGCGCCGTAGGTGCCCAGGCCCGGCCCGCCGACCTGGAGCCGGACGTGCCGGTAGCCCTGTTCGAGCAGCGCTTCCGCCTGCTCCAGCGTCTCCTGCACGGTGGCGCCCGCGGCGTGCGAGTAGACCTCGACGGCGGCCCGGCTGCGGCCGCCGAGCAGTTCGTACACGGGCATACCGGCCCGCTTGCCCGCGATGTCCCACAGGGCCTGGTCGATCCCGGAGAGCGCGTTGCCGAGCACCGGGCCGCCGCGCCAGTAGGACGAGTAGTGCACCAGCCGGGTGATGTCCTCGATGTCGGCCGGGTTCCGTCCGACGACCAGCGGACCGACGTGCTCGTCCACCGCGGCCGCGACCGCCGCGTAGCGCTGGGTGAAGGTCGCGCAGCCCAGACCGTACAACCCGGGTTCCGAGGTGTCGACGCGGACCACGACCAGCGGCAGCCCCTCGGGCGCGGTCACCACCGCGCGGACCGCGGTCACCCGCAGCCCGTCCGGGCGGTGCCACGGCGGGAGTGCCTGCGGCAGGCCGCCCCCGCTGTCGAGCAGGGCGTTCGGGCCGGATCCGGTCATCGTCATCTCCTTCGCCGGGGGGACTGCGGTACGGGCCCCGCGCCCGGTCCGTGCGCCCGGCCGGCGGCCCCCGCGCGAGGCGGTGGCGTACGGCGGTCAGCTGCCGATCAGTCAACCACGGCAAGCGACGGGCTGGAAGGGAGTAAATTTATGAGCGATCTCTGCAATTATCCTGTCGACTCGTTACGGGTATGCGCCGCCGGACGGTCCGGGAAGCGGCGGGGCGGCGCGCGTCAGTCCGCGCCGCTCTGGAAGGGGTTCACCGTGAAGGTCCTGGTCACCGGCGCAGGCGGCACCCTCGGCCGCGAAGTGGTCGCGCACCTGCGCGACGAGGGTTGGTCCGTGCGCGCGCACGACCGCACCCCGCCGGATCCGGCCGTCGCGGACGAGGTGCTCACCGGGGACCTGCGGGATACCGGGGTGCTCGCCCGCGCGGTGCACGCCGTGGACGCCGTGGTCCACGCGGCCGCCCTGCCGTCCCCGACCGCCGCCCCCGAGGACGAGGTCTTCCTCAACAACGTGACCGCTTCCCACCTCGTGCTGGCCGGCGCCGCCCGGGCCGGGGCCGGCCGCCTGGTGAACGTCTCCAGCCTGTCCGCGCTCGGTTTCGCCTTCTCCCGGCACGGGATCTCGCCCCCCGGCGTGCCGGTGACCGAGGAGCTGTCCTTCACCGGTGACGACGTCTACGGGCTGTCGAAACACGTCGGTGAGGAGATCGCCGCGCGGGTCAGCAGCCGCTGGGGCGCGACCGCGGTCAGCCTGCGGTTCCCGTTCATCGGCACCGGCGACCGGCTGCGGCGGCACCTGGAAGAGGTGCACGCCGACCCGGAGGTCGACCGGGGCTCGCTGTGGGGCTGGCTGGACACGAGGGACGCCGCCCGCGCGATCGGCCTGGCGCTGACCGCCCCGCTCGCCGGCCACACCGTGGTCAACGTGGCCGCCCCCGACACCACGGCGCTGGAGCCGACCGAGGACCTCGTCCGCCGTTACCACCCCGGCACCCGCTTCGACGCCCGCCTCGAAGGCTTCGCGGTCCCCTTCACCACCCGCCGCAGCCGCGAACTGCTCGGCTTCACCACCCGCCACGCCTGGCGGCTGTGAACGGCGCCGGGGAACGGCCGTGACCCGCACGGCGTCCGCCGACCTCGGCCGTCTCGGAAGCGCTCGCCCCCGCGTCGCGCGTCTCAGCCGGGCCGCCGCGGCGTCGGCCAGGGCGATCTGGTACGCCGCGACGGATGCGTGGCGGCGGTGGATGTCTGCCAGGGTCACGGTGCCCTCGCGGGTGCCGGCCTGCGCGGCGAGGGCCTGCCAGAGCCCCGCCAGGCAGAGCGCGATGCCGCCGCCGATGAGGAGGCTGACCGCCGTGCGCCAGCCGAGGGTGAGCTGGGCCACGTGTCCCGGCCCTTGATCACCGCGCCCGTGGTGACCAGCGTGACGAAGGCGGCGAGGCCGTTGCGCCAGGCCTCCGCGCTGGCGCGGACCGTTGGCAGGGACGCTTCGGCGAGGGCTGCGAAACGGTCCCGCTCGGTCAGGTCCGCCGGCGTCGGCGGGCGCTCGGGCAGCCTCGGCCGCAGCGGCGTTTCGCTCACGGCCGTCCGCCGTCGGGACCGTGGCCGGCGGCGAGCTCGATGCGGAAGCTGACTCCGCAGCCGCCGGCGCCGGCGTCGGTGGCCCCGGGTTCCCGCGGCGGGTGCGCGAGACCGCACGAGCAGGTGACGTCCAGCACCACCGCCTCGTACACGACGGCAGGATTCCCCAGGCCGGTGCCGCCGCTGCCCGGCAGGCCCGCGCGGCTCCCGCCCAGCCCGTTGGTGACGGCGGTGAGGTCCGGTGACGTCTGCCGCAGCCCGAGGAAGAACCCGACGGCGTCGTCCGCCTCGACCTGCCCGGGGGCGGTACCGGACACCACGCCACGCCAGAAGCGGAACCGGGTCAACTCCGCCAGTGTCGCCACGTCGCATTCGGTTTCACCTGCCCGGCCCGCGCGGACCGTGGCGGTCATGGCCGCGGCGAGCTCGGCGTCGGCCCGACGATCCGTCAGGTACCGGGGATCCCTCTCCGTCCGGAACAGGGCGAGTCTCCGCCGGATGGCCGAGGCCGGGTCCGGCGCGGCATCGGACGTGCGTTCCTCCCCCACCTTGCCAGACTACCGAGTAGGCGCTTTCACGTACGGCAGTACCTGCCTTCCGGTGAAGTGAACAAGCCGGTCCTGAACCAGGTCACCCTGGTCCTCACCGGGTGTCGACGCCGAACTAGTCTTCGGACCATGGCCTTGCGACCTGACGAGTTCTACGACCACGCGCTTGCCGCTGCGGACGGTGAGCATCGGCTCCCGCTCGCGCGCATGACGGGATGGGACATCAGCCCGTTCGAGCCGGACGGACTGCGCGTCGCGCCACTGCGACCTCCGGTTCTGCCCGAGCCTGCGCGACACGGCGAGGACCCGTCGAACTGCAGGGCGTGCCGCCACCGAGACGATGGGATCTGGTTCAACGACAGTTGGCGGCTTACCCGGATCACGGGAGTCGGTGTGCCGCTGGTGCTCATGCTGCATCCGCGCGAGCACTGTGACATGGCTGACCTGCCTGATGAACTGGCGGCCGAGCTGGGGGTTTTGTCCACTCATATCGTCCGCCATGTGCAGGCCCTGCCGCACATTTCGCGAGCCCACGTCTACCGCATCGGCGATGGAGGCGCACACCTGCACATCTGGTTCTTCGCCCGGCCCGAGGGGCAGACCCAGCTGTACGGATCATGGATGCCCGTCTGGGACGATCTGTTGCCGGAATACCCGGCAGATGTTGCAGACGCAGACGCGGCGATCGTGGCAGACGCACTGGTCGTCTCCGTCGGGGGGCGCCGCTCGGCTGCCGGCGAGTCGCCACAGGACTGATCTCCCAGCGAAAGCCGGCGCTCGACCTCGACGGCTTTCAGCGTGATGCCGGAGCGACGGTAGCGCTCGGCAAAGCCCTCGATCTGTTCGGCGAACGTCCTGCGCACACAGGAGCCCCGGTCGCAGAAGAGCCTTGCGGACCGACAGGTGTACCACCACGGGTAGCGGGCCCATCGGCTGCTCGGTGAGCCGGCGTTGATACGTACGGCGAACCGACGCGTCTGTCAGCTCAGTGCTTGTTCCGCAGCAGCCTCACGATGACCGCGAGCGAGAAGACGATCACCAGCACGGTCATGAAGGCGAACACCGGCCCTCCGCTGGGGGACCCCTTGTAAGCCACGTCCACTAAGTTCTGCACCTCGACCTCACGTTGTCTCTTGGGGAGCCGGCGCCGCTCATCGGTGGCGGCGCCGATTCCGGTCTCGTACGGGCGGTGTGCCGCCCGACCGACCGTCTACCCGCGAGTCGCGCTCCCAGCCGGGGCCGCAACTCGCGAGGCGGGTGCCCCGGGACGGGGGCGGACCGGGGTCAGCGGCGGGATCGGGAGTCGCCGAACAGCACGCGGTAGACGATCAGCAGCACCAGCGATCCGGCGATGGCGGCCAGCCAGGTCTTGCCGTCGTAGAAGTCGTGCGGGATCGGCTTGTCCAGCAGCTTCGCCGACAGCCACCCGCCGAGCAGCGCGCCGATGAAGCCGATCAGCGTGGTGCCGACGAGGCCGCCGGGGTCCCGCCCCGGAAGGATGACCTTCGCTACGACGCCGGCGACCAGTCCGAGAACGATCCAACCTATGATGCCCATGCCGACCTCCTGCCCTGGGCTTGCGACAACACGCCTGTTCGAAAGCCGGGCGCGCCGGCCGGTGCTTCTCCGCGGCGCCGGCGTCGACGGCCTTTCCCGGGGGCCGTTCCGCGATGGCACCGGCCGGTGACCGGGCCGGCCCGACCCGGCTACGCGCCGTCACCTCCGCGGGACGGCGGTCGCGGAAGGCGATAACCCGGCGAGGTGGGGTAGTCGGCAGGCACACAGCAGTTCGACGCCAGGACCACCGAGGAGAAGTATGTTCGCACTCTCGTCCCGACGGCTGCGTGCCACCGCGCGCCGGGTCTTCGGCTGGGAAGAGCTGCGCCCGGCCCAACTGGCCGCGATGAAGTCGGTGATGAAGCGGCGCGACGTGATCGCCGTGATGCCGACCGGGGCGGGGAAGTCAGCGATCTACCAGGTGCCTGCGGCGCTGCTCGGCGGGCCGGTCGTGGTGGTCTCACCGCTGATCGCCCTGCAACGTGACCAGATGCAGGGCCTGCTCGCCTCCGGAGCCCTGCGCGCCGCGGCGGTCAACTCGGCTCAGCGCCGTAGCGACAACGACAGCGCCTGGGAGCGGATCAGTGCCTCGTCCATCGACGTGGTCTTCCTCGCCCCGGAACAGCTGGCCAAGGCCGACGTGCTCGACAGGCTCGCCGCCGCCCGGCCCCGGCTGCTCGTGGTTGACGAGGCGCACTGCGTCTCGTCGTGGGGCCACGACTTCCGCCCGGACTACCTGCGGTTGCGCCACGCGCGCGAGCGGCTGGGCAATCCGCCGGTGCTCGCGCTGACCGCGAGCGCGGCCGCACCGGTCCGCCGCGACATCGCAGAACGCCTGGGCATGAAGGACCTGGTGGAGATCGTGTCCGGCTTCGACCGGCCGAACATCGGTCTTGAAGTGGCCGCCTTCCAGGACGAGGCCGACAAGAACCGCTTCGTGGTGGAGCGGGCGGCCGTGGAGGAGAAGCCGGGAGTCGTCTACGCGGCGACCCGCCGGGCCGCCGACACCTTGGCGCAGGAGCTCGCCGGCCTCGGGCTGGACGCGGAGAGCTACCACGCCGGCCGGACGGCCGCCGATCGCGGCGACGTGCAGGACCGCTTCCTCGCGGGCGATCTGGACGTGGTCGTGGCGACGTCGGCCTTCGGGATGGGCATCGACAAGGCGGACGTGCGGTTCGTCCTGCACGCGTCCGTTCCCGGGTCGCTGGACGCGTACTACCAGGAGATCGGCCGGGCGGGCCGCGACGGCGCCCCGGCCCGGGCGATCCTGGCCTACCGGCAGAAGGACCTCGGCCTGCAGCGCTTCTTCGCCGCGGGGGCGCCGGACGCGGAGGCGCTGGGGCGGGTCGCCGAGCGGCTGCGGGAGGCCGGGGGGACGGTGCCGACGAGCGCCTTGCGGGCGGACTGCGACCTGTCCGCGACCCGGCTGTCCGCCGTCCTGAACCTGCTGGAGGAGGCGGAAGCCGTCCGTACGGCACGCGACGGCAGCCGCTGGACCGGCGGCGACGGCCAGGACGCGGTGGACCGCGCCGTCCAGGCGGCGCTGGCCGTCGACGCCACGCACCGAAAACTGGAGCAGTCCAGGGTCGACATGATGCGGGGGTACGCCGAGACCGTCGACTGCCGGCGCCGCTTCCTGCTCGGCTACTTCGGCGAGACCGTGTCCGACTCCTGCGGGTCGTGCGACAACTGCGCCGGCAGGCCGACCGGTCCCCTCGACGCACCGGCCCCACGGGAGGAGGTGCACGGCGCGGACGAGCCGGCGACCGCCGCGCGCGGGCGCCGCATGCGCCTTCGCAGGTCCGACCGGAGGTCCGTCCCCGCCGCCGGCGGGAGCCGGGTTCCCGCCGGGAATGCCGGCCGTTCCGCGCCGCGCGACACGGCGGCCCACCCCTACCGGCCCGGGGTCCGCGTGCGCCACGAGCAGTGGGGCGACGGCGAAGTGATGAGCGAGGGCGACGGCAAGGTCACCGTGCTGTTTTCCTCCGTCGGCTACCGCACCCTGTCGGTGGCAGTGGTGACGGACAAGCGCCTGCTCGCCGAGCTGCCGGAACAGAGGCGCTGAGGATGTCCGCGATCCGAAGCCCCGCGACGACGGCGGTCCCAAGCTCCGTCACCACAACCGACTGGGGGTGCGCGCCATGGGTGATCTCGTGAAGGGCTTGGGGCTGCTGGCGCGGGGCCAGCACTGGGCGCTGCGGCACAGGTCGGACTGGCGCTACGGGATGGCGCCCGCCCTGATCACCCTGGTCGGCTACGCCGGCGCGCTGGTCGCACTGGTGGTCTGGTCGGACGATCTCGCGAGTTGGGCGACGCCGTTCGCCGACGGCTGGACGTCGCCGGTGCGCGGCGCCTTCCGCGAACTGGTGACCGCGATGCTCGTCTGCGGCGGGCTGCTGGTCGCGGTGATCTCCTTCACCGCGGTGACGCTGCTGGTGGGCCAGCCGTTCTACGAGTCGCTCGCCCACCGGGTGGACGTCTCCCAGGGGAACGCCCCCGAACCGCCCGACCGTTCGGCGCTGCGGGAGTTGTGGACCGGTGTGCGGGACAGCGTGCGCGTGCTGCTGCTGGTCGGCGCCTTCGGCGTGGTGCTCTTCGTGCTGGGCTTCGTGCCCGTGGTCGGGCAGACCGTCGTGCCCGCGGTCGGCTTCTGCGTGTCCGGCTTCTTCCTCACCGCCGAGCTGTCCGCGGTGTCCATGCAGCGCCGCGACATCGCACTGCGCGAGCGTCTACGGCTGTTGCGCGGCCGCCCGATGCTGGTGCTGGGCTTCGGGGTGCCACTGGTGCTGACCTTCCTCGTACCGTTCGCGGCGGTCGTGCTGATGCCGGGCGCGGTCGCGGGCGCGACCCTGCTCACGCGTGAACTGCTGCACGCTGCCCCGCCCGGGCGCTCGGGACCGACCGTCGAATGACCCGCTCCGCGCCGGGTTTGTCCGGCCTACCGGAAGCCTCATATCGTCAAGAGCGGGCAGGCGGACAGTGAGCTGCTCGGCACGCCAGGGTGCGCGGGAGCAAGCGCCGTTCGGCTTCACGAAGTGGGGAGCATGGCGATGGGTGAAGGATCGCTGAAGGCCGTGGGATGGGCAAAGTCGTTCCCTGTCTCAGGCGGAGTAAAGGCAGGCAGGCAGTGGGCACGCCGGCATCTGGAGTCCCTGCCGTGGACTCGCGACGCCCCGGAGACCGTCGACGCGATCGTCCTGACGGTCTCTGAACTGATCACCAACGCGCATGTCCACGCCCATAGCGGCGCGCAGTTGGTCCTGGCCTGGGACAGCCGGTGCCTGCACGTCAGCGTCCACGACTCCGGCAGCGGTGAACCGGTCCCCCCTTCGCAGGACCCGGACCGCACCTCGGGAAGGGGGCTGATCCTGATGGACGCGCTCGCCGACAGCTGGGAGACCCGTCACCAGGCGGACGGCAAGACCGTGACGGCCTGCTTCAGCCCGCCGGACCGCCCCGACCCGCACGGCTCCGGCACGCGGTGAGCGGACGGCGCCTTCGCGGGACCCGCCGCGGCGTACGGCATCACGACGGCTCCGGTCGCCCGCCGGCGTCGAGCATCAGGCGGGTGAGCGCGACGCGGTTGGTCAGGCCCAGCTTGCGGTAGATGCGGTTGAGGTGGGTGTCGACGGTCCGCTGGCTCAGGAAGAGGGCGCCGGCGATCTCCTTGCTGGTCATGCCGGTGCTGGTGAGGCCGGCTATCTGCCGTTCCCGGGAGGAGAGCGCGGCCAGGGGGCCGGTTGAGCCGCCGCGGCCGGCTGGTCCGGCGAGCCGGCGGCGCTCGTCGGCGACCTCCTCGGCCAGCCGTGCCGAGCCGCACTGGCCGGCCAGTGCCGCGGCGCGGCCCAGCCACCCGTCCACCTGCTGTCCGCGTCCCGCGTCCAGGGACAGGGACGCGACCGCCAGCAGGGTGCGGCACACCTCGATGCGCTTCCCGCCCGCGGAGAAACCCTCCACGGCCTGCTCGGCGGCCTCCACCGCCTCGTCGGCCTCGCCGCGCAGGGCGTGGACCCGCATCCGGGCGCGCAGCGAGAAGCCCCGGCGGCCCGCGGTGGAAAGCTGCGCGACGGACTCCTCACCCAGCCGCGCCCACCGCTCCGCCGCCGCCAGGTCACCTCCGAGCGCCGCCGCCTCGGCCAGCACGTCGCACCACCGCGGCCTGCGCAGGGCCGTGAGCAGCGGCAGCCCGGTCCCGCCCGCGGCTTCCAGCAGCAGCCATCCGCCGCGCTCCGGGTCGCCGGCGAGCAGCACGATCTCGGCGTGCAGGCAGCGGACCACCACGGCCCAGGCCGTCGGCGCGGAGCCGGCGATCCCGGCTGCCTGCCCGGCCAGCAGGAGCGCGTCCCGGCCATCGCCCTGCGCGCCCCGCCACAGCAGCGCCTTGGCGCGCAGCGACAGGGCGATGGCCCGCGTGGCGGGACTGCCGCCGGGCCGGGCGAGGACCTCGTCGAGCGTCGCGAGCGCCCC
Organism: Actinacidiphila paucisporea; assembly: GCF_900142575.1. Classification (GTDB taxonomy): domain Bacteria; phylum Actinomycetota; class Actinomycetes; order Streptomycetales; family Streptomycetaceae; genus Actinacidiphila; species Actinacidiphila paucisporea. The sequence goes on from NZ_FRBI01000008.1 coordinate 48,935, forward strand.
GGGGACGTCTCCCGAACGGAGCTGGACCTCTCCCAGGGCCTTGAGGATCGCGGGCAGCACGTGGTGCTGCCCGGACCGCCGGGACAGCGCCGCGCCGCGTGCGAGGTGGCGTTCGGCCTCCGGCAGCTGCCCCAGCAGGGACTCGGTGAGGCCCAGTTGGTAGACGGACTGCAGATTGGCCAGCAGCGAGGTGTCACCGGCCGCGTCGACGAGTTCGGCGGCCCTGGCGGCCGCGGCCTGCGCACCGGCCCGGTCGCACAGGTGCAGGCGCGCGAGCGACGCCTGCGCGAGGGCGTTCGCCTCACCGGCGCGGTCCCCGTAGCCGCGGGCGGTCGCCGCGGCGATGCCGGCGTGCCGCTCGGCCGTCGCGTACTGGCGCTGGTCGAGGGCGGCGTCCGCCAGCTCGGTGTGCAGGGCGGCAGCCGCCGCGGTGTCGTGGTCGGACAGCGACGCCAGGCCGGACCGCGCGATGGCGGCGGCCTCCGCATAGTGGCCGAGCCGCTGCGCGGCCCGGCTGGTGTCGGCGATCACCCGGGTCCGGAAGGGGCTGCCGGGCAGATCGGCTCCCAACGTGTCGAGCAGCGCCCGGCTGTTGGCGGCGTCACCGGTCAACAGGCGGGCCTGTGCCAGCAGGACACGGGCTTCGTGCCAGAAACTCCCGCTCTGCGGGATCAGCGAGACGGCTGTTTCCAGGTAGCCGGCCGCGATGTGCGGGGCGGAGTGCAGGCAGTCGCGCGCCATGTCGACCAGGGTCGCGACGTGGTCGGGCCGGCTCGGGTCGGCGGCCTGTGCGACGTGCGGCGCGCGCCGGGCGATCGGGGCGCCGCGCCGGGCCAGCGCGGCCTCGGCGCGGCGGTGGAGGGCGAGCCGCCGTCCCGGATCGAGCCGTCCGTGGACGACCGCGCCCAGCACCGGGTGACGCAGCGCGAGTTGCGGCCCGGGGCCGACCGGCCTGAGGAGATCCGCGCGGGTGAGCGTGTCGAGTGCTCCCATCGCGTCGGCGACATCGAGGCCGGCGACTTCGACCAGCAGTTCCGGGTGGAAGGGCTCGCCCAGCGCGGCAGCCGCCTGGGCGACGGTAAGGGCGTCGCGGTCAAGGCCGGCGAATTCGCCGAGGATGGCCGTCGCGGCCTCGGTGACCGCCTCGCCGTCGCCCGCGATCGCTTTGAGGTACAGCGGATTCCCCTCGCCTGAACGGTGGATGTCGTCCAGGTCGGGTCGATCGCCCAGCAGGGCGCGGGTCTGCTCCAGGGACAGCGGGCCGAGCCGCCACAGGTCGAGCCGGCCCGAACTCAGGGCTCGGGAGAGGACTTCGGCCATTTCGAAGGAGAGCTGGCGCTCCCGATAGGCCATGACCAGGAGCAGCGGGCTCGCGGAAGCCGCGTGGATCAGCTGTACGACGCCGGGGATGCTGTCCGCCGGCAGCCGGTGGAGGTCGTCCAGCACGGCCGCCGCCGCGGCGGGAGGTGCTGCGGGCCCGGCGGATTCCTCCTGCCGGGCGCCGGGACCGCACTCCAGGAGGGTGGTGAACGGCTTGAGGGGTTCCGCGGCATCGGCATGCGTGGAAAGGACCGGTAAGCCGGCATCGCAGGCCAGGGCGGCCAGCGCGGACATGAGCGCGCTCTTGCCGACACCGGGTTCGCCGACGAGCGCGACCGCCCGCCCCCGGGCGCCGATCAGGCTTTTCAGCGCCGAACGCAAGGCGTCGACCTCGCTGTCCCTGCCGACCAGTACGCGGTGGCCGAGCGCGGTGCCGGTCTCCGGCGCGGAGGCATCCACGGCGCCCCCGCTGCTCGCGGACGCCTCGGCCGACCCGCCGCTCACACACATCCCCCAAGGCAAACGTGGCCCGGTCCCGCGATTCGATCATCCTAGGCGGGCCCGACTTTCCGGCGCAATGAAGAAGCCGCCGGTGGGGAGTTGGGCAACGGGCCGGTCTCCCGGGGCGGTTGCGTACGTGGTTTGCGTATTTCTACCGATGTCGGGGAAAGCCGCGGGCCGGAAGGTGGTCGTGCGGTGGCACCTCACGTCGCGTGCCGTATCCCACCACCAGCGGATTGGACAGCCATGCGCCAGACGACGGACGACCACGAGAACAGCACCACCAAGGAGGCGTTGGACTTCGGAGACCTCGACTTCAGCGACCTCGACCTCAGCACCCTGTCGGTGATCAGCATGGACGGTCCGGCGGCGAAGACCGACTTCGGCGCCGCGGACTCCTGGCCCCCGTCGTGCTGCTGTTACCCCAACTGACCGCACTGCACGGGCGGGCGGGTGCCCACGGCAACCGCCCGCCCTCCGCCGCCCGCGCAGGCGCTACGGGAATTCCCCCGGGTCGGTGAGGTCGTAGCAGAAGTCCAGGGCGCGGGGGCGGCCGATGAGCAGCATGTAGACGATGTCCTCCCCGGGGTCGGCCCGCATCGCCGCCTCCGCGGCCGGCTCGTCGAAGCTGCGCACCGGCCGGCAGAAGAGGCCCGACACGGCGGCCGCGGAGCAGACGTGCTGGGCGGCCGCCCCCGCCGCCAGCAGCATGTCCCGGTAGGCGTCAGGGCCCTGCTCGCGGACCGCGCCCTCGACGTCGCCGCTGATCGCCCAGACCACGTTCATGCCCGGCACGTCCACGGCTGCCCGGCCGAACCCGAACGCCGGTCCGATCCACTCCGTCGCGCGCCCCGGCCTGATCAGGTCCGGGCCCCCTTCGCCCAGCTCGTAGAGACCGTCCCGGACGCCGACGATCCCGCGGACGGCGAGCCGGTGACGCAGCCGGACCGCGCCGCGCCGGCCGGCGAGCGAGCCCGCGGGCGGGCGGCTGTCCCGGACCACCCGGCCCAGGGTCCCGGCGGGCAGCGGCCGGGGGTCCGCGGACAGGCCCCGCGGGGCCAGCGCTCCGCTCCGCTCCGCGACGGCCTGCCGCCAGGGCCGGTCCGCCACCTCGCCCTCTTCGAACGTCACTTCCGCCACGACGCCGGACCGCCCGCCGCCACCCCGGGACGAGGCGTGGCCGACGAGCCCCGCGGTGCGGCCCGCCTCGATGAGGCAGGAGGTGACGTGGCCGGCCTCCAGCAGGGCGAGCGCGTCGCGCAGGGTGCCGTACCCGTCGGGCAGCCGGTGCGGGGCGACGGTCAGTTCGACGGTGGCGGAGCCGACCGCGGCGGGGTCGGGCAGCGGCCGTTCGCCTTCGAGGACGAGCCTGACCGGATCGACGGGCCAGCGCTCGCCGCCGAGCCGCAGCGCCGCGTCGGTCGGGTACACGCAGCGCGGTGACGGGTAGCCCCGGTGGTCGTTGTGCGGATTCCAGGGCTCCCACCGGCGGGGGGCCAGCGCCACGGACAGCGTGCCGGCCAGGGCCGCGCCGAAGGACGGGTCGTCGGCCAGGTGGCTCAGCGGTACGGAGCGGGTCGGCCGCGGCCTGCCGACCCGGACGGCTCCGCCCACGGGCCCGAGCGATTTGCCCGGGCCGTGCGCGTGGGCGGCGGCGAGCGCGGTGCGGACGGGGTCGGTCATGGACGGTGCCCGTTCACGGGAAGGGGTGGGGGTCGAGCGGCAGGTCCCGGTAGCGGGGACGGGCCGGCAGGCGGCCGAGCCGCCACGGCACGTCCAGCAGCCGGGGCAGGCCGCGCGTACGGCGGTGCACATGACCGAAGGTCATCGGCAGCGCGCCGGGGACGAGGACCTTGGCCGCGTGCAGGCCCAGGGTGTCGCGAACGACCGGGTCGCTCTGGTCGACGAAGACGACGTCCATACCGGCCCGTACCACACGCGCGGCTGTCTCGGCGAGCAGGGCCCCGAGGTCCCGGACGGGCCGCGGACTTCCTGGCCAGACCCGCTGCCAGGGGCGCGGCGGCCCGGTGCCCGCCAGCAGGAAGTCGAAGCGTGACCGGGCCTCGGGCAGCGTGTACAGGGCCGTGTGGTCCTCCATGGAGACCACCCGCCGCGGTTCGTCCAGCATCCGCAGCAGCCGGTCCCGGTCGAGCTTCTCCGGCGACGTGAGCGCCGTCTGCGTGACCGCTCCCACGCTGACGACGGCCTCCACGACGGCGGACCGGATCGCCTCCCGCGGATCGGGATGGGCTCCGGCCGCGAAGAACGCCTGCGGGGCGGCGGACGCGGCGTCCTGGCAGAGCACGAGGGACACCACCGCCGGCACACCGAAGTCGTTGGTGGAGTCGAAGAGCCGCAGGTCGTAGCCGAGGGCGTCCAGGAGGTCGGCGCAGTGGCCCACCAGCGGGTCGTCGTCAGGCGGCGCGACCGGGGCCAGCGGGGTGCGCGCGTACCAGGCCATGAGGAAGGCGTCCCGCTCGGCCACCTCGAACAGGCCGTGGAGTACGGCCTCCTCCAGGCTGTTGCCGAGACCGCAGCCGCTGGAGGTCTCCCGGACGAAAGGGGACACCCCGGCGCCGGCCCCCCGTCGGGGCAGGCCCCAGTAGGCCATCTGCTCGGGCACCGCGACCGCCCGGTCCTCGCCCGTCGACCAGCCGTACACCCAGTCCGTCACCGTGTCGGGTGTGTAGCGGGCGATACGGGCCTCCGGCAGGTCCGCCGCATGCGGTTCGTACAGCCCGAACCTGGCGGGGTCGACCGCGCGCCGCGGGCCGATCTCCGCGAAACTGCCGCGCAGCGCGGTGCGTTTGCCGCGCGGGGCGGTGCCCGCCATCCGCTCCACGGCCTCGAACAGCGCGACGCGTTCGGCTTCGGCGAAGGTCAGCGCGCGGCCGTAGCCGGCGTCACGCTCCTCCCGGTCGCCGACCACCGCGGCCCCGGCGAAGGCCAGCGGATACGTCTCCCGGCGGGACACGCTCGCGACGGGGCCCAGCCGCCAGTCGTACAGCGCCGCCCTCAACCCCGCCCGCGTGGTGGCCGGATTGTCCTGGCGCAGCCGGCGGGGATCGGGCAGCGGCCGCGCCGCCGGGACGAACCGGGCGAGCTCCGGCGTGTCCTCGGGCAGCGGCCCGCAGATCGGGCAGCCGCCGCGGCGCGGCCTGGCCCGGTGCGTCGAGCAGGTCCCGTCGTCCGTGCGGACCGCCCACATCGTGCCCGACCAGCGCGCCGTGTCGGCGAGGGCGTCCGCGGCGAGGGCGGCGAGCAGCGGCACCGCGGTCGGAGCGGGTACGCCGCCCAGCACCAGGTCACCCTGGTCCCGGGGAGTACGGCCGCCGGCGGTCGCCAGCCGCTCCGCCTCGGCGCAGCCCAGGCAGGCGGGCGCGCCGCGGTGCAGCAGCGGTCCCACCAGCGCCGTGGAACCGTCGACCCGGACCGGGAGCAGCGTGCTCCCGCCGCGCCAGGCATGAGCCGAGAGGGCCACGGCCTGATCGGGGGTCCACCGGTCGAGTGCCACCACCGCGGGCTGTCCGGTGGAGGCCAGTGCCGCGTCCAGGGCCAGCACCGGCCAGGGCAGTCCCGCGTCCGCCATCGCCGCGGCGAGCAGACCGCCCCCCTGCTCGGCCTCCCGCACGGCGCCGGTCACGGGGAGACGTCCAGGGCGGCGAAACCGGCGACGGCCAGGGCCCGGCGCAGGCCGTACTCCGGCGCCACCCGCCTTGCCGACCCGGCGCGGGCGCCGAGCAGCTCGCGCAGCCCTTCCTGCAAGGCGTCCTCGCGTTCCGACGCGCCCGCGGGCCGTATCCAGGCATCGGCCCGCGGCGCCGCGGTGCCCGGCGCGTCCGCCGCCCGCACCGGAAGGGCGCCGCAGGGCGCGTGGACCGGTGCGGACGGATCACCGCCGGCGGCTCGCCACTGCAGGGCCCCCGCGGCCGCCAGCGCGCAGAAGGCCGCCGCGTCCGCCGCGGTGCTCTCCACCGCCCAGCCCAGGAGCGCCGTCCCGCTGCGCAGTTCGGCGTGGAAGACGCCGGGTGCCAGCCCGTGCACCGCAAGGTCCGCGGGGGCGCCGAAGCGCAGCGTCACCGCCTTGAACCAGCGGCGGGCGCCGGGGGACAGCGCCCACTCCTGGGCGGCCGCGGCGTCCGGGCGGGGCACCCCCGCGTGGACCAGCCGGCGCAGCCGCACGCCCTCGGCGTGCCTGGCGTCCGCGCCGACCACCGCGGGGATGCCGCCGTCCGCCAGGATCAGGCGTTCCGCGGCGCCGACGGCGCAGCACAGCCGGGCCATGGCGGTGTCGACGCCGACGCCGCAGACGACGGTGCCGCCGGCATCGCACCGGGCCAGGCCGGCCGGCAGCTGCGGGAGGTCGTCGACCGCGACGGCGGGCAGCACGCCGGTCTCGGGGTCGCTCAGGGCCTCGACCAGGCCCGGCAGGGCGTCCGCGTCGGCCGGTCCGCCGCCCGCCGGGTCGTGCTCCGCCGTGTCCCACCACGGGTGGTAGCCGGCGCCCAGCGGGTCGAGGCGCGCGATGAGCGCGGTGGGGCGGCCGAGCACGGGCGACGCGGCCGGCGACGCGGCGAGGGTGTCCTCGCCGGGGTCGGGGAGCCCGGCGAGTGCGCACACCAGGCGATGCGCCGCGGCGCCGCCGACCAGCGCGGCGAGCACGGCCGCGGAGGGCGGACCGGCCGGCAGCCCGATCCGGTCGCCGATCAACTGCGCGTCGCGGTACGCCGATACGGGCGACCCCGCCGGGGTGACGAAGCCGGCCCCGCCGCCGGCAGCGGCCGCCACCGCGACCTCGCCGGTGAAAAGCAGGCAAGGCGGCGCGGGCAGCGCGGGCGAGACGGGCGGCGCGGCAAGGGCCGGCAGGGAGGGCGGCAGGACGGGCGGGACGGACAGGGCGGGCGCGCCCGGCCTGCGGCCGGTCCTCCCGCCGCGGCCGTCCGGCCGGAGGATCCGCACCCCGGCCGCCGCCAGCGCCCGCGCGGCGGCGGCAGCGACCGGCCCCGTCCCGCCGACGCCGACCGCGGCGGACCGGATCCGCTCCCAGGCGTCCACCGGGTCCGGTGCGACAGCCGCGAGCCAGGCGGCGATCCGCGGGGGAGGGCCGGCGGGATCACCCGACTCGCCCCAGCCCCGCGGCACTTCGACCAGCATGTCGTGCGCGCGCAGCTGCTGGGTCAGCAGGGCCGTCGCGGTGCGGACCGCCGGACCGCGGGCCGCGTCCAGCAACTCCTCGTACGAGCGTCCGTCCGCCAGGGCCGCCGAGACCGCCTGCCAGAGCCGCCACAGCCCCGCGGAGCCGTCCATGGTGAAACTGGACCGCGCCCCCCGCACGTGGATGCCGTCGGGGACGGGGCTGGCGTGCACGATCGGGCGCAGGCGCAGCACCCGGGTACGGACCACCGCGGCAGGTGTCATGGCTGGCTCCGGTAGGTTTCGGCGACGAACTCGACGGCACGGGTGCCCGGCCTCGGGACGGGCAGGGCTTCGCTGACGACCACACCGCCGGGGTAGCGGGCCAGGACGCGGGACAGCCAGCGCAGGTGCAGGGCGCTGCCGAGGTCCACGTACTGGGACCTGGGCCGCGCGAGGTAGGGCAGCAGGGCGCCCGTCCCGGCGGCGTCCCCGGGGTCCGCGGCGATGAAGACGTGCTCGGGGATACCGAGCAGGGCGCGCCGGCGGGACGCGGCCGACACCGGCGGATCCCGGTCCAGTTCGGCACGCCAGGCGTGCACCATCTCCTTCGGGAGCCGCCACTGGGCACGGGAGACGATCACGTCGCGATACCGCAGCCGGGGGCGGTGGCCGACCGGGCCGAGGGCGGTCCCGAGCGGCCGGCTCGGCGCCAGCGCGCCCCCGAGGTCCACGGGACCCGACCCGAGGTCGTCCACCAGCGGCATCCAGCGGTCGGGCAGGACGGACGGCATGAGGAAGCCCAGGTAGAGCACGCTGAGCGGTCGGCCCGTGGCGGTGACGCGCAGGCGCACCTGGTCGGCCTCGGCGTCGTGGAAGAGCTGCAACTGCTCCGGCCTGAGCGTCCCTCCGGCCGCTGCCTCGGACACCTCGTCGGCCACCAGCCGGGGGTGCAGGTTGGCGTTGAAGCCGCCCACCGGGCGGACCTGCGCGACGCGCTCTCCCTCGCCGAGCGCGTCGGCTATCCGCGCCGACACCTGCCGCCCCGCGGCCGGGTCCAGCTGGTCGAGGAAGCGGCTGGTGAACCGGCCCCAGCCGCCGTAGACGTGGTTGACGCACAACCGGGTGGAGTCGCCGTCCGGGACCGGCTGGACGAACACCGCGTAGGAGGCGGGGCGCCGGCGGATCCAGGCGGGCGTCCTGCGTGCGGCCTCGTCGAGCAGTTCCTGCGGCAGGACCGCTTCCGCGCCGGGGCCCGCGGCCGGGACCAGGCGGGCCAGCTCGGCACGCAGGCGCAGCAGGCCGTCCGTCTCCCGGGTGCCGGGGCCGAGGCGCGTACCGCCGGGGGCGGCGCCGTCGCACTCCTCCCGGACGGCGACCATCTCGTCGGCGAAGTCGGCGAGCGCGTCGCACGTCCCGCCGACGCCGAAGCGGGCGACGAAGCGGTCGCGGGTCGTCCGGCGGAGCATCGTGCAGCCGTCGAAGAGCTCGAACAGCGGGCCGAGCCGGGCGATGTCGGGCAGGCAGTCCTTTCCGTGGTCCCTGCCGAGCGATGCCACCGAGGGAAGGACGACATCCTCGGTGAGCGGCGTCCGCAGGCTCACGGGTTCCGCCCCGGCCAGCGAGAAGGCCGCGGACCAGCGGGATCGGATACGGTCCAGGCGCGCGGGCCGTGCGGCCGCGGGAAGGCGCGGGTAGCTCTCGGTGTCGGATCCGATGCCCGCCAGCGTCCCGGCCAGTTCGGGGAGCCCGAGGCCGGCCAGCCAGCGGCAGGCCTCCGGGACGATGTCCCGCGCCTGAGGGTCGAAGGGCGGTACGGGCTGGAGCAGCCCCTGGTCGACGAGCGAGGTGACGAAGGCGGCCGCGGCGCCCTGCGCGCGTCGCGGCGGGCCCGCGAGCCGGTGGGCGATGGCCGCGGCCAGGTCGTGCTGCCGCACAGCGCCACGGGCGCGGCCTTCGGTGACCACCAGGCGCAGCGCCGGGGTCGAGCGCAGGGTGACCTTCTCCTCGCGGACCGCACCGCCGGGAGCCGCGACGGCCGGAGAGGCCCGGCGGTAGGACAGGTGCGGCCCCTCGGCGCACAGGCCAGGAGCGAGCCGGTAGTCCACCGCGGAGCGCGACTGCGGGCGCGTCAGGACGGCCTGGACCAGGGCGTCCAGCAGGGACCGCTGCACCCGCGCCACCGCGGCAGGACGCGGGGCCGGCGGGTCGGCGGCGCCGTCCTCCCACCGGCCCCAGCCGACGTGGCAGAACCAGGACAGCGGGCTCGTCCTGGTGACGGCACGCATCGCGTACCGCAGCACCGCGGCCTCGGACTTGCGGCCCTGCTTGTCGGGCTCGGCGCCCTGGGCGGCCGCGCGCCGCACCGCACGCAACAGGTCCGCACTGGTCAGCGCGACAGCGCGCTGCACGTCCTCGCTGCGGCACAGGCCGGCCAGCGCGCCGCGGTCGGCGCGCAGCGCCGAGGGGCCGAGCAGGGCGAGCCGGGCGGCCGTCCGGTCGATCTCGTCACGTGCGGACAACCACGTGTCCAGGACGGGCATCCCGAGGTCCAGACCGGCGAGCGCGGTCCGCAGGCCGCTCCGCGGCGACCGCCGGTTGTGGACGTCCCGCCGCAGCGGCACCAGCACCCGGGCGCGCACGTCGGCCGCCGCCGTACGCGCCCGGTCGTACAGGCCGTCGCAGAGGACGTCCGCGACCTGCTCGCACAGCAGCGTCAGCTCGACCAGCCGCCCGGCGCACTCGCGGAAGGCGCGGGCGTCGGGGGAGGGCTCAGGGGCTGCGAGTGCCACGGTTCTGACCAGCGCGTACGGTGCCACCGTCACCGCTGCTGGAACGCGGGCGGACACGTCCGCCACCCCGCCTGTCGCGCCGGCCACCCCGCCTCCTCCCGTGCGTCGCACAGGCGATGATCACAGGCGGACCGGCCCGGCCGCGTCAGTAGAAATGCCTCACCCTCATACGTACCGCGGTGTGTGGACCGGCGACGGCGGCGTGCACCCGGCCCGGCGCCCTCAGGGCAGGGCCGTCCCGTCGGGGCCGAGCGCGTACAGCCCGGGGACGTTGACCACGACGGCCTCCTGGGTGCTGCGGGCGATGACGACGACGGCCTCGGCGTCGGGGTCCGGGTTCTCCTCGCGGTGGGGTACGAACGGCGGGACGAAGACGTAGTCGCCGGGGGAGGTGCGCAGCCGCACCTCCTCGGGGGTGTCGCCCGAGCCGTCCAGGAAGACGAACTCCGGGTGCCCGCTCACCACGTAGATGGCGGTCTCGGACTCGCCGTGGTGGTGGTCGGAGGAGGACGTCGCGGCGGCCACGTGGGTCTGGCCCATCCACAGCTTCTCCGACCCGGCCGTCCGGCCGCTGACGGCGGCGAACCTGCGCATGCCGCCGGTCTGCGCCGTGTCGCCGTCCAGGGCGTCGGCCCGGATGTGGTACAGCCGGGACCGCAGCGGGGTCGGGGGAGGGCTCGGGGTGTCGTGGAGGTGGGGGTGGAAGCCCTCCCCGGCGGTCGTGCGCGGCTCGCTCATGGGCGGGACGCTAGGGCGAGGCCTGACAGGGTGTCAAGATCACCTCAGAGCAGGCGCGCGGTCATCAGCGCGACGTCGTCCTTGCCGTCCGGGGGGAAGCTGGCGAGCAGCAGTTCGCAGACGCCCTCGGGGTCCTGCGCGGCGCCGGTGAGGAGGTCCGCCATCCGCTGCAGCGCCTGGTCCAGGTCGCCGCCGCGCCGCTCCACCAGGCCGTCGGTGACCATGACCAGCTGGGTGCCGGGGCCGACGGGGAGGCGGACCGCCGGCGGGTGGGAAAGGCCGAGACCGAGCATGGGGCCGTGCTCGGGTACGAAGTACGCCTTCGCGTCGCGGTCGCGTACCGCCAGCGGCAGGTGCCCGGCGTTGGCCACCTGGACGGCCCGCCCGGAGTTCTCCACGAGGGCCACGCAGAGCGTCGCGCCCACCGGTGAGTCGACGTGCCGCAGCAGCCGCTCCAGGTGCGAGAGGATGACGTCGGGGCCGTGCCCCTCGAGGGCGTAGGCGCGCAGCGCGTGCCGGATCTCGCCCATCACGACGGCCGCGTCGAGCGAGTGGCCGGCGACGTCCCCCACCGCGAGCAGCAGCCCGTCGGGGACCGTCAGCGCCTCGTAGAAGTCACCGCCGATCTCCGCGGTCTGGCTGGCCGGCAGGTAGCGCACCGCCAGGTCGGCGAGCGGCGTGGCGGGTAGCGAGGCGGGCAGGAAGGTGCGCTGCAGTGTCAGGGCCAGGGTGTGCTCCTCCCGGTAGGAGCGCAGCGCCTCCAGCGACAGGGCGCAGGCGTGCGCCAGCTGGGTCAGCACCTCGTAGTCGTCGTCGCCGAGCGCGTCCTGCGGCAGGACGACACCCGCCGCCGACCCGGTGCCCTTGACCCGCGCCGAGGCGACGGCGAGCGCCCGGGTGCTGCCGGTCAGCGGGTCCCGGCCGGCCAGCCCGCCGGCCGGCACGACCTCCATCCGCACACCGGCGTCGTCGCGGGACTGCAGCCGCAGCACCGCGCGGGCGAACCTCTCCGGCGGTTCCGCCACGGCCGCCGCCGTACCGCCCTGCGTGCCGATCACCTGGACCAGGCCGTCCTCGGCGGTGCGGAGCACCACGAGCGCGTCGTGGCCGAACATCCTCCGCGCGCCGTCGGCGGTCCTGGCGGCCAGGTCGGCGACGTTCTCGGCGGAGTAGAAGTCGAGCGTGGCGCGGTTGAGTTCCCGCAGCCGGGTCGCGAGCGTCTCGGCCCGCTGCCTGGCCCGCGCGTAGCGCAGCACGGCGGCCACGGTGGCCAGCAGCTCGTTGGGGGCTACGGGCTCGGTGAGATAGGCGTCCGCGCCCTGGTTGAGCCCCTGCGCCCGGTCGGTGACGCTGATCGCCGAGGCCGACACGTGGATGATCGGCAGCCGCGCGGTCCTGGGGTCGGCCTTGACCATCTCGCAGACCTCGAAGCCGGTCATGTCGGGCAGCCGGATGTCGATGACCGCCAGCTCCGGCAGGTCCGCCGACCGGTGCAGCAGCTCGATGGCGCTGCCGCCGTCCTCGGCCTCCACCACCTCGTGGCCCGCCCGGCGCAGGTAGGTACCCAGCACGTAGCGGTTGGTGGGGTTGTCGTCCACCAGCAGCACCTTCGCGCCGGACGGGTCCACGCTCATCCCTCCTCCGTCCCGCCGCGGGCGGCGCGGCCGCCCAGCACCGGCGCCAGGACGTCGGCCAGCCGCGCCGCGGACAGGTGGGTCTTGCCGAGCACGGCCTGCGCGTGCCCCAGCCGGGAGTTCTCCAGGCCGGACCGGTCGTTGGCGGTCAGGACGATCACCGGCACCTGGTTCAGCGCGGGGTCCGCCGCCAGTCGGGCCAGCAGCTGGTAGCCGTCGGGCGGCGGCATGCTCAGGTCGAGCAGGACCGCGTCGGGCCGCCGGCGCCGTATCTCCACGACGGCCTGGGAGCTGTCGCCGACCTCGACGACCTCCCGGGCCAGCTCGGCGAGGACCGGCCGGAGCGTCGCGCGGAAGACCGGGTCGTCGTCGACGATGACGAGCCGGTCCAGCCGGACGGGAAGCTCCGCGGGCCCCCCGGCAGGCGTCGCGGGATGCGGCCCCGCCGGGATCTCGATCACCACCCGGGTCCCCACACCGGGGGTGCTGTCCAGCATCATCCGGCCGCCGAGGAGTTCGGTGAGCCGGCGGGCGTACGGCAGGCCGAGCCCGGTGCCCGAGTGCGTCCGCTGGTGCGGGCCGCGGACCTGGTAGAACTCCTCGAACACCCGTGCCTGCTCCTCGACCGGAATGCCGATGCCGGTGTCGGTGACGGTCAGGACACACCACGGCCGGCCGCCCTGCTCGGTCCGCTCCACCCGCAGGACGACCTCGCCGTTCTCGGTGAACTTCAGGCTGTTGGACAGCACGTTGCGCAGTATCCGGGTGAGCATCACCTCGTCGGTGACGACCGGCTGCTGGGGGGCGTCGTCGGGGAAGACCAGGGACGCCCCGGGCCTGGCGGTGCCGCTGAGCGTGCCGCGCATCTGGTGGAGCAGCATCCGCAGGTCGACGGGTACCAGTTCGGGTTCCAGCCGTCCCGACTCGGCCTTGGCCACGTCGAGCAGCTCCTCCACCAGCGCCAGCATCGTGCTGCCCGCCGAGGCGATCATCTGGACCTGCTGGACCTGCTCGTCGTTGAGCGGGTCGGCGCCCGGTGCGAGCAGCAGCCTGGTCAGTCCGAGGACACCGTTGACCGGGGAGCGCAGCTCATGGCTCACGTTGGCCCAGAAGCGGGTCTTCGCCTCGTTGAGCAGGCTGAGCTCCCGGGTCTTCTCCTCCAGCTCGGCGTACAGCGCCACCACCCCGCTGTTGGTGGCCTCCAGCTCGCTGGACAGCTCCGCGTACAGCGCCATGACGCCCTGGTTGGTCTCCTCCAGCTCCTGGTTGAGACGTTGCAGCTCCTCCTGGTGGGCGCGGGCCTGCTGCAGTGCGGCCAGCAGATCGTGGTTCTGGCTCCGCAACTCCTCGCCCACACTTACGCCGCCCAGTCCCATCAGCTCCTCGCGTAGCCCAGCAGCCCGCTCGTCGAGGGACTGATACGTCTCCGCGATCGGCTGCCCCAGAACGACGCGGGGAAACGGGTGCTCCTCCAGCTCGCAGGTGTGGAGCAGCCGCCGGGCCGCCTCCAGCGCCCGTCGCGGTGGGCGCAGGAGGCCCGACCAGCCGAACACGACGGTGATCTGCGGGCGCTCGCCGCCGACCAGCGCGAGCCGGCCCGTCAGCCCGCGGGCGCCCAGCAGGCTCCGGCCCACCTCGCCCACCACCGTCGCCAGCCGTACGGTCTCGGGTTCCGGCACGCCCAGCCGGCGGCAGGCCTCCTGGACGTCCCTGCGCATGGCCAGCATCTTCCGGTCGCCCGTGACGGCCAGTGAGAACAGGACCAGCGGGTCGTCCTCCGAGGCCGCCGGGGCGGCGGTCACCTGGGCGCCTTGACCACGACGACGCCCGCGTCGTCGCGCCGGGTGCCGGCCTGCCACAGCAGCTGGGCCGCGATGACCGCCGGGGTCTGCCCCGTCAGCCCGGGGAACTGCGCAGGCTGCCAGCGGCTGTTGAGCCCGTCGGAGTGCAGCACCAGGGCGTCCCCGGGGGGCAGGGCGGCGCTGAAGGTCTGCGGGCGGCCGATGTTGTGGCCGACGATGCCCGGCGTGGACGTCAGCGCCTGCCGGGACTGCGCGCCGAGGACGAAGGCGGCGATGTTCCCCACCCCGCAGAGCGACACCCGGCGGGCCGGCGGATCGACCCGGGCCACCGCGACGGCGGCGCCGCGGGTGCCCTTGAGACCGGCGTGGATGTCGGCGAGGATCGCGGCCGGCTCCGTCGCCCTGCTGGTGCGGAACGCCGTTCGCGCCTCGTCGGCCGCCCGCGCCGCCAGCGGGCCGTGGCCCAGCCCGTCGCACATCATCACCAGCAGGTGCGCGGCGCCCTCGGCGACCGGCTCCTCCCGTACGGCCCAGGTGTCGCCGCACTGCGTCTCGCCGCTGATCGGCCGGGTGAGGCCGCTGAGCTGCGCGGCCGAGCCGGGCTCCGCCATGCCGGCCGGCTGGGCGGTGAAGCGGGCGTAGAGGCAGGTCCCGCGGCCGGGCAGGGTGTGGAGGGCGAAGAAGTCCGCGACCCGGCGGATGGCGCCGAGCCCGCCGCCCGGCGTCCCGGCGGCGGAGGAGCCGTCGCGCAGGACCGCGCCGACGTCGGGGATGCCGGGCCCGCTGTCCAGTGCCAGCAGCTCGACGGCGGACTGGTCGCCGAAGGCGGCGATCCGCAGGGCCAGCGCCCCGTCGTCGGCGTGCCGCAGGAGGTTGGCGGCCGCCTCGGTGACCGCGAGCGCGAGGTCGGCGGCCCGGCTGTCGGCGAGCCCCAGCCGGCGGGCCAGGGCGGCGGCCTCGCGCCGCCCGGCGGAGGCCAGCCCCTCATCGGCCCGCAGCCACAGCACCTCGCCCGCCTCGGCGGGCGAAGCCGCGCTCACCGTGCCCACTTCACGACCACGACATGCGTGCCCTTGCCCGGTTCCGAGACGAGTTCGAACTCGTCGGCCAGCCGGCGCGCCCCGCTCAGCCCCAGCCCCATACCCCGGCCCGACGACCAGCCGTCGGTCAGGGCCAGGTCCAGATCCGGTATGCCGGGCCCCTCGTCGCGGAAGGCCACCCTCACCCCGGTCTTCCCGCCCCGGCTGACGATGCTCATCCGCATGTGCCCGCCGCCGCCGTAGGTCAGGGTGTTGCGCGCCAGCTCGCTGGCCGCGGTGACCAGCTTCGTCTGGTCGACGAGCGAGAGCCGGGCCTGCTGCGCCAGCGCGCGGACCATCTGCCGGGCCTTGACCACGTCGGCGTTGGCGACGATGGGCGCTTCTTCTGCCGCCGATTCCTCGACCGGCCCCACGCCGGAGGTCACCGGCCGACCGGACCCTGGTCCCTGGTCCGGCGCAACGCGCCGATCCCCTGCTCCAGGTTGAGCGCGGTGCGCACACCGCCGAGCGACAGCCCCAGTTCCACCAGCGTCATCGCCACCGCGGGCCGCATGCCCACCACCACGGTCTCCGCGCCCAGGACCCGGGAGATGGCCGCGATGGTGGCCAGCATCCGGCCCACGAAGGAGTCCACGATCTCCAGCGCCGAGATGTCGATCACCACGCCGTGGGCCCCGGTGTCGACGATCCGCTGCGACAGGTCCTCCTGGAGGTCCATGACCATCTGGTCCTCCAGGTCGACCTGGATGGAGACCAGCAGCACGTCCCCGATCTTGAGGATCGGTACCCGGTCCGTCACGCCGTCCCGCCGATCCCGGCCGCGGCACCGTTCTGCTCGATCCGGTGCAGCGCGTGCCGCAGCGCGTCGGCGAGGGTCGCCTTGGTGGTGATGTCGCCGAACTCGATGCCCAGCGCCACTATGGTCTGGGCGATCTGCGGCCGGATGCCGGAGATCGTGCACTCCGCGCCCATCATCCGGGCGGCCACCACGGTCTTGAGCAGGTGCTGGGCGACCTGGGTGTCCACCGACGGGACGCCGGTGATGTCCACGATCGCGTGCGTGGCGTTCTGGTCGAGGAGCGACTGCAGCAGCTTCTCCATCACCACCTGGGTGCGGGCCGAGTCCAGCGTCCCGACCAGCGGTACGCCCACGATGCCGTCCCACAGTTTGACGACCGGGGTCGAGAGTTCGAGCAGCTGCTCGGCCTGCGCCGAGATGATCTCCTCGCGGGCCTTGGCGTGCACTTCGACGGTGTAGAGCCCGAGGTCGTCAAGCACCCGGCAGAAGCGCGCGTACGTGGCGAGGTCGCCCGCTTCGACGAGCGCCGACTGCAGCACTTCCTTGAGCGCGAAGAGGCTGGACGCCGTCTCGGTGGGGCTGAAGCCCTGACGGGCCCGGTTGCGCGACAGCTCGGTCAGCAGGCTGCGCACCTCCCCGAACGCCTCGCCCTTGGTAGCCGTGTCGCCCTGTCGCAGTGCCACGAGAAGCGCGCGGTACAGCTCCGTGAGGTCCTGCTGGACCTCCGCGGGAGTGAGTCGCCCGGCCAGCGACGACGTGACGGTGCGTATCCACCGGGCCACGAAATCGTCCTGTCCATCGGCCAGCAGGCTCAGCAGCCGGTCCGAATCGTCCTGCGCCATCGTGCACTCCTCTTCGTCCTGCCAAGGGTCCGAAGGGAGACTACGGCATGACGTCGAGGCGCCCCCGGGGGCGTGACGTCGGGTGGCACAACCCCCTGCGGGGAGACCGAACGGTCGTCTCCCTCGCAGGTCGGAGGGTCACCGAATGCCTGCGGCCGGTGGTTCGGATCTCCGCCGGACGCTGTCGCGGTCGCTCCGACGGTCAGGGTGGCGTCAAGTCAGGGCGCCGACGGTCAGAGCGAGCCGACGGCCAGATCGACCGTGGGGTAGGAGGAGAAGATCGCGTGCAGCCCGGCGATCCCGAAGACCCGCCGCAGGTTGTCGCTCAGCCCGGCGAGCACGAGCGGCGAGCCGGCCTTCCTGGCCTGCTGCGAGGCGGTGACCAGCTCGGTGATACCCGCGGAGTCGCAGTAGAGGACACCTGTGAGATCGATCACCACGCCCACCGCTGTGAACTGCGTGTCGGCGATGACGTCGTGGAGGTCGGCCACCGTGGCGAAGTCGAGTTCGCCGCTGAGGGTGATCAATGTGGGGCCCGCGGGGTGGCGTTCCGCGGTGACGGTCAGGACGGGGTCCGGATCCGGATCGCTCACGATTCCTCCTTCTGGGCGACTGCTGTCCGTGGCCGTGCCTCTCACTCGTCTCGTGGGTCCGCTGTTTGCCTGTCGATCAGCGGGCAGATACATCCTACGGCGCGTGCCGGGGCCCCGGGCTCGCAACGGTGCGCGGCCGGGGCCCGGCCGCCAGGGAGGTCAGGACGGGTGGGCTTCGAGGTCGGCGACAGGAGGAAGGTCGAGCGTGGCGGGTCGGGACGACGAGGAAGGGCGGCGGCCGGACGCCGCGGGCGGCGGGGTGTTCGCGGGGGACGACGAGATCCACCGGGACCTCGCCGCGGTCGACTGGACGTCGACACCTCTGGGGCCGCCGCAGGACTGGGCGCAGAGCCTGCGCACCGCGGTCAGCATCCTGCTGTCCTCGCGCTTCCCGATGTGGATGGCGTGGGGTCCGGAGCTGACCTTCTTCTGCAACGCGGCCTACCGTCGCGGCACCCTCGGCCGGAAGTACCCCTGGGCCCTGGGCCGCCCGGCGAGCGAGGTGTGGGCGGAGATCTGGGACGACATCGGGTCCCGTATCAGCAGCGTCCTCAGCACCGGAAAGGCCACCTGGGACGAGGCGCTGCTGCTCTTCCTCGAACGGTCCGGCTACTCCGAGGAGACCTACCACACCTTCTCCTACAGCGCGTTGCGCGACGACGCCGGCACGGTGGTCGGCATGCTGTGCGTGGTCAGCGAGGACACCGACCGCGTCATAGGTGAGCGCCGCATGGCCACGCTGCGTGACCTGGGATCCGACGTCAACGTCGCGCGCACGCAGGAGCAGGTGCTGGCGTTCGCCGCCGGGCAGCTCGCGCGCAACGACCGGGACCTGCCCTTCACGCTGACGTATCTGTTCGACGAGGACGGCGGCGCCAGGCTGGCGGCCAGGACGGGCATGGCTGCGGGGCATCCCGCGGCGCCGGCCCGGCTGGCCGCCGACGACCCGGACGCGGTGTGGCCGGTCCAGGAGCCGGCCGCGTGCCGTTCCGCGGTGGTGGCTCTGGCCGGGGAGCCCTTCGCCGGGATGCCGTCGGGCCCGTGGCCGCAGCCGCCCGCGCAGGCGCTGGTGGTGCCGCTGCTGCAGCAGGGCAGCGAGCCCTACGGTTTCCTGGTCGCCGGCCTCAACCGCTACCGGCGGCCGGACGAGGCCACCCGCGGGTTCGTCGAACTGGTCGCGGCCAATCTGGCCGCGGGCATCGGGAGCGCCCGCAGCTACCGGGCGCAGCAGCAGCGGGCCGAGGAACTGGCCCAGCTGGACCGCGCGAAGACCGCCTTCTTCTCCAACGTCAGCCACGAGTTCCGCACTCCGCTGGCCCTGATCACGGGGCCGACCGAGGAGTTGCGGGCCCGGCTGGCGGGGGCGGACCCGCAGACGCGCGAGGAACTGGAGGTGATCCGCCGCAACGGGATGCGCCTGGGCAAGCTGGTCAACGCGCTGCTGGACTACTCCCGTATCGAGGCAGGCCGGATGCGGGCCGACTACGAGCAGGCCGACCTGGCCACGCTCACCGCGGAGTTCGCCAGCGTCTTCCGCTCGGCCGTCGAAGCGGCGGGGCTGTCCTTCGAGGTGGACTGCGCCCCGCTGCCGCAGCCGGTCCTCCTCGACCGCGGCATGTGGGAGCAGGTCGTGCTCAACCTGCTCAGCAACGCGCTGAAGTTCACCTTCGACGGCGGTATCCGCCTCACCGTGCGCGACGGGTCGGGAGAGGCGGTCGTCACCGTCGCCGACACGGGCATCGGGGTGCCGGAGCAGGAGATCCCGCGGCTGTTCGAACGCTTCCACCGGATAGAGAACGCCCGCGCGCGCTCCAACGAGGGCAGCGGCATCGGACTGGCGCTGGTCAAGGAGCTGGTGACGCTGCACGGCGGCACGATCGAGGCGGCCAGCAGGGAGGGGGAGGGCACCACCTTCACCATCCGGCTGGCCTACGGCTCCGGGCATCTGCCACCCGACGCGCGGGTCGGCGGCCACGGGCGTCCCGCGGTCTCGTCCGTCGCCGAGCCCTACGTGCAGGAGGCGCTGCGCTGGCTGCCCGACCCGGCGGCGTCCGCCCAGGCCGACGCGCCCGCGAACCCGCCGGGGCCGGGCGGCGGGACGAACCGCGGCGGGGCCATCGACGTGGTGGTCGCGGACGACAACGCCGACATGCGCGAATACCTCACCCGTCTGCTGCGCGGCGCCGGCCACCGGGTCCGCGCGGTCGGCGACGGCCAGGCGGCGCTGGACGCCGTACGCGCCCACCTCCCCGACCTGGTGGTCGCCGACGTGATGATGCCGCGCCTCGACGGGCTGCGGATGGTGGCGAGGCTGCGCGCCGCACCGCGCACCGTGGGGGTCCCGGTCCTGCTGCTGTCGGCGCGGGCCGGGCAGGAGGCGTCCGTCGAGGGCCTGGAGGCCGGTGCGGACGACTACCTCGTCAAGCCGTTCTCCGCCGCCGAACTGCTGGCCCGGGTCAGGGCGAACGTCGAACTCGCCCGGCTGCGCACCCGGCACGCCCGCTGGCGCCGCGCGCTGACGGACTCGATGCAG
Organism: Actinacidiphila paucisporea; assembly: GCF_900142575.1. Taxonomy (GTDB): domain Bacteria; phylum Actinomycetota; class Actinomycetes; order Streptomycetales; family Streptomycetaceae; genus Actinacidiphila; species Actinacidiphila paucisporea. Next base: position 68,662 of record NZ_FRBI01000008.1, read on the forward strand.
GAGGCCTTCTTCGTCTGCGACGAGGACGGCGCCGTCGTCGAGGTCAACGCCGCCTTCGCCGACGTGCTGGGCTACGGTCCCGACAACCTGCCCTACGGCCCCGGCCAGCCCTGGTGGCCGGACGCCGACGCGGACCCGGAAGGCCACCGGTTGGCCGCCGAGGGCTTCACCGGGCTGGCGCGGCGGTCCGGCAGCAGCCACATCCTGCCCCTGCGCCACCGTGACGGCCACGCGCTGTGGGTGTCGGCCAGCCTCGCCCGGGTCCAGGACCCGGAGACCGGCGGGCAGATGGTGGTGGGCACCCTCCGCGACGTGACGGCCGAGCGGTACGTCATCCGGCGCGAGACGGCGGTGGCGGCACTGAGCCTGCGGCTGTCCCAGGCCACCAGCACGGCGGAGTCCCTGGACGGCGCCCTGACGGAGATGCGCGCCCTGTGGCAGGCCCGGCGCGGGCTGGCGGTGCTCTTTCCCGAGGGCGGCCGGCCCGTGCTGACCGCGACCGGCATCGCCCCGGAGTGGGACGATCTGACCGCCGAGCACCGGGCCGCGCTCACCGCCCTTCGCGACGGCCCCTCGCTGACGCCGGCCGGCGACGGGCGCGGCGGTGTGGGAGTCGGCCTCGCGCACCCGCGGGGCCCGCTGGTGCTGTGGCTCGACCTCGGCGAGCAGCGGCCTTTCACCGACCAGGACCTCACCCTGCTGTCCCTGCTGGCCGGGCACCTGGTACAGGGCCTCGCCCGCGCCCACCAGATCGACCAGCAAAGGGAGACGGCCCTGGCCCTGCAGCGGTCCATCCTGGGCCCCGCGGAGCTACCCGAGGGCTTCGCCGTACGGTACGAGCCCGCGGCGCGCCCGCTGGAGGTCGGCGGCGACTGGTACGACACCGTCGCCCTGTCCGAGGGGCGCATCGGCATCGTGGTCGGCGACTGCGTCGGCCGCGGCCTGCAGGCCGCCGCGGTCATGGGCCAGTTGCGCAGCGCGTGCCGGGCGCTGCTGCTCCAGGACCCGCGCCCGGACCGGGTGCTCGTCGCACTCGACAACTTCGCCGCCAACATCCCCGGGGCGATGTGCACCACCGTCTTCTGCGGCGTCCTCGACCCCGGCACCGGCCGGCTGGCCTACTCCAGCGCCGGTCACCCGCCAGGGGTGCTGGTCCACACCGACGGCAGCGTCAGGCTGCTCGACCAGGGCCGCTCGACGCCCCTCGCGGTGCGCCCCGCCGACTCCCGCCCCTGGGCGCAGGCGGAGGTACCACCGCACGCGACCCTGCTGCTCTACACCGACGGCCTGGTCGAACGCCGTCGCCAGCCGTTGACCGAGGGCATCGACCAGGCCGGGGCGGCGGTGCGCGAGGGCCGGCACGTCGGCGTCGAGGACCTGGCGGCACGCGTCATGGACCGGATGGCCCCGCCCGGGGGATACGACGACGACGTCGCGCTGCTGCTCTACCGGCATCCCGCACCGCTGTCCGTGAGGTTCCCCGCGGACGCGGCACAGCTCGCCCCGGTCCGCGCGGCGCTGCGCAACTGGCTGAACCAGTGCGCCCTGCCGCCGCAGACCGTCCAGAACGTGCTGGTGGCCGCCGGCGAGGCCTGCGCCAACGCGGTGGAACACGGCCACCGCGACACGCCCGGGGACACCATCCGGCTGCGGGCGGAGGCCCGGTCGGACAGCATGAGCCTGACCGTCTCCGACACCGGGCGCTGGAAGCCGCGCCGGCCCGAGACCAACCAGCACCGCGGTCGCGGTATCGCGCTCATGCGCGCGCTCATGCAGAACGTCACCGTCACATCAGGTCCCGACGGCACCACCGTCGCGATGCACGCCAGGATCTCCCGATGACCACACCTCTCGACCTCACCTGCAGCAGCCGCCCGGACGGCACCGTCGTGCTGGCCGTCGCGGGCGAGGTGGACATGACGAACTCCGACCGGCTCGCCGCCGCCGCCGACCGGGCCCTGAGCGGGGGTCCCGGCCCGCTGGTCGTCGACCTGAGCGCGGTGGCCTACCTCGACAGCGCCGGTCTGAAGGAACTCCTCATCCGCGCCGACCGCATCGAGATCGTCGCCGCCGACATACTCGCCCCGGTGCTGACCATCTGCGGTCTCACCGAACTGACCACCGTCCACGGCCTGGAACCGCCGGGCCACCCGGACGGGGACGGATCCACGGGCCCCGCGCGGCCGCCGAGTTGACGGCGGGGCCCGGACAGGCGGGGGGCCGGCGGATCGCCCGGAGGGGTCAGCGCAGCGCCATGGTCAGCCGGACGGTCGTGCCGCTCTCGGGCGCCGAGCGGATCTGCACCAGGTCGCAGAGCTGGTGGACCAGCCACAGGCCCCGGCCGCCGTCCTGGCCGGGGACCGGGCGCGAGCGGCCCGCGAGGGGATCGGTGATGTGGCCCGCGTCGTGGAATTCGCAGACGAAGACGTCGCTGTCGCCCCAGGTGCGCAGGGTGCCGGAACCGCCGCCGTGCCGGATGCTGTTGGCGGCTACCTCGGTGACGGCCACCAGCAGCTCCTGCAGCCGGGCGCCCCGCAGGCCGCATCGGGTGGCGCACTCGGTCACCGTGCCGCGGACGGTTGAGAGCGCGCCGGCGCCGTAGGCCAGGGTCGTGGCGGGACCGCAGGCGGGCGTCAGTTCCTCGAAGCGGAAGGGCTCGTCCGAGAAGGCGGGGTTGCGGCCGTGCGCGCCCTCGGCGAGCTGGAAGGGATGGCACAGGCGCGCGGACTCCAGGGCCGCGGCCTCGACGGTGGTGACGTCGTAGGGACACAGCAGCCACCAGGCCGGGGAGGCGGCGAAGGTCAGGTTCAGCAGCCACTCGTGGTAGCGCAGCTCGCCGCGCTCGGCCGGGGTGGCCGTCCCCCACGGGGACTCGCTGATGCCCCGCACCGGCAGGCCGTCGCTGACGCTCTTGGCGATCCAGTCGTGCCAGGCCGGGATGAGCCGCCCCGGGTTGCGGCCCAGCGCGCCGGTGTCCACGAACGACACCCGGCGGTCCGCGCCACTGCCGCCGAGCGCGTCGCGCAGCATGACCTGCTTGTCCTCGCCGACCGCGACCAGGACCGTCTCGTCGGCCGCCCTGGCGTCGTCGATGAACGACACCGCGCCCCGGAGGAAGCCGGAGTCGCCCTGGTAGGCGTAGAGCTCGTGGCGGAAGGCGGGCGCCGTGGCGTCGCCGTGCTCGGCCGTGCGGGGCGGGGTCACGGCACCAGCTCCGCGGGGACGGCGGGATCGTCGTAGCCGAGCAGCTCCCAGCACCTTCGCACCGTGGGGTTGGCGCGTTCGAGCACGATCTTGCGGCCGGGCATCGCGGCGGCCGCTTCGGCGAGGGTGCGCATGCCGACCGCGTCCATCAGCTGCAGGCCGTCGCACCGCAGCCGCAGCGTCGCCATGCTCCGCAGCAGGCCGGTGACGGCGACCCGGAAGGCGCCCGCGCCGTCGGCGTCGACCACGCCGCTGACCCTCCAGCAGTCCGCCGACTCGTTGAAGATCTGGAAGGAGGGTGGCTGTGCGGGATGACCCGCGAAGTGAGGATGCACGCTCGCCGCCTGTTCGAGCACCTTCGGTGCAAAACCGGGACTCGCATAGGCGCACACCATCATCGCGGCCGTGCCGCCGGTCAGTGCGTCGAGCCTCAGCTCCTGATCGGCCACCTGCTCGGCCGTGATGTCGGCAGGCCAGATGCGGTCCATCTCTGCCAGCACCCGCAGGGCCCTGAAGCCCTGCCGATCTGCTGTCTCGGCCTCCTGCCGCACCAGTGTCACCAGTGCGTCCACGTCCCAGCCTACGCCGCCGGGCGCGACGGCAGGGTCGACGAGTAGTCCGTTCGGGGCCTGGAATTCCAGCCACGCGGGGGACGACGACCCCACGACCATGACCTTGTCGCCCAGCTGCGTGCCGTCGGACAGATATCCCTGGGCCGCGCTCCGGAAGTCGCCCGGTCGCGGCACCACCCAGCACACGTGGTCACCGATGTCGACCCGGCCGAGGCTCGCGACGCTGCGAGCGATCCTCACACGGCCCTCCTCACCTCGACTCGGGACGGATTCCCCTGCGTACAGTCTGTCAGCTCGCGCGGACGGCCCGACTACACCCCGGGGGTGCAGGGCGCCCGTCCCGATCTGCTACTGGTCGGGATCGGCGGTCGGGTTCACCAGGTCCTCGTACGGGCTGAAGACGGCCTCGGCGCCGGTGATCCGCAGCAGGCGGCGCACCGCGGCGCTGGGGTGCGCCAGGGCGGTCCGCCGTCCGGCGGCGGTCCGCACCAGGTGGTTGAGCAGCGCCGAGTCGCAGAAGGAGACCATCGCGAGGTCGAAGACGAGGGGGCCGTCGAAGGTGGCCAGCACCCGCGCGGTCACCTCCTGCACGACACGCAGCGAGTCCAGGTCGAACTCCCCGTGCAGAGCGATGATCCACACCGCGCCGTACTGCTCCGAGTAGTAGACGCCCGCTGCCACGCCGTCGTTTCCGAATTCCACGGACGCCACCCCCTTTCTCCCCCCGACAGCGGCGCGTCCTGCCGCGAACACCAGAAGAGACTGCCATCCCGGCACCGCGTCCGCCACTTCGCAGCGTGACAACTCCCGCCGGGGCCGGGATAAGAGGCCGTCGTCCTTGCCGGGTGTGGGGTGAACGGTCGCGCCGGTGCGTGGCCATCGCCACGGCCGAGGGCGACGGGGCAGCCGCGGGCCACCGGGACACGCGCGGTCGTGCGCGGTCAGCGGCGCACGGGCCGCGGCAGCAGCTCGCCGTCGAGGTAGAGGTCCACGCGCTCGTTGTAGAAGCACACCAGCCCGGCGACCGGCGTCAGCTGGCGGGTCGGGAAGTCGTACGCCCACGCCAGGTCCCGCTGGGTGCCGCGGGCGGTGCGGACCGACCAGTAGCCGCTGGTGGTGCCCTTGTACGGGCAGGCGCTGACGGTGTCGCTGGGCGTCAGCAGGGTGAAGTCGACGCAAGCGCGGTCGAGGTAGTAGCGGGTCGGCAGCCCCGTCTCGAAGACCGGCACGCAGGAGGGCGCGTCGGCGAGCACGAGCCCGTCGAGCTCGACCCGGACGTGGCTGCCGGAGCGGAGCGCGTCCACCCGGGTGTACGGGCTCCGCGGGTGGACGAAGACCTGCTCGTCCTCCTCGAACCAGCCGTCCAGCGCGTCCCATTCGAAGCGGACCGTGCCGGCGAGACCCTCGGCCGCGTCGTCGGCCCACACCCACGCGGCGCCCGGCCGCAGCTCCTCGCCGACCCGCAGCGCGTGCCGCCGTACCGTACCCGGCGCCCGTTTCTCCTCGTGGCCCTCGTCGACCAGCTCCCCGCCGGTCACGTCGGTGACGGGGATGCTGAACTGCGGATAGGCGGCCCGCTCCCAGACGTAGCGGGCCCGCCGGGTGTCCAGCACCGGGCGGCCGCCCGCGAAGCCGCGGATGCGCCGCGGCACCGGTTCGACGTGACCGGGGGTCACGAGCGACGCCGGGTAGTTCCGCGCGGGCTGTTCCTGCTGCTGTGCGGGGTCCTTCAAGACGCCCTCCTCGGGCCGGGGTCGATCGCGGAGGCATACCGGGCGCGGTGCCCGCACCCTGCAGGGTCCTGCCCGATCGATCGTACGGAGCGCGGACCGGCCCTGGGCCCCTACGCGGTGACCAGGACTTCCCCGGCGGTGATCTCGGGAGGGTGGGGGAGGTACGCCCCGAGGCTGTCCCGGATGAAGTTCGACGCCCTCAGATTCGACTCCTCGGCGCCCGCCCGGTCCTGGAAGACGCTGGTCGAGACGACCACCCCGTTCCCGGCGTCGATCCAGTAGAAGGCCACGAAGCCGGGGACCTGGCGCATGAGCGGCACGAATCCCCCTTTCACGAGGCGTGCCGCCTCGGCTGGATCGGTCACGCCTTCATACCGCCGCACTGCTGCGTACATGGCCGATCTCCTCGCGGGTTCCGGGTTCGTCCTCTGCTGGGATGCCGTACCCCTGCGGCAGCCACCTTGCTCACGAGGCGTCGTGCAATCACCGGAAGGGCCGCTTGCGACCAGCGCCCGGCTGCCGGCCGGGTCGACTCCGGTCAAGCCGGTCACCGGCCGCTTCCACCGGCCCCGCGCGGGTGCGTCAGCGGCCCGGGTGGCCGCTCGCGGCGCGGTCCGCGAGGACTTCGCGGGCGGCGCGGGCCCCGGAGGCCATCGCGCCCTGGACCGAGCCGGTGGCCCGGTGGTCCCCGCAGACGTAGCGGCCCGGGGAGAACCGGGTGGTGCGGCTGAGCGGCCACGGCGGGGGCATGGCGGGCAGCGCCTCCGCCACGCGCTGGACGGCCACCGGCTCCCAGCCGGCGGTGTCGGCCTCGTAGATGTCCGCCAGCGCGGCGCGGACCTCGGCCTCCTGCCCGGGCCGCTCGTCCGCGCCGAGCACCGAGGTGGACACCAGCGCCCGGCCGCGCGGCGCGTACGTGGGGCTGACCTCGCTGATCACCACGGTGTTCAGGACGCGCCGCGCGGTGTCGGTGATCAGGGTCGGCTCGGCCAGCGGGCTGACGGGGGCGGCGTGGTAGTACGTGGTGACCGAGCGGGTGGGCGGCACCTCCAGGCCGGGCAGCAGGGCCCCCGCCGCCGCGGGGCCCGCGGCGACGACCACCGCGGCGGCGGCGATCTCGTCGCCGTAGGAGGTCAGCACGCCGTCGTCGGTGAGCCGCTCCACCGGGGTGCCCAGGCGCACGGTGCCCTCGGGCAGCCCGTCCGCCAGCTGCTCGGGCACCGCCGCCACGCCCCGGGCGGGCAGGCACAGGGTGCCGCGCAGCATCGAGCGCCACACCAGGTGGAAGAACCGGCTGGAGGTCTCCAGCTCGCTCTCCAGGAAGACCCCCGACAGGAACGGCCGGAAGAGCGTCTCGACCAGGTCCTCGCCGATCGCCGCGTCGGCCAGGGCGGTGCGGGTGGTGCGCTCCGCGGCGCGCTTGATGACCCGCGGCGGCAGCAGCATGTCCCGCCCGCACAGCATGACCAGGGCGGACAGGTCGCGGAGCGACGCCAGGCGGCCCGGCAGCAGGTCGGTGGCCAGCCGGGGCACGCGGGTCGGGTCGGCGAAGCGCAGCCGCCCGTGCGGGGTGTGCAGCAGGACGCCGGGTGTGAAAGGCCGCGGCCACAGGTCCGGCAGGCGTACGCGCCGGCGCAGCTGCGGGTAGGAGGTGTTGACGACCTGGAAGCCGCGGTCGAAGCGGAAGCCGTCCCGTACGTCGGTGCGCATCCGGCCCCCCACCGCGTCGGACGCTTCGAGCACCTGGACGTCGAGGCCGGCCGCTGCCAGGTCCTGCGCGCACACCAGCCCGGCCACGCCCGCTCCCACGACCAGCACGTCCGCTGCCCTCGCCAACGCCATCACCACCCTCTCGGCCGCTGCCCGCCGCCTGCCCGCCCGGCGGGCGGCTCACGCGGCCAGCGGACCATCTGCCGCTCCGCCGCGGCCGCCGCCACCCCCTGCGGTCACCCGATCGGCCGCGCCGGGTGCGGCCGTGCGCGTGCACGTCCCGGATGAGTTCATTCAGGACTTGTCGGAGGGGATGCGAGAGGCCCGGCGAGAGCGCCGGGCCTCGGGTCGCCTACCGCCGCCGGGTCAGGCGGACGCCTCCGTCAGGCGGGCCACTTCCCCGTCCGTCAGGGTCAGGTCCGCCACCCCCAGCAGCGCCGGCAGCTGCTCGACGGTACGGGCGGAGGCGATGGGCGCGGCGATCGTCGGCTGGGCGGCCAGCCAGGCGAGGGCGACGGTGGCGACGGGGGCCCCGTGGGCGGCGGCGATCTCGTCCAGGGCCGTCAGGACCCGCAGGCCGCGCTCGGATTCCAGGTGCTTGGCCGCGGAGCCGGCGCGGGCGCTCTGCGTGGTGGCGCCGGGTCGGTACTTGCCGGTGAGGAAGCCGGACGCGAGGGCGAAGTAGGGAACGCCCGCCAGGCCCTCACGGGCGGCGAGGTCCTGCAGCGCGCCCTCGTAGGTGTCGCGGGAGACCAGGTTGTAGTGCGGCTGGAGGGCCACGTACCTGGCCAGGCCCTCGCGGTCGGCGAAGTCCAGCGAGGCGCCGAGCCGCTCCGGGGTGATGTTGGAGGCGGCGACGTGCCGGACCTTGCCCGCCTTGACCAGCTCGTCGAGCGCGCCGACGATCTCCTCGACCGGCACCTCGGGCTTGTCGAAGTGCGTGTAGTAGAGGTCGATGTAGTCGGTGCCGAGCCGGTGCAGCGACGCGTCGGCGGCGGCCTTGATGGTGGCCGCGGACAGGCCCTGGAAGTCGGGGTGCTGGCTGACCTTGGTGGCGATGACGATGTCGGACCGGTTGCCGCGGGCCTTGGTCCACCTGCCGATGATCGTCTCCGACTCACCGCCTTCGTTGCCCTCGATCCAGGCGGAGTACGCGTCGGCGGTGTCGACGAAGTTCCCGCCGGCGGCCGCGTAGGCGTCCAGCACGGCGAACGACGTCTTCTCGTCGGCGGTCCAGCCGAAGACGTTGCCGCCGAGGGCGAGCGGGAAGACCTCGAGGTCGGATGAGCCGAGTTTGCGCAGAGAAGTCATGAAGGGTGCCAACACCTGCAGCCGATCATGTATTCCGCTCCGCGGGCCAGGAGGACCTGCCGCCTGTGGCGACGCGCCCCGACCCCGCCCTCCGTATCGGCGCCGCCGCCCGCCTCATGGGTGAACGGTGGTCACCTGTAGTGACGATCTGCTCGTGACGGCGTCATCCGGACGACGCGGCGCACAGATCGCGCTGGTGGCGCAGCTCGTCGAGGTCGGCGCCCGGCAGTTGCAGGGCCCGGTCGAAGTCGGCCAGCGCCAGGGCGGTGTCGCCCTGCGCCTGGTGCGCGATGCCGCGGTTGAGCAGCAGGTCGGGGTCGTCACCCACCAGGGCCAGCGCGGCGGTCAGGTCGTCCAGCGCGGCGCTCGGGCGGTCCTGCTGGAAATGGGCGACGGCCCGGTTGATCAGGGCGGCCGGATAGCCCGGGTCGGCGGCCAGCGCCGCGTCGAAGTGGCTGACTGCGTCGGCGTAGCGGCCGCGCTGGAGTTCCGCGGTGCCCTGCATGCAGACCAGCCGCGGCTCGCCGGGGCGGGCGCGCAGCCCGGTGGCGATGTCCCGCTCGGCCGCCTCGATGTCGCCTTCGGCGAGCAGCAGTTCGGCCCGGGCCAGCAGCGTGTCCAGGTCGTCGGGCTCCATGTCCAGGACGTAGCCGAAGTCCGCCAGCGCGCCGGCGGCGTCACCGGCGTCCGCGCGGGCGGTGCCGCGGTTGTAGAACAGCTCGGGGAAGGGCGGGGCCAGGTCCACGGCCCGGTCGTAGTCGGCCAGCGCGCCTTCCAGGTCGCCGCTGTCGCGGAGGACACGAGCCCGCTCGGACAGGTAGTCGGTGTAGTACGGGTCGAGGTCCACCAGGGTCGAGTAGTCCCGGAAGGCCTCGTCGCCACGCCCGGTCGCGGCGAGCAGCCGGGCGCGGTTGTACAGCAGCTGCGAGCGGTGCAGTTGCCACTGCGTCGGGTCCAACTCGGCGTCCAGCCAGGCGATGCCGGACTCGATCAGCTCCAGGGCCCGGCCGAGGTTGCGCCGGTGCATCTCGATCAGCGCCAGCCCGTTGCGGTGGAAGACGGTGAAGGTGCGGCGCTCGCCGGGATCGGGCAGGACGCCCGCGATGGCGACCGCGTTGTTCTGCCAGCGCAGCGCGAGGTCGTGGTCGCGCGGCGTCAGGAAGCGGGTGTGCAGCATGGCGATCGCGTAGCTGGTCATCATGTGCACTTTGGGGTCGGTGTAGCGCTCCAGCAGGTCGTGGTAGAGGTCGAGGGACTCCTGGAGGCGCCCGATCGGGATGCACGCGGCCGCCGCCTGCTGGGTGAACTCCCAGTAGTCGCGCCACTCGTGCACCGGGTCGGTCACGGCCCGGCCGCGCCGGCCGAGGTCCACCACCTGGGCGGAGAAGCCGACGTTCACCGCGAAGGTCAGCGCCTCGCGCAGGGCGCGGCGTCCGGCGCCGCCCGGGTCGGTGCCGCGCTCGCGGTGGTGGGCGACCGCGCCCAGCAGGGTGCGCGGCCCCGCGCCGGGCGCCAGCTCCGCGGCGCGCGCGTCGTGCAGCCGCCGTACGCCGTCCGGGTCGCGCTCGGCCGCCGCGCGGTAGGCGCTCTCCTGCGCCGGGTCGTCGCTGGTGCCGTCCGCCTCCACGTACGCGGCGGCCAGTTCGGCTTCGGTGCGCCCGCCGGTCGCGGCAGGTTGGCCGCCGGCCGCGACGAGGGTCACCGTACGGGATGCCAGGACGTCCGCCAGCTCGTCGTCGGCGTCCGCCGCGTCCGCCTCGCCGACCGCGACGAGCAGCAGTTCGGGATCCGCCCGGCGGACCAGCAGCGCCAGGAACTCCCGGGTCGTCGGCTCGGCCCGGTGCGCCTCGTCGAAGAACAGATACGGCGCGGGCTCGCCCAGGTGCCGCAGCCGGCCCGCGTACTCCAGCAGGAAGGTGACGACGCCCTGGCTCATGCACCGGATCATGCCGGACCCGAAGAAGCGGGTGCGCTGCTCGAACGGCGACTCGGAGGCGAGCGTCCTGGGCGCCGGGCCGATCAGGTCCTGCAACTCCGGCATGCCGTAGAGGATCTCCACCCGGTGCCGCTCGACCAGGTCCGGCCACTGCCGGCGTGCCCGCGGCAGCACGGCGGCCAGTACGGTGTCGACGCCCGTGTAGGGGCCGCGCAGCCGCTGGTGGCAGCGGGCCACCAGGGGGGCGGAGCCGTCCGCGGTGGCGGCGGCCGACCGGGTGGCGCGGCTGTCCCCGACGATCCTGCGGTGTGCTGCCATGGCTGTCACCTCTCGCTGGGTGCCGGCTGCCGTGGTGCGCCCTGCCGGCGCTTCCCGCGGGCCAGCACGATGAGCGTCACGACCTGTGCGATGTTGAAACCGAGCGACAGGACCGAATCCCAGAAATGCGCGTCGATTTTCCGCGCCCCGATGGCCTCCCCCGCCACGGTGAAGTAACGGATTCCGACGGGAATGCTGGCGAAAAGCGTCAGCCCGATGAAAGCGCAGACGCCGATCACCAGAAATGGCCCGTAATAGCCGCCGACCTTCCGGTCGCGATCGGTCCACCGGGACAGGTCGACCGTCCGGTGCGGCATGCGCAGCAGCCGCCACAGGCGGTTCCTCATGACGGCCTTGCTGGCGTCGTGCAGGTCGTGGCACTTCATGGCGGTCGCCAGGACGTAGAAGAGGTCGGTCCGCAGATAGAGCTGGAACTGCCAGGCGAAGCGCAGCGCCACGGTGAAGGCCAGCGCCAGGCACACCCTGGAGGTGACCGACAGGTCGCCGCCCGGCTGCCGCGCCAGCTGCGCGGCCAGGCCCAGCAGCGCGAAGACCACGGCGTCGCAGACCATCCCGGACAGGAACGGCAGGTAGCGGCGCCGCCGCGGGACGCTCATCAGGCCGTTGAGCTGCGTCTCGGCCACGATGTACGTCAACCGGTTGCTGAGCCGCAGCGACGACGGCAGCCCCAGCCGCCGGCCGGCCAGCACGTGGTAGCCCTCGTGCGCCAGGATCAGCGGGATCTGCCCGAAGGTGATCACCGCCTGCACGATCAGCAGGGACTTGACGAAGAAGATCTGCGACGGGTGTGGCAGCAGGTCGGGATGGCGCACGCACACCACCGCCCACGCGGTGAACGACAGGGCGTAAAGGATCCAGGCCGGGGTGCCGAACAGCGCGCGCCCGAGGGCCTGGTGGCGTACCGGAGCCGGCGCGGCCGGCTCCGCGGACGGCTCGTCGCCGCCGTGCTCCTTGAGGAACCCCAGTTCCTGGAGGGTGTCGACGAAGTCCTCGACGTCGACCGGCTCGTCGAAGGCCTCCTCGTACCACCGGGCGGCCTGTTCCAGCGGCAGCCCCGCCGCCAACTGCCTGAGCAGTTCCGCCCCGTCGGCGGGGAAGACCGCGTACGACCCGGTCTCGACCCGCCCCACCAGCACGTCGTCGCCCTCGGGCACGAAGCTCAACTGGTGTACGGCAAGCGTTGGTCCGCTCATGGCCCGATCACCTCCCCACCCTGCCCGTCACAGGCCGTTCGCCGTTCGACAAAGGAACCGCCGGGGCCCGCGAGGGGCCCCGACAGGACAGCGCTGTGCCGGACGGGTCAGGCGGCCACGGTGTACGGGCACTGACACGCGGCCGAGGTGAGGCGGACGTCACCGGTCTTGCGCACGGTGATCTTCTTACCGACGCGCTTCATTGCCACGGTCGACTTCATCGAGAACCTCCTGGGAAAGGAAAAGAGAACGCCGGCCGAGTGGTCGACGCGACAAATTTCGTCGCGCCCGGACAACCGGTCAAGGGGGTGTTCGACGGGCCGACCGGTGAAAGAAATACGCTGAACAGACCATGCGCGGTGCGCGCCGCAGGTCACTGTCGGCGCGTGCGCCGGACACGGCCGGATCGACCGAAAAGGCCGACTTGCTTTTCGTGCTCCCCGCGAAATCCGTCCGGCGGCCCCGACCCATGCGGAACAGCAGCCTCCTGTGCCCCGGTACCGCGCAAAGGTGCCCCGGGCGGCGGGATGCCTGCGGAGGTGCCGTCACGCAGATGCGGTACGCGGCGCGCGGTCGGAGAGGCGCCCGGGGCGGCCGGCGCCGCGACACCGGCCGGGCGTCCCCTGCCTTTCCGGCCAGATACGGCGATTCGTCCCGCCCTGCTGCCCGACTGGTGGACACGGCGCCCGGCGCGGTCGTGCGCCCCGCCGGATGCCCTGAGCGCCGGGTGTCTGCGCCCTGTTAGCCGTTCAAAGGGTGCGAAACAGTGCGGAGAGACGATATGGGAGAGGGGGCGTGCCTTGGCGGAGGACGGGTCGGCCCACGCGGTGGTGGTGGGCGCCGGGGTGGCCGGGCTGCTCGCCGCTCACGTGCTGGCGCGCAGCTTCGGGCGCGTGACGCTGGTCGAGCGGGACGCGCTCACCGGCGGGGCGGCCGGATTCCGGGCGGGCGTACCGCAGTCGAGACATGTGCACATCCTGTGGTCGCGCGGCCTGCGGGCGCTGAACGAGCTGCTGCCCGGCGTCGGCGCGGACCTCGAAGAGGCCGGGGCGGCCGTCATCGGCGCCCCCGACCAGATGCGCTGGCTGTCGCCGGCCGGCTGGTTCGCGGGCGTCCGGGGCACCGGCTACCTGTCCGTGTCCCGCGAGGTGCTGGAGTCCGTGCTGCGGCGCAGGGTCGCCGCCTCGCCCGTGGTCACGGTGCTGGGCCGCCATGAGGCCACCGGACTCGACCCGGTGCCGGGCGAGGACGCGGTAGGCGGCGTGCGGCTGCGCGAACGCGGCGGAGCGGGGCGGGAGTTCACGCTCCGGGCGGCCCTGGTGGTGGTCGCCACCGGGCGCGGCTCCCGCACCGCGGACTGGCTGCTCCGACTCGGATACGCCCCTCCCGCCGCGGAGCGGATCGACGCGCATCTCGGCTACGCCTCCCGCTACTACCGGCGCCCGGCCGCCGAGCCGGACTGGAGGGCGATCTACCTCCAGGGCAACGCCGACCTGCCGCGCGGCGGGGTGATCGTCCCGGTCGACCGCGAGAGGTGGCTGGTCACCCTGATCGGGCAGGGCGAGCACCAGCCGCCGGTCGAGGAGCGGGCCTGGCTCGACTTCGCGTCGTCGCTGCGCTCCGGCGAGCTGTCCGCGGCCCTCAGGGGCGCGGAGCCGCTGTCGGACCCGGTGGCCTTCCGGGCGACCGCGAACGAGTGGACGCACTTCGAGCGCGCGAAGCGCTGGCCGCGCGGGCTCCTGGTGACCGGCGACGCCCTGTGCCGGTTCAACCCGGTCTACGGCCACGGCATGACGGTGGCCGCGCTCCAGGCGCAGGCGCTCGCCGCCAAGGTCGCGGGGCGCGCACCGGGGGAGATCGCCGCTCGGGCGCGCGCGGCGCAGAAGGCCGTCGCCAGGTGCCCGCGGGCGGCCTGGATGATCGCCACGGGCGAGGACTCCCGCTATCCGGGCACCGACGGTCCGCCGCCGGGTCCGCTGGCCCGGATGCAGCAGGACTACCTGTCCCGGGTGCTGGTCGCGGCCAACACCGACCCGGTGGTGTCCGAGGCCTTCTTCGCGGTGCTCTCGCTCAACCGCCGCCCCGAGACCCTACTGGCCCCCCGCGTCGCGCTACGCACCGCCCGCCGCCGCACCTGACCTCGGCGGTTCCGCGCGAGGGCACGTCCCGTTGGATTCCCCCACCACCGCTCCCGGCCCGGGCGGCGATACGGCAGCCGTGCTCGTGGCGGCCGGTCGCGGGGAGGGTGCCGTCGCCGTGTAGCGGCGCAGTCCCGGGACCCGCCAGACGATCGCGAGCACCGTCAGCGTCGTGAGCAGGCCGCCGGCGCAGATCACCGGGCGCGCGCCGAAGGCGGAACCCGCGGCACCGTGCAGGAGGTTGCCGACCTGGGGGCCGCCGATGGTGACGACCGTCAGCGAGCCCTGGACACGGCCGCGCAGCGCGTCGTCGCCGAGTGCCTGGGTGAGGGCGTTGCGGAAGGTGCTCAGGACGAAGTTGACCGCGCCGCCGAGCACCAGGGCGGTCAGCGCGAGCCACAGGCGGGAGGCCAGGCCGAGCAGCACGACCCCGGCGCCCCACGCCGTCGCGGCCACCGCCAGCAGGGCGCCGTGGCGGGTGGCGCGGGTGAAGGTGCCGGAGGCCAGGCCGATGGCGAAGACACCTGCGGGGTAGGCCGCGTAGAGCAGGCCGAGCGTGGTGCCGCCTCCGGCCGGGCCGCCGTAGGTGTGCCGGGCCAGCTCCGGGAAGAGGGCCACCGGCATGCCGAAGACCATCGCCGCCAGATCCACCGCGAGCACCGCCACGAGCAGGCGGCTGCCCGCCACGTACCGGAAGCCCGCCAGCACCCGGCCCGGCGTGGAGCGGGCAGGGCCGGGGCGGGGCGGCAGCGGTGGCAGCCTGACGACGGCCCACACCACGGCGAGCAGCGCGACGGCGTCGCACAGATACAGCGTGCCGAGTCCCACCAGCGGGATCAGCGCGCCGGCCAGGACGGGGCCCAGGATTGACCCGGCGTAACGGACCAGTGAGCTGAGGCTGTTGGCCGCCGGCAGCAGCCCGGCGGGGACGAGGCGCGGCACCGCGGCACCCATCGTCGTCATGACCGCGCCCAGGGTCAGCCCCTGGCAGGCCACCAGCACCAGCAGGACGGGAACCGAGCGCCGGCCCAGCGCCGCCTGGGCCCACAGGCCCGTATACGTCAGCGCCAGGCCGCAGTGCGCGGCCAGCAGCACCGTCCGCCGGTCCCTGGCGTCCGCCACCGCGCCCGTCCATAGCGCCGCCGCGACCAGTGCGACCAGCGACACCGCGGCGGACGCGCCGACCGCCGCCGACGAACCGGTCACCGCGAAGAGCTGCGCGGGGATCGCCACCACGCTGAAGGACCCGCCCACCGCGCCCACCGCCGAGGCCAGCCACAGCCGCCGGTAGGCGGGAATGGCCAGCGGGCGCCGGTCCACCGCGTAGGCACCCGGTGAGCGGCGCCCCGAACGACCGCGGCGAGCCGCCGGCCCGCCACCCTCCGCGCACCCGCTCACCGCCCTGTCCCGCCGTCCGGCGCGGTCGCCTCTCCCAGCCCGACCACCTCGGCCACCGCGCAGGCGACGTTGTCGGGCGCACCGGCGGCGTACGCCCGCGCGAGCAGCTCGTCCAGCACCTGCCGCGGACCGCCGGGCCCGCTCAGCACCTCGTGCAGCACGCGGTCGGGGACGACGGCGGACAGGCCGTCGGAGCACAGCAGGTAGCGGTCACCGGCCGCCGCCTCGTGCAGCGACAGATCGGGGCGGTCCGCGCCGGTGCCGCTCAACGCCCGCAGCAACAGAGCCCGTTGCGGGTGGGAGGCGGCCTCCTCGGCCGTCAGCCTGCCCTCGTCCACGAGGGACTGCACATAGGTGTGGTCGTGGGTGATCCGGAACAGCTCCCCGCCCCGTACGAGATACGCCCGGGTGTCGCCGATGTGCACCAGCGCGAGCCGGGAGCCCGACCACAGCAGGGCGGTCAGCGTGGTCGCCGCCGTACCCGTGTCCGTCGATGCCGCGATCTCCGCGATCGTCCGCTCCGCCGCCCCCACCGCGTCGGCGAGCGCGCCGAGCAGGTCACCGGCCGGTACGGGCCGGGCCTCCAGCGGTCTGAGCGCGGCGACGGCCGCCGCGCTGGCGCGGTCGCCGCCGGCGCCGCGGACCCCGTCGGCCACCGCCAGCAGCCGGGGACCGGCGTAGGCGGTGTCCTCGTTGCTGGTGCGCAGCAGCCCCGACTCCGACCTGGCGGCGTAGCGCAGGCCCAGCACCGCGGGGGCCGCCTCGACGGAACCGCCGCTGCCCGCAAGGTAGTCGACCAGGAAGCCGGCCAGCCGCTCGCGTGCGGCGGTCTCCGCCAGCACCTGCTCCCAGTAGCCGCTGATCTCCTCGGCCGCCGCGGCCGCCGGCAGGTCGCAGACGCGGCGGATACGCGCCAGCGGCATGCCCAGGCGCCGCAGCCAGGCGATCAGCCGGGCCCGCTCCAACTGCGCCGGGTCGTAGTAGCGGTATCCCGACTCGCCGTCCACCGAGGCCGGTTGCAGCAGACCCGACTCGTCGTAGTGCCGCAACGCCTTCGGCGACAGCCGTGCGGCCCGCGCGAACGCCCCGATCGTCAGCAACCGCCGCACCACTCCTCCTCGTCCCGGCCACCATGACCGCTGCCGGCAAGGCTGCCGCTTCCCCCAAGGTGAAGGTCAACCCCCGCCGGCCGCCGCGGTCGACGGCCTGTCCCGGCCGGGGAGCGTCACTCGCCACCCGGGGCGGGCGCGTCCGGGACGTGCGCCCGGTCCGGGCGGCCGGCCGCGTCCGCCGTCCCCCGGCGGTAGGCCGGCAGGTCACGCGAGCGCCGGACCGGCGAGAACAGCAGGATGGCCGCGGCGAGCGGGACCCCCGCCGCGGTGACCGCCATGGCGGTGCGCAGCCCGAGCGCCGTTCCGAGCGCGCCGCCCAGCAGCGCCCCGAGCGGGAGCGTCCCGTAGCCGAGGAAGGCCGCGCTCGCGGTGAGGCGGCCGAGCAGTTCCGGTGGGCAGTAGCGCTGCTGGAAGCCCGCCTTGATGATGTTGCCGGCCACGACGCCCGCGGCGACGCAGAAGCCACCGGTCACGAAGAGCAGCACCCCGGCGCCGCCGCCGGTCAGCGGGATGAGCACGGCGGGGACGGCCAGGCCCAGTTCGAACAGCAGCGTCGCACGCGCCGAACCGATCCGGCCGGCGACCCGGCGGGCCGTGAGGGCCCCGGCGACGCCGCCCGCGCTCGTCGCCGCGATGAGCGCGCCGACCGTGCCCGGGGCGAGGCCCACATCGCGGACCAGGAAGACCACCTGTATCGACTGGTATCCCATCAGGGCCAGATTGGAGGCGGCCCCGAAGAGCGTCAGCGTACGCAGCCACGAGTCGCCGGCGATCAGCCGCAGCCCCTCGCCGACCTCCCCGGCCAGGGACCGCGGGCGGACTCCGGCGGCCGGCGGCGGCTCGCGGTGCCGGATGCCCGCCAGGCACACCAGCGACACCAGGAAGGTCCCGGCGTTCGCGAACATCGCGTTCACGGCGCCCGCCACCTGCACGATCAGACCGCCGGAGCCGAGCCCGGCGATCTGCGCGGCCGACGCGCTGCCGTGCAGCTTCGCATTGCCCTCGGCCTGGTCGTCCGGTGCCACCACCGTGGGGAGATAGGCGCTGTAGGCGGTCTGGAAGAAGACCGCCGCCGTGCCCGTCAAGAGGGCGACGGCCAGCAGCAGCCCGATGCTCAGCCCGCCGCACCACGCCGCCACCGGCAGGGCCGCGAAGAGCACGACGGAGACCGCGGCGGCGGCGAGCATGACCGGCCGGCGCGGCAGCCGGTCCACCCAGACGCCGGCCGGCAGCCCGATCAGCAGCCAGGGGGCCCAGGTCGCGGCGCTCAGCAGGGCGACTGCGAACGTACCGGCGTGCAGGGTGGAGACGGCGACCAGCGGCATCGCCACCCCGGTCACCGACGCGCCGAACTTGCCCGCGGTCTCGCCGCACCACAGCAGCCGGAAGTCGCGGTGGCGGCGCAGCAGGCCGCCGCCGGCAACCCGGCTCATCCGGTGTCCCGCGCCCTGCGGGGGAAGGACTGCAGCTGGACGACCACCGGGCCGGCGTCCGGGTCGGGCTCGGCGCTCGCGGCAGGGGTGTGCCGGGCGATGACGGCCATCAACTCGGCGTTGAGAGCGCCCAGTTGCTCCGGCGTCAGCCGAAGGTCGCGCCAGTCCGCGATGGTGCCGGCGCTGCGCCAGCGGTCGTCCCAGTCCTCGCCGACGTAGGTCACCACCCGGCCGAACTGGAGCTGCAGCAGCTCGTGCAGGTAGATCGACAGCGCACCCCGGCTGTCCGGGTCGTCGCGGAAGTCGGCGGTGTTCAGCTCGTTGGTGACGCCGGTCCGCCGCCACCAGCGCTCGCGCCTCGTGCCCCGGCCGGTCTCCTCCTCGATGAAGCCGTGCTCGGCGAGCTGCCGCAGGTGCCAGCTGACGGTGCCGGTGTTCTCGCCGAGGCGCCCGGCGAGCCCGGTGGCGGTGGCGGGGCCGTCCAGGCTGAGCAGCTCGAAGATGCGCATCCGCAGCGGATGGGCCAGCCCCCGCAGGCTGCGCGCGTCGATTCGCCGGGTGGGCCGAGCGGGCGGGCCGGGCTGCGGCGTGCCTTGGGGTTCGTCGGACATGGCGGCAGCGTAGCTTGCAGAGGCTTCTCTGCAAAGAACCCTTTGCAGAGAAGCCTCTGCACCACGCGGTGGCCGTAAGTCGACGCCGACCGGAAAACGCTTGGACGCCGCCCGTCCCGCCACGGGACACTCGACGACTCGGGGGGGTGGGTATGGAATCGCCTGATTTCCGCGACGAAGCGCCGCGACCGGGTTCCGTGGTCCTCGCGCTGCGCTACTACGGGAGGGAGCTGGTCAGGCTCCGCCTGTTGGCGCTGCCCGCGATGATGCTGCCCGCGCTGGGCACTACCGGCATCAACTACGTCGCACCGCTGTTCGTCGCGAAGCTCGTCGGCCGTATCGCCGACGACTCCGGCATCGCGGCCGGCTCGGCACTGCCGTACGTGCTGGGGTTCGCGGGCGTCCTGCTGTTCGCGGAACTGCTGTGGCGTATCGGCTTCCACTGCCTGAACCGGGTCGACGCGCTCGGTGTTGAGCACCTGTACGTGATCGGCATGGACGAGCTGTTCGCCAAGGATGCCGCGTTCTTCCAGAACAGCTTCGCCGGGTCGCTCACCAAACGCGTGCTGAGCTTCGCGTCCCGGTTCGAGGAGTTCGTGGACACGCTGACGTTCTCGGTCATCGGCAGCCTGGTGCCGCTGCTGTTCGGGTCCGTGGTGCTGTGGCTCTACCAGCCGCTGCTCGTCGTCGGACTGCTGGTGATGCTGGCGCTGACGGCACTGTGCGTGGCCCCGCTGATCCGCCGCCGCCAGGCGATCGTCGACCAGCGCGAGGCGGCGATCGCCCGGGTGGCGGGCCACGTCGCCGACAGCCTGATGAACATCGACACGGTGCGGGCCTTCGCCGCCGAGGAGCGCGAGGCAGCGGAGCACCGCTCCCGCGTCGCCGAGTCCAAGCGGCTCAGCCTGCGGTCGTGGGACTACGGCAACCTGCGCATCGACACACTCGTCGCGCCGATGTCCGTCCTGACCAACGGGCTGGGCCTGCTGCTCGCGGTCACCCTCGGCGGGGGCTCGCACGGCGTGGAGGCGATCGTGGTCGCCTTCACGTACTACAGCAACGCCACGCGGATCATGTTCGAGTTCAACCAGATCTACCGGCGTATGGAGAGCTCGGTCACGGAGGCCGCGCAGTTCACCGACCTGCTGCTGACGCCGCCGACCGTGGTCGACCCGCCCTCGCCCGAGCCGCTGCTCGTGCGGAGCGCCGACGTCCGCTTCGAGCGGGTGACCTTCTCGCACGCGGGCGCGCAGCCGCTCTTCGAGGGCCTCGACCTGGAGGTGCCCAGCGGCACGAGGATCGGCCTCGTCGGCCGGTCGGGCGGCGGCAAGACCACCCTCACCCGGCTGCTGCTGCGGATGGCGGACATCGACGCCGGCCGCATCCTCGTCGGCGGCCAGGACATCAGCCGGCTGCGCCAGGCCGACCTGCGCGGCCTGATGGCCTACGTGCCGCAGGACCCGGCGATGTTCCACCGCACCCTGCGGGAGAACATCGCCTTCGCCCGGCCCGGCGCCGGGGAGGCGGAGATCCGCCGCGCGGCGGAGGCGGCGCACGTGGTGGATTTCGCCGACGGACTGCCCGACGGCTTCGACACGCTGGTCGGCGAGCGCGGTGTCAAGCTGTCCGGCGGGCAGCGCCAGCGGGTCGCGCTGGCCCGGGCGATCCTGCGCGACGCGCCGATCCTGCTGCTGGACGAGGCCACCAGCGCGCTGGACTCCGAGAGCGAGATCCTCGTCCAGGAGGCGCTGTGGCGGCTGATGGAGGGGCGGACGGCGCTGGTGGTGGCGCACCGGCTCAGCACCGTCGCCACCATGGACCAGCTCGTCGTCCTGGACCGCGGCCGGATCGTGGAGCAGGGCACCCACCGGGAGCTGCTCGCGGCGGAGGGCCCCTACGCCAAGCTCTGGCACCACCAGTCGGGCGGCTTCCTCAGAGAGGCCACCCCCGCGCGAGCCGACCTGAGCTGACGGGCCACGGCCCGACGCCATGCGCGAGCCGCCGTCCGCCGGCACCTCGCCGCCGAGCGGTCGGCGTAGCGCGCGGGGTGGGGCCGCGCCACCGGCCCGCTCCCCCCGCGCGCCGTCCGCATGCGGCCTCCAGGCCGTGTGCTTAGGGTGGAACCGCAACCGCCGCGGGAGGCGTAAGCCATGCACAGGCCGTGGTGCCGGTGACCAGAGGAGGGATCCGCTGATGGACGAGGACGTCTTCGCGGACCCGGAGGCGATCCGGCGGCTGACCGCGTACGGCCGGGACGGCACGCGAATCGGCCCCGTCGGCGACGTGTACGTCAACGACATGGGGCGCGGCCCCGAGTGGGTGACGGTACGCACCGACGAGGACGACAGTGGCGGGGACATCCTCGCCCGGCCCGAGGGCGACATCTTCGCCCCGCTCGACGGTGCCGCGCACACCCGGGAGGGCGTGCTGGACCTGGCCTTCACGGCCGAGGCCGTGCGCAGCGCGCCCAGGATGGACAGCGAGCAGCACCTCGGCATCGTGCAGGAGCAGGAGCTGTTCTTGCACTACGGGCTGGCGATTCCTGCGCACGAGGCGTCGGGGGCGCCCGGCGTCGGCGACCAGCGGCCCAAGTGGCCGGTGGTGGCGGGGGAGGCGGACCTGCGGGACGTCAAGGAACTCGCCGAGGAGCCCCCGGCCCGCACCGCGCGGCTGCGCAGGTACGTGCCCGGCGAGTCCGTCGCGGAACCCCAGCCCGACCCCGACCCGTCCCCCTACTTCGGCGGGGACCGCGGGTGAGGCCGGTCAGTGCTCCGCGCGCCGGTGCGGATGGGCCGGGTAGACACCCAGCAGGCGAACCTCGGACGAGAAGAAGTCCAGCTCCTCCAGGGCCAGCGCGACCCGGGGCTCGTCGGGGTGGCCCTCGATCTCGACGTAGAAGCGGCTGGGGTGCAGTCCCGCGCCGATCTGGTAGCTCTCGATCTTGGTGAGGTTCACGGCGTTGCTGGCGAAGCCGCCCAGCGCCTTGTACAGCGCGCTGGGGATGTTGCGCACGCAGAAGAACAGGCTCGACATCGTCGGCTCGCCGCTGTGCGCGGGCATCGCGGCATCGCGGGACAGCACCACGAAGCGGGTGGTGTTGTCCGGGTCGTCCTCGACGCCGGCCCGCACCGCCTTGAGCCCGTACAAGCGGCCCGCCGCGGGCGGGGCCAGCGCGGCGTGCCGGGGGTCGCCCAGCTCCGCGATCTCGCGGGCGGCACCCGCCGTGTCCTGCGTGACCAGCGTCCGCCAGCCGCCCTCGCGGAGGATCTTGCGGCACTGGCCCAGCGCGTGCACATGGCTGCGGACGCACTCGATCTGCTCGGCCGATCCGTCCGGCACGGTCACCAGGTCGAAGCGGATGGGCAGGAAGTGCTCGGCGACGATGGACAGACCCGACTCCGGCAGCAGGTGGTGCACGTCCGCGACGCGGCCGGCGGCGGAGTTGTCCACCGGGATCACCGCGAGGTCGGCGGTGCCGAGCGTCACCGCGTCGAGCGCCTGCTCGAAGCTGGTGCACGGCAGGCCCGTACCGCCTGGGTAGAGGTCGGCGGTCGCAGCGGCGGAGTTGGACCCCGGCTCCCCCTGGTAGGCGATCGTGACCACGCGAACCTCAGCTTCCCACCCGGCCGGGTGCCTTCGCCCTCCCGTCGGAAGCGCTCCCGGAATTCTACGACCCGCGCCGTCCGTCACGATGCGGCAACGAACCCGGCCGGATGCCGGGGAGCGGCTCGACCTCGATATGTAATGGCTCCATGCCTACTTCGTCTCTTACGCCACTGGTGCGGTCCTGGATCGAGGGATGGGTCGTCTCGCGCGGCGCGGCGGACCCGGAACCGGAGCCCTGGGGGTGGAGCATCGATGTCGGAAATCTCGCCCAGTCGAGGCGGCACGTGCTGGTCGACGGCGACGAGGCCACGGTACGCGGGCTCGCCGCGGACAGTGCCGCGCCCGGCCGCTGGCTCAAGGTCTTCCTGCCGCGGGTGACGACCGCGCACGACGCCCCGAACGCGGCGGAGGACATCGTCGCCTCCTGGCTCGCACCGGGCTGGACGCTCGGCACTCCCGGCTTCCTGATGACCACGGAACTGCGGCACACCCCGATCGACGTCCCCGCAGGCCACCGCGTGCGGACCTGGACCCGCGGCGGGGTGATACGCGTGGCCCTCACGGCGCCGGACGGCGCGCTCGCCGCGCGCGGCCAGATCGCCCCGACCGGCGGAACCGCCGTCGCCGACCAGATCGCGACGTCGCCGCTGCACCGGCGCAAGGGCCTCGGCTCGGTGGTGATGCGCACGCTGCACCATGCCGCGCTGGAGCGCGGCGCGCACACCGGTGTCCTGGTCGGCACGGTGGAAGGCCGCGCGCTGTACGAGGCGCTGGGCTGGCGGACGCACGCACCCATGGTGAGCGCGAGCTTCGGCTCACCGTGAGCGGGCGCCCCGCCGGAGCGCCCGCCGAGGCGGAGTACGCCGCCTTCAGCCCGCGGCGGCGAACCGGCCGCAGAGCCAGTTCCCCGGCTCCACCGGATCGTCGCTGGTCCAGAACTGCCGCCACAGCAGGGCGAATTCCTCCCGGCTGAGATGCCCGTCACCGTTCAGGTCGAGCAGTTCGAAGACGCCTGTCATGTCGACGGACCGGCCGTTCCAGGTCTCGACCAGGGTGCGGTGCTCCGCCGGGGAGATGCGGCCGTCGCCGTTGGCGTCCACGGCGTCGAAGACGGTGTCGGCGGTCGCGGTGACGTCCGCGATCATCGAGGGCAACCGGTCCACGAGCAGCAGCACTTCACCGAGACCGACCGCACCGTCCCCGTCGGCGTCACCCGCCTCCAGCAGCGCCGCCCACCAGCCCATCAGCAGGGTCTCCACCCGCGTGCGCAGCTCCGTCCCCGGCCCCACCGCCGGGAGCCGGCTCCAGCGGGCGACCAGCGCCCTGAAGTCCTCCTCGCGCAGGTAGCCGTCACCGTCCGCGTCGAACGCGCCGAACATCCCCACGAGCTTGCGCTCCTGAAACGCGCTGGCCATCGGGCGCCCTCCCTTGTCGCACGCCGAACCTGGCATATGTGACGATAGGCTTGGGCGCCTCCGTGTGCCCACGGGCACATGCGTGCGGGGAGTCACCCTCGCGGTCGAGGTGAGGGTATCGGTGCTGGTCGTCGTGCCCGATGCGGCCGGCCGGTCCCTGACGTACGCGTCGGCCCGGACCGGAGCGAACCGCCGCCCGTGCTGCGGGAGTCGCCGACAAGCCGGCGCACCCGCGGGGAACCGCTGCGAGCGCCCGGGACGTCTCTGCGTGCGGGGGTGGTGACATGAGTCAGCCATGGGGAATGAGCGGGCCGGACTTCCTGGTCGCCTACGCGGCGGCCTTCGCTGCCGCCGGGGTCGCGACGGCACTGCTGCGAGCGGGATTCCGCAAGCGGCACGACACCGACCCGACCGCCGGGACAGGTCCGGCCGGCGTCTACACGCTCGCCGTCGTCGGCGGCGGCACCTCGCGGGTCGTGGACACGGCGGTGCAGGCACTCCTCGAGGACGGCCGGCTCCGCGTCAGCAGGGACCACCGGATCACCGCCTGCGGCACACCGACCGCGGACGAACCGGTGCAGCAGGCCGTCTTGTCCTGCTTCGGCGGCGCCAAGGGTGTCGACCTGTCGACCGTCCGCGCCCGCAGCGCCGGCAGCGAGCCGGTCCGGCGGACCGCCCAGGACGCCGTCGACGCCGGCCTGCTCTTCGGACCGGCCGACAGGAGGGCGTCGGTGGCCACCGCCCTGCCGCTGCTCGCGGTCTTCTGCGTGGGCGTGGCCAGACTCGTCAACGGCGTCCACCTGGGCCGCCCGGTCGGCCTGCTGGTCGTGGCCCTGCTGGTCAGCGGCGTCATTTTGGTGGCCACCGCCGCGAAAGCCCCGCGCCGCACCCTGGCGGGGGACAGGCTGCTGGAGCGGGGTCGGCAGGGCGCCGCGCCCGCCCCGCGGGTCCTCGACTCCCCGGGTGCGGGCGGATACGCATCCGCCGCCGGCGGCGACCTGTTCGTCCCCGCGGCGGTGCTGGGGGTGGCGGTGCTGGGCGCCGAGGGCATCGCCGATCCGGCCCTTCGGCACGCGCTCTACGGCGGGATGTCCGGGACCTCGGGCTCCGGCGACTCCGGCAGTGGAGGGAGCTGCGGCGGCGGTGGTGGGTGCGGGGGCGGATGCGGTGGCGGGTGCGGCGGATGACGGTCGCGCCTCCCGCTCTCGGTTATGGCATCGGCTGGCGGCCGCGGATCGACCTCACCGTCGAGCGGCTTCCCGGTGTCGACTTCGTCGAGGCCATCGCCGAAGGGCTCGCCCCGAGACGGCTGTTCACCTCGCTGCGGCTGCTGCGGGACCGCGGCACGACGGTGATCCCGCACGGGGTCTCGCTGTCGCTCGGCGGCGCGGAGCGCCCCGACCCGCGGCGGCTGGCCCATCTCGCCGCGTGCGCGGAGGCGCTGACGTCGCCGCTGGTCAGCGAGCACGTCGCCTTCACCCGGGCCGGCGCGTGGAATGCCGGGCACCTGCTACCGGTGCCCAGGACCAGGGACGTGCTCACCGTACTCACCGAGAACATCAGGATCGCCCAGGACCAGCTGCCCGTCCCGCTGGCGCTGGAGAACATCGCCCCGCTGCTGGCCTGGCCCGACGACGAGCTGACCGAGGGGCAGTTCCTCGCCGAACTGGCCGACCGCACAGGTGCGTTGCTGCTGGTCGACGTCGCCAACCTGCACACCGCCCACATCAACCTCGGCACCGACCCGCACCGGGTACTGGACGAACTCCCGCTGGAGCGGCTGGCCTACGTCCATGTGGCGGGCGGGGTCGAGCGCGACGGCGTCTGGCACGACACGCACACCCATCCGGTCGGCGGGCCGGTACTCGACCTGCTCGCCGACCTGGCCGCCAGGACCCGGCTGCCCGGCGTCCTGCTGGAGCGGGACGGCGACTACCCGGCCGACAGCGAACTCGCCGCCGAACTCGCCGCCATACGCGGCGCCGTGGCCAGGGGCGGGCATGTCCGCGGCTGAGCGGGCCGCGCTCGGCGCGGCGCAGGAGCGGCTGCTCGCCGCGCTCGTCGGCGGCGCGGAACCGCCGCCCGGCTTCGACGCCGAACGCGTCCGGGTCCAGGCGCGGGCCCTGCGCGCCAAGCACGCCCACGCCCACGCCGCCGTCTCCGCCCCGGCGCCCCGCCGCCTCCGCCTGTTCGCCCCGCGCGGCGGCCGGCCGCCGAAAGGGCCCGCCAGGGGCGACGGGCCGTGCGACGCCCCCGCGTGAGGGCGCGGACGGGACCGCGGGGGCGGCCGGACGTCAGCCGCCCGGGGTGTTCTCGCCCTGGGTGCAGACGACGAACAGCGTGAGGTCGGCCGGGGCCCCGAGCGTCCCGGGGCGGCCGCGATCCGCCGGCGCGAGGTCCTTGCGGACGGTGATGACCCAGCCGGTGGCGTCCGGGGTCGGCCGGCTCTCCAGCAGGTCCGCGGGACCGCGGCCCAGCGCCCGCCCCTGGGGCGCCGAGAGGGCGAACCCGCCGCTGAGGACGTTCTCCTCCGGCGGGCACATCAAGGTCCGCGGGGTGCCGTCGGCGCCGCCCCTGATCACACTGCCTTGCACCGCCTGCGGCTGAACGGTGGTCTGTGCCCCGGCTGTTGCTCCACCACCGGCCATGACGACGAGCACCGAGGTGCCCGCGGCCGCGGCGGCGCGCTTGAGGGTCCTGCTGATCACTGAACGCGCTCCTTCCAGCTGTCCTCGCACTTCCGCCGAAGCGGTTTCGGTCATTGCAGCACGCCGTCGACCGGAACCACGGTCGGACACTCTCAGTGACTTCTATCGAGTGACCGTGCGGCAATCGATGCTGTGTCCACCGGTGTCGATGAACGCAGCGTGATCAAATGTCGCTGTCCGTCATCAGTTGTACGGCTCTGCGGCCGCTGGATGCCGCGCGCCGTCTGCCCCGTCCGCCCGCGCGGCCGGGCTGAGGAGTCCGATGTCACCCACCAGATCAGGTACGAGTCCGCGCACCAGGCGGCCGGCAGTGCGGGCGACCTGGGGCGCCGTGCTCGCCCTGGGCACGACCGCCGCCCTGACCGCGCCGCTGACCGCGGCCTCGGCCGCGTCCGACCCCGGCACCGGGGACCGCGACGTGCGCGCCGTCCAGACCGAGTACCCGCAGACCACCCGCACCCTGCGCCTGAAGATGCTCACCGAGACGCAGGCCAAGGACAACGCGAAGTTCGACCCGGCGCAGTTCGGGAAGTTCGCCGACTACTTCTCCAGCCCGGACTTCGCCGCGCACGTGGCCATGCTGCCGACCGGCAAGGTGCTGCTGTTCTCCTTCGAGAGCGTCGAGGACAACCCGCAGAAGGAGCCCGCGCCCACCGACGTCATCGGCAGCCGCAACGCGGGCACCGCCTATGTCTGGGACCCGGCCGCGGGGGAGGGGCCGGCCGCCTTCAA
This sequence comes from Actinacidiphila paucisporea, assembly GCF_900142575.1. Lineage (GTDB taxonomy): Bacteria > Actinomycetota > Actinomycetes > Streptomycetales > Streptomycetaceae > Actinacidiphila > Actinacidiphila paucisporea. The sequence continues at coordinate 95,813 of NZ_FRBI01000008.1, forward strand.
GGCCGTGCCGCCGCCGATCGTCGACATGCCCGACGGCACCAACCAGCCGCGCCCGGCGCCGTTCTTCTGCGCCGGCCACTCCTACCTGCCCAACGGCATGGTCGGCGTCTTCGGCGGCAACCTGGGCGGCAACGGCGGCACCGGAGCCAAGCTCGCGCTGGTCTTCGACCCGTGGACCGAGACCTGGCACCAGCAGCAGGACCTGTCGGTCGGCCGCTGGTACCCGACCGTGGTCACCGACGCCGAGGGCCGCCAGGTCATCATGTCCGGCCAGTCCGAGCTGGGCTGGGGCACCCCCACTCCGGTCATCGAGGAATTCCCGGCACGGCCCGGCGCCGTACCGCTCAACCCGCGCAAGGCGCCCGACGGCGTCGCCTCCGGTGTCTGGAAGTCCGAAGCGCCCTACCGCATGGACTACCCGCACCTGTTCTCGCTCAACGACGGGAAGATCTACGGCTTCGGCCGTGACGCGGACCAGGAGTGGCGCTTCGACCCGGCCGACCAGACCCGTACGCAACTGCCCGACCGCCCCGACGGCGGCCTGCGCAACTACGGTTCCGCCGTCGCGCTGCCCAACGGCACGCAGGGCCCCGACTCGGTCCTGATCCTCGGCGGCAACCGCAACGACCCGAACACCTACCGCTTCTCCGGCGGCGCCTGGCACAAGGACACCCCGCGCGCCTTCGGCCGCACCCAGGACGACACGCTCATCCTGCCGGACGGCACGCTCTTCACGGTCAACGGCTCGTACGACATCCGCAACTACGGGAACGGCGACCTCAATCCCAACGCCGACCTCAAATACCGCCAGACCGAGACGCGCGGCGCCGACGGCACCTGGCGGCTCGGGCCCGAGCAGCGCCTGCCGCGCGGCTACCACTCCAACGCGGTCATCCTCCCCGACGGCCGCATCATGGTCACCGGCGACGAGCTCCAGCAGATCGCCAACAACCCGGACATCAAGTCCGGCCTGAACGGCACCATCGAGATCTACGAGCCCGCGTATCTGCACCAGGGCGCGCGCCCGGTGCTCAGCAAGGTGCCCGCCGGGGCGGTCGGCTACGACGCCGCCTTGACGGTCGGCACCACCACGCCGGGGCAGGTCTCCCGCGCGGTGCTGCTGGCGCCGATCACCTCCACCCACGCGGTCGACACCAGCCAGCGGCACCTCGACCTCCAGATCACCGGCCGCTCCGGCAACCAGCTCACGCTGAAGACCCCGCCGTCCGCGAACGCGGCGCCTCCCGGCTACTACATGCTCTTCCTGCTCGACGACAAGGGCGTCCCCAGCGTCGCCAAGTGGGTCCGGCTGGCCCCCTGACCCCGTCCATCGCGGGTCCGGTGCGGCCGCGGCCGCACCGGACCCGCGGTGGGGACCGTCAGCTCCCGCCGCCCAGACGGCGGGTTCCGCCGAGGTGGCGGGCGAAGAAGCGGACCGCGCTGTCCACCTCGAACCTCGGCACCTGCTTGTGCGCGCCCGCGTTGGCGTGCAGCGTCTTGTCCCGCGACGCGAAGGCGTCGAACAGCGCGAGACCCGAGGCGCGCGGGATGTGCTCGTCGTCCCACTGGAGCACGAACTCGATCGGGACGCCGATCCGCTTGGCCGTCTCGGCCAGCGGGTCGTGCCAGAAGATGCCGAAGACCGCGGCGCCGATCCTGGAGTCGGCCGCCACCAGCGGCACCCCGATCGCGGTGCCCATATTCAGGCCGAAGTAGCCGACCGGCCCGTCGCTGCCGATCTCCGGCAGCTCCTGCAGCGCGTCCAGCGTCGCCCGCCACTCGGGCACCGCACGCTCCGCGAGGTGGGCGTTGTAGCGCACGACGATCGGGCCGACCGCCTCGCCCGTCGCCATGGCCTGCTGCATGAGGGCGATCTCCTGCTCGTCGTACGCGGTACGCGGCCGGTCGCCGTGGCCCGGCGCGTCGATGACGGCGACGTGGAAACCGCAGTCGGCCACGATCCGCGCCGCCCGGCCCGCCATCGCGGGCGCCTTCTTGTGCGTGCCGCCGCCGTGGCCCATCAGGACCAGCGGCGCGCGCTCGGAACCGCCGCCCGCGTCCCGGGCCGGCGACCAGAGGACGCCGGGTACCCCACCGATGGTGAAGTCGCGTTCGAGTACGCCGTCCGACGACGTCGCGGCGCTGAAATCAAGTGTGTTCATGGTGTTGCCCTGCGGGAGTGCCTGGGTTGTCGAGGCGCTCCCGGCGGCGGCTACGTCAGCCGCCCGGCCGTGAAGGAAAGGGGGAGCACCCACTCACATACAGCGATCACGGGTCTCACCTCCTCGCGCGGTGTCACGGTGCCCGGACGTTACCAACGAGGCGCCGCACCGCCAACCCGTTTTTCGCCCCGCCGCTCCTTTCCCGGCCGCGGCACCCGCCGCCCGCTCGGCAGGCCCCGCTCGGCAGGCCCCGCCCGGCGGACACGCCTCCGCCGGCCCCGGTCGCGAGAAAGTCCCCTCCCCACCTGCGATTCTCTGTCAAGAGGGGTGAGACGCCACGGCTTTCATAGGTTCATGGGCACTCATCGCGCCGTTCTGTGAAGTTCCGCTTTTTTCATTGACAGCGGAAAAGAACACCCCTACGTTTCCGGCCATGTGCCCAGCGCCCCTGCACGAGACGGTTCCGGCGACGACGCCCGCCGCATCCCTGGTCTTCACGACCGTGCTGTCGCACGGCCCGCTCACCCGGGCCGAGGTCGCGCGGCGGACCAGTCTGTCGCCGGCCGCGGTCACCAAGGCGGTGCGGCCGCTGATGGAGGGCGGCTACCTGGTGGAGGACCTGGACGAGGGCGCCCGGCCCGCCATCGGTCGGCCGGCCAACCTGGTGCGGGTCGACGGCGGGCGGGCGCTCTTCATCGGTGTCAAGGTGACCGGCGACGAGATCATCGGCGTGCTGACCGACCTGTGCTGCCGTATCCGGGTCGCTCGGCACATGCCGCTCACCGGGCGGGAGCCCGCGGTGGTGCTGCCGGCCCTGATCGCCATGGTGCAGGAACTGCTCGTCGAGGCCGACGGTTTCGGCGTCCGGGTGTGCGGTCTGGGGATCGCCGTGTCGGGCGACGTGGACCGGCTGGACGGTGTGGTCAGGTACTCGCCCTTCCTGGACTGGCGGGACGTGCCGCTCGCCGACGTCGCGGGCACCGCGACCGGGCTGCCGGTCACCGTCGACAACGACGTGCGGGCGCTCACCGTGGCCGAGCAGTGGTTCGGGGCCGGAGTGGGGCTCTCCGACTTCGCCCTGGTGACGGTGGGCGCCGGCATCGGCTGCGGCCTGGTGGTGCACGGGCGGGTGGTCTCGGGGGCGCACGGTGTCGCCGGCGAGATCGGGCACCTGTCCATCGACCCGCTCGGGCCACGCTGCCACTGCGGCAACCAGGGGTGCGTCGAGGGCATCGCGTCGGACCCGGCGATCCTGCGCGAAGTCCGCGCCGCCACCGGCAGACCGCTGGCCTCGGTGGCCGAGGCGCTCGAACTGGCCCGCGGTGGCGACCCGTCGGCCCGGGAGGTCTACGCGCGGGCCGGCGAGGCGATCGGCCGCGCCATCGGCTCGGTGGTCAACGTCCTCGGCCCGGAGCGGGTGATCATCTCCGGCGAGGGCTTGGCCGCCTACGACCTCTTCGCCGAGGACATCCGCACCGCCTTCGTCCGCTCCGCCTTCGGCACCGCCGCCCGCTGCGACCTGATGACCCGTCCACTGCCCTTCGAAGAGTGGGCCAGGGGCGCCGCGGCCACCGCGATCCAGTCCTTCATCGGACCCCACACCTACCAGGACTGAGGCCCCCAGGCCTACAGCCCCCGGAACGCACCACCGGTTCCGGCACGCCTTCCCCCGTCTCCCACAACAGGAGGTCCGACCCTCATGTGGTCATCCCCGTACCCGGCCCCGCGCGCCGGCGCCCTGCGCCGCTCCGTCAGAGCCCTGCTGGTGCTCGCGGTCACGGCCGGTCTGGCCACCGGTGTCCCCGCGGCCGGTGGAGCCGGCGCGGCCACCCCCGCCCCCGCGTCGACCGACGGCAGCACCGCCGCGACGCCGTACATGGGCTGGTCCAGCTGGAGCATGCAGTCCTCGCAGTACCCGGGGCTCAACCCGAACGGCAGCTACAGCTACCTCACCGAGGCGAACGTCCTGAAGCAGACGGACGCCCTCGCCTCGAAGCTGAAGCAGTACGGCTACACCTACGTCAACATCGACGCCGGCTGGTGGATGGACCAGGCCTGGACGCCCGGCTACGACCAGTACGGCCGGCAGCGGCCCGACCCGGTCCGCTTCCCCCACGGCATGAAGCCGGTCGCCGACCACATCCATGCCAAGGGCCTCAAGGCCGGCATCTACCTGCCCGTCGGCCTGGAGAAGGGCGCCTACGGCGACGGCAAGGTGCCGATACTCGGCGCCCCCGGCTGCACCACCGCCGACGCGGTCTACCCGGACCTGCGCACCACCAACGGCTGGGACAGCGCCTACAAGCTGGACTTCGACAATCCCTGCGCGCAGGGCTACATCGACTCGCAGGCGCAGGCGCTCGCCGGGTGGGGCTACGACTTCCTCAAGCTCGACGGCGTCGGCCCCGGTTCCGGCAAGTCCGGAAGCAACTACGACAACGTCGCCGACGTCGCCGCCTGGCAGCGGGCGATCGCCGCGACCGGGCGCCCCCTCCACCTCGAGGTGTCCTGGTCGCTGGACATCGGCCACGCCGCCGACTGGCGGCGCTACTCCGACGGCTGGCGCATCGACACCGACGTCGAGTGCTACTGCAACACCCTTGTCACCTGGGAGAACTCGGTCAACGACCGCTGGAACGACGCCCCCGCGTGGAGCGGCAAGGCGGGCCCCGGCGGCTGGAACGACCTCGACGCGGTGGACGTCGGCAACGGCGCGATGGACGGTCTGACCAAGGCCGAGCGGCAGAGCTACATGACGCTGTGGGCCATCGAGAAGTCCCCGCTGTTCACCGGCGACGACCTCACGGCGCTGGACGACTACGGCGTCTCCCTGCTGACCGACAGGGAGGTCATCGCCGTCGACCAGAACACCTCGCCCGTCGCACGCCCGGTCACCCCGGTCGGCGACCAGCAGGTCTGGGCGACCAGGAATGCCGACGGCAGCTCCACCGTGGCCCTGTTCAACCTCGCCGGGGCACCGGCGTCGGTCACCGCGGACTGGGCGGCCCTCGGCTTCACCGGCGGCGCCTCGGTGCGCGACCTGTGGAACAAGCAGGATCTCGGCACGTACAAGGACCGGATCACCGAGGCACTTCCCGCGCACGGCTCCCGGCTGTTCACCGTCAAGCCCGCCGGCCGCCCGCTGGCGACCACCGGATACGAGGCCGAGTCCGCGGCCAACACCCTGGGCGGCAACGCCTCCACCGCCGCCTGCGACGCGTGCTCCGGGGGCGCGAAGGTCGGCAACCTCTACGGCGGCGGGACGCTCCGCTTCAACAACGTCACCGTGAAGAAGGCCGGCATCTACACCGTCAAGGTCCGCTACGTCAGCGGCGATCCGCGTGCGGTGACCGTCTCGTCCAACAGCGGCAACGGCACCAGCCTGCCCTTCCCCTCCACCGGTGACTGGAGCACGCCCCAGGACGTCAGCGTCCAACTCGCCCTGAAGGCGGGCGCCAACACGATCACCTTCGACAGCGGCGCCGACGGATACGCGCCCGACATCGACCGGATCGACGTACCGCAGACCCTCTGACTGCCCCGGGAGCCGGGGCCCGGTGCGACCACCGGGCCCCGGGCCCCGGACCCCGCGACCCGCCATGACACCGCAGGACCGCTCCCGCCGTTCCCTCACCCTGGAGTGCAGCACGTGGACATCCACCCCAGCGCAACGCCCGCCGAACGCCCCAGCCGCCGGGGCTTCCTGGCCCTCGCCGCCGCCACCGGCGCCACCGCGGCCCTCGGCGGCCTACCGGCGTTCACCGCGTCGGCCGCCCCGCTGCGACCGACCGTGTCGCCGCTGCTGCCCGCGGCCGACGCCGCGCGGAACCAGTTGTGGTGGCAGGCACCGGGAGCGGCCGGCTCGATGATCGGCCAGGGCCTGCCCGTCGGCAACGGGCGGCTCGGCGCGCTCACCGGCAACGACCCGGCCGCCGAACTGCTCGTGGTCACCGACGCCACCTTGTGGACCGGCGGCCTCAACGACACGCTCCAGGACGACGGCCAGTTCCCGTACGGCCGCGACGACTTCGGCTCCCTCACCCTGCTGGCCCAGCTCACCGTCGCCGTCCCCGACCACGACCTGGGCGCGGTGAACAACTACCGGCGGGTCCTCGACATGGCCCAGGGCGTGGTCACCACGACCTACGAGATCGGCGGCGCCCGCTACCAGCGGCAGATATTCGCCAGCCGCCCCGACGACGCCGTGGTGCTGCACTTCTCCCAGCGCGGCGGCGGCAGTTACACCGGCACCGTGTCGCTGGCCGGCACCCACGGCGAGACCACCACCGCGGACGGCGCCGCCCGCCTGGCCTCCTTCGGCGCGGCCCTCGGCAACGGCCTGAAGTACGGCGCGGCCGTCACCGCCACCAGCAGTAGCGGCAAGGTCGCCGTGCACGGCACGACGCTGTCCTTCACCGGGTGCCAGGACCTCACCGTCGTCCTCAGCGGCGGCACCGACTACGCGCCCGACGCGGCCGCCGGCTTCCGCGACCCGTCCGTGGACCCCGAAGCCCTGGCCGGGACGAAGGTGCGCGACGCGGCCCGGCACTCCGCGACCGCGCTGCTGCACACCCACGTCGCCGACTTCCTCGCCGTCTTCGGGCAGTTCGACATCAGCCTCGGCCAGTCCTCGCCGGCGCAGCGCGCACTCGACACCTGGCAGCGGGTGCAGGCGCGCTACCGCGACGACGTCCCCGACCCGGAACTGGAGGCCGCCTACCTCCAGTACGGGCGCTACCTGATGATCTCCGGGTCCCGCGGCAGCCTGCCGATGGGCCTGCAGGGCGTGTGGCTGGACGGCAACGACCCTGACTGGATGGGCGACTACCACACCGACATCAACATCCAGATGAACTACTGGATGGCCGACAGGGCGGGCCTGTCCGGCGGCTTCGACGCCTTCGCCGACTACTGCCTGGCCCAGCTGCCCTGCTGGACCGACACCACCCGGCGGCTGTTCAACAGCCCGGCCAACCGCTACCGCAACTCCAGCGGCAAGATCGCGGGTTGGACGGTGGCGATCTCCACCAACCCCTACGGCGGCGGAGGGTGGTGGTGGCACCCGGCCGGCAACGCGTGGCTGTGCCACAACCTCTTCGAGCACTACGAATACACCCAGGACCGCGACTACCTGGCGAAGGTCTACCCGCTGATCAAGGGCGCGGTGGAATTCTGGGAGGCACGGCTGATCACCACGACCGTCACGGACGCGTCGGGCGCCGCGCGCGAGGTCCTGATCGCCGACAGCGACTGGTCGCCCGAGCAGGGGCCGCTGGACGCCAAGGGCATCACCTACGCCCAGGAGCTGGTGTGGAACCTCTTCGGCCACTACCGCACCGCGACGCAGGCCCTCGGCAGGGACACCGCCCACGGCGCGGCCGTCGAGGCGCTGCGGGACCGCCTCTACCTGCCGGTGGTCAGCCCGACGACCGGCTGGCTGGAGGAGTGGATGTCACCGGACAACCTCGGTGAGACCACGCACCGCCACCTCTCGCCGCTGTTCGGCCTCTTCCCCGGGGACAGGATCCGCCCCGACGACTCCACCCCGAAGGACATCCTGGCCGGCGCGACGGCGCTGCTGACCGCCCGCGGCATGAACAGCTTCGGCTGGGCCAACGCGTGGCGGAGCCTGTGCTGGGCGCGGCTGAAGGACGCGGAGAAGGCGTACCGGCTCGTCGTCACCAACCTCAGGCCGTCCGCGGACGGCAGCAACGGCAGCGCGATGAACCTCTTCGACATCTACCAGGTCGACAAGGGCCGCGGCATCTTCCAGATCGACGCGAATTTCGGCACCCCGTCGGCGATCGTCGAGATGCTGGTCTATTCCCGCCCTGGCCACGTCGAGCTGCTGCCGGCGCTGCCCGCCGCCTGGGCGGCCGCCGGCTCGGTGTCCGGCGTGGGCGTACGCGGCGGTTTCGTCGCCGACCTGGCGTGGCGGGACGGCAAGGTGACCCAGGCGACGCTGCGCAGCGTGGGCGGCCGTACGACGACCCTCGCCGCCGGCGGCACGTCCCGCCGCGTGGACCTCAAGCCGGGGGAGTCCGTCACCCTGCGTCACTTGTCATGACCGCGCGGGGCGGGCGGGAGATCGTGCTCCGTCCGCCCCGACGTGGCGCCCACCTGCGCAGCGGTTGATGTCAGGCGGCTTGTCCGTGTGTGATGAATGCATTATCGTCTTGGTCATGTCCAGTGCACACAGTGTCTTCGACGCGCCCACGGCCGGGGGAATCCCGCTCGTGATGCGTCGGCATGTCGACCTGTGCCACTGCAACGGCGACCTCTGTACGCCCTGACGCGTAGCCGCCCCTGACGTCCGTCCCCCGCCGCCGTGCGCACCACGCCACGGCGGTCCCTGACGGCCCGGGCGGTCTTCCGGCGCTCCGCGCCAACGCCTCACCACCCGGCCCGGTCGTCCGCCTGCCGCTCCTGACCTGCCTCACCGCTGTCGAGCGCGCGGCACCAGCTGCACCGCGCCGGCCCACCGCTCGCGGTGCCCGGCTGTGTCCGCTCTCTTCCAGGAGTCCCCCCTTGCCTGCCTTGCTCAAGAGAACCCCGTTCTGGGCCCAGATCCTCGGCGGTCTGGTCCTCGGAGTCGTCCTCGGGCTGATCGCCCGGAACGGCGACGTGAACTGGCTCACCGAGACGCTCACCCGGATCGGCAACATCTTCGTCCAGCTGCTCAAGCTGGCCGTGCCGCCGCTGGTCTTCACCGCGGTCCTGGTCAGCGTGGTCAACCTGCGCAACGTCACCAACGCCGCGCGGCTGGCGCTGCGCACGCTGATGTGGTTCTGCATCACCTCGCTGATCGCGGTGAGCATCGGCCTGCTGCTCGGCCTGATCACCAAGCCGGGCGACGGCGTCCACCTCAAGGCCGCCGCGCTGCCCGACGAGCTGCACAAGGGCAGCTGGGTCGACTTCCTGACCGGCATCATCCCCACCAACGTCGTGGACGCCTTCAGCGAGCCCAACGTGCTGCAGATCGTCTTCCTCGCCGTGGTGGTCGGCGCCGCGTGCCTGTCCGTGGGCGAGAAGGCCGAGCCGCTGATCGACCTCTCGAAGGTCGTCCTCGAGGTCGTGCAGAAGGCCCTGTGGTGGGTCATCCGGCTCGCCCCGCTGGGCACCCTCGGCCTGATCGGCAAGTCCGTCGCCACCTACGGCTGGGACCTGCTCAGGCCGCTGGGCACCTTCACCGTCGACGTGTACGTCGGCTGCGCGCTGGTGATGTTCGTGGTCTACCCGCTGCTGCTCGCCCTGGTCGGCAAGGTCAACCCGCTCAACTTCTTCCGCGGCGCCTGGCCGGCCATCGAGCTCGCCTTCGTCTCCCGCTCCTCGGTGGGCACCATGCCGGTCACCCAGCGGGTCACCGAGCGGCTGGGCGTGCCGCGCGACTACACCTCCTTCGCGGTGCCCTTCGGCGCCACCACGAAGATGGACGGCTGCGCCGCGGTCTACCCGGCACTGGCGGCGATCTTCGTCTCCGAGGTCTACCACGTGCACCTGGGCATCGGCGACTACCTGCTGATCGCCTTCGTCTCGGTGATCGGCTCGGCCGCGACCGCGGGCCTCACCGGCGCCATCGTGATGCTGACGCTGACCCTGAGTACGGTCGGCCTGCCGCTGGAGGGCGTCGGCCTGCTGCTGGCGATCGACCCGATCCTGGACATGATGCGGACCGCGACCAACGTCGCGGGCCAGATCGTGACGCCGGTCCTGGTCGCCTCCCGCGAGAAGATCCTCGACCTGGACGCCTTCAACAACCCGCGTGACCTGGAGGACGACGACGAGCGGCCCGCCGACGCGGACGCCGCCGCCGGCGACAGGGAGCTGGCCGGGGTCTGACGGCCCCTGCTGCTGCCCGGCGGCCCCCGGTCCTCCCGTACGGAGGCCGGGGGCCGCCGCGCGTCACCCGGTCGTCCGCCTCGGCCGCGGGCTCCTCAGGACGGCTTCGCCGTGCCCGCAGGGCCCTGGCGCTCCTGCGGCCCGCCCGGCGCGGCCGCCGCGCCGGGCGGCGGCGTCATCGCCCAGCGGATCGCGCGGGTCAGCCCGCGGCCCGCCAGCCGCACGCCGGTCTCCTCCAGCACCGGCAGGTAGGGCACCCCCAGCGGCACCCGGGCCCACAGCGGGAGCAGCGCGACCGCGTTGGCGGCCAGCACCGCGTACGGCGGGCGGGCCGCCCACGGCAGCGGAGGGCTGAGCAGCAGGAAGCGGGCGGCGTCGCGGGCCTGCGGGGTGGCGCGCAGCTCCGGGCGGTACGCGTCGAGCTGCGCGGCCAGTTCGGCCTGGTCGCCGGGCGGGTTCTCGACTCCGAGCGCGCCGGCCACCCGGGCGGTGTCGGCGACGTACGCGTCGTATCCGTCGTCGTCCAGCGGGTGGGCGCCGTAGCGCCGGTGCGCCCGCAGGAAGCTGTCGACCTCGGCGGCGTGCACCCAGCCGAGCAGGTGCGGGTCCGACGCCCGGTACGGCTCGCCGTCCGGGGTGGTGCCCGACACCCGGGCGTGGATGTCCCGCACGTGCGCGACCGCCTCCTCCGCGTCCCGCGCGGTCCCGAAGGTCGTCACGGCGAGGAAGGTGCTGGTCCGCTGCAGACGGCCCCACGGGTCGCCCCGGTAGCCGGAGTGGGCGGCGACCGCCGCCATCGCCAGCGGGTGCAGCGACTGCAGCAGCAGCGCGCGCAGGCCCCCGACGAACATCGAGGCGTCGCCGTGCACCGCCCGTATCGGCCGCTCGGGCCCGAACCAGCGCTCGCCGGCGGAGCCGTGGATACGCTCCCGGCTGGCCGGACCGTTCGGCCCCGCCACCCGCGCGAACAGCTCTGCCCCCACCCGGCGCCTGATCGCGCCGAGGCCGGGTATCTCCGGGTAGTCCACCACGGCTCCCACTCTACGGCGGGAGGCCGCACCGGTGCGGCCTCCCGCCCGCGGGGCCGCCGCGGGCGTACGCCCTCGCGCGCGGGTCCCCCTGGTGCCGCGACCGCGTGCGGGGGTGCGTCCACCGGGGCAGGATGGGCAGAAGGATCACACTGGCACCGTCTGTGGAAGGTCTGGCCCCATGCCCTTCAGCTATCGCAAGGACCTCGGCCTGCTCGCCCTGCGTCTGGGAACCGGCGGGGTGCTGCTCGCGCACGGTTCGCAGAAACTCCTCGGCTGGTTCGGCGGCGGCGGCATCGACGGCACGGCCGCGGCCATGGAGAGCATGGGCTTCACCCCCGGGCGGGAGAGCGCCATCGCGGCCGGCCTCGGCGAAGCCGGCGGCGGCGCGCTGCTCGCCCTGGGGCTCGCCACGCCCCTGGCGGGCGCGGCCGCGGCCGGCGCCATGGCCGGCGCGGTGGCCGTGCACGCGCCTTCCGGCTTCTTCGCCCACCAGGGCGGCTTCGAATACCCGGCCTTCCTCGGCTTCGTCGCGGCGGGCCTGGGCCTGGCCGGCCCCGGCTGCTACTCGCTCGACCGGCTCACCGGCCACCGGCTGAACAGCCCGGGCACCGTCGTGCTGGCCTTCGCCCTCAGCGCCGCCGCCGCCACCGTCGTGCTCAACCGCCGCACGGCGACGCTGGTGGCCGCGGGGGAGCCGGGTCCCCAGGCGGCGGCCGAGTAGCCGCACATCGCGCCGAAGGGGCCCCCGGCCGGCAGCCGGGGGCCCCTTCGGCACATCGGAGCCGGATCAGTCGGTCTCCGCCGACGGGAGGAAGGCGCCGGGTACGTCGTTCGGGGCGAGGATCTTCTTGTCGCCGGGGTAGGGCCTGGCCCAGTTGAAGGTCTGGTACCAGGTGAAGCGGTCCATCTGCTGGGGGTTGGCGAAGTCCGGGACCGCGTGCGGGCCCGTGAGGCGCTGGTGGGACTTCCAGCTGTTCCACTGCGCCGCCACCTGCCGCTCGGCCGCGGGCACCGCGGTCGTGGCGGGTACGCGGGTGGCCTGGGGGTTCTGGGTGGCGGGGGTGTCCGGGCCGCAGGACGGCTGCGCGGCCAGGCCGTCGGTCAGCGAGACGCGGTTGGGCACCGCGGTGAACGGCGTGTAGTCCGGCTTGCCGGTGAAGGCGCCGAACATCGGGGTGGCCGCGCTGTCCTTCTGGTTCATCGGCCGGACCCCGAGGATCTGCTCGATGGTGCGGACCATGGTGATCTGCGAGTAGTAGTGGTTGTCGACGGTGCCGTGCTGGGCGTAGGGGCTGATGACCTGGACCGGGGCACGGTGGCCGTCGACGTGGTCGAGGCCGGCCTGGGAGTCGTCCTCGACCACGAAGATCGCGGAGTCCTTCCAGTACGCGCTGTGCGTGATCTCGTCGACCATCTTGCCGACCGCGAGGTCGTTGTCGGCGACCTGGGCGGCCGGGCTGGCCGGGCCGCCGGTGTGGTCGTTGGAGAACCAGAACATGTTCAGGTTCGCCGGCCCGCTCTTTTCGAAGTCCTGCTTCCAGACCTGGTACTTGTACGTGTCGGGGACGTCGAGGTCGAACTGCGGGAAACCGGGCACCGAGACGCTGTTGAGCGAGGGGATCGCCGAACCCGTCGAGATCGGGTAGGCCGACGGGGCACCGGTGGCGTCCATGGTCTTGGCGTCGCAGTAGAGGTTCTGCCAGCTCGCACCGGCCGGCTTGCTCTCCAGCGACTGGAACTCGCCGTAGTCCTTCACCGACTTGCCCGCCGCCTGCGCACCGGTCCAGATGAACCCGGTCTTCTGGTGGCCCAGCACGTCGTTCTCGGTGTCGTAGCTGCGGGTGTACTCGCCGGCCGACGACTCGGTGTACTCCGGGTTGTCCGACTGCATCAGCCAGTTGTGGCCCTCGGCGGAGTTCGTTCCGACGTCGTAGAAGTTGTCGTACAGCCCGAACTGCTGGGCCAGCGCGTGCTGGTTGGGCGTGACGTTCTCGCCGAACTGCGTCAGCGCCGGGTTGCCGTCGCCCTGCGGCAGGTCGCCGAAGACCTGGTCGTAGGTGCGGTTCTCCTTGACGAGCAGGAAGACGTGCTTGATCGTCGAGGGGTCGCCGATACGCGCCGGCACCGGCACGGCCTTGGGCTTGCGGCCCTTGGCGGTGGTGGCAGAGCCGTGGTCCCAGCCGTTCTGCTGGAAGACCTTCGCGGTCTGCTGCCGGATGACGCGGTCGCCGGGCAGCGTGAACCGGGTGATGCTCGACGTCGTGTCGTGGGTGCCGTGCCCGGCCGCGGTGGTGGGCCGCAGGGCGTCGATCCCGCGGGTGTTGGAGACCACGATCTGCTTGCCGACCTCGGTGATCCCGGACGGGAAGTAGTCCGTCGGCAGCAGCCCGACGTAGCTGACCGGCTGCTGCGCCCCGGAGTACCTGTAGACCGCGACCGCGTTGGCCCGGCCGAGGGTCACCAGCAGGTGGCCGTCGTCGGTGAGCGTCACCGCGTTCGGCTCGTAGCCGACCGACGCCTCGGGCCACGGCTGCGTCGCGATGGTCTGCACGACCTTGTCGCGGGCGGTGCTGATGACCGACACCTTGTTGTCCGCGGTGTCGGTGACGAAGACCGCGCCGTTCCTGGCGTAGACCGCCGTCGGATGCAGGCCCACATCGATGGTGCCGACGGCGGCGGTCGTGTCGGCGGTGTGGATGACGCTGACCGTGCCGGTCGTCGCGGCACCGGTCCTGGGATCGGCCGGAACGTCGGTGCCGTAGGAGTTGATCGTGGTCTCGCCGGCCTTCGCGGGCCGGCCGCCCTCGTTGCTGACGTAGAGCTTGTCGCCCACCAGGGCCAGGCCGCGCGGGGCGGTGCCCACGTTCCAGCTCTGCGTGAGCGCCCCGGTCGCCGCGTCGATGGCGACGACCCGGTTCTGGCCGTTGACCGCGGAGTAGACGGTGGCACCGTCGGCGGAGAAGACCGCGGCGCCCACCAGCGCGTGCTTGGTGCCGTCCACCGGGATCGGGACGGCCACCGGGTTGGCCAGCGTGCCGTCCGCGTTCACCGTGAACCTGGTGTAGCCGTCGCTCTGGCCCAGCCACAGCTGCTTGCCGTCGGGCGAGTAGGTCGGGCCCTCCTGGCCGACGGAGGCGCTCTTGATCCGCAGGCCGTCGGCGGCGTTCGTACCGACCTTCTGCTTCACCGCACCGGTCGTGAGGTCCATCAGGACCAGCGCCGCGTCACCGTCGGCGACCGCCGCGGCCAGGGTGCTGCCGTCCGGGCTGACCGTGGACGACATGATCTTGCCGTCGTTGATGACCGTACGGGTGCCGTACGGGTCGATGTACTGGTCGTCGGCGACGACCTGGCCCTTGGGGGTGACCTGACCGACGTGCTGGGTGCCGAACTGCTGCGTCGAGGCAACAGCGGTGCCCGTGACGCCGAGAGCGACCGTGATGCACGCCGTCACCAGCGCGCTCCGGCGGCCGACACGTCGACCGAGAAGGCTGATCTGCGCCTTCTCGCCGGTCCGACGCTGTCGTACTACCTGCATGGGGTTATCCCTTCGGGGTGGTGTCGAGCAGCTCGACATTGCCGTCGAACTGCCACAGGGGGTTGGGTGCGTCCCCGATCGGGGTCCGTACCAGGAAGTAGCCGTTCACTTCCTTCGGTCCGTCGCCGTCGGCCACGAACCGCCCGTCAGACGTGATGTCGAGCTGGTAGACGGCGGTGCCCACCGCCTGGACGCCGGGGAGGTGCCAGGACACGACGCAGCGCCAGTCGTTGCCCGCGCCCTCGGCGGTGCGCTGGCCGCCGCCCTTGTTGCAGGCCGCCGAGACCCGCAGCTCCGCCTCGGTGACGGCGGGGCGCTTCAGCTCGGCGGTCTGCATGCGGTACAGGTGTGCGAAGGCGACGGCGACCGAGCGCTGGACCTTGTCCTGCCCGATACCGGAACCCGCCGACGGCGTCGCGACCGCGACAGCCGCGACGGTCGCGCCGAGCAGGGCGGCGAGCGGCAGCGCGCCGAGGGTGACCGCCCGGCGCCCGGTGCCGTCGTAGGAGGCGTTGGTGAAGTCGCGGCGGACGAAGACCGCGTACGCCAGCGCGGTCGCGGCCACCGCCCACACCAGGCCGACCGCGACGCCGATCGCCAGCGGACGCAGCTGCGCCGGGTCGGTGAAGAGGCCGTTCCAGGAGATGAAGGCGTAGCCGGGCAGTGCGAGGCGTACGGCCACCGGCAGCGGCAGCATCTGGGCGAGCTGCATGGCCAGCGCGACCAGCGCGGGCAGCAGCAGGCCCATCGGGGAGCGCCCCAGCGCGACGGAGCCGAGCAGCCCGATCGCGGCCAGCGCCAGGGTCGGGGCCAGCACGCAGGCCCAGGCGAGCAGCACCTTGCCGGCCGCGTCGGAGGGCGCCAGCAGGTGGCCGTCGAGGCCGACCAGCGGATGGTTGCCGACGGCGAGCAGGCCGCCGCCCGCGCTGGAGCAGGCCAGGCCGACCACCAGCAGCAGGACGACGGTGAGGCCGGCCAGCGCCTTGGCGGCGAAGATCCGCCGCGGCGACCTGACCGCCACCAGCAGGTGGCGCCAGGTGCCGAGCCGGTCCTCGGCGGCGAAGACGTCGCCGGCGACCAGCGAGGTCAGCAGGGGGAGCGCCCAGGTGCCGGCGAAGCCGAGGACCACCAGCGACCCGGCCCACCCGGTGGCGTGCATCCAGCGGCCGAAGAGGGTGTCGGAGGGCAGGGTGCTCTGCCGGCTCACCGCGGCGACGAAGAGCGCGGGCGCGGTCCAGCAGGCGAGGACCACCAGGCGGATGCGCCACTGGGACACCAGCTTGACCAGCTCGAAGCGGTAGCCCCGGGCAACCGAGACGCGGCGGACCGCGGCAGCGTTCTCCCCGGCGACCGGTGCGGTCGCTGTCGCGGTCATCGGCCGTCCTCCTGCGGTTGTGTGAGGGTGAGGAAGGCCGCTTCGAGCGGCGAGACCACGGGGGCCAGTTCGCGGATCGCGACGCCCTCCCGCACCAGCCGGGCGACCAGTTCGTCCAGGGCGGGCACCAGGGCGCATACGACCAGCGCCTCGGCGCCGCGCCATTCCCCGGCGCCTTCCACGACGCGGACGCCGTCCGTGCCCGCGGCCAGGGTGCGGGCGGCCCGCGGGTCGGAGGTGAGCAGCCGGTAGTCCAACTCGCCGTTCTCGGCGGCCAGCTTGCTCAGCGGTCCGGAGAAGACGACCCGCCCGGTGGCGAGGATGGTGACCTCGGAGCACAGCGCCTCCAGGTCGTCCATGCGGTGGCTGGACAGCACCACGGCGGTGCCCTCGGCCGCGAGGCGGGTCAGCACGCCGTGCACGTGCTTCTTGCCCGCCGGGTCAAGGCCGTTGGACGGCTCGTCGAGCACCAGCAGCCTGGGTTCCGCGAGCAGGGCCGCGGCGAGTCCGAGCCGCTGCCGCATGCCCAGCGAGAAGCCGCGGGCCTTGTCGTCGGCGACGTCGGTGAGCCCGACCTGGTCCAGGACGTCGTCGATCGCGGTGGTCCGCGCGTCGCGGCCGCCGCGCAGCGCGGCCAGCGCGGCGAGGTTCTGCCGGGCGGTGAGCGAGGGGTAGAGGCCCGGCCCGTCCACGAAGCCGGCGACGCCTTCGGGGGCGGCGAGCGCCCGCCCGACCGGGGCACCGAGGATGTGGAGGCTGCCGCTGTCGGCGGCGGCCAGGCCCAGCAGGAGGCCGAGCAGCGTCGTCTTGCCGGCGCCGTTGGGTCCGACCAGGCCGTGGATCCGGCCCGGCTCCACGTCCAGGTCGACGCCGTCGAGTGCGACGACTTCGTCGAAGCACCTGGTGATCCCACGAGCCCGCACCGCGGGGGGAGTTTCCATGAGTCCCTTCCTTCACAAACCTCCAGGGACGATAGGGAGGGCACAAAGCCCAGGCGCGGACAGGGAGTTGAACGATGTCTGAACGGGAGACGACGGCCTCCTGCCGCACCCCGGCGCGACTCTCGCCGTCGGGCCTTTGACCACCACGTCTTCGTGAGCACGTCATGTGGCGGCGAGTTGGCGGGTTCGCAGGGGCCACACGTGCCCCAGTGGTGCGGATCGCGGCGTCCGACTGCGTTCATCTTCTGGACGGTTCATTACTACTTCTTTATTGACGCTGCATTGCCCTGATGCTTCACTTCGTCCCTGAGAGCGCTCTCTCGCGGTTCAGGACCAACCGTGACCACTCCCCCCATCCACCACTCCAGGGAGAGCCGTGTCCGTTATTCCCTCTCGTCGTTCCGTACTGCGCGGGGCGGCCGTGGCCGCCGCGGTGCCGCTGGCCGGCGGCATCGCCGCCCAGTCGGCCTTCGCGTCGACCTCCTCGTCGTCATCGCACTCCTCGCACGACCCGCACCGGGGCCCCGACCTCGGGCCGAACGTCCTCGTCTTCGACCCCTCCATGGGCGACGCGGCGATCCAGGCGAAGGTCGACGCCGTCTTCGCCATCCAGGAGTCCAACCAGTTCGGCGACGAGCGGTACGTGCTGGCCTTCATGCCCGGTACGTACACGGTCGACATCAACGTCGGCTTCTACACCCATGTGCTCGGCCTCGGTGACAGCCCCGACGACGTACTGATCAATGGTCATGTCACGGTCGACGCCCAGTGGTTCGGCGGCAACGGTACGCAGGACTTCTGGCGGGCCGCGGAGAACCTGAGCGTCGCGCCTCCGGACGGCCTGAACCGCTGGGCCGTCGCGCAGGCCGGGCCGATGCGCCGGGTGCACATCAAGGGCGACATGAACCTGATGCCGAGCCCGCCCGGAAACGGTTGGTCCAGCGGCGGCTTCCTGGCCGACAGCGTGGTGGACGGCCAGGTGCAGTCGGGCTCGCAGCAGCAGTGGCTGTCACGCAACGACACCTTCGGCAGCTGGGCCGGCTCCAACTGGAACATGGTCTTCGTCGGCGTCCAGGGCGCCCCCGCCCAGTCCTTCCCCACGCCTCCCATGACGACGGTCGACCGTACGCCGGTCGTCCGCGAAAAGCCGTTCCTGACGGTGGACCGGCACGGCTCGTACCGGGTCTTCGTGCCCTCGCTGCGTAGCAACAGCACCGGCACCACCTGGGCCCGCGGGCGGGCCGCGGGGCACAGCATCCCGCTGTCCGACTTCTTCGTGGCCAAGCCCGGCGACTCGGTCTCCGAGATCAACCAGGCCCTGGCCCGCGGTCGGCACCTGCTGTTCACGCCCGGCATCTACGACCTGTCCTCGACGATCCGGGTCACCCGCCCCGGCACCGTCGTGCTGGGCCTGGGCTACACCACGCTGCGCTCCACGCACGGCAACACCCTGATCGAGGTCGCCGACGTCAGCGGTGTCACCGTCGCCGGTGTGCTGGTCGAGGCCGCCTCCGCGCACACCCCGGTCCTGCTCAAGGTCGGCGAGGGCCGCAGCCGCCGCCGCCACGACGGCGACCCGACCGTGCTCTACGACGTCTTCGCCCGGATCGGCGGCGCCGTCGCCGGCGGCGCGGGCATCAGCCTGCAGATCGACAGCAACGACGTCATCTGCGACCACCTGTGGCTGTGGCGCGCGGACCACGGCCTCGACGGCACAGTGGGCTGGTCGGTCAACCCGGCCGACACCGGCATCCTGGTGAACGGCGACCACGTCACCACCTACGGCCTGTTCGTGGAGCACTACCAGAAGTACGAGGTGATCTGGAACGGCGACCACGGCCGCACGTACTTCTTCCAGAACGAGAACCCGTACGACGTCCCCACCCAGTCCTCCTGGGTGCACGGCACCACCAAGGGCTACGCGTCCTACAAGGTCGGCGACCACGTGCGGGACCACCTGGCGTGGGGCCTGGGCAGCTACTGCTTCTTCAACCTCAACGCGGACATCTACACCGACCGTACCTACGAGGTGCCCGACACCCCGGGCGTCGTCTTCACCGACCTGATGACGGTCTGCCTCAACGGCCCCGGCGGTGGCGGCATGCTCCACTGCATCAACAACAGTGGCGACCCGGTCCAGAACGGCTTCGCTGTCTACAACATGAAGAAGTACACGAACGGCGTCGCGACGGTCTGACCGCCGCCGCCACGCCGAGCCCGACGATCGGGCGGGTCCCCCGCGGACCCGCCCGATCCGGCGTTCCCGCACGTCCGCAGCCTGCCGCGATCGCTTGTCACGGCCGCCTGTTACGGTGCCGTGACTCTTTGGGCAAGTGGCGATGACCTGGCACCCGCAGTGTGATCTGCCATGCAGCATGCGAAAAAAGGCAGGTCACAGGCCATGAGGTCGGGCAGGGGCGGCACAGTCCGAGGGCGCGCCGGCAGGCGCCGCATCTTCGCGCTGTGCGTGGTTTCGGCCGTGGGACTGGCCGGCGCCGCCGCGGTCTCGCACATGTCGAGCAGCACGCCCGGCGCCGGGCCGGACGGGAGGACCGGCGCGGTGGCGGGCGGGGCGGCGGGCGCGAAGGCGGGCGGGACGGCGACGAGCGGGAGCCCCGACCCCGGACCGCAGAAGGGCGACGGTGTCTTCAGCACTGCCACCGTGTCCGGTGCGGCGGTGGGCCGGGGGAGGATCCGGCGCTATAAGGTGCAGGTCGAGCGGGGGACCGGTGTCTCGGCCGACAGCGCGGCCCGCGAGATCGAGCGGATACTCGCCGACCCCCGCGGCTGGACCGCCGACCGCCACGACGCCTTCCAGCTCGTGTCGGGCGGTTCCTTCGACTTCGAGGTGAAGATCGCCAGTCCGGCGACCGTGGACTCCATCTGCGGGGCCGCCGGACTGCACACCCACGGCGAGGTGAACTGCGACGTCGGCGCCCAGGTGGTCGTCAACCTCAAGCGCTGGAAGACCGGCTCACCAGAATTCCCCGGCCCCGTCGGCGAATACCGCGCGCTGATCATCAACCACGAGGTGGGCCATCGCATCGGCCACGGGCACGAGGGCTGCCCCGGCCCCGGGCGGCCGGCTCCCGCGATGATGCAGCAGATCGACGGCCTGCACGGCTGTGTCGCCAACGCGTGGCCCTACGACTCCCGCGGCCGCTATCTGGGCGGGCCGCACGTGCCCTGAGCGTGCACCTGACCGCGGCCCCGCGTCCCGTCTTCGGGGGCGTGGGGCCGCGGTCCTCTCCTGTCGCCGCCGGGCGCGCTACTTGCCGATGCGCGGCAGGCTGTTCAGCTGGCCGGGAAGCGGGGTGCCGGTCTGCTGAGCGCGCATCAGGGCGATCACGGAGCCGGCGCCCGCGAGGATCAGGCTGATCCAGAAGCTGAAGGCGTGGCCGCCGCCCGGGCCGAAGTCCGAGTGCGCGAAGATCGCGACGAGGTAGAGCACGAAGCCCGCCGCGAAGGCCAGGAAGGACAGCGCCCTGGCCGGCGAGGGCAGCGTGACCGCGGGCGCGAAGAGGCTGACGGCCAGCACGGCCGCGCCGAGCACGGTGAGGACCATCGCGAACCAGGCTATGAACAGCCCGTGGTCGAAGTGCCAGGCGCCCCAACTCACACTCGGGATGTCGATGCCGAGTTGGTTGCCGAAATCCCAGGAGTAGTAGTCGAAGAACGAGAAGACGAACACGACGGCCCCGATACCGAGAATCGCCCAGTCGAGACGGTCGACCGATGCCGGGTCGAAAGAAGTTCCTGACGGGCCGCCTGCGTTCGGCGGCGGAGCCGGCGGGCCGGACGGCGGCGGCACATCGTGCGTCATGGTTCTGTGTCTCCCTGCTGAAGTCGTTCGACGTACACGTGGGGGCTGAGACTAGCGGCACCCCGCCGGTGCCGTAAGCAAGTTGGCCTGCCCGGATTCGCGTGGGTTCAATTGGCCGTATTGGTGCGGGTGGTGTTTTCCGTGGCGCAAGTCCATCCGCCGGGCGCGAGGTTCAAGCGCCCGCAAATTCGATATGCCCCGATTTCCCGGCGCGGACGCCCGGTCATCCGATGTGTGCGCCCATGGAGCGCACTGTTTCCAATGAACTGCGCAAAAATTTCTTTGACAGCGCGGAACCTTGCGAAGCGGTGAGGTGCTCAGTACGGTACGGACGCCCCTCCCCCCACCCTGAAGGAGCATCCGATGCATGCGATCCCAAGGCCGCTGCGGAAGGCGCGGGTCCTCCCACGTATGTCCGCCGCCCTTGCCGCCCTGGCCGGTCTGGCCTGGATGTCCGTCGCGCCGGCGGGCGCCGCCACCCCGCTCGCCGTCGCCGTACCGCGGGCGCAGGCGGTCGCCGCCGCCGGCGCGGCGACACCGTTCACCGTCTACGAGGGCGAGGCCGGGACGCTGGCCGGCGGCGCGACCGCCGTGGCGCTGACCTCGGCGCCCACCACGCAGTACTCCAGCGCGACCCTCGAGGCGTCCGGGCACGCGTACGCCCACCTCGGCGGCACCGGCCAGTCGGTGCAGTGGACGAACACCACCGGCCAGCCGATCAGCTTCGTCAACGTCCGTGCGAGCATCCCCGACTCGGCGTCCGGCGGCGGCATCACCGGCACGCTCGACCTGTACGTCGACGGCACCTTCCGGCAGGCGCTGAACCTCAACTCCAAGCAGACCTGGGTGTACGAGGGCAACAACAACTACAACACCAGCGACAACCAGAACCCGGCGGACGGCTCCCCGCGGGTGTTCTTCGACGAGTCGCACACCTTCGTCACCGGCGCCCCGATCGCCCCGGGCAGCACCCTCACGCTGAAGAAGGACGCGGCCAACTCCGCGCCCTCCTACGACATCGACTCCATCGACGTGGAGAACCCGCCGGCCCCGCTCGCCCAGCCGGCCAACTCGATCTCGCTGACCAGCTGCGGGGCGGTCTCCGACGGCAACCCGACCAACGGCGCCGGCGACAGCCAGGCGGTCGACAGCGGCCCCGCCATCCAGAGCTGCATCGACCAGGCCCAGTCGCAGTCCAGGACGCTGTGGATCCCGCCGGGCACCTTCTACGTGAAGGGCACCGCGGGGCTGCACGCCACGGGCATCACCATCGCGGGAGCCGGCCTGTGGTACAGCACGATCTACCGCGATGTGCCGGTCCCCAACAGCACGCCCCTGGCGGCACTCTTCTCGGTCACCTCGTGCACGGTGAGGAACTTCCACATCGACGCGAACGCGGTGAGCCGCAGCACCGTCGGCGGTGACGGCGGCGCCATGGACACCACGGGCACCAACTGGGTGGCCGACGGCATCTGGACCCAGCACACCATGTCCGGCTTCTGGGCCTCAGGCACCGGCGGCAAGGTCCAGAACAGCCGGCTCACCTCGATCTGGGCCGACGGGATCAACCTCAACAACGTCTCGCTCAACGCCGACACCGGCAACAACCTGACCGCGACCAACAACTTCGTCCGCGGCACCGGCGACGACGCGATGGCGATCAACTCGGTCAACTACAACACCGACAACGGCACGAACACGTACTACCACCCGATGACCGGCATCACCTTCACGGGCAACACCGCCATCGCCCCCTGGGGCGGCAAGGGCATCGGGATCTACGGCGGCAGCGGCCAGCTGGTCAGCAACAACTACATCAGCGACACCGCGCGCTACATCGGCCTGGGCGCCGGGCGTTTCGGCGTCAACGGCAGCGACCTGCTGTCCGCGACGGTCAGCGGCAACGTCGTCGTGCGCTCCGGCGGCAACGCCTACAGCCAGGGACAGCCCGCCCTGCACATCGGCAACGGCGGCGACGGCCAGAACACCGGCGTCGTCGACCACGTCACCGTCACCGGGAACACCGTCGCCGACTCGCTCTACGACGCCGTCGGCTTCTCCACCTCCACCAACACGCTGCTGCAGAACAACACCCTCACCAACCCCGGACGCAACGGTGTGGTGATCTCACCGCCGTTCTACCCGGCGCCCAGCGGGTCCGCCACCATCACCGGCAACACGCTGACCGGCCTGCACGCCGGCGCCACCGCCTACGCCGACAACTCCGCCGCCTTCACCGCCACCCTGAGCGGCAACAGCTGGCAGACCTCCACACCCCCCGCCACCGGCCCCTTCGGCGGCACGCCGGCCGCGGTGCCCGGCACCGTCCAGGCGGAGAACTACGACACCGGCGGCCAGGGCAGCGCCTACAACGCCACCTCCGTCAACGGCAACGGCACCGCCTACCGCGCCGACGGCATCGACCTGGAGGCCACCTCCGACACCGGCGGCGGCTACGACCTCGGCTGGACCAGCGGCGGGCAGTGGTTCCGCTACACCGTGAACGCCGCCTCGGCCGGTTCGTACACCGTCGGCCTGCGGGTGGCGGCGCCCGCCGCCGTCAGCGGCGCCCTGCACCTGTCCGACGCCTCGGGCGCCAACCTCAGCGGCGCGGTGAACCTGGCGGCCACCGGCGGCTGGCAGAACTGGGCCACCGCCACCACCACCGTCACCCTCCCCGCGGGCCGCTCGGTCCTCACGCTCAACCAGGACAACGGCGGCTGGAACCTCAACAGCCTGGTCTTCGCCACCTCCGGCGGCACCACGCCCGCCACCGACCTGGCCGCGGGCCGCCCCACCAGCGAGTCCAGCCATACCCAGGCCTACAGCGCCGCCAACGTGACCGACGCGGACCGCTCCAGCTACTGGGAGAGCGCCAACAACGCCTTCCCGCAGTGGGTCCAGGTCGACCTCGGCTCGGCGCAGAGCGTCTCCCGCATCGTGCTCCGGCTGCCGTCCGGCTGGGGCGCCCGCACCCAGACGCTGTCCGTCCAGGGCAGCACGGACGGCTCCACCCTGAGCACCCTCAAGGCGGCCGCCACCTGCACCTTCGACCCGGCGGCGGACAACACCGTCACCCTCACCTTCCCCGCGGCCACCCAGCGCTACCTCCGGGTGACCATCACGGCCAACTCGGGCTGGCCGGCCGGCCAGCTCTCGGAATTCCAGGTCTGGAAGGCCTGACCTCACCGGCCCCGGGCCGTCGCCTCCTCGGGGGGCGGCGGCCCGTACGTGCCGGCCGCCGTCGCGGCCGCGGGCCGCACACCGGTGGGCCGGGACCCGCCCTCGGCAGCCGCTTCCGGCAGCGGCAGGGACAGCCGTACCAGCGGGCCGTGGCGGAGCATCACCCGGACCTGGCCGAGCGTCAGCGCCAGCAGCGCGGCCGGCACCGCGGCGCACACGAGGGGCGACCAGCCCAGCGGCAGCATCGACTCGTGGGCCAGCAGCACGAGCAGCATGCCGCGGCCGAGGATCGCCGCCGCCGTGATCAGCAGCTCCTCGCGGCGCGGATGGGCCTGCGCGGCGAGCCGGCGCAGCACCCACAGGACCGCCACGAGGTGGACGCCCCACACCGCGACCAGCGCCGGTGTGGGCGACGGGGCGCCGGCGAGCACCAGGGCGCAGCCGACCGTCCAGCCGGCCGCGCTGAAACGGCAGGTCCAGACCCTGCCGTGGCGGACCAGGAAGGTGCGCTTGCCGAACAGCGCGTCGCCGCGCACGTCGCGGAAGTCCTTGAGCAGGATGCGGCCGACGAAGCCGACGTAGAGCCCGGCGGGCAGCAGCAGTCCCCGCCCGTGCGGCGCCGGGGCCGCCGCCAGCCACCCCAGCAGGTAGGGGACCGCGACATAGCAGCCGGGCAGTACGAGCGCCGCCACCGCGCCCCGGTCGGACAGCCGCACCGGCCGCAGCGAGTAGCCGGCGCTCAGCAGGAGCCCCGCCGTGACCACCAGGCCCGGCCACGGGCCCAGCAGGAAGCCGCCGGCTGTCGCGACGGCCGCGCAGACCACCGCGACCGCCGTCATCTCCGCGCGCAGCGCGCCCGCACCGACCAGCGGCCGGCGCGGGTCGCCCGGCAGGTTGACCCGGTCGATCCGCTCGTCGGCCAGGTCGTTGACCGCCACCGAGAACATCAGGAACGCGGCGACGGGCACCAGCGCGCGGCCCAGCAGCAGGTGGTCCTCCGGGCGCCCGGCGCCCGCCGTCCCGAGCGCGGTGTAGACGGCGAGGAGCAGGAAGACCGGTGGCCTGGCCACCGCCACCAGCATCCGCAGCCGGTTCGCCGGCGTCCGCAGCCGCTGTGGGCGCCGCACCGGCCGCCTCACTTGTTCGAGCCGTAGTTGTTCATGCCGACCGCGATCAGCACCACGGACCCGAGGAACGCCAGCCCGGACACCACCAGCACCGTGCACAGCAGCACCCCCGAACACGTCAACGCGGCCCGCGCCGGTGTCTGCCGGGTCCGGCGGCCGTCCGGGACCGGCCGCGCCGGATCGGCGATTCCCGGCGGTCGACGTCGGTGATGCATGAGGCCCCCCGGCGCTCGTGGTCGTATCGGACTCCCTGTCCGCTACGCAGCCTGCCCGCGGGCGCCGGGCGGCACATGAGCACCCGTACTCATATCGCGTGGCGCGCGCCGCGGTGGTGAGCCGCGCGGGGCGAGCGCATAGCATCGGGCGATGCGTTCAACGCCCGCTGGGATATGCGTACTCGCCGGCCTGCTGGCCGGCACCCTGCTGACAGGTTGCGGTGG
This sequence comes from Actinacidiphila paucisporea, assembly GCF_900142575.1. Classification (GTDB taxonomy): domain Bacteria; phylum Actinomycetota; class Actinomycetes; order Streptomycetales; family Streptomycetaceae; genus Actinacidiphila; species Actinacidiphila paucisporea. The sequence continues at coordinate 121,272 of NZ_FRBI01000008.1, forward strand.
CTCCGGCGGTGGGGGAGGGGCCACCGGGGCGCCCCCGCCCCCGTCCCTGTCGGCTACGGCTACGGCGACCTCCGCCTCCGCGAGTGCCGCGCCTTCGGCGACCTCGGCCGGCACCCACCGGCCCAGCCCCGCGCCCGCCACGACCGCGCCCGCCACGACCGCGCCCGCGGCGGCGGAGCCCGCCTCCGCCGGCAATCCCGGCGGACACGCGGCGGTGCCCGCCGCCGCGCGGGCGGTCGACACCTCGAAGCCGACCAGGACGGTGGGCGACGGGACGCCCGCGAGCTGTACCTCGGCCGCCGTGGTGGCCGCGGTCGCCGCGGGCGGTGTCATCACCTTCTCCTGCGGGCCGCGCCGGGTGGTGATCACCATGAAGGCGACGGCCAAGGTGCGCAACGCCTCGGCGCGCGTCGTCCTCGACGGCGGGGGGAAGGTCACCCTCAGCGGCGGGGGACGGCGGCGCATCCTCTTCATGGACACCTGCGACCAGGCGCAGGGGTGGACCACCTCGCACTGCCAGGACCAGAGCACGCCGGAACTGACCGTGCAGAACCTGACCTTCGCCGACGGCGACTCGACCGGGGAGACGGCCGAGGGCGGTGGCGGCGGTGCGATCCTCGTCCGCGGCGGCCGCTTCAAGGCCGTCAACGACCGCTTCGTGCGCAACCGTTGCGACCGCAGCGGACCGGACCTCGGCGGTGCGGCGATCCGCGTCCTCGACCAATACCACGACCTGCCCGTCTACATCACGGCGAGCACCTTCGGCGGTGCGCCAGGGCTGGGCGGCTCCTGCTCCAACGGCGGGGCCCTCAGCAGCATCGGGGTGTCGTGGGTGGTGCTCAACAGCGTCCTCACCTACAACTCGGCGGTGGGCAGCGGCGCGAACCCGGCCCGCGGTGGCACCCCCGGCGGCGGCAGCGGCGGCGCGGTCTACACCGACGGCAACCTCTACACCGTCCGCGTCGAGGGCTCGCTCGTCGCGCACAACGACGCCAAGGAGGGCGGCGGCGCCTTCTTCTTCGTCAGCAACGACCGCACCGGCACCCTGGCGGTGCGCCGCTCGACCCTGCACGCCAACCCCAGCCACGGCTTCTCCACCGCCGGCTACCCCGGCGTCTTCTTCCTCGGCGCGGGCAGGCCGGACGTGTCGGGCAGCACCCTGGACTGACCGTCAGGAAGAGGGCTTGCCGTCCGGCTCCAGGGAGAGCAGGGCGAGCAGCGCGGCCACCGTCGGGCCCGCGTCGGCGGGGTGGCGCAGTGACGTGCCGTCCGGGATCTCGTAGCTGTTGGTGCGCCCGTTGCGGGTGTGGGTGAGATACCCGTCCGACTCCAGGTCGGCGATGATCTTCTGCACGGCGCGTTCCGTCAGCATGCAGTGCCCGGCGATGTCGCGGACCCGGATGTCGGGATCACGGGCGATGGCGGCGAGCACGCGCGCGTGATTCGTCAGGAAAGTCCATCCGGTCCTCGGGGTGGCCACGTCATCCATGCGCACATCGTACGACGGAGGATTCACGCCACGCAAAACACGAAACGGATTTCGCGTATCAGTTGACAGGAATGCTCGCGGCCCGCAATGTGGAGCCGTCGAGTTCGGAGCCCGAGGAGGTCAGCCATGTCTGGTGGAAGGAGTTGCTCGATCCCGCCCGCGCGGTCCGGCACCGTCACCGTCACGTCGGCGACGCGGGCCGTGCGCGTCGTCAGGCATCTGCGGTCCGGACTCGTGATGCGGCTCACGGAGGCGGGCGGCCTCGTGCGGGTCGCCGTCCACGGCGAGGTCGACCTGGACTGCGCGGACCTGCTGGAGCATGTGCTGACCGACGCCCTGCGGTCGTCCCCCGACGGGCTCCACCTCGACCTGAGCGGCGTCGGCTTCTTCGACTGCGCCGGGCTCAACACCCTGCTGCGGGCCCGCGCACTGGCCGTCGCCGAAGGCCGCGAGATGAGCGTGACCTCGGCGTCCGCCGCGGTGGCGCGCGTCCTGGACCTCACCCGCACCTGGCCCGCCTTCACGCCGCCCGCCGATGCCCGCGTGGTGCCCGCCGATGCCCTCACGCCCGCCGACGCGCGCGCGGTGCCCGCGCCACGGACCATCGGCCACACCCACCTCGCCTGAGGTCGCGGCTCTCCCTAGACCTGGGCCGCCAGCGCGATCAGCAGGCCGGCCAGGCCCACCGTCAGCCAGGTGACGTAGTCGCCGAGGTGTCCCGAGTGCAGCCGGCGCAGCGGGACGACCAGGCGGCGGTCGGCCAGCCGGACCGCGGTGCGCCAAGGACGTGGCGCGTCCGACACGGCACGGACGGCCGCGCACGCAAGGGCCACCGCCAACGCGGTGGACAGCACGCCGAGCAGCACCCCCGGCACATTCCAGGCCGCCTCCGGCGTCGGGCCGGCCGGCGCGTGCGCGGGCAGTCCCGCGACCTGGGCCAGATAGCCGGCCCGGTCCTGGAAGGCGACCGCCGCGGACGCCAGCGCCCGCCCCACGCCCGGGAAGACCCCGACCGCCAGCGCCCCGGCCAGCAGCACCGCGGGGACCACCGTCATCGTGACGGGCACCGGCCGCAGCGGGTCGCGGACCTCAGGCTCCTCGCTCTCCCCGCCGGTCTCCACCTCCGAGCGGCGGCTCTCGGGCACCGGCCCGGCACCGTGGAAGATCCGCAGCCCGGCGCGCAGGACGGCGCCGCCGGTCAGTGCCGACACCACGACGTACAGGGCCGGCAGCCACGCCGCGTGCCCGCCCGCCGCGTGCTCCGCGACCGCCTTGCCGAGGCCGAGGCCGAAGGGCGGCAGCCCGGCGAGCGCCAGGCCGCTGGTCATGAAGAGCGCCCCGGCCCACGGCGAGCCGCGTTCGGTACCGTGCAGCCCGTGCTCGTCGACCGAGCCGTGCCGGTCGAGCAGGACGCCGGTCAGGCCGAACAGCGCGGCCTTCACCCCGGCGTGCCCGGCGACGTAGAGGGTGGTTCCCGCGGTGGCGGCCGGGTCGAGCAGGCTCAGGCCGAGCAGCCACAGGCCGGTGTGGCCGATGGTCGAGAAGGCCAGCAGCCGCTTGAGGTGCCGCTGCTGCCAGCACATGACGGCGCCGACGAGCGCGGTCAGCCCGCCGAGCGCGCCCAGCGTATGGGTGAAGGCCGCCGCCGGGATGCCGCCGGGGCCCCCGAAGACCGTCAGGTAGACGCGGGCGATGCCGTACACCCCGAGTTCGACCATCACCCCCGACATCAGCATGCAGACCGGCGTGGGCGCGACCGCGTGGGCGTCGGGCAGCCAGAAGTGGAAGGGCACGGTCGCGGACTTCACCAGCAGGCCCGCCATCACCAGGACGAACGCGGTGACGGTGAGCGCGTCGGCGCGGTGGCCGGCGAGCGCGCCGCCGATCTGCGCCATGCCCAGCTCACCGGTGCGCGCGTAGAGCAGGCCGATGCCGAGCAGCGTGCCGTACGCGGCGAGGGAGTTGACCACCCCGAAGGTCAGCGCGCCGTGCAGCGGCCGCGGGTCCTCGATCCGGTAACCGGTCAGGGCGTAGGCCACCACGCCCATCAGCTCGAAGAAGACGAACGCGTTGAACAGGTCGCCGGTCAGGGCGAATCCGCACATGCCCGCCTCGAAGAGCAGCAGCAGCGCGGGGAAGCTGCCGCGGTGCCGTGCGGGCGGTTCGTCGAAGTACCGCCAGGAGTAGACCAGGACGGCGACCACCAGGGCGGCGACCAGCAGCGCGAGTCCGGCGCCGAGCCGGTCGCCGACCAGCACGATGCCGACGCTGTGCCCGTTTCGCGGGGTCCAGCCGCCGAGCCAGGACACCGCACGCCCGCCGCCGGCGTCTCCCACCCGGCTCCACAGCAGGGCCAGTTCGGCCAGCGTGGCGGCGGCGAAGGCGGTCGCCACCGCGTCGAGCGCGGTACGCGGCAGCACGCGGCCCGCCAGTACCAGGACGGCCGCGCCGAGCAGCGGGGTCACGACGGCGAGCGGCAGCAGGTCGGCGCTCTGCCAGCCGGGGTACGGCACGGGCGCCCTCAGCCCTTCAGCTCGGAGAGCGCCTCGGGGTCGACGGTCCCGGTGCGTTTGCGGATCTGGATGACCAGGCTGAGCAGCAGCGCGGTCACGGTGGCGCCGACCACGATGTCGGTGAGCACCAGGGCCTGCACGACCGGGTCGACCACGGGTGTGCCGACGGGGATGTCGGAGAAGACCGGGGCGGTCCCGCCGCGCCGGAATCCGACGCCGAGCAGCAGGACGTACGTCGAGGACTGCGCGACGGCCAGGCAGCCGACCGCGTGGACCAGGTTGCGGCTGGTGACCATCCCGTACACGCCGACCAGGAAGATCCAGGCGGCCGCGAGGAAGGGCAGTACGGTCATCGGTCGTCCTCTCCCTGCCCGGTGGCGCGTGGCGTCTCCGGGGACTCGATCTCCACCGCCTGGTCGAGGAACTGGGCGACCAGCACGATCACGCCGGAGGCCACCTCCACGCCGACCGCGGCGTTCAGCAGCGGCACCAGGCCCGCCGACGACAGCTGGTTGAAGGTGCCCAGCGGCAGCACGTTCTGCAGATACGCGGCCCCCGCGAACAGCCCGGCGAGCCCCAGCGCGGTGAAAGCGCCGGCGGCCACCGCGTCCAGCGCGGCGAAGGCCGCCAGCGGGCGCACCCGGCGCAGCACGCGGTAGTCGGCGGCCACGTAGGCCAGATGCAGCCCGGTGGCCAGCACCACCCCGCCCTGGAAGCCGCCGCCCGGGCTGAGCTGGCCGTGCGCCACGACGTAGCCGCCGACCAGCACCGTGACCGGCAGCAGGGCGGCGCCGAGCAGCACGGTCGACGGCAGCACCCGGCCCGGCTCGGGCTCGGCCCGGTCCTCGTCCCGCGCGCGGCGCAGCAGGACGACGGCGCCCAGCACCGAGCCGAAGAGGATCGACTCCTCGCCGAGGGTGTCCAGGGCGCGCTGGTCGAAGTTGACCGAGGAGATCACGTTGGCGGTGCGGTGCCGCACCGCCGCGGCGACCGCCTTGCTGCCGTAGGGGTGGACGGCGGTGCCGAAGTGCGGCAGCCCGGTGCAGGCCAGGGCGAAGGCGACCGCGAAGACGGCCGCGGCGAGCAGGAAGACCACCTTACGGACCCGCCCGCTCACCGCTCGTCCCCCTCGCCGCGCCCCTCGTCCCGCTCGGGCCCGGCCCGCGGGCCGCGCCGGACCTTGCGGACCGTCAGCAGGAACAGCAGCGGTGTCACCGCGCTGCCCACCGCGAGCTGCGACAGCGCCACGTCGGGCGCCTGCAGAGCCAGGAAGAGCAGCGCCAGGCACACGCCGAGCACCGAGAGCAGCACCGACTGGCGTACCGGGTCGCGAGTGAGCGCCGCACAGGTGGCGGCGGCCCCCACCAGGACGAGGCCGACGGCCACCAGGAAGTCGACCGCTGAGGTGCTCATGCCGGCGGCCCCTGCGGCTCGCCGCTGCCTGCGGCCCGGTCCTCGGCCGCCATCGAGCGGCCGATGACCATGGTGGTGACAGGGCCCGACACGGCCGTCAGGGCGCCGATGACCAGCAGCTTCGCGGCCTGTCTGCCGGCGCCGGCGTCCACCGCGAGCGCGAGGCAGAGCAGCGGCACGCCGAGGCTCGTCGCCGGGGCCAGCGCGTGCAGCCGGCCGTACGGCGTGGGCAGCAGCGCCAGTGCCGCCGCGGACAGCAGCAGCGCCGCGCAGCCGCACCACAGCAGCGCCAGGGCCAGAACGTGGGTCGCGGTCATCTCAGTCCCCTCCCCCCGCCCCTTCTGCCCGGGCGCCGCCGGCGAGGCAGCGGGCGAAGACCAGCGTCCCGGTGGGCGCCAGCACGGCCGTCACCAGGGCGACGTCGACGTACGAGGTGCGGTGCAGGCCGCGCGCCGTCAGCAGGAAGACGGCGACGGCCATCACTCCGGCCAGGGCCATCGCCGGGAGCCGCCGGGCCGGCTCGCCGCGGCAGGCCCGCCACAGGCACGGCCCGAGACCGGAGGGCAGCAGGACGCAGGCGGCCAGCAGCCAGGCGTTCACGCCGGCCTCCGGCCGCCGAGGGCGCGCTCGACCGCCGAGGGGGCGGCCTTGTCGCCGAGCAGATGGACGGTCAGCTCCCGCCCCGCGATGTCGAGTACGCAGGCCCCGGGTGTCGCGGTCAGCAGCGCCGCGGCCAGGGCCGGGTCGGTGTCCGCGGGCACCCGGACGGCGACCGGCCGGTCGCCGTCGTGCCCGCCGGGCCGGGCGGGGGTAGCCGCCGGCCCCACGGCCGACGGGTCCCCGCGCCCGGCCGCGCGGGCGACCGCGACCGCGAGCTGCGCCGTCTCCGCGAACAGCGTCCACGGCAGCGCGGCGAAGGCGGCGGCGAGGCGGCGGCGGCCGTGCACGCGCGGGTGCTCGGCCCGGCGTACCGCCTCGGCGGCCACCCCGCCGAGGACGGCCAGTGAGCCGCCGACCACGGCCTCCAGCGGTGTGACGTCGGTGATGAGGACGAGGTAGAGGACGAAGAGCAGGCCCGACCACCCGCCCACGGTGGCCGCAGTGGCCAGGACCCGGTGTGCCATCCCCGCTCGCCTCCTCACCTGGGGGCCGCTGCGCCTGCGCCGCGCATGCCCCGCTGCCCCGGTATACCGGCCGGCCGGCGCGCACACGGCAGAAGCGGGGGACACGCCTGAGCGTGCCACTCCTCTGCCATGCGCACCGTCTGTCCCGACCGGGCGCGGGGAAACCCCGGCGCCCGGTGGCGGGTCACCGCCGGGGCGGCTCGTCCTGGGAGGCCTGCTGGGCGACCGCCCGGTCGACCTCCTCCCTGCGGACCCGTGCCCGCTCCCGGTCCTGGTGGTCCGCGTCGACGATGTCGAGGAAGACCTCGGCCAGCTCCGGGAACCTCTCCCGCAGTTCGCGCTTGATCCGCTCGCTGACCTCCTCGACCTCCTCGCTGTCCATGCCCTCCCGCAGGTCGACACGCGCGGCCAGCAGCGCCGAGTCCACCCCGAGCCGCATGGTCTGCAGGACGGCCACGGTGTCGATCTCCGGCTGCGCGGCGAGGAGTTCGTACGCCTCCTGCTGCAACCGGGGGTCGACGGCCTGCCCCACCAGGAGGTCGCGCGCGGAGCGGCCGAGCCAGTAGGCGACCAGGACCAGCAGCAGGGCGATGGCCAGGGCGGCGGCGGCCTCCCAGCGCGGCGAGCCGGTGAGCTGGTGGCCGAGCACGCCGCCCGCGGCCAGCAGGACGCCCAGGACGGCCGTGGCGTCCTCGGCGAAGACCGTGCGGACGGTGGGGTCGACGCTTCCGGTGATCTCCCGCAGGAGGGAGTGCCCGTGGGAGCGGGCCTGACCTCGCAGCTGGACGACCGCCCGCAGCAGCGAGGTGCTCTCGGCGACGAGCGACACGGCCAGGACGACATAGGTGGCCAGGAAGCGCTCGGAGCCCCCCGACTCCGGTGACAGCCACCCGTGCAGACCCTGGTAGAACGAGAAGCAGCCGCCCGTCACGAAGATGCCGACCGCCGCGAGCAGCGCCCAGAAGTAGCGTTCCTTGCCGTAGCCGAAGGGGTGCTGCGCGTCCGGACTGCGGCGGCTGGCGCGCACGGAGACCAGCAGGAAGACCTCGTTGAGGGTGTCCGCGACCGAGTGCGCCGCCTCGGCGAGCAGCGCGGGGGAGGCGGTGATGGCGCCGACGACGGCCTTGGCGACGGCGATGGCCACGTTCGCCAGCAGCGCGATCAGTACGGTGCCCCGGGTCTCCTCGTCGTTCTTCGGACGTCCGGCGCCCGCGTCGGTGTCGGTGTCGGTGCTCATGGGTGGTGGGATCCACTCCTCGCCGCGGTGGTGCGGCTTCCGCCGCTCTGTCCGGGCTCGGCTACCCGAGGATGTGGCAGGTTACGCGGGTGCCGGGCGATCCCGCTCGTACGGAGGCGGCGACGTCAGCGGGCGGGCATGACTGCGGCGAGCGGGGGCACACGGCCGCTTGTGTGCGGCCGGCTCCCGCGTGGGGTGAGCGTATGGCGCCGGTGCGGTCAGCCGGCGGTCACCGTGGTCTTCTTACGGGCCCGGTAGGCGGCCGCCTTGATCCTGTTGCCGCAGGACTCCATGCCGCACCACTGGCGGCGCATGCCGCGGGACCGATCGATGTAGACGCGGGTGCACTCGGGATTGCCGCACTCCTTGAGCAGCGGCACGTCCGGACCGCCGAGCAGTTCGACGCCACGGCGGGCCACGGTCGACAGCGCCTCGGCGGGCGTCGCCTCGGTCCGGCGGCCCGCAGGGGTCAGTTGCGGTACCGCGGCCGGGGTGCGTGCCGTGGCGTTGACCAGGGCCAGCGCCTCGGGGTCGTAGTCCTCCCCGAGGCGTCGCGCGGTGATCAGCCGGTAGAGCGCCTCCCGTACGGCCCTCGCCCGGTCGACGTCCCCCTGCCCGCCCGGGGTGACCGCGTCGACCACCCCGGACTCCGCATACCAGGCGTCCAGCCGGCCGGGCGTCGCGAACATCTCGAAGCGCAGCGACCGGCGGGCCCGCAGCGTCGCGGCGAAGTCGAGCGCCGGGTCGCCGCAGACGAAGACGTGCTCAAGGTTCATGTCACCACCCTGGCAGGTGACCGTCGCGGTCGCAAGATTCGCCCCGCCAGATCGGTGCTATGCGGGCAGCGCCGCCTCGCTCACCCCTCGGGCGCCCCGGTCTCGGCCAGTTCGCCGCCGGCCAGCCGCAGCCACCGGTCCACGCCGATCTCGCGCAGGAAGCGTGTGTCGTGGCTGACCACCACGAAAGCACCCCGGTAGGCGTTCAGGGCGCCTTCCAGCTGGCCCGTGCCGAGCAGGTCGAGGTTGTTGGTCGGTTCGTCCAGCAGCAGCAGATGCGGTGCCGGCTCCGCACACAGCACGCAGGCCAGGGTGGCGCGCAGCCGCTCGCCGCCGGACAGCACGCCGACGGGCAGATGGGCGCGGGCACCGCGGAAGAGGAAGCGGGCCAGCAGGTTCATCCGCTCCGCCGCCGGCCGGCCGGGCGCGTAGGCGGCGAAGTTCTCGGCGACCGTGCGGTCCGGGTCGAGCAGGTCGAGCCGCTGTGACAGGTACGCGATCCGCCCGTCGGCCCGCCTGACCTCGCCGCCCTCGGCGGTGAGGTCGCCGTGCACCAGCCGCAGCAGCGTGCTCTTCCCCGCCCCGTTGGGACCGGTCAGCGCGATCCGCTCGGGACCGCGGATCGCCAGGTCGACGCCCTGCCCGGCGAAGACCCGGCGGCCGCCGAGCGCCACCCGCAGCCGCTCGCCGAGGAAAAGGGTGCGTCCCGCGGGTACCTGGGTCTCCGGCAGGTCCAGGGTCAGGCGCTGCTCGTCGCGCAGCGACCGCCCCGCCTCGTCCAAGCGCGCCCTGGCCTCGTCCACCCGCCCTGCGTGCACCTGGCCGGCCCGGCCCGCCGACTCCTGGGCGCCGCGTTTCATGTTCCCGGCGAAGATCCGGGGCAGGCCGGCGCTCTTGAGATTGCGGGCGGCGTTGCTCGCACGGCGCTCGGCGCGCTCGCGGGCCTGCTGCAACTCCCGCTTCTCCCGCTTCAGTTCCTGCTCGGCATTGCGGACGTTCTTCTCCGCGACCTCCTGCTCGGCCTGCACGGCCCGCTCGTAGTCGGTGAAGGTCCCGCCGTACGCGCGCAGTTCGCCTCCGTCCAGCTCCGCGATGCGCTCCATGCGGTCGAGCAGCGCGCGGTCGTGGCTGACCAGCAGCAGGCAGCCGGTGAAGTCCTCGACCACGTCGTAGAGCTTGTTCCGCGCCTCGCGGTCGAGGTTGTTGGTGGGCTCGTCGAGCAGCAGCACGTCGGGCCGCGCGAGCAGCCTGGCCGCCAGGCCGAGGGAGACGACCTGGCCGCCGCTGAGGGTACGCAGGCTGCGGTCCAGGTCCAGGCCGGTCAGGCCCAGGCGATCCAACTGGGCGCGGGTGCGCTCCTCGACGTCCCAGTCGTCGCCGATGGCGGTGAAGTGCTCCTCGCCGACGTCGCCGGACTCGACGGCGTCCAGGGCGCGGATCACCTCGGCGATGCCGAGCACCTCGGCCACCGTGAGGTCGCCGGTCAGCGGGAGCGTCTGCGGGAGGTAGCCGAGCGTGCCGGCGGTGGACACCGACCCGGCGGTGGGCCGCAGCTCACCGGCGATCAGCCTGAGCAGGGTGCTCTTGCCGGAGCCGTTGGGCGCGACCAGGCCGGTGCGGCCGGCGCCGAGGGTGAAGGACAGGTCCTGGAAGACCGGTGTGTCGTCGGGCCAGGAGAAGGACAGGGCGGAGCAGACGACGGATGCGTCGGACATGGAGGTGACCTCGGGGGAGCGGGGCAGCCACAGATTTCTGCCCCGGTGGCGGGCATGGAAGAGGGGGACGACGACATGGCCACGGCGGCGGCGCTCCTCGGCGCCGGCCGGTGGCCGGTCGGATCCGGGTCTCACCCGGAGATGTCGTCGTCCACCACCATGTCCGCACTCCTCGACAAACGATCAACGTCGCCGGCCATTTTATCAGCGGGCGCCTTCCCGCCCGCGGATATCAGGACCGGCCCGTCTGCCCGGAGCCTGACCGCCCCCGCCCGCGGGGGCCGGCGGCGCGGAATCGTACGGTCTCCCGGCGCGTTGAGTCCACAGGAGCCGGTGGGCCGGCGGCGGCGGTGAGCCGCGCCCCCACCCCGGCGGCTGTCCACGACGTGATGACTGGGAGAGGATCGAGATGGCCACGCAGTTGCAGAAGGCGGTTCTGGCGGGCGGCTGCTTCTGGGGGATGCAGGACCTGCTGCGCAAGCTGCCGGGAGTGACCGGGACCCGGGTCGGCTACACGGGTGGTGACGTGCCGAACGCCACCTACCGCAACCACGGCACCCACGCCGAGGCCATCGAGATCACCTTCGATCCCGAGCGGACCGACTACCGCGCGATCCTGGAGACCTTCTTCCAGATCCACGACCCGAGCACGAAGAACCGTCAGGGCAACGACATCGGCCTGAGCTACCGCTCGGCGATCTACTACGTGGACGACGAGCAGAAGCGGATCGCCGAGGACACCATCGCCGACGTGGACGCCTCGGGCCTGTGGCCCGGCAAGGTGGTCACCGAGGTCGAGCCCGCGGGGCCCTTCTGGGAGGCCGAGCCCGAGCACCAGGACTACCTGGAGCGGTATCCCGACGGTTACACCTGCCACTTCCCCCGGGCCGGCTGGCGGCTGCCCGCCCGCTCCCAGGGCTGACCCCGCCCGTCCCGCGGCCGAGCCGCTGCGGGACGGCGGCACCCGTGTTGTACTGGCCAGATGGAGCGCAAGCACCCACTGGCCGGCTGGCGGTCCGGACACTCCGGGCGGACGGGAGCGGCGGCCGAAGAGGCCGCCGCCGCCGCCCGGCAGGCCGAGCAGGTGCGCGACAGGGTCCGGCTCACCATTGAGATCACCGCACGGGCCGGCGCGTACCGCAAGGGTCTGCTCGCCGCCGTCGGCCGCCTGAGCCCCGAGGAAGCGGTGATCGTCGCCGACCTGGAGCAGCACGGCCTGCAGGTCCCGCAACTGCACGACGTGCTGTGCGGCGGTCACGTGCTGGTGGACGACCCGGCGCTGTACGAGAAGTGGCGGGCGGCCAAGGGCAGCCACCCGCGGCTGTCCAGCCACCACCGCGACATCGACAAAGCGCGCTACCCCGACATCGGCATGCGCGGCCACGTCGTTCGCGAGAAGCTGCACGGCCGCACCGCGACCGGGACCTGGGTGCAGCTGGAGAAGACGCCGGCCGCCTTCGGCGGCAGCAAGATGCCCAGCGTCGACGACCTGCGGCACCTGATGGACTATGTGGTCTACCGCTTCACCGGCAGCAACGTCGGCCCCTGGGGTCTGTCCCGGATGACCGAGCGGCGCCCGATGTACCTGTCGCCGATCGTGGCCGTCCCCACCTCGCTGACCCCGCCCGTCGCACGGTCGCTGACCCGGGCGCTGCGCAGGATCGAGGAGTCCGACGACGTCACGGCGGTCTCCCAGCAGCTCGCGGCCCGCTTCCCGCCCCCGGACCGGGAGGACCTGGCCGGCGAGCTGGGTCAGGCGCTGTCCGACAGGGGCGGCCGCGGGCTGTTCGGCAATTCCGAGGTGTGGATCACCCAGACACCGTCCCGCACCGCTGCCGCCGTCCTGCGCGGGCGCAGCGACCAGGCGTCCGCCGGGACCGTATGGCCGACGGGAGGCCCGCGATGAGCGACGAGCAGAGCGACGGCGAATACCGGCCCGCCACCCCCGAGCAGCCGCCGGGCCAGGGACCGGGTGAGGCGGCCGTACCGTCCGGGCTGGTCACCGCCGTGGTCAACCTGGTGCACACCGGGCCCGTCATGCTCGGCGCCTACACCATCGCCGAGCTGACCGCGGTCGACGCGATCGTGGACTTCCTTGAAGCCAGGCCCTCCGAGGACGAGCTGACCGAGGCCGTCAGGTCGCTGGCCGCGCGGGAGCTGCTGCTGGCCGGCGAGAGCGGCGAGCAGGTGCAGGTGCGCGGCGACCTGGGCATCGCGGTGGCCTTCCAGCAGCGGGCCCGCATGGTGCTCGACGCCCGTATCACCGGCTCGGAGCCGGGGGAGCCGTGGCGCATCCTGCTGATGCCGCAGCCCGAGCGGATCTGCCTGATGGTCCGCATCGACGCGCTCGGCGTCCACCAGATCGGCCTGTACGTCCTGGACGAGGCCCTGCGGATGCTCGCCGAGTGGCTGCCCAGGGGCGCCGCGGCCGAGCACGACCGCGCCTTGGACGTCGACGCGCTGCTCGCGGGGGCGTCGCGCTCCGCCCTGGTCACCGTCACCCACTACACGGCGGAGGGGTCCGCGGAGATCGCCGGTGTGAGCACCGACCTGGTGCTGGCCCGGCACGACGGCCGCCTGCACGCGCTGGCCCGCGACCCCGACCGCCACGACCAGCTGGGCCCGACCCCGCTGGAGGGCAAGGAAGGCGTCCGCGACCGGCTCGCGGACCTGCTGGCGTAAGTCCCGGGGCGCCGGCTGACCCCTCGGGCCCGGCGGGACGGCCGAAGGGGCCGGTGCGGTTCGCGCGGGCGCGAACCGCACCGGCCCCACGGCAGGGCAGGAGGGGTGTCAGGAGCAGGTGATGGCGGCGCCCGCCCAGTCGGCGTGGTCGCTGTCGTTGCCGTCACCGCCGTCGGTGACGAGCAGGTGGACCTCCTGGGCGCCGGTGACGTCGGCGGTCAGCGGCCTGCTGCCGTCGGCGTTGGTCAGGACGCCGCTGTCGGCGACCTGCTTGCCGTCGGCCACGACCTGGAATTCCACCGAGCCCTTGCTGTTCTTCTTCTCGTCGTCCACGCCGACGGTGGCCGTCAGCGTGGTGCACTTGCCGGCGGTGTAGTAAGCCACGTCGCTCGGGGCGTGCACGCCGAGGCCCTTGGCGTAGACGGTGCCCTGCAGGGTGATCGGGTGGCCGTCGCCGGCCTGGCTCTCACCGTTGCTGGTGTCCAGCTCCACCGGGCCGTAGCCGTTGGCGGCCGACTCCCACGGCAGGTCGCTGAGGTAGGAGGTGCCGGCCGGCGGCGGTACCGCGACCGAGACCTGGCCGTTCAGCGGCCGGCTCACGGCGCTGTGCGGCAGCAGGCCGCTGTAGCCGACCGTGCCGGACAGCGCGTATGTGCCGGTCGTGGTCCCCGCGGGCACGTCGATGTGCCAGGTGGTGGCGAAGGTGCGGCCGCCGGGCAGCGCGACGGTGCTGGTGCGGCCCTGCGGCCGTATCGTCCAGCCCTCGGGCGCGGTCAGCTTGACCTTGACGTCCAGTGCCGGGGCCGTGCCGAGGTCGGTGGCGTAGGTGGTGACGTCGGCGCCCTGGCCGGGCTGGAGGTGGACGGTGGTGCCGTCGACACCCGAGTCGACCAGCGGCGCGTCCTGCAGCGGGCGACCGGGCCTGCTCACCCGCAGCAGGGTGGTGCCGTGCGCGGGCACGGTCGCGGCCAGGGTGCCCGCCGACTGGTAGGAGCGGTGCTCCCACAGGTCCCGTACCTGGTAGCCGAGCGCGGAGCGGGACAGGCCGATCGCGGCGGCGGTGGTGGAGAGGTGCTGCGGCTGGTCGGACTCGTTGTAGAGGGCGACCGCGCGGTCGCCGTTCGCCAGCTGCTTGACGACCACCGAGGCGCCCCCTGCGGAGGACAGCACGGCGGCCTGCTTGCCGAGCGGGTCCTGGTCCAGGGCGATGACCTCCTTGTTGAGCAGGATGTCCATCGTCGCGGGGGTGGCCTTGCGCAGGTCGGTGCCGATGAGCAGCGGCGCGTCCATCATCGACCACAGCGAGAAGTGGGTGCGGTATTCCGTGTCGGTCATGCCGCCGTTGCCGACCTCCAGCATGTCCGGGTCGTTCCAGTGGCCCGGTCCCGCGGCGGCGGCCAGCGGCAGGTTCTGGGCGGTGATGGACTTCAGGCTGGCCCAGTTGTCGCTGATGTCGCCGGTGGTGCGCCACAGGTTGCCGACCGCGGCGGCCCATTCCCACGGCTGCTGCTGGCCCCACTCGCACAGCGAGTAGACGATCGGGCGGCCGGTCGCCTTGAGCGCGTCGCCCATGGCGGTGTAGCGGTTCACGAAGTCGGCGCGGGTGCCGTCGCTCTTGTTGTTGCAGTTGTCGTACTTGAGGTAGTCCACGCCCCAGTCGGCGAAGCTCTGGGCGTCGGTGGTCTCGTGGCCGAGGCTGCCGGGGTAGCCGGCGCAGGTCGCGGTGCCCGCGTCCTCGTAGATGCCGAGCTTGAGGCCTTTGCTGTGGACGTAGTCCGCCGTGCCCTTGATGCCGTCGGGGAATTTCACCGGGTCGGGGACCAGGCGCCCGTCGGCGTCGCGGGAGTGGGTCAGCCAGCAGTCGTCGATGTTGACGTAGGTGTAGCCGGCCGCCTTGAGCCCCGAGCTGACGAAGTAGTCGGCGGTGTCCTCGATCAGCTGCTCGTTGACGTCGCAGCCGAAGGAGTTCCAGTCGTTGAAGCCCATCGGCGGGGTGATGGCCAGGCCGTTGTCCAGTGCCGCGGCGGAGGGCGCGGTGGCGACGCCGGCGGTGAAGGCGGCCAGACCGAGCCCGCCTGTCCACAGGGTTCCGGCGGTGACGCAAGCGAGGAGCCTGCGGGGGATCGGCATACGGGGTCCCATCGTTCGTTCCGGGAGGATCGGTGTTCCTTGAGGGCGGCCCGGCCGGATGCGGCTCCTCCGGGCCTGTCAGGTCGGAACATAATCCGACGCAACTCAACAGTTGGCCACATGACAGCCCTCAACAGCCCGAGCTGTCAAGGGATCTGACGTGAACCGTTCCAACTCGTCACCCCTGCCCCATGCCTGGCCCTGTGCCTCGTTCGGGCAACCTTCGTCCGCACTATTGTGCCGTCGTTCACCCGCTCCTATTGTTCGACTCCGATTGAATCTGTTTGGACTTGGCTCATCGGGCAGTGTGGAGGCCGCAGTGCACAGACAGCAGAACCGTTCCGGGGCGGCAGGACCGGGCCGCCGCGCGCGATGGTGGGCGGCCATCGCGGCGGGCACGGCCATCGCCCTGTCCGCGGGCATGACGGCGCCCGCGATGGCGGCCGGCGCCGCGCGCCACGACACCGCCGCGAGCGCTGATGCGGCGCCGGCGGCCACCACCGCGTCCAAGCCGCGGACGGTGACCTTCGACGGCTACTCCTTCCTGGTCGACGGCAAGCGCACCTACCTGTGGTCGGGCGAGTTCCACTACTTCCGGCTCCCCAGCCCCGACCTGTGGCTGGACATCTTCCAGAAGATGAAGGCGGCCGGCTTCAACGCCACCTCCCTGTACTTCGACTGGGACTACCACTCGCCCGCGCCGGGGGTCTACGACTTCACCGGCGTGCGCGACGTCGACAAGCTGCTCGACATGGCCGAGCAGGCGGGGCTGTACGTGATCGCCCGCCCCGCGCCGTACATCAACGCCGAGGTCGACAGCGGCGGGCTGCCCGGGTGGCTGACCACCAAGGAGGAGAAGAACCGCACCGACGACCCGCAGTTCCTGAAGTACGCCGACGAGTGGCTGACCCAGATCGACCGGATCATCGCCCGCCACCAGGTGACCAACGGCACCGGCTCGGTGATCGCCTACCAGGTCGAGAACGAGTACTACAACGGCTCGGCCGACGCCCGCGCCTACATGAAGCACCTGGAGGACAAGGCCACCGCCGACGGCATCACGGTGCCGCTCACCGGCAACAACAACGGCACCTTCAACGCCGGTGACGGCGCCCTGGACGTCGACGGCCCCGACTCCTACCCGCAGGGCTTCAACTGCTCCAACCCCACCAAGTGGAACGGCGTCCCCGACCTCAGTTATGACCACCCGGCCGGCAAGCCGCTGTACTCGCCGGAATTCCAGGGCGGCGCCTTCGACCCGTGGGGCGGCCCCGGCTACGACAAGTGCGCCCAGCTGATCAACGACCAGTTCGCCGACGTCTTCTACAAGCAGAACATCGCCGTCGGCGCGACCGCCCAGAGCTTCTACATGACCTACGGCGGCACCAACTGGGGCTGGCTGGGCGAGCCGCAGAACTACACGTCCTACGACTACGGCGCCGCGATCCGGGAGAACCGGCAGCTCGACCCGAAGTACGACGAGGACAAGCTCATCGGCTACTTCACCCAGTCGGTGGCCCCGCTGACCAAGACCGACGCGATCAGGGCGACCCCGCCGGACAACAGCGCCGTGGTCGACACCGCCCGGAAGAACCCCGACACCGGGACGCAGTTCCACGTCCTGCGGCACGGCGACTCCACCTCCACGACGGTCGACACGACCCACATCTCCCTGGACTTCAACGCCCAGCCGGTCACCGACACCACCTACACCTGGGACGACACCGACGCCGCCCTGCAGTACGCGGGCACCTGGTCGCACGTGGCGAACCAGAGCTACACCGGCGGCGACTACAAGAAGACCGAGTCGTTCTCCAACCAGGCCGGCGACTCCGTCACCGTCCCCTTCGACGGCACCGCGGTCCGCTGGATCGGCCCGAAGACCGGCAACCACGGCTACGCCGACGTCTACATCGACGGTGCCAAGGCGGCCACCGTCGACGACTCCGGCAGCGAGAACCAGGCGGTGGTCTTCCAGAAGTCCGGCCTGGCGGCCGGGGCGCACACCCTGAAGATCGTCGCCACCGGCACCCACAGCTCGGCGTCCACCGACAACTTCGTCTCCGTCGACGCCGTCGACGTGCCGGCCGCCGGCACCGCGACACCGACCTACCCGGTCGTGCCGCAGCAGCCGGGCACCGCGATCACCCTCGACGGGCGCGACTCGCACATCATCGTGGCGAACGACAAGCTCGGCGACTCGCAACTCCAGTACTCGACCTCCGAGATCATGACCACGGCGACCATCGGCGACCGGGACGTCTCCGTGCTCTACGGCGACGCGGGCAGCGACGGCGAGACCGTGCTGCATTACACCTCCCGGCCCACCGTGACCAGCAGCGGTGGCCAGGTCACCACCACCTGGGACGCGGCCACCGGCGATCTGCGGCTGAACTACCGGCACCAGGGCCTGATCCGGATCGCCGTCAGCGGCGGCGGCCCGCGCCCGCAGTTGCTGCTCGTCGGCGACAAGGCCACGGCGGCGACCTTCTGGCGCCAGGACACCGCGACCGGCCCGGTACTGCTACGCGGCAGCCACCTGCTGCGCACCGCCACCAGCGGGGACCACGGCCGTACGGTCGCGCTCACCGGCGACAACGCCGACGACAAGGACATCGAGGTCTTCACCTCGGCCGACCGCGTCAGCTGGAACGGCCGCGCCCTGAAGACCGAGGCGTCGGCCACCGGCAGCCTCACCGGGCAGATCCCCGTCGCCGCCCCGGTGCAGCTGCCGTCGCTGACGAACTGGAAGCACCAGGAGGAGTCCCCGGAAGCCGCGGCGGCCTTCGACGACTCCAGCTGGCAGGTGGCCGCCAAGACGACCACCAACAGCTCCTCGGGCGTCAACTCGCTGCCCGTGCTCTACGCCGACGACTACGGATTCCACACCGGCAACACCTGGTACCGCGGCCGCTTCCGCGCGGACGGCGGTGAGACCGGCGTCCACCTGGTCTCCGACTCCGGCGGCAAGGCACAGGCCTTCTCCGCCTGGCTCAACGGCACCTTCCTCGGCAGCTCCACCACCGGCAGCGCCGACTTCACCTTCCCCGCCGGGTCGGTGAAGCCGACCGGGGACAACGTCATATCCGTCCTGACGGTCAACATGGGCCACGAGGAGGACTACAACTCCTCCAACGGCAACAAGACCGCCCGCGGCCTGACCAGCGCCTCGCTCGTCGGGGCGCCCCTCACCCCGGTCACCTGGCGGCTGCAGGGCGTCCGCGGCGGCGAGGACCTGCTCGACACGGTCCGCGGCCCGCTGGCGAACGGCGGCCTGTACGGCGAGCGCGCCGGCTGGTCGCTGCCCGGCTACCCGGACGGCAAGTGGAAGACGGTCTCGCTGCCGACCACCGACGACCGCCCCGGCGTGTCCTGGTACCGCACCGACGCCGCCCTGGACCTGCCGCGCGGCCAGGACACCTCGCTCGGCCTGACCTTCACCGACGACCCGTCGCGCCGCTACCGCGCCACGATCTTCGTCAACGGCTGGCAGGTCGGCAACTACGTCAACTACCTCGGCCCGCAGCACACCTTCCCGGTGCCCGACGGCATCCTCGATCCCCATGGGCACAACAGCATCGCCATCGCGGTGTGGAACCTCGACGGCAGCACCGGCGGGCTCGGCAAGGTGGCGCTGACGAACTACGGCAGCTACGCCTCGTCGCTGCACGTCGCGCAGAACGCGAGCCCGCGCTACGACGGCGCCGCGTACGCGATGCCGGCCGCGCCCGGGGTCGGCGTGACGCTCGACGTGCCGAACACCGTGCAGTCCGGGCAGGCCTTCACCGCCTCGGCGACCGTGGGCGTCCCGGCCGGCCGGCCGGCGGCGGCGGCGCTGACCGCGTCGCTCGCCGTGCCCGACGGCCGGACCGCGGCCGCCGACGGACCCACGTCCGCGGCCGTGCTGCTGCCCGGCAGGTCGGCCACCTTCCACTGGACGGTGAAGCCACCGGCCGGAACGCTGCCCTCCGCGTCGGTGCTCGGCGCCACCGTCCACTACGTGCAGCGCGGCCGCGAGGCGACCGCCGGTGACGAGCGCGTCGTCGGCGCGATCCCGCCGGCCCCGGCGGCGGGCGAGGACGCGGTGAGCGACCTGCCGTTCCTGTCCTCCACCAACGGATGGGGACCGGTGGAGCGCGACAGCAGCGTCGGCGAGCAGTCGGCCGGCGACGGCCGACCGCTCAGCATAGCCGGCACCGCCTACGCCAAGGGCCTCGGCACCAACTCCGTGAGTGACGTGCAGCTCTACCTCGCGGGCACCTGCACCCGGCTGACCGCCCGGGTCGGCGTCGACGACGAGACCGGCGGCGGCGGTACGGTCACCTTCTCGGTGATCGCCGACGGCAGGACGCTGGTCACCACCCCGACGGTCCGCGGCAAGCAGGCGGCCGTACCGATCGACGTCGACGTCACCGGAGCCAAGGTGCTCGACCTGGTGGTCGGCGACGCGGGCGACGGCAACGGCAACGACCACGGCGACTGGGGGACGCCCGTCGTGACCTGCGGCTGACGCCCGCTCATGCGGCCACGGGCCGGCGGGGGACCTTTCCCCCGCCGGCCCGTCCGGCATGCGCGCCACACGGTCCTCGCCGCCGGACCGGCGGGCGTCAGGCCAGGAAGGCCGCGGTCGTCGCGGTGAAGGCGGCGGGGTCGTCCAGCCAGGGGTAGTGGCCCGCGGCCGGCTGGACGGTGAGGGCGGCGCGCGGGAGGAGGGCGGCGACCTCGGCGGTCGGCTGCGGGGGGCTGTTCAGGTCGAACTCGCCGGTCAGCAGCAGGACGGGGGAGGGGAGGGCGGCCAGGGCGGCGCGGGTGGCGGCCGGGGTGAAGGCGTCGCCGGCGCCGAAGAGGGCGACGGCCGTGTCGTTCGCCGGGCGGCCCAGCGCGTGGTGCTCGCGGGCCGCGGCGTCCCAGCGGCCGTAGCGGAAGGGGACGACGGCCTCGGCGTCGGCGGGGGTGCCCGCACCCGAGGTGAGCGCTTCAAGGGCGGTGAAGGCCGCGGGGAACCACGGCTCGTGCGCGCGGCCCCGGGCGACCTCGCGGCGGGTGGCGCCGCTGATCGTGATGCCGACTGCCCGGGTGCTGGGCCCGATCAGGGCGAGCCTGCGCAGCCGCCGCGGGTGGCGGGCCGCGTACTGCATCGCGGTGTTGGTGCCGCCGGAGTGGGCGAGCAGGTCGATCAGCGGCAGGCCGAGGTGGACGCGCAGCGCCTCGACGTCCTCGACCTGGCGGTCGCTGCGGTAGGAGGAGGTGTCCGCGGGCACGGCGGAGCCGCCGGTGCCGCGGGGGTCGAGGAGGATCAGCCGGCGGTGCGCGGACAGGCCGCCCAGGTCGCCGAGGTAGCGGGCGTCGGTCGGGCCGCCCGGCAGGCAGAGCAGCGGGTCGCCGTCGCCGGCCGTGCGGTAGGCGAGCAGGGTCCCGTCGGGAGCGGTGAAAGTGGGCACGGAGCGCAGTCTGGCAGGCCATCACCCGGTTGTACAACCAGGTTATATTCGGTGGGCTCGGGTATACACCCCAGATATGGCAGAGCACACGCACCGCACGCCCGAGACGCTGACCGAGGAGCAGGCCGCCCGCATGCTCGCGGACATGAACGACGTCATCCGGGCCGGCGAGGAGATGCGCAAGCTGCGTACGGAGATGATCAGGGTCTTCGCCGGCTTCGGCTGGACCCAGGACAAGATCGCCCGGCTCACCGAGGTCAGCCAGCCCGCGGTGTCCAAGCAGATGGCCAGGCACCGCACGGGCGAGCAGCCGCCCCCGCTAGGGCTCGACCTCGACCAGCACGACACGCCCTGGCTCGAAGGGCGGCTGTGGGCGCTAGCCGAGGCGATCGCCGAGACCTGCGACGCGGCCGCCTGCGCACGCCTGGTCCACGCCATGGCCAGGGGCCGCAGGCGCTTCACCCCGCAGCACGTGGACGAGCTGCGCCGGCTGGTCGAGGAGGACCTGCGGCTGCGCCACGCGGAACTGCCCGCCGGCTACCGGGCCGCGTACGACACGATCAGCCGCGGCCTCGACGTGCCCGCCACCGCGCCCGCCGCCCCCGCCGCGCCGGCCTCGGTGCGCCGCGCGCTGGCCCGCCAGGTCCAGCGCGACCGGCTCGCCGGGGGCTGACCGCCCCCGCGGTCACAGGCTCGCGAAGAGCCCCTCCAGCGGGGCCGGCACGCGGTCGGGGTCGAGCGCCTCGACCAGGAC
Organism: Actinacidiphila paucisporea; assembly: GCF_900142575.1. Taxonomy (GTDB): domain Bacteria; phylum Actinomycetota; class Actinomycetes; order Streptomycetales; family Streptomycetaceae; genus Actinacidiphila; species Actinacidiphila paucisporea. The sequence continues at coordinate 142,546 of NZ_FRBI01000008.1, forward strand.
GCGGCCGTAACGGATCTTGCGCCCCTTCTTCGTCCCGAGGAAGCGCCGCAACCGCTGCTCCGCGGTGCGGCCGCGCTGGGCCGGCTGGCCCAGGAAGGTCTGCAGCGCCCGCGCGTCGCCCTCCGCCCGGACCAGCTCGGCCACCCGGGCCGCGCCCAGGGCCCGGATCAGCTCGTCCTCCAGGTCCGCCGCGCACACGAAGAAGTCGCGCTCCGGCAGGCCGGCCGCCGCCAGCGCGCGGGCGTAGAAGCGGCGCTCACCCTCGTCGCACAGCCCCGTCAGGCGCAGGCCGAGGCCCGCCGGCCCGAGCAGCCGGACGAAGCGCCCGACGCTCATCGCGCCGCCCATCGGCAGCACGCAGACCCCCTCGGCCGCCAGGTCCCTGCCGCGGCTCGCGGCCAGCGCGTCGACCGCGGCGGCGTCGCTCGGCCCTTCGAGCAGGACCGCCGTCGTCGCCGGCAGCGGCCCCGCCAGCTCGCGGGCCCGGTCGCCGGGGCCACCGGCCGCCCACGCGGTGACCGCCTCGCGGAACGCCGCCATGTCAGCCATGGCAGGAGTCTGCCCCCTCCGCGGCCACCGCGGTACGGGATTTCCCCCGTCAGGGCGGCCCCAGCGCCCCGGTCCTCACAGGCCGCCGCCCGTGGCGCCGCCGTTCATCGCCGCGTGGAAGGGGTCGCCGGGACCGACCTCACCGGCCTTCACGGTGGTGTCGGTGAAGGCGGACTTGTAGAGCGCGGCGGCCAGTTCGAGACTCGTGCGCCCGTCCGCGCCGCTGGCCCGCGGCCGCCGCCCGGCCCGCAGGTCGGCGACCAGCGGGCGCAGCTGGGCCAGGTGGGAGCTGGGCACGTTCTCACCCATGCCGCGCCAGGCGGCCAGCTCCTCCAGGGCGACGTCGGGCGCGGGGGTGATCCGCCAGTCGTCGTTGGAGTGCTGGTAGAGGTGGGTCAGCTCCACGGTGGCCCGCTCGCAGTCGATCCTTATCCGGCTCACCTCCTGCGGGCTGAGCACGCTGTTGACCACGGTGGCCAGCGCGCCGCTCTCGAAGCGCACCAGCGCGGTCGACACGTCCTCGGTCTCCACGTCGTGCACCAGCCGCCCGGTCATGGCCCGTACCTCGGACCACGGCCCGAGGAGGTCGAGCAGCAGGTCCATCTGGTGGATGCCGTGGCCCATGGTGGGGCCGCCGCCCTCCGCGGCCCAATTGCCGCGCCAGGGCACCCGGTAGTAGTCCGCGCCGCGGTACCAGGTGGTCTGGCAGTGGGCGACCAGCGGCCGGCCCATCGCCCCGCGGGCGATCAGCGACCGGATGTGGCCGGCGCCCGAGCCGAACCGGTGCTGGAAGACGATCGCCGCGTACGGCCCGCCGTCACCGCCCTCGGCCGCCTCCATGGCGGCGTACTCCGCCAGCGAGCGCGACGGCGGCTTCTCGCACCACACCCACGCACCCGCCCGCAGCGCCGCCACCGCTTGCTCGCGGTGCACCGCGGGCGGCGTGCAGACGCTCACCAGGTCGGGGCGCTGCTCGGCGAGCAGCTTGCCGAGGTCGGTGTAGGCGTACGGCACGGAGCCCGCGGAGCAGAAGGCGCGGCAGGCCGCCTCGTCGATGTCGAAGGCCGCGACGACCTCCACCTCGCCGCCCAGCGCGCGGTAGGCCGGCAGATGCGCCTCGCGCGCGATGGCGCCCGTCCCGACGATCGCGACCCGTACCGGCCGGCCCTCCAGGCCGCTGGTGCGCTCAGGCATCGGAGTCCTCCGGCAGGCTCGCGTTCCGGTTGCGGGCGACGACGGCCGAGACCGCGAAGGCGAGAGGTCCGGCCATGAAGCCGGCGAAGGCCGGCACGATGGCGATCAGCGCGGCCGTGAAGGCCATCGCGGTCACCACCAGCGGCAGCGTGGACAGAGTCGCCCGCGCGTGCTCCGCGGCGTCGCGGACCGCGTCCCGCCAGGTCAGACCCGCACCGGCACGGCAGGCGACCGCCAGCAGCACGAAGCCCGCGAGCAGCCCGCCGAGCAGCACCAGTGCCGCCGCCTCCAGCGCGTAGCCGGGCATCCGGGCGCCGAGGACCACATGGACCTCGAACCAGGTCGCCGCGGCCACCGCGAGCAGCACGCCCTCCACCGCGAGGCCGGCCGACAGGTCCCGGCGTACGACGGCGGCGAAGGTGCGCAGCAGCGGCAGTTCCCGCTTGCGGTGCCAGCCCGCGACCACCTCGGCCGCGGCGCACCACGCGGCGCCGGCGGTGACCACCGGCAGCGCGAACAGCAGGAAGAGCGCTCCGACGGCCATCGTCTCGGCCGCCGTCCGCACCTGCTCGCCCCGCTCGGGGCTCAGCGCCCAGCCCGGCCGCCCCCGGCGGCGGGCGTCCGGCGATCCCTGGAAAGCCATCGGCGTCATCCCTTCAGACCGCTGGACGTGGCCCCGTCGACCAGCAGCCGCTGGAAGGCGAGGAAGAACAGGAACACCGGCAGCAGCGCCAGGATCGACATCGCCATCATCGGGCCGTACGACGTCGCCCCGGTCTGGTCGACGAAGAGCGACAGACCGATCGGCACGGTGAACCTGTCGGTGTCGTTGAGATACACCAGTTGCGTGAAGAAGTCGTTCCACGTCCAGATGAAGCTGAAGATCGCGCTGGTGATCAGCGCCGGCCGGGTCAGCGGCAGCAGGATGTAGAGGAACGTGCGGTACGGGCCGCAGCCGTCGATCCTGGCCGCCTCGTCGATCTCCCGCGGGATGCCGCGCATGAACTGGACCATCAGGAAGATGAAGAAGGCCTCGGTGGCCAGGAACTTCGGCGCGACGATCGGCAGGTCGGTGTTGATCCAGCCGAACTGCTTGAAGATGGCGTACTGCGGCACGATCAGCACGTGGTAGGGCAGCAGGATCGTCACCACCATGCCCGCGAAGAGCACGGACCGCCCGCGGAATTCCAGCCGGCTGAAGGCGTACGCGGCGAACGAGCAGGACAGCAGGGTGCCCACCACCGCGAGCACCGAGATGAACAGGGAGTTGAGGAAGAACCTCCCGAAGGTGACCCCCGGGTTGGCGTGCCAGCCGTCGGGGAAATTCTGCAGCGTCCAGTGCAGCGGCCAGGGCCGGTTGGACGTGACGATCTCGGTGGCCGGCTTGAAGGACGTGCCCAGCATCCAGATGACCGGGTAGATCACCACGAGGACGATGACCACGACCCCCACGTGCCACAGCACCGTACGGCCGGGCCGCCGCCCGGCGTTCCGGCGCGCGGCGGCCGGTGGACCGGGCAGCGCGGCCGCGGTACGACTGCTCATCGGTTTCCTCCATCCCCGTAGAAGACCCAGACCCTGGAGACCCTGAACATCAGCGCGGTCAGCACCGCGACAGCCGCCAGCAGGACCCAGGCCATGGCGGACGCGTAGCCGAACTGGAAGTCGGTGAAGCCCTTCTGGTACAGGTACAGCGTGTAGAAGAGCGTGGAGTCCGCGGGCCCGCCGGTGCCGCCGCTGATCACGAACGCCGGGGTGAAGGCCTGGAAGGAGTTGATCGTCTCCAGCAGCACGTTGAAGAAGATGACCGGCGACAGCATCGGCAGCGTGATGTGCCGGAACCGCTCCCACTTGTTGGCGCCGTCGACGTCCACCGCGTCGTACAGCTCCGACGGGATCTGCTTCAGACCGGCCAGGAAGATCACCATCGGCGCCCCGAACTGCCAGCAGGCCAGCAGGATGATGGCGGGCAGCGCCCAGCTCGGGTCGTTGATGAAGTCGGTCTTCGGCAGTCCCAGCGAGGCGAGCCCGTCGCTCACCGCGCCGCCCTGCGAGAACAGTGAGCGCCACACCAGCGCCACGGCCACGCTCGTCCCCAGCAGCGACGGCAGGTAGAACAGCGAGCGGTAGACCCCGATGCCGCGCCGCTTGCGGTTCAGCAGCATCGCCACACCCAGCGCGAGCGCGAGCTTGACCGGCGTCACCACGACGACGTAGATCAGCGTCACGCGCACCGAGTGCATGAAGCGGGGGTCGGCCGTGAACATCTGGTGGTAGTTGGCGAAGCCGACCCACTTCGGCGACTGCAGCAGGTCGTAGTTCGTGAACGAAAGATACAGCGAGTACACCAGCGGCCCGATAGTGAAGATCGCGATCCCGGCGAGCCAGGGCAGCAGAAATACATAACCGGCGGTTCGATCGGCGAAGCCCTGCTTCCGATTCGTGCGGTGTTCCCTCGTCGCAGGCGTCGGCGACGCCGATGCCCGCTTGTCAAGCCTGGCCGTCGAACTCACCAGCTTCCTCCTTCTCCTGTCAGGCCCCTGGGCGAACGGCCGTCAGCTGCCGAGGATCTGCTCGGCCTGCTGCATGAAGGAGCCGCCGCCGTCGGCGGGGCTCTGCTGGCCGAAGCTGACGCCGCCGTAGATGCGCTGCATCAGGGTGATCAGCTGGCCGTCGCCCTTCGGCGGGGCGGTCGGCGTCGCCGCCAGCTGCGAGGCGTTGGCCGCCTCGAAGTCGGCGACGACCTTGTCGTTGCCGGTGGCGGTGGCCGCCAGCTGCTTGCGCACGGCGACGTTGGGGAAGAGTCCGCGGCTGGTGCCCAAGGCGGCGCCCGCCGCCGGGTCGTTGATCAGGAAGCTCAGCAACTTGGCCGCCTCGGCGGGGTGCTTGGACTTGGAGTAGACCGACAGCAGCATCGACGGCTTGGCGTACATCCCCGTCCGGCCGCCGACCGTCGGCAGCGGCACCAGCGCCAGCTTGTCCTTGGTCGCGGCCGCGTGGCTGGCGTAGATGCTGTCGTAGTCCCACTCGGCGGCAGCGGTGCCCTTGGCCAGCGGGTCCTCGGCGGGGCCGTTGGTCAGCGTGGCGGTCAGGTTCGCCGCCGTCGCCGCACCGGACTTGCGCAGGTTGTCGCAGTACGTCCAGAAGGCCGCCAGCTCGTCCTTGCCGAAGCCGAGCTTGCCCTCGGGGGTGTAGAGCTGCTTGCCCTGCTGGAGCAGCCAGGACTGGAAGGCGGCCCAGGTGGTGCCGGGGTCGGTGATGCCGTACAGCTTCCCGCCGGACTTGGCCTTCACCTCGGCGCCGTACGTCGCCACGTCGTCCCACGTCCAGCCCGCCTTCGGGACGGCCACGCCGAGGGCTTCGAGCTTGGTGACGTCCACGACGATGCTCTGCGTGGCCTGCCCGAAGGGGATCGCGACCTGCTTGGCGCCGGCCTTGCCGCTGCCGGCGAACTTCGGGTCGAGCCCGGAGATGCCGACGGCGCCGGGACCGGCGGCCAGGTCCAGCAGGGTGTTGCTCTGCGCGTACTGGCTCTGGTTGCCCCAGTCGATCTGCATCAGGTCGGGCGCGCCGCCGCCGGCTATCTGGGTGGCGAGCTTCTGGTTGTACGGCCCGAAGGTGGCGTACTGCGTGCTCACCGTGATGGTCGGGTTGGCCTTCTCGAAGGCCGCGACGGCGGCCTGGGTGGCCTTGGCCCGGGAGGCGTCGCCCCACCAGGAGAAGGACAGTTTGACCTTGCCGCCGGAGCCGCCCGAGCCGCCGGAACCCCCTCCGCACGCGGTGAGCGACAGCGACGCGACCACTGCCGCGGCGACGGCTGTGACCTGGACCGAGCGACGGTGCGCGGTGGTGGTCTGGGTTCTCATGGGAGGTGCCTTTCTGGGAAGTGCCTGATTTCGGGTGACGGGGGGGCGGTGCGGGGGTGCGGCCGGCCGCGTGCACGGCGGCCGGCGGTGCATGCGGGGGTAAGCGCTTGCACTGCGGGCGTGCGGACGGCGGCGAGGCGATGGCCCGGTTCAGCGCGGTGCGGTCACCAGGACCTGACCGTTTCCGCCTCGATGTAGTCCAGGTCGAAGCTCTCGCCGAGGCCCGGCTCGGGGCTGAGGTGGACGTAGCCCTCGGCGTCGATCGGGTCCACGGCTCGGGTCAGGTGCGGTGGCACCTCGTCGAAGTCGTGGAAGGGGTGCAGCAGGCCGCGTTCGTACCAGCGGCTGTTGGAGACCGCCCCCAGCACGGCGAGCGTGCCCGCGCCGCCGCCGTGCATCTCGCAGTCCATGCCGAAGGCCTCGGCGAGCTGCACGGTCTTGAGCGCGGGGCCGATACCGCCGGCGGTGTGCACCCCGATCCTGAGGATGTCGCAGGCGCCGGCCATGACCCACTCGGCTCTGGCCTGCAACCGGCCCTCGACGCTCTCCGGGCCGATGACCAGGGTGTCCAACTGGTCGGCGAGCCAGCGGTAGGACTGGGTGGAGTGCTCCTCCATCGGCTCCTCGAACCAGTGGAAGCCCAGCCTGTCCAGCGCGCGCCCCAGGTCGAGCGCGTCGGACCGGCTGTACCAGTGGTTGGCGTCCAGCATCAGCGGTACGTCGGGTCCGACCGCCTCGCGGACCGCCGCGCAGGCCCTGATGTCCATCGCCACGCTGGGCGCGAAGGACACCGGCGGCATCCAGGTGTGCAGCTTGATCCCGTGGTAGCCGTCCGCGACCAGCTTCTCCGCGAAGGAGGCGTAGTCCTCGGGGGTGGCGAGCCCGCCGGGGATCTCGTCGCCGCACATCGTGCTTCCGTAGGCGGGGACGCGGTCGCGCATCCCGCCGAGCAGCTTCCACACCGGGAGCCCGAGCCGCCGCCCCGCCAGGTCCCACAGCGCCTGCTCGACGGCGGCGAGCGTACGGTCGCCCAGCGTGCCGGCGCTGCCCCGCTGCCGCCGCGCCAGCTCCTGCCACAACCGCGCCCGGTCGAACGGATCCTGCCCGAGCAGCACCGGCCGTACGTGGTGCGCGAGTTGGTCCTCGCCGGTATGAGCGGCGCCGGCCAGGCAGCGCCCCTGGTTGCCCTCGCTGTCGGTGAGCGTGAGCAGCACCCGGTTCACGCTCCGCCGGTCTCCGGGGTGGGCGTGCCCGTCGGAATCGCTCACCAGCCGGGTCGTCGTACGGAACAGCCGGGCCGACACGGCCACGATCGTGGTGGGAGCTATACCGGACACCATAGCGCCCCTCATTTCATCCATGTGAACGTAGTTCATCGCTCTAGATGGTTGGGGACGCTACGGGGCCTCCGTCAGCAACGTCAATAGGCTGCGTTGAATCGATTTTGCACCGGGGATGGCCTCGGCGTCGAGAGGTGCGGCAGGATTGCCCGATCCCGCGATCGCGACTGCCGACCACCGTCTGACCGGGGCGTAGGCCGTGCGGGTCGGGCTGGCGCCTGGGCCCTGCGGGAGCCCGCGACGACCGGACCTCGGCGCGGGGTCGAACCCGTGGCGTGCGAACGTATGGATGCGGTATGAATCGATGCAGAGGTGCCGGCACGCTCCCGCAGGTGGGCGGGGGCCGGGCCGCCGCGGGCCGGGCGCGGCACGGGCCACCGGATGCCCGCGGGGGCCTGGTCCCGGCGTGGCAGCAGCAGCCGCAACCGCCGCCGCACCACCCGTATTACACGAACGAGGTCGCAGACATGCAACGCACCCTGCTGGTCACCGGAGCCGCCGGCATGCTCGGCAGGTTCCTGCTGCGCCGACCGCCGGAAGGCTGGGCGCTGCGGCTCTCCGACGTCGCCGTGCCGGAGGCGGCGCCCGGAGAGGACTGGCGGCAGCTGGACGTCACCGATCCGGTCGCGACCGCCGCGGCCTGCGACGGGGTGGACGCCGTGCTGCACCTGGGCGGCGTCGCCAACAACCTCGCGGCGACCCGCGACCGGCTGATCCCCGTCAACGTCGGCGGTACGCGCAACGTGCTCGACGCCGCCACCGCCGCCGGGGTCCGCCGGGTCCTGCTCGCGAGCAGCAACCACGCGGTGGGCTTCCACCGCAGGCCGCCCGGCGGGCGACCGCTGCCCGACGACGTCGCGTGCCGCCCCGACTCGCTGTACGGCGTGACCAAGGCGGCGATGGAGTCGCTCGGCGGCTTCTACGCCGACCGGTACGGCACCGAGGTGGTGCTGCTGCGGATCGGCTCCTGCTTCGAGCGGCCGACCTCGGCGCGCATGCTCGCGACCTGGCTCTCGCCGGGCGACTTCTGCCGCCTGGTCGGCGCCGCGCTCCGCGCGCCGGTCACCGGCTGCGTGCCGGTGTGGGGCGTGTCGGCGAACACCCGCCGCTGGTGGTCGACCGAGGGCGGCGACGCCCTCGGCTACCACCCGCGCGACGACGCCGAGGCCTTCGCCGCCGAGGTGCCGCCCGAGCCCGCCGAGCAGGTCCCGGCCGCCGAAACGGTCGGCGGCTCCTTCCCCGCCGGCACCCGGTGACGTCGGGGCCGACGGCAGGCCGGCCTGGCCCCGGGAGCGGGGCCAGGCCGTAGAGGGTTCCTGACCAGCGGGTCAGCGGGTCAGCGGGTCAGCGGGGTTCGGGTCCGCGGGGCGGCTGGTCAGCAGGCGCCGAGGTCCTGCCAGACACCCCACTCGCCGGTCGTGCCGGGCTCCTCGCCCTGCGTCCACCACTTGGCGTTCCAGTTGTGGCCCTTCCAGGAGGCCTTGTTGCCGGCGGTGTAGATCTGCGTGGAGCTCCAGGAGGCGGTGGTGCAGGTCGTGCCGCCGGTGGTCCCGCCCGCGGTGGTGCCGCCGGTCGTGGTCCCGCCCGCGGTGGTGCCGCCGGTGGTGGTGCCGCCCGTGGTCGTCCCTCCGGTGGTGCCGCCCGAGCCGCCCGCGTACCGCATGAAGGTGTCGGTGAAGGCCAGGCTGCTCTGGCTGATCTGGCTGCACGTCGGCAGCGAGTTGGCGCTGCCGCCGCACGGCTGGTCGCGGTTGATCGACCAGAAGGCCAGTCGCGCGATGCTGTGCTGCGCCGCGAAGGTCTCCACCGTCTGGGCGTCCGCCAGGGTGAAGGTGGACCCGTCGTCGTTCTTGCCGATCATCGGGGTGATCCCGAGGTTGGCGTAGCCGTAGCCCGAGTCGACGGACTGCATCTGGGCCAGCGTGGCCTGGGCCGCGGAGACCGAGCCCTGGCCCATCTCGGTGCCGGTGCCCGCGTAGAAGTCCATGGTCATGATGTTGACCACGTCGATCCTGACGCCCGCGTTCTTGGCGGCCTTGAGGATGTTCACGCCGTCGTTGGTCAGCCCGCTCGTCAGGACGGGCAGGGTCACCGAGAACTTGAGGTTGGGGTTGGAGGCCTTGAGGTCCTTCATCGCCTGCATCTGCCGTGCCGTCGCGGCCGTGTCCGCGATCGCGGCGCCCTCGATGTCGAAGTCCAGCTGGCTGACGCCGTAGTCGTTGACGAGGGCCTGGTAACCGGCGTCGATCGAGCCCTGGTTGGCACAGGTCCAGGCGAGCGGCAGGCCGCTGGCGCCGCCGGAGGAGATGATGAGGGAGGCGCCCTCGGATTTCGCCTTGGCGATCAGCGGGTCGGTGAAGGAGTCGGCGCCGATGGGGAGGGTGTCGCCCCATATCTGGTTGCAGCCGGAGCCGAGCACGAAGGCCGCCGTGTAGGCCTTGAGCCCATGCCCGGTGATGGCGGTGTCGAGCAGGCCTTCCTGGCTGTTCGACATGTCGACGTAGGGGGCCACGGAGTAGGCGCCGGCCGCCGCGGCATTGCCGGCGGGGGCCAGGGCGATGACCGCGCCTGCGGTCGCGAGCGTGAGCACGGAGGCGGCAGCCGCCCATTTCGCAAGGTGCATGGGAGTCCCTCGGGCGTGGAAGCGGTGGGGGGAACGTGCGTTTCTCGGACCTGAGTTGGTACGTACCAAACAGCGCGCAGCCATGCCGCGTCAAGAGGACTAGACCAACTTCTCGGTTCTCTCCGCGTGCCGCGGCCGAGTGGCGGAATGGCGTCGGGAAGCGCCCGGACGCGGCGCGGGAGCCGCGTCGGCGGGCGGCCGTCCAGGTGGCGGCCGACGTCCCGTTCGCGGCGTGGCCGGACGACGAAGGCCCGGACCGGGGCCCCTTCGAAAGTGACCGCACGGCGCCTCGCGCCCAGTCGGCGGGTTGTGGTCCGCCCCTCCGGGCGGCGGCAGGTGTGCCCACGCCGTGCCGGAAGGGCCCTGATGGGCAGGATATTTCAACCGATTCAATGGCCGGACCCCCGCCGGCCCCCGCTGTCCGGCTGCGGCCGCCGATCTGAGTGCGGGCCGGATGCGCGCCCTCCCGCTCGCGCGGGCGCGCGGTGCGGCTCGCCGTCAAGGCTGTTGACCTGCGCTTTCGTCGTGCGGCATCGGTAGCGCGCCCGCAGGTCGGTGGCAGGGCGCACTGGCCGGGGCACCGGCGGTGCGCCCGGAAAGCGGCTTGCGGCACGCCTCTTCCCTTCCGGGGACCCACTCGCTAGCTTGGTCGCGAGAAAGCGCTTGCTACGTTTCAATTCCCCCACGGTGTCCCTGGCGGAGCTGTGTCCCGCACCGCCGTGCGCCCGATTCCGGGCCGGCGCCCTGATCGTTCGTGTGCCCGACCGTCACCAGCACGAGGAGCCTTGATGTCCTGGCAAGAAAGCCACCTGACGCGTAGATCCACGCTCGGCCTCATCGGTGCCGGCGCGGCCGCGACCGTCCTGGGCGCCGAGGGCACCGCGTCCGCGGAACCCGCCGCGCAGAGCGCGGGCCACGGCGCGGGCCACACCGCCGGGGTCACCCTCCTGGTCGACGGCGAGCCGGCCGCGGTCGGCAGCTACGCCTTTCCCGCCGAGGCCGGGGAAGTCGTCCTGGACAACGGCCTGGTGCGCTTCACCTTCGGGCGGGACGACGCGGCAGGCGGCGTGGTCACCGGCTGGACGGACACCTCGATCACCGCGACCTCCGTCGTGGTCGACGGCACCGAACTGGCGCACAACCTCAACGGCGTCGACCCCCGCGACCCGGACCGCCGGCACTCGTTCTACATCGACGCCGCGGGCGGCAAGTCCCGGCTGATCTGCGGCGAGGTCAAGGTCGTCCGGGTGAGCCGCGACCTGGTCGAGGTCGCGTTCGTCGACCTGACCAGCGAGCCGCTGCGCCACGAGCACCACCTGATCATGCGCACCGGCAAGCGCGGCCTGTACGGCTACGACATCCTCACCGCCACCGCGGCGACCTCGATCAGCGAGATCAGGATGAACACCCGCTGGGACCGCGCCATCCTCGACCACTGCTACAACTGGGAGCGCGGCAAGGGCCAGCAGCCCACGTACGCCTACCTCGCCACCCAGCAGAGCGTCGGCGACGAGACGTGGCTGGTGGACGGCGTCAACAACCCTGAGCTGCCCTCCCCGGGCAGCAACGCGGGCGGTACGAAGCCGGGGGACGTCTACACCAAGTACGACTGGAGCCACTACCACTACGAGAACCCGATGTTCGGCCACTACGGCAACGGCTTCGGCGTGTGGTTCACCCCGCTGAGCGGCGTGTCGGACAAGACCCTCGCGGGCTTCTACGGTGTCGGCCCGCAGCGCCAGGACCTGGCCATCCACCAGGACGCGCTGATCCTCAACTACTTCTCGCCCAACCACTACGGCCTGCCCTCCTACAGCCTGCCCGCGGGCTACCGGCGGCTGTACGGCCCGTGGTTCAGCTACGTCACGGTCGGCGACCCGGCGCACCCGGACGACGTGATCGACCAGGCCGCGCTCATCGCCCAGCAGGAGATCGAGGAGAACCGCGCGGGGTCGGCGTGGGTCAGCGACCCGCTGTACCCGCCCCCCGGGCGGCGGACCACGGTCACCGGCCGGATACGTATCGCCGACGGCCGCCCCGCCGCCGACCTGTGGGTGCTGCTGAGCACCCAGGACGTGGACGACGTCTACACCATCCACGAGGCCACGCACTTCGTGAGGACCGACGAGAACGGCTTCTTCACCATCCCCGGCGTGCCGCCCGCCTGGCAGCCGGGCACGACCGACGCCGGCACGTACGTCCTCTACGCTTTCGCCGCCGACGGCTCGATCACCGGCCAGTACAAGCAGACCGGTGTCCCGGTGGGCGGGCGCGAGCAGAACCTGGGCACGATCACCTGGTCGCCGGTCGAGCACTCCACCTTCCTGTGGCAGATCGGCCGGGCCGACCGCACCGGCGGCGAGTACGCGCTGGCCACCAAGTCGCCGGTGCGGCCCAGCCCGCGCGACTACTTCAAGCCGGGACTGATCCCGCCGAGCCTGTCATTCACCATCGGCAAGGACTGGGAGCCCGAGGACTGGTATTACGCCCAGGTCGGCTCCGGGATCTGGACGGTGCACTTCCCGCTCGACGCGCCGCTGGACGGCACCGCCTACCTGACGGTGTCCTCGTCCATGCAGTCGGGCAAGCCGCCGGTCGTCACCGTCAACGGCACGGCGGCGGGCATCGTCGGATCGCTGCCGAACCACAACGACTCCACGATCGGCCGGCAGGCCGACCGCAGCGGCTATCCGCGGCTCGCGGTGCTGACCTTCCCGGCCTCGCTGCTGAAGGCGGGCGACAACACCCTCACCTTCACCACCGGTGACGGCGGCGCGTCCGGCACCCCGCAGCCCAACCCGCCCTCCGGCGGCTTCGGCTGGGACACCGTCGTCCTGGAGGTCGACGGCACGCAGGCCGCCAGGCCGGCCCGGCTGGCCGGCAGGGTGACGAGCCTGGGCACGTCGCACGGGTCGAGCACCTGGCGGGTGGAGGTCGCCAACCACGGTTCTGGACCGGCCAACGACGTACGCCTGGTGTCCCTCGACTGGTCGGACGGCCGGCGGCAGGGCGGTACGGACCGGCCCGCCGTGGTGGGCGCCGACCCGAACAGCTTCCCGGTCCCGGTGGCCGCCACGATCCCGCCCGGCGGGACCGCGTCGCTGACCGTGACGACCCGCGGCGGCCGCCCGCCGGGCGGCTCGGGAGCGCTGGAGTTCGGCCTGTCCGCCAACGGCGGCCGCACCCGGGCCACCGCCGAAGGCCGCCCGGGGCACTGAGCGCGTACGGGCCCCCGCCCGGCAGGTGGCCGGACACGTCGTCCGGCCGCCGCCGGGCGGGGGACCCGCGGCCGTCCGCTCAGCGGCAGAAGGCCTCCCGCACCGTGCCGCCGACCACGGCGCACCAGGTGCTGAGGTCGACCTTGCCGTTCGGGGTCAGGCCGTGCAGGTGCTGCATGGACTGCACCGCCTTCATCGTCGGGTGGTCGAACTCCCCGCTGGCGGTCACCTCCGCGTAGCCCTTGCGGACCAGCATGAACTGGAGCGCGGTGACGGGCAGCCCGGTGGCGTGCTTGTCGAGCGGCGGGGCGAGCGCCTCCCAGGTGGCGGTGTCGAAGGTGGCGTCCGGGGTCACCGGGATGCCGTGGGTGGTCTGGAAGTCGGCGAGCGCGGCATTCATGTCGCGACCGAAGACGCCGTTCGCGGTGAGCGCGTATCCGGCGTTGTCGAGCAGGTACTGCCCCACCTGGACGACCGGGCTGTCGACGAAGCGCCAGATGTCCGGCCACCGCCGCTCGGGCGCCGCGGAGGACGGGACGCCCAGCTCGTGCAGCACCCGCGTGCGGATCGTCGGGAACTGCGCGTAGAAGGCGATGCCCGGGCAGTCGGTGATCCGGAAGTCCCAGTGGCCGAAGATGTCCCACGCGTTGAGGCGGAACTGGCGGCACACCGCGACGCACAGCTGCACGAGCGAGTCGAGCAGCGCCTCGGGCGGCGTCTCGGTGATGTACGTGCCCTCGTTCTCGATGCCGATGGCGTTGCCGTTCTCACCCGGACAGTGGGCCGACACCACCTGGTGCCCGCCGGCGTCCAGGGTCTCCAGGCTGCGGTGCCTGCCCTCCAGGACGTAGCCGCCCCGGCTGACGGTGAAGTGCTGGCCGGTGTCCGCCCAGCCGTTGGTGTCCATGTGCAGGTTCTGGCAGTCCTTGGCCAGCTGGACGGCGTGCTCGCGCGAGTAGTCCGTGACGTTCGGGAACGCCATGTGGTGCAGGATGATCTTGTTCGTCGTGTTGCCGGTGATCTGGATCGGGCTGGACGGCGGCCGGGCGCCCCAGCTGTCGCAGTCGATGATCCAGGGGAACTCGGCCGAGGGCGCTGCCTCGGCGGTACCGGAGAAGGCGAGTTCGGTGCCGACAACCGCGGCGACCGCGGTTCCCAGTCCGACCCTGAACAGCGTTCGGCGATCCACCTCGTGCTCGTGCAAGGCCATGCATACTCCGCAGTGGACAGTGGGCGGCAGCTTTCGACTGCCGATGACTACCGGAGAATAAGGAGCGAGCGGGCGCCCGGCCGGGAACTTCTCAAGATTGGGGTCCGCTTGAGGGGAAGATCCCCTTTGCGGCCCGCCCCGCGCCGTTCCCGCGCCGTCTCCGTGCCGCGCCTGCGCCGTCCACGTGCCCGGAATGGGTAGCCGGACCGCGCATGGGTAGCCGAGGTGCGCACGGAGTTTCCCCGGCCGAGCATCGGAGGACCCACCATGGCGGTCACCCACCCCGCACAGCCAGTGAACCCGCACCTGCCGGACGAGGGGCTGAGCGTCCCGGAGGACGCGGTGCAACTGGCCGGTCACACCTCGCCCGCCGAGTCGGGCGTCTCCTCGCTCGACGCGCCGGAGCGCGACCCGCTCAGCCGCGGCTGGGCCACCGCCCCGGTCATCGGCATCATGCTCGTGGTCGCGGTCTTCGCCGCGGGCGCGCTGGGGATGGCGATCGAACTCATGCTGTGACCTGCGGTGACTCCTTGTCGCGAGAGGGCCCCCGACGTGGCGGTTGTCACGCCGGCGCCGGGAATCGATCGGTCCGCCGGGCGGCTGTCCCAGTCGGCGGGCCGCGGACCTCTGGGGCCCCTTCGGGCAAGGAAGTTGATCGTATGTACAAGAACATCCTGGCCGCCGTCGACGGTACGTCCCACGGCGCAGGGGTGCTGGACACCGTGGCGTCGCTCGCCGGACTGACCGGGGCGGCCGTCCACGTCATACACATCAGGCCCGCCCAGGTCGTCACGGACGGCATCTCCGGCGGCGTCTACACCACCGAGGAGGCCGCCGAGGGCCGTCAGGTCGTCGAGGAGGCCCTGGCCCGCCTGCGCGCCGACGGCGTCAGCGCCGACGGCGAGGTGGACGAGGGCCTGCGCGAGGACCTGGCGGGCATCCTTGTCGACCGTGCCTCGGCTCTCGGCAGCGACCTAATCGCGGTCGGCCCCGGCCACTACAGCGGTATCTCCGCGCTGCTCCACAGCAGTGTCAGCCGCGGTGTCGCGAAGACGTCCCCGGTCTCGGTCCTCCTCGTCCGCACCGAGGCCTGACCCCGGAGGCAACGCATCGGCCCGGCCCGACCGCGCATCCGCGGTCGGGCCGGGTCGATCCGTTTTCCTCGTGCGGCGAGATGTCCCCTCCTGGGCCCCCCGCACGAGCTGGGCGACCCGCTAGGGCCTGTCCGGCGGATCTTGCCGGGCCTGCGACGCCCGGCACCGCACCCCTCCCCCTGCCTTCGGCGGGAGGTGCCCCCAGCGTTGTCGAATCATCCTTGTACGACCCGGTACGAGGACGATTCTCCGCCTTGCGATGTACGGCACCGGACGCCGCAGGCTGATCCGCCAAGATCCGCCGGACAGGCCCTAGGCGGTGACCGCGGTCCGGAGGTGCGAGTCGGCCTGAAACGGTTCACCGTTTGACGAACTCGTGCCGGCGGCCTCTCGGCCCCCGCAACGCCGCGCTGACCTGCGGCGATTGACGGGCTGCCACCTTCCGGAGCGGCTCGAATCACCGGCTCGGCAATATTGATGCGTGTTGCATCATTGACGCTGCCGGGTACGGAGTACAGGATTCCTCACGGCTCACTTGTGTGTCCGGCACCTCAGGCCTCTGGCGTGACAGGTGTAGTTGACCCTCTGACAACGTTGTCAGGGGGGCGGAGAGAGGAAAGTATGGCTCCACGAACGCAGCGCCTGCGGACCGCCGCGGCGACCGCGGCCACAGCGCTCCTCGCCGCGGCGGCGGCGATGCTTCCGGCCCAGCCCGCCGGTGCCACCGGCGCCGCCGGAAGCGGCGGCGACCTCACGCACCTCGTCGACTCCTTCATCGGCACCCAGAACGACGGCAACACCTACCCCGGCGCGGCCGTCCCCTTCGGCATGGTGCAACTGTCGCCCGACACCGGGCACAACACCGGCTACGACTACAACCAGGACCACATCCTCGGCTTCAGCGCCGTC
Source organism: Actinacidiphila paucisporea (assembly GCF_900142575.1). GTDB lineage: Bacteria > Actinomycetota > Actinomycetes > Streptomycetales > Streptomycetaceae > Actinacidiphila > Actinacidiphila paucisporea. The sequence continues at coordinate 158,549 of NZ_FRBI01000008.1, forward strand.
CACCTGTCGGGCGTGGGCTGCGGCCTCGGCGGCGACCTGCCGGTGCTGCCGACGACCGGCGCGATCACCGCGACCGACGACACGCAGTACGCGGCCCGGTTCAGCCACGCCGACGAGACCGCGTCGCCCGGCTCGTACAAGGTGAAGCTCGGCACCGGCATCACCGCGGAGCTGACCGCCACCGACCGCACCGGCTGGCAGCGTTACACCTTTCCCGCCACCGACCAGGCCAACGTCCTGCTCAACTCCGGCCAGGCGCTGCACAAGGTCACCTCCAGCACCGTCAGGGTGCTCGATGACCGCACGGTCGTCACCGCCATCACCGGCAGCGGCTTCTGCCAGGACACCCGGCCGTACACGGTGTACACCGAGACCCGCTTCGACCGCCCCTTCACGGCCTACGGCACCTGGAACGGCGCCGACGTGACCGCCGGGAGCCGCACCTCCACCTCCACCGGCCTCGGCGGCGCCTACGTCCGCTTCGACACCACCGCGAACCGCAGCGTCACCGCGGTCACCTCGCTGTCCTGGGTGGACGCCCGCGGCGCCGCCGCGAACCTCGCCGCCGAGGGCCGCGGCGGCTTCGACGCCACCGCTGCCGCCGCCAAGCGGGCCTGGCAGGACCGGCTCGGCCAGATCCGCGTGCAGGGCGGCACCGACGAGCAGCAGCGCACCTTCTACTCCTCGCTCTACCGCTCCTTCCTCGCGCCGAACATCGGCAGCGACGTCGACGGCCGCTACACCGGCTGGGACGACAAGGTGCACTCCGGCGACGGCTCGACGTACTACCAGAACTGGTCGCTGTGGGACACCTACCGCACCCAGCAGCAGCTGCTCTCGCTGCTGGCGCCGCGCGAGTCCCGCGACATGGCGCTGTCGCTGCTGCGGGTCGCCCAGCAGAGCGGCAGCCTGCCGCGCTGGGGCTACGCCACCGTCGAGACGAACATCATGACCGGCGACCCCGTCACACCCTTCCTGGTCGACGCCTACCGCCAGGGCCTGCTCAAGGGCCACGAGGAGGAGGCCTACCAGGCGCTGAAGAAGCACGTGGACACCGTCCCGCCGGCGTCCTCGCCCGCGGCCGGGCGGCAGGCCGACGCCGAGTACCTGGCCGGCGGCTACGTCCCGTACGACCCGGCGCACCCGGGCAAGCCGGGTGACAACGACTTCCAGCACGGGCCGTCGGCGACGCTCGAGTACGCCCTCGCCGACGCGGCACTGGGCGGTATGGCCCGCGACCTCGGCCACACCGCCGACGCGCGGCGGTACCTGGCCAGGGGCCAGAACTACCGCAACGTCTTCGACCCGCGCACCGGCTTCTTCCGCGCCCGCGACACCGACGGCGGCTTCGTCGGCCCCGCCGACCCGGCGGCGAGCACCGGCTTCCACGAGGGCACCGCCTGGCAGTACATGTGGCTGGTCCCGCAGGACGTGCCCGGCCTGGTCGGCCTGATCGGCAGCAGCCAGGCGGCCAACGCCCGGCTGGACTCCTTCTTCGCCTACGACCAGCTGGTCGCGGACCCCGCGGGAACCGCCCGCGACGTGTGGGTCAACGGGCCGTACTCGTACTACAACCAGGACAAGTACAACCCGCAGAACGAGCCCGACCTCAGCGCCCCCTACACCTACCTGTCGACCGGTCAGCCGTGGAAGACCACCGACGTGGTGCACGCCGCGCTGACCCTCTTCACCGACGCGCCGAACGGCGTCACCGGCAACGACGATCTCGGCACCATGTCGGCCTGGCAGGTGCTCTCCGCGATCGGCGTCTACCCGATGGCGCCGGGCACCGACCTGTGGGGCCTGTCGACCCCGCTGTTCAGCCGGGTCGACCTCACCCTCGACCGGCACTACTACCCGCACGGCCGGCTGGCGATCACCGCGCCCGGCAGCTCGGGCACCGACCGCTACATCCAGTCGGCGCGGCTCGGCGGCCGCGGTCTGACCCACACCTACGTCACCACCGGCGACATCAGGGCGGGCAAGGACATCGCGCTCACCGTCGGCGGCTCGCCCTCGGCGTGGGGCACCGCGCCCTCCGACGCGCCGCCCGCCCTGGACACCGCCACCGACACCACGCGCCGCACCGCCGCCTCGGTCTCCCCGTCCCCGGTCGGCGTGCTCGGCGGCGGCACCGCGGCCGACGTCACGGTCGACGCGGTCCTCACCGCGCCGGGCACGGCGTCCGGCACCGTCACGGTGACCGCGCCCGCCCCGCTCACCGCGGACCCGGCGCACAGCTCCTTCACCGTCGCCTCCGGCATGCTGCCCGCCACCCACGAGGTGCCGGTGCACATCACCGCCCCCGCGGGCACCCCCGACGGGACCTACCCGGTCACCGTCGGGGTTGCGCAGGCCGGCGGCCCCGCCGTCACCAGGACGGTGCAGGTCTCGGTGACGACGGCGACCTGCCAGGGCGCCACCGGCTCCTGCCCGCAGGACCTGTCGGCCCAGTACACGGTCGACGGCGTCGGTACGGCGGGCGGCACCGGCGCGGACTTCGACGGCACGGGGACGAGCTTCCCGGCCGAGCAACTGCCCGCGCCCGGCACGGGCGTGCTCGGCGGGCACGCCTACCGCTTCCCCGACACCGCGGGCAGCGCGCCGAACTTCGCGACCGCCCACGGCCAGACGGTGCCGCTGACGGCCCGCGCCTACTCGGCGCTCGACGTCCTGCTCACCGCCCACCACGGCGACGTCCGGGCCACCGGCACCGTCCACTACGCCGACGGCACCACCGCGGACGTCCCGCTGACCGCGACCGACTGGGCGGCCGGCGGCCCCCGGCTCGGCGAGGACCGGGCGGTCCACGCCGGCAGCCGCTACAACGCGCAGGGCGCACCGGACGGCGTCGCGGTCGACATCTGGCATCTGACCGTACCGCTGGACCCCGCGCGGACCGCGGTCTCCCTCACCCTGCCCGACGACCCGCGTCTGGCCCTCTACGCGCTCAGCGGGCGCAACGCATGACGCGGACGGACCGCCGGCTCACCGGCACGAGCACCGCCGGCACCAGCGCCGCCGGCACGAGAACAGAGAGCACGAGAACAGAAAGGCAGCACCGCATGAGAAGTGGCCGAACCCGCCGCACGCTCACCAGACCACTGCTGGCCGCAGTGGTCGTCCTGGGCCTGACCGCACCGGCGTCCGCCCTCGCGCACGCCGAGTCGGCCGGCTCGGGGCAAGGCCCCGCCTTCGCGACGTCCTTCGAGTCCGGTGACCCGCAGCCGACCTGGACCGATACCGCGGAGACCGACGCCAAGGGCGACCCGGAGGTCTCCGGGGTGACCGCGGGCACCCTGCCCGTGCTGCCCGGCAGCGTCAAGGACAAGATCGCCGAGGTCACGGCCAGTTCGGACAACCCGCCGAACGAGGTCGCCAAGAACGCCGCCGACGAGGACGCCAACACCAAGTGGCTCACCTTCGCCGGCACCGGCTGGCTGCAGTACAAGCTGTCCGAGGACGTGACGGTCAAGAAGTACGCCCTCACCTCCGCCAACGACTCCCCGGAGCGCGACCCGAAGGACTTCACCCTCCAGGGCTCCGCCGACGGCGCCGGCTGGACCACCCTCGACACCCGCAGCGGCGTGAAGTTCAGCGGCCGGCTCAAGAGCAACGTCTACGACGTCGCGAACCCCGGCGCGTACCGCTACTACCGGCTGAACGTCACGGCGAACACCAGCGGCGGCATCGTGCAGCTCGCCGACCTGATCCTGTCCGACGGCTCCGCGCCCCCGCCCCCGGTGTCGGGCATGACCAGCGACATCGGCGCCGGCCCCTCCTCGGGTCCGAACGTCAAGCCGAGCGTCGGCTTCACCGGCCTGAAGGCGCTGGAGTACGCGGGCAGCCACACCCGCTCCGGTGCCGTGCACGCCTGGAACAAGCTCTACGACGTGCACATCCCGGTGCACCGTGACACGCAGCTGTCGTACGACATCTTCCCCGAGCTGACCGGCGGCGACCTGAAGTACCCCAGCACGTACGCCTCGATCGACCTGCACTTCACCGACGGCAGCTACCTCAGCAGGCTGCGGACCCCGGCGCAGGACCAGAACGGCGTCACGCTCAGCCCTGACGGCCAGGGCGCGGGCAAGATCCTCTACGCCTCGCAGTGGAACGCCGTCGCCTCGGCGATCGGCAAGGTGGCGGCCGGCAAGACGATCGACCGTATCCTGCTCGGCTACGACGACCCGGCCGGCAGCGCGGAGGCGGGCGCCAACACCCAGTTCAAGGGCTGGATCGACGACCTCGCCATCGGCGCGGCCCCGGCCCGCGACACCTCGGCGAGCTACGCCGAGCACGTCGACACCCGGCGCGGCACCAATGCCTCCGGCTCCTTCTCGCGCGGCAACAACCTGCCGCTGACGGCGGTTCCGAACGGCTTCAACTTCTTCACGCCGGTCACCGACGCGGGCTCGACCGGCTGGGAGTACAGCTACGCCGCGCAGAACAACGCCGACAACCTGCCGACCCTCCAGGCGCTCGGCATCAGCCACGAGCCCAGCCCCTGGATGGGGGACCGCGACACCTTCCAGGTGATGCCGTCCGCCGCGGCCGGCACGCCGGACCTGAACCGGAGCAAGCGGGCGCTGGCCTTCGACCACAAGGACGAGGTGGCGCAGCCGCACTACTACGGCGTCACCTTCAAGAACGGCATCAAGGCCGAGATAGCGCCCACCGACCACGCCGCCGAATTCCGCTTCACCTTCCCCGGCGACAACGGTGACCTGCTGTTCGACAACGTCAACAACAACGGCGGTCTCACCTTCGACGCCGCCGCGGGCACCCTCGACGGCTACTCCGACGTCAACACCGGCGGCGGCGAGGCCGCGACGCGGATGTACGTGCACGGCGAGTTCGACCGGACCCCGGGCACGGCCACCAAGGTCACCGGGCAGGGCCGGGACAACGTCACCGGCTACGCAGGGTTCGACACCTCGGGCGACAAGACGGTGACGATGCGGATCGCCACCTCGTTCATCGGCGCCGACCAGGCGAAGAAGAACCTGGACCTGGAGATCCCCAAGGGCACCTCCTTCGACACCGTCAAGAACCGGGCCGAGCGGCAGTGGAACGCCAAGCTCGGCAAGGTCGAGGTCCAGGGCGCCGGTGACGACCAGCTCACCACGCTGTACTCGAACCTCTACCGGATGAACCTGTATCCCAACTCCGGTGCGGAGAACACCGGTACGGCCGCCAAGCCGGTCTACCAGTACGCCAGCCCGTTCTCCCCGGCCACCGGGGCCAGCACGCCCACCCGGACCGGCGCGAAGATCGTGGACGGCAAGGTCTACGTCAACAACGGCTTCTGGGACACCTACCGCAGCGAGTGGCCCGCCTACTCGCTGCTGGAGTCCGACACCGCGGGCGAACTCGCCGACGGCTTCGTCCAGCAGTACAAGGACGGCGGCTGGACCGCCCGCTGGTCCTCGCCGGGATACGCCGACCTGATGACCGGCACCAGCTCCGACGTGGCCTTCTCCGACGCCCTCGCCAAGGGCGTCGACAACTTCGACGCCAAGGCGGCCTACGAGGCGGCGGTGAAGAACGCCACCGTCTTCCCGACGGCCGGCGGCGTCGGCCGCAAGGGCCTGGACACCTCGGTGTTCGACGGCTACACCGACACCTCGGTCGACGGCAGCGTCTCGTGGTCGCTGGACGGCTACATCAACGACTACGGCATCGGCACGATGGCCGCCAGGCTCGCCAAGGCCCCGCACACCTCCGAGGCCGACCGCGAGCGCTACCAGGAGGAGTCGGCGTACTTCCTGGGCCGCGCCCGGAACTACACCACGCTGTTCAACCCGAACGTCGGCTTCTTCGAGGGCCGCACGGCGGACGGCTCGTGGCGCGTCCCGGACGCGCAGTACGACCCGCAGCAGTGGGGCAACGAGTACACCGAGACCAACGCGTGGAACTACGCCTTCACGGTGCCGCAGGACCCGAACGGCCTTGCCGCGCTCTACGGCGGCCAGAAGGGCCTGGAGAAGAAGCTCGACGCCTTCTTCGGCACCCAGGAGACCGCGGACGGCGACGCCGGCGGCTACGGCGGCACCATCCACGAGATGCTGGAGGCCCGCGACGTCCGGATGGGCGAGCTGGGCATGAGCAACCAGCCCTCCTTCGGCATCCCCTACATGTACGACTACGCGGGGGCGCCGGCCAAGACGCAGGCCGCCGTACGGCAGATCCAGCAGCGGCTGTTCACCGGCAGCTCGATCGGCCAGGGCTACCCGGGTGACGAGGACAACGGCGCCACGTCCACCTGGCAGATATTCAGCGCGCTGGGCTTCTACCCGCTCCAGGTCGGCAGCGACAGCTACGTGATCGGCTCCCCGCTGTTCACCAAGGCCACCGTCCACCTGGACAACGGCAAGGACATCGTCGTCAACGCGCCGAACAACAGCCGCGACAACGTCTACGTCCAGTCGCTCAAGGTCAACGGCAAGAGCTGGGACAAGGTCTACCTGACGCAAGGACAGCTGTCGGCCGGCGCGGTGCTCGACTTCACGATGGGCGCCAAGCCGTCCTCGTGGGGCACCGGGAAGAACGCGCTGCCGGCCTCGCTGACCCCGGCCGGCGGCACCCCCGACCCGCTCACCGACACCACGGGACCCGGCCTCGGCGCCGGCTCGGCCGCCGGCGGCACGGACGTGGCCGGCCTGTTCGACAACACCTCGGCCACCCAGGTGGACCTGCCGGGCGCCAACCCGGCCGTCACGTACGCCTACAGCGGTACGGGCGGCAAGCCCGCCACGGCGAGGAAGGCGGCCTTCTACACCCTCACCTCGGGCAGCACCGCCGCCGCCCAGGACCCGAAGAGCTGGCAGCTCCAGGGCTCCTCGGACGGCACGCACTGGCGGACGCTGGACACCAGGAGCGGCCAGGCCTTCACCGACCGGCTGCAGACCCGACCGTTCGAGATCGCGCACCCCGGCGCGTACACCTCCTACCGGCTGGTGGTGACCGCCAACAACGGCAGCAGGGACACGACCTCACTGGCGGAGGTGGAGCTGCTGGCCCACCGCTGACGCCACGCCGGAACGCCGGACCCCGCCGCCCGTCCAGGGCGGCGGGGTCCGGCGTGCCCGCACGGACTACTCGCCGCGCCACACGTTGTCGAAGGCCGCCTGCTCGATGTCCCGCCGCTGCCGTACGGCGTCCAGCTCCATCACCGCCTCGCCGGTCGTCGCCAGCACCGTCACGACCTCCTCGTCGGCGACCGCGGGGGCCGGCTCCACCGCTTCCGCGGGGATGCCCAGGGTGGCGGCCAGCAGCGTCAGCACCGGCTCGCGCGAGGTCCAGCGCTCGGCCGCGGCGCGGCGGGCCGGCGAGTCCACCAGCTCCGCCGGACCCGGGCGGCCCGGGAGCAGCCGCCGGTGCCCGCGGGTGACCAGCCCGCCGTCCTCCAGGGCGGCAAGATAGGCCGCGGACAGCGCCCGGCCCCTGCGCCACAGCCAGTCCTCGACCGACTCGTACGGCAGCCGCCGCACCAGCGCCGCCTCGGCCTCGGCCAGCAGCCGGTCGCCCGGCGTCGCCCCTACGCCCGGCACGATCAGGTCGCCGTCCAGCGAGGCGAGGCCGCCGTCGAGCAGGTCGACCAGCTCCGCGCCCGCGAGGGCGAGCGAGAGGTCGCCCGACTCCACGGGGCGGCCGGACTCCACGTCCATGGCGACGATCATCAGGTCCTGCGCTGTGGTCATGGGGCACTCCACGTCAGGGTGGGGGCGGCTGGTGCTCCGCCCGGCCGGGCGACACGTCCTTGCCTACAGCACCGACGGTAACCCGGCAGGGCGGGTCGCCGTGCCGAGCGCCCTGTTCAGGTGGCCTGTAGCGTGAGGAGGAGGATTCCGGGCGGGATGCCGGGACGGGCGATCGACGGCCGGGGACGAGTGGAGAAGGGGCTCTGCATGGGAGCGGATGCGGCCGGCGCCGACCGTGCCGGGCGGCCCGACGGGCAGGCCGGGCAGCCGGACGGGCAGGCCGGCGGGCACGGCGGCCCCGCGGACGCGCGCGGGCCGAAGATGGCCTCCGTGGTGGTCTTCGTGCGCGACCTCGACCGGGCCGTCGACTTCTACCAGGACCTGCTGCTGATGCGGGTCGCGGTCCGCGCGACCTCGGCGACGCTGCTGGTCGGCGCGGACGACACGCAGCTGTACCTGCGCGTCATGGGCTCCGGCGGCGAGCACCCGCTCGGTGCCATCGGCGTGCAGTACGTCATCTGGACCGCGGACAGCGCCGAGGACCTCCAGCGCTGCGAGCGGCTGCTCAAGGAGCGCGACGCGCACGTCGCCTCCAGGGAGTCCGGCGAGGGCGTGACGGTGGTCGAGGGCCGCGACCCCGACGGCCTGCCGCTGGTCATCACCCATCCCGGGCCGCACGGTGCGGCCCGGCAGGAGATCATGGCGCGGATCTACGCCTGGTGACGGGCGCGGCGGTCCTGCCGGTCCGCCCGGCGAGGAGGTGCGGGCATGACCGAGGACACCGCGGACGGCGAGCCGCGCCGTGACCGGTCGGTGGCGTCCCTGGAGGAGAGGCTGCGCCGGCTCACCGACGGCCAGGGCAGGCAGCGCCGGCTGCTGGACGCGGTCGTGGCCATCAGCGCCGACATGGACACGCGCACCGTGCTGCGCCACATCGTGACCGCGGGGACCCACCTGATCGACGCCCGCCACGGCGCACTGGGGGTGCTCGGTGAGGACGGCGCCGTCGTCGACCTCATCACGGTCGGCGCGCCCGAGTGCGACACGTCGGGCGCCCCGGCGGGCCACCCGTCGACCCGCGCGGTGCTGGGCGTACCGCTGACCGTACGCGGCACCGTCTACGGGAACCTGTGCCTGACCGGCAAGAACGACGGCACGCCCTTCACCGACGACGACGAGGCCCTGCTGACCGCGCTGGCCAGCGCCGCGAGCGTCAGCATCGAGAACGCCCGGCTCTACGAGCGGCTCAAATACACCACCGAGCAGTTCCAGCGGCGCATGCTGCCCGACCTGCCCGACCTGGGGCCCATCGAGGTACGCGCCCGCTACCAGCCGGCCTCCGAGCTGCCCAGGCTCGGCGGCGACTGGTACGACGTGCTGGTGCTGCCCGACGGCGTGCCGTGCGTCGTGGTCGGCGACGTCACCGGGCACGACCCGGGCGTCGCGCCTGTCATGGGGCAGTTCCGCTACATGCTGCACGCCCTGGCCCACGACCGGGGCGGGCCGCCCGGCACCGTCGTGTCGAAGCTGGACGACGTCGTCGGCACCCTCGACGACCCGCCCGCCGCCACCCTGGTGTTCGGCCGGCTGGAGGAGCGGCACCCCGGGCGGTACACCTTCCACTGGACCAACGCCGGCCACCCGCCGCCGCTGCTGATCCCGCAGGAGGGCGCCGTCCGCTTCCTCGCCCCGCCCCGGCACGGCATCCCGGTCGGCGTCGACCCCCGGCTGCCGCGCCCCGACCACGAGCACCCGCTGCCGCCGGGCAGCACACTGGTGCTGTTCACCGACGGCCTGGTCGAGCGCCGCGACCAGGACATCGACGAGAGCCTGCGCGCGCTGGCCGCGCACGCGGGCTCGCTGGCCACGGTGACGCCGGACGCGCTGTGCGACGAGCTCCTCGCCCACCACGGCCAGGTCTTCGACGACGACGTGGCGATCCTGGTCGTCCGCGTCCCGCCGCTGCCCGGCAGCAGACCCGGTCCCCAGCCGCGGTCCCAGTCCTGGTCCCCGTCCTAGCCCTGGTCCTCGCCCGCCAGCCACTGCGTGAGGACCGCGGCCTGGCTGTGGTCTACGTCCTTGGTGGCCGTCAGCAGTGTCAGCCGCCGGCCGTCGCCCGCGAGGCCGCGCAGGTGCTCGGCGGCCGCCTGGTGCTCCGCGTCGCGCAGTTCGGCGCGGTAGCGGCGGCGGAATTCGGCGAAGCGGTCCGGCTCGTGGCCGTACCAGCGGCGCAGGTCCGTCGAGGGGGCGACGTCCCGCAGCCACTCGTCCAGGTGCGCGTCCTGCTTGCGCAGGCCCCGCGGCCAGACCCGGTCCACGAGCACCCGCGTACCGTCTCCGGGCGCGGCCTCCTCGTAGACTCGGCGGTAGGTGATCGACTCGGCCATGGCGGCACCTCTCCCTGACGGGTCGCCCCCGGCGGGTCCCATTTCACCGGCGGTCCACGCCGCCGGTCCGGTACGCGGGGGAGAGGCGGAGGAGGCCATGGCAGCCGGTACGCCGGGCGCCGTCCCGGATGACCCGGACGCCCCGGGCTTTCCCGCGGCGGCCGCCGCCCGGGCCGGCTCGGTGCCCGCGCTGGACGGCGCGCTGACCACCTGCCGGGCCTGCCCGCGGCTGGTCGCCTGGCGCGAGGAGGCCGGCCGGGTCAAGCGGCGGGCGTACGCCGACTGGACGTACTGGGCCAGGCCCGTGCCCGGGTTCGGCCCGCAGGACGCCCCGCTGGCGATCGTCGGGCTCGCCCCCGCCGCGCACGGCGGCAACCGCACCGGGCGGATGTTCACCGGCGACCCGTCGGGCGACGTGCTCTACGCCGCCCTGCACGCGGTGGGCCTGGCCTCCCGGCCCACCGCCGCGGACCGCGGCGACGGCCTCGAACTGTTCGGCGTACGCGTCACCGGCCCCGTGCACTGCGCCCCGCCGGACAACCGGCCCACCACCGCGGAACGCGACACCTGCCGCCCCTGGCTGGCCCGCGAGTTCCAGCTGCTGCGCCCGACGCTGCGGGCCGCCGTCGTGCTCGGCGGCTTCGGCTGGCAGGCGCTGCTGCCGGTGCTGCGCGACGCCGGCTGGCAACTGCCGCGGCCTCAACCGGCGTTCGGGCACGCCGCCCATGTGCTGCTGCACGACGCCGGCGGCGAGCTGCACCTCTTCGGCAGCTACCACCCGAGTCAGCGCAATGTCTCGACCCGCACGCTGACCCCCGCGATGCTCCGCGACGTGTTGCGCACCGCGGGCCGAACAGCAGGTCTGCCGGTGCGCGACTGACACGGACCCAGGCAGAGGGATTGACAAGCGGCGGCGGGGGTTCCAGTCTATGGCAACGTTGTCAGTCTCGATCAGGGCTTCGGTTCCACCGCGCTACGGCAACGTTGTCATCAGGGGTCGGCGTACCTGCCCCTGACCGCTGGTCAGCAGGACTCGTACTCGTGATTGGACCTCGCGCATGGCGCATCAGTCGCAACCGTCGGCCCACCCCTCCCGGCGGACCGTCGTCGCCAGCGGCTCGACCCTGCTGGCCGGATTCGGACTGGCCGCCGTCCCGGGAGTGAGCGCCGCCGCGGACCCCGGCGACCGGCCGGCCGGGCCCGCGGTGCCGGGTGGACCGGCCGCGCCCGGCGAACTGGCCGCCTACCGACCGGTCGAGGTCTCCTCGACCGACTACGCGCCCACCCCGGCCGCGTTCGCCGTCGACACGGTCAACTCACCCGGCGTGCGCGGCACCGGATGGCGGGCGGCGGACGGCGACCCCCAGTGGATCTCCGTCGACCTGCAGGCCGACTGCCAGGTCACCGCGATCCGGCTCACCTTCGAAGGCGAAGCGCACGACCCGGTCTTCACCAGGCCCGCCTCGGGGAACTGGTCCGACGGCACGACAGGGCAGGAGATCCTGTCCAGTTACGCCGTCGACTTCGTCGTCGAGACCTCCCGCGACCGGCGCTCGTGGACCAGCGTCCACCGCACCACCGCCGGCACCGGCGGCGTCGTGGACATCGCCCTCGACCAGCCGGTCGTCGCCCGCTGGGTGCGGATGACCTCGCGCAAGCGGTCGAACCCCAACCCGCTGGGGCTCAACGGCTTCGAGGTCTACGGCACCCCGCCCGCCCACCGGGCCGTCGCCACCGGCTGGACCGACTGGGGCCGCCACGACCACCGGCCGCCCGCGCTGACCGTCGCCGCCGACGGGACCGTGCCGCTGGAGTCCGGCTGGACGCTGACCATGGACGACTGGGCCGGCGGCGAGGGCGCGGACCTGTCGCGTACCACCGTCGACACCAGCGGCTGGCTGCCCGCGACCGTACCCGGCACCGTGCTGGCGTCCCTGGTCGACCAGGGCAAGCTGCCCGACCCGGTCGCGGGCCTGAACAACCTGCACATCCCCGAGGCGCTGTCGCGCCACTCCTGGTGGTACAAGCGGGACTTCGAGCTGCCGAGCGGCCTGCGCACCGGCGCCGGCCGCCGGGTCTGGCTGGAGTTCGACGGGGTCAACCACCAGGCCGACATCTGGCTCAACGGCCGGCACGTCGGCGGGCTGACCTACCCCTTCGCCCGCTCGGCCCACGAGGTCACCGGCCTGCTGGCGGCCGGCGGCAACGGGCTCGCCGTGAAGATCACGCCGATGCCGATCCCCGGCAGCCCCGGCGACAAGGGGCCCGCGGGGGAGTCCTGGGTGGACGCGGGCGCCGGGCAGATGAACCTCAACTCGCCCACCTACCTGGCCGTCTCCGGCTGGGACTGGATGCCGGCGGTGCGGGACCGGGTCTCCGGGATCTGGAACCACGTCAGGCTCCGCTCCACCGGCGACGTCCTGATCGGCGACCCGCGGGTGGACACCGTACTGCCCGGTCTGCCCGACACCTCCGTCGCGGAGCTGACCCTCACCGTGCCGGTGCGCAACGCCGCGGACGCCGACCGCACCGCGACGGTCTCGGCCTCCTTCGGCGACGTCCACGTCTCCCGTACGGTCACCGTCCCCGCCGGGCAGAGCCTCGACGTCACCTTCGCCCCCGACGCCTTCAGCCGGCTGCGGCTGCGCGACCCCGAGCTGTGGTGGCCCAACGGGCTCGGCGACGCCGTCCTGCACGACCTCGCCACGACGGTCTCCGTCGGCGGCACCGTGAGCGACCGGCGCACCACCCGCTTCGGCATCCGCCAGTTCGGCTACGAGTACGCGGTGCCGCTGCCCTTCACCGGCGGCGGCGACGCCTGCACCCAGTCGGTGGACGTCGGCCCGCGGACCGCCCGCCACGTGCGGATCCACTGCCTGACCAGGGCGACCAACTGGGGCGCCTCACTGTGGACGGTCGCTGTCGTGGACAGCTCGCAGCCGTCCGTGGACCTCGCGCTGCACGCGTCCGCGACCTCCTCCACCGTGGACGAGGACGACCACGGACCCGGCAACGCCACCGACGGCGACCCCGCCACCCGCTGGTCCTCCGCCTTCCAGGACGACCAGTGGCTCCAGCTGGACCTGGGGTCCGTCCGCTCCTTCGACCGGGTCGACCTCACCTGGGAGCAGGCGTACGCCAAGACGTACGTGGTGCAGGTCTCCACCGACGGCTCGGCCTGGACGGACGCCGCGGCGGTGGACAACTCCGCCGTGCCGCTGCCCTTCAACGGCGGTGACGCGAGCCTGCAGACGGAGGAGTTCGGCGCCCGGACGGCCCGCTACGTGCGGATCGACTGCGGTGTGCGGCAGACCAGTTGGGGCAACTCGCTGTGGTCCCTCTCGGTGGTCGACAGCAACCGCCCCGGCACCGACCTGGCCCTGCACCGCGGTGTCACCGCCTCCAGCGAGGACCCGTCCAACCCGGCGGCCAACGCCACCGACGGCGATCCGAACTCCCGCTGGTCGTCCCTCTACGCCGACCACCAGTGGATCCAGGTCGACCTCGGCTCGCCGCAGGCCTTCGACCGGGTGGTGATCCTCTGGGAGGCCGCCTACCCCAAGACCTACACCATCCAGGTCTCGGACGACGGCCAGGCCTGGACGGACGTGAAGTCCGTGAAGAATTCACCCGACCCGCTGCGCATCAGCGTCAACGGCGTACGGGTGCTGTGCCGCGGCGGCAACTGGGGCTGGGACGAACTGCTGCGCCGGATGCCCGCGGAGCGGATGGACGCGGCCGTGCGCATGCACCGCGACATGAACTTCACCATGATCCGCAACTGGGTCGGCAGCAGCGACCGCGAGGAGTTCTTCGCCAGCTGCGACGAGCACGGCATCCTCGTGTGGAACGACTTCCCGAACGCCTGGGGCATGGACCCGCCGGACCACGACGCCTACAACGCCCTCGCCCGCGACACCGTGCTGCGCTACCGCAGCCACCCCTGCGTGGTGGTCTGGTGCGGTGCCAACGAGGGCAACCCGCCCAAGGCGATCGACGACGGCATGCGCGACGCCGTGCGGTCCCAGGCCCCCGGCATCCTCTACCAGAACAACTCGGCCGGCGGCGTCATCACCGGCGGCGGCCCGTACAACTGGATCGAGCCCGAGCGCTACTACGACCCGGCGTCGTACGGCAGCAACAGCTTCGGCTTCCACACCGAGATCGGCATGCCGGTGGTCTCCACCGCCGAGAGCATGCGCAACCTCGTCGGCGACAGCCCCGAGTGGCCGATCGGCGGCGCCTGGTACTACCACGACTGGAGCGAACGCGGGAATCAGGCCCCGCAGAACTACAAGGCCGCGATCGAGGCCAGGCTCGGCACCGCACGGGACCTGGACGACTTCGCGCGCAAGGCGCAGTTCGTCAACTACGAGAACACCCGCAGCATGTTCGAGGCGTGGAACGCCCATCTGTGGGACGACGCCAGCGGCCTGATGCTGTGGATGTCGCACCCCGCCTGGCACAGCACCGTGTGGCAGACCTACGACTACGACTTCGACGTCAACGGGACGTACTACGGGGCCAGGTCGGCCTGCGAGCCCTTGCACGTCCAGGCCGACCCGGTGACCTGGCAGGTCATCGCGGTCAACCACACCGCGAGCGAGCTGCGCGGCGCCCAGGTCACCGCCCGGGCCTACGACCTCGCCGGCCGCCCGCTCGGCGCCGCCCGCACCGCCCGGGTGGACGTCGGCTCCGCCGCCACAGCCGAGGCCTTCACCGCCGGGTGGACCGGCGACCTGCCCGACCTGCACCTTCTGCGGCTGGTCCTGGCGGACGGACGGGGCCGCGAGCTGTCCCGCAACACCTACTGGCGCTACCGCACCCCCGCCGCCATGACCGCGCTCAGCACCGCCCGGCAGGTCCGCACCTCGGCCACGATCGGCCGGGTCACCGCCGACGGTTCGCGCCGCGGGCTGACCGCGACCGTACGCAACCGGGGGTCGGCCGTCGCCGCGATGGTCCGGCTGTCGCTGCTCGACCAGCACACCGGCGAGCGGGTGCTGCCGACGCTCTACGGCGACAACTACCTGTGGCTGCTCCCCGGCGAGTCCCGTACGGTCCCGCTGTCCTGGCCCGCGCACGCCCTGCCCTCGGGCCGGCCCGAGCTGCGGGTGGAGGGCTACAACAGCCCGGCGGTCACCGCGAGGTGAGCCGGCGGCGGACCGGCGTTCTCGTTATCGCGGGGCGCCGGTCCGGTCTCCTTGGCATGAGGCACGCAACGACACGCAGGGGCCACCAGCGACGGCACCGGGTCCGCCCCGCCTGGCCGCGGGCCGCGGCGGCGCTCGCGGCGGTGGCCGCCGTCGCGCTCGTCGCCTGGCTGGCGGCACCGGGCGACGCCGGACCGGAAGGCGGCGGCCCGGCCGCCGCCCGGCCGGCCGCGAGCAGTACGCCGGCTGCTCCCGCCACCGCACCGGCCCCGGCCGTGTCCTCGGCCACGGCCACGGCCGCGTCGGCGGCCGCGCGGCCGCCGACGCCCGGCCGCCGGGCCACCCCTGCCGAGCAGGCGGCGCCGCAGAAGACCGCGGCGCCGCCGCGGAAGCAGTCCGCGCCCGGCGGGCAGCGCAGCATCGTCATCGTCAACCACACTTCGCAGACGGTCTGGGCCGTGGCCACCGGCACTGCCGCGTACCCCAAGGGCCGCCGGCTGGCCCCGGGCGCCAGCACCTCGCTGCTGGTCGGCACCTCCTGGGGCGGCCGGATATGGGGCCGCACCGGCTGCACCGGCGACGCCTCGGGCCACTGCCTGACCGGCGACTGCACCACCACCTGCGGCGGCCCCGTCACCCCCACCACACTCGGCGAATTCACCTTCGACGCCTTCGACGGCATGGACTTCTACGACGTGAGCATGGTCGACGGGTCCAACCTGCCGATGTACATCAACATCTCCCACACCGCCAGCACCGACCCGCTCACCCCCACCGGCTGCTACCGCGGCGCCTGCACCCACCCGGTCGCCTGCCCCGCCGCCATGCGGGCCACCGCCGCCGGCGGCCAGGTCATCGGCTGCAAGCCGCCCTGCGCGGCCTTCGGGGGTGACACCTACTGCTGCCGCGGCGCCTGGTCCGGACGCGAGAACTGCCTCCCGGCGAAGTGGCCGGTCGACTACACCCAGGTCTTCAAGAAGGCCGAGCCCTACGCCTACTCGTACGCCTTCGACGACGGGGCCACCATGGCCTGCAAGGGCGCCTGCTACTACCGGGTGACCTTCGGTACGGGCTGACCGCATGGCCGGCCCCGAAGCGGGACGGGCCGCGACCGGCGGCTCGGCCTAGCATGGGCCGAATGCGCGACGACACGCCCGACGAGGCCCACCGGGCCCGGCTCAGCCGGGTCTTCGACGAGGACGCGGAACTCTACGACCGGGCCAGGCCCGGCTACCCGCCGGGACTTTTCGACGACCTCGCCGAACTGGCCGGCACCGGGCCGGGATGCCGGGTCCTGGAAGTCGGCGCCGGCACCGGCAAGGCCACCGTGCCGCTCGCCGAACGCGGCTGCCGGATCACCGCCGTCGAGCTGGGCGCGGGCATGGCCGCCGTCGCCCGGCGGCAGCTGGCCGCCTTCGACGCGGTCGAGGTCGTGACCGCGGACTTCGAGACCTGGCCGCTCCCGGCCGAGCCGTTCGACGCGGTCGTCTCGGCGACGGCCTTCCACTGGATCGACCCGGCGGTCCGCACCACCAAGTCCGCCGACGCGCTGCGCCCCGGCGGCGCGCTCGCCGTCGTCGCCACCCTGCACGTGGCAGGCGGCACCCGGGACTTCTTCGCCGAGGCCCAGGCCTGCTACGAACGCTTCGACCCGGCCACCAGGCCGGGCATACGGCTGCCCGCCGCCGCGGACATCGACACCTCGGCCCACGCGGCCGAGATCGCCCGCAGCGGCCGCTTCGGCCCGCTCGCCGTCCGGAACCACGAATGGGACCTGACGTACACCACGGAGCAGTACCTGGAGGTCCTGCGCACATACTCCGGCCACCGAGCCCTGCCGTCCGCGGCGCGCGAGGGGCTGCTCGCCTGTATCGCGGGGCTGATCGACGGGGGCTACGGCGGACGCGTCACCAAGCGGTACCTCACACAGCTGCGGGTGTCGCGGGCACGGTGAGGCGGCCGGCGGGCGTCCGCCGCGGGCCTCAGACGATCCTGGTGCCCGTACCGCTCACCCGGACCCGGGCGTCCCCCGCGCGCAGTTCGACCGTAAGGGTGCCGGGACGGCCCATGTCGGCGCCCTGGTACAGGGTCAGCACGGCGTCCGCCGGGACCAGCGCGAGGTCCCGCGCGTACGCGCCGAAGGCCGCCGCGGCCGCGCCGGTCGCCGGGTCCTCGACGACGCCGCCGACCGGGAACGGGTCGCGGACGTGGAAGGTGCGGTCCGCCTCGCGCCACACCAGCTGGACGGTCGTCAGGTCGAGCCGGTGCATCAGCGCTCCGAGCCGCGCGAAGTCGTAGTCGAGGTCGGCCAGCCGGGCGCGGGTCGCGGCGGCGAGCACCAGGTGGCGGGCGCCCGCGAAGGCGATCCTGGGCGGCAGCGCCGGGTCCAGGTCGGCGGCGGCCCAGCCGAGCGCGGCCAGCGCCTCCGCGACGTCCGCCGGGTCGGCGGCCTCGACGTACGGTTCGACGCTCGTCAGCGTCGCGCGCAGCTCGCCGCCCTCCCTGGCCACGCTGACCGGCACGGTCCCCGCGGCGGTGGCGAACTCCAGCTCGCCCGGGCCGTCCCGCTCGGCCAGCGCGACCGCGGTGGCGACGGTGGCGTGCCCGCAGAAGGACACCTCGGCCTTCGGGCTGAAGTAGCGGATCGTGTACGCACCTTCCCCGGTCCGCTCGGTCAGGAAGGCCGACTCGCTGTAGCCCAGCTCGGCCGCGACGGCCAGCATCCGCGCCTCGTCGAAGCCGGACGCGTCCAGGACGACACCGGCGGGGTTGCCGCCCGCGGGGTCGGCGGAAAAGGCTGTGTAGTGCAGAATCTCGCTCACGCCTCACCCCAACCGCACGGTCCGCCAAACCATTCCCGTCCCGCCACCCGCACTGCCGCGCGGGCGGGCGGCGTACCCCCGTGAGCGAGCGCGCAGCGGCCCTCAGGTGTGGCCGATCACCGGGTGCGGGCGGTACGGGGCTGTCAGCCGGGTGGTGTGCTCGGAGGGAAGGCGGAGGGAGACGGAGGCCACCGCGTCGTCCACGTGGTGGGGTTTGGTCGCGCCGATGATCGGGGCCGTCACGGTTGGCTGGGCGAGGAGCCAGGCGAGGGCGATGCGGGCCGGGGGGACGCTGTGGGCGGCGGCGACCTCCGTGAGGGCGTCCACGACGTCGAAGTCGGTCTCGGCGTGGGCGTCGAAGCGGGTGTCGGCCAGCGGGTCGGAGGCCGCGCGGAGGGTTCGGCGGGCGCCGGTGCGGGTGCGGTTGCCGGCGAGGAGGCCGCGGGCGAGGGGGCTGTAGGGGATGACGCCGACGCCCTGGTCCGCGCACAGCGGCAGCATCTCGCGCTCCTCCTCGCGGTAGACGAGGTTGTAGTGGCTCTGCATCGAGACGAAGCCGGGGCCGCCCGCCGCCCGGGCGGCGTACTGCGCCTTCGCGAACTGCCAGGCGTACATCGAACTCGCCCCGATATAACGTGCCTTGCCGGAGCCGACGACGTCGTCCAGCGCGGCCATCGTCTCCTCGACCGGGACGTCGAGGTCGTAGCGGTGGATCTGGTAAAGGTCCACGTAGTCGGTGCCGAGCCGGGTCAGGGAGGCGTCGATCGCCGCCATGATGTGCCGGCGGGACAGGCCGCGGTCCTCGGGGCCCGGACCGGTGGGGAAGTAGACCTTGGTGGCCAGGACGTAGTCCTCGCGGCGGGCGAAGAGCCGGGACAGCAGCCGGCCGGTGATCTCCTCGCCGGTGCCGCCCGCATAGCTGTCGGCGGTGTCGAAGAAGGTGATCCCGGCGTCGACGGCCCGCCGCACGATCGGCTCGGCGGCGTCCTCCCTGAGCTGCCACTCGCGCGCCGGCGTGTCGCCGAAGCTCATCATGCCCAGGCAGATCCGCGAGACCGTCAGCTCCGAGGACCCCAGCGCCGCGTATTCCATCCGTGCCTCCTGCCGCCGGGGACCGGGAGGCGGACCCCGCGCCACACCGTACGGGACCGCGAGGGCGCGGCGCGCGGCCATATTCTGCTGCCGTGCACATCTGCTTCGTCTGTACGGGCAACATCTGCCGGTCGCCGTCCGCCGCGCTCGTCCTCGCCGAGCGGTTGCGCGGGGCGGGCCTCGACGACCGGGTGCGGGTCAGCAGTGCCGGGCTCGGCGGCTGGCACGCCGGTGACGCCGTCGACTCGCGGGCCGCCCTCGTGCTGGCCGCGCACGGCTTCCCGGTGGACCACGTCGCGGCCCAGCTCGGCCCCGGGCACCTGGACGCCGACCTGCTGGTCGCGATGGACCGGGGCCACGAGACGGCGCTGCGCCGGGTGGTGGACGACCCGTCACGCGTCAGGCTGCTGCGCTCCTTCGACCCGGACGCGACCGGCGACCCCGACGTGCCCGACCCGTACTACGGCGGCCCCGAGGGCTTCGAAGAGGTGCTGGACATGGTCGTGGCCGCGATGCCGGGGCTGCTGGAATGGGTGCGCGAGCACCTCGACGCATGAGCACCGAGGGGCCAGCCGCCGAGGGGCCCGCCGCCGCGGCGGCCCGGCTGACGGGGCGCCGGGTGACGGGGGAGCGCCGGCTGTCCGGCACGCTCAGCGAAGTCGTCCTGGACGGCGGCGCGGTGGTGATGGTCAAGCGCGCGGACGGGCCCGGCGCGGTACGGGCCGAGGCGGCCGGCCTGCGCTGGCTGGCCGACGCCGGCACGGTCCCGGTGCCCGCGGTCCACGGCGACGACGACCGGTGGCTGGTGACCGACCGGGTCGCGACCGGCCGGCCCGACCCGCAGGCGGCGGCCCGTTTCGGCCGGGACCTCGCCGGGCTGCACGCCGCGGGCGCACCCGCCTTCGGCGCCGCGCCGCCCGGCGGCCCGGCGGACGCCTGGATCGGGGCGGCGCCGATGCGCAACACGCCCGGCGCGGACTGGCCGCACTGGTATGCCGAGCACCGCGTGCTGCCGTATCTGCGGCAGGCCGTGGACGCCGGCGCCATGGCGAGCGCCGGGGCCGCGGTCGTGGCGGAGGTCTGCGACCGGCTCCCGGAGCTGGCGGGCCCCGCGGAGCCGCCGGCCCGGCTGCACGGGGACCTGTGGAGCGGCAATGTGCTGTGGGGCGCCGACGGGCGCGTGCGGGTGATCGACCCGGCCGCGCACGGCGGGCACCGGGAGACCGACCTGGCCATGCTCCGGCTCTTCGGCTGCCCGCAGTGGGACCGGGTCTTCGGCGCCTACCGCGAGGCGGCGCCGCCGGCCGACGGCTTCGCCGCCCGCGTCCCGCTGCACCAGCTCTTCCCGCTGCTGGTGCACACCGTGCTCTTCGGCGGCGGCTACGCGGACCAGGCGGTCGCGGCGGCCCGCGCCGCCCTGGCGGGCTGATCGCGGGCTGATCGCGGTCACGGTCGTCGGCTAGTCTGCGTGCCGTACGCGGAGGCGGGGACAAGGACGTCGGCCTCGGCGGCGGGGGCACCGCGAAGCCCCTCCCTCGAAACGGCGAGATGGTGAGTGACCATGACCGACGTCCCCAGCGGCCACCGCTTCGTGATCCTGCACGGCTGGGAGAACCACCGGCCCGCCGGCCACTGGCAGCACTGGCTGGCCGGGCGGCTGACCGGCCTGGGCCACGAGGTGGCCTACCCGCAGCTGCCTGACCCCGACGACCCCGGACTCGCCGAGTGGCTGGGGGAGTTGCGTACGCTGCTCGCCGAGCCGGCAGGGCGGCAGGTCACCGTCGTGTGCCACAGCCTGGCCTGCGCGCTGTGGCTGCACGCCGTCGCCCGCGGGGAGGTGGCGGTGCCGGTCGCGCGGGCGCTGCTGGTCGCTCCGCCCTCTGCGGGCTTCCTGCGGCAGTACCCGCAGGTCGCGGCCTTCGCGCCGCCGCCCCTGACCGCCGGGCAGGTGGCCGGCGCCGCCGGGCGTACGCGCGTCGTCTGCGGTGACGACGACCCGTGCTGCCCGGAAGGCGCGCTCGCCGAGTTCGCCGTGCCGCTGGGCCTGCCCGCCGACGTCGTCACCGGCGGCGGACATCTCACCGTCGCCTCGGGGTACGGCCCTTGGCCCGGCGTACTCGACTGGTGCCTGGCCCCCGAGGGCGAGGGACCGGTGCGGGGCCTCGACCCGGCCGGGGGCGCCGGGGCGCGGACGTAGGCTGGTGGACCATGGACTACCTGAAACTGGGCACGACCGGTCTCGACGTCTCCCGCATCTGCCTGGGCTGTATGAGCTACGGCGTCGCCGACCGCGGCAACCACAGCTGGACGCTGGACGAGGAGGCGAGCCGGCCGTTCGTGCGGCAGGCCGTCGAGGGCGGGATCAACTTCTTCGACACCGCGAACGTCTACTCCGACGGCACCAGCGAGGAGATCGTCGGCCGGGCCCTGGCCGACTCCGCCCGCCGTGACGAGATCGTGCTGGCCACCAAGGTGCACGGCCGGATGCGGTCGGGACCCAACGGCGGCGGGCTGTCCCGCAAGGCGATCATGACCGAGATCGACCACAGCCTGCGCCGGCTCGGCACCGACTACGTCGACCTCTACCAGATCCACCGCTGGGACTCCACGACTCCCGTCGAGGAGACGATGGAGGCCCTGCACGACGTGGTGAAGGCCGGCAAGGCCCGCTACATCGGGGCGAGTTCGATGTACGCCTGGCAGTTCTCCAAGGCGCAGTACGTGGCCGAGCGGAACGGCTGGACCCGTTTCGTCAGCATGCAGAACCACTACAACCTGCTCTACCGCGAGGAGGAGCGGGAGATGCTGCCGCTGTGCGCGGACCAGGGCGTCGGCGTCATCCCGTGGAGCCCGCTGGCCAGGGGCCGGCTGACCCGGGCCTGGGACACCACCAGTGCGCGCAGCGAGACCGACGAGTTCGGCAAGACCCTCTACCAGGAGACCGACCGGCACATCGTGGACGCGGTGGCGGCCGTCGCGGACGAGCGCGGTGTCACCCGCGCGCAGGTCGCGCTGGCCTGGCTGCTGCGGCAGCCCACGGTGACCGCGCCGATCGTCGGCGCGACCAGACCGCAGCACCTGGACGACGCGATCGCCGCGGTCGACCTGCGGCTGGACGACGACGAGTGCAAGCGGCTCGAAGAGCACTACACCCCGCGCGGCGTCGCCGGCTTCGCGTAAGCCGCCGGGGACGACGCGGGGGAGCGGCCCGGCCGTCCGGCCGGACCGCTCCCCCTTTCTTCGGTGCTCACCGCTACGCCGTGGTCACCGCCACGGCGGCGGCTCGCGCCGGGGTGCCGGTCGGGTCCTCGGCGGTGGCCCGGAAGGTGTGCGGCCCGGCGGCGAGGCCGCCGGCGCCCGTGCAGGTCCAACTGCCGCTGTCGGAGACCGCGGCCGTGCACAGCGGCGCGTCGTCGGACGTCACCGTCACTGTCGCGCCGGGCTCCGCGGAGCCCGCCACGACGGGCGCGGCGCCGACGGTCTCGCCCGCCGCGGGCGAGGCGATCGCCACCGGCGGTGCGAAGTCGGCGACGTCGGGAACGCCGTCACCGCTGACCTTCACCGCGACGCTGTGCACCGTCACCTGGCCGCCGCCGTTGCGCAGCCGGAAGTCGGCCGCCGAGTGCTGCTGCCCGCCGAAGTACGCGTCGGTGGCGGTCACCGTCGCGGTCTTCCAGGTGTTGCTGCCGGTCAGCGGGATCCCGGCGGTCGACTTGTAGGGGTCGGAGCTGCCGTTGTCGTACTGCACAGAGAACGAGCCGGTGCCCTGGTCGTAGTAGGAGACGGTGAAGGTCGCCGAGTAGTAGCCGGCGTGGGCGACCGAGTCGTCGACGTCGAAGTAGATGTTGCCCTGTGTGCTGGTACGCGCCGACAGGCCGCCGACCACCGCGGCCGTCGTCGGGCCGTCGAAGCCGCCGGAGGGCCGCTCGTCCTGGCTCATGCCGTAGGCGTGGTTGTCGGTGCCGACGACCGCGCCGACCACGGCGGTGCCCGGCGGCAGGTCGGAGGCGTCGAAGGCGACCCCGGCCGACGCCTCGCCGACCAGGCCGGTCGGGTCGGTGGCCGTCGCGGTGGCGGTCTGCCGCCCCGGGGTGAGGCCGCCGCCGGGGGCGCAGCTCCACACGCCGCTGTCGTCCGCGGTGGCGGTGCACAGCACCCCGGACGCCTCCCGCACGGTCACCGTGCCGTCGGGGATCGCCGTACCGGACACCGCGGAGGCGAGCTTGACGGTGGCGCCGGCGCGCGGGGTGGTGATCACCGGGGCCGGCGGGAAGGCGTGCCGGTCGGGCACCCAGGCGCCGGTGACCGTCATGCCGACGCTGTGCACGGTGACCGGGCCCGCCGAAGAGTGCAGGCGCAGGTCGGCGCCGTCCTTCTGCAGGCCGCCGAAGTAGCCGCCGGACAGGGTGATGTCGGCGGTCTTCCAGGTGCCGGTGCCGGTCAGCGCGATGGTGCCGGCCTCGCGGTAGCGGTCCTTGGGCCCGGCGTCGTACTGCAGGGACAGCGAGCCGGTGCCCGAGTCGTAGTACGACACGGTGACCCTGGCGTCGTAGGAGCCGGTCGCGGCCGTGTCGTCGCCGACGTCGAAGGACAGGTCGCCGGTGGCGGTACGGGCCGAGAGCCCGGCCACGTCGGCGGCGGTGGTGGGGGAGCCGGGGTCCTCGATCCGGGTGAGGCCGTAGGCCCGGTCGGTGGCGCCGAGTACGGTGCCGACGGTGGAGCTGCCGGACCGGGTGCCCGCGTCGAGGCCGAGCTGCACGCCGCCCAGGTGCCTGGCCGTGGCCGGTGCGCTGCCGGTGACCGGCGCGAACGGCAGGGCGGTGGTGGGGGCGGCGGCCTGCTGGACCAGGTACGTCCTGCCGGACTTCACGGGCACGTTCAGCAGGGCGGCGGTGGACGCCTTGAGGACGACATGGCCGTTCTCGCCGTCGACGACTTCGGTGGGCTGCCCGGGCCACGGGTTCTCGACCCGCTGGGTGCCGGAGGTGCCCGCCTCGATCGCGGCGGTGACCAGCCTGCCGCCCTGCACCTGCACGTCGGCCTTGCTCCTGCCCTTGATGAAGACGGTGCCCGCGCCGTCCCACTCGGCGGGCCAGGCCGGTGCGAAGCGGAGGATGCCGTCGTAGTCCTGCGCGAGCGCCTCGCCGACCGCGGTCGCGACGCCCGACTCCTGCTCGATGTACGGCTGGTAGCCGACGGAGTTGCCGAGGTCGGCGAAGCCGTTGGGGTAGACCTGGTGTCCCTCGGTCAGCGCGACCAGGTTGCTGCGCACCTCGGCGGGATCCTGCAGCCGGGCCGCGTCGATGGCGTCCATCGACCAGTCGTTGCCGCCCTTGTTGGGGCGATGGGCGTAGCTGCGCTGCTCCAGCGAGAAGAGGTTGGGGTCCTGGTCACTGACGGTGTTCCAGGGCCACAGCGGTTCCAGCTCGATGTTCTCGCCGTTCCTGCGCTGGGCGGCCGGCTCGTAGGAGATCGCCAGCATGTCGGTGCCGGTCGCGTCCGCCGCCGCCGTCTCGGCGGCGGTGTAACCGGGGTTGAGCAGCCGGCTGCGGGTGGCCTGGTCGGTGCGCGGGTAGGGCGGGATCTGCCGCTGGGCGGTGGCGACCCGGGCGACCAGCACCTTGTCGGCGCCGTGGTCGGTGCCGAGCAGGGTCGCGATCCGGCCGATCAGCGGGAAGACCGCCTGGTCGAGCGCGATGTCGGTGGTCGGGTCCTGCACGGCCCACTGGGTCTCGTGGGCGTTGGCGTTCGCGTGCAGCAGCCCGTCGGCGCCGGGGGTCTGGTAGGCGAGCTGGAATTGGGTGACCGACTTGATGAACGGCCAGTACCGCTTCAGCGCGGCCTTGTCGCCGGTGGCCTCGTACTGCTCCCACATGTAGAGGGCGATCTCCGGTCCCGAGGAGATGTCCAGGGCGTTCCAGTTGGGGCTGCCGGGCTCGCTGCACGAGCCGTTCTCGCCGGCGCCGGGGGAGATGCCGTTGCCGTTGAAGCGCATGGTCTCCGGCACGCAGGACCCGGGGCGGCCGCCCATCTGCTGCTTCGTCCAGGCCTCGATGGCGGGCAGGTCGTCGGCGTACATGTCGAAGATCGGGGTGTTGAGCCGGTAGTTGCCGCTGCTCATGTTGGCGGCGATCTGGGTGCGCAGATTCCACAGCCAGTACGCCGACGGTGTCCACGTCTGGGCGTCCTTGTTCCAGGCGAACATGTCGGCCTCGCCCGCCTGGCTGCCCGGGTGGATGCCCTCCTTCATCGACGCCGCCTCCTCGTAGAGGTAGAGCGTGCGCAGGTTCTCGATGTAGTCGGCGCTGCCGTCGGCCGAACTCATCGAGATCAGGCCCGAGTTCGCCCAGAAGTCGCCCCACCGGCGGTCCTGCCCCTGCAGCAGGCCGCGTTCGGCGGCGGTGGCGTCGCGGCCGATCACCTCGGCGGCGGTCCTGGCGGCGTCGCCGCCGGTCCAGCCGGGGGAGGCGACGACGACCCGGAAGGTGCCGTCGGCGTGCGGGGTGAGGCTGACCTTGATCTGGGTGGGGCCGGCGACGGTGGTGGTCACCTGGCGGCCGCCGGCGGTGATGGCGGCGAGCGAGCCGAACGTCGCCCCGGTCCCGATCGGCGGGGCGCCGTCGGCCCAGGTTTCGGCGAGGGTGCCGACGGTGCCGGACACGGCGGCGGTGGGCCTGCGGGGCGACCACAGGTTGAGGGTGGCGGTCTGCGGCACGCTCGGGTCGGCGCCGGAGACGTCGACGATCAGCTCGTCCTTGCCGGCGGCGACCCAGGCCTTCATCGACATGCCGCCGCCGGACTCGCGCAGCACCCCGTCGGTGAGGTCGAGCTGTCCGTGGAAGTCGGCGGCGTGCGAGAGGGCGGTCAGGCCGGGGATGGTGAGCTGCCCCGGCGACTTGCGGTCCGGCATGGTGTCGGAGCGGTTGAGCTGGGCGGTGAAGCCGCCCGCGGCCCAGGCGGCCACCCCCAGCGATCCGTTGCCCAGCGGCATCGAGGCGACGGGGTCGGAGTTCGGTGAACCGAGCACGAGGTCGGAGCGGCTGACGACACCGGTCGGGTCGAGTGTGAAGTCTCCGTGCTGCCAGGCGGTGGTCGGCCCCGCGGCGGCCGTCGCGGTCCCCGCGTCGGCCACGGCGGCGCCCGCGAGCGCGGTGAGCGCCGCCGAGCACAGCGCGACGACCCGTCTGTACGCGACCCGCCGGCGACGGCGGGGGAAGTTCTGCACGATGCCCTCCAGGGCGGTACGGCTTCAGTCAACGGCGTTGACGTAGTAGTCCGATGAATGCGCCTGCTCCCGTGCATGGCTCCAGTACGGCGTGCGGAAACAGGACGCCGGGCTCACGTAACATCGGATGACTGTCGTTCTAGACCATCCAAGGCGACGGCGTAAAGACCCGGGACGCAGCAAAGTGCCGGTCCGCGGGAAGCCCGCGAACCGGCACCTCGTCCCCCTGTCGCGCGGTGTCACCCGGCGGCGGTCGTCGGCATCCCGAGGTCGACCGGGCCGCCGGCCCCGCGTGCGGCGGGCTTGCAGGCGTCGTGGCAGTCCTTCTCCAGGCTGCAGCACAGCGAGCAGATCGCACCGCTGTGGAAGGGGCAGCCGGCGATGTCGGGGCGCTCGAAGTCCTCGGCGCAGACCGTGCAGGTCATGGTCGCCGCCGACAGCAGGCCGTCCTCGGCGAACAGCGGCTCCGCCAGGTCGTCGGTCCGCGCGATGTAGTAGCGGCCCTTGGTGGCCACCGCGAGCACGGGGGAGAGCACCATCGCCACGACCAGTGCGATGAAGGGCGAGAAGGCCTTGCCGTACGCGCCGAAGGCGTGGAAGTAGGCGGCGATGGACACCGCGGACGCCACCAGCATCGAGCCGAAGCCCACCGGGTTGAAGTTGTACAGGTGCGCTCGCTTGAACTCGATGAAGGACGGGCTGAGTTTGAGCGGCTTGTTGATCACCAGGTCGGCGACGACCGCGCCGATCCAGGCGATGGCCACGTTGGAGTAGAAGCCCAGCACCGTGTTGAGGAAGCCGAAGACGCCGCCCTCCATCAGGGCCAAGGCGATGCCGACGTTGAGGAAGATGTAGACGACCCGGCCGGGGTGGCGGTGGGTCAGCCGGGAGAAGAAGTTCGACCAGGACAGCGACCCCGAGTAGGCGTTCGTCGTGTTGATCTTGATCTGCGAGAGGATCACGAAGAAGGTCGCCAGGCCCAGCGCCACCGGCGCCGCGAAGGTGTGGATACCGGAGACGTACTGCTGGATCGGCTCGTTGGCCTTGGCCAGGCCGATGTGGCCGGCGATGTAGAAGGCCAGGAAGGCGCCGCCGATCTGCTTGGCCGCGCCCAGCACCACCCAGCCGGGGCCGGCCGCGAGCACCGCGGTCCACCAGCGGCGGGCGTTGGCCGGGGTCTTGTCCGGCATGAAGCGCAGGTAGTCGACCTGCTCGCCGATCTGCGCGATAAGTGACAGCGCCACACCGGCGCCCGCGCCCACCCCGATCAGGCTGACCGAGGAACCCGTGGGCGAGTTGCCCGCGAAGTGCGTGAACCGCGAGAAGGCGTGCGGGTCCTGGATCGCGATCGACACGAAGGGCGCCACCATCAGCACCAGCCACACCGGCTGCGTCCACACCTGCATGGTCGACAGCGCGGTCATCCCGTAGAAGACCAGCGGCAGGATGATCAGCGCGCAGATCAGATAGCCCACCGCGAGCGGGATGTGCAGCCCGAGGTCGAGCGCCTGGGCCATGATCGAGCCTTCGAGGGCGAAGAAGATGAAGGTGAAGCTCGCGTAGATGATGGACGTGAGAGTGGAGCCGAGATAACCGAATCCGGCGCCCCTGGTCAACAGGTCCATGTCGATGGAGTATTTCGCCGAGTAATACGAGATCGGAATTCCGGTGAGGAAGATGGTGACCGCGGCGGCCAGGATCGCGATCAGCGCGCTGCTGAATCCGTGGGAGATCGCGATGGAGCCGCCGATCGCGAAGTCGGCGAGATAGGCGATGCCGCCGAGCGCGGTGGTGGCCACCACGTAGGGGGTCCAGCGGCGGAAGGACTTGGGCGCGTAGCGCAGCGAGTAGTCCTCCAGCGTGGTGTTCTTCGTCCAGCCGTTGTAGCGGCGGGTCGTCGTACCGGTGGCGCCGCCGGGAGGCGCCGGTGTGTCGACCGTGTCCGTCACGAGAACTCCCTTTTCCGTCCGCGGTGTGCGATCCACCGCCTGGGATACATCCCGGGCGGCGTTGGAAGAGTCCCGCCGGTTTGTTTCTCGGTGATGTCGGGGTCTTTAAATACGTGACGCGTCGCCGGGAATTGGGCGACGCGCGTAGATGAAAGGGAGTGATCGGCCGGGATAAGGCGGTGGTCCGCTCCTGGTGTCCGGCCGGCGGAATTCCGCGGCGAATCCGGAACCGCGGTCGGCGGGCGGCCGGGGCGCGCGGGGTGCGGGACGGCGCTGTCCTGGGCTGCCCGGCGGCAGATGCTTCCCCTAGAAAGTATTTCCTGGGGAAGGTACTGTCAATGCCCGGAGGTGGGCTCACAGTTGGGCGATGACGGCGAAGTCGAAGGTGTCCGCCCTGGCCAGGTAGACCCGCTGGTCGAGGTGGTTGCCGCGCAGCCGCAGGGCGCCGCGTGGCCCCTCGTAGCCGACCGAGTCGCGGACGGCGTGCATCGCGCGCACGTCCGCCGAGCCCGCACGCTCGGCCAGTGCGCCGAGCAGCCGCAGCCCCTCGAAGCAGGACTCGCCGAGACTGCCCACCACGGGCGCGTCCACGCCGAAGCGGCGGGCGAAGCGCCGGTTGAAGTCCAGGCTCTCCGCGGTGGCCAGCGTCTCGAAGTAGCCGGCCGCCGCCCACAGTCCCGCGGTGCCGTCGGCGCCGCTGGCCAGCAGCATGTTCTCGTCCATGTGGGTGCTCAGCCGCTGGCAGCGGGCGGGCAGCCCGCGGGCGGCGAAGGCCCGGTTGAAGCGCACCGCGTCCGCGCCGACCAGCAGCATCAGCACGGCGTCGGCCTCGCTGCGCTCGATCCGCCGCAGGACGGGACCGAAGTCGGCGCTGCCCAGCGGCAGCAGCGCCTCGCCGACCGTGCGCCCGCCGCACTCCCGCGCGTGCCGGCGGGCGGCGGCCGCGGTGACCCGCGGCCACACGTAGTCGTTGCCGACCGTGAACCAGCGCCGCACGCCGGTCACTTCGGCCAGCAGCCGCATCGCGGGCAGCAGATGGCGCCGGTCGGTCTCCCCGGTGAGAAAGACCCCCGGAGTGCGCTCGCCGCCCTCGTACTGCGCGGTGTAGACGTACGGCACCAGGTGCGCGATCCGCGGCGCGAGCGCTCGGCGTACCGCCGAGATGTGCCAGCCGACGACCGCGTCGACCGCGCCGAACCGCACCAGTGCCTCGACCTGCGCGGCCACCTCTTGCGGCGGCCCCGCACCGTCCACCGGGACCAGCCGGACCGGCCGCCCCGCGACGCCGCCCGCCGCGTTCATCTCCTCCGCGGCCAGCTGCGCGGCCAGTTCGCAGGAAGGGCCCAGGATGCCGCCGGGTCCGTGCAGCGGGACCACCAGTGCCACGGTGAGCGGCAGGTCGGTGCCGGCGGCGGGCCTGCCGCCGCGCCGCCGCGAGGGGACGTCCGGCGGTTCCGGGAGCATGCGGCCACCTCCGGAGGGGCGTACGGGTACGAGAAAGGCCGACCCGGTCCCGGCGCCCTCGCAGAGACCTCCTAATGTGGCCGAACAGTAGACCTGGGAAAGGACACCGGCAAACATGCCATCGGATCCGGCACGGCAGCCAGGGCGGGACCTCGCTCTCGTCCTGAGCCGCGCAGAACGCCTCATGGTGGCGCGGCTGTCGGAGCTGCTCGCGGCCGAGGACTGCTCGGTCGAGCAGTGGCGGGTGCTGAGCGCGGTGGCGGACGGCGGCGGCCACCCGATGACGGAGATCGCCGACTACGCGCTGATGCCCGCGCCGAGCCTGACCAAGCTGGTCGACCGGATGGTCGCCGACAACCTCGTCTACCGCAGGGCCGACCCCGGCGACCGGCGCCGGGTGCTGCTTCACATGGCCGCCCGCGGCCGCATCCTCCACCAGCGCGCCGCCCACCGGGTGGCCGAGGACCACGCCCGGGTGCTCGCCGCACTCGGCGACGGCGGCGACCTCGCCGCGGCTCTGTCGCGGCTGGCGGACGTCGCCGGCGACACCTCGCACGCCCACTTAGCCGGCTGACCGACCAGGGCACGTCCGGTGACCTGCCCTTCCGGGGTGGGGTGCCCTTTCCACGCTGAGGGTCCACTTTCCCGCGGGTCCGGCGTACGCGCCTCCCGGCGCCTGTCCCGGTGGCAGGCGTCTCCCGCCGTTCCGGTCGCACCGGTGACCCCGTACGCCACGCGCGGCCGTCGACGTCTGTCACAGCACGCTTGACGAGGGGCGTTGTGGCCAATTCACAGAAAATTGTGCACAATAACAGAGGTCGGACCGTCCGTTTCGATGGCGTTTACGGCGAGTGCGACCCATGACGAAGAGAGAGGCGGTGGCGTCAGTGGCGGGACCCGCGAAGACGACCGTCCGGTCGGACGGCGGCGAGCAGAGTGTCTACAACGAGCTGCGCCGCCTGATCCTGATGGGAGACCTGGAACCCGGCGCCGAGATCAGCCAGTTGGAGCTGGCCGACCGGCTCAAGGTCTCCCGCACCCCGCTGCGCGAGGCGCTGCGGCAGCTGGTCAGCGAGGGTCTGGTGGTCAGCGGCGGGCCGCACCGCTCGGTCCGTATCAGCACCCTGAGCATGAGCGACCTGGACGACCTCTACTCGATGCGGGTACTCGGCGAGGGCCTGGCCATATGGCTGACCGTGCCGATACTGCGCGGCGAGGACTTCGAACGGCTGGAGCGGGACCTGGAGTTGACCACCTCGCGGGCCGACGCGGACGCGCACGGCCGCTTCCACGCAGGGCTGCGGATCGGCGCGGGGGCCCGGCTCAACGACGAGTTGAGCCGGCAGTTCGACCACGCCGAGCGCTACCAGCGCGCCTTCCTGCGGCTGCTCGACCCGGAGGTCTTCGCCGTGAAGGTCGCCGAGCACCGCGCGATCCTCGACGCGTGCGCCGCCCGGGACGCCGAGCGGGCCAGGGACCTGATGGTCGACCACCTGGCGGGCACCGCGATGCACCTGATGACCTCGCAGCGCCACGCGCCCTTCGCGCTGCCCGCCGCGGTGGTCATGGCCAAGGCAGGGCGCTCCGCCGGCCGGGGGTGACACCGCGGCCCGGTGACGGAAAAGGGGTGCCGCCTGGCCTTCAGGTCCGGCGGCACCGCTCTTTCCCCGGTCAGATACGGCGGTCGTGCCCCGCCCAGTACTCCTCGCGCAGCGTCTTCTTGAGCACCTTGCCCGCCTCCGAGCGCGGCAGCTGCCGGAAGATCACCTGCTTGGGCGCCTTGACGCTGCCGAGCCGCTCCCGGCACAGCGCGACGACCTCCTCGGCGTCGGCCCGCGCGCCGGCCTTCAGCTCCACCACCGCGGTCACCCGCTCGCCCCACTTGTCGTCGGGCAGCCCGATGACGGCGCAGTCGCCGACCGCGGGATGCGACCAGAGCACCTGCTCGACCTCGCTGGGGAAGACGTTGAAACCGCCGGAGATGATGACGTCGCGCTTGCGGTCGACGAGATAGACGAAACCGTCCTCGTCGACGTAGCCGATGTCGCCGGTGGCGTGCCAGTCCCCGGGGCGGCGGACCGCGGCGGTCTGCTCCGGGTCGTCGTGGTAGCCCGTCATCCGCAGCGAGCTGCGCACCACGATCTCGCCGTGCGTACCGCTGCCGCACAGCTGCCCCTCGTCGTCCATGATCGCGACGTTGGCGACCAGCGACGGCCGCCCGCAGCTGGCCAGGCGCCGCCGCAGCGCCGGGTCGGCCAGCGCCTCGCTGTGCTCCTGGGGGGAGAAGAAGGCGCACATCATCGGCACCTCCACCTGGCCGTAGAACTGCGCCATCACCGGGCCGAAGACGCTGATCGCCTCCTCCAGCCTGGCCACCGACATCGGCGCGGCGCCGTAGAGGAAGTAGCGCAGGCTGGAGGTGTCGCGCCTGCCCGCGTCCGGGTGGTCGAGCAGGGCGTAGATCGCGGTGGGCGGCAGCAGCAGGCGGGTGACCCGGTGCTCCTCGATGGAGCGCAGGATCTCCGCGGGGGAGACGCCGTCGTGGACGATCGTGGTGCCGCCGAGGCTGAGGACCGGGAAGGCGGCCGCGCCCGCCGCGTGGGTGAGCGGCGCGGCGACCAGGTTGACCGGCCGCCGCTCGGGCAGATGCGCGTTGAAGGCGTGGATCATCGCCTCCAGGGAGCGGTGCGGCAGCCCCACCGCCTTGGGCCGCCCGGTGGTGCCGCCGGTGCCGAAGTAGGCGGCCACACCCTCGGGTTCGAGCGGCGGCAGCTCGACCCGGGTGCCCTCGGGGGCCATCCAGTCCTCCAGGCACAGCTCGCCGCCCGCCGTCGGCCGCAGCGCCACCAGGTGGTCGAGTTGCGGTACGAGCTCGCTCAACTGCCAGGCGGTGTCGGCCGACCGGGGCGCGTAGACCAGCATGCGCGCGCCGACGAGGGCGAGCATCGCCGCCAACTCCTCCGTGCTGGAGGTCGCGTTGAGCGCGACCCAGCGGCAGCCGGCCCGCATGATGCCCAGCACGCACGGCATGACCAGTGGGTCGTTCGGGCTGAGCACCGCGACCTGGGCCGCCTCGCCGCCCAGGTCGCGGTGCAGGGCGGCGGCCACCCGGTGGGTGATCTCCCGCGTCTGCGCGTAGGTCATCGCGTCGGTGCCGTCCTGCCGCATGAAGGCGACGGCCTCGGGGTCGAGGGACACCCCCCGGTCGAAGAACTCGATCACGCGCATCGCGTACCGCCCGCCGGCCGGTCCTGCCCGGTCACCTGACGCCCTGCGCGCTGTGCACGGGTCCTGGCGTGCCGGCCGGCGCCACGCAGCGGTTGGCCTGCTCGCCGAGACCGGCGATGGCGGTGCGCAGGGTCTGGCCGGCCGACAGGTACAGCGGCGGGCGGCGGGCACCGCCGATGCCGGCCGGGGTGCCGGTGGCGATCAGGTCGCCGGGGACCAGGGTGATGAAGGAGCTGATGTAGGAGATGAGGCTGCCGACCGAGTGGATGAGCTGGCTGGTGTCCGACTGCTGCATCACCGTGGAGTCCACCGCGCAGCTGACCGCGAGCGCCTTGGCGTGCCCGACCTCGTCGGGGGTGACCAGGAACGGGCCGACCGGCGTGGAGGCCTCGAAGGTCTTCCCCTGCAGGAACTGCGAGGTGCGCAGCTGCCAGTCGCGCATCGAGACGTCGTTGACGATGGTGTAGCCGGCCACCGACTGCCAGGCCTGCTCCTCGTCGGCGCTCCTGACCGTCTGGCCGATGACGACGCCGAGTTCGACCTCCCAGTCGACCGCGTCGGAGTTGGCCGGCAGGACCAGGTCGTCGTACGGGCCGATCAGGCTGCGGCTGTACTTCGCGAAGAGCGTGGGGTGGTCGGGCAGCTCCAGGCCCACCTCGGCGACGTGGTCACGGTAGTTGACGCCGACGCAGACGACCTTCTCCGGATGCGGCACCAGCGGCGCGTAGTCGGCGTCCGCGCAGGAGACCCGGCCGCCGTCCGACTGCATCAGCGCGCTGGCCCGCCAGTCGGGACCCGAGGCGAGCAGCGCACCGACGTCGGCGTACGGAAGCAGCCGGATGTCGTCCCCGTCCACCCGGCCCGCCCTGGTGCCGCCTTCCCATCGGATCGTCGTCAGTCGCATCGGTCCCGTCCTCCCGTTGATGAGCCAAGAATGCGCGAAACACCGGTCTCCTGTACGCTCTTCCCCTCCGAGTGTATACTAATCGTATTATCTTGGATACAAAGACTGGCCTGCCGTTATCCCATGGGATCCACGGCCCGTCGGGCAACCCGCCTTGAAGTGCGTTGCCAGTCACGCCACTTGAGCACATGAAGTATCCCAAAACACCTGAATCACCTGAATCATTCGGCTTGAAGCGACCGCTTGAAGCAATCGAGGAAGGATGGACGCCGTGATCCCACGACGCACCCTGCGCAGCGCCGTAACACTGACGGTCGGCACTCTCCTGCTCGTCGGTGCCAGTGCCTGCGGCAGCGACTCGGGGTCGGGCAAAGGGGGCAAGCTGACCTCGGTCAGCTACCGCGGCCCGTTCGTCACCTCGGGCGGTGACGCACCGATCTACTACGCAGACAAACTGGGCTACTTCGCCGACGAGGGCCTCAAGGTCACCATCCGGGACAGCAAGGGCTCGGGGCAGACCATCACCGACGTCAACAGCGGCGGTTCGGACTACGGCATGGCCGCCGCGGTCAACCTGGTGCTGGCCGTCGGCCAGGGCCAGCCGATCACCAGCGTCGCCACCCCGCTGGGCCTGAGCAGCTTCGGCTTCTTCGTGCCCAAGGACTCGGGCATCACCTCGATCAAGCAGCTGGCCGGCAAGAAGGTCCTGGTCACCGCTTCCGCCCAGCCCAACGTCTTCGCCGCGATCGCCGCCGAGGGCCTGGACAAGTCGGCGGTGCACCTGGTCGTCTCCGACCCGACGACGCTCGGCGCCGCCTACACCGGCTCCAAGGGCGTCGACGCCGTCTACACCACGCAGTTCCTCGCGGCCACCTTGACCAAGCGGCCCTCGACCTTCCTGCCGCAGTCCCAGGCCGGTTACAACCCTCCGGACTACGCGCTGCTGGTCAAGAAGAACCTGCTGAGCTCGTCCCCCGACCAGGTGCACGGCTTCGTCCGGGCGGTGCTGCGCGGCTACCAGGCCGCCGCCAAGAACCCGCAGGCCGCGATCGACGCGCTGCTGGCCAAGCACCCGGAGCTGAACCCGGCCCAGGCGATGGGCACGTTGAAGGCGACGCTGCCCTTCTACTGCTCGCCGGGACAGCTCGACCAGCCCTTCGGCATGAACGCCAACCGCGACTGGGTGATCACCGCCAACGCGATGAAGACCTACGCGGGACTGCCGGGAGCCACCAACGGCAGCCGGTTCTATTCGAATGACCTGTTCTCCGGGAAGGACCCGCTGAGTGTGGCAACGTGCTAGCTGCGCACCGGAGACCGGGCCACGGTGCGGAACGGGAAGGGGAGGCGATCATGACCGGCACCGCTAAGCGTCCGCCCACGACGTCCGCCGGCCTGCCGCTGCGGGTGGAAGGTCTCGGCAAGACCTTCCGCTCCGCCCGCGGCGCGGCGGTACGGGCACTGGACGGCATCGATCTGACCATCGGCGCCGGCGAGTTCGTCAGCATCCTGGGGCCCAGCGGATGCGGCAAGAGCACCCTGCTGGCGATCCTCGCGGGCCTCGACACCGCCACCGACGGCACCGCGTCCGTCGGCGGCCGGCCGGTGACCGCACCGCTGGTGGACGCGGGGGTGATGTTCCAGCGGGACCTGCTGCTCGACTGGCACACCTGCGAGGACAACATCCTCATGCAGTTCAGGATGCGCGGTCTGGCCACCGCCCCCTACCGCGACCGCGCCCGCGAACTGCTGGCGCTGGTCGGCATGGAGCACGCGGCGCAGCGCTATCCGCGGGAGCTGTCCGGCGGCATGCGCCAGCGGGTCGCCATCTGCCGCGCGCTGGTGCACGAACCGCCGCTGCTCTTCCTCGACGAGCCGTTCGGCGCGCTCGACGCGCTGACGCGGGAGAACCTGAACACCGAACTCGCCGCGCTCACCGCCCACTCGGGCGCGACGGTCGTCTTCGTCACGCACGGCATCGACGAGGCGGTCTTCCTGGGCGACCGCGCGGTGGTGATGTCCGCCCGCCCGGGCCGGGTCATCGCGGACGTGGCGATCGACCTGCCGGTTCCGCGCGGCCCGCAGGTGCGCGAACTGCCGCAGTTCACCGCCTACACCGCGCGGCTGCGCAAGTTGCTGGCCCACGAAGTGCAGGCGGTAGCAGTGGAAGGGGCTCGATCATGACGGGGACCGGGCAGCGGGTGCGCACCCGGCACAGATTCGGGGTGGCCGGGCCGGAGGCGGCCGGCGTGGACCGGAGGGCCGGCGAACCCGGCGCGCGCGGCGCCGCGGCGCTGGCCGGACGGGTGGGCCGGTGGACCGCGGTGTGGTATCTCTTCGCGGTGCTGCTGGTGCTGCTCGCCTGGGAGATCGCGATCGTGGTGGGCGGCACCCCCGACTACCTGCTGCCGACCCCCACGCAGGTGGCGAAGGCCTTCGACACCTACCACCAACCACTGCTGCACCACAGCTGGTTCACGCTCAAGGAGATCCTGCTCGGCTTCGCCGTCGCGGTGGCCGCCGGCATGCTGATCGCCGTCCCGATCGCCTTCTCCAGGACGGTCGAGCGGGTCGCGTACCCGCTGATCGTGATGACCCAGGCGGTGCCGAAGGTCGCGCTCGGGCCGCTGTTCATCGTGTGGTTCGGCTTCGGCCTGGAGACCGACGTCATCATCGCGGTGTCGGTGGCGATCTTCCCGGTCATCGTCAACACCGCGCTGGGCCTGACGTCCATCGATCCCGACCTGGTGCGGCTCGGCCGCTCCATGGGCGGCTCCAGGATGCGGCTGTTCTGGCTGGTGCGGCTGCCGACCGCGCTGCCGAGCATCTTCGCCGGCCTGAAGGTCGCGGTCACCTTCGCCGTGA
Organism: Actinacidiphila paucisporea; assembly: GCF_900142575.1. Classification (GTDB taxonomy): domain Bacteria; phylum Actinomycetota; class Actinomycetes; order Streptomycetales; family Streptomycetaceae; genus Actinacidiphila; species Actinacidiphila paucisporea. The sequence goes on from NZ_FRBI01000008.1 coordinate 195,341, forward strand.
TCGGCGCGGTCGTCGGCGAGTTCATCGTCGGCGGGTCGGGCCTGGGCTACCTGACGCTGTCGGCCAGCGGCAACCAGAACGTGCCGCTGCTGTTCGCCTCCGTCATCGCGCTCGCCCTCATCGGCGTGCTGTTCTACGCGGCCATCGACCTCGCGGAACGGGTCGTGCTGCGGCACCACCCGCAGTCCGGGAACCGTGGATGACCACCGACACCGAGGCCCTGCTGGCCGCGCTGGCCGCGGCACCCCGGCAGGCGCTGCCCGCCACGCGGCTGGCGGCACTGGTACGGGCGGCCGGCGTCGACGCCGGCCGCTTCGCCGGTGCGCTGGCCGCGCTGGCGGACGGCGGACGGGTCGCCGTACTGGACCCGCCGCCGCCCGACCGGCATCTGGCCGACACCGACCTGCGGGTGGTCGCCGCGGTCGCCGGGCCGGCCGGTGACGACCCGGCGGACGCGTACCGGCGGGCCCGGCAGGCATGGGAGGAGATCCTGCGGGGCCTCCTGGCCGCCCACCGCTGCCAGTAGGCCGCGCACTCCCGCCGCACCACCGCGTACCACCCCGTACCGACGAGGAGCGAGACACCATGGCACTGCGTGCAGCCGTCGACATCGGAGGCACCTTCACCGACGTCGTCACGTACGACGACCTCACCGGTCAGCTGCTGCTGGGCAAGTCGCTCAGCACGCCGCAGGACATGATCCAGGGCGTCTTCGACGGGCTGGCCGCGGCCGGGACGGCGCTGGACGAGCTGGCGTTCGTCATCCACGGCAGCACCGTCGTGGTCAACTCGCTCATCGAGCGCAAGGGCGCCCGCACCGCCCTGGTGACCACGGCCGGCTTCCGGGACGTCTACGAGATCGGCCGGATCAACCGGCCGGACGCGTTCAACCTCGCCTTCACCCGGCACGAGCCGCTGGTACCCCGCGAGTTGATCCACGAGGTGGCGGAACGGCTCGGCGCCGACGGCCGGGTGAGCACCCCGCTGGACGAGGACCAGGCCAGGAAGGTCGCCCGCCGGCTGGCCGCCCAGGGCGTCGAGGCGGTCGCGGTGACCTTCCTGCACGCCTACCGCAACCCCGCGCACGAGATCGCGATGGGCGAGATCCTGCGCGAGGAGCTGCCCGGCGCCTACGTCTGCCTGTCGCACGAGATCAGCCGGGAATACCGGGAGTTCGAGCGGACCTCGACGGCCGCGGCGAACGCCTTCGTCGGGCCGCTGGTCAGCGACTACCTGCGGCGGCTCGACCAGCGCCTCACCGAGGGCGGTTCCGCGGCGCCGCTGGCGGTCATGCAGTCCAACGGCGGGGTGTGCGACGTGGCCACCGCCTCGTCGAGTTGCGTCCAGATGCTGGAGTCGGGACCGGCCGGCGGGGTGGTGGGCACCATCGCGCTGTGCGAGGCGCTCGGCTACCGGGAGGCCATCGCCTTCGACATGGGCGGCACCACCGCCAAGACCGCCGTCATCCGCGACCTGACCTTCCCGCTCGCCAGCGACTACTTCCTCGGCGGCTACCGCACCGGACTGCCGATCCGCATCCCGTGCCTGGACATCGTCGAGGTCGGTACCGGTGGCGGCAGCATCGCCTGGCTGGACGAGGCCCGCGGCATCCACGTCGGCCCGCGCAGCGCGGGTGCCGACCCGGGCCCGGCGAGCTACGGCCGCGGCGGCACCCAGGCCACCATCACCGACGCGGCGGTCGTCCTCGGCCATCTGCCGGCGGGCGGCCGGCTGGCCGGCGGCCTGCGACTCGACGGCGACGCCGCCCACCGGGCGGTCGGCGCCCTCGCGGCCGAGCTGTCGCTGGGCCCCACCGCCACCGCGGCCGGCGTGATCGCGATCGGCGCCGCCGCCATGGCCAACTCGGTGCGCGCGGTCACCACGGAAAGAGGCCTGGACCCACGGGACTTCGCGCTGTTCGCCTACGGCGGCAACGGGCCGCTGCACATCTCGCTGGTGGCCCGCGAGCTGGCGATACGCAAGGTCGTCGTGCCGCCCTTCCCCGCCGTCTTCGCCGCGCTCGGCATGCTGATGGCCGACGTCCGCAGGGACATCGTGCAGACCGGGGTGCGCACCCTGGGCACCGAGGAGCACATCGACGCCGACACCGCCGACTCGCTCGAAGCGTCCTTCCAGGAGCTGGAGCGCGAGTGCGCGCAGGCGCTGCGGGACGGCGCGGTCCGCTTCGAGGGCCTGGAATTCCAGCGCGCCGCCGACATGCGCTACGTCGGCCAGGAGCACACCGTGACCGTCCAGGTGCCCGGCGAGCCGGGCGCCGCCGCGCTCAAGCGGGCCTTCGACGTCACCCACGGGCAGCGCTACGGCCACAGCGCGCCCGAGGAGCGCGCGCAGATCGTCAGCCTGCGGGTCTCGGCGGTCGGCACCCTCGGCAAGCCCGACCTGCCCAAGATCGCCCGCGGGCGGCAGGAGCCGCCGGCCGGCGCCAGGACCGGCGGCCGCGACATCGTCTTCACCCCCGCGCAGGGGCCCGTCCCCTCCGCGGTCTACGCCCGCGAGGCGCTGCTCGCGGGCAACAGGATCGCCGGCCCCGCCGTCGTGGAGGAGCCCACCGCCACGACGCTGCTGCGGCCCGGCGACACCCTCGAGGTCGACGCGTTCGGCAACCTCCTCCTGACGATCGGACAGTGAGCACCGCCATGGACGACACCACCGTGCCCGCGGCCGCCGCCCCGCAGGACGCCGCAGCCCCGGATCCCGCCGCCGCCCCCGACCCGATCACCGCGGAGATCATCCGCGCCTCGCTGGTCTCGATCACCGACGAGATGAAGACCAACCTGATGAGGACGGCCTACAACCTCATCATCTACGAGGCCCAGGACTTCACGGTCGGCCTGTTCGACGCGAACGGCGACACCATCTCGGTCGGCCTCGGCCTGCCGATGTTCGTCGGCGGCCTGTCCGACGCGATCAAGGCCAAGATCGCCTTCTACGGGCCCGGCGGCATCAAGCCCGGCGACATCCTGCTGACCAACGACGCCTACATCATGGGCAGTCACCTCAACCACATGATCTTCACCCTGCCCGTCTTCCACGAGGGCCGGCTGGTCGCCTTCGCCGCGTCGATGGCGCACTGGCTCGACGTGGGCGGGCTGCTCGGCGGCACCACCACGGACATCTTCGCCGAGGGACTGCAGATCCCGATCGTGAAGCTGTTCAAGGAGGGCGTCCAGGACGACGAGCTGACCCGGCTGATCGCCACCAACGTCCGCTTCCCGGACCTGGCGATGGGCGACCTGCGCGCCCAGGTCGCGGCCATCCGCACCGGCGAGACCCGGATGCGGACCCTGCTGGAGCGCTACGGCGCCGGCACCGTGCAGGCGGGGGTCACCGGACTGTTCGACCACAGCGAGGAGTTGGCGCGGCAGGCCGTCCGCGACATCCCGGACGGCGACTACCGGGCCGAGGCCTTCATGGACGACGACGGGGTGCACACCGGCACGCCGGTGCCGATCAGGGTCCGGGTGGTGGTCGAGGGCGACACCATGACCATCGACCTGAGCGAGATGAGCCCGCAGGTCGCCGGCTACTTCAACTCGGGCGCGACCGCCGGGCGTTCGGCCGCCCAGGTGGCCTTCACCTGCCTGACCTCGCCCGGCCGGCGGCCCATCAACTCCGGCTCGGTGCGCCCGCTGAAGGTGCTGCTGCCGCCCGGCACGGTGGTCAGCGCCACCAAGCCGGCCGCGATGCGCTGGTGGATGACCTATCCGATGACGGTGGTGGACTGCGTCTTCCGGGCGCTGGCCGAGGTGCTGCCCGACGCAGTCATCGCCGGCCACTACGCCGACCTCGGCATGACGCACAGCTACGGTGTCGACGACCGCACCGGGCAGTTCTTCCAGTTCTTCGGCGGCCCGCAGGGCGGCGGTTGGGGCGCCACCTCGCGCGCCGACGGGCAGAGCGCCACCATCTGCATCAACGACGGCGACACCCACAACGCCCCCGCCGAGGTCATCGAGGCCAAATACCCGATGGTGACCGTCGAGGAGTACGCCCTGCGCGAGGACTCCGGCGGCGCCGGCCGCAACCGCGGCGGCCTCGGCACCCGGATCCGGGTGCGGATGAACACCTCCGCACGGCTGGACTCGTGGATCGAGCGGACCTCCTGCGCCCCCTGGGGCCTGGCCGGGGGCCGGGACGCGCTCGCGAACCGGATCTCCGTGGAGCGGGCCGACGGCGAAGTCGTCGACTTCCGCAACGGCAAGGTCGGCACCCGGCTGTCGGCCGGCGACTGCCATGTGGTGGAGCTGGGCGGGGGTGGCGGCTACGGGGATCCGTACGAGCGCCCGGCGGCACGCGTGCTGGCCGACGTGCGGGCCGGCTACGTCTCGCCCGCGGCCGCCAGGGACTCCTACGGTGTGGTCGTGGTCGCAGACGGCGAGGCCTTCCGGCTGGACGAGGCGGCCACCGCCCGGCTGCGGGAGGCCTGAACGGCGCACGGGCGCCGGTCGTTGACCCGCAAGCCTGTACACAATTTCCGAGAAGATGTACGTTACGATCTCCGTAGTGAATACAGATCAGACCGGCGGCCGCCACGGCTCCGGCAGCTCGCTGGCAAGGAGGCCGCAGATGCGCCGCGCGTACGCCGATGTTCCGGCGGGCCAGATCCACTACGTGGAGGAGGGCGAGGGCAAACCGGTGCTGCTGCTGCACCAGTCGCCCCGCTCCTGGACGGAATTCCGCGAGGTGCTGCCGCTACTCGGGCGCACCCACCGCGCGATAGCCATGGACACCCTCGGCTACGGCGCCTCCTCCGCCCCTCTGCCCCCCGCCGGCGGGCCGCCGGGGGAGTCCGTCGAGGCGTACGCCGACGGCGTCGTCCAGCTGTTCGACGCCCTCGGCATCGAACGGGCCGCCCTGGTCGGCCACCACACCGGCGGGGTCATCGCGGTCGAGGTCGCCGCCGTCCACCCGGACCGGGTGGAGAAGATCGTGCTGTCGTGCACCCCGCTGGTCGACGCCGAGGGCCGCACCCAGCGCCCCCGGGTCGACCACGCCGAGGTCCACGAGGACGGCGACCACCTGCTCGAACTGTGGCGCGCCCGCCAGCCGTACTACCCGCCGGGCCGCCCCGACCTGCTCGAAGCCTTCATCGTGGACGCGTTGACGGCCGGTACGCGCCGGCACGAGGGCCACGCGGCCGTCGCGCGCTACGCGATGGAGACCCGGCTGCCCCGCTTGCGCTGCCCCGTCATGGCGGTCGGCGCCCCCGGTGACGTCGCCTACCGCGACCTGCCCCGCTGGGCCGCCGCGGTGCCCGGCATCCGTATCGAGGAGATCAAGGGCGGCATGGTGCCGCTGCCCGACCACCTCCCCGAGGAATTCACCGACGTGGTCCGCGACTTCCTGGACGCGGCATGAGCGCCCCCCGGTTCGGCCTGCGCCTGCCGCCGTGCGCGCCCGCCCGCGAGGTCGCCGACTTCGCCCGGCGGGCCGAGGCGGAAGGCCTCGACACGGTGTGGATCCCCGACTCGCAGTTCCTGTGGCACGACGTGTGGACCACCGCGGCCCTGGTCGCCGACCGCACCGAGCACATCGGCATCGGCGTGGCGGTCACCAACTTCGAGACCCGCCACATCGCGGTCACCGCCAACGCCGTCGCCTCCGTCGACGACATCTCCGGCGGCCGGGTCAAGGTCGCCTTCGGCACCGGCGACAGCTCGGTGAAGACCATCGGCAAGCGGCCCACCCCGCTGCACCGGATGCGCGACAACATCGCGCTGCTGCGCCGGCTGCTGCGCGGCGAGGAGGCCTGCTGGCCGGGCCCGTACGGCGAGCGGCCGATGCGGCTGCGCCGGCACGCGAGCCGCGAGGTGCCGGTCTACATGGCGGCCAGCGGGCCCAAGGCGCTCGCGCTCGCCGGCGAGGTCGCCGACGGCGTGATCCTCGCCGCCGGCACCGCGCCGCCCCTGGTCGAACGCGGCACCGGCTTCATCCGCGCCGGGGCCGAGCGCGCCGGCCGCACCCTGGCCGACCTCGACGTCGTGCTGGCCGCGCACACCCTGGTCACCCAGGACGAGGCCGACGCGGTCCGCCAGGTCAAGCCGCTGTGCCTGGCCATGGCCCAACTCGGCGCGGGCGCCGCGCTGCGCGCGGTCGGCATCGACATCGAGGTGCCGGACGTGGTCGAGGGCGTCTACCCCGACATCACCCACGCCGAGAGCTGGGACCTCGCCGTCAGCATCGCCGACCGCTACATCGGCGACGACGACGCCGAGCGCTTCGCGACCCACCTGACGCTGGCCGGCACCCCCGGCCAGCTGGGCAAGCGCGTCGACGGCGCCATCGGCGCCGGCATCGAGTCCTTCTACCTGCTCGGGGCGTCCTCCTACCAGTTGCCGCACAACCAGCTCGACGCGTTCGCGTCGACCTTCGCCCGGCACAACCGATAGCTGGCCCGCGGTCGGTCCTCCGGCCGCCCGGCCGGACCGGTCCGCCGCCGCACACCACGGGGGGTGCGACGGCGGACCGCCCCCTTCCCCGGCGCGGTCAGTCCTGCCAGGCCCAGTCGGCGACCTCGGGCAGGTCGGTGCCGTGCTCGCGGATCCAGCCGTGGTGCCGCAGGCGTACCTCCTCCATCCGCTGGCGGACGGCGGCCGCGGTGACGGGCAGGCCGGGAACGCGGTCGATGACGTCCATGACCAGGCGGTAGCGGTCGAGGTCGTTGCGCAGGACCATGTCGAAGGGCGTGGTCGTGGTGCCGATCTCCTTGTAGCCGCGCACATGGAGGTTGGCGTGGCCGGTACGGCGGTAGGCCAGGCGGTGGATGAGCCAGGGGTAGCCGTGGTAGGCGAGGATGACCGGCTTGTCGGGGGTGAACAGGGCGTCGTATTCCGCGTCCGTCATGCCGTGCGGGTGCGCCCCGTGCGGCATGAGGCGGGCGAGGTCGACGATGTTGACGACGCGGACGCCGAGTTGGGGCAGGTGGTGGCGCAACAGCTGTGCTGCCGCCAGCACTTCCAGGGTCGGTACGTCGCCGGCGCAGGCCAGGACGACGTCGGGGCCGCGGCGGACGTCCTCGGTGCCGGCCCACTCCCACAGCCCCGCGCCGCGGGCGCAGTGGGCGCGGGCGGCGTCCATCGACAGCCAGTCGAAGCCGGGCTGCTTGCCGGCGACGACGACGTTGACGTAGTCCCGGGATGCCAGGACGTGGTCGGCCACGGAGAGCAGGGTGTTGGTGTCCGGCGGGAGGTAGACGCGGACGACTTCGGGGGCCTTGTTGAGCACGTGGTCGATGAAGCCCGGGTCCTGGTGGGAGAAGCCGTTGTGGTCCTGCCGCCAGACGTGCGACGTCAGCAGGTAGTTCAGCGAGGCGAGCGGGCGGCGCCACGGCAGTTCGCGGGTGGTGCGCAGCCACTTGACGTGCTGGTTGACCATCGAGTCGACGATGTGGACGAAGGCCTCGTAGCAGGAGAACAGCCCGTGCCTGCCGGTCAGCAGGTAGCCCTCGAGCCAGCCCTGGCAGGTGTGCTCCGAGAGGATCTCCATCACCCGCCCGTGCCGGTCGAGGTGCTCGTCCACGTCCAGGACCTCGGCCTGCCAGGCCTTGCCCGTCGCCCCGTAGACGTCCTGCAACCGGTTGGACGCCGTCTCGTCCGGGCCCACCAGCCGGAAATTGCGGCGGTCCGCGGTGTCGGCCATGACCCTTTCCAGCAGTGTGCCCAGCACGGCTGTCGGCTCGTGCAGGGTGGCGCCGGGGGTGTCGACGGGCACGGCGAAGTCGTCCAGCGGCGGCAGCGGCAGCTCGCGCAGCAGCAGCCCGCCGTTGGCGTGCGGGTTCGCGCCCAGCCTGCGGGCCCCGCCGGGGACGCACGCGAGCACCTGCGGGCGGGGGCGGCCATCGGCGTCGAACAGCTCGGCGGGCCGGTAGGAGTGCAGCCACTCCTCCAGCTGGCGCAGGTGGTCGGGGTTGTCGCGCACCGCGGCGAGCGGCACCTGGTGGGCCCGCCAGGTGCCCTCGACCGGCAGCCCGTCGACCTCGGCGGGGCCGGTCCAGCCCTTGGGAGTGCGCAGCACGACCACCGGCCAGCGCGGCCGCTCGGTCGCGCCCTGCTCGCGGGCGGCACGCTGGAAGGCGGCGATACGGTCCAGCGCCGTGTCCATCGCGACGGCCATCGCCCGGTGCACGGCCATCTCGTCGTCGCCGGTGACGTGGATCGGGTCGTGGCCGTAACCGCGCAGCAGCTCCTCCAGTTCCTGCCGGGGAAGGCGGGCCAGCACGGAGGGGTTGGCGATCTTGTAGCCGTTCAGGTGCAGGATCGGCAGGACGGCGCCGTCGTGGACCGGGTCGAGGAACTTGTTGGAGTGCCAGGAGGTCGCCAGCGGCCCGGTCTCCGCCTCGCCGTCGCCGATGACGCAGGCGACCACGAGGCCGGGGTTGTCGAACGCGGCTCCGTAGGCGTGGGAGAGGGCGTACCCCAGCTCGCCGCCCTCGTGGATGGAGCCGGGCGTCTCGGGTGCCACATGCGAGGGGACCCCGCCGGGGAAGGAGAACTGCCGGAAGAGCCGCGCCATCCCGGCCGCGTCCCTGGTGACCTCGGGGTACGTCTCGGTGTAGCTGCCCTCGATCCACGAGTTGGCCAGCACGGCGGGGCCGCCGTGGCCGGGCCCCCACACGCAGATCGCGTCCAGGTCGCGGGCCTGGATCACCCGGTTGAGGTGGGTGTGCACCAGGTTCAGCCCGGGAGAGGTGCCCCAGTGCCCCAGCAGGCGCGGCTTGATGTGCTCCGGCCGCAGCGGCTCGGTCAGCAGCGGATTGCCCATCAGGTAGATCTGGCCGACCGCGAGGTAGTTCGACGCCCGCCAGTGGGCGTCGAGCGCCCCCAGCTCGTCCTCGGGCAGCGCCGCGGGCGGGCGGGTGGTGGACGCGTCGGGCATCGGGACCTCCAGGCGGAGACGGTGTCGTCCGCACCAGCCTTCCCGTCCGCCGCCCGACGAAGCAGGCCATTCGGGGGGATATGGGCGATTTGGCGGCACCGGGGCGGCCGGAGGTCGGGCGTACGCTCGACGGGACGGTACGGTGACGGACACGCGGGAGGCTGCCCATGCCCACCTCTGGCAGGGGAGTGGCACAGCGGGTGCTGTGGATCACGGCGGCGGCGGGGCTCGCGCTCGACCAGGTCACCAAGGCGATCGCGGCGGTGACCGTCGAGGGCCACCCGCCGAGCCACGTACTCGGCGGCCACGTCACCTTCACCGCCTACCGCAACTCCGGCGCCGCCGGATCCTTCGCGCCGCGCGCCACGCTGGTCTTCACGGTGCTGGCGATCGGCGTCCTCGCCTTCATCGCCCGCACGGCCCCCTCGGTGCGGACCCCCGGCTGGGCCGCCGGCCTCGGCCTGATCTTCGCCGGCGCCGGCGGCAACCTCGCGGACCGCCTCTTCCGCACCCCCGGCTTCGGGCGGGGAGCGGTGCTGGACTTCATCCAGGTCGGGCACGGCGGCATCTTCAACCTCAGCGACCAGTGCGTCATGGCCGGCGTCCTGACCGTGATGGTCCAGCTCCTGCGGGGCGTCCCGCTCACCTCCCCGGCCGCCTCCCCCGCCGTCGAGCCGGCGGACCCGGCGGCGGCCGGCGAGGCCGGCTGACGCGCCGCCGGCGGTACGCACGCGGGCCCTAGGCGGTGGCCGTCACGAGCCAGGCCGCGCCGGTGAGGCGGACACCCGCGGGGGTCTCGTACGCCGTCAGGGCCTCGTAGAGGTCCGCGTGGGCCCCGTCGGAGGAGTACGGCTCGGCCGGGAAGATGGCGCGCACCGGGCCCCATCCGGCGAGGAAGCGGGCGGCCGCGACCGCGTCCCTGCCCCACGTCTGGGGCGCTTCGACGCCGGTGGCGGCGACGTCGCGGAAGCCCGCCCGCTCCAGCAGCGCCGTGACCTCCGACCGGTCCGCGAGGGAGAAGGCGCCGGCCAGGTCGGCGGGGCGGACAGGGGTGCCGGCGGGAGTGTGGCGGCGGGTGAAGGAGCTGAGGACCGAGCCGATCTCGTTGCGCTCCATGGGCTGCAGGCACAGGAAGACCAGCCGGCCGCCGGGCCGCAGCGCGCGGTGGACGTTGCGGAACGCGGCCACCGGGTCGGCGAAGAACATCACGCCGAAGCGGCTGACGGCGACGTCGAAGCGGGCGTCGGGGAAAGGGTGGACCTGGGCGTCGCCCTGCACGAACTCCACGTTCGTGACGTCCTCGACGACCGCCGTGGCGCGGGCACGCCGCAGTATCGGCAGCGACAGGTCGATGCCGACCGCGTGGCCCCACGCGGCGCGGCGGGCGGCGAGCCGGGTGACCTGGCCGTTGCCGCAGCCGATGTCGAGCACCCGGTCCCGGTCGGCGACCGGGGCCGCGGTGAACAGCGCCTCGTTGAAGCCGCCGTTCACGGCGTCGTAGTCGGCCTGGTGATCCGCCCAGTGGGCGCCTTCGTCACCGTTCCAGGCGGCCGCCTGCTCAGTGTTGACGATGGTGTACACACGTCTCCTCGTTGCCTGGTGTCGACACCTCAACGACCCGCGCCGCCGCCCGTCACGGGGCGGCGGCGTTCCGCCGGGCAGCAGGCGCGAAGCCGGTGGGCGGCGGCAGCCGAGCGGCGCCGTCCAAGCCAGCAATCTGCGCGATGCCCCCGCATCGGCCCGGCCGTAGCGTCTGAGCCGGGAGTTTCGGAACATCGAGGTTCGTGGTGCTCGTACGGGGGTGGTTGCTGCCGCCTGCCCGTCGCCGTACCCGGGCCGCCGACCGTCTGGGAGGGGCATCCGGATGCAGGAGCAGGACGACGCGGTCGCGGTCATCGGGCTGGGGTGCAGGCTGCCGCAGGCCCCGGACCCGGCGGCGTTCTGGCGCCTGCTGACGGAGGGCCGCAGCGCGATCGGCGAGGTCCCGCCGGGGCGCTGGGACGCTGGCGACGACGGCGAGCTGCCGGCCGCCGTACGCACCGGCGGCTTCGTCGACGGGGTCGACCTCTTCGACCCGGCCTTCTTCCGGCTCTCGCCCAGGGAAGCCACCGCGATGGACCCGCAGCAGCGGCTGATGCTGGAACTGGGCTGGGAGTCGCTGGAGGACGCCGGCATCCGCCCCGCCGACCTGCGCGGCAGCGCGACCGGCGTCTTCTTCGGCGCGATGGCCGACGACTACGCCGCCATCGCCCGGCGCGGCGGGCACCGGGCGATCACCCGGCACACCCTCGCCGGCCTGGAGCGCGGGCTGATGGCGAACCGGCTCTCGTACGTCCTGGGCCTGCGCGGACCGAGCCTGACCGTCGACTCCGGGCAGTCCTCGTCGCTGGTCGCCGTCCACCTGGCGGTGGAGAGCCTGCGCTCGGGCCGCAGCGCGCTCGCGCTGGCCGGCGGCGTCCACCTCAACCTCGTCCCCGACAGCGCGGTCAGCGCCCACCGCTTCGGCGCCCTGTCGCCCGACGGCCGATGTCGCGTCTTCGACGCCGGCGCCAACGGCTACGTGCGGGGCGAGGGCGGCGGGGTGGTCGTGCTCAAGCCGCTGCGCAGGGCGCTGGAGGACGGCGACGACGTCTACTGCGTGATACGCGGCAGCGCCGTCAACAACGCCGGGGCCGCGGCGGGCCTGACCGTACCGAGCGCTCCCGCCCAGGAGGAGGTGCTGCGCGGCGCCCACGCCATGGCGGGCACCGACCCGGCGGCCACGCAGTACGTCGAACTGCACGGCACCGGGACCAGGGTGGGCGACCCGGTCGAGGCCACCGCGCTCGGCGCCGTCTTCGGTGCGGGCCGCACCGGCGGGGCCGCGCCGCTGCTGGTCGGGTCGGCGAAGACCAACGTCGGCCACCTGGAGGGCGCGGCCGGCATCGTCGGGCTGCTCAAGGCGGCACTGAGCATCAAGCACCGCCGCATCCCGGCCAGCCTCAACCTGACCACGCCGAACCCCGCGGTCCCGCCCACCGTGCGGGTCGCCACCGCCACGGGACCGTGGCCGCACCCCGACCGGCCGCTGATCGCAGGCGTCAGTTCCTTCGGCATGGGCGGTACGAACTGCCACCTCGTCCTGACCGACGCCCCCCGCCCGCCGGCCACTGCCGCGGAAGCGGAACCCGCCGCCCCCGCCGTGTCGCCCTGGCCGGTGTCGGGACGCGACGCCGGCGCTCTGCGCGGCCAGGCGGCGCTGCTGCGGCAGCACGTACTCGCGCACCCCGAGCACCGCCCCGCCGACCTCGGCAGGTCGCTCGCCGTCGGCAGGACGGCCTTCGCCGAGCGCGCGGTCATCGTCGCGGACGACCGGGACGGCTACGTCCGCGCGCTCGGCGCCCTCGCGCAGGGCGCGGACGACCCCGCCGTCGTCCGGGGCACCGCGTCGGAGGGCCCGCACCGGACGGCCTTCCTCTTCGGCGGCCAGGGCGGGCAGCGGGCCGGCATGGGCCGCGGCCTGCACGCCGGCTTCCCGGTCTACGCGCGCGCATTCGACGCCGTCTGCGCGCAGTTCGACCGGCACCTCGACCTCGACCTGCGCGAACTCGTCCTGACGCCGGACCGGTCCGGCCCGTCGGGGCTGATCGACCGGACCGCGTACTCCCAACCCGCCCTCTTCGCGCTCGAAGTGGCCCTGCACCGGCTGCTCGAACACCTCGGAGTGGTGCCCGACCTGCTCGCCGGGCACTCCGTCGGGGAGGTGGCCGCCGCTCATGTCGCGGGGACGCTGTCGCTGCCGGACGCCGTCACGCTGGTGGCTGCCCGCGGGCGGCTGATGCAGGAACTGCCCGCCGGCGGCGCCATGGTGGCGGTCCAGGCGGCACCCGGCGAGGTCGCGGCCCTGCTCGACGCGCACGGAGGGCGGGCCGGCGTCGCGGCGCTCAACGGGCCCGCGTCGGTGGTCGTCTCCGGCGACGAGGCCGCCGTGCTGGCCGTCGCCGGCGAACTGGCCGCACGCGGGCGCAAGACCAGGCGGCTGCGGGTCAGCCACGCCTTCCACTCACCGCTCATGGACCCGATGCTGGACGCCTTCGGCGAGGTCGTGGCGGGCCTGGACCTGCGCCCGCCGGCGCTTTCCGTGGTCTCCACGCTGACCGGCGCCCCGGCCGACCCCGAGCTCTTCGCCACCCCCGGCTACTGGGTCGAACACGCCCGCGGCACCGTACGGTTCGCCGACGCGGTCGGCGCGCTGCACGCGCTCGGCGCGACGACCTTCCTCGAACTGGGCCCGGACGGCGCCCTGTCGGGCCTGGCCCGCGGCTGCCTCGACGACCCGGCCGTGACGGCGCTGCCGACCCTGCGGGGCGACCGGCCCGAGGCGCGCGTCCTGGCCACCGCCCTCGCACACGCCCACGTCCGCGGCCTGCCGGTGGACTTCGGCGCGCTGTACGGCGCCGGCGCACGCCGGGTGCCGCTGCCGACGTACGCCTTCCAGCGCTCGCGGTACTGGCTCGGAGCCGCCGCCGAGCCGCCGCCTGCCCCTCTCGCCCCGGCCTCCCCGCCGGCCCCTGAGCCCGGAGAGCCGGTGGCCGCCGCGGACGCCGGCGCCGACCCGCTGGAACTGGTACGCACCAACCTGGCGCTCGTCCTCGGCCATGTCACCACCGACGTGGTCGACGTGGACCGCGCCTTCAGCGAACTGGGCCTCGACTCGCTCGGCGCCGTCGAACTCGCCGACAGGATCGCCTCCGTGACGGGCGTCGACCTGCCGCCCGAGGAGATCTTCAACCACCCCACCGCCGCGCTGCTCGCCCGGCACCTCGGCGGGACGCGCGGCGGCTCGGCCGCCGCGCAGGACGGCGAGGCGCCCGCGTGGGCCGCGGACCCCGCCGAGCCGATCGCGATCGTCGGGATGGCCTGCCGCTACCCCGGCGGTGTCGCGGGTCCCGAGGACCTGTGGGAGCTGGTGCGCTCCGGCGGCGACGCCATCTCGGACTTCCCCAAGGGCCGCGGCTGGGACCTGGGTTCGCTCTTCGACGCCGACCCCGACAAGCCCGGTACGTCCGCCGCGCGGGCCGGCGGCTTCCTGCACGACGCGGACCGGTTCGACCCCGCCTTCTTCGGCATCAGCCCGCGCGAGGCCGCCGCGATGGACCCGCAGCAGCGGCTGCTGCTGGAGACGTCCTGGGAGGCGCTGGAGCGGGCCGGCGTCGTACCGCGGACGCTGCGCGGCAGCAACACGGCGGTCTTCGTCGGCGCCATGTCGCAGGAGTACGGCCCGCGGCTGCACGAACCCGCGCTCGGCTACGACGGCTACCTGCTCACCGGCAGCACCGCGAGCGTCGCCTCGGGACGCATCGCCTACACCCTCGGCCTGCACGGGCCCGCGCTCACCGTGGACACCGCCTGCTCGTCCTCGCTGGTGGCCACCCACCTCGCGGTGCGGGCCCTGCGGCAGGGCGAGTGCTCGCTCGCGCTCGCGGGCGGCGCCACCGTGATGGCCACGCCCGGGATGTTCGTGGAGTTCAGCCGCCAGCACGGACTGTCGCCCGACGGCCGCTGCAAGGCCTTCTCCGCCGACGCGGACGGCACCGGCTGGTCCGAGGGCGTCGGCCTGCTCGTCCTGGAACGGCTCTCCGACGCGCGCCGCAACGGCCGTACGGTGCTCGCCGTGCTGCGCGGCTCCGCCGTCAACCAGGACGGAGCCAGCAACGGCCTCACCGCGCCCAACGGCCTCGCCCAGGAACGCGTCATCCGCCAGGCCCTCGCCGACGCCCGCCTCGCCCCCGCCGACGTCGACGCCGTCGAGGCCCACGGCACCGGCACGACGCTGGGCGACCCCATCGAGGCCCGCGCACTGATGGCCGTCTACGGCGCCGACCGCCCCGCCGACCGCCCGCTGCGCCTCGGCTCCCTGAAGTCCAACCTCGGCCACTCGCAGGCCGCCGCCGGCGTCGGCGGAGTGATCAAGACGGTGATGGCCCTGCGCAACGGACTGCTCCCCAGGACCCTGCACGCCGGCACCCCGACCCCCCGGGTCGACTGGTCCACCGGCGGGGTGTCGCTGCTCACCGAGCCGGCCCCCTGGCCCGGCACCTCCGCCGGCCGCCCGCGCCGGGCGGCGGTCTCCTCCTTCGGCATCAGCGGCACGAACGCCCACATCATCCTCGAACTGCCCCTCGACGACCCGGCTTTCGGACCACTGGACACCGCCCCCGCCGGGCCGGCCGACGACGGCGACCACGGCAGCGATCTCGTCGGTGGGCCCGAAGACGGCGACCTCGGCAGCGACCCCGTCGGCGATCTCGACGGGCCCGCCCCTGGCGGCGACCTCGGCGCCGTGGCCCTGCCGCTGTCCGCCAAGGACCCCGGCGCGCTGCGGGACCAGGCCGCCCGGGTCCGCGCGCTGCTGGAGGCCGGCGCGGCCGCCCCCGCCGATGTCGGGCACGCACTGGCCACCTCCCGCAGCCACTTCGAGCACCGGGCCGTCGTGGTCGGCGGGTCCGCCGCGGAACTGGTCGGCGCGCTCGGCGGCCTGCGGGACGGCGAGACACCGGCCGGGGTGGTCACCGGGCGGGCCGAGGCGCCGGGCCGCACCGTCTTCGTCTTCCCCGGGCAGGGGTCGCAGTGGCGCGGTATGGGGCTCGAACTGCTCGACTCCAGCGCGGACTTCGCCGGCAGGATGCGCGAGTGCGATGCCGCGCTCGCGCCGTACACCGGCTGGTCGGTGCTCGCGGTGCTGCGCGGCGAGCCGGACGCGCCGCCGGTGGAGCGGGTCGACGTGGTCCAGCCGCTGCTGTTCGCCGTGATGGTGTCGCTCGCCGAGGTCTGGCGCGCGCACGGCGTCGAACCCGACGCGGTCGTCGGGCACTCGCAGGGCGAGATCGCCGCCGCCTGCGTGGCCGGCGCGCTCGGCCTCGACGCGGCGGCCAGGGTCAGCGCCCTGCGCAGCCGGGCAGTGGCCGCGCTGTCCGGGCTCGGCGGCATGGCCTCCGTGCCGCTGCCCGCCGCCGAGGTCGAGCGGCGACTCGCCCACCACGGCGGGGAACTGGGCGTCGCGGTGACCAACGGCCCCGCCTCCACGGTGGTTTCCGGCGACGCCGCCGCGCTGGACGAACTGCTCGACGCCCTCAAGGCCGAGGAGGTCGACGCCCGCCGCATCGACGTCGACTACGCCTCGCACTCCCGCCACGTCGACGCCCTGCGCGACCGGCTCGCGGCGGAGTTGGCCGGCGTCACCGGGTCCGCGTTCGCGACGCCCTTCTACTCCACGGTCTGCGCCGACGTCTTCGACACCGCCGGCCTCGACGCGGACTACTGGTTCCGCAACCTGCGCCACACCGTCCGCTTCGACGAGACGATCCGGCGGCTGTACGCCGACGGGCACCGCTCCTTCGTGGAGATCAGCCCGCACCCGGTGCTGGTGACCGCCATCCAGGACACCCTGCGGGAGACCGCGCCCGACGACGGCGTCGGCGCCGACGCCTGGGGGACGCTGCGCCGCAACGACGGGGGCCGCAGGCGCTTCCTCGCCTCGCTCGGCCAGGCCCACGTCCGCGGCCTCGCCGTGGACTGGGACGCCGTCTTCGCCGGACACGCCCCGCGCCCCGTCGACCTGCCGACCTACCCCTTCCAGCGGCAGCGCTACTGGCTCGACGCCCCCTTACCTACCGGCGACGCCCCCGGCCTGGAGCCGGCCGGGCACCCGCTGCTCGCCGCGGCCCTCGACCTCGCGGACGGCGGCGGCCTGGTCATGACCGGCCGGCTGTCGCTGCCGACCCACCCGTGGCTCGCCGACCACGCCGTGCGGGGCACGGTGCTGCTCGCGGGCACCGCCTTCGCCGACCTCGCCCTGCACGCGGCCCGGCGGGCCGGGTGCGGCCAGGTCGAGGAGCTGACGCTGCACGCGCCCCTCGCCTTCGGCCCGCAGGACGCGGTGCAGATCCAGGTCACGGTCGGCGCCCCCGACGCCGGCGGCCGCCGGCCGGTCGGCGTCCACGCCAGGCCGCAGGCTCCCGCGGGTCGGCCCGCCGACTCCGAGGGCTGGACCTGCCACGCGGAGGGCACCCTCGCCCCGCAAGCGGGCACCGGCCGCGCCCTCCACGGCAGTTGGCCGCCGCCCGGCGCGGAGGCGCTCGACGTCACCGACGCCTACGACCGGCTCGCCGAACTGGGCTACGAGTACGGCCCCGGCTTCCGGGGGCTGCGCGCCGCCTGGCGCAAGGGCGACGAGGTCTACGCGGACATCGCGCTGCCGGCCGGCCCGGACGACCCGCACGACGCGGCCGGCGACTTCGAGGTGCACCCCGCACTGCTGGACGCCGCGCTGCACCCGCTGGTGCTCTTCGCCGTCGGTCACGACAAGCCCGGGATCGTCCTGCCGTACAGCTGGGGCGCCCTGACGCTGCACGCCACCGGGGCGAGCGCGCTGCGGGTGCGTATCGCCCCCGCGGGGACGGGCGGCGGCACCTTCGTCCTGGACGCGGCCGACCCGGACGGCGCTCCCGTGGTCAGTGTCGCCGCGCTGGCCACCCGGGTCGCGGGCGACGAGCAGTTCGGCGGCGCCCGGCGCTCGCCCGGCACCCCGCTCTTCCACGTCGAGTGGTCCCCGGCGCCGGCCGCCCCCGACCGGCGGGAGGCGCGGGCCCTGCGCTGGTCGCTCCTGGACGGCTCCTGGAGCGCGGCGCCGGTCGCCGACGTCTACGTGCTGCGCGACGCGACGCCCCGGGACGAGCCGAACCAGCCGGCCGCCACGCACCGCGCGACCGCGGCCGTCCTTGCCCTGGTCCAGGCCTGGTTGGCCGACGACCGCCTCGCGGAGAGCCGCCTGGTCGTCTCCACCCGCGGTGCGGTGGCCGCCCGCGACGGCGAGGACCTCCACGACCTGGCGGCCTCCGCGCTGTGGGGCCTGCTGCGGGTCGCCCAGACCGAACACCCGGGCCGCATCGTCCTGCTGGACACCGACCCGCGCCTCCCGGTGCCGGGCGACGGCCCGCAGCCGGCGGGTACCGGACCGGTACCCGCCCCGGCCGGCGGTCCCGGCGCCGGAGCGGCTGGCCCGCGCCTCGCGGCCGCCGTCGACGACCACTGGTGGGAGCGGTACGCCGCCGCTCTCGCCGTCGGCGAGCCGCAACTGGCCGAACGGGACGGGCAGCTGCTCGCGCCCCGGCTGGCCCGGGTGTCCGCCGACCTGCCGGCCGCGCCACAGGACGGCGCCCCGTGGCGGCTGGAGCCGGCGCCCGCCGCGCGGGGCGACCTGGACGCGGTCGCGCTGGCCCCGCGCCCCGAGCTGGGGCGGCCGCTGGAGCCGGGGGAGGTGCGGGTCGCGCTGCGGGCGGCCGGGCTGAACTTCCGCGACGTCGTCGTCACCCTCGGCATGGTCGACGACGGCCGGGCGATGTGCGGCGAGGGCGCCGGGGTGGTGCTGGAGACCGGGCCGGGCGTCACCGACCTGGCGCCCGGCGACCGGGTGATGGGCCTGTTCTTCGCCGGCGTCGGTCCGGTCACCGTCACCGACCGCCGCCACCTCGCGCCGATCCCGGTCGGCTGGAGCTTCGCCCAGGCCGCCACCGTGCCGATCGTCTTCGTCACCGCCTACCACGGCCTGGCCGACCTCGCCGCGCTCAAGCCCGGTGACTCGCTGCTGCTGCACGCGGCGACCGGCGGTGTCGGAATGGCGGCGCTGCAACTGGCCGCGCACTGGGGCGCGGAGGTCTACGCGACCGCGGGCCGCGCCAAGCACGCCACCCTGCGCGCGCTCGGCGTCCCCGCCGACCGCATCGCCGACTCCCGCACCCTCGGCTTCGAGGAGGCCTTCCGGACCGCCGCGCCCGGCGGCATGGACGTCGTACTCAACTCCCTGGCCGGGGACTTCACCGACGCCTCGCTGCGGCTGACCGCGGACGGCGGCCGGTTCATCGAGATCGGCAAGACCGACATCAGGGACGCCGCTGAGGTCGCCGCGGCCCATCCGGGCGTCACCTACAAGGCGTTCGACATCCTCGACGCCGGCCCCGACCGCATCCAGCAGATCCTGGCCGACCTCGGGGCGCTGTTCGACAGCGGTGTCCTGCGCCCGCTGCCGCTGCGCTCCTGGGACGTACGCCGGACCGGCCGCGCGCTGCGATATCTGGGCGCGGCCCGGCACACCGGCAAGGTCGTGCTCAGCCTGCCCCGCGAACTCGACCCGGACGGCACCGTGCTGATCACCGGCGGCACCGGCACGCTGGGGCTGCTGCTGGCCCGGCACCTCGCGACCGACCACGGCGTACGCCGGCTGCTGCTGATCAGCCGCCGCGGGCCCGCGGCGGAAGGGGCGGCCGGGATCACCGAGGAGATGGCCGCGCTCGGCGTCGAGGTGTCCGTTGCGGCCTGCGACGCCGCGGACCGGGGGGAGTTGACCGCCGTCCTGAACGCGATACCGGCCGAGCACCCGCTCACCGCGGTGGTGCACGCCGCCGGAGTGCTGGACGACATGACCATCGCCTCCCTCACCCCGGGGCAGTTGGAGTCCGTGCTGCGCCCGAAGGTCGACGCCGCCTGGAATCTGCACCGCCTCACCGCCGGCCGCGACCTGGCCGCCTTCGTCCTGTTCTCCTCGATCGCCGGCGTCCTCGGCAGCCCCGGCCAGGCCAACTACGCCGCCGCGAACGCCTTCCTCGACGCCCTCGCCCACCACCGGCACGTCAACGGGCTTCCCGCGACCAGCATCGCCTGGGGCTACTGGGCCGAGGCCAGCGGCATGACCGCGCACCTCACCGGCCTGGACAGCGCCCGCATGGCCCGCGGCGGGCAACTGCCGCTCGCCACCGACCAGGCCTTCCTGCTCTTCGACGAGGCCGTCGCCCACCGGTCCGCCGCCACCGTGGCCGCCCGCTTCGACCACGCGGCTCTCGGCGTGCAGGACTCCGGCATCCCCGCGCTGCTCCGCGGCCTGGTAAAGGCTCCCGTCCGGCGGGCCGCCGCCGCGCCCCGCGAGACGCCGATGTCGCTGGCCGGGCGGCTCGCCGCGGGAGGCGGCGCCGACCCGCGGCGGGTGCTGCTCGACCTCGTACGCGGCCACGCGGCGGCCGTACTCGGACACGGCGACCCCGAACACGTCCCCGCGGGGCGCTCGTTCAAGGAGGCCGGCTTCGACTCGCTGACCGCGGTGGAATTCCGCAACCGCATCACCGCGGCCACCGAGCTGCGGCTGCCCGCGACGCTCGTCTTCGACCACCCCACGCCCACGGCGGTCGCGGACCTCCTGCTGGAACGCCTCGCGCCGGCCGCCGCCCCCGCGGCCGCGCCGGCCGCCGGCTCCGCCCCGCCGCGGGCCACGCTCACCGCCGACCTGGACCGTATCGAAGCCGCGCTGGGCTCCCTCGGCGCGGACGAACCCGAGCGGGCGGCCGCCGCCGACCGGCTCCGCGAGCTGGTGAGCCGCTTCGCCGGCGACCTGCCGTGGACCGCGGCCCCCGCGCACGACTACGCATCCGCCTCCGACGAAGACCTCTTCAACGCGCTCGACAGCGACCCCTTGATGCGCCAGGTGGGAAATGACTACTGAAGCCAAGCTCCGCAGTTACCTCAAGACCGCCACCTCTCGCCTGGCCGAGGCACACCAGCGGTTACGCGACCAGGAGGCCCGCGACTTCGAGCCGGTGGCGATCGTCGGCATGGCCTGCCGCTATCCCGGCGACGTGGCCGACCCCGACGACCTGTGGCGGGTCGCCGCCGAGGGGACCGACGCGATCGGCGGCTTCCCCGAGGACCGCGGCTGGGACCTCGAAGCGCTGCGCCGGGCCGGCGACGCGCCCGCGGCGGGCGGCGGCTTCCTCGCCGACGCCGCCGGGTTCGACGCCGCCTTCTTCGGGATCTCGCCCCGCGAGGCCGTCGCCGTCGACCCGCAGCAGCGGCTGCTGCTCGAACTGGCCTGGGAGGCCTTCGAATACGCCGGCATCGACCCCGACACCCTGCGCGGCGGCGACACCGGCGTCTTCACCGGCCTGGTCCACAACGACTACTGCGCACCGATGCACGAGCCGCCGGCCGGATTCGAAGGGCACCTGCTCACCGGCAGGTCGACCAGCGTGGCGTCCGGCCGGATCGCCTACAGCCTGGGCCTGGGCGGCCCGGCCGTCAGCATCGACACGGCGTGCTCGTCGTCGCTGGTCGCGATGCACCTGGCGTGCGCGGCGCTGCGCCGCGGGGAGTGCGGGCTCGCCCTGGCGGGCGGGGCCGCGGTGATGCCGACTCCGGGCATGTTCGTGGAGTTCGGCGCGCAGGGTGGACTCGCGCCCGACGGGCGGTGCAAGCCGTTCGCCGACGCGGCGGACGGTACGGCGTGGAGCGAGGGCGCCGGACTCGTCGTCCTGGAGCGCCTCAGCGACGCGCGGCGGCGCGGCCACCGGGTGCTCGCCGTCATCCGCGGCAGCGCCGTCAACCAGGACGGCGCCAGCAACGGGCTCACCGCGCCGAGCGGTCCCGCGCAGCAGCGCGTCATCCGCCAGGCCCTCGCGGCGGCCCGGCTCGCCCCCGCCGACATCGACGCGGTCGAGGCGCACGGCACCGGTACGACGCTCGGCGACCCGATCGAGGCGCAGGCCCTGCTGTCGGTCTTCGGACCCGACCGCCCGGCGGACCGCCCGCTGCTGCTGGGCGCCCTCAAGTCCAACCTCGGCCACTCGCAGGCCGCCTCGGGCGTCGCGGGCGTCATCAAGATGGTCATGGCCATGCACCACGGCCTGCTCCCGCGCACCCTGCACACCGACCGCCCCTCCGGCCACGTCGACTGGTCCTCCGGCGCGATCACCCTGCTGACCGATCCCACCCCCTGGCCGCCCGGCCCCACCCCCCGCCGCGCCGGCGTCTCGGCCTTCGGTATCAGCGGCACGAACGCCCACGTCATCCTGGAGGAGCCGCCCGCCGCCGACGCTCACGCCACGGCAGACCCGGGCGTGTCGCCCGCCCTCTCCGGCACCCCCGACACGCCGGGCCGCAACGCGCACCCGGCCGCTGGGACGTCACCCGGTGGCGGGGACGCCGCGCCGGGCGCGGCCGCGGCCGGCGGTCAGGAGCCGGGCCCGGCCGACCAGGCAGCCGGTTCGGCTGCCACGGTGACCGCCGTGACCGCGGCGGCTCCGGCGGCCCCCGGCGCCGGGAGCCCGCCGGACGACCGGCGTGTCGCGGGCCCGGCCGGGACTCAGGTCGCCGCGCCCGGCGCGGCCGACGGCCGGAAGCCCGGCCCGGCCGACCACGCAGCCGGTTCCGCGGCGGCCCCCGGCACAGGCGCCGGGCTCGCCCCGGCTGACGGCGCCGGCTCGGCAGGCACGGGACTTCCCGCCGGCGCGGTGCCGTGGGTGCTGTCCGCGCGTGCGGGCGGGGCCCTGCGGGAGATGGCCGGACGGCTGCGGGCGTATGCCGAGGATGCCGGGCCCGCGGACGTCGGGGTCGCGCTGGCCACCACGCGGGCGATGTTCGAGCACCGGGCCGTGGTCGTCGGGGAGAGCCGGGCGGAGCTGCTCGCCGGCCTCGACGCGCTCGCCGCGGGGGACGACGCCGCGCAGCTCGTGCGCGGGCAGGCCGGCGAACGGCCGCTGACGGCCTTCCTCTTCACCGGGCAGGGCGCCCAGCGCCCCGGCCGAGGCGCCGAACTCCACCGGGAGCAACCCGTCTTCGCCGCCGCCCTCGACGAGGTGTGCGCGGCACTCGACGCGCACCTCGAACGGCCCCTGCGCGAGGTGATGTTCGCCGCACCCGGCAGCGAGGAGGCGGCGCTGCTCGACCGCACCGCCTACACGCAGCCCGCGCTCTTCGCGCTGGAAGTCGCCCTCTACCGGCTGGCGGAGTCCTTCGGCGCCGTCCCCGACTACGTGCTCGGGCACTCCATCGGCGAGCTGGCCGCCGCCCACGTCGCGGGTGTCTTCTCGCTGAGCGACGCCGCCGCGCTGGTCGCCGCGCGCGGCCGGCTGATGGGAGCCACGCCCGCGGGTGGGGCGATGTTCTCCCTCGACGCCGACGAGGCGGAGGTGCGCGGGCTGCTCGCCGGCCTTACCGGCCGCGTCACCGTCGGCGCGGTCAACGCCCCCGGCGCGACGGTGATCACCGGAGACTCGGACGCCACCACCGAGCTGGCCGAGCAGTGGCGCTCGCAGGGCGGGAAGGCCACCCGGCTGCGGGTCAGCCACGCCTTCCACTCCCCGCACATGGACGGCGCGCTGGACGAACTGCGGGCCGTGGCAGGCACGGTGGCCTTCCACCCGCCGCGCATCCCGGTCGTCTCCAACGTCACCGGCGCGGTCGCGGGCGAGGAGATGCTGACCGCGGACTACTGGGTCGCCCAGGCCCGCGAGGCCGTCCGCTTCCTCGACGGCGTCCGCACCCTGCGGGACGCCGAGGTCACCGCCTTCCTCGAACTCGGCCCCGACCGGGTACTCACCGCGCTGGTCCACCGCTGCCTGGGCGCCGACGACACCGGCAGCGTGCTGGCCACCGCGCTGCGCACCGGCAGCGCCGAGGCCCGCTCCGTGCTGACCGCGCTCGCCGAACTGCACACCGCGGGCGCCACGGTGACCTGGCCGGCCGCGGTCTTCGGCGCGGGGGCGCGGGCCGTGCGGCTGCCGGCGTATCCCTTCCAGCACCGGCGCTACTGGCACTTCGCCGAGCCGCGCACCGCCCCCGCCCGGCCCGCCGCGCGGCCGGGGCACCC
Source organism: Actinacidiphila paucisporea (assembly GCF_900142575.1). Classification (GTDB taxonomy): domain Bacteria; phylum Actinomycetota; class Actinomycetes; order Streptomycetales; family Streptomycetaceae; genus Actinacidiphila; species Actinacidiphila paucisporea. The sequence continues at coordinate 218,907 of NZ_FRBI01000008.1, forward strand.
GCTGCTGGGCGCCCCCGTCGAGCTGGCCGGGGCCGCGGGCCGCTGGTTCGCGCAGAGCCTGGCGCCCGACCGGCCGTGGTATCTCGACCAGCACCGGGTCGCCGGTGTGCCGGTGCTGCCCGCGGCGGCGATGCTCGAATGGGGGCTCGCCGCGGCCCGGTCGGTGCCGGGCGGGCAGGGTGCGCCCTTCACCCTCGAAGGCGTCACCTTCAACGAATTCCTGCCCCTCGCGCAGGAGCATCCCCGCCCGGTCCAGGCGGTGGTCGAGCCGCGCGAGGCCGGCGCCGCCCTGATCCGCTGCTACAGCCGCGAGGACGCCGCCGCCGAGTGGGTCGAGCACGCCACCGCGACGGCCACCCGGCCCGCGCCGGAGCGCCCCGCCGACGCGGAGCCCGCCACCTTGACCGCCGGGATGACCGAGATCGCGGTCGACGCGCTCTACGCCCGCCTGCGCGCGGGCGCCGTCGACCACGGCCCCGCCTTCCGCGCCCTGCGCCGCCTGTGGCGTGCGGGCGACGAGGCAACGGCCCTGGTCGAGACCGCCCCGGCGCCGGGCGGCGCCGCCGGCTCCGGCGGCGACGGCTACGTCATGGACCCGCCGCTGCTCGACGCCTGCTTCCAGAGCGTCGGCGCCTTCCTGGGCGACGGCGAGGGCGTACCGCTGCCCGTCTCGCTCGGCCGCTGCACCGTCTTCGAGCCGCTGCCCTCCCGGGTGTGGTGCCGGGTGCTGCGCACCGACGACGGGACGGCGGGGGAGCGGGTCCTCGACCTCGCGCTGCACGCCGAGGACGGCCGATGTCTGGCCACCGTCGAGGCCCTCAGATTCCGCGCCGTCCCCGCGGGCGCGCTGGCCGCCCTCGCCGGGCCGGGCCTGCGCCGCTACGAGACCGCCTGGGTGCCGCTCGCCGGCGTGCCGGGCACCGACGCCCCCGCGGCGGGGACCTGGCTGCTCTTCAGCGACGACCCGGCGCTCGCCGCCCGCTGGTCGGCCCAGCTGGCCGCCACCGAGACTCCGGCCACCCCCATCGCCGCGGCCACAGCGCACGCCCTGCGCGACGAGCTGACCCGCGTACGCGCCTCCGGCCGCACCGTCGCCGGCCTGATCCTGCACGCGGCGTCCACGGCCCCGGGCCCCACCGCGCCGGGCGACCCCGCGCAGGACACCCTGCAGGCCGCCGTCCGGCTCGCCCGCGACAGCTTCCTCCTGCTCCAGGAGTTCGTCCGCTCGCCCGGCACCGAGATGGCGAGGGTCCTGATCTGTTCCACCGGCGCCACCGACGACGCCCCGGACCCGGCGCAGGCGGTGCTCACCGGCGCCGCCAAAGCGGTCATCGCCGACTTCCCCGACCTGCGGGTCGCCCAGATCGACCTCGACCCGGTCGCCGAAACCCCGGCCCTGCCCGGCCTGCTCGACACCGTCGCGAGCCGGCCCGGGTCGGGGCACTACCGGGTACGGGACCAGCGGTGGTACGAAGCGCGGCTGCGCGAGGGCGAGCTGGACGGGAGCCAGCCGCCGCCGGTGCGCGCGGACGGCACCTACCTGGTCACCGGGGCCTTCGGCGGGCTCGGGCGGGTCACCGCCGGCTGGCTCGCCGAGCACGGCGCCGGCGCCCTCGTGCTGGTCGGGCGCCACCTGCCGGCCGACACCGCATGGCTCGCCGACCTGCGCGACCGCGGCACCCGGGTCGAGATCCGCGCCGCCGACATCGCCGACCCGGCGGCGGTCACCGACCTCTTCGCGCGGATCGCCAAGGAGATGCCCCCGCTGCGCGGTGTCGTGCACGCGGCGGGCGTCACCGACGACGCGGCCCTGGTCGACCTGGACTGGCCGCGCTTCAGCCGGGTGCTCGACCCGAAGGTGCGCGGCGCCTGGCTGCTGCACCAGCACACCGCCTTCCTCGACCTGGACTTCTGCGTCCTGTACTCGTCGATGCTGTCGCTGACCGGCTCGCCCGGCCAGGCGGCCTACGTCGTCGCCAACAGCTTCCTCGACGCCCTCGCGGCCCACCGCAGCAGCCAAGGCCGCCGCACCCTGAGCGCCGGGTGGGGGCCGTGGGCCGAGACCGGCATGGCCCACCAGCGCGGTCTGCTCGACCACTTCACCTCGCAGGGCATGGACGCGATCCCGACCCGGCGCGCGCTGGCCGCGCTGGGCGGCCTGATAGCCGGCGGCGGCCCGCAACCGCACGTCGGCCTGGCCCGGGTGGACTGGGACCGCTACGGCACCGCCTTCTCCCGCCGCCAGCCCTACACCCTGCTCGAAGACCTGGTCGGCGCGGCACCCGGCGAGCCCGCCGAGGCCGCCGCCGTATCGCTGGACGAACTGACCTCGCTGGTGCTGCGGGAGCCCGCGGCGGCCAAGCAGGCCGTGCTCGAAGGCCTGCTCGACCGGGTGGGACTGCTGCTGCGCATCCCCGGCGCCGACCAGGACGACCTGCGGCAGCGTTTCGGCGCCGTCCGGCTCAACACGCTCGGCCTCGACTCGCTGACCACCGTCCAGCTGCGCAGCAGGCTGCTCGCCGACTTCCGCGCCGACGTGCCGCCCGACCTGCTCTTCAGCGGTGGCACCGCGGCCGAGGTGGCCGAGCTGATCTGCCAGCAGCTGACGATCAGAAGCGTGTCGGCCGCACCCGACGACGACCTTGACGGAGACCAGGAGACCGAGGTGCTGACGCTGTGACCACCGTCCCGAATCTGCTGGCCGAACTCGCCGGGGCCGGGGTGAGACTGCGGCTCGTCGACGACGCGCGTCTCGAGGTGTCCGCGCCCAAGGGCAGCCTGCGCGCCGACCTGCGCGACCGTATCGTGCGGCACAAGCCCGAGCTGATCGAGTGGCTCGCCGGCCTCGCCGACACCGGAGCGGGCGACCTGCCGGTCATCACCCATGACGCGGCGGCGCTGCGCGAACCCTTCGCGCCCTCCGACCTGCAGACGTCCTTCATCATCGGCAGCCGCGAGGGCTTCGAGCACCACGTACGCCCCCACCAGTACATGGAGTGGGAATTCGCCGAGCTGGACCCGGCCCGCTACGAGGCCGCCCTGAACCAGGTGCTGCGCAGGCAGCGCAAGGACCTCGTCGTGGTCCGCGACGACCTGCGCCTGCAGGCCGTCGGCGACGACCCCGCGCCGGTCAAGGTCACCGTGTCCGACCTGGCCGGCATGACGCGGGAGGCGGCCGAGGCCGAGATCGCCCGGGTCCGCGCGGCGATGGAGCGGCACGAGCCGGACATCTCCCGCTGGCCGTGGGTCGAGGCGCACATCAGCCGCTACGGCGACGGCCGCGCCCGGCTGCACTGGAACAACAACAACCTCTTCAGCGACGCCCCCGGCACCATGGGCTTCCTGGCCAACGTGATGCGCGCCTACGACGACCCCGCGTCGGTCCGCGACGACCTGGAGATCGGCTACCGCGACTGCGTGCTGGCCCTCGCCGAACTGGAGGAGTCACCGGAGGGCAGGGCGGCCGAGCGCTACTGGCGCGAGCGCATCCCCGGCTGGCCCGAGGCGCCCGCCGTGCCCCTCGCCGCCGGCGCGGACCTGCGGCGCCGCTCGCTGCTGGTCCGCAGGGAGCTGCTCTTCCCCGCCGACCTGTGGGCGCGGCTGCGCGGCAAGGCCGAGGCCAGGGGACTGACCAAGACCAACGTGGTGCTGGCCGCGCACGCGGAGCTGCTGTCGTACTGGAGCGGTTCGCGGCACTTCCTGATCAACAACATGATCACCCACCGGGTGCCGCTGCACCCGCAGATCGGCCAGGTGCTGGGCAATTTCGCGTCGCTGTACCCGCTGGAGGCCGACTGGCGGCACGACGAGCCGTTCACCGCCCGGGCCCGGCGGCTCCAGTCGCAGGTCATCTCCGACGTCGAGCACTCCCAGTGGAGCGGGGTGAAGGTGCTCCAGGCGCTCAACTCGGCCCGCCGCACCCCGGGCCGCGCGGTCTGCCCCTTCGCGGTCGGCAGCGCCCTCTTCGTCGGCGCCACCGAGCGGCCCGACTACAGCACGCTGGAGACACCGCAGGTGCGGTTCGACTGCGAGTTCTGGGAACTGCCGGACGGCAGCCTGTGGGTGGTGTGGGACGTCATCGAGGAGATGTTCCCCGAAGGCCTGATCGACGCCATGGAGGAGGGCTACCGGACGGCGCTCACCGCGCTCGCCGACGGCGACGCGGCCTGGGAGGCGCCCGGCCTCGACCTGCTGCCCGCCGACCAGCGCGCCCAGCGGGCGCTGCCCGCGCCGCCGGCGACCCCGGTGGGCGGCTTCCTGCACGACGCGCTGCCCGCGCGCGCCGCGCAGGCGCCCGGCGCGCCCGCGGTCATCGCCGACGGCGCCACCCTCACCTACGCCGAACTGCAGGCCCGCAGCGCGGAACTGGCCGCCCGGCTGCGTGCGGGCGGCGTCACCGACGGCGCCCGGGTCGCGGTGGTGCTGCCCAAGGGCCCCGACCAGATCGTCGCGGTCTTCGCGGCGCTCGCGGCCGGCGCCGCGTACGTCCCGATGGACCCGGGCTGGCCCGAGGACCGCATCGGCTACCTGCTGGGCGACATCGAGGCCGCGGCCGTCCTCACCGGTGAGGACCGGCTCGCCGCCATGGCCTCCCTGACCGGGGCCCCGGTGCTCCCGGTCACGCCGCCCGGCGGCGCCGAGCCGGCAGCAGCCAGCGCCGGCGGCGGCGATCGGACGCCCGCCGACCTCGCGTACGTCATCTACACCTCGGGCTCCACCGGCCGCCCCAAGGGCGTGATGCTCGACCACCGCGGGCCGCTGAACACCGTCCGGGACATCAACAGCCGCTTCGGGATCGGCCCGGACGACGTCGTCTTCGGCATCTCCTCGCTCTGCTTCGACCTGTCCGTCTACGACGTGTTCGGCACGGCCGCCGCCGGCGCCGCGCTGGTGCTGCCGACCGCCTCGGCCGCCGATCCGGGGGCCTGGCTGGACCTGGTCGGGCGGCACGGCGTGACCGTGTGGAATTCGGTACCGGCGATCATGCAGCTGTTCACCGAGGCCGCGGAAGCCGCCGGCGCCACCTTCCCGCAACTGCGGACCGTGCTGCTCAGCGGCGACTGGATCCCCGTGCAGCTGCCCGACCGCATCCGGCGCATCGCCCCGAACGCCCGGGTGGTCAGCCTGGGCGGCGCGACGGAGGCGTCGATCTGGTCGATCTGCCACCCGGTCGACCACGTGGACCCCGAATGGACCAGCATCCCCTACGGCCGCCCGCTCGCCGGGCAGAGCTGGCACATCCTGGACGACCTCGGGCGGGACGCGCCCACCTGGGTCCCCGGCCACCTGTACATCGGCGGTGCCGGGCTGGCACTCGGCTACCTCGGCGACCAGGCCAAGACCGACGCGGCCTTCGTCACCCACCCCCGCACCGGCGAGCGGGTCTACCGCACCGGCGACCTCGGCCGCCACCTGCCCGACGGCACCATCGAATTCCTCGGCCGGGCCGACTTCCAGGTCAAGATCCAGGGCTTCCGGGTCGAGCCCGGCGAGGTCGAGCAGACGCTGCTGGAGCACCCGGACGTCGCCCAGGCCGCCGTGGTGGCCCGCAGTACCGGCTCGGGCAAGCAGCTCGCCGCCTACGTCGTCGGCCACCCCGACGCCGCCCCGGACGGCGCCCTCACCTCCGCCGCGCTGCGCGACTTCGCGGCCCGGTGCCTGCCCTCCTACCTGGTGCCCGCGCACATCACCGTGCTGCCCGCCCTGCCGCTGACGGCGAACGGCAAGCTCGACCGGCGCGCCCTCGAAGCGCTCGGACCGGCTGACGAGGGCGGCGGGGCCGAGCACGTGGCGCCGCGCACGCCGGCCGAGGCGGCCATCGCCGAGGTGTGGGCACAGACCCTGGAGGCCGAACGGGTCGGCGTGCACGACGACTTCTTCGACCTCGGCGGCCAGTCCTTCGCCGCGCTGCGCGTCATCGAGCGCCTCGCGGCCACCACCGGGCGCCGCATCCCGCTCGGCGTGCTGCTGGAGCAGCGCACCGTCGCCGGGCTCGCCCGGTGGCTGGAGACCGCGCAGCCCCAGTGGTCCCCGCTGGTCCGGCTCACCCACCGCCCCAGCGGCACCCCGTGGTTCCTCGTGCACCCGGCGGGCGGCAACGTGCTCTGCTACGAGAAGCTCGCCGACCTGCTCGACGCGCCCGTGCACGCCTTCCAGGCACCCACCCCCAGCAGCGGCGGCGGCCCGCTGGACAAGGTCGAGGACTTCGCCGGCCACTACCTCGAAGCGCTGCTCGCGGTCCAGCCGCACGGCCCCTACCGCCTCGGCGGCTGGTCGTCGGGCGGTGTCATCGCCTTCGAGTTGGCGCATCTGCTGGAGGCGCGCGGCGAGAGTGTCGAGCGGCTGGCCGTCCTGGACTCGCCGAGCCCCACCGTGCCCCGCGCGCTGGACGACACCCGGCTGCTGCTGTGGTTCGTCGAGGACCTCGGCCTCGGCTTCCGCGCCGCCACCGTCGCCGAGGACGAGGTGCTCAGGCTGGCCGCGCTGCCCGACCCGCGGGCGCTCGCCGAGGTGCTCGCACTGGCGGGCGCCGCTGCCGCCGGGATCGACCCGGCCTCGCTCGCCGACCCGCTGGCCGTCTTCCGCGGCGTGGTCCGCGCCTGCAACAGCTACGCGGCGCCGACCGTCGCCGCCGACCTGGTGGTCGTACGCGCCGGCCAGGGCGAGGTCGGCGAGTTCGCCGGCCACCCGGCCGCCGCCGCGCCCGACTGGGGCTGGGCGGCGCTGACTTCGGGGTCCGTGACCGGCGCCACCGTGCCGGCCACGCATTACACCTTGCTGACCCCTCGACATGCCGCCGCGGTGGCCGAAGCGATCAGCCGACCAAGACAAGGTGCGTAGACATCATGGCCCAGGCTCTGCTCTCCGAACTGCACCGGCGCGGCATCAGGCTGCGCCTGGTCGACGACCGTCTCGACGTGGTGGCTCCGGCCGGCTCGCTCACCCCGGAACTGCGGGAACAACTCAAGGCGGGCCGCGACCAGTTGATCGCGCTGCTGCGCGGCAGCGAGGCCGGCGGCGAGCGCGTCGGCGTCGTGCCGCGCCCCGACCTGCGCCACGAGCCCTTCCCGCTGACCGACATCCAGCAGGCGTACTGGATCGGGCGCAGCTCCGCGATCGAACTGGGCGGCGTGTCCACCCACTACTACTTCGAACTCGACGGCGAGGGCCTCGACCCCGGCCGGCTCACCCGCGCCCTGAACGCCGTCATCACCCGGCACGACATGCTGCGGGCCGTCGTCCAGCCCGACGGGCTGCAGCGCGTCCTGCCCGACGTGCCGGCGTACGAGATCGCGGTCGACGACCTGAGCGGACTGCCCGAGCAGCGGCGCGAGGACGAACTGCTGCGCACCCGCGCCGAGATGGGCGCGCGCACCCCGGATCCCGACGCCTGGCCGCTGTTCGAGATCCGCGCCAGCCTGCTCGGCGGCGGGCGGCACCGGCTGCACCTGAGCTTCAACATCCTCATCATCGACTTCTTCAGCCTGGCGCTGCTCTTCCACGACTGGCGGGTCTGCTACCAGCAGCCCGACCGGCTGCCCGAGCCGCCCGGCGTCTTCTACCGCGACTACATCACCGCACAGCAGGAGTTGCGCGAAGGCCCCGGCTACCAGCAGGCGGAGGCGTACTGGCTGGGCAGGCTGGCCGACCTGCCGCCCGCGCCCGAACTGCCGCTGGCCATGCAGCCGTCGCAGCTGCCCGCGGTGGAGTTCGTACGCCGCCAGGGCCGGTTGCCGCGCGAGCAGTGGGACGCGGTCAAGGCCGCGGCCAGGAAGCGCGGACTGACCCCGTCGGTCGCGCTGATGACGGCCTTCTCCGACGTGCTGCGGCTGTGGTCCGCCGGGCGGGACGGCTTCACCCTCAACCTCACCCTCTTCGACCGGCCGCCGCTGCACCCCGCCATCGGCGAGATCATCGGCGACTTCACCTCGCTGACCATGCTCGCCGTCCAGGAGCCGGGCGACGAGCCGTTCGCCGAGCGGGCGCTGCGGCTCGGTGAGCAGCTGCTGCGCGACCTCGGGCACACCTCCTACAGCGGCCTGCGCGTGCTGCGCGAGCGGGCCCGCAGCCTGTCCTCGGGGCTGGGCGCCGCCATGCCGATCGTGGTCACCAGCGCCATCGGCTCGGCCCCCGAGCAGGACCAGGCCGCCGACCGCGGCTTCTTCGGCCGGCTCGGCTACGGCATCAGCCAGACCCCGCAGGTGTGGGTGGACCACCAGATCATGGAGGAGTTCGGCGACCTCCTCTACAACTGGGACTGCGTCGACGCGCTCTTCCCTGACCGGCTGCTCGACGACATGTTCGCCGCCTACCACGGCCTGCTCGAACAGCTCGCCACCGGCGACAGCGTGTGGGACGACCCCTCCCTGCGCCCCCAACTGCCCGCCTGGCAGCAGGCCGAGCGCGACGCGGCCAACGCCACGGACCGGGAACTGCCCGGCGGCACCCTGTGCGGCCTCGCCGAGGACCGGGCACGGACCGCGCCCGACGCGGTCGCGGTGATCGACGGCGACACCCGGCTGACCTACCGCGGGCTCACCGGCCACGCCAACCGGCTGGCCCGGCGGCTGCTGGAATGCGGCGCCCGGCGCGACAACCTGGTCGGCGTCGTCCTGGAACGCGGCTGGGAGCAGGTCGCCGCGACCCTCGGGGTGACCGCCTCCGGCGCCGCCTACCTGCCCGTCGACCCGTCCTGGCCGCAGGCCCGCAGATCCCAGGTGCTCGAACTGGGCGGGGTGCAGCTGGTGGTGACCTCCGCGACGCTGCGCGACAGCGCTCAGTGGCCGGCCGGCGTCCAGGTGCTGACCCTGGAGGACGCCGAGGTGCTGGCCGCCGACGACGGCCCGCTGGACAGCGGACCGGCGCCCACCGACCTGGCCTACGTCATCTTCACCTCCGGCTCGACCGGTACGCCCAAGGGCGTCATGATCGACCACCGCGGCGCCGTCAACACCGTCCTCGACGTCAACGAGCGCTTCGGCGTCGGCCCCGACGACCGGGTCCTCGCGCTGTCCTCGCTGAGCTTCGACCTGTCGGTCTACGACGTCTTCGGCACCCTCGCCGCCGGCGCCGCCGTGGTGATCCCGTCCCCGTCCGGCGCCCGCGACCCGCAGCACTGGACCGAGCTGATGGACGAGCACGGAGTCACCGTGTGGAATTCGGTGCCCGCCCTCATGCAGGCCTGGGTGGACGCCGGCGGCCGCACCGCGGCGGGCACCCTGCGTACGGTGCTGCTCAGCGGCGACTGGATCCCGGTCACCCTGCCGGACGCGATCAGGGCCGCCGAGCCCGCCGCGCGAGTGGTCAGCCTGGGCGGCGCCACCGAGGCGTCGATCTGGTCGGTCTGCTACCCGATCGGCGAGGTCCCGCGGGAATGGGTCCGCGTCCCGTACGGCAAGCCGCTGGCGAACCAGACGCTGCACATCTTCGACGCGGCCTTCGAGCCCTGTCCGGTCTGGACCCCGGGGGACCTCTACATCGGCGGCACCGGAGTGGCCAAGGGCTACTGGGCCGACCCGCAGCGCACCGCGGCCGCCTTCGTCACCCACCCGGTCACCGGCGAACGCCTCTACCGCACCGGCGACCTCGGGCGCTATCTGCCCAGCGGCGACATCGAATTCCTCGGCCGCCTGGACTCCCAGGTCAAGCTGAACGGCTACCGCATCGAACTGGGCGAGATCACCGCGACCCTGCGCCGGCTGCCCGGCGTGGCCGAGGGCCTGGTCCGGGTCGACGCCAACCCCGTCACCGGCGCCCGCCAGCTGGTCGCCTACGTCGTGGCAGCGCCCGGCTCCGCGCCCGACACCGAAGCCGTACGGGCCGCGCTCGCCGACGTCCTGCCCGACTACATGGTGCCGCAGCACTACCTGCTCATCGACGCCGTCCCGCTCAGCGCCAACGGCAAGGTCGACGTCTCCGCGCTGCCCACCGCCTGGACCGAGCCGGACCAGGAGGCCGTCGTCGGGCCGCGAGACGACCTGGAGGAGCAGATGCTCGGCATCTGGCGCGAGGTGCTCCAGCGCGACGACTTCGGGGTGCTCGACAACCTCTTCGAGATGGGCGCCGACTCGCTGCACGCCGTGCGCATCCTCACCCGGCTGCGCGACGACCTGGGCATCGACACCGAGGGCGACGAGGGCCTGCGGCTGCTGTTCGAGAGCCCCACGGTCACCGAGCTGACCGCGGAACTGCGCAAGCGGGCGGGGGAGTCGGCCTGATGGCGCGGACGGCGAGCGACGTACTGGCGGGCGGCTGGGACGACATCGTCGTCGGCGCGGGCTCGGCCGGCTCGGTGCTGGCCGCCCGGCTGACCGAGCAGAATGGGCGGCGGGTGCTGCTGATCGAGGCGGGCACCGAACCCGCCCCGCAGTCGGGCCCGCCCGGCAGCCCGGTGCTGACCGGCGCGAACTGGGACCACGCCGCTTCCGTCGGCGACACCGCGCCCGGCACCGGGCGTCAGTATCCCTACCTGGTCGGCAAGGTGCTCGGCGGTTCCTCCGCGGTCAACGGCGCCATCGCGCTGCGCGGCCTGCCCGCCGACTTCGACGGCTGGGCCGCCGCGGGCAACCCCGGCTGGTCCTGGCCGCACGTGCTGCCGTACTTCCGCCGCCTGGAGTCCGACGCCGACCACCCCGCCGGCGCCCTGCACGGTACGGACGGGCCGCTGCCGATCCGCAGGCCCGCGCCGGATCGGCTGTCCGCGACCGCGACCGCCTTCCTGGCAGGTTGCCGGGCGGTGGGCCTGCCCGCGCGGCCCGACCTCAACGACGGCGGCACCGGCGCGGGACCGATCCCCGCCAACCTGGCCGGCCGGCACCGGGTCTCGGCCGCCGACGCCTACCTGGAGCCGGTACGCGGCAGGGACGGGCTCGCCGTCCTGGACCGCTGCGAGGTCACCCGGGTGCTGGTCGTGGGCGGCCGGGCCACCGGCGTGGAACTGCTCCTCGACGGCCGCCTCCACCAGGTGGCGGCCGACCGGGTCACCCTGTGCGCGGGCGCCATCGGCACCCCGCTGCTGCTCCAGCGCTCCGGCATCGGCGCCGCCGACCGCTCCGTCGCGCTCGGGCTGCCGGTGACCGCCGACCTGCCGGGCGTCGGCGGCAACCTGATCGACCATCCGCTGGTGCCGGTGTGGTCCGCCGCGGCCCCCGGGGTGTGCGGGGACGACGACCCCTGGCACGAGGCGATGGCCAGGGTCGCCACCACCGGCGGGGAGGCGGACGTCAACCTGCTGCTGGTCGCCAACGTACGCGGCGCCGCCATCCCCGGCATCGGCGCCGTGCTCGGCGGCGACGCGGGCATCTCCGTCGGCGCGCTGCTGCTGGCCCCCCGCTCGCGCGGCACGGTCGAACTGACCCACGCCGACCCCAAGGCCGCCCCGGCGATCCGGCTGGGGCTCGGCACCGACCCCGACGACCTGGCGCGGTTGATGAACGGCGTACGCCTGGCCTGGTCGGTGGTGCGCTCGGCGCCGTTCGCCCCGGTGGTGTCGCGGACCTTCCTGTGGACCGAGCGGATGGTGGACGACGACGCCCTGCTGCGCCGCGCGGTCGCCAACTTCGTGTCGCCCACCTGGCACGCGGCGGGCACCGCCCGGATGGGCACGGCCGGCGACCCGGGCGCGGTCGTGGACGAGCGGCTGAACGTGCACGGCGTGGCGGGCCTGCGGGTCGCCGACGCCTCGGTGATGCCCACGATCGTCCGCGCCCCCACCAACCTCACCTGCATCATGCTCGCCGAGCGGGCCGCCGAGTGGATGCGATGACGCTCAGACAGCGATGACCGGGAGACAGCGATGACAGTGCAGCAGCTCACCGAGAACCAGCCGGCGCCGCAGGAGCCGGCGCCCGCCGTCTTCCCGCTCACCGACCTGCAGGCCGGCTACCTCGTCGGCAGCAGCAGCCTGATCGAACTGGGCGGCTTCCGCCCCACGATGTACGTCGAGATCGACATGGTCGACTTCGACGCCGACCGCGCCCGCCGGGCGGTCGACCTGCTGATCGCCCGGCACGAGCACCTGCGGACCGTCGTGCTGGCCGAGGGCGCCCAGCGGGTGCTCGACCCCGCCGAGGTCGAGCCGTTCGCGCTGCCCGTCACCGACCTGACCGGGCTGCCGCCCGAGCAGCGGCAGGAGGCGCTGCTGGCGACCCGGCGCGCGCTGTGCGAACGCGGCGTCGACCCCACCGGCCGCCCGCTGTTCGAGGTCAGCGCCCACCGGGTGCGCCCGCACCGCTTCCGCATCCACTTCGCGATGAGCCTGCTGCTGCTCGACTCCGGCAGCACCCGGCAGCTCCAGCAGGAGTGGTGGCGGCTCTACACCGACCCGGACGCCGAACTCCCGCCGACCGGGCGGACCTTCCGCGACTGCGTGCTCGCCCGGGTCGCCTACGAGCGCACCGACGATTTCGCCGAGCACTGGAGCTACTGGCGCGACCGGCTCGACTCGCTGCCCGAGGCACCGGTACTGCCATCGTCGGGCCGGGTCGCCACCCTCGAACCCGGCCGCCTGGTCCGCCGCGTCCACCGCCTCGACCGCGGCCAGTGGCAGCGCCTGTCGGCCGCCTTCCGCGCCCACAAGGTGCTGCCCGCCGCCGCGATGATGCACGTCTTCGCCGAGACGCTGGGCGCCTGGGCCGCCGCACCGCACTTCTGCCTCAACGTGCTGCACCAGAACTGGGCCACCGCACACCCCGAAACCGCCGGTGTGGTCGGCCAGTTCAGCTCCACCCTGCCGCTGGAGGTGGACCTGCGCGGCGAGGACGACTTCTTCGGCCGCGCCGGGCGGCTGCAGCGCCGGCTGTGGCAGGACATGGCGCACAGCGAGGTCACCGCGGTCCAGGTGACCCGCGAACTGGCCGCCCGCCGCGGCTGGACCGGCCGCGCCGCGCTGCCGTACGTCTTCAACAGCATGCTCGGGCCGGCCCGCCGGGAGAGCGAGGAGCCCGGGCCGGCCTGCCGGGTGGTGCACAACAACCTGCGCACCCCGCAGGTGCTGATCGACAACCAGCTGGTCGACGGCGCCCACGGGGGAGTGGACTGCGTGTGGGACGTGGTGGACGAGGCCTTCCCGCCGGGCCTGCCCGACGCGATGTTCCAGGCGTACGGGCGGCTGCTCGACACGCTCGCGGGACCCGACGGCGCGCGAAGCGCCCCCGACCCCGTACCGCCCGCGCACCGGGCGGTGGTCGCCGCGGACAACGCGCCCGCCGGCGAGCCGCCGCGGGGCCGGCTGGAGGACGGCTTCCTGCGGCAGGCGGCGCTGCGGCCCGCGGCCCCCGCGGTGGTGACCGCGGAAAGGACGCTGTCCTACGCCGAGTTGGAGTCGGTCTCGCGGGCCATCGCCCGCTGGCTGCACCAGCAGCGGATCGGCGCCGGTGACATCGTCCCGGTGGTCATGTCCAAGGGCTGGGAGCAGGTCGCCGCGGCCCTCGGCGTGGTCCGCTCCGGCGCCGCCTACTGCCCGGTCGACGCCGGCCTGCCGCAGGCCCGTGTCCGCGAACTGCTCGACGACTGCGCCGCTCGGGTGGTGCTCGGCCAGTCCCACGGGCCGCGGGACGCCGGCGGCGCCCGACCGGTCCTCCTGGTGGACAGCGTCGCCCCGAGCGGCTACCCGCCGGCGCCCGCGCACGGCGGCGGACCGGGCGACCTCGCGTACATCATCTACACCTCGGGGTCCACGGGCCGCCCCAAGGGCGTGATGATCGAGCACGCCGCCGCTCTCAACACCGTGCTGGACATCAACGAGCGCATCCGGCTGGCACCGGACGACCGGGTGTTCGGCATCTCCTCGCTCAGCTTCGACCTGTCGGTCTGGGACGTCTTCGGCACGCTGGCGGCAGGTGCCGCCCTGGTGCTGCCCGCCGCGTCGAGCCGGCCCGACCCGGTCGGCTGGGCCGGGACGGCGGCCGAGCACGGGGTGACCGTGTGGAATTCGGTGCCCGCGCTGGCCGAGATGCTCACCGAGGTCGCCGAGCAGGGCCAGGTCGCCGGGCAGGGCCAGGGCACGGGGCAGGAGCAGGGCGCGGGCCGCCCGCCGATCCGGTCCTTCCTGCTCAGCGGCGACTGGGTGCCCACCGCGCTGCCCGACCGGATGCGCGCGCTGTGGCCCGACGTCGAGGTCACCGCGCTCGGCGGCGCCACCGAGGCCGCGATCTGGTCCAACTCCCACCTGGTCGGCCGGGTCGACCCCGCATGGCGCAGCATCCCCTACGGCCGCCCGCTGCCCGGCCAGACGATGCGGGTCCTCGACCACCGGCTCGACATCCGGCCGCCGGGCGCGGTCGGCCGGATCCACATCGGCGGCGCGGGCCTGGCCCGCGGCTACTGGCGGGACCCGGAGCGCACCGCCGAGCGCTTCGTCACCCACCCCTCGACCGGTGAACGCCTCTACTGGACCGGCGACCTGGGCCGCTACCGGCCGGACGGCGTCATCGAATTCCTCGGCCGCGAGGACCGCCAGGCCAAGATCCAGGGCTTCCGGGTCGAGCCGGGCGAGGTCGAGGCGGCGGTCCGCGCGTGCGAGGGCGTACGGGACTGCGCGGTCACCGTGGAGGACGGCCCTGCCGGGCAGAAGCGGCTGGTCGCGCTGGTGGTGGCCGCCCCCGGGCAGCACCCGCGGGCCGCGGAGCTGGCGGCCCGGCTGCGCGGCCGGCTGCCGCACTACATGGTGCCCGGGTCGATCCACGTGGTCGACCGCCCCGCGCTGTCCGCGAACGGCAAGGTGGACGTCGCGCGCACGCTGGCCGCGGCCAGGGCCGCCGACCGGGACGGCGGTGCCGCCGCCGCGGCGGACGGCCTGCCCGGCGGCAGGACCGCGGTACGGCTGGCGGAGCTGTGGCGTGAGCTGTTGGAGGCCGACGCGGTGGGACCCGAGTCCGACTTCTTCGCGCTGGGCGGCAATTCGCTGCTCGCGCTGCGGCTGGTCAACCGGGTCGACGCGGAATTCGGGGTGACGCTGCGGTTCGGCGAGATCTTCGAGACGCCGACGCTGCGGGGCCTGGCCGAGCGGGTCGGACAGGGCGCGGAGGCGGCGGATGCGGGGCCGGCCGGCTGCTCGGTCGCCCTGTCGGCGGGACCGGGCGTGGAAGTGCACCTCTTCCACCCGGTCGGCGGCTCGGTGAGCTGCTACACCGACTTCGCCCGGCTGTGGGGCGGGCCGGTACGCGCCTTCCAGCACCCGTCGCTGGCCAGGGGCGGCCCGGCGGACGAGCGGGCCGACCTGGTGGCCATGGCCGCCGCCTACCGGGCGGAGCTGCTGCGGCTCACCCCGAAAGGCCCTTACCTGCTGGGCGGTTGGTCGATGGGCGGAGTGCTCGCCTACGAGGTGGCCGGCCAACTCGCCTCCGCGGGGCACCAGGTGCGGGTCTTCATGATCGACAGCGATCTGGCCAACCTGCGGCAGCCCGCCACCGACACCGCCCGCCACCGTGAATTCCTCGCCGACCTCGCGCGCGGCGTGCTGCCCGCCGATGTCGCCGCCGCGGTCAACGGCGCGGACAGCGAGGCCCGTTCGGCGGCCGCGCGGGACGCGGCTGTCGCGCACGGGCTGCTCCCCGCGGAAGTGGACCCGGCGGGCTACGAACGGCTGATGCGGGTGCACGCGGCCAACCTCGGCGCGCTCGCCCGCTACCGCCCGGCCGCCTCGGCCGTGCCCGCGCTGCTCTTCGTGGCCGGCGGGGTGGACCGGCCCGACCCGGTGCCCGCCTGGCGTGCCGTCTGCCGCGACCTGGACACCGAGGTATGGCCTGCCGACCACTACTCGATCATGGCACCCCCGAACCAGCGTGCGGTGGTGGCCAGGGTCGCCGCATGGTCGGACCCGGTCTGACCCTCCGCGGGTGCGGCGGGGGAGCGCTCAGCGCGCGGCTGCCGGGCGCGTATCCGCCCGGCAGCCGCAGGCTCATTCGTCCGCGCCCAGTTCCGCGGTCATCGCACGTACCAGGGCGGGCAGGCCGATGGCCAGTGCCTGCTGCTCCTCGGGGGTCAGCGCGGCGAGCCAGCGTTCGTGCCGCTGCCTCATCGCCTCGGCGATCTGGGCGGCGGCCAGCCGCCCCGGGCCGGTCAGGACCACCTTCTGGAAGCGGCGGTTGTCCGGGTCGCGGCCGCGCTCGACCCACCCCTTCTCGGTCATGCCTGCCACCAGCCGGCTGACGGTGCTCTTCTCCAGGCCCAGGTACGAGCCGAGTTCGTGCTGCACGCAGGCGCCGGTGGCCAGATAGCCCAGTGCCAGCGACTCCGAGAGTGAAGCGCCGAGTCCCGGTACGACCCGGGACGGATCGAGCACACCACGCCGTCTGAACAAGCCGTCCATCGCCAATTCCAGCACGTCGTGCGGTCCGGCGGGCATTACCACCTCCGTGGGTCGCGTTCGGCGACCCTGATTGCTACGCTGCCGTGAGCAGTTGTGATGTACAACTATAGAGTCGTGCTCATGTTATCCGACCGGGGCCGCCTCCTCGTCGGATCACGCTGGGGGGTGGAGGCGACTTCACGGTAATTGACTTCCGGTGCTTGCGACGACCCGTAGGGCGGGCCGCCGGGAGCGTCGGCTGAGCGCCTGCCGACCTCGGCGGACCCGACGCCGGCGTTGTCGTTGTCTACTCAAGCACTTTTGTGACCGCAAGTGACCGAAGCCCGGCGAAATACGCCACCTTCGTGATCAGGTCGTGCGTCGCGCCGACGACGGCGGCCGGCCCCTCGGAAAGGGCCGGCCGCCGTCTGGACGGGCGGGGCGCGGTCAGGCCTCGGCCGGCACGTCCCCGATCAGGTAGACGTACATGACACTGCTGTTCACCCCGTCCACGTCAAGCAGCTGGTTGACGGCGTCGTCCATGTAGCCGCTGATCCCGATACAGGACCGGCCCATCCAGGTGGCCACCAGCGACAGGTTCTGCGCCAGGTGCCCGCACTCCACCAGCACCAGGCGGTACGCGCGCAGGCCGTAGGCGAGCCGCTGGTGGGTGAGGTCGGCGACCGGGAAGACCCACAGCGGGCAGTCGGCGGCCTCCAGCTTGCCCGTGGCCTTGGGCGCCGGCACCCGCGGGTCCAGCCAGGGCGAGGTCTGCAGCAGCTGCGGGCTGATGTCACCCGCGGACAGCAGCTCCAGCGCGTGCGCCTCCGGGTCGTAGAGGTAGGTGCCGCGCTCGACGCCCTCCACCGCGTGGCAGTACATCACCAGCCGTATCGGGTAGTTGGCGCCGCCGCTGGGGTAGGTGCGCACCCGGTAGGTGGTCGAGGTGCCGGGCAGCCGCTTGTCGGACGCCGTGCCCGCCGAGTAGTGCAGCAGCGTGCTCAACTCGTCCAGCGAGAAGGTGCCCTGGTAGCGGCCGTGCGTGCTGCGCCGGGCGAGCAGCACCTCGGCCAGGCCGGGGCCGCCGGTGCGGGCGCCCGGCGCGGGCAGCGTGACCGTACGGCCGGTCGGGCGCAGGTCCTGGCGGCCAAGCACCGGTCCGACGCTCTCGTCGGCCAGCTGGTCCTCGCCGCGGAAGACGAAGTATTTGCTCTGCTCGTGGTAACGCCGGTCGGAGGAGCCCACGGTGTCGGCGAAGAAGGGCTCGCGCGGTCCGTCGTCCAGCAGCGCGATCGACAGCAGCCAGGCCAGATACGCCTCGTCGGCCGCGGTGATGCCGAGTTGCCGGTGCAAGGTGGCGTGCACCAGGGCCGAGTAGACCTCGCCGGCGGGCCGGTGCAGCAGCCCGGCCTCCTCCATGCCGGCCAGCCGCCCCCAGGCGGCGGACTGCCAGGCGAACCAGCGGGCGATGGCGCCGCCCGGGGCGCCGTCCGCGATGGCGTTGGGGGCACCGGCGGCGGTACGCACCCGGTCCGCCTGCGCCAGCCAGTCCGCCTGGTTGCGGATGAAGCCGGCCTCGGCGGCGAACCGCGCCTGCGTCTCGTCGGCGAGCGTGAGGCCGTCGCCGCGCGCCCAGGAGCGGGTGTGGCCGCGCAGCCACTGCACCGCGTCGCGCCAGGTGCCGCCGGCCGCCAGCGCGCTGGCGGTCAGCAGGTCGGCGGCGGGCCGCAGCCGGCGGGCTCGCGAGCGGTGGTCGCGGAGGGTGGCGATCACATCGGCGTTGGCCGACACCCACAGCCGCTCGGCGACCGCCGTGCCGCCGGGGCCGCCGAAACGCGCCATGTCCAGCTCGTACGGCACCTCCTGCGTGCTGCACCCGTCGGCCGCACCCTCCAGGCGCTCACCCAGGCGGGCGAGTTGCTTGTCCTCGGAGGACCGCAGATGCACCAGCAGCCGCGGCTCGTCGCCCGCCGTGCGGGTCGCGTACCAGTCGGCGGGGGCGTCGCCGCCCGGCGCACCGGCGGCCCACGGCCGGACCGTGCCGATCAGCACGTCGTCGAGCTGCCGCGCCCGCGCCGCCGGATCGGTGCCGCCGGCCACCGCGACGGACAGCGTCCGCCAGGCGGGGCCGGCCGCTGTGGAAGTCCCCTGAATCGTCTGCGCGCTCAACTTCAGCTCCTCGCTGCCGGACCCCGATGGAGATGTCGTGGGGGTCCGCCCCGCCCGCGGCCGGGGCGGACCCCCACGGGGCGAGCTTCCGCCATCGGCGGGCGGCCGTCACCGTTGAGATTGCTCGAACCGCCGGCGGTCCGTCGGCGATCGGCGGATGGCGGGGCCGGACGCGAAGAACCCGGCCTGCCAGGTCCTGGCCCGGTCGTGCGGGCCAGGACCCGGCGGACCGGGCGGTGGGGCTGCGGTGGAGCGGGGGTGCCGGTCAGCCGACCGAGCCGGTGGGGGACTGCGCGGGCTCGCCCGTCGCCGTCGCCGCGGGCTCCTCGGCCCGGGCCTTCATCATCTGCCGGGCGCCCAGCAGGGCGGCCCTGGCGACCAGCATGATGATCAGCCCGTTGATGACGTGGAAGCCCATGACGGCGACACCGCCGGTCGAGCTGTGCGCGTTGTCGCGGCCGCCGACCGTGTTGATCAGGATCTGGACCGGGATCAGCGCGGCGACCAGAATGGTCAGACCGATCAGCTTGCGCGGGACCTTGGCGATGATGGCCGCGATCGTGGCGAGCACGGACAGTGCCGGGATGATCATCATCCCGTTCATCTTGTGGGCGTCGAAGGTGCTGTCGGTCTGCGGCTTGGTGAAGGCCGCGATACCCGCCAGATAGAACTGCACGCCGATGGCGGCGAACAGCAGAACGCACAGGACGAAGTACAGCTTTCGCATGGCGGAAGCAACCTTTCGGAGTGCTGGGCATGGCGGAACCCGGCTGCGGCACTGTCCACGGTATTTATCCTTAACGACAGTGTCAAGGATAGTTGGATCAGCCCCGCAATCCCGGAGCCGACAGGATGTCAGCCGCCCTGCTTCGTACCGGCGTTCGGTTCGGTGGCGCCTGCGGGCGGTCCCGCGGTCAGCAGCGAGAGGATCGTGGTGCTCACCAGCTCGCCCGCCAGGTCGGCCTTCGTCCGCCCCGAGCCGACCTGCTCCGCGGCCAGGTGCATCAGCGTGTAGACGGTGGCCACCAGCCAGTCCAGCGGCAGATCGTCGCGGAAGACGCCCTCGGCCCGGCCGCGGGCCAGCAGCCGCTCGATCCGGTCGAGCACCAGTTCCGCGTACGCGCGCAGCCGGTCGGGCGGCAGGTTCGCCGACGCCACCAGGTAGAGGTTCCGGTGCCGCTCCAGCACCTGCCAGGAGGAGCTGAGCAGTTGCGCGAGCACCTCCTGGGGCGGCCCCTGGTCGAGCGGCAGCTCGGTCAGCGCCTCGTGGGTCTGCGCGAAGGCGCGCTGCAGGGCCGCGTCCACCAGGGCCTCGCGGGTCGGGAAGTGCGAGTAGAGCGTCACCCTGCTGACCCCCGCGGCGCGCGCGATGGCCGACATGTTGAACTCGCCGTCGGACGGCACGGTGTTGAGGGCGGCGTCCAGGATCGCGGCGATGCTCCGCTCGGCGTCGGCGCGGCGGCGCCTGCCGGCGTCGCCGCGCCGGGCCGGCGATTGATCGTCCATGGTCATGAGGATATCCGCGGGAATGGTGAGGTCAGTGCATCGGCATCGGGCTGTCGCCCAGTTCGAGCGGGCCCTTGGGGAGCAGTGCGGTCACCGCGACGGCCAGCGCCGCGGCCCCGATCGCCAGCACCAGGAAGGCGTGCCGGTAGCCGGTCAGCGACGGGGCGCTCGCGGTGGCGAGGCTGGTGGCGGCGACCGCGGAGACCACCGCGATGCCGAGCGAGGCGCCCACCTCGTGGCCGGTGTTGAAGACTCCCGAGGCCACCCCGGCGTGCTCGGGGTCGACCGAGGACAGGCCGCTGGTGGTCGCGGTGACGAAGGTCGCGCCGATGCCGACGGCGGCGAGCAGGAAGCCCGGCATCAGGGTGGTCCACACCCCGCCGCCGATCCCCTTCCAGGACATCAGCCCCATCCCGGCGGCGGCCAGCAGCAGGGCCGCGCACGCGGTGGGCCGCGGTCCGATCCTGCTGACCTGCTCCGAGGCGAGGTGGGCGCCCACCGCGGTGGCGAAGGCGACCGGCAGGAAGACCAGGCCGGCGTGCAGCGGGCTGTAGTGCTCGGCGCGCTGGAGGTAGATGGAGGTGAGGTAGTACGTGCCCAGCAGGGCGGCCGTCGCGAAGACCATGGTGCCGACCGCGCCGGGCAGCGGCGGGCGGCGGACCAGGCCGAGCGGCACCAGCGGGCTGCGCACGCTCCGCTCGATCAGCACGAAGCCTGCCGCGAGCAGCACGGCGGCGCCGATCGGCACCAGCGCCTGCGCCGAGCCCCAGCCCTTGTCGCCGGCCCGCACCAGGCCGTAGATCAGCAGGGCGACCGTGCCGGTGCCGGTCAGGGCGCCGGGCAGGTCGAGGCGGGTGCCTGGGTTGCGCGGCCGGGCGGGTACGACCGCAAGCACGGAGGCGAAGACGAGCACGCCGACCGGCACATTGATGAAGAACGCCCACTTCCAGCCGGGCCCCGAGGTCAGCGCGCCACCCACGACGACGCCGACGGCGGCTCCCGCGGCGCCGATCGCGGCCCACACCCCGAGCGCGCGGTTGCGGGCCTTGCCGGTGAACTCGGTGGTCAGGATGGACAGCGCGGCGGGCGACAGCAGGGCGGCGCCGACGCCCTGGGCGACCCTGGCGGTCAGCAGTTCCGCGCCGTGCGTGGACATGCCGGCGCCGAGCGAGGCGAGGGTGAAGACGGCGAGTCCGACCTGGAAGGAGTTGCGGCGGCCGATGCCGTCGGCGACCTGGCCGCCGAGGATCAGCAGCCCGCCGAAAGCCACGGTGTACGCGGTGATGACCCACGGCAGCGCGTCGCCGCCGAGCCCGAGCGAGTTGCCGATCGACGGCAGCGCCACATTGACCACGGACACGTCGAGAACGGCCATGAACTGGGCGAGGCTGAGAACCAGCAGGACGAGCGGGCCGGCGGACGGTTCCGCGGGCACCTCGTGGCTGGCGCGCTGGTCGGCTGCGGTCCTACTCATCACTGACCTCCTTAACCTTACATATATGTTAGGTTTACCGCAGCATCGCCACGGATGCAACGGCGGGCGTTTTCGGCCAGTGGTCCGAGCAATCTGGGAGAGCCGAGGGGGCCGCGTGGCGTGCCAGCATCTGAGCCGACACGGGCATGGCTCGAACACGACATCGAACCCCTTATGCGGATTACCGCCGACATGGCGGGGCTGTGCCATGCCGGGAGACCGCGGCCGGGGGGAGACAAAAGGGGTGCAGGATATGAGTTCTTCCGCTGATTCCCAGCCGGCTGAGGGCATGCGGCGGCGGTCCGTGCTGATCGGCACGGCAGGCGGCGCCGCCCTGGCTCTCGCGGGAGCGGGCACCGCCGCCGCCGCACCCAGCGGCGCGGCGACCGCCTCGGCCACGCCTGCGGCCGACATCGACTGGGACCACGGCAACATCGTCGAGATGGTCATCGTGCCCGAGGCCGAGCCCATCATCCTCGCCCACGTGGCGGGCAACGACGCGACCATCATCGTCCGCGTCACCACCCTGCTGCAGCACGCCTGGTTCGACGCCATCGCCCCTTACCACGCGACCGCGGTGGGCGTCACCTCCAAGTTGGGTCGCCGCCCGGCGAGCGAGGGCGCGACCAACCGCAACAAGAACATCGCCATCATGTACGCGACGCTGCGGCTGCTCAGCGGCATGATTCCGGCGGCCACCGCCGACTGGCGCGCGCTGCTGACGAAGTACGGCCTCGACCCCGACAACACCACCAAGGACCTGAGCACCCCGGTCGGCATCGGCAACGTGGCCGGGCAGGCGGTCGTCGACAGCCGGCTGCGCGACGGCATGAACCAGACCGGTGACGTCGGCCGGAAGTACCACCCCATGCCGTACCACGACTACACCGGCTACGTGCCGGTGAACACGGCGTACGAGCTGAAGGACCCGTCGCGCTGGCAGCCCAACGTCGTGCCCACCAACAAGCAGGGCCAGTGGCGGGTGCAGGAGTTCATCACCCCGCAGGTGCAGCACGTGCGGCCGTACACCTTCAAGGACGTCACGAAGTTCCGGCTGCCCAAGCCCGCCGCGAGCGACGTCCACAATTGGCGGCAGTACAAAGCGCAGGCCGACGAGATCCTCGCCTACTCGGCCGGGCTGACCGACGAGCAGAAGATGATCGCCGAGACCTTCGACGACAAGTTCATGGCGCTCGGCATCTCGGTCGGCATGGCCGGCGCGGAGAAGAACCTGCCGTTCGACGACTGGTTCCACTTCCACATGATCACCGCGGTAGCCGTCTTCGACGCCCTGATCGCCGCCTGGTACAACAAGAACGTCTGGGACTGCATCCGCCCGATCAACGCGATCAGGCACATCTACGGCGACGGCAAGGTGAAGGGCTGGGGCGGCCCCGGCCTCGGCACGGTCACCATGAAGGCCACCGAGTGGAGCAGCTACCTGACCATCCCGGACCACACGGAATTCCCCTCCGGCTCCACCACGCTCTACCACGCCCACGCCCAGTCGGCGACCCGCTTCCTCGGCAGCGACGCCATCGATCTGCACTTCCCCTTCCCCAAGGGCTCCTCGATCATCGAGCCCGGCGTCACCCCGTCGCAGGACATCGAGCTGCACTTCACCTCCTGGAAGGACTTCGCGGACGTCGGCGGCATGAGCCGCGCCTACGGCGGCGTGCACTTCCTGGGCGCCATCAGGGCCGGCGAGCAGCTCGGCCCGCAGTTCGGCGACCTCGCCTACGAGTTCGTCATGAAGTACGTCAACGGTCAGGTGTGACCGGCATCCGCGACGCGAACGCCCATCCCCTTCCCACTCGCGACAATCGAGGTCCGATGAACATCGCCAAGCTCGTGTCCGCCCGCAGCGCCGCCGTCGTCGCCGCGACCGCCATGGCGTCCATCGCCGCCATGGCCCTGCCGGCAGCGGCCCACACCCCGGTCATCCTCACCGCCCAGGACCAGGTGCCGTGGGTGGCGCCCCTGGTGGTCGACGGCACCGACCCGATGGGTCTGTACGGTGTCGTGGACCACGCGGGCGAAGTGCGGTCCGCCCAACTGCACTTCACCGCCGGCCAGGAGGTCAACATCGCCCTGGTGATCCCGGACGAGGCGCCCGAGAACACCCTGACCGCCGCCCAGCTGCCCACCGTCACGCTGATCGACCCGCAGCTCCACGTCACCCAGCTCACCCCGGCGCTGCGGGTGCCGATCACCGACGGGGACAGCGGCAACCACTTCCTGTTGCTGCTGAGCTACGACGCCACCGCGGTCTCCGGCACCTACTCGGTGATCGTATCCAGCCACGCGGCAGAGCGTTTCGCGCTGTCCACCGGCATCGAGAGCGAGGAATTCCACGGTGTCCTGCGCGCCACGGTGGCCACCGAGGATGCTGTGGAGGACTGGTACACCACCCCGCCGGCCGTCAGGAACCACTACCACGGCTAGTCACTCGGGTCCCGGCCGCGGCCGATGACCCCCTGACTCGTCGGTCGCCTCCGTCCGCAACCCGCCCCCAGGCGGCTTGCGGACCGCGGCATGTTCGGGCCCTGCCCCGGCTTCCGCGCACTCCGACCCATCCACCCGCACCGCGAGACAGGAACGGGACACTCCCAGTGACCGCAAACCTGATCACCTTCGACCTCGTCGCCGTCGTGCTGACCGCGGCGGCCTGGCTGGCGGCCGGGACCACCGCGGCCTCCCGCCTCTCCCTGCCGGCCGCCGCGCTCACCGCGCTGGGCCTCCTGCTGACCGTCGCACGCGTCGCCCTCACGGTGCTGCTCGGCACCAGCGGCGGCTGGTGGTTCGTGCAGGAGAAGGTGGTCCTCGAGCTGCCGCTGCAGTGCGTGACCGCCGTCGCCGCCGTCGCGCTGAGCGCACCCCGGCTGACCCGTGCCGCAATGGCGCGCACCGCGCTCGACGGCGACACCACGGCGGTCGCCGTCCCGCTGTTCGCCGCCGGATACGCGGCCGCCGCCGGCCTGGTCGTCACCCTGCTCCTGGGCTACCCCACCACGGTGGCGGTCGCCCTGATCACGGTCGCGGTCGTCGTGCTCGCGGTGGTGGTGACCTGGCGGCTGCTGGACGGCAGACCGCGCGGCATCATGCTCAGCGCCGGGGGGACAGCCGTCGTGCTCGGCCTGGTCGGAGTGCTGACCACCTTCGCGGGCATCCCGAAGACCGACGCGGGCGGCGGGCCCGCCGTCGCCTACCCGGCTGCCAAGGGCATGTCGGTGGCGTCCCTCACCGGCCCGACCTCCCCCCGGCCCGGCGGCACCGTCCGGCGCTACACCCTGGACGCGCGCACCGCGACCATCACCCTCGCCTCGGGCAAGCGGGTCGCCGCCTGGACCTTCGACGGCAAGGTGCCCGGGCCGCCGGTCACGGCCGTGCAGGGCGACCTGGTCGAGGTCACGCTGCACAACGTCGACATCGCGGCGGGCGTGTCCATCCACTGGCACGGCTACGACGTCCCGGCCGCCGAGGACGGTGCGGCCGGCCTGACGCAGGAGGCCGTCACCCCCGGGCACTCCTTCGTCTACCGCTTCCTCGCCGACCAGGTGGGCACGTACTGGTACCACACCCACCAGGACTCCAACCAGGGTGTGCAGAAGGGCCTCTACGGCTCGCTGGTGGTCGCACCGCGGCAGGCGAAGGCCGCGCCGACCGATCTGACGCTGCCCTTCCACACCTTCGGCGGCACCGCCGTGATCGGCGACCACGACGGCGTCGAGACCCGGTCGGCCGCGCCGGGCAGCCCGGTGCGGCTGCGGGTGGTCAACACCGACAACGTCACGCACCGCTTCACGCTCGCCGGCGCCCCCTACCGGCTCGTCGCGGCGGACGGCAACGACCTCAACGAGCCGGGGCCGCTCACCAGGACCGCGCTGAGCCTGGCCGCCGGCGGCCGCTACGACCTGCAACTGACCATGCCGTCCGCTTCGGTGGCACTGCTCGCCGACGACGACAGGTCCGGCGGACTGCGGCTCGTGCCCGGCGGGGGCAAGGCCGCGGCGCCGCCGGACACCACCGCGTGGCCGGACCTGGACCTGACCTCGTACGGCAGGCCCGCCGCCCAGCCTGTCACCTCATCGAGCGCCTTCGACCGGCGCTTCACCCTGGTCCTGGACCAGGGCCTGTCGCTGTCCGGCAGGACCAAGGGCCGCGACTGGACGGTCAACGGCCACACCTTCCCCGACGTGCCGACCCTGGTGGTGCGCAAGGGGGACCTGGTCGAGATGACGGTGGTCAACCGCAGCCTGGCCACCCATCCGTGGCATCTGCACGGCCACTCGGTCTACGTGCTGTCCAGGAACGGCGACCCGGTGACCGGCAGCCCGCTCAAGCTCGACACCTTCGACATCAAGCCCGGCGAGGTGTGGAAGGTGGCCTTCACCGCCGACAACCCCGGCCTGTGGATGGTGCACTGCCACAACCTGGTGCACGCCTCGAAGGGCATGTCGCTGAGCCTGGCCTACGAGGGGATCACCGAGCCGTTCGACATGGCGGGCATGCACGGCGACTGACCGCCCGTACGGCCCCATGACTCCGCCCGCCGGCGCGTACGGCCGCAACCGGCGGGCGGAGACGTGTCCGCAGCGGCGATCACCCTGCCAGGGGCGGGGCCAGCGGCCGCCCGGTTGTCAGGCGCAGGATCTGATGGACCGCCGCCCGATCCACACCGCGACCACCGCGACGGCGAACTCGGCGGCCACCAGCCACCACCCGGCCTGGTAGCCGCCCCGGCCGTCCGAGAGCAGCCCGAAGGTGGTCGGGCCGACGACGTAGCCGGCGAAGAAGCCCATCGACACCAGGCCCGAGGCGTGGCCGGTGCGCCCGAAACCGCTGCCCTGGGTCACCGCCACCATCGTCACCGCGTTGGCGGCCGCGGCCGAGCCGCCCAGGCCCACCGCGCCCACCCAGATCAGCCAGTGGCCGCCGGTGGACGCCGGGATGAGCGCGGCGAAGGCGATCGCGGCGACCGCGAGCACCAGCAGCGACTTGGGGATGTCGGTCATACGGTTCGCGTAGCGCGACCACAGCAGCCGGGAGGCCACCCCCGAGACGCCGATGGCCGAGATCAGCGCGCCGGCCTCGGTGCTGCCCAGGCCCAGCCGTTGATGCGCGTAGAGCGCGAGATAGGTGTTGAGCGAGGCGAGGCCGGCGCCGATGAAGAGCGAGTAGCCCATCAGCCACTGGGTGGCGCGGTTGGGCGGGGCGGGCAGCGCGAACGCCCGGGCGGGCGGGCCCGACGCGTCGCGGGGCAGCGCGACGGCCGCGATGGAGGCGGCCGCGGCGATGGGCACCACCAGCAGCACCGCGGTGCGCCAGGAGGTCGCGCGGGCCAGGCTGGGCAGCACCAGGCCCGCGATGAGCGCCGCGAGCGGAACCCCGGACTGCTTGACGCCGATCGCGAACGCCCGCTTGCCGGGCGGCACATGGGCGGCGATCAGCTTGTTGGTCGAGGGGTTGGACAGCGACTGCGGTATCCCGGCGATCAGCACCGCGATCAGCAGCAGCCAGTACGTGTGCCCGGCCGCCACCAGTGCGAAGTCCGCCGCTATCAGCCCGGAGAGCAGGATGAAGGCCCGCCGGGCGCCGAAGGTGTCGGTGAAGTGCCCGGCGAACAGCGACAGGACGGTCGCGGTGCCGAACGCCGCGGACGTCAGGTAGCCCAACTGCGACTTGGTGATGTGCAGGTCGGCGATGACGAAGGGGGCGAGCGAGCCGATGGTGTAGAGGATGAACATCGAAAGACCCATGCCCCCGGCGAGCAGCGGCACCAGGACCCGCGGCGTCTGCTTGGCCGGTGCGGCGGCTTTCTGTGCCGAGTCGGTGGTCATGTGTGTCAGGCTGGCCTCGCGGCGCCCCGTCCTCCACTCCTGAATTGCTCGCCCGCCCGATCTCCGGGATCAGAGCCCGGCGGGCATTCCGTCGCCGCTCAGCGCGGCCAGGTCGCTCTTGCGCACCTTGATCACGAACAGCGAGATCAGGAACGCGACGCCGATGATCACCACGCCGGCCAGATAGGCGGTGGTGACGCCGTGGGTGAGCACCGCGTCCGCCCACTTCGTCGGCAGGTTGCCGGACTTGGCGAAGTCGGCCTTCTGCCGCGGTGTGCCGGTGGCCATGAAGTCCGCCACCTGCTTCCTGCCCTCGCTGCGGCTCGCCGAGCCGAAGACGGTCACCAGTATGGACAGGCCGAGCGCGCCGCCCACCCCCTGCATCGCGTTGAGCAGCCCGGAGGCGGCGCCGGCCTGCTGCTGTGCGATACCGGAGACCGCGGTCAGGGTGAGGGTGACGAAGGTCAGGCCGAGGCCGAGGCCGAAGACGATCATCGGCCCCATCACCCCGGTGACGTAGCTGCTGTCGGGTGCGATCCGGGTGAACCACACCATCGACACGGTCGTGACGGCCGTGCCCACGATGAGGAAGGGCTTGGGGCCGAACCGGGGGAGCAGCTTCTGGGCCAGCGTCGCCGCCACGCCGATCGCGCCGGTCACCGGCAGGAAGCCGATGCCGGTCTTGATCGCGCTGTAGCCCAGCACGTTCTGCACGTAGATCACCAGGAAGAAGATCAGGCCGAGCAGGCAGCCGCCGAGCGCCAGCATGATCGCGTAACTGCCGGCCCTGTTGCGGTCGGCGAAGAGCGACAGCGGGGTGATGGGGTCGCTGGTCCTGTGCTCCTGCACCACGAACAGCGCGAGCAGCACGACGGCGGCGACGAACGCGCCGATCGTCCAGCCGTCCCGCCAGCCGTCGTCGGCGGCCCGGATGAAGCCGTAGACCAGCGAGGACATGCCCAGGGTCGAGGTGAGCGCGCCCAGCAGGTCGAACCTGCTGGAATGCCGGGGCGACTCGTCGATGTACAGCGGGGCCAGCAGCGCCACCGCGAGGCCGATCGGCAGGTTGACGAAGAAGATCCAGCGCCAGTCCAGCCACTGCACCAGCACACCGCCGGCCAGCAGGCCGATCGCGCCGCCGCCGCCGGAGACGGCCGCGTAGACGCCGAAGGCCTTGGTGCGCGCCGGCCCCTCGGGGAAGGTGGTGGTGATCAGCGCCAGCGAGGTGGTCGAGGCGATGGCGCCGCCGATGCCCTGGACGGCCCGGGCGGCGAGCAGTTGCCAGGGCTCCTGGGCGAGTCCGGCCGCCAGCGAGGCGAGGGTGAACAGCGAGATGCCCGCGACGAAGACCCGGCGCCGGCCGAGGATGTCACCGGCCCTGCCGCCGAGCAGCAGCAGTCCGCCGAATGTCAGGGTGTAGGCGTTGATGACCCAGGACAGGCCCGAGGTGGAGAAGTTCAGCGCGTCCTTGATGTGCGGGTTGGCGATGTTCACGATGGTGGAGTCGAGAACCACCATCAACTGGCAGGTCACGATCACCGTGAGCGCGATGCCGGGCCGCCCGGCCCGGCGGGCGGCGCCTCTGGTCGAAGGCACGGATAACTGATCCGTAGTCAAGACAGCTCCCGGGTGTGGTCCGGCGATTCCGGACGGAACAGATCGCTGCCACCCTGACACCCGCGCCGTGCCGGGCGCCAGTTGTGTCGGCCAACTCCCGTGAAAAATTGAGCAATCGTGGCGATGATCGCGCCAGCGCACCGGGTGAGACTCGAAGTCCCGTGCCGCGGATCACCCCGGCGCGGCAGCACCCGCCGGAAGGATCACCATGTCGGAGCAGATCAAGGAGCTGGTGGGCAAGCTCTACGACGGGCTCGCCAAGGCCGACGTCGAGGCGATCGTGGCGCTGTTCGACCCCTCGGTGGAGATCGAGACCCCGCCGTCGCTGCCCTGGTCCAAGGGCAGCTACAGCGGCATCGAGGGCGCCGTCGCCTACTTCACCAGCGCCCTGGAATACCTGGAGGAGACCGGCTTCAGTGTCGACGAGGTCCGCGTGGACGGCGAGTGGGCCGCGGCGATCGGCGACTGGACCGGCCGCTTCCGCGCCTCCGGCGGCGAGTTCGACGTGCGCTTCGTGCACTTCTGGCTGTTCCGCGACGGAAAGGTCGTGAAGGGCTCCGGAATCTCCGACACCGTCGGGATCGTCAGGGCCTACGCACCCGACTCGGTGCCGGCCGTCGGCTGACCGGCGCTCCCGTTGTCCGGTCTTTTGGTTTTCTCCGCGGAAGGACGCGGAGAAAACCAGAGCAATGCGGAAGTCGCAGCCCGGTGACCGCGTGCCTAGCATCGGCACACGGACCTATCTGAGGAGGGCCTGTTGGCTGCACAACGAAAGGCGACCGAGCCGCAGGAACGCATCCGCGCCGATGTGTGCGTGATCGGTTCCGGGGTTGTCGGGCTGATCAACACCATCGCGATGGCGAAACGCGGACTGTCCGTCGTCTGCGTCGACCAGCCCTCCGAGAAGCAGCTTGCGAGCTACAAGGTCGGCGAGTCGCTGCTCATCTACTCCAATGCGTTTCTGCGGGTACTCGGCGAAATAGACGACGAACTGAACAACTCCTTCCAGAAGGACGGCTTCTGGATGGCCTACGGCATGGAAGGGCGTACGAGTTTCGACGACAGCGTCTCGGAATGGGGTTTCGAGAGCGAACTCCCGCAGCGCTGGATCGACAACTACTACGACCCGAAGTTCGCCCGGGTGATGTTCCAGGACTCGCAGATCGTCCGGCCGGAGATCGAGGCCGTCCTGCGCGAGCGGGCCCGTACCACCGAAGGCGTCACCTTCCTCGACCGCGGCCTGGTGCGCGATGTCGAACTGGGCGCGGGCGACGGCGACCACCTGCTGACCTGGTCGTCGCGGGACCGCAGCGAGAGCGGCGAGATCGCGGCCCGCTGGATGGTCGACTGCTCGGGGCGCGCGCGCTTCCTGGCCAAGAAGTTCGGCCACGACAAGCCGCTGCGCGACGAGTTCAGCACCACCGCCGCCTGGGCGCAGTTCGCCAACTGCACCGACGACCTGTTCGACGACCGCTGGGAGTACCACTTCCCCGACGGCGTCGTGGCCCGCCGCGAGCGCAACACCCTGCACCTGTGGGGCGACAACTACTGGATCTGGATCATCCGGCTGGCCGGCGACCGGGTCAGCGTCGGCGTCACCTACCACCGCGGCCGGCCCCCGGAGGACGGCAACGCGCGGGACGTCTTCTGGAAGATCCTGCGGCGCTACCCGGTGCTCGACTGGCTGCACGAGGACGACGTGCTGGAGTTCAGCGCGTACAAGGACGTCCAGCACATCACCGACACCTTCGTCTCCGACCGCCGCTACGCCATGGTCGGCGACGCCTCCTCGATCATCGACGCCTACTACAGCCAGGGCATCTCGCTGTCGATGGTCGGCTCCTGGCACATCGCCAACATCGCCCAGAGCGACGTGCAGGACAGCCGGCTCGACACCGGCTACATCGACCACGTCAACAACTCGCTGACCGCCGACTGGCGGATCATGCGCTCGATGGTCCACTCCAAGTACAGCCCGGCCATCGCCGACAGCCGCTTCTTCATCCTCGACCACCTGCTCGACCTGACGATCTTCGGCGCCGCGATGCTCGGCCGCTTCCGGGCCACCCGCTGGCTGATCGAGACCGAGGGGCGCACCAGCGCCGAGCAGGACGAGCAGCGGCACCTGCGGGAGGGGCTCGGGCGGCGGCTGTACCTGTCGCAGTCCGCGCCCTGGCACAAGATCGACCCGCAGCGGGTGGCGACCATCGTGGAGAACTGGCACCGCGGCCTGGAGGAGCGGGCCGTGTGGCGGCTGGAGAACGGCGAGCAGCTGCCCGCCACCAAGGCCGCGATGCGCGCCTACGCGGCCCTGCCGGGCCTGTGGCGGCTGCCGTACCTCGACCGGCTGCCCAAGGCCGACCTGACGCTGCGGCCCAGGGACGAGCCGGAGTTCACCTACGTCAAGGGCAACGAGTACCGGCCGCCGCTGATGGCCGTGTCCGGCACCCTGCTGCTCGCCCTGGTCGGTGCGGGCACCGCGTACGACATCGCCGACACCCGCATCCGCAAGATGCGCAGGACATGGCGGGGGCTCAGGGGCCGGCGCTGACCGGCACAGCGCGCCGCCCGGGCCGGCCATGGCCCGGGTGGCCCCTGGCCATGGCCGTGCCCCTGGCCCCTGGCTCCTGGCTGCCCAAGGACCTCCGCCGACGCGGGTCCACCGCGTTCCGCACGGTTCCAGAACGTATATAGAAATCCCTGAGACCGCGCCGAGAATAATGGCGGCAAGCGCGGTTGATCAGAGCAACCGACCACATGTCGATATGCCGCACCGCGGCAGAAGGACCGCGACCGGATCGGACTAGCGGAAGGTCTTCGCATGCGACCCAATCCCTACGGGGTACCGGAAGAATACGATGTCATCGTGATCGGCGGCGGGCCGGCGGGAGCGACGACGGGTGGGCTGCTCGCAAAGCGCGGCCACCGGGTGCTCGTGCTCGACCGCGAGCGTTTCCCGAGGTATCACGTCGGGGAATCGCTCATCCCCGCGTTCATGCGCCCCATGGAGGAAATGGGAATCACCCAGCGCATGGACGAGCGCGGCTTCGAGCGCAAGAACGGCGGCACCCTGGTCTGGGGCAACGAGCAGGTCCCGTGGAACTTCTCGTTCGTGGAGGGCACCGCCTACACCCACGCCTTCCACACCCGGCGCGCCGACATGGACTCGCTGATCCTGGACCGGGCCCGTGAGCTGGGCGTCTTCATCATCGAGGACGCCACGGTCAAGGAGCCCATCGAGGAGGACGGCCGGGTCACCGGGGTGCGCTACACCCTGCGCGGCGCCGACCGCCCCTACGAGGCCAGGGCCAAGCTGGTGGTCGACGCCTCCGGCCAGTCGCGGCTGCTCAGCCGCCGCTACGCCGACGTCACCTGGCACGAGGAACTGCGGAACGTCGCTGTGTGGACGTACTTCGACAACTGCGAGCGGCTGGCGGGCGACGAGTACACCAACATCCTCATCGAGGGCCTGGACGACGGCTGGTTCTGGGCGATCCCGCTGGACAAGGGCACCATCAGCGTCGGCTACGTGACCCGGTCCTCGCTGGCCGGCCAGTCCGACGAGAAGCTGCCCGACCTCTTCATGACCGAGATGGAGAAGTCCACCAAGCTCAAGAAGATGCTGACGCCCGCCAACCAGGCGGCCGGCTGGCGTTCGGCCCGGGACTGGTCGTACACCAGCACCCAGTTCCACGGCAACGGCTGGGTGTGCGTGGGCGACTCCGCGGCCTTCGTCGACCCGCTGTTCTCCACCGGCGTGGCGCTGGCCACCCTGGCGGGCAGCACGCTGGCGAAGATCGTCGACGAGATCCTCAAGCACCCGCAGATCGAGGCCGCGGCGCTGGACCGCTACGCGACGGCCTACCGGGGCTTCTTCGACGAGATCCGGATGTTCGTGGAGCGGTTCTACGACCGCACCAAGTACAAGGAGTTCTACTACAGCCTGGCCTCGGAGATGGTCGACCCCGACCACGAGCGGACCCCGAACGCCAACTTCGTGCAGCTCATCTCCGGGCTCAGCGGCAAGCACCCGATGCTCAACCTCCACATGGAGGACCTGATCGCGGGTGCAGAAGCCGGTCAGGAGACCGCTGCCTCGGCCTGACCCGGCCCGGCGGCGCGAGCACGCCGACTTCCACAGCGCGTCCGCATCCATGCCCGTGCGGACGGGCTGTGGAATTAGGGCTGTTCGCCTGTGCGGCTGTTCGCCTGTGCGGCTGTTCCCCCGCACGGCTGTTCTCCCCGTGTGCGCGTGAAAATGCAATCGGCGGGAAACAGGGCGGACGTGTCCGCGATTCACCCCTAGCGGATAGTAGGGGTCATCCCCGAGAAACCCCCGACAAATTGCTCGGTCGGATTCAGGGGTTCTGGTGACGGAAGTGTTCTCCGTAGGGTAGTGGTGGGCGCCGTTTTCCCGGGCGCGCTTGAATTCCACGTGGCTGTTGACGACCGCCCGGTCATTTCCGGGCACGACGAAAAGGCTACCCATGCACGCGGATACTGCGTACGATCCGGAAGACCTGATCGCCATCGTCGGCATGGCCGGACGATTTCCAGGCGCCCCGGACACCGAGAGCCTGTGGACCCTGCTCATGGAGTCCCGCGAGGCGATCGTCCCGGTACCCGCCCAGCGCTGGGACACCGGCCGTCCCCTCGACCCCGACAAGGACATCCAGGCGGTCGGCGGCTTCGTCGACGGCGTCGAGAACTTCGACGCGGCCTTCTTCGGCGTCTCGCCCCGCGAAGCGGCGGCCATCGACCCGCAGCAGCGGCTGATGCTGGAGATCGGCTGGCGGGCCATGGAAGACGCCGGGCAGCGCGCGAGCGACCTGGCCGGCACCCGCACCGGCGTCTACGTCGGGGCCTCGTGGCACGACTACGAGCTGCTGCGCATCAACCGCGGCGCCCGCCCCACCCCGCACAGTCTGGTCGGCAACGCGCTCGACGTGATCGCCGCCCGGCTGTCGTACTTCCTGCAACTGCGCGGCCCCAGCCTCACGGTGGAGACCGGCTGCTCCTCCTCGCTGGTCGCCCTGCACCTGGCCGCCCAGGCACTGCGGCAGGGCGACGTCGACGCGGCGATCGTCGGCGGCGTCAACCTCATGATGGACCCCCATGTCACCGTCGGCCTCACCCACTTCGGCGGCCTGTCGCCCGACGGACGGTCCAAAGCGTTCTCGAAGCACGCCAACGGCTTCGTCCGCGGCGAGGGCATCGCCGCGCTGTACGTCAAGACCCTCGCGCGGGCCCTCGCCGACGGCGACCGCGTCCACGCCGTCGTGGCCAGGACGGTCGTCAACAACGACGGCGGCGGCGACAGCCTGGTCACCCCCAGCCCCGCCGGCCAGCGGGACCTGCTCACCCGCGCCTACCTGGCCGCCGACCACCCGGTGGGCGTCCCCTCGTACATCGAGGCGCACGGGACCGGCACCGGCCGCGGCGACCCGATCGAGGCGACCGCCATCGGCGAGATCCTCGGCGGCAAGCGCGACGGCGACGACCCGCTGCACATCGGCTCGATCAAGACCAACATCGGCCACCTGGAGGCCTGCGCCGGCATGGCGGGCCTGTTCAAGCTGCTGCTGTCGCTGCGGCACCGCACCGTGCCGCCGAGCCTGCACGCCGAGGAGCTGAACCCGGCGATCCCCTTCGACGAGCTGGGCCTGCGGGTGGCCCGCGAAGCCGTCGCGCTCCCCGCGGACGGGCCGGTCACCGTCGGCGTCAACTCCTTCGGCTGGGGCGGCACCAACGCCCACGTCGTGCTCACCTCGCCGCCGCAGACCTTCGCGCCCGCGCTGCCGGCGGGCCGGCCCGCCCCGCTCGCGACCGGACTGCCCGTCGTCCTGCCGCTGTCGGCCAAGGACCGGCCGGTGCTCGCGCTGCGCGCCCGCGACCTGCTCGGCGTCCTGCCGCAGGACGCCGCGGGCCTCGCCGCCACCGCGGGCGCCCTGGGCAGGCGGCGCGACCACTTCCCGGTCAGGGCCGCAC
The DNA here is from genome assembly GCF_900142575.1 of Actinacidiphila paucisporea. Taxonomy (GTDB): domain Bacteria; phylum Actinomycetota; class Actinomycetes; order Streptomycetales; family Streptomycetaceae; genus Actinacidiphila; species Actinacidiphila paucisporea. The sequence goes on from NZ_FRBI01000008.1 coordinate 253,789, forward strand.
TGGTGGCCGACGGCCACGGCGAACTGGCCGCCGGGCTGCGGGCCGTGGCCGAGCTGACCGACACCGGCACCGACCCCGACGTGCCGGGCGTCGTCCTCGGCCGGGCGGTGCCCAGGCGGCGGGTAGCCTTCGTCTTCCCCGGACAGGGCTCGCAGTGGCGCGACATGGGTCTGGCCCTGCACCGCGACAGCCCGCTGTTCGCCGACGTCGTCGCCCGCTGCGCCAAGGCGCTGCGCCCGCACTGCGACTGGGACCTGCTGGACGTCTTCGCCGGGCGGGCCGGCGACGAGTGGACCACCCGCATCGACATGCTGCAGCCCACCTTGTGGGCGATGTCGCTGGGCCTGGCCGAACTGTGGCGCGCGGCCGGCGTGGAACCCGACGTCGTCCTGGGCCACAGCCAGGGCGAGATCACCGCGGCCACCGTCGCCGGCATCCTGTCCTACGAGGACGCCGCCCTGGTCATGGCCCGGCGCAGCGCCATCGCCCGGCGCACCTCGGGACAGGGCCGGATGCTCGCCGTCGACCTGGACCGCGAGGGCGCGCTCGCCGCGCTCGAAGGCTTCGAGGACAGCGTCTCCCTCGCCGTGCACAACGGCCCCACCTCCTGCGTGCTGTCCGGCGAGGAGGACTCGGTCCTGGTGCTCAAGGAGCTGCTGGAGGCCGACGGCACGTACTGCAGGCTCGTCAACGTCGACTACGCCTCGCACAGCCCGCAGATGGACCCGCTGCGCGAGGACCTGCTCGCTGCGCTCGAACCGGTCAGGCCGCGGGCCGGCGCCACCGAGCTGATGTCCACCGTCCGGGTGACCGGCCTCGACGGCCCCGAGATGGACGCCGCCTACTGGGTGGAGAACCTGCGCAGCCCGGTGCTCTTCGCCGACGCCATGGGCGCGCTGCTCGCCGACGGCGTCACCCACGTGGTCGAGATCAGCCCGCACCCGGTGCTGGCCCCCGCGGTCGAGCAGATCGCCGCCGAGCTGCCCGACTCGCTGGCCGTCCTGACCACCCTGCGGCGCGACCAGGGCACGACCGGCCACTTCGCCCTCGCCCTGGCCCGCGGCTACACCCGCGGCCTCGAACCCTTCGCGACGCTGCCCTCCGACCCCGCGGTGCCGCTGCCCGGCTACCCGCTGCGGGCGGACCCCTACTGGCCGCAGGAGCGGCGCGGCGGCGCGGGTGCCGCCCGCGGCTTCGACGTCCCCGTAACCGCCGTCCCCGGTGAGGACGACACCTGGCAGGCCGCACTCGAACTGTCCCTGGCCGACCAGCCCTGGCTCGGCGACCACCGCGTCTACGGCACCGCCGTGCTGCCCGCCGCCGCCACCCTGTCGGTCGCCCTCGACGTGATCCGTACCCGCACGGGCGCGCTGCCGGCCCGGCTGGAGAAGATCACCTTCGACCGCGGCGTCACCCTCTCAGACGACGACCTCACCCACCTCACCGCCCGCTGGCGAGAGGACATCACCTCGGGCGGCACCTTCCGCCTGCTGTCCCTCACCCAGGACGCCGCCGGCTGGCAGCCCAACGCGACGGCCCGCGGCGCCCTCGGGACCGCGCAGGGCGGCACCGCACCGGCCTTCCCCGCCTGGGGGCGGGACGCCGCCGACCTCGCCGGGCCGGAGGCCGCCGACGTCGACACCGCCGACTTCTACCGTGCCTGGGCCGCCCGCGGCCTCGAATACGGCACCGCCTTCCAGGGCGTCACCTCCCTGCGCCTCGCCCACGGCCGCGAGGCGCTGGGTGAGGTGCGCCTCGCCGACCGGCTCGTCTCCGGCGCGCGCCCCGGCACGCTGCACCCCGCACTGTGGGACAGCGCCCTCCAGGTCGCCCTCGCGCTCTACGACGACACCCCCGCGGCCACCGCGCTGGTCCCCACCGCGGTCCATCGCGTCATCCCCCACGCCCCCCTCACGGACCCGGTGACCGCCGTCTGGTCCCATGCCGTACGCCACCCCGACGGCCGCGCCGACGTCACCCTCTTCGCCACCGACCACACGCCGCTGCTGACCATGGAAGGCGTCGAACTGCGGCCGCTGGACGTGGGCGACGGCGCCGGCGCGGCGGAGGCGGAACGCCTCCACCGGCTGGTGTGGACGGAAGTCGCCGCGGACGAGGCTCCCGTCGCCACGGGCGCGGCCGCCGCGGCAGGCGGTGACGCCGCCGGCGCGGATGCCTCGGCGGCTGCCGGGAGCCCGGCGGCCGGCGACGGCGCCGTCTCGGCCCCTGCCGTGAGCGGGAGTTGGGCCGTGCGCGGCGACGCCGGGCTTGCCCGTACGCTCGCCGGTGCGCTGGCCGCCGCCGGTGGGCGGATCACCGAGGCCGCCGACGCCGACGCCGTGGTCTTCGCCGTGCCGGCCGCGGAAGGGGGGCGGGGCGCGCAGCGTGCGGCGCTGGACGACCTCGTCGCGCTCGTGCCCGCCCTCGCCGACCGCACCGCGCCGCCGTCGCTGACCGTCGTCACCGTGGGCGCCCAGCCCGCCGTCGACGGCGACCTGCCCGACCCGGGCGGCGCGCTCTTCTGGGGCTTCGGGCGTGTCCTGCGACGCGAGCACCCCGAACTGACGCCCCGGCTGGTCGACATCGACGGCACGGACGACGAACAGGCCGCCGGATGCGTCGCGTTGCTCGCCGCGGAGGACGGCGAGGACCAGACGGCCCTGCGCGGCGGCCGGCGGTTCGCCGCCAGGCTCAGCCGCGGGGAGGGCGGCGACACGCTGCCGCCCGCGCACACCGCGCCCCAGCCCTTCCGCTTCGCCCCCGGCGGGGCCGCCCCGGTGCTGCCGCTGACCCGGCGGGCCCCGGGGGAGGGCGAGATCGAGGTCGAGGTCACCGCTTCCGCGCTGTCCGGCTCGTGCGCAGGGCGGGTGACCGCCACCGGGCCCGGCGTCGACGGTTTCGCGGTCGGCGACCGGGTCGCCGCCTGCGGCACCGGCACCCCCGCGAGCCACGTGACCGTACCCGTCACACTGGCCAGGCCGATCGCGGCCGGGCTGGACGACGTGGCCGCGGCACCGCTGCCGCTCGCCCTGGCCACCGCCGGTTACGCGCTCGCGCACCTCGGGCGGCTGGACGCGGGCGAGTCCGTACTGATCCACGTGACGGCCGACGACGCGGCCGCGCAGGCGGCGGTCCGTATCGCCACCATGCTCGGCGCCCGCGTCCTCGCCACCGCCGCGACCGGGGACATCCGCGGCCGGCTCCGCGACCAGGGCGTCGCCGACGTCTTCGACTCCACCGACCCGGCCTGGACCGACCAGGTCGCCGCGGCCACCGCGGGCCGCGGCGTCGACCTGATGATCGGCCTGCCCGCAGGGACCGCCCCCGACGCCGGCGCCACCGCCCTGGCCCCCGACGGCCGGCTGGTCGTCCTCGGCCCGGTGACCCCGACCAGGACCCCGCTGCCCAGCAGCCTGACCCTGGCCTCCATCGACATCCCGGGCCTCCTGGCCCGCACCCCGTCCCGCTTCGTCCGCGCCCTCGACTCCGGCTGGAAGCTCGTCGCGGCGGGCACGTTCCCGCCCCTGCCGGTGACGACCCACACCTTCGCGGAGTCCGCGAACGTCTCCCTCACGGAGGAGGCGACCGAGCCCCGCGCCCCGCAGCACGACCCGACCGGCACCCCACCCGGCCCCGCCCCGGCTGCCCCACCCGACGACGAGGGCACCCGCGGGTCCGCGGCCGCCGCCGCATCCGGTGGCCGTCAGGCCCCGCGCGAGCAGGACGGCACGGACGCCGCCGCGGGCGGATCGGCTGCAGATACGGCCGCCGCCGATGGCCGTACCACCCTGCGCGAGCAGAGTGGCGCGCTCGGCGCCGGTTCCGCGCTCGACGGCGACGGCGACGGCGACGGCGCACGCGCGTCCGCGCTCGGCGCGGCGGACGGCGCGGACAGCGCCGCGGGCCGGTCCGCCGCCGGCACGGCAGCCGCCGCGCCCGGTGGCCGTACCGCCCTGCGCGAGCGCGGTGGCGCGGACGTCACCGTGCTGGTCGGGCCCTCCACCGTGGAGGCGGTCAGCGCGGTGGCGCTGCCCGACGGGCGGTTCAGGGGCGACGGGACGTATCTGATCACCGGCGGCCTCGGCGAGCTGGGGTTGTCGCTGGCCCGCTTCATGGCCGACCGGGGCGCCGGGCGGCTGGTGTTGATGGGACGGTCGGCGCCCAGGGCCGAGGCCGCCGGGCAGTTGGAGGAGTTGCGGGCGCTCGGCGCCGAGGTGGAGACCGTCGCGTGCGACGTCGCCGACGCCGCCGCGCTGACGGCCGCGCTGGGCGGGCTGCGGGCGGCGGCGTTCCCGCTGCGCGGCGTCGTGCACGCGGCGGGGCTGCTCGCCGACTCCACCATCCGCAACCTGACGTCCGCCCAGCTCGACGAGGTGCTGGCGCCCAAGGTCGCGGGCGCGGCCAACCTGGACGCGGCGACCGCGGGCGACCCGCTGGACCTGTTCGTGCTGTTCTCCTCCGCCGCCGCCCTCGTCGGCAACGCCGGCCAGGCCGCCTACGCCGCGGGCAACGCCTTCATGGACGCGCTCGCGCAGGCCAGGCGCCGCCGCGGTCGGCCCGGACTCAGCGTCCAGTGGGGACCGTTCACCGGTATCGGCCTGGCCGCGCGTGACGAGCAGCGCGGCGACCGGCTGGCCGAGCGCGGCATGGGCGGCTTCCCGGCCGACGAGGCCTGGCCCGCTCTCGTACGGATGCTGGAGCGCGGCGACGCCGTCACCGGCTACGTACCGATCCAGCTGCGCCAGTGGTTCGACGCCTACCCGGACACCGCCGCCCTCGGCAGTTGGCGGCAGCTGTACGCGGCTTCCCGCGACAACACCGCCTCCTCCGGCGGCGAGTTCCTGGCCGGGCTGCTGCGCAGCGCGCCCGAGGCGCGGCTCGCGCCGGCCGAGGACAAGGTCAGGGAACTGGCCGGACGGATCATGCGGATGGACCCGGCCAGGGTCGAATCCGACACCCCCTTCAAGGCGCTGGGCCTGGACTCGCTGATGAGCCTGGAACTGCGCAACCGGCTGGAGGCCGCCTTCGGGCTCAAGCTCTCTCCCACACTGCTGTGGGCCTACGGCACCCCCCGCGCCCTGGCGGGCGCGCTGTGCGGGCAACTGCCCGCGACGGACGGCACCCGACCGGACGCGACGTCGTAACCGACAGCGAGGAACGGACACATGGAAGAGAACCGCACCGGCGGGCCGGCCAAACAGACCCCGCTCACCCGCGCGCTCGACACCATCCGCACGCTCCGGCAGCGCCTCGACGAGCAGCAGGGCAACCTGCCCGTCGCCGTCGTCGGCATCGGCCTGCGGCTGCCCGGCGGCATCCAGGACCTGGACGGCTACTGGGCGGCGCTCGCCGAGGGCCGCGACCTCGTACGGCCGATGCCCGCGCACCGCAGGGGCCCCTTCGGCGCCGAGTGGGACGGGCTGCCGCAGCGAGGCGGCTACCTGGACGAGGTGCTCGACTTCGACGCCGCCTTCTTCGGCATCAGCCCGCGCGAGGCCCGGCACCTCGACCCGCAGCACCGCATGCTGCTCGAAGTCGCCTGGGAGGCGCTGGAGGACGCCGGACTGCCCGCCGACCGCCTGCAGGGCAGCCGCAGCGGCTTCTACCTGGGCATCATGTGGCAGGACTACCGCGAGTGGCTGGCCGGCGACCCCGACGCGTACTGGACCACCGGCAACGGGCACAACTTCGCCGCCGGGCGCATCGCGTACGCGCTCGGACTGACCGGTCCCGCGCTGTCCGTCGACACCGCCTGCTCGTCCTCGCTGGTCTCGGTGCACCTGGCCGTGCAGGCGCTGCGCCGCGGCGAGTGCGACACCGCCTTCGCCGCGGGCGCCAACCTGATGATGTCGCCGCGCTCGATGCGGCTGGTGCAGGAGACGCGATCGCTCTCGCCCGACGGCCTGTGCCGCACCTTCGACGCGCGGGCCGGCGGCTTCACCCGCGGCGAGGGCTGCGGCGTCCTGGTGCTCAAGCGGCTCGACCACGCCGAGCGGGACGGCGACCGGGTGCACGCGGTGATCCGCGGCACCGCCGTCAACCAGGACGGCCGCTCCGGCGGCTTCACCGCGCCCAACGTGCTCTCGCAGGCGGCGGTCATCGAGCAGGCGCTCGCCGAGGCGGGCCTGGAGCCGGCCGACATCGGCTACGTGGAGGCGCACGGCACCGGCACCGCGCTGGGCGACCCCATCGAGATGGAGGCCCTGGCGATGACGCTGGGCCGCCGCAACGGCGGGGCGCCGCTGCCGGTCGGCGCGGTCAAGACCAACCTGGGCCACCTGGAGTCGGCGGCGGGCGTCGCGGGCCTGGTCAAGGCCGTGCTGTGCCTGCGCGAGCGCAAGATCCCGCCGCTGGTCCACTTCCGCGACCTCAACCCGCGCATCGACCTGTCCGGCACCGGCATCACCGTGCCGACCGCGCTCCAGGACTGGCCCGCGCAGGGCGGCCGGCACGCGGGCGTCAGCTCCTTCGGCATGAGCGGCACCAACGCGCATGTCGTCCTGGGCCCGGCCCCCGACCGGCCGACCGCGCAAGCGCTCCCCGCCCCGGCCGGCTTCCCGGTCTCCGCCCGCACCCCCGAGGCCCTGCGCGCGCTGGCCGCCCGCTACGCCGACCACCTCGACACCCTGCCCCCCGCCGACTACCCGGCCTTCGCCGCCACCGCCGCGACGGGCCGTACCCGCATGGAATCGGCCGGCTGGATCGCCGCACCTGACGCGCGTAGCGCGGCCGCCCAGCTGCGGAAACTCGCCGCGGGCGACCAGCCGCCCGCGGCCGTCCCCGACCTCCCCGACCCGCCCCGCGCGGTCACCACGCTGCCCACCTACCCCTGGCAGCGCCGCCGCTTCGCACCCGAGGACGCCGCGCCCGCTCCGGCCCCCGCCGCACCCGCGCTCCCCGCCACCCACCGCCTGGAGTGGTCCCCGCTCCCGGCCCGGGCCGCGGGCCTCGCGGCCGAGCGGTGGGGCGGCGCGCAGGCCGGCGGCGCCCTCGTGCTCGCCGGTGACGACACCGCGCTGCTCGGGCGGCTCGCCAGGGCCGCCGCCGAGGCAGGGGCGCGGGGAACGCTGCTCGCGCCCGGGGCGGTGGAGGTGCCCGAGGGGTGGCAGCGCGGTGCGCTGCCCGCCGGGGCCGAGGGCTGGGACGCGTACTGGTCAGCTCAACCGCCCGTCGCTGGGACCGCGTTGGTGCTCGTGCCGCGGGCCGTGGACTTCCCCGAGGACGGGCAGGGCGACCCGGCCGAAGCCGGCGCCGACATGTGCGCAGGCGTCACCGCGGCCGTCGCCGCCCTCGCCCGTACGGGGCAGGGCAGGGTGACCGCCGTGACGACAGCCACCCGCCGGCTCGCCGAGGGCGAGACCGTACAGGCGGGCACCGGTGGGCTGTTGCAGGGTCTCGCACCGGTGCTCGGGCTGGAATTCCCCGACGCCTGGGCGGGCGTGGCCGACCTGCCGGCCGGCACCGCCGGCACGGACCTGGCCGCACTGGTCGGGCACCTCGCCCACCAGGCCACCGCGCAGGGCCCGCCCGAGGACCTCGTCGCCGTACGCGACGGGGCCGTGCACGCGGCGCGGCTCGTCGCGGCCGAGCAGCCCGCGCCGCCGCAGGTCGTCGCCGACGCCACCTACGTGGTGACCGGCGCGCTCGGCGCCGTGGGCCGCGAGCTGGTGGACGCCCTGGTCCGCCTCGGCGCCCGCCACCTGCTGCTGATCGGCCGCAAGGACCGGGCCGAACTCGCCCCGGAGGCGGCCGGCTTCCTCGACCGGCTGGAGCAGGCCGGCGTCGACGCGGTCTACCGCGGCGGCGGCAGCGACACCCCGCAGGCCCTGGACGCGGCGCTGTCGGCGCTCAGCCGGATGCCCGCCGTCAGGGGCGCGGTGCACGCGGCCGGCGTCGTACGGCACACGCCCGCCGCCGAGTTGACCGCCGCGGGCATGCGAACCGAGATCGGCGCCAAGGCGTCCGGGGCCTGGTGGCTGCACCTGGCCTCGCTCGGCTGGCCGCTGGACTTCTTCGTCCTGGTCTCCTCGGTCTCCGCGGTGTGGGGCACCGAGGGCCACGGCGCCTACTCGGCCGCCAACGGCGTGCTCGACACGGTCGCGGCACACCGGCGCTCGCTCGGACTGCCCGCGGTGAGCATCGCGTTCGGGCCCTGGGACCTGGCGGGGCAGGGCATGGCCGACGCCGAACTGCGCGAGCGGTCGGCCCGGTTGGGCATCGGAGCGCTCGACGCGGCCGCGGGGCGCGCCGCGCTGGCCGGCACGGCACCCGGCGCGGACGGCCTGCTGATCGCCTGCCCGCTGGACGTGGACCGGCTGCGCTCGACGATGGCGGTACTGCGGCCTCGCGGACTGTTCACCGCGGGCCCGGAACCGGCCCCCGCACAGCCCGAAGGGCCCTCGATCGCGGCCGAGTTGGCGGCGCTGCCCGAGCGCGAGCGCGCCGCGGCCGCCCAGGCCCACGTCGCCCGGCTGGTCGCCGAGCAGCTCGGCCACACCGACGCCGCGGACCTGCGCACCGACGTCGGCTTCTACGACCAGGGCCTGGACTCCATCACCGCCGTGGACCTCGCGGTCAGGATCGGCGCCGCCTTCGGCACCACCGTCCAGGTCACCGACGTCTTCGACCACCCCACCGTCGCCGCGCTCGCCGCACACCTGCTCAGGGGCGGCCCCGCGCCGGCCCCGGTGCGCCGCCCGGCCGCGGTGCCGCAGGCCGCACCAGCACCCGCAGAACCGCAGACCGCCGTTTTGGCGGCGGACGCCGCGGAGCCGATCGCCATCGTCGGCATGGCGGGCCGCTTCCCGCAGGCGCCGACCGTCGAGGACTTCTGGGACCTGCTCAGCGAGGGCCGCGACGGCGTCACCGCCCCGCCGGAGGGCCGCTGGGACGCGGCGACCCTCGGCTCCGACCGCATCACCACCCTGGAGGGCGGCTACCTCACCGACCTCGACCGCTTCGACTCCGCCTTCTTCTCCGTCCCCGCCCGCGAGGCCGACAGCCTCGACCCGCAGCAGCGACTGCTGCTGGAGTCGGCGTGGCACGCCCTGGAGGACGGCGGTATCGCGCCCGGACGGCTGCGCGGCACCCGCACCGGGGTCTTCGTCGCGATCGGCTACGCCGACTACGCCCGGCTGCTGGCCCGCGGCGGCACCCCGCAGATCGACGCCTACTACAGCACCGGCACCGCGCTGAACGCCGCGGCCGGCCGGATCGCGTACACCCTGGGCCTCGGCGGCCCCGCGATGGCCGTCGACACCGCCTGCTCCTCCTCGCTGGTGGCGCTGCACCTCGCGGTGCGCTCGCTGCGTTCCGGCGAGAGCGACACCGCACTGGCCGGCGGCGTCAACATCCTGCTCGACCCGATGTCCTGGACCGCCGTCAGCCAGGCGCACATGCTCTCGCCGACCGGCCGCTGCCGCACCTTCGCCGCCGACGCGGACGGCTTCGCCAGGTCGGAGGGCTGCGGCGTGCTGGTGCTCAAGCGGCTCTCCGACGCCCGCCGCGACGGCGACCGGGTGCTCGCGGTGATCCGCGGCAGCGCCGTCAACCAGGACGGCGCCTCCTCCGGGCTGACCGTGCCCAACGGCGTCGCCCAGGAGGCGATGATCACCGCGGCGCTCGCCGACGCCCGCACCGCGCCCGCCGAGGTGTCGTACCTGGAGGCGCACGGCACCGGCACCTCGATCGGCGACCCCATCGAAGTCGGCGCCGCCTGGCGGGTGCTGGGCCCCGGGCGGGCGGCGGACGAGCCGCTGCTCGTCGGCTCCGTCAAGAGCAACGTCGGCCACTGCGAGACCGCGGCCGGCATGGCCGCCGTCTTCAAGACCGTGCTGGCGCTGCGGCACGACACCATCCCCGCCGACCTGCACTTCGGCGAGCCCAACCCGCACGTGCCCTGGTCCGACATGAACGTCAGGGTCGTCGACACCGCCAGGCCCTGGCCGCGCGGCTCCCGGCCGCGGGTCGCGGGCGTCTCCGGTTTCGGCTTCACCGGGACCAACGCCCACCTCGTCCTCGCGGACGCGCCGCCGCCCCCCCACCCCGGCGGCACGTCCGAGAACAGCCCCGAGCCGCCGCGGCACCACCTGCTGGCGCTGTCCGCTCCCGACACCGACGGCGTCGAGCGGCTCACCGGCGCCTGGCGGGACCGGCTGGCCGGCTGCCGCGACGAGGACCTGCCCGCCCTGGTCGCCACCGCCGCCGGCGGCCGCAACCACTTCCCCTACCGGCGGGCCGTCGCGGGCCGCGACCGCGAGCAGCTGCTCGCGGCACTGGAGGAGCCGGGTCCGGTCGCGCACGCCCGCGCGGGCGGCCCGCGGATCGCCTTCCTCTTCACCGGGCAGGGCAGCCAGTTCTTCGGCATGGGACGGGAGTTGTACGAGACCGAGCCGGTCTTCCGCGAGGTCTTCGACGCCTGCGACCAGGCCGTCGCGCCCAGCCTCGGCGCCTCGCTGACCGACCTGGTCCTCTACGGTGACGACCGCACCGCGATCAACGAGACCCGGGTCACCCAGCCCGCGCTGGTCACCCTGCAGACCGCGCTCGCCGCGCTGTGGGAGTCCTGGGGGGTGCGGCCCGCGGTCCTGCTGGGCCACAGCGTCGGCGAGATATCCGCCGCCGTGCACGCCGGGGTGATGGACCGGGCCACCGGGCTCGCGCTGATCACCGAGCGGGCCCGGCTGATGCAGGGCACCCGGCGCGGCGCGATGCTCGCGATCGCCGCGCCCGAGGACGCGGTCCGCGGCTGGACCGAGGGCCTGGAGGTGGACGTGGCCGTGCTCAACGGCCCCCAGGCCACAGTCGTCTCCGGCGACCCCGACGCGGTCGACGCGCTCGCGGCCCGGCTCAGGTCCGACGGCGTCAAAGCCCGCAGGCTCGCCGTCTCGCACGCCTTCCACTCCCGGCTGCTCGAACCCGCGATGGACGAATTCTCCGCGCAGCTGCGCACGTTGAGCTTCTCCGACCCGCACACCCCGCTGATCACCAACGTCACAGGGCGACTTGCCGGTCCTGGCGAGTACGACGCCGGCTACTGGCGCCGGCACGCCCGCAACCCCGTCCGCTTCCTCGACGGGCTGCGGCAGCTCGGCGAACTCGACATCGACGTCTGCCTGGAGATCGGCCCCGACCGCACCCTGGTCAACATGCTCAAGGGCGCCGGCCTGGCCCCTTCCGGCGGCGCCGCTCCCTCGCTGCGCCGCGGTTCCGCGGACCGCGCGGGACTGCTCGGGGCCGCCGGATTGCTCTACGAGGCCGGGCAGGACCTCGACTGGCGGCGCGTCCACGCCGCCGCCGGGCACGACGACACCGCGCCGCGCTACCCGTTCGCCCGCACCCGGCACTGGACGTCCGCCGAGCCCGACCCCGCCACCGGCACCGCGCCGGCCGTGGCCGGACCCGCGTGGGGTACGGAACTGCGCTCGCCGGGCCTGCGCGGCCGGGTCTGGCGCACCGAGCGCACCACCGCCTACCCGGCGCACCTCACCGACCACCGGCTGTTCGGCACGGTGTCGGTGCCGGGCGCCTCGCAGACCGCGACCGTGCTGTCCGCCCTCGGACAGGGCGGCGCGCCCGTCGAGTTGGCGGACCTGTACTTCCCCCGGGCCCTGGTCCTGCACGACGGCGAGCGCTACGAGCTGCAGATCGTCGAGGAGTTGGGCAACGGGCAGGTGAGTGTCCACAGCCTGGTCGACGCCGACCGCGACGAGTGGCAGCAGCACCTGTCCGCCAGGATCGTCCCGCAGGCCGACCCCGCGGGCGCCGCGGCCCCCGACCCGCGGGCCTTCGCCGCCGCTGCCGAACGCCGCCTCACCGGCGCGGACTTCTACCGCCACCTGCGGGCGCTCGGCTACCACCTCGGCCCGTCCTTCCGCTGGATCGACGAGGTGTGGATCCGCGGCGACGAGGCCCTGATCCGCTACGCCGAGCCGGAGGACCCGCGCGAGGACCCCGCCTCGTACGAGATCCACCCCGGGCTGCTCGACTCCCTGCTGCAGAGCGCCGTGGTCTTCGCGGTCCGCACCGCGCAGGAGGGCGAACCGGCCGAGGAGGCCGGGCTGGCCATCCCCTTCGCCCTGGCCCGGGTCTCCTTCCCCGGCCGCCCGACCCCCGGCGGCGCGCTGTGGGGCCACGTCACGGCGACCCGGCACGCCCGCGACGCCGACGGCCTGATGCAGGTCGAGTCCGCCGACCTGCACCTCTTCGACGACGCGGGCCGCACGGTGCTCGCCGCCGACGACTTCCGCTTCCGCCGCGCCCCGCGCACGGTCCTCGAACGCTCCCTGCGCGGCGGCACCCCGCACGCCTACCGGCTCGTGTGGCGCGACACCCCCGGCCTCCCCGCCACCGACGCCACCGCCCACCCCCGCCGGGTAGCCCTCCTGGGGGCCGACTCCAAGCCCGGCCGCGCCCTCCGCGACACCCTGGAGTCCTACGGCCACCACGTCACCGCCCCCGACCGCGACTGCCTCCCGCCGGCCGGCACCGACCTGCTGGTCGACGCCCGCTTCGCGGAGGAGCCGTACGACGAGGCCGCCGCGGCCGGGACCGGCGTCGCGTCCGCGCCGCTCGCCGGGGCGGCCCTGGAGGCCGCCGGCGCGCTCGCGCGGGGGCTGCGGGCCGCCGGGCGTGACGTGCCGTACGCCGTGCTCGCGCCCGACGGGGACGAACCGGCCCCGCTCACCGAGGCGTTGTGGGGGATGCTCGCGTCCGTCGAGGCCGAGCAGCCAGGACGGTTGCTCCTGCGGGTCGGGCTCGGGGCCGACTGGCAGCCGGGCGCGGTCGTCAGGGCACTGGACCGGGAGCTGGACGCCGCCGTCGCGGAGCCGCGGCTGCTCGTCGGCGCCGAGGGCGTACGGGTGGCGCGGCTGGCCGCCGTACCGGCCGGCAGCGGCGACGCACCGCCGGCCGGTGGCGCCGCACTGGTCACCGGGGCTCTCGGGGCGCTCGGGCTGAGCGCCGCCGCCGCCCTCGGGCGGGCCGGCTTCAGCGCGATCACCCTGATGGGCCGCTCGGAGCCCGGTCCGGCGGCGCAGGCCGCCATCGGCGAGCTGACCGCCCGCGGCGTCCGGGTCGACGTCGTGCGCGGCGACGTCACCGACCCGGCGGACTGCCGGGCCGCGGTCGCCGCGGCGGGCGGCACGGCGCCGCTGCGGGCGGTGCTGCACCTGGCGGGCGCCACCGCCGACCGGGCCTTCGACCAGCTCACCGACGACGACTTCGGCGCCGTCTTCGCCGCCAAGGCCGCCGGCGCCGAGCACCTGGCGGCGGCACTGGCCGGCCACGACATCGACGCCCTGGTCCTCTTCTCGTCCGCCTCCGCCGTCCTCGGCTCCGCGGGCCAGGCCAACTACGCCGCCGCGAACGGCTTCCTGGCCGGCCTCGCCCGGCGGCTGCGGGCGGACGGCGTCCCCGCGACCACCGTCGACTGGGGCCCATGGGTCCCGGAGGGCGGCGGCGGGCTCGCCGACTCCGCCGCCGTGCGCGCCGCGGTGGCCCGGCAGGGCCTGCGCCCGCTCACCGACCCCGAGGCCGAGGACCTGCTCAAGGCCGCACTCGGCGGCGACCCGCCACGGCTGGTCGCGGTCGCCCTCGACACCGAGGCCTACGCGGCGGCGTACGCCCAGCGCTCCGGGGGTTCGCGGGCCGCCCTGCTGGACGGCACGCTGCTGCGCCGCCCCGCGCCCACCGCTCGCCCCGCAACCGCGGACGCGACTGCCGACCGCGGCTGGCTGCGCGCCGAACTGGCCGAGCAGCCCGCCGAGTCCCGGGACGAGCGGCTGCGCAAGGAACTGCGGGACATGGTCGACGCGACCCTAGGCGCGCGGACGGGCGCCGACGACGACCTCGGATTCGCCGAGGCCGGGCTCGACTCCATCATGATCATCGACCTGCGCACCCGGCTGTCCGAGGCCGTCGGCCACGACCTGCCGGCCACCGTGGCGCTGGACCACCCGACCGTCGCGCGGCTCGCCGCCCACACCCTCGACCTGCTCTTCCGGGCACCGACCCCGGCACCGACCCCGGCACCGACGCCGGCACCCGCACCGGAAGCCGTGTCCGCCCCCGCCGCCCCCGCGGCGCCCGAGCCGGCACCGGCGGACGCCCCCGCCCCCGGGGCCTTCGCCGGCAGCCTGGCGGCGGACCGTACCAGGACCCCGTACGGTCCGCCGCCGCCCACTTCCGACCCAGCGGACACGCGCGCACCCGACACGCCCGACAACCCCGCCGAGGAGGACGGGGAACTGGCCGGACTGTCCTTCGACGAGCTGCTGCAGGCCGTGCAAGCAGATGTGACCACAGAGAAATGAGGCGGGACAGCATGGACGCCGATCAGATCCGCCGGCTGATGGAGGACCAGCTGAAGCACTCCCGCCGCCTCCAGGCCAGAATCCGCGAGCTGGAGGACGAGCGGCACGCCCCGCTGGCCGTGGTCGGCATGGCGCTGCGGCTGCCCGGCGGGCTCGACTCGCCGGACTCCTACTGGGACTTCCTGCGCGGCGACGGCACCGCCTACCGGCCGATCCCCGCGGACCGCCCCGGCCTGCGGGCCGTCTACGACCCGGTGCCGGGCAAGCCCGGCCGCTCCTACGTCGACCAGGCCGGCTTCCTCGACGACATCGCCCACTTCGACGCCGACTTCTTCGGCATCTCCCAGCGCGAGGCGAAACTCCTCGACCCGCAGCAGCGGATGCTGCTGGAGACCGCGTGGGAGGCGCTGGAGCGCGCCGCGGTGCCGGTACGCCGCGCCGACCGGCTCAACGTCGGCGTCTACCTCGGCATGATGGCGTCGGAGTACCTGGAGCGCCTGGAGGACCGCGAGGACACCACCGGCATCGACCCGTACTACACCACCGGCGGTGGGCTGTGCTTCGGCGCCGGACGGATCAGCCACGTGATGGGCTTCAGCGGCCCCGTCCTCAGCGTCGACACCGCCTGCTCCTCGTCGCTGACCGCACTGCACCTGGCCGCCCGCGGCCTGCGCAACGACGAGTGCCGCTACGCGCTGCTGTGCGGCTCCAACCTGCTGCTGTCCGCGAACCTGATGGTCTCGCTCAGCCAGACCAGGGCGCTGTCCCCGACCGGCAGGTCGAAGTCCTTCCTGGCCTCCGCCGACGGCTACGGCCGCGGCGAGGGCGTCGGCGTGCTGGTCCTGATGCGGCTGGCCGACGCCGAGCGGGAGGGCCGCCCGGTGCTCGCCGTGCTGCGCGGCACCGCCGTCAACCACGACGGCGCCGCCTCCGGGCTCACCGCCCCCAACGGCCCCGCCCAGCAGGAGGTGATCCGCGCCGCGCTCGCCGACGCCCGCGTCGACCCGGCGGAGATCGGCTGGATCGAGGCGCACGGCACCGGCACCGCGCTGGGCGACCCCATCGAGGTCGGCGCGCTCGACGGGGTGATCGGCGAGGCGGTGCGGCAGCGCGGCTTCCCGCTGCCGATCGGCAGCGTCAAGTCCCGGCTCGGCCACCTGGAGGCCGCCTCCGGCATCGCCGCGCTCATCAAGACCGTGCTGATGCTGCGGCACGGCGAGATCCCGGCCGCGGCGGGGGAGGACGACGGCCCGCTCAACCCGCACATCCCCTGGGAGACCACGGGCTTCACCGTGCCGCGCGCCAACCAGCCCTGGCCCGAGCAGCTGCCGCGGCGGATCGCCGGCGTCAACTCCTTCGGCATGAGCGGCACCAACGCGCACGCCCTCCTGGAGGCGTACGAACCGGCCGCACGCGGCGGGCAGCCGGCGTCCGGCGAGGACATCGAGGACGGCGGTCCTGACCTGCTCACCGTCTCCGCGAAGGACCCGGCGGCGCTCGCGATCCTCGCCGGGCGGCTCGCCGACCGGCTCCGCAAGGGCGACCCCGGGCAGACCGCTTCGCTGTGCCACACCCTGCGCTGCGGCCGGGCCGCCCACCCGGTGCGGCTCGCCGTCACCGGCAGCAGCGCCGCGGAGTTGGCCGACGAGCTGGACGCGGCCGTCGAGGGCCTGTCGGACGGGGCCCCGGCGCCGCGGGCCGACCGCACCGCGGCGCCGCGCGAGGTGACCCTGCTCCCGGGCGCCGACGCCGGCGCGCTGTCCGCGGCGGTGGGCGTCCTCGTCCGGGCCTTCCCCGGGCCGGCGGACGGCGGGTCCCCGGCCGGGCAACTGGCCGCGCTGCTCGGCCGGTTCGGTCTGCGGATCGCCCTCGGTAGGCAGGACGGCGGCCCGGCCCGGCTGCGCTGGCAGTCCGGCGGTGAGCGCCACGAGACGCCGCTGACCGGCGGCCGGCCGCAGGACGCGCACCGGATGCTGCTCGCCGCGCTCGGCGAACTGTACGCCGCGGGCGCCGAGTTGCGGTTCGACGCGCTACGGCCACCCGCCGCGCGGCTGCTCGGCGACCTGCCCACGTACCCCTTCCAGCGGCGCCGCTTCTGGATCGACGAGCCCGCGATGGGCGGCGCCGCCCGCGACGGCGGCGCCGGTCCCGCGACCCGCGGCACGGACGCACCCGACCCGGTGGACACCGCGGCCGTCGAGGCCTTCCTGCTCGGCCAGTTGCAGGAGGTGCTGCACTCCGACGAGCCGCTCGACCCGGCGCTGTCCTTCCTGGACGGCGGCGGCGACTCCTTCATCTCGACGCTGTTCATCACCCGCGTCGAAGAGCACTACACCTTCGGGCTGACCGCCGAGGAGCTGCCGCTCGACCTGCCGCTGACCGAACTGCTCGGCACGCTCGCCAGGGACATCACCGACACCGCCCTGGCCGACCGGGCGCAGGCCGCCCGATGAACGGCCGCCAGGCGGTGGCGTCCCGCCCCGAGGACGCCGCGGCCGCCTTCGTCCGCCCCAGGCCCGTCGCGGAACCGCGGCTGCGGCTGGTGGTGATCCACCACGCCGGCGGCTCGGCGGCCGCGTACTTCCCGCTGAGCCGGCTGCTGCCGCGCGACTGGGACCTGCTGCTGCTCGACCTGCCGGGGCGCGGCAAGAGCCACACCCAGCCGCCGCTCGCCGACATGGCGCACCTCGCGGCCTGGACCGCGGACCGGATACGCCCCTGGGCGGCCGGCACGCCGCTGGCCCTGTTCGGCCACAGCCTCGGCGCGGTCGTCGCGCACGAGACGGCCCGCCTGCTGGAGGCGGACGGCGCGGCCCCCGCGTGGCTCGGCGTGTCCGGCAGGGCCGCGCCCGGCCACCGGGTGCCCGACGGCCTGCCCGACACCGACCTTCCCGACGACGAACTGATGCGGCGGCTCACCCTGATGGGCGGCATGCACCCGCGGATCGAGGAACTCCCCGACTTCCGGGAGCGCTTCCTGCACCTCGTACGCAACGACCTGCGTGCGGTGGCCGGTTACCGCCCTGACCCCGCACGGCCGCCGCTCGGCATACCGCTCACCGCGATCGGTGCGACCGACGACCACGTCGCGCCGCCCGGCACCCTGCCCGGCTGGGTCGCGCAGACCCGGGCGCGGTTCGCCCGGCTGGTCTTCGACGGCGGGCACTTCCACTTCCTGGGCCCGGCCTTCCCCGACTTCGCGGCCCGGCTCGTCCAGGAGATCCACCAGGCGCTGCAACCGGCCCAGGCCGGCCGCCAGGCGTTCCACCCCAGCACCGTGTGAACCCGTCAGGAAGGCTCCGGCTCATGACGCAGCAACCGATACCGGACATACGTCCGCTGATGAGCGCGTTTCCGACCGGCGTGTCGGTCATCACCTCGCTGGCACCCGACGGCGTACCGTGGGGGATGACCTGCACCTCGCTGTGCAGCGTCGCCCTCGACCCGCCGACCCTGCTGGTCTGCCTGCGGCGCGGCAGCCCGACCCTGCAGGCCGTCCTGGACAGCGGTGCGTACACCATCAACCTGCTGCACCAGGCCGCCCGGAGCACCGCGGAGCTCTTCGCCTCCGGCGCCACCGACCGCTTCGAGCGGACCCGCTGGGCGATGCAGGACCCCGCCTGCGGCCCGCACCTGGTCGAGGCGGCGCACACCATCGCCGACTGCCGCGTCGCCGACGTGCACGAGATCGGCGACCACGCGGTGGTCATGGGCGCGGCCGTCGCCGTCACCCAGCTGTCCTCGCAGTGGCCGCTGCTGTACGGCATGCGCCGCTACGGGGCATGGGCCGAGTCCGGGCAGGACGTCCACCTCTCCTATGACTTCATCTCCTGACCGGGCGACCGCCACGGTCGCACCACCGGCTCCCCGGTCCGCGGAACGCCCGCTCCAGCTGACCGCCGCCACGGCCGCGCAGCTGACCCTCGACGCGATGTTCGCCAGGGTCGCCGCCCGCAGGCCCGACCACACCGCCGTCCGGGTCGGCTCGGGCCGGCTCACCTACCGGGGCGCGGAGCAGCGCGCCCGACAGCTCGCGTCGCTGCTGGTGCTCGGCGGCGTACAGCTCGGCGACCCCGTCATCGTCTCCTGCGTCGACCACCGCCGGTCACTGGTGGCGCAACTGGCGGTGCTCAAGGCCGGCGGGGTGGTCGTCCCGGTGCCCGCGGGCACACCGGACGCGGCGCTGCGGGACATCGCCGCGCTCAGCGGGGCGCGGACCGTCCTGTGCGGCCAGGCCCACCGGGCCGCCTGGAAGGGCATCCAGCTGGTGGTGCCCATGGACGACCCCGCCACCTGGCAGCGCGCCGAGGCCGTACGCCCCGACGACTCGCTGCCCAGGTCCAGCCCGATCGACCCGGCGTATCTCCTGCTCGCCCCCGGTACGGACACCGTGCCCGGACCGACCGGCGAACTCATCGACCACCGCGCCTGGCAACTGGCCGCCGCCGCCCGCATCCAGCGGGTCGGTGCCGCCGAGCACGGCGTCGAGATCCGCCAGCCCGCCCCCTGCGGCCCGGTGACCCTCGCCGCGATGTGGTGGGCCGTCGCGTCGGCCGGCACGCTCTACTGCGGGCCGCCCGAGGGACCGCTGACCCGCTCGCCGGTCGCCGTGCTCACCCCGCAGCAGTACGACCGGCTGCTGGTCCCCGGCGCGGCCGGGCCGCGCACCGTCGTCCTCGTCGGCGACCCCTGCCCGGCGGAACTCGCGGCGCGGCACCGGGCGCTGCTCCCCACGTCCCGGCTGTGGGCGGAGTTCGCGCCGGCCGGCGGGGCGCTGCCGTGGACCGCGCTCGACCTCTCCCACCCGGGCGAGCCGGTGGCCACCGGCTCCGGCCGGCGCCGGGGCCTGAACGTCGGCGGCGCCGTCGCCGGCGTACGCATCCAGATCCTCGACGAGCGCGGCGCGGCACTCCCCGGCGGCATCGGCGAGGTCTGCGCGGTCGGCCCGGCCCTGGCCTTCGACCGCGTCTTCCACCACGCCCCCGGCCGCGCCTTCAACCCCGACCCGGGCCCGGTCCTCCACGCCTCCCTCCGGGGCCGCCACACCCCGGACGGCCACCTCACCGTCTTCCCCGCGCCCTAGGCACAGCCCAGGACACCCCAGCGGACCGCCCGCCCGGCCCGGCTCGCGGACGACCCGCCCCATGCACTCGCCGCCCGAGCCCGCCCCCGACGCGCCGCCGAGCCCGGCGGAAGGGGTGAACTGAGTACGGCTACTCATGCCCCGACCCCTACGCCGCCGGGTAGTTTGGGGGAGCGGATCACCTGAAGTGACGTGTGGGCGGGGAGGGGTGGGGGCCGTGACGTTCGAAGCGGAGTGGGCCGGGATCCAGCGGGAGGTGGCCGGCGGGCCGGTGTTGACGCCGGCGCACGCGGACGCCGGCGGGGGTGGTGGCGGCACGCCCGACGCCACCGGCGGTGATGCGGGCATGGCCTCCGACATCGCCGCGTGGAAGGCGGCGGCGAAGGGCGTGGGGACGCTGGCCGAGAACCTGGCGCAGGCGGGCACCAGGCTCTACGAGGCACAGCAGGGCATGGACACCAGCCTCCAGTTCACCGACTCCACCTTCGAGACGCTGTCGGCCCAGGCCGAGCTGCATCCCACCTGGAGCGGCTACGTCAGCAGCCTGCTGGCCCGGTGCGCCGCCCTGCAGAAGCAGTTGGAGGCCGCAGGCGCGACGCTATGCGTCAGTGACGACGTGATCAGGTCGGAGTTCGACAGGCTGGACGACGGCTACCAGGACACCCCGGCCGTCGGCGGTCAGAGCCTGGGGGCCTGATCCGTGGACGTACCGGCTCTCCACTTCCTCAAGACCCCCCAGTTCGAGGGCCTGGCCGATGGCTACCGCGCGCTGAGCGACATGGCCGACCAGGGCGGGGGCGACATCGAGAACGGCATCAGCGCGAAGATGCGGGTCGCAGGGCTGGCAGGCGTCGGCGCGGACGCGGCCCACCGCCAACTCAGCGAGGTTGCACTGAACTTCCACTACATACGGGTGGAATGCGGCCTGGTCAGCACGGCCTTGCGGGCCTTCGTCTCCGATATCGGTCCGGCCAAGGCGAAGTTCGACGCGGCCGTCGCGGACGCGGCGACCCACGGGTTCACCGTCGGAGACGACGGCTCGGTCGCGTACCCGGAGGGTGGCGAGGACAAGGGAAAGCCCGTCGCGGGCGGTACGGCGACGAGCGTGGCGGATCCCGCCGCCCGCGCGATCTCCCACCAGGCCGCCCACTTCGACCCCAACCCGCATCACGCCGTGGCCCAGGACATCGCCGAGCGGATCTCCGACGCGCTGCGCGAGGCCACCTCGGCCGACGAGAAGTGGGCGCCGCAGTTGCGCAAGCTGATGGCCGACGACGATCTGACGGTCTCGGCGGCGGACTGGGCCGACGCCCAGAAGGACATGCAGGGCGTCGAGAGGGACGCCGCGTCCTACCTCAGCCACCTCAAGCCGCCGCCCGGCAACGGCACGCCGCGGGACAACGCGGACTGGTGGAAGAGCCTGTCGCCCCAGGAGCGGGCCGACTACCTTGCCGCCTACCCCGACCGGATCGGCGCCCTCGACGGCCTGCCCGCGACCGTGCGCGACGATGCCAACCGCACGGTCCTGGCCGAGACCCGCGGTAAGTACCAGACGCAACTGGACTCGGTCCCGCCGCCGCCTCAGGAGGTGTGGGCCGACATAGCGGACCCGTCGGGCCGCGGGGTGCACACCCCCGAATGGACGGTGTGGAATGCGCTGTACGGCGACAGGTACCGCGATCTGGCGCATGTCCGAGGCCGGGTGAACGGGATGAACGCCATACAGGACCGTTTCGATGCCACCGGCACCGACGGGCTTCCCGAGGCGTACCTCCTGGGGTTCGACCCTGAGGGGAAGGGCGACGGGAAGGTCATCCTGGCCAACGGTGATCCCGACACCGCCGACCACACGGCCGTCTACGTGCCCGGCACGACGTCCAAGCTCGACAAGATCGGCGGTGACATCAACCGGGGGGTGAACCTTTGGCAGGCCAGCCGTCAACTGGACCCGACGGGCACGGTCTCCACGATCACCTGGTTTGACTACAACGCCCCTGACGACATCCCGGCGGCCACTGGCGACTCGTACGCGCACTCCGGCGCGCCCCGGCTGCGCAGCTTCCTCGACGGCAACGCGGCAGCCCATCAGGCAGCCACCGGGGGCCACGGACATACCACCCTCATCGGCCACAGCTACGGCAGCACCCTTATCGGCGACACTGCGAAGTACGATCCCGACAACGACTTCCGCACACCCGACCCGCTGCCCGTCGACGACGTGATCGCGGTCGGTAGCCCGGGCATGCAGGCCGAGCACCCCGGTGACCTCGGCCTGGACCCCACCCACATGTGGGCGGAGGGCGGGGGCGGTCTCGACCACGTGGTCCGCGACGGCGGCCGCTTCATGGGCCTCGGTGGCGGAGGAAACATCCCCACCGACCGGGCGTTCGGCGGCAACGTGATGCAGTCGGACGCCGACAACCACAGCGCGTACTGGAACATGCACGGCCACCGGCCGTCGGTCAGTCTGGCGAACCAGGCCGCAGTGATCACGGGTCGGTACGGTGACACCCAACTCGTGTACGAGTCGCCGTACGGAGCACCGAGGTAGTGAGGAAATGAGCAACGTGTCCGAAGAGTTCGGCTACGAGCCGCGGGTCCGTGCCGCCGGTGCGGTGAAAGAGGAGATCGCCGAACTGTCGAGTGCCGTACTCGACGTGGCGCGAGTCAGGGCCCGGATAACCGAGGGCGGCCCGCTGGAGTTGCCGTGGGACGCAGGCGTGGACCCCGATGCTTTTCACAACGTCACGCACCTGTGGTCGCTGTACGGAGTGGGCAACGACGTGCTGGGGCGGGGAATGGCATCGCTCGCCGAACACTTGCCGGAACGCGGCTGGACGGTGGTGCGGGACGGTCCCGACTCAAGCCCGAACAGAAACCGAGAGATCCTTGCCACCCACATGGCGACGCACGCCCAACTCCAGGCCCGCTGGATGAAGGGTCTCGACGGCCACGAACCGCTGATCGCCTTTTCCGTCAACTCGCGTTTCTTCGTGCCGGCACCGGAGGCCGGCCGGTGAGGCCGCGCGTGGCACAGGCGGTGACGGTCGCGGGTGTCCTCGCGCTGGCCGCGGGGTGCGGAGGCGGGGCGAGCACGCCCGAGCACGACCCGGGGGAGGTCAAGTCCCAGGTCGCCGACGAGTCGAGAGCGGTCGCGGGCATGACGCACGTCACGGGGAAGACGACCGAGGCAGCCCCGCCGAGGGGCACCCCGACGGACATGTCGTGCGACGAGGACAACGAGGACGGCCCCGACCGTCAGATGGCGCAGTCCTGGTCCCTGTACGGGGTGGACAACACGACCCTGGGCAAGGGGATGGCCGATCTCGCCGCAGGCCTTCCCCCGCAGGGCTGGAAGGTGGTGAAGAACGGCCCGGACTCCAGCAGGAACAGGAACCAGGAGATCCAGGCGACCCACCTGGCGACGAAGACGCAGATCGACGTGACCTGGATGAAGGGTCTCGACGGCCACGAGCCGCTCGTCCACTTCACCGTCTACTCGGACTGCTTCCGCGCCAAGTAGTAGCCCACCTCCGCCCGCACGGCGGACAGGGGCGCGGGGAACTGCGCGCCATGTCCCGGTGTGCGCCCCCCACCGGCCGGCGGGGTGGGGGGGCGGGCCCGGTGGCCCGGTGCGGGCGTCAGTCCGCCGGGTTGGCGGGGGAGTGGCGGGCCGCGAGGAGGGAGCGGATCGCCGGGCCGGGGCGGAAAATGGAGGACGGGCGGGCCAGCAGGTGCTGCATGTCGAGGAGTACGAGGTGGGACTCCTGGGAGACATGCGTGGCGAGCATGAGCCGGCGTACGTACCGGTTGACCAGCCCGGTGCCGGGCGGCCGCGGCCCCACCGTCTCGGGGTACATGAAGTCGCTGCCCGTGGACATCTGCCACGGCGTCGCGATGGCCGCGGCGGCCTTGCGGTAGTACGCGCGCGCCATCCGCGCGGACGCGCGGCCCTCCTCGTCGAGGGTCTCGCCGAGGGCCACCGCCTCCATCGCCCCGACGGTCATGCCCTGCCCGTAGAGCGGGTTGAAGCTGCAGATGGCGTCGCCCAGGGCGACATAGCCGGTGGGCAGGACGCGCAGCCGCTCGAAGTGGCGCCGCCTGGCCTGCGGGTAGGTGAACTTGTGGGCGCGCATCCCGTCCAGCGGCTCGGAGGAGGCGAGGAGCTTGGCGACGTGCGGGTCGGGGAGGTTCTCGGCGAACTCGGCGAAGCCCTCGGGGTCGGTCGGGGCGTGGGAGCGGTGCCAGCCGCCGAGGGTCACCATCCAGCGGTCGCCCTCGACGGCGAAGACGGCCGCCGCGCGCTTGTCGTGCGGCGGCACCGCGGACATCAGGTAGAGCAGCCCGCCGCCGTCCCCGCCGATCCGGTCGCCCGGCGCCCGGCGCAGCACCCTGGTGGTGTAGCCGACGTCGACCTTGAGCTTGGTGACGTCGGGCGCCGGGCATTCGAGCCGCCTGAGCCAGGTGTCGGTGCGGTCGCCGCTGCGTCCGGTCGCGTCCACCACCAGGTCGGAGCGCAGGATCTCGCCGCCGTCGAGGACGACGCCGCAGACCCGCCCGGGGGAGCCGTGCAGGTCGATGACCGAGACCTGGTGGCGTACCGTCACGTTGGGGAGCGCCCTGACCCGTTGCCTCACGGTGTGCTCCAGATACGCCCGGGTCAGGCTGATGCCGAGCTTGCCGCTGCTGAACCTGGCCCGCAGCGCGCCCATCTGGTGGAAGAGCAGGTCGGAGCCGGCGTCGTAGGGCACGGCGCCGCCCTGGATCAGCTCGTCGGTCAGCCCGGGGAAGACCCGGTCGAGCACCTGCCGGCCGCTGATCAGCAGCGCGTGCGCGTGGCCGCTCTGCGGAACGCCGCGGCGGTCGCTCGCGTCGTCGGGCAGGGTGTCGCGGTCGATGACCGTGACGCGGTCGAATCTGGCCGACAGCACGGCGGCCGAGACCAGTCCGCTCATCGAGCCGCCGACGACGACCGCATGTCCACCGATTGTGCCCACAGATCCTCCAGGCCTCGCGACCAACTGGACAAAGGAGTCGACTGGACATAGGAGTCCGAGTCGATTCTTGGCCGGAGGAACGGAAGTGGCATCTCCCTGGTTGCTGGGCTTTCTACGGCGCTCGTATACCCGTGCGCGGCCAATGCATGCCATGCACGGGGGCTAGCAGCCGAAGAGATTGGGAACGGCGAGTCCGAGTTGCGCCCGGTCGGCTTCCACTGCCCGGAATTTCGTCGGCGCCGTCAATATCACGTCAACGTTCACAACGCTTCCCGGATCAATCTGAAACGGTCCCGCCTGGCCGACGACGACGTCGTACCTGCCGCCGCCGACCGTCCGGGAAACCGCTTCGACCATCCACATTCCCGAGGGAATGTGCGCGATGTTCCACAAGTCCGTCGAGTTGCCGCTGCGGCAGCACCGGGTGGCCTTGTGGCCGTTGAGCGACACCGGGAACGCGGCCAGATAGACGGGCTCACGCAGCAGACCGTCACCGCGCCTGGTACGCCCGGTCACCGAGCCGTACGTGAAGTGCGTCGTCTCGGCGCCCGCCACCATGTCGACGATGGAGCTGCCGAGCGAGCTGAGCCGCCGGTACTTTCCCGGCGAAACACCGACAACCTTGGTGAACCGCGAGGTGAACGCCCCGAGGCTCGCGTAGCCGACCTCATCGGCGATGTCCGCGATGCTCCGCTCGGAGCGGAGCAGCTTGCGGCGGGCCTGCTCCATCCGTACTGCGAGCAGGAAACCGGAAGGAGTCAGTCCGGTCTCCTGGTGGAACAGCCTGGCCATGTGGCAGGGGCTCAGCCTGGCCATACGCCCGAAGTCGGCGATGGACAGGTTGCCGTCAAAGCCCTCATGAATGCCTTGAACCACCCATTCGATCTCGGTCCGCACCCGTGCTCAGCCTCCCCGTATTGGGCCGCACGTGACAACTCGGTCACGATAACCACGTGCTATGTGTGAGGTCAAGGAGTCTCAGGCCCACAGTTGTCGAACGGAACTGAGCAATCCGGGCGATGCGTACGGGGTGTCCCGCACGCACCCTTGTGGTGTCTACTTGAAAGAGCGACGGGATCTGGAC
Source organism: Actinacidiphila paucisporea (assembly GCF_900142575.1). Taxonomy (GTDB): domain Bacteria; phylum Actinomycetota; class Actinomycetes; order Streptomycetales; family Streptomycetaceae; genus Actinacidiphila; species Actinacidiphila paucisporea. The sequence continues at coordinate 279,265 of NZ_FRBI01000008.1, forward strand.
GGGGGATCATGCAGCTGGAATTACTGGGGCCCATTCGCTTCTGGCGGCACGGTGAGGAGGTGTCGCTCGGCCCTCCCAAGCAGCGGGCCGTGCTCGGCCTGCTGGCCGGCCGGCTCGGCGAGATCGTCAGCGTGGAGCAGATCGTCGACGGGGTGTGGGGCCGTGAGCTGCCGCAGTCCGCGGCCAGCGGCGTGCACACCTACGTGGCCGGTCTGCGGCGGGTGCTCGATCCGGCCCGCGGCCGCCGCAAGTCCGGCGGCGTCCTGGTCTCGGCGAGCGGCGGCTACAGCCTGCGACTACCGGCCGAGGCCGTCGACGCCCAGCTCTTCACCCGGCACCACACCGCCGCCCGCAGCCTGCTGGCGAACGGCCAGGCGGAGGCGGCCATCGGCCAGTTGGAGCGCGCGCTCGCGCTGTGGCACGGGGACGCGTACGCCAATGTGCCCGGGCCCTTCGCCGAGATCGAGCGAGTGCGACTGACCGAGTCCCGGCTGATGGCCGTGGAGGAGTGGGCGGATCTGCTGCTCACCGCCGGCTGGCACAACCAGGTGATCCCGGCGCTGGTCGGCCACGTCGGCCGGGAGCCGCTGCGTGAGCGGCTGCGCTCGCTGCTGATGCTGGCGCTCTACCGGTGCGGAAGGCGGGCCCACGCGCTGGGCGTCTACCGGGAGACCAGGGAGCTGCTGATGGCCGAGCTGGGGGTCGAGCCGGGTCCCGAACTGAGCGCGCTGCACGAGCAGATACTCAACGGGCACCCCGCGCTGATGCCCCGGACGGTGCCGGGGAGTGTGCAACTGCTGCGCTCGATGACGGCCGCTCCGGCGGGCGTCGAACGCTGGCAGACGGCCGATCCGCGACCCGAGCTGCGGCCGCAGGTCAGGCAGTCCCCTGCGGCCGGCGCGGCCGCCCGCAGGGTCCCGTACGCCCGGCAGGCGGCGGACTACACCGCGGTCGCGGAGGGCTCGCGGTAGCCGGTGAGCAGCTTGCGGGGGGTGGTGACGCCAGGCATCTGGTGCGGCAGGGCGAGCAGCACCGGTGGCCGGAACCACTCCGCGGGGCGAGGGGACAGGATGACCCGCTCGTGCCGCTCGGCCGTCACCGCGTCCTGGTCCCGCATGGTCAGTGCGCCCGTACAGTCCACCAGTTGGACCGGCTGTCGCCATTGTCTGGTGCGACAGCCGGCGGCACCTGGTTCCGGCAGGGTGGCCGCGTGCAGGAACCACGTGCCCGCGGGAACCCCGGTGAGCCGGAAAGGGCCCGGCGCCTCCAATACCGCGCAGACCGCTGGTCTGCCTTGGAGGATCGGGCTGTCGAACAGCCCGACGAAAACCTCCGTGCGACCGGTTCGCCACGGTCTCACATAACCCGAGACGCTGTTCCTGCCGGTGCTCGCCGGCCGCTGCGGGTGGGGCAGCGGGACCGCGGTCGCCGACTGCCGGTACTGCGTCGGCGGCAGGCCCACGGATTCGGTGAACCTGCGGGTGAAGCTGCCGATACTGCTGTAACCGACCTGCGCCGAGATGTCCGACACCTTCAGCGAGGTGTCGAGAAGCAGGCGTTTCGCCTCGGCGAGCCGGACGGCGCTCAGAAAGCGCCCCGGGGTGACCCCGGTGGTCCGCCGGAAGGAGCGCAGGAAGTGGAACTTGCTGACAAGCACCATTTGCGCCAGTTCGTCGAGGGTGAGCGGCTCTCCGTACTTCTCCCGGATGACTGCCACTGCGCGCTGAACTATGTACTCCATGAAACACTCCCAGGTCGTGAGGGTTCATTCGAAATACTCACAAACCGACGGGGCAGCCAGAGTGGCGCACGACCGCATAAGGAAGTACTCGGGTAAATCATTTATTTCGCGCCGATTATCGGCACGCAAATAACATGTTGCATCCCAGAGTCCCCCGTGAGTTCCCGTCACGCTCTGTGCTATAGAGGCGGTGATGAACCGGTGTGGCGGAGTTGATCCTTGCATCTCTGCGCCCCCGGTGTCTTCTTCATCCTTGCGAATCCGCCGGATCCGGCACGTATTCGCAGGTCAGCGGCTTCCAGTGGGCGTATAGACGCTCTTTAGGCGCTCCCGGAAGAATCAACGGGTGCCGAGTCGAATGCCTGACAAGGTTGTTCCGCGGCCGGCAGCGTGCGATGAAGTCAGATGCTCCACGGCAACTGAGAGGGCCACGCTATGTCGAGCCATCAAGTACAACTTCTATTCGTTGACCTCGCCTTAATCGTGATCGTCGCCCGGGTGGTCGGCAGACTTGTCGCCCGTTTTGGGCAGCCTGCGGTGATCGGTGAGATCCTCGGCGGGATTCTGCTCGGTCCCACACTTCTGGGCGGCACCGTCAACACGCTCTTCCCGATGGGCGTACGCCCGCTGCTGACCGGAATGGCCGACGTCGGCGTCGCTCTGTTCATGTTCACCGTCGGCCTGGAGATCGAGAGCCGGCATCTGCGCGGCCGCGGCTGGCTGACCGCGGGCACCGCGCTCGGCTCCATGCTGGTGCCGTTTTCGCTGGGCATCGGCATGGCGTTCTACCTGCTGCACAACCACCCGGCCGACCGGCACGGCACCTTCATCGTCTTCATCGGCCTGTCGGTGTCGGTGACGGCCTTCCCGGTCCTGGCCCGGATCCTCACCGACCGCGGCCTGTCCCGCACCACGCTGGGCGGCATCGCGCTGGCCACCGCCGCCATGGTCGACGTGCTGGCCTGGACCGGACTCGCCGGGGTCCAGGCCGTCGCCGCCGAGGGCGGCCACCACTGGCGGCTGATCCTGGCCATCCCCTACCTGCTGGTCATCATCCTGATCGTACGACCGGTGCTGAGCTGGCTGGTCGGCAACGGCACCGCGCTGCGGCCGCAGAACCCCAGCGCGGTCCTCGTGGTGCTGGTCGGCATCCTGCTGTCGGCCGCGGCGACCGAGGCGATGGGCCTGCACTTCATCTTCGGCGCCTTCATCTTCGGCCTCGTCACCCCCAAGGGGACGGCCGTGCACGCCTTCCACACCGAGATCACCGACCACATCGGGCGGATCTCCGGACTGCTGCTGCCGGTCTACTTCATGGTGGCCGGCCTCGGCGTGGACCTGCGGCACTTCGGCGCCACCCAGGCCGGCGAGCTCGGCGTCATCCTGCTGGTCGCGATGGTCGGCAAGTTCGGCGGCACCTACGTCGTCGCCCGGCTGCTGAAACTGCCGCCCAGACCGGCCTGCGCGCTGGCCGCGCTGATGAACACCCGCGGCCTGACCGAACTGGTGATCCTCGGCGTCGGCAAGCAACTGGGCCTGTTGGACGGCCCGCTGTACTCGCTGATGGTCGTGATGGCCGTCGTCACCACGATGATGACGGGACCGCTGCTGAACCGGATCTACCACCGTCCTGTCGTGGTGCCGGAAGCCCCCAGTGTCCGCCTGCCGGAGGCCCAGGAAGTTCCGTCGGCCTGACGGCCAGAGCACGGGGAGGAGCACCGATGCGGCTCATCGAACGCACCGCGGAACTCGCGGAGATCGACGGCCTGCTCACCGAGTGCGCGGCCGGCACCGGCGGCGCGGTCCTGATCAGTGGCGCCATGGGATGCGGCAAGTCCGAGCTGCTGACCACACTGCTCAAGCGGGCCTCGGAGCAGGGCTACGTCGTTCTGGACGCGGTGTGTTCGGCGGCCGAGCAGCGCTCGCCCGGCGGGGTGCTCAACCAGCTGCTCCGGTGCACCGCCCCGCTCTCCGGCGGCCCGGACGGGGACACCGCCGGTGTCTCGCCGCTGCTGGAGCGGGTCGGTGCCTTCCCGCCGTTCGCCGACCAGGAGGCCGGGGCCGAGGAGGCGGCACTGCACCCCGCCGTCACCGAGGCCCTGCGCCGCCTGGTGCTCTGGGTGCTCGACACCGCAGAGCACACCCCGGTGCTGCTCTGCGTGGACGACATCCAGCTCGCCGACGACATCTCCCTCTACTGGCTCCTGCAACTCGTACGCCAGCTGCGGTCGTCCAGGATCGCGCTGGCCCTCACCGAGTGCCCGCTGTCCCGGCCGGTCTACCCGCGGCTGCGGGCGGAACTGATGCGGCAGCCCAACTACCGCCGCATCACCCTCGGCCCGCTGACCCCCGCCGGCGTCAGCGGGCTGATCGCCGACCACCTCGGCGCTCTCGCCGCCGCCGAGCTGGGCGCGGAATGCCACGCGGCCAGCGGCGGCAACCCGCTGCTGGTACGGGCACTGGCCGAGGACAACCTCGGGGCGGCCCCGGGCCACCGGCACGCCGCCGACGTACGGCTGTCCTGCGGCGAGGCGTACCGCGACATGTACCTGAGCCTGCTGCACCGCGGCCGCACCCCGCTGCTGCGGCTCGCCCAGGTCCTCGGCATCCTCGACGGCGACCTCAGCGACGGCCTGGTGCTCCCCGGCGCCCTGCTCGACGGCGAGCCCGCCGAGATCGCGCGGGCCGAGCAGGCACTGCACTCCGCCGGCCTGCTCACCGGCCGCCGGCTGCGCGGCCCCGCCGCCCGGCAGGCCGTCCTGGACAGCCTCAGCGCCGCCGAGCGTTGCGAACTGCACCAGCGCGCCGCCCAGTTGCTCTACCACGAGGGCGCCGCCGTCACCCGCGTCGCCAGCCATCTGCTGGCCTGCGACGAGATATCCCAGCCCTGGGCCGGCACGGTGCTGCGCGAGGCGGCGGAGAGGCATCTGGCCGGCAACCGCACCTCCGAGGCGCACGCCTGCCTCGACGCGGCCCTGCGGATCTGCGTGGACGAAGGCGAGCAGGTCTGCCTCAAGGCGCTGCTCGCCTCCACCGCGTGGGCGCTCAACCCGTCCATCAGCGCCCCGCACCTCGGCGAACTCGCCGTCGCCCTCCGCGACGGCCGGCTGCCCGACCGGCATGCCCTGATGCTCGCCAAGTACCTGCTGTGGCACGGCCGTTTCGACGAGGCCGTCGACGCCGTCCAGCGGATGGTCGAACGCGAGGAACTGTCCGACCCCGGTTGGGCGGTGGAGGTACGCGCCACCCGCGAGCTGCTGTCCGCGTCGTATCCGGTGCTGGTCACCCAGCAGGGCCGCGGCGCCCGCCGGCCCGTCCTGGACGCCGGCCACCGCTCCCGCTCCGACGAGGACCCGCGGGTACGCGGCGCCGCCGCCCTGTCGCACGTCCTCGCCCACGGCCCCGACGACGCCGTCGCCTCGGTCGCCGAGGAGGCCATGCGGGCCATGCGGCTGGGCAAGAACACCCAGGAGTGGCTCATGTGCGCGGTCGCCGCGCTGGGCTTCTCCGACCGGCTCGACGCCGCGGGCAGCTGGTGCGACCACTGGCTCGAGGAGTCACGCGCCCGCCACGTCCCGCTGTGGGTCGCCGAATTCTCCTCGCTGCGGGCCGGCATCGCCCTGCGCGAGGGCCGCCCGGCCCGCGCCCGGCTGCTCGCCGAGGCCGCGCTCGCCCAGGTGCCCGCCGACAGCTGGGGTGTCTGCATCGGCGGCCCGCTGGCCAACCTCGTACAGGCCGCCACCGACACCGGCGACTTCGAGGCGGCCGCGGCGTACCTGCAGTTCTCCTTCCCCGAGGGGATGTTCTCCAGCCGCTTCGGCCTGTACTTCCTGCAGGCCCGCGGCTCCTACCACCTCGCCACCGGGCGCCCCTACGCCGCCCTCGACGACTTCATGGCCTGCGGCGACCTGATGGCCCGCTGGGGCTTCGACCAGCCCACGCTCGTGCCCTGGCGCAGCGAGGCGGCCCGCGCCCATGTGATGCTCGGCGACCAGGGCCGCGCCTACACGCTGGCCCGCGAGCAGATGGACATGGTCGACCTGCGGCCCAGCCGCGCCCGCGGCATGTCGCTGCGGGTGCTCGCCGCGGCAGGCCCGCCGGCCGCCCGGGTGCCGCTGCTCAGCGAGGCCGTCGAGGTGCTGCAGATCTGCGGCGACCGGCTGCAGCTGGCCGGCGCCCTGGCCGACCTCGGCCGCGCCCACGCCGAGTCCGGCCGTCCTGGACGGGCCCGCGCCCCCCGCGAGTCCGCGCTCCGGCTGGCCCGCGAGGCCGGCGCCGTACCGCTGGAGCGCGAACTGGTGGCGGAACTCGCCGGCAGCGACTCCCCGGCGGGGGAGCGCGACAGCAGGCTCGCCGCGATCGCCCAGCTCAGCGGCGCCGAGCGCAGGGTCGCCGTGCTCGCCGCACGGGGCCACACCAACAAGGAGATCTCGCAGAAGCTGGTCGTCACCGTCAGCACGGTGGAGCAGCACCTCACCAGGATCTTCCGCAAGCTCGGCGTCACCACCCGAACCCAGCTGCCGGCGGAAAGCACGCTGGCGGCCGTAACCGACCGGCAGACCTGTTGACAAGGAAGGCTAGGTGAGGGACGTGCAGCAATCCAGCTCCGCCCACCCGCGCAGCAACGAATTCGACGTGGCCATCCTGGGCAGCGGCATGGCCGGCGGCCTCCTCGGGGCGGTGCTCGCCCGCAACGGCGTGCGGGTGCTCCTGCTCGACGCGGGCACCCACCCCAGGTTCGCCGTCGGCGAGTCGACCATCCCGTACACCTCCGGCATGACCCGGCTGCTCGCCGACCGCTACCAGGTGCCCGAGCTGATGCCGCTGTCCAGCTTCAAGGGCATCCAGAAGCACGTCACCCGCAGCTGCGGCCAGAAGCAGAACTTCGGCTTCGTCTACCACCGCGAGGGCGAGGCGCAGAACCCGCAGGAGATCAACCAGCTGGTGGTGCCCTCGGCGATCAGGACCGAGACCCACCTGTTCCGCCAGGACATCGACGCGTACCTCTTCAACGTCGCGGTGAAGTACGGCGCCCACGCCCGGCTCGCCACCCGGATCTCCGACGTCGACATCGACCCGGCGACCGGGGCGGTGCTGCGCGCCGACAGCGGCGAGGAATTCCGCGCCAAGTACGTCGTGGACGGCAGCGGCTTCCGCTCGCCGCTCGCCGAGCGCTTCGGCCTGCGCGAGACACCCACCCGCGCCAAGACCCACACCCGGGCGATGTTCACCCACATGATCGGCGTCAAGCGGTTCGACGACGCGCCCGCCGCGAAACTGCACGACAAGCCCAACCCGTGGCACAACGGCACCCTGCACCACGTCTTCGACGGCGGCTGGCTGTGGGTCATCCCGTTCGACAACCACGAGAACGCGCAGAACCCGCTGTGCAGCGTCGGCCTGACCCTCGATCCGCGCAAGTACCCCAAGGGCGAACTGAGCGCCGAGCAGGAGTTCGCCGACTTCCTCAAGCGCTTCCCCGAGATCGCCTGGCAGTTCGAGGGCGCCAAGGCCGTACGCCCCTGGGTGTCCACCGGCCGGCTGCAGTACTCGGCGAACCAGGTGGTCGGCGAGCGCTACTGCCTCACCTCGCACGCGGCCGGCTTCATCGACGCGCTCTACTCACGCGGCCTGACCAACACCCTCGAAGTGGTCAACGCGCTGGGCTGGCGGCTGATCGCCGCCTCCCGCGACGGCGACTGGTCGCAGGAGCGCTTCGGCTACGTCGACGCCCTGCAGCAGGGGCTGTTCGACTTCCACGACGACATCGTCTACAGCTCCTTCGTCGGCTTCCGCAACTACGAGCTGTGGAACGCCGTCAACCGCACCTGGATGCTGGGCACCATGCTCGGCAACGTCATGCTGGAGGACGCCTACTACCGGTTCATCAAGACCGGCAGGGACGACGTCTTCCTGGAGCTGGAGCAGACGAAGTACCCCGGATCGCCGCTGCCGGTGAGCCCCGGCTTCAACGACATGGGCCGGCTGGTGCGCGAGCAGTGCCAGCTGGTCGACGAGGGCAAGACCGAGGCGACCGCCGCCGCCCACCGGATCCTGGAGCACATCAGGAACGCCGACTTCATCGCACCCTCCTTCCGGCTCGGCGAGCGCGACACCCGCTGCTTCAACATGTCCCCCGGCAAGATGGCGCGCAACGCCGTCTGGTGCCGCCGCGAGGCCCCGCCGGAGATCGGCCCGCGCATGATCAACGCCAGCAAGGGCCTGGTCAGGATGCGGCTCAAAGGCGGTGAGTGAACAAGCCGGCCGCGGTAAGGACCGCGGCCCGGCGCGAGGATCAGGACCGGTCCGCCCCGAGGCCCCAGCCGGGGGCGGCCGGTCCGGCCAGTGCTGCCCAGCGGGGGCAGCTGCTGCTTCAGGAGGCCCAGTAACGTGACCAGCCAGGTCGAAGAGGCGGAGCACACATTGCCCGCCACCGTGCCCGACGCATCGGTCAGGACCGCCAAGAAGGTCCAGAGCGTGGACCGGGTGATTATCCGGTTCGCTGGTGATTCCGGTGATGGTATGCAGCTCACGGGTGATCGTTTCACGTCGGAGACGGCGTCGTTCGGTAATGATCTGTCGACGTTGCCGAATTTCCCGGCGGAGATCCGGGCGCCCGCGGGGACGTTGCCGGGGGTGTCGTCGTTCCAGTTGCATTTCGCGGACCATGACATCCTCACCCCGGGGGACGCACCGGATGTGCTGGTCGCGATGAATCCGGCGGCGTTGAAGGCGAATCTGGGTGATCTGCCGCGGGGTGCGGAGGTCATCGTGAACACCGACGAGTTCACCCGGCGGGCGCTGGCGAAGGTCGGCTGGTCGGCCAGCCCGCTGGACGACGACTCGCTGGCCGGCTTCGCGGTCCACCGGGTGCCCTTGACGACACTGACCCTGGAGGCCCTCAAAGACTCCGGCCTCGCACGGAAAGACGCCGAGCGGGCGAAGAACATGTTCGCTCTGGGATTGCTGTCGTGGATGTATCACCGCCCGACCGCGGGCACCGAAGCGTTTCTGTTGCGGAAGTTCGCGAAGAAGCCGGATATCGCGGCGGCGAACGTGGCGGCATTCCGGGCGGGCTGGAATTTCGGGGAGACCACCGAGGACTTCGCGGTGTCCTACGAGGTCGCACCGGCGTCGGCGGCATTCCCGCCGGGCACCTACCGGAACATCTCGGGGAATCTGGCCCTGTCCTACGGGCTGATCGCCGCATCGAAGCAGTCGGGCCTGCCGCTGTTCCTGGGCTCCTACCCGATCACCCCGGCCTCCGACATCCTCCACGAACTGTCCCGCCACAAGAACTTCGGGGTGCGGACCTTCCAGGCCGAAGACGAGATCGCCGCGATCGGCGCGGCCCTGGGCGCGGCGTTCGGCGGGGCACTGGCGGTCACCACGACCTCCGGTCCCGGGGTCGCGCTGAAGTCCGAGACGATCGGGCTCGCGGTGTCGTTGGAGTTGCCGCTGCTGGTGGTCGACATCCAGCGCGGCGGCCCCTCGACGGGCATGCCCACCAAGACCGAGCAGGCCGATCTGCTGCAGGCGATGTACGGCAGGAACGGTGAGGCACCCGTCCCGGTGATCGCCCCGGCCACCGCCGCGGACTGCTTCACCGCCGCCCTGGAAGCCGCCCGTATCGCGGTGGCCTACCGCACCCCGGTCTTCCTGCTCTCCGACGGCTACCTCGCCAACGGCTCCGAACCCTGGCGCATCCCCGCGGTCAGCGAACTCCCCCAGTTGCGGGTGGACTTCGCCACCGCCCCCAACCACACCGACCCCGACGGGACGCAAACCTTCTGGCCCTACCTGCGCGACCCGCAGACGTTGGCGCGGCCCTGGGCGGTACCCGGAACCGCGGGCCTGGAACACCGTATCGGCGGGATCGAGAAGCAGGACGGCACGGGCAACATCTCCTACGACCCGGCCAACCACGACCTGATGGTCCGCACCCGGCAGGCCAAAATCGCCGGCATCACCGTCCCCGACCTCCAGGTCGACGACCCCACCGGTGAGGCCACGACGCTGGTGCTGGGCTGGGGGTCGACCTACGGGCCGATCACCGCCGCGGTCCGGCGCATCCGCCGCACCGGGACACCCATCGCACAGGCCCACCTGCGCCACCTCAACCCCTTCCCCGCCAACCTCGCCCACACCCTGGCCGGCTACCGGCAGGTCATCGTCCCCGAGATGAACCTCGGCCAGCTCGCCCACCTGCTGCGCGCCGCCTACCTGGTCGATACCCGCTCCCTGACCCAGGTCACCGGCCTGCCCTTCAAAGCCGAACAACTCGCCCAGGCCATCACCGGGATCATGAAGGAGATTCGGCCATGACTGACGCCCTGACCCTGGTCCCCAAAGCCACCGCCACACAGACGATGAAAGACTTCAAATCCGACCAGGAAGTCCGCTGGTGCCCCGGCTGCGGCGACTACGCCGTCCTGGCCGCCGTCCAGTCCTTCATGCCCGAACTCGGCCTGGCCCGCGAGAACATCGTCTTCATCTCAGGAATCGGCTGCTCCTCCCGCTTCCCGTACTACATGAACACCTACGGCATGCACTCCATCCACGGCCGCGCCCCCGCCATCGCGACCGGACTTGCCACCTCCCGCCGCGACCTGTCGGTCTGGGTCGTCACCGGCGACGGCGACGCCCTCTCGATCGGCGGGAACCACCTCATCCACGCCCTGCGCAGGAACGTCAACCTCAAGATCCTGCTGTTCAACAACCGCATCTACGGCCTGACCAAAGGCCAGTACTCCCCCACCTCGGAGACCGGGAAGATCACCAAGTCCACCCCCATGGGATCCCTGGACGCCCCCTTCAACCCCCTCTCCCTGGCCATCGGCGCCGAAGCAAGCTTCGTGGCCCGCACCATCGACTCCGACCGCAAACACCTCCAGTCCGTCCTGCGCGCCGCCGCCGACCACCCCGGCACCGCACTGGTGGAGATCTACCAGAACTGCAACATCTTCAACGACGGCGCCTTCGACGCCCTCAAAGACTCCGCGACCGCCCACGAGGCCCTCATCCGCCTCGAACACGGCCAACCCATCCGCTTCGGCACCCCCGCACCCGACGGCCTGGGCTCCAAAGGCGTCATCCGCGACCCCGCGACCGGCGACCTGACCGTCGTGGACACCACCACCACCAACCCCGACCAGATCCTCATCCACGACGCCCACGCCACCAGCCCCACCACCGCCTTCGCCCTGACCCGCCTCG
>NZ_FRBI01000073.1 GCF_900142575.1 Actinacidiphila paucisporea
AGGGTGGCGGGCAACTGCCCTTCCCGCAGGGCGAGGACCATTTTGATGACGCCGGCGATGCCTGCGGCGGCCTGCGTGTGGCCGATGTTGGACTTGACCGAGCCCAGCAGCAGCGGCTGTTGCGCCGGCCGGTCCTTGCCGTACGTCGCCTGAAGTGCCTGCGCCTCGATCGGATCACCCAGCCGTGTACCCGTGCCGTGCGCCTCGACGGCGTCGATGTCGGCGGGAAGAAGACCGGAGTTGGCGAGTGCCTGGCGGATGACGCGTTCCTGGGAGGGGCCGTTGGGTGCGGTGAGGCCGTTGCTGGCGCCGTCCTGGTTGACCGCGCTGCCCCGCAGGACGGCGAGCACGCGGTGGCCGTGGCGTTCGGCGTCGGAGAGCCGCTCCAGGAGGACCATGCCGACGCCTTCGGCGAGGCTGAAGCCGTCGGCGCCGGCGGAGAAGGGCTTGCAGCGGCCGTCGGGCGCCAGGCCGCGCTGCCGGCTGAACTCCAGGAAGGGGCTCGGCACCGCCATCACCGTCGCGCCGCCGGCGAGCGCGAGCGTGCACTCGTCGCTGCGCAACGCCTGGGCCGCGAGGTGGATGGCCACGAGCGACGACGAGCACGCGGTGTCGATCGTCATGGCGGGGCCCTCGAACCCGAGGGTGTAAGCGATCCGGCCCGACGCGACCGACGTGGTGTTGCCGGTCGCGAGGTAGCCCTCCAGTTCCTGGGTGTTCTCGGCGCTGATCTGACTGGCGTAGTTCTGCGCCACGACGCCGGTGAACACGCCGGTACGGGTGCCGTGCAGCCGCGCGGGGTCGAGCCGGGCGTTCTCCAGCGCTTCCCAGGCGGTGTGCAGGAGCAGCCGCTGCTGCGGGTCGGTGGCCAGCGCCTCGCGCGGGTTGATGCCGAAGAAGTCCGCGTCGAACTCGCCCGCGTCATGCAGGAACCCACCGCCACGGCTGTACGTGGTGCCGAGGTGGTCGGGGTCCGGGTCGTAGAGGCGCTCCAGGTCCCAGCCGCGGTCGGTCGGGAACGGCCCCGTCGCGTCGACTTCGTCGGTCAGCAGTGCCCACAGCTGCTCGGGGCTGCGCACTCCGCCCGGGAAGTGGCAGGCCATCCCCACGATGGCGATCGGCTCGTCGGCCGGGCCGGCGGCCCCCGCGACCGTTCGGGCCCGCGCGGCTGCCGGGGCGTCCCGGTCGCCGATCGCGGAATCCACCAACTCGTCCCGCAGGTAGGCCGCCAGGCGTGCGGGGCTCGGGTAGTCGAAGATCATCGTCGTCGGCAGGCGCAGCCCGGTGACCGTGCCCAGCCGGTTGCGGAGCTCGACCGCCGTGAGCGAGTCGAAGCCCAACTCCTTGAAGGCCGCGTCCACCTGGATGGCGTCGGCGCCGTCGGGGTGGCCGAGCACGGCGGCGGCCTGCGTACGGACCAGGGCCAGCAGCGTCTCGCCCTGCTCGGCCGCCGACTGCCGCGCCAGCTGCTGCCGCAGCGCATCGGTCGTCCCGCGTCCCGCCGACCTGCCCGCGGCCGTACGCCGGCTCGGGCGCCGGGCGAGGCCGCGTAGGACAGGCGGCACGAGGGTGGGGTCCAGCCGCCGGGCGTCGAGGCCGACGGGGACGAGCAGCGGGTCGGGTGCGGCGAGGGCGGCGTCGAGGAGCCCGAGGGCGTGCGAGGTGGCGAGGGCGTGCAGACCCTGCTGGCTGAGGCGCTGGCGCTGGGCCGCGTTGAGGGTGCCGGTGAGGGAGCTGGTCTGTTCCCACAGGCCCCAGGCGAGGCTGGTGGCGGGTTGGTGGTGGGTGTGGCGGTGGTGGGCGAGTGCGTC
>NZ_FRBI01000009.1 GCF_900142575.1 Actinacidiphila paucisporea
ACCGAGAGCGTGTCGCAGCGGCATCTCGGGGGCGCCGAAGGAGCAAATCCTCCCCGGAATCTCTCAGGCATCCGTACCGCAGGGGCGAGGTCACTCTGGAAAGCAGGACCCGCCCCGGGAGCGCCGTTCACGGGACGGGTCTTCACCGAAGGTGAAAGCCGTCCCGTCAAGGGGCGGTGAAACTCTCAGGTTCTGATGACAGAGGGGGAGGCCGTACGGGTGCCCGCGCCGGGTACCCCCGAAGGTCGTCGCCGACCAGGAGGCCTCCGCAGATGACTGAGCCGACCGCCCGCCGCACCCCGCTCGCCGACCTCGAAGCCGGCCTGCCCTTCGCCCGCCGCCACATCGGCCCTGACGCGGCGGACCGGGCCAAGATGCTCGCCCAGGTGGGGTACGGCTCGCTCGACGAGCTGACCGCCGCGGCCGTACCGGACACCATCAGGAGCGCCGAGGCCCTCGCGCTGCCCGCCGCCCGCACCGAGGCCGAGGTGCTGGCCGAACTGCGCGAGCTGGCCGACCGCAACCAGGTGCTGACCCCGATGATCGGCCTGGGCTACTACGGCACCTTCACGCCCCCGGTGATCCTGCGCAACGTCATGGAGAATCCCGCCTGGTACACGGCCTACACGCCCTACCAGCCGGAGATCTCGCAGGGCCGGCTCGAAGCCCTGATCAACTTCCAGACCGTCGTCGCCGACCTCACCGGGCTGCCCACCTCCGGCGCCTCGCTGCTGGACGAGGCCACCGCGGCGGCCGAGGCGATGGCGCTGTCCCGGCGGGTCGGCAAGGTCAAGGACGGCGTCTTCCTGGTCGACGCCGACACCTTCCCGCAGACCACCGCCGTGATCGGCACCCGGGCCGAGCCCACCGGCGTCGAGGTCGTGGTGGCAGACCTGAGCGACGGCATCCCGGCTGAGGTCGCCGAGCGCGGCGTCTTCGGCGTTCTGCTGCAGTATCCGGGTGCCTCGGGCGCCGTACGGGACCTGCGGCCGGTCATCGAGCAGGCGCACGGGCTGGGGGCGGTCGTCACGGTGGCCGCCGACCTGCTGGCGCTGACCCTGCTCACCTCGCCCGGCGCGCTCGGCGCGGACATCGCGGTCGGCACCACCCAGCGCTTCGGCGTCCCCATGGGCTTCGGCGGGCCGCACGCCGGATACATGGCGGTGCGCGAGTCCTACGCCCGCAACCTGCCGGGGCGCCTGGTCGGTGTCTCGGTCGACGCCGACGGCGACACCGCCTACCGGCTGGCGCTGCAGACCCGCGAGCAGCACATCCGCCGGGAGAAGGCCACCAGCAACATCTGCACCGCGCAGGTGCTGCTCGCCGTGATGGCCGGGATATACGCCGTCTACCACGGCCCCGAGGGCCTGGCGCAGATCGCCCGCCGCACCCACCGCTACGCGGCCGTCCTGGCCACGGGTCTGCGGGCGGCCGGCGTGGAGCTGGTGCACGACGGCTACTTCGACACCCTCACCGCCCGGGTGCCGGGACGGGCCGCCGAGGTCGTCGCCGCGGCCCGCGCCGCCGGCGTCAACCTGCGGCAGACCGACGCCGACCTGGTCGGCATCGCCTGCGACGAGACCACCAACCGCGCCGCGCTGGCCGCGGTGCTCGCCGCCTTCGGTGCCACCGGCGACATCGACGACATCGACGCCGCCACGCCGGACGCGCTGCCCGCCGGCCTGGTGCGCACCGAGCCGTACCTGACCCACCCGGTCTTCCACCTGCACCGCAGCGAGACCGCCATGCTGCGCTATCTGCGCCGGCTCGCCGACCGCGACTACGCGCTGGACCGCGGCATGATCCCGCTCGGCTCCTGCACCATGAAGCTCAACGCGACCACCGAGATGGAGCCGGTCACCTGGCCCGAGTTCGGCGCGCTGCACCCCTTCGCGCCCGCCGAGCAGGCCGAGGGCTACCTGACCCTCATCCGTGGCCTGGAGGACCAGCTCGCCGAGGTCACCGGCTACGACAAGGTCAGCCTGCAGCCCAACGCCGGTTCGCAGGGCGAGCTGGCGGGCCTGCTCGCGGTCCGCGCCTACCACCGGGCAGCCGGGGACACCGCCCGTACGGTGTGCCTGATCCCGTCCTCCGCGCACGGCACCAACGCCGCGAGCGCCGTGATGGCCGGTATGAGGGTCGTCGTGGTCAGGACCGGCCAGGACGGCGACGTGGACATCGACGACCTGCGCGCGAAGATCGAGCAGCACCGCGAGCAGCTGGCCGTGCTGATGGTCACCTACCCCTCCACGCACGGCGTCTTCGAGGACAACATCACCGACATCTGCGCCGCCGTGCACGACGCGGGCGGCCAGGTCTACGTGGACGGCGCCAACCTCAACGCGCTGGTCGGCCTCGCCCGGCCCGGCCGCTTCGGCGCCGACGTCTCGCACCTGAACCTGCACAAGACCTTCTGCATCCCGCACGGCGGCGGCGGCCCCGGCGTCGGTCCGGTCGCGGTGCGCGCGCACCTGGCGCCGTACCTGCCCAACCACCCGCTCCAGCCGGCCGCGGGCCCCGCCACCGGCGTCGGCCCGATCTCGGCGGCGCCCTGGGGCTCCGCGGGCATACTGCCGATCTCCTGGACGTATGTGCGGCTGATGGGCGCCGACGGGCTCAGGCAGGCCACCCAGCAGGCGGTGCTGAGCGCCAACTACGTCGCCAGGCGCCTGGAGCCGCACTACCCGGTGCTCTACACCGGCCCCGGCGGCCTGGTCGCCCACGAGTGCATCGTCGACCTGCGCCCGCTGGCCAAGGAGACCGGCGTCAGCGTCGACGACATCGCCAAGCGGCTGATCGACTACGGCTTCCACGCGCCGACCATGTCCTTCCCGGTCGCGGGCACGCTGATGATCGAGCCGACCGAGAGCGAGGACCTGGCGGAGCTGGACCGCTTCTGCGACGCGATGATCGCCATCCGCGGCGAGGCCGACCGGGTCGGGTCCGGCGAGTGGCCCGCCGACGACAACCCGCTGCGGGGCGCCCCGCACACCGCGGCGGCGCTGGGCGGCGACTGGGACCACCCGTACAGCCGGCAGGAGGCGGTCTTCCCCGCCGGGGTCTCCGCGGCGGACAAGTACTGGCCGCCGGTGCGGCGCATCGACGGAGCCTACGGCGACCGCAACCTGGTCTGCTCGTGCCCGCCGCTGGACGCCTACGACAACTGACGTCGACCGCCCGCCCGCGCGCATGGCGAAGCCGGTTCCCTTGGCAACGGGGGAACCGGCTTTGTGTGCTGCGGCGCGACGGTGCGGGCGTCAGGCCGCGGTCGTGATGTGCTCGGTGCCCAGCGGGCGGTGCGGCGCGATGATCTGCCCGTCGGGCAGCAGCTCCCCGGTGTCCTCGAAGAGCACGACGCCATTGCACAGCAGGCTCCAGCCCTGCTCCGGATGGTGGGCCACGGTGAAAGCGGCCTCACGGTCGGGGCCTTCTGCGGTGGGGCACTGCGGCTTGTGCTGGCACATGGATGGAGTCTTTCGCTGCGTGAGGTGAGTGGTGCGGTGGGTCGCGCGATCTGCTTCGTACATCTCCGTCCCCCGATTGTGCGTGCGGCCGGTCCCAGTGTTGCCCTCCTGGCGTCAATCCGCAGGGATTTCGGCGAGGCGGTACTCCACGGGGGAAGACGCGTCACCCACCCGGGCGGTTGCCGTCACCGTCTGTTCACGGCCGGCGGCGTGTTCACGCACGGCGCCCCGACACCCGGCTCGGCAGCGGCCTCCCCGTACGCGCAAAGGTGGTGCCCCGCGGCCCGACACGGGCGCGGGGCACCACCTCAGGGCGCGGGACGTCAGGCGGGCGAGCCCATCAGCGGTGGCGGCGCGAGTCGCAGGCTCAAGGCCGGCGCGAGCTCCGTCAACCGGTGCACCCGGTGCGGTGCGATACCGGGGGGCGCGGGCGCCAGCGGCACCAGCAGGTCGTCCGGGTCGGGCTGGGCCGTGGACGCATCGGCCCGCGCGTCGCAGTGCAGCCACAGCGCCAGCATGTACAGCCCGGGTACCGAGAGCAGGTGCGGCTGGTACGTCGCCGGCAGCGTCTCCGCCTGCATCAGCGCCCGCTCGATCGACGCCAGGAACGGCCCCTCGGAGAAGCGCGAGAAGACCCAGCCGTCGGGGGTCACCACAGTCTCTCCCGCCGCGGCCACCCGGGCACCTGCCCTGATATGGAAGCGCCAGCCGGTCAGCCGCGCCTGCGGCAGTGCTCCGGGAACGGCCGCCGGCTCGAACACATGGACAGGCAGCGGGTGTTCGGCGGCCAGCGGCCCTTCTGCGGTACGCAGCGCCGGTGTCCTGGCTTCCAGGACCGCGGTGGGCGAACTGAGCGCGGCGAGGACGCTCAGCAGGGCTGGGGCGGGTGCTGGGGGAACAAGCAGCGGCATGATGTCGCCTCTCACTGGGAGACACGTGGTGCGGGGAGGGCGGGGCGCGGACGGCACGTCGGTTCGATGCTCTGCGGGAGACCTGCTCAGGCACGTCCGGCGACGGCGGATGCTTTGCCTTGTGCGCGGAGTTTATACGACCTGTGTTCGCTCCGTGTTTCATCTAGTCGCTGCCAGTATTACGCGCAAGGCGATAATTCGCCTTCTTCTGCGGACGTGTCGATGGCATTCTCGCAGCGTATGGGGAGGGCGGCGCATAATTCTGCCCGCCACGGACGGCCGGATCCCGACGGTCATTTCACCCGTACTTCCGCGGGTCCCATGGCATCCGAATGTGCCACTGGAACGTGCGCGTTCGCTGCTACAGCAAGCCTAGCGTGGACCGGCACCGCGGTGGGGCCTTATCGATCATTTGGGTGGGCATCCTCCGATGGGCGGCCGTGCGGCGGCCGGGTGAGGAGGAGTGCGCCGATGGGGGAGAAGGTCGTCGCCAGCGGGTTCGAACCCGCCGATCGCGGGCGCTACCGGCACAAGCTCCAGCAGTGCCTGCGGGGGCTGGAGCGGCTGCTGGAGGGGCAGCGTTTCGACCGGCCCCGCAATCTGATGGGCCTGGAGATCGAATTGAATCTCGCGGATTCCGCGGGACTGCCGCGCATGATGAACGAAGAAGTGCTCGAGCGCATCGCGAGCCAGGATTTCCAGACCGAGCTGGCTCAGTTCAACATTGAAGTGAACATAGCCCCGCACCGGCTTTCAGGCTCCGTACTCGACCGGCTGGCCGAGGAACTGCGGACCGGTCTCGCATACGCCGACCGGATGGCGGGCGAGGTCGGCGCGCACATCGTGATGGTCGGAATTCTGCCGACCCTCGAAGCGCAGGACCTGGTATCCGCCAACCTCTCCCGCGCCGACCGCTACACCCTGCTCAACGACCGCATCCTGGCGATGCGCGGCGAGGACATCACCCTGGACATCCAGGGCGTGGAGCGCCTGGTCTACACCTCGGCCTCGATCGCCCCCGAGGCGGCCTGCACCTCCACCCAGATGCACCTGCAGGTCACCCCGGGCCGCTTCGCCGCGGTCTGGAACGCCGCCCAGGCGGTGTCGGGACCGCAGGTCGCCGCCGCGGCCAACTCGCCCTTCCTCTTCGGCCGCGAGCTGTGGCGGGAGACCCGCGCGCCGCTCTTCCAGCAGGCCACGGACACCCGCCCGCAGGAGCTGCGCAGCCAGGGCGTACGCCCGCTGACCTGGTTCGGCGAGCGCTGGATCGACTCGCCGCTCGACCTCTTCGCCGAGAACGTCCGCTACTTCCCCCCGCTGCTGCCGATCTGCGACGACGAGGAGCCGCTGCGGGTGCTGGACGACGGGGGAGTGCCCGCACTGCGCGAGCTGACCTTGCACAACGGCACGATCTACCGCTGGAACCGCCCGGTCTACGCCGTCGTCGACGGGGTGCCCCACCTGCGGGTGGAGAACCGGGTCCTGCCGGCCGGCCCCACCGTCGCCGACGTCCTGGCCAACGCCGCCTTCTACTACGGCCTGGTCAGGTCGCTGGCCGATGCGCCCCGCCCGATCTGGCAGCGGCTCCCCTTCGACGTGGCGGCCGCCAACTTCGACGCGGGCTGCCGGGACGGCATCGGCGCCGTCATGCGGTGGCCGCGCGGCCGCGGCGGCCTGGTCGAGATCCCCGCCGCCGACCTGATCAGGGACGAGCTGCTGCCGCTGGCCGCCGCCGGGCTCGACGGCTGGGGCATCGAGCCCGCCGACCGCGACCACTACCTCGGCATCATCGAGGAGCGCTGCCGGCTGCGCAGCAACGGCGCGGAGTGGCAGGCCGCGACCTTCCACCGGCTGCTGGAGCGCACCCCGGACCGGCGGGCCGCACTGGCCGCCATGACCCAGCGCTACCGCGAGAACATGCGCGACGGCGAGCCCGTGCACCGGTGGCCCGCGGGCTGAAACCGGCGGCACCGGCGGGGGGTGGCTCCGCGGCGGGAGGCGCGATCTTCGTATCTTGTCCGGAGACACCCGCGTCGTTGGAGGACCCCGCATGCGCACAGAGCCACATCCCGTGGATGCGGAAGAGGGACAGCCGGACCGGACGCTGCGCAACGAGACGCTGATCGTGCTGGCGCTGTCCCTGGGCGCCAGCGGCCTGTCCGCGCTGATCAGCTTCGTCGGATCGGTCACCAGGCCGGGCGCGCTGAAGAACCAGTCGGCGACCCTGGTCGGCTCCTACGCGCACGGCCGGCCGTGGCTCGACCTGGCCTGGCAGCTGTTCTCCATCGCCACCGCGCTGGCCCCGGTCGCACTGGTCGCCCATCTGCTCGGCCGCGAGCGGGCCGGCATGCGGTCGATCGGCTTCGACCTGAGCCGCCCGCGGTCGGACCTGGCCAGGGGCGCGGTGGTCGCCGCGGTGATCGGCGGTACGGGCCTGGCCTTCTACCTCGGTGCGCGGGCGGCGGGCTTCAACCTGACGGTGGTGCCCGAGTCGCTGCCGAACGTGTGGTGGAAGATCCCGGTGCTGATCGCCTCCGCCGTGCAGAACGCGGTACTCGAAGAGGTGATCGTGGTGGGTTACCTGCTGCGCCGGCTCGACCGGCTCGGCTGGACCCCGGCGGCCGCGCTCGCCGCCAGCGCCGTGCTGCGCGGCTCCTACCACCTCTACCAGGGCATCGGCGGCTTCCTCGGCAACATGGCGATGGGCGTCGTCTTCGTGCTGCTCTACCGCCGCTGGGGCCGGGTCGGGCCGCTGGTCGCCGCGCACGCCCTGATCGACACGGTCGCCTTCGTCGGCTACGCCCTGCTGGCGGGCCGGGTCGGCTGGCTGCCCACCGGCTGACCCCGTCCCGCCGCTCTACGGCACCGCGTGCAGCTCGCCGTCGATCACCGTCACCGCCGACCCGGTCAGCAGCACCCGGTCGCCCGCCAGCCGGGTACGGACCAGGCCGCCGCGGGCCGAGGCCTGCCACCCTGCCAGCTCGGTGCGGCCCAGCCGGGCCGACCAGAAGGGCGCCAGCGCGGTGTGGGCGCTGCCGGTCACGGGGTCCTCGTCGATGCCGACCGCCGGGAAGAAGCCGCGCGAGACGAAGTCGTAGCCGGCGGCGGGGTCGGCCCCTGCCGCGGTGGCGATCACGCCGCGCCGCGACAGCCGGGCCAGCGCGGCGAAGTCCGGGGCCAGGGCGCGCACCGCCGCCTCGTCGGCGACCTCGACCAGCAGGTCACCGCAGTCGGGCCCGGTGTCGAACACGGCCAGCGCAGCGGTGCCCAGCGCCTCGGCCAGGCCGTCGGGCGCATGCTCCGGGGTCAGCGGCGCGGCGGGGAAGTCCAGGGTGATGGAGCCGTCGCCGTTCGCGTCGGCAGTCAGCACGCCCGCCCTGGTCCTGAACGCGACGGCGCCACTTGCCGCGCCCGTCGTCCGCAGCACGTGGGCGGTGGCCAGCGTGGCGTGGCCGCACAGCCCCACCTCGGTCGCGGGGGTGAACCAGCGCAGCGCCCAAGCGGCCTCCGGCGCACCGGTCAGCGGGTGCGCGAACGCGGTCTCGGACAGGTTGACCTCGCCGGCGACCTGCTGGAGCCAGCCGTCACCGGGGAAGCTGTCGGAGTCCAGCAGCACCACCCCGGCGGGATTCCCGGCGAAAGGGCGGTCGGTGAACGCGTCGACGATACGGATACGCATGGCGAGAGCGTAGGGGACCGGGGACCCCGCGCACCGGCACACGGCCCGAGAACCCCCGGCGGCCGGGACGGACGCCTGTCAGCCGCCCTGCGGCCCCTCGTCCTTGAGCGTGGAGCGGACCTGGTCGCGCAGCTCCGGGCTGTCGCTGTGCCCGTGCACGGAGACCGCGTGCTCGCTCGCGGCCCGCACCACTTCGTCTTCCTCACCGGAGATCGTGAGCGTGCAGTTGGTCTCGCTCGGGAATTCCCTGCAGTCGGCGACCTTGCGCATGGCTCTCTCCTCCTTCTGCCTACCTCCGAGTCTAGGTCGGCGCCGCCGGGCACGGGGCGCCGACCAGCCGGATCAGTGCTTGGCCTGGTTGAACCGCACCTCGTTGCCCGCCGGGTCGCGGAAGGCGCAGTCGCGTACGCCGTAGGGCTGGTCGGTCGGCTCCTGGACGACGTCGGCGCCGGCGCTCTGGACGCGGTCGAAGGTCTGGTCGACGTCGTCGGTCCAGAACACCACGCGGGCGTACACGCCCTTGGCCATCAGGTCGGCCACGGCGCTGCGGTCCGCGGGCGACATGTTCGGATTGGCGGCCGGCGGTTCGAGGACGATGTCGACCTCGGGCTGGGAGGGGGCGCCGACGGTGACCCAGCGCATGCTGCCGTAGCCGACCTCGTTGCGGACTTCCAGGCCGAGCACGTCGCGGTAGAACTCGACGGCCTTGTCGTGATCGTCGACGGCCAGGAAGGTGTGCGAAAGTTTGATGTCCATGCGGCTCACGCTATGGCAGGACCCGCACCTCGGGCTTCTCCGTTCCTGACCGGACGGGTGATCATCCTCGCGACGCAGGCGGGCAGCGCGGACAGCTCGGAGTGGTTGCGCGCGCGATAGGCACTCGGCGTCTCGCCGACCAGCTCGGTGAAGCGCGAGCTGAACGAGCCCAGCGACGAACACCCCACCGCCATGCAGACATCGGTCACCGACATGTCGCCCCGCCGCAGCAGCGCCTTCGCCCGCTCTATCCGGCGGGTCATGAGATACGCGTACGGCGTCTCGCCGAAGGCCGCCCGGAAGCTGCGCGAGAAGTGCCCGGGTGACATCAGTGCCTCGCGCGCGAGCGCCGGCACGTCGAGCGGCCGGGCGTGGTCGCGGTCCATCCGGTCGCGGGCCCGCCGCAGCCGTACGAGATCCGATCTGTCCATGCCTTCAGTATGTCCGAACCCTCTGACACGCCCCCGGCTCCGCCCTGACCTGGATGCTTGCCAGTCGAACACTTCCGATATATCGTTGAGCCATCGCGAATGGTTCGCGAACCATCACGACAGGAGTATCACCATGCATGGACACGGACACGGACACGAGCACGGCCCCTGCGGCACCGACCGGCGCGGCTGGGGCGAGCGCGAGGGCCGCAGGGCCGCTTTCGGGCCCTTCGGACCGCCCTTCGGCGGCGGCCCGTTCGGACCTGGCGGCCGAGGGCGCGGCGGACCGCGCGGCCGAGCGAGGCGAGGTGATGTGCGGGCGTCGATCCTGGCCCTGCTCAAGGACCGGCCGATGCACGGCTACGAGATGATCCAGGAGATCGCCGAGCGCAGTGGCGGCGCGTGGAAGCCGAGCCCCGGCTCGGTCTACCCGACGCTGCAACTGCTGGAGGACGAGGGCCTGATCAGCAGCGCGAGCGAGGGCGGCAAGAAGCTGTTCACGCTCACCGACACCGGCAGCCAGGAAGCCGAGGCCGGGCCCGAGGCCCCCTGGGAGGACGCGGGCCGCGGTGTCGACTGGGACGCCATGAACGAGATAAGGAAGGCCGGCGGCGGCCTCATCGAGGCCTTCCGCCAGGTCTGGGCCACCGGCACCCCGGAGCAGCGCGAGAAGGCGCTCACCGTGGTGAACGAGGCCCGCAAGAGGCTCTACCTGATCCTCGCCGAGGAAGACGCCGAGCGGGACTGAGCCGCCCCGCGGCGCCGGTGACAAGACCGAGCCGCGATTGTCGACCGAGCCGGCCCAGGGATCACACCCCGGGCCGGCTCGATCCGCGTATCAGCAGCCGGGTCGGGATGATCCGGGGCTGCGCCTGCGCGGCGTCCACCGTGGTCGCGTCGATCAGCCCGCGCAGCGCCTCCACCGCCGCCACCCCGAGCCCCCGCTGGTCCTGCGCGACCGTGCTCAGCGCCGGCCGTACCAGCGCCGCCGCGTCGATGTCGTCGAAGCCGACCACCGCCAGGTCGCCGGGCACCGTCAGGCCGGCGTCGGCCGCCGCGTGGATGGCGCCGATCGCCATCTGGTCGCCGGCCGCGAAGATCGCCGTCGGCCGGTCGGGGGCCGCGAGCAGCCGCTTGCCCGCGGCCTCGCCGCTGGCCAGGAAGAAGTCCCCCTCGGTCACGTATTCCGGCGGCACGCTCAGCCCGAGCCGGGAGCAGGCCCGCAGGTAGCCCGCGAGGCGCTCCGCGGCCGGCGGCAGGTGCAGCGGCCCGGTGACGGTGGCGATCCTGCGGTGACCCAGCTCGTACAGGTGCTGCACGGCAGCCTCCGCGCCCGCCGCGTTGTCCGAGCTGACCCGCACCGTGCGCGGCCCGGTGAAGGCCGTGTCGATCCCCGCGCAGGGCACCGTCGAATCGGCGAGGACCCGCAGGCAGCGGTCGTCCGGCGGGGTGGTCAGCACGATCACCCCCTCCAGATTGTGCCGCTGCACCGCCTGCAGATGGGCCCCGTCCTGGTCCTCGGCGCCCGGTGTGGTCAGCAGCATCAGGTGGTAGTCCGCGTCGGACAGCGCGGTGCGCACGGCGCTCAGCAGGCCGAGCAGAAAGGGGTTGTGCTGGCCCATCGCCTCCTGCCCGCTGTCCCACACCAGCCCGATCGTGTCGGACCGGCGACGCACCAGAGTGCGGGCGGGCTCGTTGGGCGCGTACCCCAACTCGCTCGCCAGCCGCCGGATCTTGGCCCGGGTGGCCTCGCTCACCTCCGCGCGGTCGTTCAGCGCCCGGGAGACGGTGGCGGTCGACACGCCGCTGCGGCGGGCGAGTTCACGGATGTTCACGGCATACCCGTTCTGCGCGAGTGGACTTCGGGACCGGACGAGGACCGGATGGCGACGATATGAGAATTGTGTGAGGACGCCGCAAAAAGCTTCCTGCGCACAGTCTTGACGATCAGTCGGGGCAAGGACAGACTTCCCGCCGATCGGAAACGTTTACGGCTATCGACCCCGGTCAGCCGGGGCCCCCAACAGGAACGGGACGCCTGCGATGCCAACGAACGCTCGACGACTACGCATGAGAAGCCTCCTGACACTCGCCACCGCGGCCGCCTGTGTCGCCGCCGTGGCATCCGTACCGGCGCAGGCCGGCGACAACCCGAGCTACACCAATCCCAAGGCCCCGATCGACGTCCGGGTCAAGGACCTCCTCAAGCGGATGACGCTGGAGGAGAAGATCGGGCAGATGGACCAGATATCGGTGGTCAGGATGCAGGGCGACTGCCAGTGGAGCGGTGGTGCCTACACCGAATCCTGCCTGAAGTCGGTGCTGGTCGACAATGCCGCCGGCTCGGTGCTCTCCGGCGGCGGCGCCGGCCCCACCGTGAACACGCCCGCTAACTGGGCGACCATGGTCAACACCGTGCAGAAGTACGCGATCGACAACTCGCGCCTGCACATCCCGATCATCTACGGCGTCGACGCCGTCCACGGCCACAACAACGTGTTGGGCGCCACGATCTTCCCTCAGGAGATCGGCCTGGGCTCCACCTGGAACCCGGACCTGGTCAAGGACGCCGGCGCGTCCACCGCCAAGGCGGTCGCCGCCACCGGCATCGACTGGAATTTCGCCCCGGTCGCCGACATCGCCCGCGACCAGCGCTGGGGCCGCTACTACGAGACCTACGGCGAGGACCCGCTGCTGGCCGGCACGCTGGCGTCCGCCGCGGTCGAGGGCATCCAGGGCGCGGACGGCGCCAAGAACGTCGCCGCCACGGTCAAGCACTTCGGCGGCTACGGCGAACCCGGCAACGGCCACGACCGGGTGCCCGGCGACGTCTCGATCCGCTACCTCCAGGACACCCTGCTCCCGTCCTACAAGCAGGCCGTGGACGCCGGCGCCATGTCGGTCATGGTCAACTCCGGCGCCGTCAACGGCATCCCGGCGACCTCCTCGCACTACCTGCTGACCGACGTGCTGCGCGGCCAGTGGGGCTTCCAGGGCGTCGAGGTCAGCGACTGGCAGGACGTCCGCGCCCTCCAGACGACCTACCACATCGCCGCCGACTACCCCGAGGCCATCGCGAAGGCCGTCAACGCCGGCCTGGACATGGCGATGGAGCCCTACGACGCGCAAGGGTGGAGCGACGGGCTCAGGACCGCCGTCCAGCGCGGCCTGGTCTCCGTCAAGCGGATCGACCAGTCGGTGAGCCGCATCCTGACCATGAAGTTCAAGCTCGGCCTGTTCGAACACCCCTACGTGGACGCCTCGAAGGCCGACTCCCGGGTCCTCGGCGCCGACACCGCGCTCGCCCGGCAGGCCGCCGACGAGTCGCAGGTGCTGCTGCGCAACGACGGCAACGTGCTGCCGATCCCGTCCTCGGCGAAGAAGATCGTCGTCGCCGGCTCCTACGCCGACGACATCAACGACCAGGCCGGCGGCTGGACCGTCGGCTGGCAGGGCGTGCCCGCCGGCGTGCAGCTGCCCGGCACCACCGTGCTCCAGGGCATCAAGGAGGCGGCGCCCTCGGGCACGTCCGTGGTGAGCGCGACCTCTTCCGACGACGCGGTCGCGCAGGCCCGGGACGCGGACCTGACCGTCGTCGTGGTCGGCGAGAAGGCGGCGGCCGAGGGTTCCGCGGACTCCCCGCGGCCCGCGCTGTCCGCCGACCAGCAGGCGCTCGTCAAGTCGCTCAAGGCGACCGGCAAGCCGGTGGTCACCGTGGTCATCGCCGGCCGCCCGCTGGTCCTCGGCGACGCCGACGGCACCCAGGGCCTGCTGATGTCCTGGCTGCCCGGCAGCGAGGGCGGCCACGCGGTCGCCGACGTGCTCTTCGGCAAGGTCGACCCCAGCGGCCGGCTCAGCGCCTCCTGGCCCAAGGACATCGGCAACGAGCCGCTGTACTACCAGCAGCTCCCCGGCACCAACGCCGGAACCGAGTCCACCTACGACGCGGCCTACCGCTTCGGCGCCGGACTGTCCTACACCAGCTACTCCTTCGACGCGATCACGGCCGGCTCCCCGACCGCCCGCCCCCGCGACACCGTCAGCCTCCAGGTGAAGGTGTCCAACACCGGTGCCAGGGCCGGCGACCTGGTCGTGCCGGTCTACGTCTCGCAGCCGTCGAGCGACGTGCTCGCGCCGCCCACCAAGCTGGTCGCCTTCACCAAGGTGCACCTGGCGGCCGGTCAGAGCGCGACGGTCACCCTCAAGGTGCCGCCGAACCGGCTGGCAGTCACCCCGGGCGACATCGACGGCTCCGGCAGCCAGCAGGTGGCCCGCGGCGCCTACGTCTTCACCGCCGGCGCCCAGAGCACCACGGTCACCCTGCGCTGACCGCTCCCGCCGGCCGCCCCACCGGCCGCGCACAGCCACGACGGGCCGTGCCCGGGACACCTTTCCCGGGGACGGCCCGTCGTGCCGCGTGCGCCGCGCGACCGCACCGGCAAGGCTGGGGTGGACAGCCGGAGCCGCACGCTCGTGGGAGGACGCACATGCAAGGCAGGAACGAGGACGAGGGCACCGTGCGCGGTGGGACCGCGGACCGGGACGGGGACGCCGGTGCCGTACGCGACAGGACCGCGGACGGTGCCGCCGACGCCGACCGGGCGCTGCTCGCCCGGATCAGGGCCGCGCCCGTGCTCGCCGGGCCGCTGCCGCGGTTCGACCCGGACAGCGCTCCCGGCGCCCCCGGACCGCTCTTCGCCGGCTGGCTCGACCGGGCGCTGACCGACGGCGTGCCCGAACCGCAGATCATGACGCTGAGCACGGCCGGGGCCGACGGCACGCCCAGCGCCCGGGTGCTCATCCTGCGCGGTGTCGACTCCGCGGACTGCGCCTTCGTCTTCGCCGCGGACCGCGGCAGCGGCAAGGGCCAGGACCTCGCCGCGCGGCCCTTCGCCGCCCTGACCTGGTACTGGCCGGCACACGGCCGGCAGATCCGGATGGCCGGTCCGGTCGACGTCCTCGGCGCCGAGGCCGCCCGGCAGGACTTCCTCGGGCGCTCGCCCTCCTCCCGCGCAGCCGCCTTCACCGGCCGCATCAGCACACCGCTGAGCGGAAGAGAGGACTACGAGCGCGAGCGCCGCGCCGCCGAGGCGCTGGTGGCGGAGCAGCCGGAAAGGGTGCCCGCCGGCCACACCGTCTACCGGCTGCGGGCTGCCGAGGCGGAATTCTTCCAGGCCGACCCCGCGCGCTTCCACCTGCGGCTGCGCTACACCAGGCAGGGCGACGGCTGGACCCGCACTTTGCTGTGGCCATGACTCATCCCCACGGAGGAGGCACCCGCCCGCCGCCCCCCTCCGAGGGCTGACGCCGAGATGCCCCGCTCAGCCGATGCGGCACGCCGGGGCGCTCTGGTGAGATGGCTGGTGTGTACAGCGACCACGGGCGCCCGCTCGATCCGGCCCACCCGGCGGACGACGCCCGCCTCACCGCCGAGGTGCGCGCGGTGGCCGCCAGTGCCCGGCGGCGGGCGGTCAGGGACGGCGACTCGCAGGCCGACACCGCCCACCTGCTGCACTCCCTGCTGGAGTACGACCCGGAGGCCCGCGCCGCCTGCGACATCCCGGCCGGCCGCAGCGCCCGGGTGCTCGGCTATCTCGTGCAGCGCAGCATCGGCTACGGGCTGCGCTGGCGCGGCTCGGTGGAGGACTCCGGTGCGCTGCCGACCCTCACGCTGACCGTGCCGGGCTGGAGCCCGGCCGCGGCGGCGGCCTTCCGCGCCGCGCTCGACCTGGCCGGGCAGCGCGGCGGTGCGCAGGCCGACGGCATCGACCTGCTGCACGCGCTGGCCGCCGACCCCGACTGCCGGGCCGCCGACGTCCTGCGCTCGGCCGGCCTCGACCCGGACGGTCTGCACGACGGTCCCGGGTCCGTGCCGGGGCCGCGCGATGTCAGGGATTAAAAGGGTGACGGTCCTGTCGCCCGCTGGCATGATGACCTGATGCACGGATCAGGCGGCAAGAACAGCGGACTCGGGCTCGCGCTGCTGTCGGCGTTCGCCTTCGGCGGCTCGGGCGTGGCCGCCAAACCGCTCATCGACCTCGGCATCGACCCGCTCCAGGTGGTGTGGATGCGGGTGGCCGGCGCCGCCCTCATCCTGCTGCCCGTCGCGCTGCGGTCCCGCGCACTGCTCCGGCAACGGCCCGGCCTCGTCGCCGGGTTCGGGCTGCTGGCCATCACCGGCTGCCAGGCCCTCTACTTCGTGGCCATCGCCCGCATCCCGGTCGGCATCGCCATCCTGGTCGAATTCCTCGGCCCCGCGCTGCTGCTGGGCTGGATCCGCTTCGTCCAGCGCCGCCCGGTCACCCGGGCCGCCGCGCTCGGCGTCGTCCTCGCCTTGGCCGGCATGACCTGCGTCGTCGAAGTCTGGTCCGGGCTCGCCTTCGACGCGCTCGGACTGCTCTACGCCTTCGGTGCCGCGTGCTGCCAGGTCGCGTACTTCGTCCTCGCCGACCACCGCACGGACGGGGCTGACGCCCCGGAGCCTCTCGCCGTCATCGCGCACGGCCTCGCCGTCGGCGCGGTCGTCCTCACCGCGCTCGCCCACCCGTGGACCATGGACTGGTCCACGCTCGGCCACCAGGCCGCGCTCGGCGACCGCGACGTGCCCGCGGTGCTGCTGATCGGCTGGATCGTACTGGTCTCCACGGTCGTGGCCTACCTCACCGGTGTGCTCGCGGTCCGCACGCTCAGTGCGCAGGTCGCCGGCGTCGTCGCCGGCCTCGAAGCGGTGGTCGCCACGGTGCTGGCGTGGGTGCTGCTCGCGGAACACCTGGGCTCCGCTCAGATGTTCGGGGGTGCGCTGGTCCTGGCCGGCGCGATCGTCGCCCAGACCGCCCCAACCGAGCCGGCTGCGCCGGAGCCGCTCCCCGACCGGGCGCTGAGCTCCGGCTGAGCCGCGCCCTGCGGGGCTGTTCGCGTCTCCACGGTTGCGCCGTGTGGGCGGCTCGGCGCGCAGTTCTGTGGGGATACCCCCACGCGCCCCTGGCGGTGCGGTGGTTGTGTGGCGGTGTGTGCGCGACCGCCACGACGCGCCCGCAGGCGAGCAGCGCACCGCAAGGGGCAGGTCGGAGAGATCCGGGGGAGCCCATAGGGTGGGGGAATGCATTCCACCGTATTGCCGCCTCCCGCTGCCTGACGCGGGCAGCGGCTCAGCGGCCCGCAGGGGCCGACGGATGACGTAGACGCGGACCGGGTCCGCCCGGCGGGGATACCGCCGGGGTGCCAGGCGGGGATACCGCCGGGGTGCCCGGGACGGTCGGTGCTGCCCGCACACGGCGATGAGCGAACCGGCCACCCCCCTCTTCCCATCGGGAGAACTCCGTGTCATCCAGGCATGCCCCGGCCACCCGGGGCCTGATCTACGTCGTCGTCGCGGCAACCGGCTGGGGCACGGCCGGCGCCGTGGCCGCGGCGTTGTACGGCCGCAGCGGCCTCGGCCCGCTGTCCCTCACCTTCTGGCGCGCCGCAGGCGGCTTCGCGCTACTGCTCGCGGTCCGGCTGCTGCGCCGCCGCCCGGCGCGGGGCGTCGCGGCGCCGCGGGGGGCGGCCGTGCGCCGGCTGCTGGCGACCGGCGCCGGGCTGACCC
Source organism: Actinacidiphila paucisporea (assembly GCF_900142575.1). GTDB lineage: Bacteria > Actinomycetota > Actinomycetes > Streptomycetales > Streptomycetaceae > Actinacidiphila > Actinacidiphila paucisporea. The sequence goes on from NZ_FRBI01000009.1 coordinate 16,827, forward strand.
TCTTCCAGGCCGCCTACTTCTGCGCGGTGCGCTCGACGGGGCTCGCCGTCGCCACCGTCGTGACGCTCGGCTCGGGCCCCGTGCTGATCGCGCTGGTGGCGCGGTTCACGATGGGCGAACGGCTCGGCCGCAGCGGTGTCCTGGCCGTGGCGGGGGCGCTCGGCGGGCTGGCCGTCCTGGTCCTGGGCGGTGGCACCGGCGGCGCCGTCCGTCCGGCCGGCGTCGGCCTCGCGGTGCTGTCGGCGGCGGGCTATGCCGCGATCACCCTGCTGACCCGCTGGTGGGGGCGGCAGGGCGTGGCGGGCGACCCGTTCGACACCTCGATGTGGGCGTTCGGGATCTGCGCGGCCCTGCTGCTTCCCGCCGCATGGGCCGAGGGACTGCTGCCGCACGCGGCGGGGCTCGGTCGCACCCTGCTGCTGCTCGGCTATCTGGCCTCGGTGCCCACCGCGCTGGCCTACGGCCTGTACTTCGCGGGCGCGGCGGTGCTGCGCGCCGCGACGGTGTCGGTGGTCGCGCTGATCGAGCCGGTGTCGGCGACGGTGCTCGCCGTCATGCTGCTCGGCGAGCACCTGACCGCGCCCACCGTGCTCGGCACCGTGTGCCTGCTGGTCGGGTTGCTGGTCGCCGACGAGGTCCGCGGTATGCGGCGGGCGCCGCGGCGGGTGGTGGTGGTCAGCGCGGCAGCGGCGGCAGGTAGTCCGGCAGCGGTACGTCCTGGCCGGGAATCTCCGCGGGTTCGGGAGAGCCGTAGGAGGTGATGACCGGGACGACGCCGGACCAGTGGGGGAGTGCGAGGTCCTCCGGCTCCTCGTTGGGGCCGCCGGAGCGCAGCTTCGCCGACACCTCGTGCAGGTCGAGGCGTATGACGGCGGTCTGCGCCAACTCCTTGGCGTTCGGCCGCCGCGCGTCGGCGGAGCGGCCGGGGACCGCCTGGTCGACGATCGCGTCGAGTGCGGCGGCCCGCTCGTCCGGGTCCACCACCTGGTAGGCGGTGCCGTGCACCACCACGGAGCGGTAGTTGATCGAGTGGTGGAAGGCGGACTTGGCCAGTACCAGGCCGTCCAGATGAGTCACCGTCAGGCACACCGCGAGGCCGCCGTCCGCGGCTCCCCGTAGCGGGCGGGACCCGGTGGAACCGTGCACGTACAGCACCTCGCCGCTGCGGGCGTAGAGCGTCGGCAGCACCACGGGTGCGCCGTCCCGGACGAAGCCGAGGTGGCAGACGTAGCCCTGGTCGAGGATCGCGTGCACGGTCGCGCGGTCGTAGGCGGCGCGCTCCTTGGAGCGGGTGGGCGTGCTGCGGTCGGTGGCGGGATAGCCGGCAGGGGATGCGGTGGTCATGGCGCGATCCTTTGAACTAGTGCATAATCTCGTTTGTGCTAGGAGAGTATCGAATCACCGGGCGTGGCGCATCGGGAATCGCCGCCGACATCGAGAGTGCGGTGGGCAGTGGCGCGCTGGGCCCCGGCCAGTCGCTGCCGCCCCTGCGGGAACTGGCCGCGGAGCTGGACGTCAACCCGAACACGGTGGCGGCCGCCTACCGGCTGCTGCGCGACCGCGGGGTGATCGAGACCGCGGGCCGCCGCGGCAGCCGGGTCAGGGCCAGACCGGCGACCGCCCCGCGCGAGCAGATCAGGATCGCCGTCCCGCCCGGTGCGCGGGACATCTCCGCGGGCAACCCCGACCCCGCGCTGCTGCCGCCGCTGGCCGAGGCGCTCGCGGTGGCCGCCGCCCGGCACGCGCGGGCGCCCGCGCTCTACGGGGGTCCGCCGGTGGACGAGGACCTGAGCCGCCTGGCCCGCGCCGCGCTGGACGCGGACGGGGTGCCCGCCGGGCCCGTCGGGCTCACCTCGGGCTCGCTGGACGCCATGGACCGGGTGCTCACCGCGCATCTGCGGCCGGGCGACGCGGTGGCCGTCGAGGACCCGGGCTGGGGGAGCGTGCTCGACCTCGTACCGGCGCTGGGGCTGCGGGCGGTGCCGGTGGCGGTGGACGACGAGGGACCGGTGACCGAGGAGGTCGCACGGGCGCTGCGGTCAGGGGTGCGCGCCCTGGTGGTGACCGACCGCGGGCAGAATCCCACCGGCGCGGCCCTGTCGGCGGCGCGTGCCGGCGAACTGCGCGCCCTGCTCGCCGACCACCGCCGGGTGCTGGTGATCGACGACGACCATGTGAGCGGCATCGTGGACCTGCCGCTGCACTGCCTGTCGGGCGCCACCGAGCACTGGGCGCTGATCCGCTCCGTCGCGAAGGCGTACGGCCCGGACCTGCGGCTGGCGCTTTACACGGGTGACGCGACGACGGTGGACCGCGTACGCGGCAGGCATCGTCTCGGCGCGGGCTGGGTCAGCCATCTGCTCCAGCACGCCCTGGTCCACCTGTGGCGGACCGGCGCGGTCGACCCGGCGGCGGTCGCCAGGTCGTACGGCGAGCGGCGCGACGCGCTGGTACGGGCGCTGGCCGCCCGGGGAGTGCCGTCCCACGGGCGTAGCGGCATGAACGTCTGGGTGCCGGTCAGCGACGAGACCGGTGCGGTCGCCGGACTGTTGCAGCGCGGCTGGGCGGTCGCGCCGGGCGCCCGCTTCCGGGTGCGCTCGGCGCCCGGAGTGCGGCTGACCGTCTCACCGCTCGCCCCGGGCGACATCGAGCCGCTGGCCGACGCGGTCGCCGAGGTGCTGCACGGCCCGGCCGCCGGCGGCCGCTACGGCTGAGCCTCGGCGGCCGGCCGCGGCTTCGGTCGCCGCTGGGTGAGCGCGGCGCCGACCAGGATCACCACCGCACCGACCGGTTCGTTCCAGTGCAGCGTCTCGCCGAGCAGTGCCACGCCCGCCGTGGTCGCGACGATGGGTATCAGATACGTCACCATGGAGCCGATCGTCGGGCCCTTCTCCGCCACCAGGCCGTACTGGATCAGGAAGGCCACGCCCGTGCCCAGCGCGCCCAGCGCCAGCACCGACAGGACCGACTTGGCGGGCCAGCTGTCCGGCATCGAGGTGAAGAACGGTGTGACGACCAGCAGTTGCAGCGTGCCGAGCAGCAACTGGCTGGCGGACACCGCCAGGTGCGAGCTGCCGGTGCCGGTGAGGGTGCGGCGGACGTAGGCCCAGCCCACCGCGTAGCTGAGGGCGGCGGTCAGCGCCATCACCGTGCCCTTGGGGTCCTGGCCGGAGAAGCCCTGCCAGGCGCCGAGCACCGTCAGCACTCCGATGAAGCCCAGGCCGACGCCTGCGAAGCGCTCCCGGGACGGGCGGTCCTCGGACAGCGCGACGAGCGAGACCAGCATCGAGAACAGCGGTGTGGCCGCGTTGCATATACCGGCCAGCATCGAGGGGATGGTCTGCTCGGCGGTCGCGAAGAGCGTGAAGGGCAGCGAATTGAGCAGGAAAGCGGCGACTGCCAGATGCAGCCAGGTCCGCGGGGAGCGCGGCAGCCGCTCCCGCTTGACCGCGACCGCCGCGGCGAGCACCGCGGTGCCGAAGACCATCCGGCCGAGCGTGACCTGGAGCGGTGCGAAGGCTTCGTTGCCCACCTTCATGAACAGGAAGCTGAAGCCCCACACCAGACCGAGGGCGGCGAAGCGGATGCGCCAGTCCACCGCCGGCCGGCGCGCGGGCGACGCGGCTGCGCCGCCAGGACTGGCGCCACGACTGGCGGCGGGCGCGGCTGGGGCGGTTCGGCTCTTGGCGGGTGCGGTCATGCCACCACCATGACGGCTGTGATCTCGTAGAACAAGCGAGTTTTCGTACACAGTCGACGTAGTATTTCTTACATGTTGAGCCTGGAACGCCTGCGCATCCTGCACGCCATCGACACCTACGGTTCGGTGAGCGCCGCCGCGGACGTGCTCGGCGTGACCACGTCGGCGGTCTCGCAGCAGATGGCTAAGCTGGAGCGGGAGACCGGGCAGTCGCTGCTGGCCAAGAGCGGCCGCGGTGTGCGGCTCACCGACGCGGGACGGCTGCTGTCCGGGCACGCCGAACGGATCCTGTCGCTGGTCGAGACGGCGCACGCGGACCTGGAGGCGCACCGCGGGGCCGCGCTCGGCGACCTGATCGCCGGTGCCTTCCCCACCGCGGTGCGCGGCCTCTTCCCCGCCGCGCTCACCGAGCTGCGGCGCGAGCACCCGCAGCTGCGCACGATGGTGCACGAGCTGGAGCCGCAGGAGTCACTGGCCCGCCTCACCCGCGGCGACATCGACCTGGCGCTCGTCCTGGACTGGTACAACAAGCCGCTGTCGCTGCCGGGCGGACTGGCCAAGGTGCCGCTCTTCGACGACATCGTCGACGTGGCCCTGCCGGCCGGCCACCCGCTGGAGGACCGCCCGCAGATCGACCTGGACGAGCTCGCGCAGGACGCCTGGATCGCCTGGCCGGACGGCGGCTTCTGCCACGAGTGGCTGCTGTTCACGCTGCGCGGCAAGGGCATAGAGCCGCGGGTCGCGCACCATGCCGAGGAGCACGCCACCGTGCTCGCCCTGGTCGCCGCCGGGCTCGGCGTGGCGGTCATCCCCCGGCTGGGCCGCGACCCGATGCCGGCCGGCGTCCGGGTGGTGCCGGTACGCCACACCATGCGGCGCCACGTCTACGCGGTGTGGCGCGAGGACGCCGACCGCCGCCCGGCGATCCGGGCGGCGGTCGACGCCCTCAGGACCGCGGCACGCCGCTACTGCTGACCAGGGACTTGCCTCGCGGGGCGGGTCAGGCCAGGGAGACGGTGCCGCCGGAGACGGTGACCGACTGCGACGGCAGTGCCTGGGTGGCCGGGCCGTGCGCCACCGAGCCGTCGGCGATGTGGAATTTGCTCCCGTGACAGGGGCAGTTGATCGTGCCGCCGGTGACCTCGGCCACCGTGCAGCTCCGGTGGGTGCAGACCGCCGAGAAGCCCTTGAAGTGGCCGGCCGTCGGCTGGGTGACGACCACCTTCTGGTCGGCGAAGACCTTCCCGCCGCCGACCGGGATGTCCGCGGTCTTCCCCAGCGGGGCCCCGCCGGCGGCGCCGAAGGAGGACGACGCGGACGGCGTGCCGGTGTCCGAGGGAGCCGAGGACGGCATGTCGGACGTGGGGGCGTCGGACGAGGGGGCGCCGGCCGCCGAGCCCGAGCCCGAGTCGGACCCGCATGCGGTGAGGACGGCGGCGAGACCGGCACCGCCCGCGGCGGCGAAGACGGTGCGGCGGGTGGGGGACACGGAGGGTCCGGGGGTTTCTGCCATGAGCTGCATCCTGTCCGCTGATCGGGCCGGACGGCCGCATTGGGCCGCCCGGCGGCGTGTGGCCACGCGTGTCCGTTGATACGGGCGGTCACCGCGATCCGTTCAACGACGCGCGCGGGAATTCCCCCGGGCGTCGCAGCGGCCACCCGGCCGTCCGGCCCCCGCCGGCACCGGCGATAGCCTGGGGCAATGCTGAGAGACGTGACGGGCATCCGCTATGTGACGCCGCTGCGCGAGGGCGGCTCGGTGCCCGGTGTGGTCGAGGCCGACGACCTCGGCACGTACGTGGTGAAATTCCGCGGCGCCGCCCAGGGCCGCAAGGCGCTGGTCGCCGAGGTGATCGCCGGCGAGCTGGGCCGCAGGCTGGGCCTGCGGGTGCCGGAGCTGGTCCGCTTCGACTTCGACCCGGTGATCGGCCTGGGGGAGCCCGACGAGGAGATCCAGGACCTGCTCAAGGCCAGCGGCGGCCTCAACCTCGGCATGGACTTCCTGCCCGGCTCTCTCGGCTTCGACCCGCTGGTCTTCGGCGTCGAGCCCGCGGAGGCGAGCCGGATCGTCTGGTTCGACGCGCTGATCGGCAACGTCGACCGGTCCTGGCGCAATCCCAACCTCCTGGTGTGGCACCGCAGCACCTGGCTGATCGACCACGGCGCCTCGCTGATCTGGCACCACAACTGGAAGACCGCGCGGACCGCGGCCGCGAAGGCCTACGACGCCTCCGACCACGCCCTGTCCCGCTTCTCGCCGCAGCCGGCCGCCGCCGCGGCCGAACTGGCGCCGCTGGTCACCGCGGAACTGCTCGCCGAGGTCACCGCGCTGGTCCCCGATGAGTGGCTGGCCGACGAGCCGGGCTTCGAGGCGCCCGACGACGTACGCCGGGCGTACGCCGAACTGCTGGCCGCACGGGCGGCGGACATCCACGAACGGATCACGCTCGCGCCCGTGTCGCGCGAGCGGCAGCCGCCGCCGGAGTGGCTGCGTACCTGGGTCGAGGGGAAGAACGCCTGATGAGCGGGCGCGAGGTGTTCGAGTACGCGCTGGTGCGCGTGATGCCGCGGATCGAGCGCGGCGAGATGATCAACGCCGGGGTGCTGGTCTACTGCAGGGCCAGGAGCTTCGTCGGCGCCCGGGTGCACCTGGACGAGACCCGGCTGCGCTGCCTCGACCCCGAGGTGGATGTGCCGGGGGTGCGGGCCGCGCTGCGCGGCTACCAGGACGTCTGCGCGGGCGGCGAGGACGCCGGCCAGGCGGGCGGCGACGACCCGGGGCGCCGCTTCCGCTGGCTGACCGCGCCCCGCAGCACGATCGTGCAGCCGGGCCCGATCCACACCGGGCTGACCGCCGACCCGCGGGCCGAGGTGGACCGGCTGCTGGCCCTGCTGGTCCGCTGAGCCGCCGGAAGCGCGGGTGCGTCCGGTGCGCTGAGCCACATCCCCCGTGGTGGCGTTGACACTGGGTCACTGTCCTCCTACGGTTTCGGCAACGGGACCTACTAAGCGGTCGCTCATGCGTTTCGGGCGCGGGCCGGCCGCACCACAGGGCTGAGGAGAACAGATGTCCAGCACCGAGCAGCGCGTCGCGATCGTCACCGGCGCCGCCCGCGGAATCGGCGCCGCCACCGCGGTGCGGCTGGCCGAGCAGGGCCGCGCCGTCGCCGTACTCGACCTCGACGAGAGCGCCTGCAAGGACACCGTCGAGACCATCACCGCGGCTGGCGGCCGGGCCGTCGCGGTGGGCGCCGACGTGTCGGACGAGGCGCAGGTCGAGGCCGCCGTCGCCAGGGTCGCCGCCGAACTGGGGCAGCCGACCGTCCTGGTGAACAACGCGGGAGTGCTCCGCGACAACCTGCTGTTCAAGATGAGCGCCGGCGACTGGGACACCGTCATGGGCGTCCACCTGCGCGGCGCCTTCCTGATGACCCGTGCCGTCCAGAGCCACATGGTCGACGCGCACTTCGGCCGGGTGGTCAACCTCTCCTCGTCCTCCGCGCTGGGCAACCGCGGCCAGGCCAACTACTCCGCCGCCAAGGCCGGCCTGCAGGGCTTCACCAAGACCCTCGCCATCGAGCTGGGCAAATTCGGCGTCACCGCCAACGCCGTGGCCCCCGGCTTCATCGTCACCGACATGACGGCGGCCACCGCCGCCCGGGTCGGCATGGACTTCGAGGAGTTCCAGACCGCCGCCGCCACCCAGATCCCGGTCCAGCGGGTCGGCAGGCCGGAGGACGTCGCGGGCGCCATCGCCTTCTTCACCGGCGACGACGCCGGATTCATCTCGGGACAGGTGCTCTACGTGGCCGGCGGCCCGCTCAACTGACCGGCCGGAGGCCCGACATCATGACCCAGCTCCCCAGCACCACCCCCGGCGCCGCGCCCGTCCAGGACACCGGCAGGGTCGCCCTGGTCACCGGCGCGAGCCGCGGCATCGGCTACGGCATCGCGCAGGCCCTGGTCGCCCGCGGCGACCGGGTGTGCATCACCGGACGCAACGAGGACGCGCTCAAGGACGCCGTCGAGCGGCTCGGCCCCGACCGGGTGATCGGCGTCGCGGGCAAGGCCCACGACGAGGCGCACCAGGCCATCGCCGTGGAACGCACCATGGAGGCCTTCGGCCGGGTGGACTACCTGGCCAACAACGCGGGCACCAACCCGGTCTACGGCCTGCTCGCCGACCTCGACCTCGGGGTGGCGCGCAAGGTCTACGAGACCAACGTGATCTCCGCGCTCGGCTTCGCCCAGCAGACCTGGCGTGCCTGGCAGAAGGACAACGGCGGCGCGATACTCAACATCACCTCGATCGCGGGCCTGGCGCCGTCGCCCTTCATCGGCGCCTACGGCATCAGCAAGGCCGCGATGGTCAACCTGACCGTCCAGCTCGCCGCCGAGATGGCACCCGGCGTGCGGGTCAACTCCATCGCCCCCGCGGTGGTCAAGACGAAATTCGCCGCGGCGCTCTACGAGGGCCGCGAGGAGGAGGCCGCCGCCGGCTACCCGCTGGGGCGGCTCGGCGTGCCGGAGGACATCGGCGGCGCCGCCGCCTTCCTGCTCGGCGACCAGGCCGGCTGGATCACCGGCCAGAACCTGGTGATCGACGGCGGGCTCTTCCTGCGCGCCGGCGGCGCCTGAGCCAAGCGGCGCCGGCCGCCGCCCGGCCCCGGCCCCCTGCGGCCGGGGCCGGGCGGCGGCCGCGATGTGGGCGCTGTCAGTGCCTGCCGGTACGTTCTGACGCAGTAACGGATCGCGTACCGGAGGTTCCCGACGTGCCCAGCATGCTGCCCGACTCCTGGCAGAGCGTCCTCGGCGAGGAGTTGGACAAGCCGTACTACCGGCAGCTCACCGAGTTCGTGGAGGCCGAACGCAAGGAGCACCGGATCTTCCCGCCCCGCGACGAGGTCTTCGCGGCGCTGGAGGCGACGCCCTTCGACCGGGTCAAGGTGCTGGTCCTCGGCCAGGACCCCTACCACGGCGACGGACAGGGCCACGGGCTGTGCTTCTCCGTCCGCCCGGGCGTGAAGACCCCACCGTCGCTGCGCAACATCTTCAAGGAGATGCGCGACGAGCTGGGCCACCCCGTGCCGGACAACGGCTATCTGCTCCCCTGGGCGGAGCAGGGCGTCCTGCTGCTCAACGCGGTGCTGACGGTGCGCGAAGGCGAGGCCAACTCCCACAAGGGCAAGGGCTGGGAGAAATTCACCGACGCGGTGATCAAGGCCGTGTCGGCGCGCACCGACCCCGCGGTCTTCGTGCTGTGGGGCAATTACGCCAAGAAGAAGCTGCCGCTGATCGACACCGGCCGGCACGCCGTCATCCAGGGGGCGCACCCCTCGCCGCTGTCGGCGAAGCTCTTCCTCGGCAGCCGCCCCTTCACCCAGATCGACGCCGCGGTCCGGGCGCAGGGGCACGAGCCCATCGACTGGCGCATCCCCGATCTCGGGGTGCGCGCCGGTTAGCGTCGTCGGATGCGAGGACATCAGGAGGCGCCGATGGAGGACCCGGCGGCCGCGGACGACGCCATGACGGGCAGGATCGGGCAGGTGGTGATGCTGCTGCACGCCGGGGACCGGGAGGAGGCGCGCAACCGCTTCACCGCCCTGTGGGCCGAGCTGGGGGAGCAGGGCGACGCCCTGCACCGCTGCACCGTCGCGCACTACCTGGCCGACGCCCAGGACGACCCGGAGGACGAGCTGGCCTGGGACCTGCGGGCGCTGCGGGCCGCCGACGCGGTGGCCGCGGAGCGCTCCGGCGACGAGCGCAGGACCGGCCAGGTACGCGGCTTCTACCCGTCGCTGCACCTGAACCTGGCGGCGGCCTACGCCCGGGTCGGCGAGGACCGACTGGCCCGCAGCCACCTCGCCCTGGCCCGCAAGGCCTGCGGCGCCCTGGCCGAGGACGCGTACGGCGACGGGGTGCGGGCCGCGGTGGGCCGGCTGGAACTGCGGCTGACCGGTTCGGGTCAGCTGCCCTAGGACCGCGCGCAGAGGGCGGCCGTGGGACTGTCCGCCGCCCAGCCGCCGTACGTACGGCCCAGCGCGCACGCCCCGGCCGCCGCGGGCACCCGCGGCACCGGTGTCCGCGGCGCCCGGTGCACCACCGGCCGCCTCCGGCGCCGTACGGCCGGTACGTGCCGCCGCCGGGGGGCCCGCGCGGTCCGGGCCGGTGGCGGCACGGCCTCGGCGGCGGGGGCCGCGGCGTCCGGCGCCGCCGTCGCCAGCAGCGGCCGGGCCGGTGGCGGGGTCAGCCGGACGACGTCGGGCGCCCCGCGGCTGGGCGCCGGGGCGGGAAGGGCGGGCGGGGAGGCGGAGACGGTGGTGCATCCGGCCGCGGCACAGACCGCCACCAGGACCACCGCAGCGGGGAGCAGGCGCACGGTCCCAACAGTGCCCGCACCCCGGGGCGCCCGACAGTCCCCGCAGGGGTGAAAGACCCGCCCCGGACGTTCGCCGCTCACCCGGACGAGTGAGCGGCGGCCCCGCCGCCCCGGTTGGGAGCTGGCCGGAATCCGGCCCGTATGCTGCGGTGACACCGCTCCCACCAGGGGGTATTGCGGGACCGGCACGAGGAGCACGCATGGCATCGGGCAGCGCCCCTTTGAAGATCGGCGTCATCGGACTCGGTGACATCGCGCAGAAGGCGTATCTGCCGGTGCTCGCCGCCCAGCCGGGCCTGGAGATCCATCTGCAGACCCGCACCCCCGCGACCCTGGACCTGGTCGGCGACGCCTACCGGCTGCCGTACCGGCACACCGCCCTCGACGACCTGCTCGCCCAGGGCCTCGGCGCCGCCTTCGTGCACGCGCCCACCGAGCACCACGTAGACATCGCCTCCCGCGTCGTGGCGGCCGGGGTGCCGGTCTACGTCGACAAGCCGCTGGCCCGGGACGCCGAGGGCGCCCGCGGCCTCGTCGCGCTCGCACGGCGGCACGGCGTGCCGCTGATGGCCGGCTTCAACCGCCGCTACGCCCCCGGCTACGTGCAGTGCCTGGACCACTCGCGGGATCTGATCTTCCTGCAGAAGAACCGGATCGGGCTGGCCGACGATCCGCGCGAGGTCGTCTTCGACGACTTCATCCACGTCGTGGACACCCTGCGCTTCCTGGCGCCCGGGCCCGTCGAGCAGGTCAGGGTCTCGGCGAAGGTCGCCGGCGGCCTGCTGCACCACGTCGTGCTGCACCTGTCGGGCGCGGGTTTCACCGCGATCGGCTCGATGAACCGGATGAGCGGCTCCGTCGAGGAGAGCCTCGACGTCAGCGGCGGCGACACCCGGCGCCAGGTACTCAACCTCGCCGAGGTCGTCGACCACAAGGGCCAGCCGACGGTGCGCCGCCGAGGCGACTGGGTGCCGGTCGCCCGGCAGCGCGGCATCGAGCAGATCACCCTGGCCTTCCTCGACGCGGTCCGCGCCGGCACCCCGCTCGACGGCGGCGACGCGCTGGCCACCCACGAGCTGTGCGAACGGATCGTCACCGAGGTACGGGAACAGGCCGCCTGACCGCGCACGTCAGCTCGTAGGCCGCCGCGGCCAGCACCAGCAGCAGCGCCAGGTGCGGCACCCAGTCGCCGAACCGCACGTAGAGGCTGCGGCCGGACGCCAGCGGCACCTCGTAGACCGCCGAGGTGCTGCTGCCGGTGCCGATCGCGGGGCCGACCCGGTCGCCGTCGGCGTCGTAGACCGCGCTGATCCCTGTCAGCGTGGCGTGCACCATCGGCCGCCAGCTCTCGGCGGCCCGCAGCGCGGCGAGCGAGGCGTGCTGCGCGGGCGCCCAGCTGTGCTGGAAGGACGACGTGGAGGACTGGGCGACGAGCAACTGGGCGCCGTCGCCGGCCAGATGGCGGCTCATGTCGGGGAAGGCCGTCTCGAAGCACACCAGCGGCCCGAACCGCAGCCCCCCGGCGTCCATCACCACCTGCCGGGTGCCCGGCTGCCGGTCCTCGCCCGCGGCCTTGCCCACCGACGTGGCCCAGCCCAGCACCGACCGCAGCGGGATGTACTCGCCGAACGGCACCAGCCGCATCTTGTCGTACGAGGGTCCGGCGACCCCGTCCGGGCCGACGAGCACCGTCGTCTTGGAGATGCCGCTGCCGTCGGCCCGCGCGGCGTCCACATTGACCAGCAGGTACGCCCCGACCTGCCGGGACAGCGCGGCCAGCCGACGCGCCACGTCGGGCCGCGCGGTCAGGTCGACGCCGATGCTGCTCTCGCCCCACACCACCAGGTCCGGGTGGTCGCCGGCCAGCCGCGCGGTCAGCAGCGCCTCCCGGTCCAGCCGCGCGTCACCGCCTGCGACGACCCCCGGCTGGACCACCGCGATCCTGGTGCTGCCCGCGGTCTGCGGGCGCGGTGTCCACAGCCAGACAGCGCCGGTCAGCACCGCGGTGGCCAGCAGCGCCCCCGCGGCCCGCCCGCGCACCCCGGGGACGGCGACCAGCACGACCACGGCGGTGTTCACCAGCACGACCAGCAGGCTGGCCAGCCACACCCCGCCGATCGACACCAGCCGCAGCGCCGGGGCCACTTGCCACTGGCTGGCCCCCATCAGCCCCCACGGTCCGCCGAGATACTGCCAGGAGCGCACCAGCTCCACCATCAGCCACCCGCACGGCAGCAGCGCCAGGGCGGCCCCGACCCGCGGCGCCCCCTCCGCGCCTGCCCCGAGCAGCCGGCGCACCAGCCAGCCCCACGGCGCCCACAGGGCGCCGAGCAGCAGCGCGAGCACCACGATGAAGACGTTCAGGCTCGGGATCAGCCAGTGGTGCACGGCCAGCATGAAGCCGGCGCCGCCGAGCCACCCGTCGAGCAGCGCCCGGCGCGGACTGCCGGCCGAGCGCGCCAGCAACATCCACGGCACCAGGGCCACGTAGGCCAGCCACCACAGCGACGGCGCGGGGAAGGCCAGCGCGGGCAGTGCCCCGGCGAGTGCCGCGGCGGCGCCGCGGATCCAGGGCGACGCGAGCCGCGACCGCTGTCCCCGTACCGTCACCGTCATACGCGCTCCCTCACCCGTCGGCGCACACCGGCCCGTACCGGCTACGGGGATGTGGAGCGACCAGTGTGCGGGGTCCTGCGGGCCCCGGGCGGTCGGCGACATGCGGGGCGCCCGGCGTGTCGGGCGCCGATCCGGCGGGGCTCACGGCCGGTCAGGCGGTGCCGCGCGCACCGGTGCGGCCGCCGGGCGTACGGCTCAGGGCTGCCGGTTCCAGGAGGTCAGCACGTGGCGGCCGTGTTCGGAGCCGAGCCTGCTGACCGTACCGGTTGCCAGTTGGAACAGGGCGCCGTCGGCGGGCGGCAGGCCCAGCCGGCGGGCCGTCAGGACCCGCAGGAAATGGGCGTGCGCGACCAGCACCACGTCGCCGCCGTCGCCGTTGGCGAAGGCCGCCTCGGCCCGCGCGAGGACCCGGTCGGCGCGCTCGCCGATCTGCTGCGGGGACTCACCGGGATGGCCCTCGGGCCCCGGGATCACACCGTCGGTCCACAGATCCCAGCCGGGCCGCTCGCGCAGGATGTCCCGGGTGGTCACGCCCTCGTAGCCGCCGTAGTCCCATTCGCGCAGTCCCGGGTCGACCTTGGTGTGGTCGAGTCCGGCCAGCTTCGCGGTGTCGCGGGCGCGCTGCATCGGGCTGGTCAGGACGCAGGAGATGTGCCGGGAGGCGAGCAGCGGCGCCAGCGAGCGGGCCTGCTCCTCGCCGTGCGCGGTCAGCGGGAGGTCGGTGTAGCTGGTGTGCCGCCCTGTCATGCTCCACTCGGTCTCACCGTGCCGGATCAGCACCAGTTCACCCATCGCGCACCTCCTGCGACGCCGCTCGGCGCCCCGAAGTGATCATACGTCGCAGGCGTAACCGACGGCCGGGCCGCACCGTCCCGCCGGGCGCCCGACCGGTGCCGGTCACCGGCATGTCATCCGCGACGCACCTGGCATGACACGCGGGCGCCGGGAAAGACTTCCGGTCATCCGGCGTCGTTACGATGACCGCGCGCCCCCCGGTTGCGGCATCAGTGTGACACCGGTGTGATCGAAGGGGCGTGCCGCGGACCGTGGTGTCCCAGGCCCCGCCGGGTCCGCCCCGCCGTCCGCCGACAGCAACAGGAGCTGCCATGAACGACGCCTCCCGCACCTACGACGTGATCGTCATCGGTGCAGGCCCTGTCGGTGAGAACCTGGCGGACCGGGCCCGGGCCGCCGGGCTGAGCACGGTGGTCGTGGAGAGCGAACTCGTCGGCGGCGAGTGCTCGTACTGGGCGTGCATGCCGAGCAAGGCCCTGCTGCGCCCGGCCCTGGCCCGGGCGGACGCCCGCCGGCTGCCCGGCCTGAGCCGTGCCGTGAGGGGGCCGCTCGACACCTCCGCGGTGCTGGCCAGGCGCGACGAGTTCACGTCCCACTGGAAGGACGACGGGCAGGTGGGCTGGCTGCGGTCGGTCGACGTGGATCTCGTCCGCGGCCACGGCAGGCTGACCGGCGAGCGCCAGGTGGCCGTCACCACCCCGGAGGGCGACACCGTACGGCTGGCTGCCCGGCACGCGGTGGCGGTGTGCACCGGCACGACCGCGGCGCTGCCGCCCATGCCGGGCATCGCCGACGTCAACCCGTGGACCAGCAGGGACGCCACCAGCGCCAAGAAGGCCCCGCGGCGGCTCGCGGTGGTCGGCGGCGGCGTCGTCGCGGTCGAGATGGCCACCGCCTGGCAGGCGCTCGGCTCCCAGGTCACGCTGCTGGTGCGGGGCGGCTCGCTGCTGGACAAGATCGAGCCCTTCGCCGGCGAGATGGTCGCCGACGCGCTGCGGGAGGCCGGGGTCGACCTGCGGTTCGGGGCGAACGTGGCGTCGGTGGAGCGGGACGGCGCCCACGGCGAGGTCAGGATCGGCCTGGAGGGTGGCGCCCAGGTCAGTTGCGACGAGGTGCTCTTCGCCGTGGGACGCGCCCCGCACACCGGCGACATCGGCCTGGAGACCGTCGGCCTCAAGCCGGGCGGCTGGCTGCAGGTCGACGACACCTGCCGGGTCACCGGCGTCGAGGGCGGCTGGCTGTACGCGGCCGGCGACGTCAACCACCGGGCGCTGCTCACCCACCAGGGCAAATACCAGGGGCGTATCGCCGGCGCGGTGATCGGCGCCCGCGCCAAGGGCGAGCCGGTGGACGACGCTCCCTGGGGCGCCCATGTCGCGACCGCCGACCACGCTGCGGTGCCGCAGGTGGTCTTCACCGACCCCGAGGTCGCCGCGGTCGGCCTGTCGGCCGCCGAGGCGGAGCAGGCGGGCCGGCGCACCAAGGTCGTGGACTACGACCTCGCCCAGGTTGCCGGCGCGAGCCTGTACGGCGACGACTACCGCGGCCGGGCCAGGATGGTCGTGGACCTGGACCGCGACATCCTGCTGGGTGTCACCTTCGTCGGCCCGGGCGTCGGCGAGCTGCTGCACTCGGCGACGGTGGCGGTCGCGGGCGAGGTGCCGGTGGACCGGCTGTGGCACGCCGTCCCGGCCTACCCGACGGTCAGCGAGGTCTGGCTGCGGCTGCTGGAGGCCTACCGCGGCTGACCGGGCGCCCCGGGTCAGCCCGTGGCACTCACCGCGCCCGTGGCGAGCTGCGGGTAGAGGGCGGTGAGGTCGGCCGCCAGCCCCGCCTTGACCTGCTTGCTGAGGTCGTCGGCGAGCACCTCGTGCAGCCCGTCCCGTACGCCGTCGAGCGCGGTGCGCGCGACCGCCGCGGGGTCGAGCTTCGGGGCGGTGACCGCGGCCGTCATGTCGGTGTCCATGTAGCCGACGTGCAGCGAGGTGACCTGGGTGCCCTGCTCGGCGAGCGCCACCCGCAGCGCGTTGGTCATCGACCACTCGGCCGACTTCGCGGCGGCGTAGGCGGCGGAGCCGGGCATCGTGACCCAGGACAGCACCGAGAGGACGTTGAGGACCGCGCCGCCCCCGTTGCGCGCCAGGACGGGAGCGAAGGCCCGGCTGACGTCCAGGGTGCCCAGCACGTGCGTCTCGAACTCCGTGCGGTAGGCGCCCAGCTCGCCGTCCAGGATGGCCGCGCCGGTCGAGGTGCCCGCGTTGTTGACCAGCAGGGTGACGTCCTGCGCCTGCTCGGCCGCGGTGCGCACCGAGGCGGGATCGGTGACGTCCAGGGCGATCGGCACGGCTCCGGGGACCCGCACCGAGCCGGGGTTGCGTGCGGCGGCGTAGACCTTGGCCGCTCCGGCGTCGAGCAGTGCCTTCACGAACTGCTCGCCGAGCCCGCGGTTGCCACCGGTGACGAGTGCGACTGCTCCGTCGATCTGCATGGGAGGTCCTTCGGTAGGAATGTCCGACCAGTGGAAACCGATCGGTTTTCACCACGGTAAACCGATCTGTTTCCGATGTCGAGCCGGGGCGGTAGTCTCGACTCATGGACACCGAGCAGCAGCAGCCGAGCACCGGGAGGCCGGCGCGCGCGGCGACGCCCTCGCCGGCCGTGAAGGCCTCCTCGCGGGACCGCCTGCTGGACGCCGCGTCCGCGCTCTTCTACCGGCAGGGCGTCGGTACCGGCATCGACGCCCTGTGCAAGGCCGCGGGTGTCTCGAAGCGCTCGATGTACCAGCTCTTCGACGGCAAGGACGACATGCTGGCCGCCGCGCTCGAACGGTCCGCGGCCGGCTACCAGGCGCTCGTGCTGCCGCCGCCGGACGGCCCCGGCACCCCCCGCGACCGGCTGCTGCACGTCTTCGAGCGGCTGGAGCAGGCGGCGCTGTCGCCCGACTACCTCGGCTGCCCGTTCCTGGCCACCCAGGTGGAGCTGAAGGATCCGGCCCACCCCGCCAGCGTGGTGGCCGCCCGCGGCAAGCAGGTGCTCACCGACTTCTTCCGGGCGGAGGCCGCCCGTGGCGGCGCCGCCGACCCGGACCTGCTGGCCCGTCAGCTGACGCTGGTCTTCGACGGGGCGAGCGCCAGGGCCGGGATCGGCGCGGACAGCCTGGACGGCCTCGCGGTCACGACGGCCGCCGCCCTGGTCGACGCGGCGGGCGTCGAAGGGTGACTGTCCGGGGCCGGGGGAGTGGTGGGAACGCCCCTTCTCGGGACCCGGCGGAAGCCGTCCATCCAATGGTCATGATGTCCAGCATGCGGGCAGGTGTTTGACCGGGCTCCTCCGCGCCGGTTACGTTGCGCGGCATGCAGCGCACCACACACCTGACGACGCGGGGTCATGTCGACCTCAAGCGTGTGTGCTCCGCCGCGTGTCACCAGGTCTGACAGCACAGCTCCGCGAGGAGCGCCAACGGGATCGCCCGCCCCGCCGGTTCGCCACCGGTGCGGCCCTACGGGTACGCCCGCCGCCGTCGACCACCCTGGAAGGCCATCGTGGTAGTCCTGCCACCGCCCGACCGCCGTGACACCGCCCCGCCGCTCCCGGCTCCCCTTCGCCGCGCCGACCTTCCGCAGCCCGCTGCCCCGCCCCGCCGTCCGCCCGCGGCCGGCGCCGTGCTCGGTGCGATCCTCGACCACGGGCCGGTGGCCCGCAGCACCGTCGCCCGGCTGACCGGCCTGTCGCCCGCCGCGGTCAGCGGGCACTGTGCGCAGTTCCTGGCCCGCGGGCTGGTCCGGGAGAGCCCGGAGACCGCGGGGCCCCGCGGACTCGGCCGCCCGCACATCCCGCTGGAGATCGACACCAGCCGCTATCTGGTGGCCGGCGCGCACATCGCCGTCGCCCACTCCACCCTGGCGCTGATGGACCTGCGCGGCCGTATCGTCGTGGGCGACCGCACACCGCACCGCGGCACCGACCCGCAGCAGGTGCTCGGCGGACTCGCCGCCCGGCTGCCGCGGATGGTCGCCGCGCACGCCGACGGCCGTACGGTCCTGGCGCTGGGTCTCGCCACCGGCCAGTGGGTCGACCCCGAAGCCGGTGTGATCGTGGACCACCCCCGGTTGGGCTGGCGCGACGTGGCGGCCCGTGAGTTCCTGACAGCTGCCACCGGACTGCCCGTGTACGTCGACAGCCACTCCCGGGCGCTGGCCCGCGCCGAGCAGCTGCTGGGCGCGGTCGCCACCCGGGACAGCGCGGTGCTGCTCTTCGTCGGCGCGGTCGTGGACGCCGCCTTCGCCACCGCGGACGGCGTCCACCGCGGCCCGCGCTCGGCCGCCGGCAGCGTGGCGCATCTGCCGGTCGGACCCGGCACCGACTCCGCCGAACCCTGTACGTGCGGTACGGCCGGCTGTCTGCAGTCCGAGGTCTCCGAGCCCGCCCTCGTACGGCAGGCCGCCGCCCGCGGGCTGGAGGTCACCGACTTCCGCGCCCTGCTCGACCTGGCACTGGCCGGCGAGCCGCGCGCGGTGGACCTCTTCCGGCGGCGGGCGCTGCTGGTGGGCCGGGCGGTCGCGCTGCTGCTCGACATGTTCGACCCGGAGGTCGTGGTGGTCGTCGAGGCGGGCTCGGGGCGGCTGGCGGAGTGTCTGGCCGTACTGCGCGCCGAGGTCGCCGCCCGCTCGTGGGTCTGCGACGACCCGGAGCGGGCAGTGGTGCCGAGCAGCTTCACCGGGTCGGTCCTGCCGGTCGCGGGCGCCGCGGTGGCACTCGGGGCGCTCTACGCCGACCCGCTCGGTCCGTGGCCGGTGCTGCCCGCCGTGTGCTGAGCCGGTGTGTGCTGAAGGGGTGTCACCTGAACCGGTGTCACCTTCGCCGGAACCGCCGTCGGGACCGCCGCGGTAACCGACTTAATTCAGGCAGTTGCATTGTTGACCCGGGCACGGCACGGACGCGAGAATGGAAACATGAACGGTCAGCAGCGGAATCCGGAGCGGGCGCAGAGCCCGACGCTTTCCTGTTGTCGCCACAGCGCCGCCGGTGCGTGTTGTCCGCGCCGTTCCCGCCAGGGCGCCCGCCGGGCCGCGTAATCTTCGCGCCGCCCGCATAACGAAAATCCCACTGCATTTCCGTCGTATTCCACTGTGTGAACAGCCGCGCCCGCAGGGTGCCGCACAAGGCCGTGCGGCCCGTCGACGCGGTGCTTTCTGCTGCGCACATTCCGCCCCACCCAGGTAAATCGGGGGAGACGTTGACCATCACCGTGCCGTCGCTTCCCGCCACGGGCATCGCCCCTGAGCGGTTCAAACAGATATTCCGCAACCACCCCGCGGGCGTGGTCGTCGTCACCGTGGACGCCGGCAGCGGTCCGGCCGGCTTCACCGCGACCTCGCTCACCTCGCTGTCCCTCGAACCGCCGCTGGTGTCCTTCGGTATCGGCGTCACCGCGTCGTCCTGGCCGCATGTCGGGCAGGCCCGCAGCGCGGTGGTCAACTTCCTCGGCTCCGACCAGGAACAGCTCGCCAGGACCTTCGCCACCAGCGGGATCGACCGCTTCGCCGAGCCCACCCGGTGGCGTCGGCTGCCGGACGGCGAACCCGTGCTCGACGGGGTGACCGGCTGGCTGCGGCTCGACCTGGAACAGATCGTGCCGGCCGGCGACCACCGGGTCGTCATCGGCCGGGTCCAGGACTCCTGGACCGGCGGTGCCCGCGCCCCGCTGGTCTTCCACGACGGCGGCTACCACTCCCTCTGACCGGCCACGTATCCACACCATCCACCCGACCAGCGACCGGACGACGATTCCGGCCTCTCACCAGGAATTCACATGAGCGCACGTCCCATCGCCCGACTCGTCCCCCGCCGGTCGTTTCTCGCCCTCGCGGGCGGAGCCGCGTTCCTCGCCGCCTGCTCCCGGAATTCGGCCGCGTCGATCGACACCGTCCCGACCCGCGGACTCCCCTCGGGGGCGCCGCCGCCCGGTACCAAACTCGCGATATCCATTCACACCTCGCAGCTGCAACTGGCCGACTCGGGCCTGGACAAGCAATTGCCCTTCACGGTGTCGAGTTGGCCCAACCTCACCGCGGGGCCCGACGTCATCCAGGGATTCCGCGCCCATTCCATCGACCTGGCGAGCAACGCCGGAATTCCGCCGATCCAGGCCGAGGCCATCAAGGTCGGTGCCCGTATCGTCGCCGTCCAGACCCGCGACCACCCCATCTACAGCTTCGCGACCGCGCCGGGCTCCGGCGACGCCATCGCCTCGGCGAAGGACTTCCGGGGCAAGAAGATCGGCTTCTCCCAGGGCCAGGCGCAGGGCGTCGTGGTGCTGCGCGCCCTGAAGGAAGCGGGGCTGCGCAATTCCGACGTCCAGCTGATCGCGCTGCCCAGCACGCAGTTCCTGACCGCGCTGCAGTCCAAGCAGGTCGACGTGGCGCCGCTGGCCGAACCGTCGCTCACCAAATACCTGGGCCAGTACGGCAAGGACGGCGCCCGGGCGGTCGCCACCGACGTGGTCGACCTGCTGGCGATCCTGTGGGCGCCCACCGAGGTCCTCAACGACGACGCCAAGGTCGCCGCCATCCGCAGCTTCATCCCGCTGTGGGCCAAGGGCCTGGTGTGGGCCTGGGAGAACACCGACCAGTGGATCCAGAGCTACTACGTCAAGGACCAGGGCGTGTCCGCCGCGGCCGGCCGGCGCATCGTCTCCTCGCTCGAGCAGCCGCAGTTCCCGCGCAGCTGGGACAAGGCCATCGCCTGGGAGCAGGAGACGGCCGATCTGATGGCCGAGGGCGGCTTCGTACCGAAAATCAAGGCCGAGACGCTCTTCGACCGCCGCTTCGAGGGGCTCGCGGCGCGGGCCGTACCGGCGAAATATCAGGTGGCGTCATGACCGACATCCTGCCCCAGGTGCGGACGGCCGAGCCCGCCGCCAAGGACCGTGCCCAGCCGTTCCCCACCGTACGGGAGCTTCGGCCCGCCACCACGGCGACCGGCACCCGGCGGCGGCTCGGCCCCGGGAAGGCCGTCCCCTTCGCCCGGCTGACCGGTCCCGTGCTGGTCGTGCTGATCTGGTGGGCCGCCTCCGCCACCGGCTATCTCGACCCGCGCATCCTGTCGGGACCCGGCGCCGTCGCCTCCACCGCCGCGGACCTGATCAAGAGCGGGCGGTTGCAGAGCAATGTGGCCGTCTCGCTGCAACGCGCCGGGCTCGGCCTGCTGTTCGGGGTGCTCGCCGGCGTGCTGCTCGCGGTCGCCGCGGGCCTCAGCCGGGTCGGCGAGTACCTGCTCGACGGCACCCTCCAGGTCAAGCGGGCCATCCCGTCGCTCGCCCTGCTGCCGCTGATGATCCTCTGGCTCGGCATCGGCGAGGAGATGAAGGTGACCCTGATCGCGCTGGGGGTCACCGTCGTCGTCTACATCAACACCTACGCCTCGCTCACCGGCATCGACCGCAGGTACGTGGAGCTGGGCGAGAGCCTGGACCTGAGCCGGCTGCAGTTCATCCGCAAGGTGGTGGTCCCCGGCGCGCTGCCCGGCTTCTTCGTCGGCCTGCGCCTCGCGGTCACCGCGTCCTGGCTCGGCCTGGTGGTCGTCGAGCAGGTCAACGCCACCAAAGGCCTCGGCTACATGATGTTCCAGGCCCAGCTCTACGCCCAGTCCGACGTGATCATCGTCGGCCTGGTCGTCTACGGAGTCTTCGGATTCGTGTCGGACGCGCTGGTGCGCGCCGCGGAACGGAGGGTGCTGTCATGGCGACGCACACTGGCGGACTGACCGCACCGCGCCCGGCGGTCCGCGCCGCCGCGGTCCGCACCACCCGCCTGGTGCGCTCCTTCGGCGACCGGGACGTGCTCAAGGGAATCGACCTGACCCTGGGCCAGGGCGAGTTCACCGCGCTGCTGGGCCGCAGCGGCTCCGGCAAGTCCACCCTGCTGCGCGCGGTCGCCCGGCTCGACCACGGGGTCGCGGGCTCCGGCGAACTGCACGTGCCGGAGCGGGTGTCGCTGTCCTTCCAGGACTCCCGGCTGCTGCCCTGGCTGCGGGTGCTGGACAACGTGGTGCTCGGCGTGCGCGGCAGGGACGCCAAGGAGCGCGGCGCCAAGGCGCTGGCCGAGGTCGGCCTCGAAGGGCGCGAGCGGTCCTGGCCGCACGAGCTCTCCGGCGGCGAGCAGCAGCGCGCCGCCCTGGCCCGCGCCCTGGTCCGCGATCCCGAACTGCTGCTGGCCGACGAGCCGTTCGGGGCACTGGACGCCCTCACCCGGATCAGGATGCACGACCTGCTGCGGGAGCTGTACGAGCGGCACCGTCCTGCGGTGCTGCTGGTCACCCACGACGTGGACGAGGCCGTCGAACTGGCCGACCGCGTGCTGGTCCTGGAGGACGGTCGGATCGCGGTCGACCTGGCGGTGGACCTGCCGACCCCGCGCAGCCGCCGCGACCCGCGCTTCCAGGAATACCGCGACACGCTGCTCGCCGCGCTCGGCGTGCACCAGCCCGACGGCTCCGCCGACCCGGTACACCCCGACCCGCAGCCCGCCGACCTCCCCGCTCCGGGCGGGCGCCCGCTCAAGGACAAGGACCCCCATGACCCGCAGGACTGACCGCAAACCGATGCACCTCAACGCGTTCCTGATGTCGGTCGGGCACCACGAGGCGGCCTGGCGGCTGCCGGAGAGCCCCGCCTCCGGCGGCACCGACATCGCGCACTACCAGAACCTCGCGCGGATCGCGGAACGCGGCAAGCTCGACTCGCTGTTCCTGGCCGACAGCCCCGTCCTGATGGGCGACCCGGGGCGCCGCCCCGCCAACAAGCTGGAACCCACCGTGCTGCTGACCGCGCTCGCCGCCGTCACCGAGCACATCGGGCTGATCGCCACCGCCTCCACCAGCTACAACGAGCCCTACAACCTGGCCCGCAGGTTCGCCTCCGTCGACCACGTCTCCGGCGGCCGCGCCGGCTGGAACATCGTCACCACCGCGGGCGCCGACGCCGCCCGCAACTTCGGCCTCGACGACACCCCGCTGCACCACGACCGCTACCTGCGGGCCGCCGAGTTCGTGGACGTCGCCACCAAGCTGTGGGACAGCTGGGCCGACGACGCGGTCATCGCCGACAAGGAGTCGGGCGTCCACGCCCGCGCCGACCGGGTGCGCAAGTTCGAGCACAAGGGTACGTATTTCAGGGTGGACGGACCGCTGAACGTACAGCGCTCCCCGCAGGGCTACCCACTGCTGGTGCAGGCCGGTTCCAGCGAGGACGGCAAGGACTTCGCCGCCCGCTACGCCGAGGCGGTCTTCACCGCGCAGCAGACCCTTGAAGAGGCCATCGCCTTCGCCAAGGACGTCAAGCAGCGCGCCGTCGGCTTCGGCCGCGACCCCGAGGGCATCAAGATCCTGCCCGGCATCGTGCCCGTCATCGGCGACACCGAGGAGCAGGCGCGGGCCCTGGACGACGAGCTGGACCGGCTGATCCGGCCCGAGTTCGCGGTCACGCAGCTGTCCAAGACGCTGCGCGTCGACCCGGCGACGCTGGACCTGGACCGCGAACTCCCCGACGACATCCCCTCCGAGGACGAGATCGAGGGCGCCAAGAGCCGCTTCACCCTCATCGTGGAGCTGGCCAGGCGCGAGCGGCTGACCGTACGGCAGCTGATCGGCCGGCTGGGAGGCGGGCGCGGCCACCGCACCTTCGCGGGCACCGCCGAGCAGGTCGCCGACACCATCGAGCACTGGTACGCCGCGGGCGCCGCGGACGGCTTCAACATCATGCCCGCGGTGCTGCCGTCAGGACTCGAGCTGTTCGTGGACCGGGTGGTGCCGATCCTCCAGGAGCGCGGCCTGTTCCGCACCGAGTACACCGGCCGCACCCTGCGCGAGCACTACGGGCTGCCGCGCCCCGCCAACCGCCTCTTCGACACCGTCGACGCCAGTGCCGGGCACCTCGGCATCGCACTCTCGGAGGTTTCGTGACGGGCTGTAGAACGACCACCTCCGGGCCGGCCGCCACCGCGGCCGGCCCGGCCGTGCCGCCTCCCGGCTGGGTCCGCCGGCTGGGCGGCTACTGCCTGCGGCACCGGGGCGACCTGCTCGCCGCCTTCACCGGGGCGGTGGTCGCCGCGGTCGCCACCGCGGTGCTGCCGCTGGTCCTGCGGCATGTGGTCGACGCCGTCGCGGGAGGCGCCGGCGGCCCGCTCGGCTGGTGGATCGCGCTGCTCGCCGGACTCGGCCTGGCCCGGTTCGCGGCCGGCTACACCCGCCGCTACCGGGCCGGCCGGCTGTCGCTCGGGGTGCAGTACGACCTGCGCAACGACGCCTTCGCGGCACTGCTGCGGCTCGGCGGCGCCCAGCAGGACGACCTGCGCACCGGGCAGATCGTCAGCCGCTCCATCTCCGACATCACCCTGATCCAGACGCTGCTGCAGTTCCTGCCGAACATGACAGGCAACGCCCTGATGTTCCTGGTCTCGCTGGTCTTCATGGCGCTGCTGTCCCCGCTGCTGACCGTGGTGGCGCTGGTCGTCGGCCCGTTGCTGTGGCTGATCGCGCTGCGCAGCCGCAAGGACCTCTTCCCGGCGAACTGGCACGCGCAGCAGGAGGCCGCCGAGGTCGCCTCCACCGTCGAGGCCGCCGTCAGCGGTGTCCGGGTCGTCAAGGGCTTCGGGCAGGAGCAACGCGAACTGGCGGGCCTGGAAGGCAAGGCCAGGCTGCTGTTCTCCTCACGGCTGCGGGTGGTGCGCTACACCAGCCGCTACACGCCCGCGCTGCAGGCCGTCCCCGCACTCGGTCAGGTCGCGGTGCTCGCGCTGGGCGGCTGGCTCGCCCTGCACGGCCGGATCTCGCTCGGCACCTTCCTCGCCTTCACCAGCTACCTCGGCTCGTTCGTCACCCCGGTCCGCCAGGTCGCCACCCTGCTCACCGTCTGGCAGCAGGCCAGGGCGGGCACCGAACGCGTCCTGGAAGTCATCGACGAGGCCCCGGCCGTCACCGACGCCCCCGGCGCCGCCGACCTGCCCGCCGGACCACCCGCGCTGAGCTGGCAGGACGTCACGTTCGGGTACGGCAACGGGCGCCAGCCGCTGCTGCGCGGTTTCACCCTCGACATCGCGCCCGGCGAGACGGTCGCCCTCATCGGCCCGGCAGGCTCCGGCAAGTCCACCGCCGCCGCCCTGCTGCCGCGCTTCTACGACGTCGCGTCCGGCTCCGTGAAGGTCGGCGGCACCGACGTGCGCGACCTGCGGCTCGACTCGCTGCGCGGCGCCATCGGCTACGTCTTCGAGGAGAGCCTGCTGCTGTCCGACACCGTGCGGGCCAACATCGCCTACGGCGACCCCGACGTGTCCGACGAGCGGATCGCCCGGGCCGCCCGGACAGCCCGCGCCGACGAATTCGTCGGAGGGCTGCCGCAGGGCTACGACACCGTCGTCGGCGAGCAGGGCCTGACCCTGTCCGGCGGGCAGCGGCAGCGCGTCGCACTGGCCCGCGCCCTGCTCGGCGACCCGGCCGTGCTGATCCTCGACGACGCCACGTCCGCGATCGACGCCCGCGTGGAGTCCGAGATCCACACCGGCCTGCGCACCGCGACCCGCAGGCCCACCACCCTGATCGTCGCGCACCGCAGGTCCACCCTCGAACTCGCCGACCGCATCGCCGTACTGGACGGCGGCCGGGTGGTCGACACCGGCACCATGGACGAACTGCGCTCCAGATCCGCGCTCTTCCGCAGCCTGCTGTCCGCCGCCGAGGTCACCGAACCCGCACCGGCCGGCGCCGCGGCGCCCGCCGAGCACGTACCGGACGCCGGGGACGAGCCGGCGCTGCCCGCCGTGACCGCCCGCCTGTGGCGGCGTACCGCCACGCCCGCGGGCCGGCGCAGCGACGACGCCGACCTCAAGGCCGCCCAGGCGATGGCCATCAGCTCCGCCACCGCGGGCCGCGGCCGCGGCGGGCCCGGCGCCTCCGTGCTCGGCGCCGCACCGCCCACCCCCGAACTGCTCGACGGGCTCGCCAGGATGCCGCTGCCCGACGCCGACCCCGACGTGCCCGCCGGCCAGACCAGGGCCGCGGACCCGCACTTCGGACTGCGGGCGCTGATCCGCCCCTTCCGCCTGCCACTGCTGCTCGGGCTGCTGCTGGTCGCCGCGGACGCCGTCGCGCAGATAGCGGTGCCCATCCTGGTCAGGCACGGCGTCGACAACGGCGTCGCCCGGCACTCCGGCGCCGCCCTGCTGGCCGCCGCGGGCGCGGCCGCCGCCGTCGTCGGCGCCGACTGGGTCGTCGGCGTCGCCCAGACGCGCACCACCGGACGTACCGGCGAACGCCTGCTCTACACGCTGCGGGTGAAGACCTACGCGCAGCTCCAGCGGCTCGGCCTGGACTACTACGAGCGCGAGCTGGGCGGCCGGATCATGACGCGGATGACGACCGACGTCGACGCGCTGTCCAACTTCCTGCAGACCGGCCTGATCACCGCGGTCGTCAGCCTGCTGACCGTGGTCGGCGTCCTGGTCACCCTGCTGGTCATCGACGCGGGCCTGGCCGTCGTGCTGCTGTGCGCGCTGCCGCTGCTGATCGGCGGCACCGCGCTCTTCCGCCGCCGCTCGGTGCCCGCCTACCACGAGGCCAGGGAACGCATCAGCGCCGTCAACGCCTGCCTCCAGGAGAACGTCACCGCCATCCGCGTCACCCAGGCCTTCCGCCGCGAGGAGCGCAACGCCCGCGACTTCGCCGCGCTCGCCTGGGCCTTCCGCGACTCCCGGCTGCGCGCCCAGCGCTACATCGCCACCTTCTTCCCCTTCGTGGAACTGCTCGGCGTGCTGTCCGCCGCCGCCGTCCTCGCCGTCGGCGCGGGCCAGGTCCGCTCCGGGGCGCTCACCGCCGGCACCCTGATCGCCTTCCTCCTCTACGTCGACCTGTTCTTCTCCCCGATCCAGCAGCTCTCCCAGGTCTTCGACGGCTACCAGCAGGCCGTGGTGGGCCTCGGCCGGCTGCGCACCCTGATGCGTACCCCCACCGGCACCCCGGCGGCCGCCTCCCCCCTGCCGGTCACCGCCCTGCGCGGCGAGATCGCCTTCGACCGGGTGTCGTTCGGCTACGCGGGCGGCGGCGGCCAGGAGGTGCTGCACGGCGTCTCGCTGCGGATCGCCCCCGGCGAGACCGTCGCCCTGGTCGGAGCCACCGGCGCCGGCAAGTCCACCGTGATGAAGCTCATCGCCCGCTTCTACGACCCCACGTCCGGCGCGGTCCTGGTCGACGGGCACGACCTGCGCGGCCTCGACCTCGCGGCATTCCGCGCCAGGCTCGGCGTGGTGCCGCAGGAGGCGCACCTCTTCAGCGGCACCGTCAGGGACGCCATCGCCTACGGCCGCCCCGGCGCCTGCGACGCCGAGGTGGAGGCCGCCGCCCGCGCGGTCGGCGCCCACGACATGGTCGCCGCGCTGCCGCTCGGCTACCTCCAGCCGGTCGGCGAACGCGGCAGGAACCTGTCCGCGGGTCAGCGCCAGCTGATCGCACTGGCCCGCGCCGAAATGGTCGACCCCGACATCCTGCTGCTCGACGAGGCGACCGCCTCGCTGGACCTGGCCACCGAGAGCCGCGTCGCGACCGCCACCGACGCGCTGACCCGGCGGCGCACCACGCTGGTCGTCGCCCACCGGCTGACCACCGCCGCCCGCGCCGACCGGGTCGTGGTCATCGACCGCGGCACCGTGGTCGAGACGGGTACGCACACCGCGCTGCTTGCCGCGCAGGGCCCTTACCGCAGGCTCTGGGACGCCTTCCGGCAGACCGGCGCGTCCGCCGGCGTCGACCAGCTGGCCCCCGCCGCGGCGCTCCGCCCCGACCCCACCCCCGACCATCTCGTCAACGGGAGAGCACGATGACGCAGTACCGCCCCTTCGGACGCACCGGCGTCCAGGTCAGCCCGCTGTGCCTGGGCACCATGATGTTCGGCCCCCGGGGCAACCCGGACCACGCCGACGCGGCCCGGATCATCCACCACGCCCTCGACTCGGGCATCAACTTCGTGGACACCGCCGACGCCTACTCGGCCGGCGAGTCCGAGACCATCGTCGGCAAGGCTCTGGCCGGCGGCCGCAGGGACAACGTCGTGCTGGCCACGAAATTCCACGCCAGCCTCGGCTCCGACCCCAACGAGCAGGGCAACTCGCGCCGCTGGATCGTCCGCGAGGTCGAGAACAGCCTGCGCAGGCTCGGCACCGACTGGATCGACCTCTACCAGGTGCACAGGCCCGAGCCCGACACCGACTTCGACGAGACGCTCGGCGCGCTGTCCGACCTCGTCCGGCAGGGCAAGATCCGCTACATCGGCACCTCGACCTTCGAGCCGTCGGCGATCGTGGAGGGCCAGTGGATCGCCGAACGCCGCGGGCGCGAGCGGGTGGTGGCCGAGCAGCCCCCCTACTCGCTGCTGGCCCGCGGCATCGAACGCGAGGTGCTGCCCGTCGCCCAGCGCTACGGCCTCGCGGTGCTCTCCTGGAGCCCGCTCGCCGGCGGCTGGCTCTCCGGCCACTACCGCAAGGGCGTCCCGCAACCGGCCTCCAGCCGGGCCGACCGCCAGCCCGGCCGCTTCGACATCACGGCGGCGGAGAACGCGGCGAAGCTCGCGGCGGCCGACGCGCTGGCCGCGCTGGCCGAGGAGGCAGGCCTCACCCTGGTCCAACTGGCCCTGGCTTTCGTGCTGCAGCACCCCGCCGTCACCTCGGCCATCATCGGTCCGCGGACCTTCGCCCAGCTGGAGAGCCAGCTGGGCGCGGACAAGATCACCCTGGACCGCGAGGTGCTCGACCGCATCGACGCGATCGTGCCGCCGGGTACGAACCTGTCGCCCCGCGACGCCGGTTACACCCCGCCGTCGCTGACCGAACCGGCCACCCGCCGCCGCGCCGTCTGACCCCCCGGGGCTGCCCCCCGCGCCCCTTTGGGCCTCCCGCCATCCGCCGACCAGGCGTTGGCTCCTGCCAGGGGCCCTTCGTGCAGGAGGGTGAGCGTTTTCAGGGGCGCAGGGAAGCGGTCTACCGGTCTACCGTGAGGGCGATCTTGCCGCGGGTGTGACCCTGCTCCACCGCCCGGAGCGCCTTGTCCGCCTCGGCGAGCGGGAAGGTGCGCGTCACGTACGGGTCCAGGGCGCCCTCGACAACCAGGGCGGCCACCGCCGAGAGCACCGCGCCGGTGCGGGCGCGGACGATCGCGCTGCCGCCGAGCGACGCGGCCAGCGCCTTGTCCGCGCCGCTGACGAGGTGGGAACGGTCGGCGAGCAGGTCGGCGAGCTCGCGCAGCGAGTCGCCGCCGACCAGGTCGAGGATGCCGTCGACGCCACCGGGGGCGGCCGCGCGGACGCGGTCCGCGACGCCCTCGCCCGAGGGCACGTGGATCACGCCCAGGGACTGCGCGAAGGACCGCTTCGCGGCGCTGGCCGTGCCGATGACGGTCAGACCGCGGTGCCGGGCGATCTGGGCCGCGGCGACACCGACGCCGCCGCCGACGCCGTTGACGAGCAGCGTCGCGCCCGCTGGCAGGGCGAGTTGGACGAGGGCGTCGTAGGCGGTGGCGGCCGCGACCGGCAGGGTGGCCGCGTCGGTCCAGGACAGGGCGGCCGGCTTGTGCGCGGTGCCGGCCGCGGGCAGCAGGGTCAGCTCGGCGTAGCCGCCGGTGTCCGTGCCGCCGAAGACCTCGTCGCCGACCGCGAAGCCCTCGACGCCGGGCCCGACCTCCTCGACCACGCCGGCGGCCTCGCTGCCGAAGACCGACGGCAGCACGGTCGGCGCGGCGCCGGCCCGCTGGTAGCCGTCGCGTCGCTTCCAGTCGACGGGGTTGACGCCCGCGGCCCGAACCGCGATCAGCAGCCGGCCGGGCCCCGGCACCGGTCGCGGCAGGTCCGCGAAAGTCTCGGTCTCGGGGCCGCCGAAGGCGGTGTGGAGGTAGGCGGTGGGCATGCGGTGCTCCTCGCGTGTGCGGGTTCAGCGGTCGCCGGGGACCTGGAGGAAGTGGAAGTGGACGCCGCGGCGCAGCGTGAAGCCGAGCGTCTCGTAGAGCCGGATCGCGCCGGTGTTGACGGCGGCCGCGTGCAGGAACGGCGTGTCGCCGCGGGCGCCGATCCCGGCCGCGGTGTGCAGCAGCAGCCGGGTGGCGAGCCCCTGGCCGCGGTGCTGCTCGTCGGTGCACACCGCGCTGATCTCGGTCCAGCCGGGCGGCCGCAGCCGCTCCCCGGCCATCGCGACCAGCCGGCCCTCGCGGCGGATGCCGTAGTAAGCGCCCATCGCGATCGTGCGGGGCAGGAAGGGACCGGGCTTGGCCCGGGCGACCAGCTCCAGCATCTCGGGCACGTCGGACGGTCCCAGCGGCACGGCCTCGGAGTCGGTGCGGGCGTGCACCGCGGTCGCCACCATCTGGACGCCCTGCGCGGACTGGCCGGTCGACCACTGGGCGGGCAGCGAGGACACCCCGGTGATCGCGACGGGATTGCCCGGGCCGGCGAGGTCGGCCAGATCCGCCCAGCTCTGCGGCTCCGCGGGATCGGCTATCGCCACGAAGGGCGACACGTCGGTCCGGTACCGGGCGGCGGAACCGGTGGTCTCGGCGAGGTGCCGGTGCGGGCCGTTCAGCGCGGACCACACGGCGTTGTCCAGCACGTGCGGTTCCGCGGTGCCGGGGTGCGACGGCGGCTGGGAGGACTCAAGGCGGGTCGACATGGGCGCGGTGCTGCTCCGTTTCTGCGCCGGCTGCGTGGCGCTCACTGGGGCCAACCCGTTCGGGCCGCGGGAAAATCCCGTTCCGGCCCCCGTAAGTACGCCGTTGCGCCCGCGGGTCAGAACCGCACGCCTTCGGCGAGCAGCGCGAACTGCCGGTCGTAGAGCGCGACCAGGTCCACCTCGCCGTCCCGCTGCACCCAGTGGCGTACCACCGCGGTCGACACCGCGATGAGGGCGGCCGCGGCGCAGTGCACGTCCAGGTCGTCCGGGTCGCGGCCGGTGCGCTCGCTGATCACCGCGGCCACCACGTCCTGGGTGCGCTGGAATTCGTCCCAGGAACGCGCCCTGATGGCCGGGTCGGTGAAGCCGAGCCTGGTCCGCAGCAGCAGCTCGTCGTGGTCGGCCTCGATCAGCCGCCCGAGGGAGTCGGTCAGCGCGTGCCGGATCGAGTCGATGATCGGCTCGCCGGGCGGCCGGGCCCGTAGCGCCTCGACGAGCGCGGGGTCGTACTCGTCGTTGAGGACCACGTCCTCCTTGGTCGGGAAGTAGCGGAAGAAGGTGCTGGGGGAGACCTCGGCCGCGGCGGCGATCTGGTCGACGGTGGTGGCCTCGTAGCCCTGGGCGGCGAAGAGGCGGTAGGCCTCGCGCCTGATGGTCTCCAGGGTGCGCAGCTTCTTGCGCTCCCGCAGGCCCATCTCCGGCGCGGTCGGGGTCTCCTTGGCGTTCATGCCAGCGATTGTCCGTGCTCGGCGGGGGATGTGGCGACCTCCCGCGCGGCCGGGACCGCGTCGCCGGCCCCGGTCCTCCCGCCCCGCGCGGGCAGGAAGAGGGCCGCGAGCACGGCACCGGCCAGGGCGATCCCCGCGCACACCAGCAGGGCCAGGCTCATGCCGTGCACGAAGGCGTGGTGCGCCGAGGCGGTCAGGTCGCGGTCCCGCAGCCGCGCCGCCACCGCGCCGGCCCCACTCACCGAGTCGCGTGCCGCGTCGGCGTCCTGGCGGGACAGCCCCCCGGTGCTCAGCCCGGCCAGATAGCCCGCGCTCAGCAGGCTGCCGAGACCGGCGACCCCGAGCACCCCGCCGACCTGCTGCACGGTCTCCAGCAGGCTGGTGCCGCGTCCCGAGGCCTGCGCGGGCAGCGACGCCATCACCAGGCTGGTCGCGGGCACCACGGCGAGGCCGAAGCCGAAGCCCGTCATGGTCAGCCACAGCGCGGCGTACGCGTATCCGTCGCCGGTGCCGGTGGCCGCGCCGACCAGGGTGCCCGCGGCGAAGACCAGCAGCCCCGCGGCCACCACGACCCGCGTGCCCAGCCGCGGCACCAGCGTTTCGCCCAGCGTGGCGGCGGCCATCAGCCCGCCGATCAGCGGCAGGATCCGCAGGCCCGTGCCGAGCGCGTCGTGGCCGAGCACCTCCTGCAGATACTGCGGGACGACGAACATGATGCCCATCAGCGCGAAGTTCACGAAGACCGCGATCAGCGTGCCCCAGCGGAACCGCGGGTCGGCGAACAGCCGCGTGTCCACCAGCGGGTGCGGACACCGCTGCTGCCACCAGGCGAAGACCGCCAGCACCAGCGCGCCGCCGACGACACCGCCCAGCACCCGGGGGCTGCCCCAGCCGTCGTCGGGGACCAGGATCGTCCCGTAGACGAGCGCCGTGATGCCCACGGCGCTGAGCCCCGTGCCCACGGTGTCGAACGGCACGGCGGGGCCGCGCTCCCGGGCCCGGTCGGCGGGCAGCAGCCAGACGCAGGCGATCAGCGCGAGCACCACCACCGGCACGTTGAAGAGGAAGACCGAGCCCCACCAGAAGTGGTTGAGCAGCCAGCCGCCGACCAGCGGGCCCACCGGCATGCCCACCGCGGTGGCCGCGGTCCAGGCGCCGATCGCCTTGGGCAGCTCGGCCGGGCCGAAGACCCGGGGGAGCACCGCCATCGACACCGGCATGATCATCGCCGCGGCCAGTCCCAGCACGGTCCGCACGGCGATCAGCTGCCCCGGTGAGCCCGCCTGGGTGCCGGCCAGCGAGGCCAGGCCGAACAGCGCGATGCCGCCGATCAGGACGCGCTTGTGGCCGTAGCGGTCGCCGAGCAGCCCCACCGGCAGCATCGCCACCGAGAGCGCCAGCAGGTAGCCGCCGTTGATCCACTGCAACTGGGCGCTGTCGGCGCCCAGTTCGCCCGACAGGGTGGGCAGCGCCACGGTGATGACGGTGCCGTCGAGGGCGATGATCAGCACGCTCAGCGTCAGGGCGGCCAGCGCCCACCAGCGGCGGGGCGAGTTCGCGAGCGGGGGAGGAGCGGGCGCGGGCACGGACATGACGGCCTCCTGGGGGTCGACTCTGTAATGAGAGTAACTTCCAGCAAGGTGTCATGTGTCAAATGAAAGTGGTCTGTCAGTTTGCTTTGCGGTGAGTTGTGGTCTTCTTGGCCGTCTTCTTCGCCGCGGTCTTCCCCGCGGTGGTCTTCTTGGCCGCCGCCGACTTTTTCGACGCCGCCTTCTTGGCCGGACGCTTCCCGGCCCCGCCCTCGCCCTTCGAGCTCAGTTCGGTGACGGTCGCGTGCGTCCCGTCGCCGCCGCCGCGGCTGTCCTTGGCCTGGTCCACCGAGGCCTGCAGCGCCGCCATCAGGTCCACCACCTTGCCGCCGCCCTCGTCGGCCGGCGCGGGCGGCTCGGCGCCCTCCAGCTTCGCCGTCACCATCGCCTCGACGGCCACCGCGTACTCGTCCTCGTACGCCGACAGGTCCGCCTCGCCGAGCGCCTCGATGAGGGTGTCGGCGAGCCGCAGCTCGTTGTCGCTGATGTTGACCTTGCCGCGCGGGACGGCGTCGGCCGCCGAGTTCAGCTCGTCGGGCCAGCGCAGCGTCTGGAGCAGCAGGATGTCGTCGCGTGCGGTGATCAGCGCCAGGTGCTCGGAGTTGCGCATCGCGAACTTGCCCACCGCGGCCTTGCCCGAGCGGGCCAGCGCCTCGCGCATCAGGACGTACGGCTTGTTCGCCGTCGGCGAGGACGGCGCCAGGAAATAGGGCGTGTCCAGCTGCATCGCGTCGACCGACGCGGCCTCGACGAAGCCGCTCACCTCGATGGTCTTGGCGGTCGGCAGCGGCAGCCGCTGGAGGTCCGCGTCGGTGACCTCGACCAGCTGGTCGTCCGGGGTCTCGAAGGCCCGGCCGATGTCGGCGGAGGTCAGTACCTTCTCGTCCAGCTCGCAGGTCTTCTGGTAGCGCACCCGGCCGTGGTCGGCCAGATGGATCTGCCGGAAGCTGATCTTGTGGCTCGACACCGCGGACCCGAGCTTCACCGGGATGGAGACCAGACCGAAGGCCAGGTTCCCGCTCCAGACACTGCGCATGGCATGTCCTTTTTGTCAGGCTATGGGAATCTTTATGGTATGCCGATCACCGAGGTCGAGGGCCGCCAGATCAAGCTCAGCCACCTTGACCGGGTGCTCTGGCCGGAGACCGGCACCACCAAGGGCGAGCTGCTGCACTACTACGCGAGCGTCGCCGACGCCCTCGTCCCGCACTGCGCCGGGCGCCCGGCGAGCTTCGTCAGGACCCCCGACGGCGTGCAGGGTCAGCGCTTCTTCCAGAAACGCCCGCCCGCCGGTACGCCCGACTGGGTGACGACCGCCGAGACCCTCAGGAGCAGCGGCGAACTCATGCCGCAGGTGCAGATGGACGACCTCGCGACCTTGATGTGGGCGGCGAACCTCGCGTGCGTGGAGATCCACACCCCGCAGTGGCGCTCCGCGGCGCCCGGCATCGCCGACCGCCTGGTCATCGACCTCGACCCCGGCCCCGGTCGCACTGTCGTCGACTGCTGCGAGGTGGCACTCCTGCTGCGCGAACGGCTCGCCGCCGACGGCATCGAGAGCTGGGCCAAGACCAGCGGCTCCAAGGGCCTGCACCTCTATGCCGCGCTGCGGGGCGCCGACTCTCCGCAGGCCTCCGCCTACGCACGGCGCGTCGCCCAGGAGCTGGAACGCGCCCACCCCGACCGGGTGGTCTCCCGGATGGCCAAGGCGGACCGCACCGGGCGGATCTTCATCGACTGGTCGCAGAATTCGGCGAAGAAGACGACGGCGACGCCCTACACGGTGCGAGCCCGCCCGCATCCGACGGTCTCCACACCCCTCGCGTGGGACGAGGTGTCCGCCGCGGCCACCCCCGAGGACCTGACCTTCACCCTCACCGACGTCCCCCCGCGGCTGGCCGCCCACGGCGACCTCCTGGCCCCCCTCCTCGCACCCGAAGCGGCGTCCCCTCTTCCCTGACCGAGCCACGGCCGTGCGAAGGTGACGGGCCGTCCGGGCCTCCCGGGGAAGTACGTGGCCGGGGGTCTGCGGCCGTGAGAACCCGTCGGGTCACGCGCGCGGCTTCCCGCCCGTCGGGTTACGCCCGCGGCTCCCCGGACCAGCGCCAGCCGGTGCGGCGCTCACGGCCCGGCAGGGCGACGCGCCCGGTCGACCACAGCAGCGCGGGCCACGGCTCGGCGTCCGCGGGAGCGTCGGGGAAGAGCCGGTGCAGGGATCTGGCGCACAGATCGGCGGGCGGCTCGAAGGGCAGGTCGAACCCGGCGGCGATGTCGTGGGTGTGGACGAGCGTCTCGACCACGC
This sequence comes from Actinacidiphila paucisporea, assembly GCF_900142575.1. Classification (GTDB taxonomy): domain Bacteria; phylum Actinomycetota; class Actinomycetes; order Streptomycetales; family Streptomycetaceae; genus Actinacidiphila; species Actinacidiphila paucisporea. The sequence continues at coordinate 51,633 of NZ_FRBI01000009.1, forward strand.
CCATCGCACCGAAGCCCGCCGGGTCGGACGCCCCGAAGACGTGGTGCGACCGCAGGTCGGGTGACGTGGTGCGGACCATCGAGGTGAGCAGCGCGCCGCAGGCCTCCAGGACCTGCAGCAGGCCCGCGACGCCCTCCCCGCGGTCCACGAAGATCGTGCAGCAGGGCCCGTCGGGCGTCTCCCGGCGCCAGGTGGCCGGTACATGGGTGGTCAGCGACGGGACCCGCGGGCCGAGTTGGAGTGCGTACGCGAACAGGTCGTCGGCCAGGTGCTCCGCGGTCTGCCAGCAGGTCCAGGTCAACGTGCCTGCCGGTGCGTCCCAGCCGCCGTCGGGGGCCTCCCGCAGCGCGGTCACCGACAGCCGTACGGCCAGGTCGACGTCGTCGGCGGTCACGGGTCCCGGGCTGTGCTGCGCTGCGGAAGTCATACCGGGACCGTACTACTCCGAGGACCGCCGGTGATCAGGGGGCGAAGACCTGCTGCGCGGCCACCGCGGCGCCGCCCCGCGCCCAGGCCTCGAACGGCAGCGGGCGCACCACCAGGTCGCATTCGGCCGCGGCCCCGAAGGCCTGGGCGCGGAAGGCGGCGCGGACCGCGTCGGCGAAGAGGTCGTAGGAGGCCACCCCCTCGCCGGAGATGACGATGCGCTGCGGGCCGACCAGGTTGGCGATCGAGGCCATGGCGAGGCCGAGCGCGCGCCCGGCGCGGGCGAAGACCTCGCGTACGGCGGGGTCGCCGGCGTGTGCGCGCCGGACGGCCGCGGCCATGGTCATGCCGGGGTCGCCGGTGGCCTGCCTGGCCTGCTCGGTGATCGCGTGGGTGGCGGCGACGGCCTCCACGCAGCCGGTGTTGCCACAGGTGCAGACCCGGTCGCCGCCCACCGGCAGGTGTCCGGCCTCGCCGGCGACGCCGTACGCCCCCGACACCACGCGCCCGTCGACCGCGATGCCGCAGCCGATGCCGGCGCCGACGGTGACCAGCGCGAAGGACGACAGGCCCGCGCCCGCGCCGAACCACTGCTCGGCCACGGTCAGTGCCCGCACGTCGTTGTCGACCACCGTGGGGGTGCCGGTCGCCGCCCCGGCCAGCCGGGCCAGCGGCACCTGGCGCCAGTCCAGGAACGGCGAATACTGCACGGTTCCGGCCCGCGCGTCGATGTCCCCGGCGAGGGTGACCCCGATACCGTGCACCCCGCCCGGTGACTCGGCGCCGTGCTCCGCCGTGCTGCCCTTCGCCGCCCCGTCCTTTGCCGCCCCGCCGGCCGTCCGCAGCCGCGTCACCAGCCGGGCGATCGCCCGCACCACGCTGTCGACGTCCCGCGAGGCCAGCGGGGCACGGCGGGTGGCGAGCGGGGTGGCGGTCAGGTCGGTGAGGACGCCGATCAGCTCGTCCGCGGTGACCTTGACCCCGATGAAACGCGCGCGCTCCGCCCGTACGGCCATCGGCGTCGCGGGCCGGCCGCTGGCCCGCTCCCCGGCGGGACGGCCCAGTTCGGTGATCCAGCCGTCGGCCAGCAGGGGCGCGGCGACCTTGGTGACGGCACCCGGCGACAGGCCGGTGCGCCGGCCCAACTCGGCCCGGGTGAGCGGTCCCTGCACCAGCAGCGTCCTGAAGACCAGGGCGGCGGCCGGCGGTCGTCCGGCGAGCGTCATGCCGCCGACCTTACCTTTCCACCGGCAATCATCAACCTCGCCGACGGCGAAGTCTATGGCCGTGATCCTGTGCCAGATCGGGTCCGGAATATGTTGACCGAGGAAGGAAAGTCGGCCTAGATTCGGCCGGAGCCGAGGAAAGGACCCCGCCATGCAGAACGCCACCGGACGGACCGTCTCCCTGCGCGCGGCGGGCACCGCCCTGGTCGTGGAGCTGACCGAGCCGGTGCCGCGGGTCCTGCACTGGGGCGCCGACCTCGGCGAGCTGTCGGACGCGGACACGGCCGCGCTGAGCCTCACCGCGGACGGCGCCGTCCTCAACAACGCCATCGACCAGCCGCGCCGCTTCACCGTCTGGCCCACCGAGGCCGACGGCTGGTCGGGCACCCCCGCGCAGGAGGGCCACCTCGCCGGCGGCGCCGCGGCCCCCGGGCCCGTACTCACCGGCAGCACCCACCGGGACCTCGCCGGCGGCGGCGGTGAGATCGGCATCGCCATGACGGACCGCACCACCGGCCTCGACATCACCGTCACCTACCGCCTGGAGCCCTCCGGCGTGCTCGGCGTCAGCGCGGAGCTGACCCGCAGGGCCGACGCGGAGCCCGTACCGTACGACCTCGCGCGGGTCTCCACCCTGCTGCCGCTGCCCGCCCGGGCCGCCGAGGTGCTGGACTTCACGGGCAAGTGGAGCTCGGAGCGCCGCCCGCAGCGCCGCCCGCTCGGCCACGGCGGCCATGTGCGCGAGGTGCGGCGCGGCAAGCCGGGCCTGGACTCGCCGTACCTGCTGGCCGTCGGGGTGCCCGGCTTCGGCTTCAGGGACGGCGAGGTGTGGGGCGTGCACGTCGCCTGGAGCGGCGACCAGCGCTATCTGGCCGAGCAGCTCCCCGAGGGCGCCGGTGTCCATGCCGCGGTCCTCGGCGGCGGCGAACTGCTCCGGGCCGGCGAGATACGCCTCGCGCCCGGCGCGACCTACCGCACCCCGGTCTGCCACTTCGGCTGGTCGGCCGACGGCCTCGACGGTCTCGCCGACCGCTTCCACGCCCTGCTGCGCGCCCGCCCCGGGCACCCGCGCACCCCGCGCCCCGTGGTGCTCAACAGCTGGGAGGCCGTCTACTTCGACCACGACCTGGACCGGCTGCGCCGGCTCGCCGACCGGGCCGCCGAGGTCGGGGTGGAGCGCTTCGTGCTGGACGACGGCTGGTTCACCGGCCGCCGCGCCGACGACGCGGGCCTCGGCGACTGGTACGTCGACCCGCGGGTGTGGCCCGACGGCCTCGCGCCGCTGGCCGACCACGTACGGTCGCTCGGGATGGACTTCGGGCTGTGGTTCGAACCGGAGATGGTCAACCCCGACTCCGACCTGGCCCGCGAGCACCCGGACTGGATCCTCGGCCCGGCCCGCGGACGCGGCCCCACCTCCCGCAACCAGTACGTGCTCGACGTCTCGCACCCCGACGCGTGGGCGTATCTGCTGGAACGGCTCGACACCCTGGTCGGCGAGTACGGCATCGCCTACCTCAAGTGGGACCACAACCGCGAGCTGCACGAGGCGGTGCACGGCCCCGGCGACCGGCCCGCGGGCCACGCCCAGGTCGAGGCCTTCTACCGGCTGCTCGACACGCTGCGCTCCCGGCACCCGGCGCTGGAGATCGAGAGCTGCGCCTCCGGCGGCGGCCGGATCGACCTGGGCGTCCTGGCGAGGACCGACCGGGTGTGGACCTCGGACTGCAACGACCCGGTGGAGCGCCAGAGCATCCAGCGCTGGACCGGGCAGCTGCTGCCGCCCGAGCTGATCGGCTCCCACGTCGGGGCCGCGGAGAGCCACACCACCGGCCGGGTCACCGCCGACACCTTCCGGCTGGCCACCAGCCTCTTCTGCCACCCCGGCATCGAGCAGGACCTCACCCGGTGCGAGCCCGCCGAGCTGGCCAGGATCACCGCGTGGACCGCGCTCTACCGCGAGCTGCGCCCGCTGCTGCACGGCGGCCGCCAGGTGCGCGCCGACCTGCCCGGTGACGCGACCCTGCTGCACGGCGTCGTCGCCGCCGACTCCTCGGCCGCGCTCTACTGCTGGGCGCGGCTGGCCACCTCGGCGGAGGGCCAGTCGGGCCGGGTGCCGCTGCCGGGCCTGGGGCCGGACGCCCGCTACCTGGTGCGGGTCCGCACCGACCTCGGGCTGCCGTCGCTGCACCAGACGGCGGGCCCCGCGTGGTTCACCGCGGCGCTGGACGGCTGGGTGCCGATCCCGGGGGCGGTGCTGGTGCGGGCGGGGCTGCCGATGCCGACGCTCAACCCGGGGCACGCGGCCCTGATCGAGGTGCGCGCCGCCTGAACGGGGCCGCCCCCTGTATCGTCCGTTCGGCCCACCCCGGCTGCGGCGGCACCGCCCGCCGACCAGGGTGCTGAGCGAGGGGATCCATGCCGGGGGCCCCGGCCGGACGAAGGGACCAGGAGCGCACCCGATGGACCTCACCAGCACCGTGGACAGCCTGATGGACGGTCTGACGGCGGACCTCGCACGGCTGGCCGCGATCCCGTCCGTCGCCTTCCCCGGCTACCCGCGCTCCGAGGTCGTCAGGGCCCACGACCTGGTGGTGGAACTGCTGCGGGACGCGGGCGTCGAGCACATCGAACGCCTCGACCTGCCCGACACCGCACCGATCGTCTACGCCGAGGTCCCGCCCCCCGACCCGGACGCGCCGACCGTGCTGCTCTACGGCCACTACGACGTCCAGCCGCCCGGCGACGAGTCGCTGTGGCTCTCGCCGCCCTTCGAGCCGACCCCGGTCGAGGGCGGGCTGCGGGCCCGAGGCATCGCCGACGACAAGTCCAACGTCATCGCCCACCTGGGAGTGCTGCGGGCCTACGGTGGCCGCCCGCCCACCGGGTTGAAGATCGTCATCGAAGGCCAGGAGGAGTACGGCAGCGCCTTCGACGACTACCCGCCCACCGATCCCGAGCGCTTCGCCTGCGACGCCATGGTGATCGCCGACATGGGCAACCTGCGGCCCGGCAACCCGACCCTCACCACCGGGCTGCGCGGCGTCGCCGAGGTCGTGGTGGAGGTGCGCACCCTGGCCGAGGCCCGGCACAGCGGCGCATACGGCGGCGCCGCCCCCGACGCGCTGCTCGCGCTGGTCCGCGCCCTCGCCGGCCTGCACGACGAGCACGGCGACGTGGCGGTCGCGGGACTGCGCCGCGAGGAGTGGGACGGGGCGTCGTACACCGAGCGGGAATTCCGCGAACTGGCCACTGTGGCCGACGGGGTGCCGCTGACCGGCACCGGCAGCCTGGGGGAGCGGCTGTGGAGCGGCCCGGCGATCACGGTGATCGGCCTGGACGCCCCGGCCGTGGAGGGCGCCGCCTCCGCGGTGATCCCCTCCGCGCGCGCCAAGCTCAACCTGCGCGTCCACCCGCGGCAGGACCCGCGGGAGGCCGCCGACGCGCTGGTCAGGCACCTGCGCGAGAACCGGCCCTACGGCATCGAGTTGACGGTCACCCGGAGCGACGCGGGCCCCGGCTTCGAAGCCGCCACCGGCGGACCCGCCTACCGGGCCGCCCGTACCGCGCTGCGCGAAGGCTGGGGCGCCGAGCCGGAGTTCGCGGCCAGCGGCGGCTCCATCCCGCTGGTCAACGGCCTCGCCAAGGCCGCACCGCACGCGGAGGTGCTGCTCTTCGGCGCCCAGGACGGCATGTGCAATCTGCACGCGCCCAACGAGCGGGTGCTCTTCTCCGAACTGCGCGGCGCGGTGATCGCCGAAGCGGCCTTCCTGCGCGAATACGCCGCCGCCTTCCGGGCGGCGGGCGGCGCGCGCTGAGCGGCCCCGCTCGCGACACCGGCGGTGCTCCGCTCGCCGGGCACGCCAGCTGTCCTATACCTCGCTATTCCCGCTGATCTGCGGATTTGTCTCACTCGGCGGAATTGTCGCCCGACGCCGCACACAACGAATGCAATTGCATCGGGAATTGCAGATGCACTTGCCGGGTAGAGGTGTGTGTGAGTGCCGCGAAGCGCGGTGCTGTTGCGACGGATGAGCCCGGTGGACTCAGGAGAGAGGCGATGCTCATGGAGCAGCAGATCGTCAACGGAGTACAGGCCAGCAGTATTTCCGGGGCGCGATGGACCAAGAGTGCCCGCAGCAACCAGAGTGGCAACTGTGTCGAGGTTGCCCAACTGCCCGGTGGCGGCGTGGCTGTTCGCAATTCGCGCTTCCCGGATGGACCGGCTCTGGTATATACGCAGGCAGAGATGGCCGCATTCGTCGAGGGTGCCAAGGACGGCGACTTCGACGCTTTTACGGTGTGAAGCCGGCCGTTTGACGTCCAAGGGGACGAACTGCGGGCTTCGCGGTGCAATACTGGCCCGTCCAGTATGACTCGGGAGCCCGCATGTCCGCTCAAGCGCAGCCCGTATCGCCGTTACCGCTGTTCGAACGCCGCCCCGACATGGGCGCGCGGGCCATGTCCCGGGTGCTCGGCAATTATCTGCGCGCCCTGCGGGAGAGCCGCGGCTGCAGCCCCGCCGCCGCGGGCAGCCACATCCGCGCCCACGCGTCGAAGATCAGCCGTATGGAGACCGCCCACGTCTCCCTCAAGGCACGCGACGTCGAGGAACTGCTCCAGCTCTACGGCGTCGCCGACGACGAACGCGCCGAGATCGCCCGCCTGGTGCAGCGGGCCGCCGGCCCCGACTGGTGGCAGTCGTACGGCGAGGTCGTCCCCGACTGGCTCCAGGCGCTCATCGGCCTGGAGCGCGACGCGCACCTGGTGCGCACGTACGAGACCCAGTTCGTACCCGGGCTGCTGCAGACCGTCTCCTACGCCAGGGCGGTGGTGCAGAGCGGGCACCGGCTCGCCCCCGCCGAGGAGAACGCCCGGCGGGTGGAGTTGCGCCTGGAGCGGCAGCGCAGGATGGCGGAACCCGGCGCACCCGTGCTGTGGGCGCTCATCGACGAGGGAGTGCTGCACCGCCCGGTCGGCGGCGCGGCCGTGATGCGCGAGCAATTGCAGCACCTGCTCGACGTGCTGCGCCGGCCCGGCGTACGGCTGCAGGTGGCCTCGTACGCCGCCAGCGCCTCCGCCACTCCGGGGGCCGCGGTGACCTATCTGCGGTTCGCCCAGGGCTTCCTGCCCGACGTCGTCTACCTGGAGCACCTGACCAGCGCGGTCTACCTGGACCGCCTCGACGACGTCGACCGCTACCGCGCCGCGCTGGACGAACTCAGCGCGCTGGCGGCGACCCCCGCCGCCAGCAGGGAACTGCTGGAGGAGGCTCTGCGCCGCTACCGGTGAGCCGGTACGCGCGGAGCCTCCCGGCCGCCGGCCGGTCAGCCGACGATGCGGCCGACGCCCCCGAACTCGATCCACTCCATGCTCGGCTGCTTCGGCGTCACCTCGGAGTCCGGGCGCCAGGTGGAGACCTCCACCAGGCCGGGCTCCAGGATCTCCGTGCCGTCGAGGAACCGCCGGACGTCCTGCTCACGCCGCACCTCGCCCCAGTTCCCGCCGGTGCTGCGGGCCATGAAGTCGGTGACGCCGCGCCGGGTCTCCTCGTCCTCGCTCACCAGCTGGCACACCACCAGGAAGCTCCCCGGCGGCACCTTGGCCGCCGCCCGCCGCACCACGTCCGCCGGGTCGTCACGGTCCGGAATGCAGTGCAGCACTGACACGAAGAGCACGGCGACCGGCTCGTCGGTGTTGATCAGCCGCTTGACCTCGGGGTGCGCCCAGATGGTCTCGGTGTCGCGCATGTCCGCCTGGATCACGGCGGTGTTCTCGTTCTGCTCCAGCAGCGCACGGCCGTGCGCCAGGACTATCGGGTCGTTGTCTATGTAGACGACCCGGGACGCGGGGTCGATCCGCTGGGCCACCTCGTGGACATTGTCCTGTGTGGGTAAGCCGGAGCCGTGGTCGACGAACTGCCGGATCCCGTAGTCCTCGGCCAGCCTGCGCACGACCCGGCGCAGGAAGGAGCGGTTGTTCAGCGCGAGCACCTTGGTGCTCGGTACCTGTTTGAGCAGCTCCTCGGTGGCCGCGCGGTCCGCGGGGTAGTTGTCCTTCCCGTCCATCAGGAAGTCGTACATGCGGGCCACACTTGGCACCGTCACGTCGATCTTGTCCGTCAGCGGTACGTCCCCGTCGTCCATCGGGTTCCTCACGGCTCATCGGCTCGACACAGGCGAGTTGGGAGTGATCTGCGACACGCTCATCCTAGGCAGCCATCGGGTCACGGTCGAGACCGCGACCCGTACCGCCGGCCCCGGCCACCCCGCTCGGGCGGCGTCCCGCGCCCTGGAGGGCGCCCCCCGCGCAAGCGGCAGGGGGCGAAGGGGGCGAAGGGGGCGCCGCGGCCGGCGGACCGGCACCGGCTCACGCGTGGGCGGCGAGCCACTCGGTGAACGTGGTGGTGCCACGGGGGCCGTCCGTGACGGGGAGGAGACCGCCCTCGGTCATGGCGCGGCCTGCGGCGCCGGGGAGCCGTAGCGGCAGGATCAGCCGGCGCGAGCCGCCGGCTCGGGCGACGCGCTTGACCATGTCCGTCATCTGCTCCTGGTGCGGCCCCGCGAGGTCCGGCGCCAGGCCCTGGGGCGGCCCCTCGACCAGGCGGACCAGCTCGGCGGCGACCTCGGCCACCGCCACGGGCTGGCTGAGCATCCGCGGCGCCACCGCGACCGGACCCGGCATCTGGAGCATCTGGTCGGCGAACTCGTGGAACTGCGTGGCCCGCAGCACCGTCCACGGCACGTTCCCGGCCGCGAGCAGCTCCTCCTGCCGGCGCTTGCCGGCGTAGTAGCTGTAGTCGACCCGGTCGATGCCGACGATGGACAGCGCCACGTGGTGGCCCACCCCGGCCTTCTCCTCGGCCGCCAGCAGGTTGCGGCCGGCCGCGTCGAAGAAGGCGACCGCGGGCTTGCGCCGCGTGGTCTGCACGTTGCTCACGTCGATCACCGCGTCCACCGACTTCAGCGCCTCGTCCAGGCCGGTGCCCGCGACCAGGTCGACACCGCGGGAGCGGGCCATCACCACCGGCTCGTGCCCGCCGGCGGTCAGCGCCTCCACCACGTGACGCCCCGTCAACCCCGTACCGCCTGCCACCGCCACACGCATCGCGCGGCTCCTTTCGTCGTGCCGGTCATCGAACAAGCAGCAGCCAAGCACGGCTGCCGGGATGCCGCAGGCGAAAGCGCGCCCCCGGGGGACGGGAAAGCGTCAGGACGTCGCCGGCAGCGCGTTGTACGCCCGCGCCACCACGGTCGGCGCCGGCTCGGCGCCGGCGCCGGTCCGCCAACGCAAAGTGACCTCCCGGGATTCGCCGGGCAGCAGCCACAGGCAGTTGTCGTCGGCCAACGCGGGCGGCGCGGGATCGGCCAGGGACACGCGGACCGTCGCGGCGGGCGCCGCGCCGGTGTTCGCCACCGTCGCGATGAGGGCGGCCGCCTGGCCCGCCGGACGGACGGCGACCGAGAGCCGTACGTGCGGCAGGCCGTTGAGCGCGCGCATGTCCGTGGGCGTGCGGTAGCGCCAGTAGTCGTTGGCCGACAGCAGCCGCCCGTCGGCATCGGTCAGCCGCAGCCGCAGCAGGTGCGTGGCCGGCAGCGCCCGCGAGAACGGCACCGCGAAGGCCGCGCTGACACTGCCGGCGGCCAGGTCGGCCGTGCGCGCCGACGGCGCTCCGATCGGCCGGCCCCCCAGGTCGTACAGCTGCGCGGCGACCTTCGCGCCCCGCAGCGCCGTCGCGGTGTGGTTCGCCGTGAGCACCGTGCCGTCCACCCGGTCCGCCTGGACGTGCAGCGGCTCGCAGCCCTTGCGGGCGCCGTAGAAGCCGCCGCTCACGTCGAGGCCGTGCCCGCAGACCGGCCACACCGGGGTGTGCCGCGCCGGGTGCGGCAGCGCGAAGGGCGGTGTGGCGGCGCCGCGCCGCATCCGCGCGTTCCACGCCTCGAACATGGCCCGCATGCTCTCGTAGTCGACGAACTGCGCCTTGCGGGACAGCTCCTGGGCCGACGTCGAGGTGCCGAGGCGGTCGGCGACCGCCCGCAGGTACCCCTCGCCGCGCGGCCCGCCCGGTGCGCCGTGCCCGACGACCGTCTCGCCGCCGTGCGGCACGATCCGGGCCGCGGCGGCGCCGGGTCTGCTGAGGGAGGTGGGGTTCTTCGGCATGGGCACCGCTCCGTTCGGGAGTGAGGGTGAAGGAGGTGGAGAGCCAGGAGAGCGCGGAGAGGGTGGCGGCAGTGGGCCGGCGGGTGGGCCGGTGCGCGAACGCGCTGGGGCTCCGCCCGCCCCGGGCGAGGGGGCGAGCGGAGTATGACAACGTTGCCACGTCGTGTTGACAACGTTGCCAAGGCAGTCTGCTCCGCCGCGCCCGACAGTTCAAGCCGGTCCGGGAAAAACGCTCGGCACCGTGCGCGCGGCCCGACGCGAACATGACGAAGGGGGTCGACGGCCGCCGCCGTCGGCCCCCTCCGCGGGTGGGCCGCCCCGCCGGTCAGCCGACCGGGTAGCTCACCACGTCCACCGGCACGGTGTCGGTACCCTGCGCCGCACCACCGTGGTCGTTGATCACATGGTCGATCACACCGGCGCCGTTCAGCGACACCGTGAGCAGGTCGTGGAAGCGCACGCCGTCCCTGACCGGCGCCTCGAAGGCGTGCGAGACGTGGATCGCCGGGTCGACGGTGAAGAAGCAGTAACTGCCCAGGCCCCAGGCCTCGTGGTGGCGCACCGCGTCGCCGACCTTGTACGCGGCATAGCCGTCCACGCCGTGATGGCGGTAGGCGGCCTGGTTCGGCGGGTCGTACGGGAGCTCGTTCTGGAACATGACCGTCCGGCCGTTGTCGCCGTTCCACACCACGTTGTACTTCTGGAAGTGCTCCACGAACAGGCCGGTGGCCAGTACGTTGTCGCCGTTGACCACGACGCCGGACTCGGCGGTGTTCACCGTCCAGCCCACCCCGCTGCCGTGGTCGGCACGCCAGGCCCAGATGTGGTCGAGCAGCACGTTGTCGCTGTTGACCACCAGCGCGGTGCCGGTGCGGCCGGGGCCCGCGCCGCCGATACGGAAGAAGACGTCCTGCACCGACGTCGGGTCCTGCGGGTCGCTGCGCCGCCCGTGCCCGCTGCCGATCTCCAGCAGCGACCGCGACTCGGTCTCGCCCGCGTCGAAGAGCAGGCCCGCGATCCGCACCCCGCGCACGTCGTCCACCCGCATCGCGACCGCGCCGCCGGCCGGGGTGAGCGTCGCGAAGCCGAGGCCGAGCACCACGGTGCCCGCCCACTTGACCTTGACGGTGCCCGTCAGCTTGTAGATACCCGGGGTCAGCAGCAGGTGCTTGCCCTGCGCCAGCGCCTTGTTGATGGTGTGCACCGAGTCGGAGGGCTTGGCGACGAAGAACTGCTCGATCGGGATCGAGCTGCCCGGTGTGTGCCCCGCGCTCCACGTCGCGCCCGCCGTCTCGCGCCGCAGCGCGGGCAGGAACACCCGGTAGCGGCCGGTCCCGTCGACGTAGAGGAAGGGCTTCTCGCGGCTGAGCGGGGTGGTCGGCAGCGTGGTGTAGGGCGGGTCGGGGAAGGACTGCTCGGGGGCGCCGGTCACGCCCGCGAAGACCTGGTTCCACACGCCGTTGGACCAGCCGCCCACCGCGCTGTTGCGGGTCAGCCACTGCTGCTGCGAGGCGTTGACGACCTGGCCGTCGACGACCGAGTCGGCGATGAAGCCGCCGCTGGAGAAGCCGCCTTGGCGGGGGAAGAGGAAGAGCCGGCCGCGGATGTGCACCCGGCGAAGCGGCGCCGCCTGCGACACCGCCCACCAGTTGGCCCCGTCGGTCGGGTTGACCGCCAGGTTCTCCGCCGAGCGCCAGAAGTTGGTGAGCGCGCTGTCACCGCCGCCGGGCTGCGGCTGGCCCTCGACGCGGACGGCGCCGTTGATCGTCACGTCATCGGGGGAGAGGCCGAGTCCGGCGACCGAGGTGTAGTAGCCGAGTTGGGCGTCCACGTCGTAGTCACCGGGCTTGAACAGGAACGCGAAGCGGCCGGTGCCGAACTCGCTGGTGACCTGCTGCTGGGCGGCGGCGTCCAGCGCGGCCTGGATGTCGGCGGTGGGGGTCGCGGGGTCGAAGACCCGGACGTTGGGGCCGAAGTCCGGCTCCGCGGGCGCCTGCGGGCGCACCTGGCCGCCGCGCGCGGCGGCGGGAGCCGCGGCCGCGCCGAGCGGTACGGCTGACGCGAGAGCCGCCGTGGCGATGAACGAACGCCGGCTCAGCGCGCTGTCCGCGGGAGCGTCGGGCGTTTCCAGGTCCCTGTCCCGGTCGGGGAGTTCACTGCCTGCGGCCCTGAACGACGACATGAGCGATGATCACCTTCTACCACCTGAAGCCGGCAGCCCTACGGAATGTGGGCGGCTGAGAGCGCTCTCTCGCAGACGTACCCTGCGGTGTGCGGGGCGCGCTGTCAAGATGGATGAGAGCGCTCTCTCCTGTGCCTGGCCACCCGCCTCACAGTCGTACCATCCGCCACGACAGGGGCTGTTCGTGCCCGTTCGGCACAGGGTGGCGGCGGGGTCGCCCGCGACTCGTGCACGGGGCTGTGACCTGCGGATTCGTGCCGGGAGCCGGCTGGTGGCAGGGGTGCGAGGGCGGCCTCGCCGAAGGCGCGGGCGGGGCGGCGGCGGGCGATTACGGTGTCGTAACTGTTGCGTGTGCGTCAGGTCGCGGGGACGGTGCCGGGCACGTCCGCGGCGGTCACGCGCCCGCGGCGACGGCCTTGAGTTCGGCCAGCGACTCCCGCATCAGCTGCGCCAGTTCCTTGTCGTCCGGGCCGCCGACCCAGCGTCCGAAGGCGATCCGGAAGACCGCGATACCCGCCTCGGCCGCCAGGCTCGCGGCCGGCTCCGCGACCCCGCGCCGGTGCAGGGCCTCCGCGGTGGCCGCGGAGAGGGTGGCGAGTTTGATCAACTCCCGTTCCCGCAGCTCGGTGTTCGCGGTGATGACGGACTGGCGCCGCCGGGCGTACGGGCGGCGCTCCTGCATGAGGTCGCCGATGGCGTCGAGGCCGGCGGCGACCGCGTCGATCGGCGCCGCGCCCTCGGGAGCGCCGTTCACGGCGGCGACCAGCAGCTCCTGGAGTTCGGCCGAGCCGGAGAACAGCACTTCGCGCTTGTCGGCGAAGTGCCGGAAGAACGTCCGCTCGGTGAGTCCGGCCCGCCCGGCGATCTCGGTGACCGTGGTCTGCGCGAAGCCGCGCTCGACGTAGAGGTCGAGTGCGGCCTGCTCCAGGCGGCCCCGCGCGTTCGGCTGCCATCTACCCATGCCCGTGAGTCTACGTGATGGCAGCGGCTGACATGGGGTGCTACGGTTGATGGCAGGAGCTGACATCGTCCCCCTCGAGCCGGAACCGTGGCACCAGGAGGGCCGGCTCATCCGTCAACCGGAGGTCTTTCCCATGCGTGTATTCGTCACCGGCGCGTCCGGCTGGATCGGCTCCGCCGTCCTGCCCGAACTCATCGGCGCCGGCCACGAGGTCGTCGGCCTCGCCCGCTCCGACGCCGCGGCCCGCACGGTCGGCTCGACCGGGGCCGAGGTGCTGCGCGGCACCATCGACGACCTCGACATCCTGCGGGGTGCGGCCCACGACTCCGACGGGGTGATCCACCTCGCCTTCAAGCACGACATCGCCTTCTCCGGCGGCTTCGAGGCCGCCGCCGAGGCGAACCAGCTCGCCGTCGACACCATCGGCGAGGTCCTGGCCGGTTCCGACCGCCCCTTCGTCCTCGCCGGCGGCGTCCTCGGACTCGCGCCGGGCCGCGTCGCGGTCGAGGGCGACGGGCTCGGCCCTGACCAGCAGGGCATCTCCGGCGGCCTGGCCCTCCGCCTGGCCACCGCCCGCTCGATGGTCGACCTCGCCCCCCGAGGCGTCCGCACCTCCGTCGTGGGCCTCGCCCCGACGATCCACGGCGACGGCGACCACGGCTTCATGGCGGCCCTGGTCGCCATCGCCCGCGACAAGGGCGCCGCCGGTTACCTCGGCGACGGCTCCGAGCGCTGGCCCGCGGCCCACCGGCTCGACGCGGCGCGGCTGTTCCGGCTGGCACTGGAGAAGGCCCCCGCGGGCTCGATCCTGCACGGCGTCGCGGACGAGGGCGTGCCGCTGCGCACCGTCGCCGAGGTGATCGGCCGCCACCTCGGCGTCCCGGTCACCTCCGTCGCCCCGGACGACGCGGCCGCCCACTTCACCTGGCTGGCCCCCCTGCTCGCCCTCGACAGCCCGGCGTCAAGCGCCCGCACCCGCGAACTGGTGGGCTGGCAACCGGTGGAGCCGGGCCTCATCGAGGACCTGGAGAAGGGGCACTACTTCCGCTGAGGGCCGTCCCGGATCCGTGGTGGATCAGCCGTGCGGCATCGGACGCGGTGCATCGGGTCGCCCATACGCCCGATCGCACCGGGTCGTACGCGGACGGGCCCGGCAGGGCGGCGAGGCACCGTGGCCGTCGTCGCACGCCCACCGGGGATCCCGGGACCGACCTGGAGGTCGGCAGGGCGTATCCGTACGGTCCCGTCGTCCGCCGTGGGCGGGGCCGGCGGGGTCTGGTGCGCGTGATCGCAAGGCGGCGGGTCGTCCTCGTAGGGGGCCTACTCGGACGACCGACGACGCTGGGGGCCCTCCCGCCGAAGGCAGGGGGCGAGCGTGCGTCCCAGGCCCTGTCGGCCAGCCGGGACTGTGCGGACACGCCCCAGCACCTCAGGTCCGGCCTCCAGGGTGACGGCTACGCCACCGAGGCCGCCGCGACCACGCCCGTGACGTCATCGTAGGGCGGGGCCTGATCGCCGTCATCCGCCCGGACGACGAGCCGTCGCGGCGCGTGTCGCCGAGAAGATCGGCCTGCCCTTCGAGCGCGACGCCGTCTGCCGCTCCGGCCCGCCTGTCCGCGTCCACGCCGGCCGCCTGTGACGACCGGCCGGGCACGGGGGGACGCACGACGTGGCCCGCCGGCCGCATCAGTGCATACGGGGGCCCGGGTGACGCGATGTCCGTCGGGCGGGAGGCGTTCAGACGGTCAGCACCTGGACGCCCGCCTCCTCGAAGGCGGTGACGGCCGCCGCGGGGGCGGCGGTGTCGGTCACCAGCGTGTCGACGGCGCCGGTGGCGCAGATACGGGCGAAGGCGCGGCGGCCGATCTTGGAGGAGTCGGTGGCGACCACGACGCGGCGGGCGCGTTCCGCGAGCAGGCGGTTGGTGCTCGCCTCGTCCTCGTGGTGGGCGTAGACGCCCTCGGCCGGGTCGATCGCGTCGATGCCGAGGACCGCGATGTCCAGGGTGACCTGCCGCAGGATGCCGTCGGCGAGCGGGCCGGTCAGCTCGTAGGACTGCGGGCGGGCGACGCCGCCGGTCACCACCAGCTTGATCTGCGGCCGGATGACCAACTCGCCAGCGATGTTCAGCGCGTTGGTGACCACGGTGAGCACCGGCGGCCGGCCGGCCGAGCCGGCGCCGGCGGCCTCGGCGAGGTCGCCGCGCAGCGCCAGCGCCCGCGCGACCTCCGTGGTCGTGGTGCCGCCCGTCAGCCCGACGACCTGGCCGGCCGCGACCATCGCGGCGACCGCCGCGGCGATGCGCTGCTTCTGCGGGGCGTTGCGCGCGGTCCGGTACCGCAGCGGCAGCTCGTACGACACGCCGTGCGCGACCGCACCGCCACGGGTCCTGATCAGCATCTGCTGCTCGGCGAGCTGGTCGAGGTCGCGGCGGATGGTCGCGGTCGAGACCCGCAGCGCGTCCGCCGCCTCCTCGACGTCGAGCCGGCCGTGCTCGGCCAGCAGGTCGAGCAGCGAGGTCCACCGGGCGTCCCGGGACACAGGGTCACTCCTCTCGGCCGCGCGGCGTCCGCCCGCCACGCGCGGGCGCCGCGGCCCGTCATCCGGCCAGCGTCGCACACCGCGTCCCGCCCGCCGCCCCCCGGGCCCGCGGCCGGCCGGGCCATGTCGCCGATCCGGCCCGCGCTCCCGGCCGGGGCTCAGGCCCTACCCCTGAGCCGCCGGCTGCTCGCTGCGGGACCTGATGCCCTGGGCCTCCAGCGCCAAGTAGCGGCGGACGAGGCCGCCCGCCAGGAAGCCGATCGGCCAGGCCAGGAAGCCGGACTGGTCGAGGGTCAGGGTGAGACGCGTGCCGTCGCCGTCCGGCTCGACCAGGTGGGTGGCGCGGGAGAGGACGCCGGGGGCGCGGGACTCCCAGACGAAGGAGGTGCCCTCGTCGACGCGGGTCACGGTCCACAGGGCCTTGCGGAGCTTCGGCTGGCGCACGTCGAAGCGGGCGCCGAGTGTGGGGCGCGGGGTGTCGAGGCCGCGCACGGAGGTCATGGACGCGGTCAGTTCCGGCCAGCGTTCCACGTCGGTGAGGATCTGCCAGACACGCGGGGCCGGGGCGGCGATGGTCGACGCGTACGAGTAAGTGGGCACCGTGCACTCCTTCTGACCGGGGGGCGCCCCACCCTATTGCCCGGGTCGGCCGCCCTGCGTGTGCACCCTGCGGTAGCGGCCCGGTGCCAGGCCGCACCACCGCTTGAATGCGTGCGCGAAGGCGAATTCCGAGGTGTAGCCCACCTGCGCGGCGACCGAGGACAGCGGCAGCGCCGAGGTCGCCAGCAGTCTGGCCGCAAGCGTCATCCGCCACCACGTGAGGTAACTCAGCGGCGGTCGCCCGGTCAGCGCGGCGAAGCGCCGGGCGAAGGCGGCTCGCGACAGGCCGGCCTCGCGGGCCAGCCGTTCGACCGTCCAGGGGTCGGCCGGGGTGCGGTGCATCGCGCGCAGCGCGGCCGTGACCGGCGGGTCGTTCAGCGCCGCCGCCCAGCCGGCCGGGCCGCCGTCCCGCAGCGGCGCGTCCTCGTACCACGCCCGCAGCGCGTACAGCAGCAGCGCGTCGAGCAGCGACGGCACGATCGCGTCGGTGCCGAGCCGCGGCCGCTCCAGCTCCCCGGCCAGCAGGCGTACGGCCGTGGCCGTTTCCTGGTGTCTGGCCGGCGCCGCGGCGACGTGGACGACGTCGGGCAGTTCGGCGAGCAGGGGGTGTCCGCGCTGCGGATCGAGGGGGTAGCCGCCGGACAGCACCAGGGTCGCGGGTCCGTCACCGGCCGCCGGGCGGTGCCCCGCGACAGGCGGCGTCGTGACCGCCGTGCCGGGGCTGTCGGCCAGCACATGGCCCGTCCCGCGCGGCAGCAGCACCACGTCGCCGGGGCCGACGTCGACGGCCGGGCGACCGGCGGTGGGCCGCAGCACGCACATGCCGCGCAACACCACCTGGAAGCCGGCCGACCCGGGTGCGGCCGTGAACTCCCTTGCCCAGGGGGCGTGATAGCGCATCAGCGCCGACCGCGGTCGCCCGGCGCGGAGCACCGCGAGCACATCGCTGAGTACGTCCACCTCGGGACGATACCCAGCGGCGAGACGGACACGCATAAAGCCGGTTCCGTCATGTACGGCCCGTCTCCCGGCTCAACTGCTCGGGTGATCGGGCGAGTCAGGACCCGGTGAGGCGTCGTGCCGCCGCCGCCATGGCACTTGACAACGCGTCGGCCGCCGGTAGTTTCTTGGTGCTTAACCGGTACAGCGTTCGGGTCGCCATCCGGCTCCGCTGTCGCCTTTGCAGCCTTCCTGTCAGGGAACGTCCGGACATTCCGAGGAGAATGCATGAGACTCCCAGCACGACGCGCTTGGCTGGCGGCCCTCGCCGCGGTGACGACGGCACTGATGATGGCGCTCCTCGTCATCGGCGCCCCAGGCCCCGCCCGGGCCGCCGGCGCCGGCTTCGTCCAGCGCTGCGGCACGCACTTCTGTGTCGACGGCAAGACCGCCTACTTCGCCGGCGCCAACTCCTACGACCTGTTCACCTTCGGCAGCGGCTCGGGTGACACCGAGACGCAGTACATGGACAAGGCGGCCATCGACAGCGAGATGGCCAACATGGCCGCGGACGGCGTCACGGTCGTCCGCACCTGGATGTTCGACCACGAGACCTGGCACGGATTCGAGCCCGCCAAGAACACCATGAACGAGCAGCAGTGGGCCGAGTTCGACTACGTCCTCTCCTCGGCGGCGCAGCACGGCCTGCGGGTCGTCCCGACGATGGAGAACTACTGGACGGCTTACGGCGGCGTCAACACCGTGCTCGGCTGGGAAGGCGCCTCCACGTCCAACTCGGGGAACTTCTTCGACCCCGCCAAGTGCCCGGGCTGCCTGGCCGACTACGAATTCTACGTCAACTACGCGCTCAACCGGGTCAACCACTACACCGGCGTCGCGTACAAGAACGACCCGACGATCTTCTCCTGGGAGCTGATGAACGAGCCCCGCTACCAGGACGAGACCCCGGCGGAGAACACCGCGGGCACCGTCTTCCGCGCCTGGGAGGACAAGGTCGGCGCGTACATCAAGAACATCGACCCCAATCACATGGTCGACAACGGCATCGAGGGACAGGGCAGTTCGTACGGCTACGGCAGCGACAACGGGGTGCCGTACACCTATGAGTGCCAGTCGCCGGTGATCGACTTCTGCTCCGCGCACATCTACCCGACCGAAGGCTGGGCGAACCTGTCCGTGAGCTCCACCCAGGCACTGGTGGCCAAATACATCACCGACGCGCACACCGGGGCGGGAAAGCCCTTCTTCCTGGGGGAGTTCAACACCTCGGCGAGCACCCGCAGCACCTACTGGCCGGCCATCTACAGCACGATGGAGGCGGGCAACGGCGACGCGGACGCCTTCTGGTGGTACATGAACACCAGCAAGGACGGCAACTACGGGGTGATGCACGGCGACGCGGCGCTCACGTACTTCACCGCGCACTCCAACGTGAACAAGGCCAAGGGCGGTAACACCACCCCGCCGACGACCCCCCCGACCACCCCGCCCACGACTCCGCCCACCACGCCTCCGACGACGCCTCCGACGACGCCTCCGACGACTCCGCCCACCGGCGCCTGCTCGGTGCACTACGCCATCAGCGACTGGGGCAGCGCCTTCAACGCCGACGTGACCATCACCAACGGCGGCGCCGCGATCAACGGCTGGTCGCTGGTCTTCAGCTTCCCCGGCAGCCAGCGGATCACCAACATCTGGAACGCGGTGCAGACCCAGAGCGGCAAGCAGGTCACCGCGACCAACGCCCCCTACAACGCGGGTGTCCCGGCCGGCGGCACGGTCAACTTCGGCTTCAGTGCCAGCTCGACAGCCGGTACGAACGGGGTGCCGGCCGCCTTTACCCTCAACGGCAAGGCATGCAAGGTGTCCTGACCCAGGACGCCGCCGAACACCGGCCACGGCCCCCCGCTGCCCGACGGCAGCGGGGGGCCGTGGCCGTGCCGCACTGCGTCCCCGCCCTCACGGGCAGGCCGGCAACGGCCGCCGCCATAGACGCACTTACCCGGTTCAGTGGCCGGATATCCGACGGCGACCGGCCGTTGACGCCGCCGACTCGGCGCCGGACGATGGGAGCGCTCCCATACCCCCCACGTCAAGGAGCCGTCCATGCGCAGAACCCCGCACCTCCACCGCGCGCACCGGCCGCCCCACCGGCGCCCGCGCAGACTGCTCGCGGCGCTCGCCACCGCCGTCGCCGCGGTGCTCGTCTACGTGCTGACGATGCTGCCCGCGCCCGCGGCCACCCCGACCGCGGCCCAGGCCGCCGTCGTCGGCAACGCCACCCACTTCGACGGCCTCGGCCAGCCCTACGGCGGCTGCGGCATGCCGCAGTCGCAGCTGGACTCGCAGGACTTCGTCGCGCTCAACGTCTTCAACACGCCCGGCGACTACGCGAACTACCCCCGCCCGGTGCCGCCCGCCCAGAGCTCGATCGTGGGCGCCTGGAACAACGGCCACAACTGCGGGCGCTGGGTGCAGGTGACCATCGGCGACTACTGCAACGGCACCAACGACGGCGCCCCCGGCCAGCCCTTCTGCCGCAACGGGGCGTGGACCCAGGACTCCTACAACGGCGCCACCCTCACCATGCTGGTCGCCGACAGCTGCGCGGACGCCAACGCCTGGTGCCGTGACGACCCGAACCACCTGGACCTCGACACCGCCTCACTGGGCCGCTTCACCCGGAACGGCACGACGGTGACCGGGCTCGCGGACCACTGGAACAACCGCCATGTGTCCTGGAGTTACGTCCCCGCGCCCAACTACACCGGCGACATCAAGATCGGCTTCCTGCAGGGCGCCCAGCGCTACTGGGGCGCGGTCTCGGTGTCCCATCTGCCCAACGGCGTGCACGGCGTCGAGTACTACTCCGGCGGGGCGTGGCACGACGCGCAGATGAACAGCGACATGGGCCAGTCGTTCATCCTCAACCCGATCACCGCGGGTGGCACGGACTTCAGCATCCGGGTGCGCGACGTGAGCGACAGCTACCTCTTCGGCGGCCGCGTCTACGACTTCTCGCTGCCCGCCGCCTGCTCCGGCACCTGCTCGCAGCCCTACACCGGCGTGACCTACACGACCGAGGGCGGCTCCACGACCCCGCCGACCACGCCCCCGACCAGCCCGCCCACGACTCCGCCCACCACCCCGCCGACGACGCCCCCGACGAGCCCGCCCACCACCCCGCCGACCTCCGGCGCGGGCGGCTGCACCGCGGCCGTACACGTCACCAACTCCTGGTCGGGCGGCTTCCAGACCGACGTGACGGTGACCAACACCGGCACCCGGCAGACCAGCGGCTGGGCCGTCAGGCTGACCCTGCCGTCGGGTGTGACGATCAGCAGCGTCTGGAATGCCGCCGTCGACGCGTCGGCCCCGGCCACCACGCTGCGCAACGCCGCCTACAACGGCACGCTCGCGCCGTCGGCCAGTACGTCCTGGGGCATGACGCTGGGCGGCTCCAACCAGAGTCTCGGTACCCCGGTCTGCACGGCATCGGGGTGATGCGCGGCGGATCCGTAGGAAAAGTGGCGCCTCTTCGGCGTGCCCGGTGCGATCACCCTCGGTGACCGTCACGATGGGTATCGCCGGACGGCCGTACCGGCGCTGCGTCCGGGACGGCCGTTCGGTGTGCCGCGGCGCGCCCGCATCCGGACCGCCGAGCCGCGGTGCGGGCCCGGAAGAGGACGGCACCGTGGGAGCGAGCCACGGATGCCGGAGCAGAAATGGCGGGTGGCCCAGGCCGGCCATAGCTTCGAATCGCGCGGGCTCAGCCCCCTCGCCGAAGGGGCGTTGGCGAGTGCAATCCGAATCAGGTACTGGGACCCGTGGCGGCGCTACTGCTCTGCCGGGTCGAGAAAGGCAGGTCAGGGCGATGCCCGTACGTCACAGCAGGTACATCGCAGGAGTCATGACCATCGCGGCGCTCGGAACGGGTGCCGCCATGGCGCCCGCCGCGCACGCCGCATGGTCCGTGCAGCTGGTGCACGAAGGACAGTCGATCCAGGCGGCGATCGACGCGGCCCCCGCCGGCGGTGCCGTTCTGGTGATGCCGGGCACGTACCGCGAGAGCGTGCAGATCACCCGGAACGTGACGCTGGAAGGCGTCGGCTCCGGCCAGGTCACGCTCACCGCCCCGGCCGGCCAAGGTGCCGGCGCCGCCCCGGCGACGGCCCCCGCGGGTGCGCAGCAGAGCGCTCCGGCGACCGCCCCCGCCGGCGCGCAGCAGAGCGCTCCGGCGACGATGCCGGCTGGCGCGCAGCAGGGCGCTTCGGCGATGGCTCCGGCCGGCGCGCAGTCCGCCCCGGCCGGTGCGCAGCATGACGCAGGTGCGATGGCCCCCGCCGGTGCGCAGCAGGGCGCCCCTGCGACGATGCCCGCCGGTGCCCAGCAGGGCGCCCCCGCGAGGATGCCGGCCGGTGCGCAGGCTGCCGTCCCCGCCGCGACGCCGAACGGCACCGCGCCGACCGCCGGGAAGGCCGAGACCGGCACGACCGTCACCGGGACCACCACGCAGGCGGCGTGCGCGGCCGCCGGGCACGGCATCTGCGTCACCGGCGCCGACGGGCACGCGCTCGACGCGGTCCGCATCGAGTCGCTCACCGTGACCGGCTTCCGTGCGAACGGCATCGACGTCTCGGGTACCGACGGCATGGTCGTCAGCCGGGTGGTGGCCAAGAACAACGGCCAGCAGGGCATCAGCCAGGAGAAGTCCACCCGTTCGGTGCTGCGTGACAACGAGGCCGTGGGCAACGGCCAGTCCGGCATCTTCGTCGCGAACCTCATCAGCAACGAGGGCGGTGCCCTCGACACCCGCGGCACCGTGATCGCTGACAACGCCCTGTCGGGCAACCGCATCGGCGTGACGGTCCGGCGGGCCCGCGTGCTGGCCGTCGAGAACAACACCGTCACCGGCAACTGCGGCGGCGTCTTCGTCGTCGGCGACGAAAACAACCCGAAGGCCGGCGACCTCGACATCCGGCAGAACAAGATCACTGCCAACAACAAGTTCTGCGCCGCGAGCGGCCGGCTGCCCGCCATCCAGGGCACCGGCGTGCTGCTCACCGGCGCCGAGGACACCCGGATCAGCGGCAACACCATCACCGGCAACTCCGGCGCCTCCCCGATGTCCGGCGGAGTCGTGCTCTACCCGAGCGAGGTCGGCGTCGCCAACCTGCGCAACCAGGTCAGCGGCAACACCCTGTCGGGCAACAGCCCCGCCGACCTCGCCGACCGCGACACCAAGGGGTCGGGCAACACTTTCAGCGCCAACTCCTGTGCCGTCTCCGAGCCGGCCGGCCGGTGCTGACCGGCGCGTACGCCGGTCCGCCGCGCGCACCACGCCCCCGCCCGATCCCGCCGCCGACCCGGCATGACAAGAAGGGCCGACTATGACCATGACCCAACAGGCCGCGGCACCGCCGGCCACCCCGGCTCCGCCGCAACACGCTCCCGACCAGTCCGCCATGCGGCTGCGCGAGCTGGTCTTCGGCGCGGCCTGCGCCGCCGCCATCCGTGCGGCGGCCCGGCTCGGCGTCGCCGACGCGCTCGACGAGGAGCCGGCCACCGCCGAGGAGCTGGCCGCCGCCGTGCGGACCGAGTCCCGGCCGCTGAACCGGCTGCTGCGGGCGCTGACCAGCTACGGCGTCTTCGCCGAGCAGCCCGACGGCCGCTTCGTGCACACCGGGATGTCCCGGATGCTGCGCGAGGACGCTCCCGACTCGCTGCGCAACATCGCGCTGTGGTGCACCGAGCCGTGGACCTGGGAGGCGTGGCCGCGGCTGGACGACGCGGTGCGCACCGGCCAGGACGTCTTCGCCGACCTGCACGGCAAGCGGTTCTTCGACTACCTGCACGAGGACGCGCCCGAGTCGGCCGCCGTTTTCGACAAGGCGATGACCCGCTCCAGCATGCAGTCCGCCCGCGACGTGGTGGAGAGCCTCGACATGACCGGCGTCGCCACCGTCGCGGACATCGGCGGCGGCCAGGGCCACGTGCTGGCCGGCCTGCTGGAGAAGCACCCGGCGCTGCGCGGCACCCTGCTCGACCTGCCCAAGGTCGTCGCGAACGCCGACCCGCGGCTCCGGGACGGCGGTGCGCTGGCGGATCGCGCGACCCTGCTGCCGGGCGACTGCCGCCGGGAGATCCCGGTCGACGCGGACCTCTACGTCATCAAGAACATCCTCGAATGGGACGACGACAGCACCCGCAGGACGCTGCGCAACGTCGTCGCCGCGGCCCGCCCCGGCGCCAGGGTGCTGGTCATCGAGAACCTGGTGGACGACAGCGTGTCCATGCGGTTCACCACCGCCATGGACCTGCTGCTGCTCCTCAACGTCGGCGGGCAGAAGCACACCAGGGAGAGCCTGGTCACCCGGATGACCGAGGCCGGCCTCGCGGTCGGCGAGGTGCGCCCGGTCAACCCGTATCTGCACGCCTTCGAAAGCACCGTCCGCGGCTCCTGACACGCGTCGCGCCCGCGGCGCGCGAAGACGGCCGGCCCGGTCATCCGGGCCGGCCGTCGGCGTGGTCGGGCACGCCGTCAGGCGCGCCGCGAGGACGTCAGGTGCGCGAAGACCACGACGTTGTCGGTGTAGTCGCGCTTGGAGCGGTCGTAGCTGCCGCCGCAGGTGATGATCCGCAACTGCGGGTCGGGCGTGGCGCCGTAGACCCGCTGGTCGGGGAACTCGCCCTTGGAGAACATCTCCACCGAGTCGACGGTGAAGGTCGCGACGGTGCCGTCCGCCCGGGTGATGTCGGCGGTGGCGCCCGGCCTGAGCAGGCGCAGCAGCAGGAAGACGGCGGGCCCGGTCTTGGTGTCGACGTGCCCCGCCACGATCGCCGGGCCGCGCTCGCCGGGCGTCGGCCCCTCGGCGTACCACCCGACGAGGTTGGTGTTGCCCGCGGGCGGCGCTTCGAGGTTGCCCGCCGCGTCCAGGTGCAAAGGGGTGAAGGGCGCGTCCACCGCGATGTTCTTGATGACCAGCCGGGTGGGGTTGGCGTGCGGCAGGCCGACCGTCGGCGTCGCGACGCCGACGGGGCCGATGGCCGTCGCCGGGGCACCGGCGGTGATGCTGGGCGCCGCGGCCGCGGACGCGGGCGGCCCCGGCAGGCCGGTGCCGGAGGAGTCGACCGAGTTGTAGATCATCAGGGCGCCGAGGGCCGCGGAGGCGACCGCCCAGCGCAGCACGCGGGAGGGGCGCGGGCCGGGCGCGGCGTCCGCCGCGCCCGGCGGAGGCGGCGGGTACTGCTGGGACATGGGGCGATGCCTTTCATCGGCTCGCGGACAGTGCGGGCGGCGCGGGGCCGGATGTTGCCGTGGCCACCACCGCGGGAAGCGGCGGTGGCCACGGCAGGAGACAGGCTGGAGCGGGTTCAGCGGGCTTTCAGCCCTTCACCGAACAGGTCGGTGTCAGACCGCCAGGCCGCCGGCCGGCGTGCGGCGACGGCGCAGCGCCACCGTGCCGGCACCGAGGCCGCCGAGCAGCAGGACCGAACCGGCCGCCATGCCGCCGCCGGACAGCGCCATGCCGCCACCGCCGGTGTGCACGCCGCCGTGCGGCTGCTTGCCGTGCCACGAACCCGCGTCACCCTGCTGGGTGGTGGCGTCGTCCGACGAGGAGCTGTCGTCGGACGAGGCCGAGTGGTCGGACGAGGCCGAGTGGTCGGCGCTGCTGTCGGTGCCGGCGGCGCCGCTGTTGTTGGTGGACGAGTGGCTGCTGGAGTGCGACGAACCCTGGTTGCTCGGGTCGTACGCGTTGACGGCACCCGTCGCGTGGGCGGCCGGGGCGGCGATGGCGAGGGCTGCGGACAGAGCAGCTCCTGCGAAAAGGGTGCGGGCAGTGCGCATGGTGGAATTCCTTCCGTCGCGCATGCGTCGGATGACAGGTCGTCAACCGAAGGGTGCGCAGTAGCGACACCCTCACCGTCAGTCCTGCGCGAGCGGCCCGCCACCGGAGAGGGCCGCAAGGGGGTGTCCCTTGCGCCCTCCGGGGGGTGCGCTGCGCCGCACGGGGGACGGCGGCGCCGGCCGGACGTCAGCCGCCGATGCGCTCCCAGCGGTAGAACTCGCGGGCCATGGCGTCCTTCGGGGACCGCCAGGTCGCCGGGTCGTAGGCGCTGACGTGCGACGACAGCCGCTCGCTGATGTCCTTGAACTCCGGGTGCGAGGCGTGCTCGGCGACCGCGGGCCCGGGCGGGCCGTCGGCCTCGATCAGATGGAAGTAGAGGTCGCCGAACTGGAACAGGCTCCGGCCCCTGACTCCGATCAACCGCGGCAGCTCGCCACGGTCGGAGTCGGTGAAGACCTCGGCGATGTCGTCGGCCGAGCCGGGTGCCATACGGGCGACGATCAGAGCGCGGTGCACGGTCACGTTCTCACTCCTGCTTGCTGCGGGGGAGCCCGGGCAGGCGCGGCCCGCCCGGGCACGGCGTCAGTTGGGGACGGGGACCTGCTCGCGGGCGCGCTGCTCGATCTTGTCCCTGATCAGCTCCAGCTGGACGGCGGAGTTCGCGTTGATCCTGGCGGTCATCCCGGCGTCGTCGACCGGGGCCTCCGGCTTCATCGCGAAGTCCTGCACCCAGCGCATCCGGGTGCCGCCCGGGACCTCGTGGTAGCTCCAGAAGATCTCCATGAAGTCGAACGGTCCGGTCTCGACCCGGCGGGCGGTGACCGTACGGGTCTCCGGCACCGGCTCCCGCTCGGAGACCCAGCTCCACACGGTGCCGTTCTCGTCCGGGTGCATCGTCAGCCGGAAGGTGGTCTTGCGGCCCTTGCGCTCCAGGACCTCCACCGACGCGTACTCGCTGAACAGCTGAGGCCAGTGCTCCAGGTCGTTCGTCATGTCCCAGACGAGGTCGAGCGGGGCGTTGACGGTGATCTCGTTCTCGGTGTGTGCGGCCATGGCTCAGGCCCTCGCCTTCAGTACGTCGTTGACGACGTCGAGCAGTTCCCTGGGGGTCCTGCAGGCATCGGCGTCGGCGGGGATGGTGGCGCCGTGCTCGTTCTCCAGCGCGCCGACGATGCCGAGCAGGCCCAGCGAGTCCAGGCCGAAGTCGGCGAACGGCGTGTCGGACTGCAGCTCCAGGTCGGCGGGGTTGACGATGACGCCGGCCCGGCGCTCCATCAGCGAGGCCAGTTCCGCGTAGGTGAGTTCGGTGTGCATGAGCGGCTCCTTACGAGGAGGGGGAGTGGTGCGGGGGTGGGGACGTGCGGTCGGGGGTCAGGGACGGGCGTCGGCGCCGTGCCTCAGCACCAGTGCCGAGTTCGAGCCGAGCAGCCCGCGGCTGAGCACCAGGGCGGTGCGCAGATCGGCCTGCCTGGCATGGCCGGTGACCAGGTCGAGGCCGTCGGTCATGTCCGTGACGTTCGGGGTGGGCGGCACGACGCCGTGCTCCATGGACAGCACCGCGCAGGCGCTGTCCAGCGCCGAGGCACCGCAGTAGGCGCGCCCGGTACCGGTCTTGGGGGCGGTCACCGGGACCCGGGCCGCGTGCCGGCCGAGCACGTCGGCCAGCGCCAGCGCCTCGGCGTGGTCGGCCGCGGGCACGCCGAGCGCGTCGGCGAAGACGACGTCGACCTCCTCCGGCGCGAGCCCCGCCTCGTCCAGCGCGCCGCGGATCGCGTGCGCCAGGCCTTCCCGCGAGGCGGCCCAGTCGCCGGAGCCGGTGAAGGTCGCCGCATGCCCGGCGATCACCGCCCGGGCGGCGACACCGCGTTCGCGGGCCGCCGTCTCCTCCTCGGCCACGAACATCGCGCCGCCCTCGGCGGGCACGAAGCCGCAGGCGCGGTCGGTGAAGGGCAGATACGCCTGCTGCGGGTCGCGGACCGTGCTCAGCTCCGGATAGCCCAGCTGGCAGACGATCGAGTACGGCGCGAGCGGCGCCTCGGTGGCACCGAGCACCATCGCGTCGGTGCCGCCGCGGATGCTGCGGGCCGCGTGCGCGAAGGCGTCGAGACCGCCGGCCTCGTCGCCGGCGACCACCCCGCACGGGCCCTTGAAGCCGCCGCGGATGGATATCTGTCCGGTGCTCGCCGCGTAGAACCACGCGATGGACTGGTAGGGCCCGACGAACCGCGGCCCGCGGCCCCACAGTTGCTGCAGCTCGCGCTGGCCGAACTCGCCGCCGCCGGAACCCGCCGCGGTGACCACGCCGATGGCGAACTCGCCGGCGCCGGCGGCGTCCAGGGCCGCGTCGCTCAGCGCCATGTCGGCGGCGGCCATCGCGAAGTGGCTGAAGCGGTCGGTCTGCACCAGGAATCGCTCCTCGACCAGCGTCGACGGGTCGAATCCGTGCACCTCGCCGGCGACGGCCAGCGGCAGGTCGCCGCAGCCCTCCCTGGTGACCGGTCCGAGCGCGCTGACGCCCTCCTTGGTCGCCTTCCAGTACGCGTCCGCGCCGATCCCGGTGGGCGCGATCACTCCCAGCCCGGTGATCACCGCACGGCGCTGCTCGTCCTGCCTGTTCCGCTTCGCGGTCATCGGCTCGGCTCCTCCCGGTTGAGGACCACGGCGGACTGGAAGCCGCCGAAGCCGCTGCCGACGGACAGCACGGTCCGCAACGGCAGCTCGCGTGCGGTCCTCGGCACGTAGTCGAGGTCGCACTCGGGGTCGGGGGTCTCGTAGTTGGCGGTCGGAGGCACCACACCGTGCTCCATCGCCAGTGCGCAGGCGGCCAGTTCGATGGCGCCGATCGCACCCAGGGAGTGCCCGACCATGGACTTGATCGAACTCATCGGGGTCCTGCGGGCATGCTCGCCCAGCGACCGCTTGACGGCCGCGGTCTCGTGCCGGTCGTTCTGCTTGGTGCCCGAGCCGTGGGCGTTGACGTAGTCCACGGCGGTGCGGTCGATCCTGCCGTGCGCCAGTGCACGGTCGATGGCCCGTGACATCTCCAGACCCTCACGGGTCAGCCCGGTCATGTGGTGGGCGTTGCCGAACGAGGCGTAGCCCCTGACCTCGCAGTACACCCGGGCGCCGCGGGCCCTGGCGTGCTCCAGCTCCTCCAGGACCAGCACCGCGCCGCCCTCGCCGAGGACGAAGCCGTCCCGGTTGGCGTCGAAGGGGCGGGAGGCGTGCTCAGGGTCGTCGTTGTTCGGCGAGGTCGCCTTGATGGCGTCGAAGCAGGCCACCGTGATCGGCGAGATCGGCGAGTCCGACGCGCCGGCTATGCAGATGTCGGCGCGGCCCTCCTCGATGCTCTGGAAGGCGTAGCCGACCGCGTCAAGACCCGAGGTGCAGCCGGTGGAGACCGTCTGGACCGGGCCGTGCGCGCCGACCTGCTCGGCGACCTCCGCGGACAGCGCGCTGGGCGTGAACGCCCGGTGCAGGTGCGGCAGCGCCGGCCTGTGGTCCACGTCCCACCGGTCGCCGCCGGCGCTGACCAGGGCGTAGTCCTGTTCGAGCCGGGTGGTGCCGCCGACCGCGGTGCCCAGCGACACCCCGATCCGCCAGGGGTCCTCGGCCCGCGGGTCGAGACCGGAGTCGTGCAGCGCCTCGTCGGTCGCCGCCATCGCGAACTGCACGTAGCGGTCGGCGCGGGCCAGTTGCCGGGCGTCCAGGCCGCAGGCGGCCGGGTCGAAGTCGCACTCAGCGGCTATTCGGGACCGGAAGCCGGCGGCGTCGAAGCGGGTGATGGCCCGGGTCGCCGTCCGTCCGGCGGTGAGCAGGTCCCAGAACGCGGGCACGCCCACCCCGCCGGGGGCGACGACGCCGACCCCGGTCACCGCCACCCGCCGGGTCACGAGACCGCCCCCGCCGCTTCCGGCGGCCGTGCCGCGCTGGGCCGGGCACCGTCGGCGACCAGCGGGTTGCCCGCCGCGTCCTCGGTGTCGACGTGGCCCAGTTCCGGGCGCGGCGCGAGCGGGCCGAGGTGGAAGACCATCCGGGCCTCGCTGTCACCGACGTTGCGGAAGCGGTGGCGTACGTCCTTGGGGATGAGCAGCCCGTGGTCGGCGCTCAGGGCGTAGGGCGTGCCGTCGAGGTCGACTTCGAGGTCGCCGCTGACCACGAAGACGAACTCCTCGGAGTAGGGGTGGTAGTGCTCGGCGATGCGTTCACCGCGCCGCACGATCGCCACACCCATGAAGCCGCTGGTCGATCCGCTGACGGTCGGGGTGAGCATGGCGCGCAGATCACCACCGCGGCGCCGGTTGGGCTCGACATCGTCGACGTGCACGATCCGGGGGGGCTGAGCGGTCATGACGGGTGCCTCCAGATGAAGTCACTCCGGCCGCTGGGGAGTGGCGGCCGGCCCGCGCTGCGGGAAAGCGGAACGAGGGTCACGAGTCCTGTGCGTGGCGGTCGGTGACCAGGGTCATCTCCAGGTGCGCGAGCAGTTCCCTGCGGCCCCGTTCGTCACCCAGGTCGCGGACGCCGCCCGGCAGTTCGAGCAGCCGGCCCAGCTCCGCGGCCAGGTCGCCGTCGGCGGTGCCGGTGGTCAGCGCCAGGTCCTTGTCGGCGGCCGCGGCCAGGTCGATCACCCGCACGACGATGTCGTCGCGCTGGAAGACCGTGCTGCGCACCAGCGAGCCCGTCGGGTCGGCCGCGGCCAGCTCGTCGGACCTGGCGAGCACCCGGGCCGCAGCGGCGCCGCTGCCGCCGCGTACCGGGTAGTGCAGCGCGTACCTGCGCACCTTGCCGGTGCGGTCGGCCTCGGCCACCGCCTCGTGCACCGCGGGCAGCCCGGCACGGGTGAAGAACGCCCTGGCGGCCTCCGGGTCGGTCAGGTCGCGCTCCTCCTCCAGGTACGGGTTGATGGCCTCCTCGACCGCCTGCACCTCGGGCTGCTGCGCCACGTGCCGCAGCGCCGCCACGAGGTTCCCGCTGACCTCGACCGCGCGGACCACCCGGTTGCCGTGCATGAACAGCGTCGTCCTGCACAGCCGGGTGGCCGAGTCGACCCGCGCCGACGGCGAGGCGTAGTCGGCCAGCAGCTTGGCGACCTTCTCCTCGCTGCCCGGCCGGACGGTGAAGGTGATCGCGTGCCGGATGCGGCCGTCGCCGGCCCGCTCCGGACGCGGTGCCCGGTGCCCGGTGTGCCCTGCCACCGACGTCTCGCGCAGGATGTCGAACCGCAGCGAGCGGGTGTCGTTGACGCATGAGTGCATCGGCTTGACCATCTCGCGGTGCTCGGGGCTGTCCACCCACGCCAGGAACGGCTCGGAGCTTTCCCACTCGCTGGTGATCAGCCACTGCGAGGGGTCCTCGATGGACTGGCACAGCTGGTCGCTGACGTGCCCGGGCACCGAGGCGACCTGGCTGCGCAGCAGCTCGTACGCGTCGAGGAAGCGCTCCTGCGCGCCCTTCTGGATGTCGAGCAGCAGGACCACGCGAAGCCGAGCGCACTCGGTGTCCTGTGCGCCCGCCGCGGTGCCCGCCGTCCCCGGCTCTTCGGACAGGGTCGTCATCTTCCACTTCTCCTTCGACTGCCGATGTGCGATGTGCGGTGTGCGATCTGCGTTCCGCGAGGTGTGAGCACCAGCCGCCCGCGCTGCCGCGGCCGGCGGACGCGAAAGCCACCCGATCCGCACCGGTGTGCGTTTCCGGGGCCCTGCGCTCTGATCGTGCTTCGATCCCACCAACGCCGCGAGAATTGCGGTCCATGCGGGCGAATGCGCCGCCAGGACACCGCCGCGCGGCCCCGACCGGGCAAGGAGAAGGCGGGACCGGACGACGGCGTGCCGGGCCCCTGGGCCGTGTCGCATCCGACGGCAGGCCCCAGCCGCACCGGCGGCCGACCGCCGCCGCGCCCCGCGTGCCCGTACAGGCTGGAGCAACAGATGCAACCGACGTCCGACGACCGTGTACCGGTCCTCATCACCGGCGGGTCCCTGGTGGGACTGTCGACCTCACTCTTCCTCGGCCGGCTCGGCGTGGACCACCTGCTGGTCGAGAAGCACGCCGCGACCTCGCACCACCCGCGCGGCCGTGGAAACAACGTGCGCACGATGGAGCTGTACAGGACCGCCGGCGTGGAGCCGGCGATCCGCGCGGCCGCGTCCGTCCTGTCCCGCAACCACGGCATCCTGCAGGCCGAGTCGCTGACCGGCGACAACCAGCAGTGGCTCTTCCGGGAGATCGACCCGGGCGGCGGCCTGGCCGCCTTCAGCCCGTCCGGCTGGTGCCTGTGCAGCCAGAACGACCTGGAGCCGGTGCTGCTCAAGGAGGCCCGCGCGCTGGGCGCCGACATCCGCTTCGGCGTCGAACTGCGGTCCTTCGAGCAGGACGCCGACGGCGTGACCGCGCAGGTACTGCACCGCGAAACCGGCGAGACCCGTACCGTACGCGCCGACTACCTGGTCGCCGCCGACGGGCCGCGCAGCCCGGTGCGCGAGCGCCTGGGCATCGGCCAGACCGGCGCCGGCGAGCTGTTCCACAACGTCAGCGTCACCTTCCGCGCCAAGCGGCTCGCCGAAGCCGTCGGCGACCGCCACTTCATCGCCTGCTACCTGACCAACCCGGACGCGGACGGGGCGCTGCTGCCGGTGGACAACGAGGCCGAATGGGTCTTCCACCTGCCCTGGCACCCCGAACGCGGCGAGCCCCTCGAGGCTTTCACCGACGAGCGGTGCGCCGCGCACATCCGCACCGCGGTCGGGGTGCCGGGCCTGGAGGTCGAGATCACCGGGAAGGCCCCGTGGCACGCCGCAGAACGGGTGGCCGAGCACTACTCGAAGGGCCGGGTACTGCTCGCGGGCGACGCCGCCCACGAGATGTCGCCGACCGGCGCCTTCGGCTCCAACACCGGTATCCAGGACGCCCACAACCTGGCCTGGAAGCTCGCCGCGGTCCTCGGCGGCTGGGCGGGACCCGGCCTGCTGGAGACCTACGGCGCCGAGCGCCGCCCGGTCGCGGTGGCCACCAGCGCCCGCGCCTCCCAGCGCTCGGCCGAGCACAGCCACCCCGGCTACGACGCCGCCCCGCTCGGCGGCAACCGGCAGAGCGGCGTGCTGACCGTGGCACTCGGCTACCGCTACCCGGCCGGCGCCGTCATCGGCGTCGACCCGCGGCGCCCGGTCGTCCCGGAGGGCCCGCCCTCCCCGCCGCCCGGCCCCGGCGGCACGGGCGGTCCCGTCGTCCCGACGGTTCCCGGCGACCCCACGACCACTCCGGCCGACCGGCCGCCGGGCGGGCCGGCCGTCCCGACCGCGTCCGGAGGCAAGGGCGGCGCGCCGGGGGGCAAGCCCGCGGGCGCGGGCGGCGGGCCGCGGCTGTGGCTGGGCGAGCCCGGCACGCGGGCGCCGCACCTGTGGGTCGACCGCGCCGGCGAGCGGGTCTCCACGCTCGACCTGTACGAGCGGGTGCCGGTGCTGCTCACCGGCGCCGGCAGCGCGGCCGGTGAGGCGTGGCACGGCGCCGCGGCCCGCGTCGCCGCCGAACTCGGCGTGCCGCTGGACCGCTACCGGGTCGGGACGGGCAAGGACGCCGACCTGGTGACCGAGCCCGGCGCGGACTGGGCCGCGGTGCACGGCACCGGCCCGGACGGCGCCCTGCTGGTACGTCCCGACGGCTTCGTCGCCTGGCGCGCCACCACCGGCTGCACGGAGCCGGCGGCCGAGCTGAGCGCCGTACTGTGCCAGGTGCTCAGCCTGGACTGACCCGTGCGGCGGTACGCGCGAAGCGGCGACGGCCGCCGGTGGTCACCGGCGGCCGTCGCCGCTTTCCGGGGAGGTGTGGCGGGCGGCCCGCCCACCCCAGCCGAGGTCATGCCACCGGCAGCGGCTCCGCCGTCGTGCTGAACGTCGCGTGCAGCCGGCGGGTGTGGTCCAGCTCCCGCACCTGCCCGCTCAGCGTGGCGATGACCGTCAGCCGCAGGTCCGTGGACGACGCGCCGAGCCGCAGCTCCAGCTCGCCGGGCTCCACGACGCGCTGCCCGGCGCGACCGGTGAAGGACGCCAGGTCGGCCGGCACGGTGACCTCGACCCGGGCGGACTGCCCGGCTGCCAGGTCCACCCGCCGGTAGCCGATGAGGCGCTGCACCGGCTGCACCACGGAGGCGACCGGGTCGTGCAGGTACAGCTGCACCAGTTCGGTGCCCGCCCGTGTACCGGTGTTGCGGACGGTGAACGCGAGACGTATCTCGCCGTCCGTGCCGGCCTCCAGGTCCGGCACGTCCAGGTCGGTCCACTGGAAGGTGGTGTACGTCAGACCGTGGCCGAAGCCGAAGGCCGGCGTCGGGTCGATGTTCGACGACTCGCTGGACTGGCCGAGCTTCGAGGCCAGATACGTGGTCGGCTGGGTGCCGGCCTGCCGCGGGATGCTGACCGGCAGCCGTCCCGACGGCGCGACCCGCCCGGACAGCACACCGGCGACGGCGCCGGTGCCCTCCTCGCCGGGGAAGAACGTCTGCACGATCGCCGCGGCCTCGGTCACCGCCCGGCCGAGCACGTAGGGACGCCCGGCGAGCAGGGTGACGACGACCGGGGTGCCGGCGTCGAGCAGCGTGTCGAGCAGCTGCTGCTGGACTCCCGGCAGGGCCAGCGACTCGGCGTCGCAGCCCTCACCGCTGGTGCCGCGGCCGAAGAGGCCGGCGCGGTCACCGAGCGCGAGGACAACGATGTCCGCTCCCGCGGCCAGCCGTACCGCCTCCGCGAAGCCCTCGGTGCCGTCGGTGTCGATGCCGCAGCCCGCGGCGGTGACGATCTCGCTGCCGGGGAATTCGGCGGCCAGCGCCTCGCGCAGCGTGGGCAGCTCGATGCCGAGCGGCATCTGGGGGTGCTGCCCCCCGACGTGCACGGGGAAGGAGTAGCAGCCGAGCACCGCGGTGGGCACCTCGGCGTTGGGGCCGATGACCGCGATCCTGGCCGGGCCCGCGAGCGGCAGGGTGCCGTCGTTGCGCAGCAGCACGACGCTGCGCTCGGCGATCTGCCGGGCGATGGCCCGGTTCTGCGCCGGGTCGAGGTCCACCAGGCCGCGCAGCGCGGCGGTGTCGTCGAGGTCGGCGCCGGCCAGCGCGTCGGGCACCGGGTCCCAGTCCGGGTCGAGCAGCCCGAGCTGCACCTTCTGGACCAGCACGCGCCGCAGCGCGCGGTCGATGTGGGCCTCGGGGACCTGCCCGTCGGCCAGCGCCTTGAGCAGCGGCTCGCCGAACGCCTTGACGGTGGGCAGCTCGATGTCGACGCCGGCGGCGAGCGCGGCGCCGGCCGCCTCGCCGAGGGTGCCGGCCACGCCGTGCAGCGTCTTGAGGAAGGCGACGCCGAAGTAGTCGGCGACGACCGTCCCGGTGAAGCCCCAGGTGTCGCGCAGCAGCCCGGTCAGCAGTTCCTCGTCGGCGGCGGAGGGAACGCCGTCGGTGTCGGTGTAGGCGTGCATGACCGAGCGGACGCCGCTCTCGCGCAGCGCCATCTCGAACGGCGCCAGCATCACGTCGGCGCGCTCCCTGGTGCCCATGCCGACCGGCGCGAGGTTGCGGCCCGCGCGGGAGGCGGAGTAGCCCACGAAGTGCTTGAGCGTCGCCACGATCCCGGCGGACTCCAGGCCCTGGACGTAGGCGGTGCCGACCGTGCCGATGAGATACGGGTCCTCGCCGATGGTCTCCTCGACCCGTCCCCAGCGGGCGTCGCGCACCACGTCGAGCACGGGGGCCAGGCCCTGGTGCACGCCGACCGCGCGCATGTCGCGCCCGATCCGGGCCGCCATGGTGCGGACCAGCTCCGGGTCGAAGCTGGCGCCCCACGACAGCGGCACGGGGTAGGCGGTGGCACCCCAGGTCGCGAAGCCGGCCAGGCACTCCTCGTGCGCGACGGCCGGAATGCCGAAACGGTTCGCCGCGGCGATGCGGCGCTGGGTGCGCAGCAGTGACAGCGCGCCGAGCGCCGGGTCGACGGGAGCGGTGCCGTACGACCTGGTCAGCTGGCCGAGACCCTGCGGCAGCAGGCTCTCAAGGGTGACCGGTTCCTCCATCTCGTGCTGGTACGGGGCGACCTCGCCGCCTTCGTCGGACGCACCCACCCATATGCCGAACAGCTGCGCGACCTTTTCCGGCAGGGTCATCGCGGCGATCAGCGCGTCGGCCCGGTCTTCCGGGGCGAGGGAGGTGTTCCTCCATGGGGGAGTAGCGGACTTGTTCTCTTCGGCCACGGTGCCGGTCACTTTCCTCCGACGCCCATGAGTCCCTGGACCAGGGCACGGCGGGCGAACAGGTAGACGATGAAGATGGGCAGCATCGACAGCACGACCGCGGCCAGCAGGCCGGGGATGTCGATGCCGTGCTCGGTCTGGAAGTTGAAGAGGCCGAGGGTGATGACCTTCGACGAGTCGGACTGGGTCAGGACCAGCGGGAAGAGGAAGCCGTTCCACGCCTGGAGGGCGGAGAAGACCACGATCGTGGACAGTCCGCTCTTGGACAGCGGGACCACCAGCTGGAAGAACACCCGCCACGGCGTCGCGCCGTCCATGGCCATGGCCTCGTACAGCTCCGGGCTGATCTCGCGCATCACGCCGGTGAGGATCAGCGCGCACACCGGCAGCGAGAAGGCCGCGGTCGGCAGGATGACGCCGATCAGGTTGTCGTACAGGCCGGCCTTGCTGATGACGTAGAACATCGGCACGATCACCGCCTGGGCGGGGATCGCCAGGCCCAGCAGGAACAGCCTGAAGACCCCGGTGGTGATCCGGCCCTGGCTGCGCACGATCGCGTACGCCAGCGGAGGCACCACCAGCAGCACGATCGCGACCACGGCGATGGTCACCACCAGGGTGTTCAGGAAGAAGTGGCCGAAGCCGTTGGAGAAGTCCTGCGTGTAGTTGTGCAGCGTGAGGTGCTTGGGGAAGGCCAGCGGCCCGTTCGACGAGTAGTCGGAGCGGTCCTGCAGGGTGGCCGCGAGCATCACGTACAGCGGCAGGCCGATCAGGAACAGCCAGACGAGCGAGCCGAGCCCGGCGAGATAATTGGGACGGCGCTTCATCACAGGCCTTCCGTCGAACTGCGCATCTTGTCGTAGCCGGAGACCTTGACGACGATGAGCGAGATGATCGTGGCGATGACCACCAGGACCAGGGCGATGGCGGAACCGCCGCCGAAGTCGAAGCTCTTGAACGCCTGCTGGTACATGTAGTAAGCGCTGATCGTGGTGTCCGTACCGGGGCCGCCCTGGGTCAGGATCAGCACCGTGTCGAAGGTCGTGAGACCGCCGACGACCATCAGGATCATCGAGGTGATCATCGTCGTACGCAGCTGCGGCAGCGTGATGGAGAAGAACTGCCGTATACGACCGGCGCCGTCGATCTCCGCGGCCTGGTAGAGCACCGGCGGGATCGCGCGGGTGGCGCCCTGGTAGATCAGCGTGTGGAACGGGGTGTACTGCCACGCGCCGACGAAGACCAGCACCCCGATGGCACTGGTCTGGTGACCGAACAGGTTGCCGTCGCCGAACAGCCACTTGGCCTGCGAGGGAACACCGAAGTTCGGGTCGAGCAGCGCCCGCCACAGGATGGATATCGCGGTCGCCGAGAGCAGCAGCGGTATGAAGTAGATCGCGGACAGGATCGCCCGGTTGCGCGGTTTGCCGGCCGCCCACACGCCCAGCAGGATGCTCAGCGGGGTCTGCACGACGACACCGAGCACCGTGATCAGGACGCTGAGCCACAGGCTCTGGATCATGACGTGGTCGTGGATCAGCGCTTTCCAGTTGTCCAGGCCGGCGTACTGGGGCGAGCCCAGACCGTCCCAGTTGGTGAAGGAGAGCACCGCGACCAGGACCAGCGGGACGACGGCGAAAAGCAGGAAGAACAAGGTGGCGGGCGCCGCCCAGGCAAAGCCTGGGCGGGCCACGGCGGCGCCGGACCGGCGTATGGACCGGCGCCTTGCCACCCTGGGTTCAGCAGAGGTGGTCATGTGGGGATCCCGGTTCAGGATGTGGGCAGGGCCTGCATGGCCTTGATGAAGCCGTCGGCGTCGAGCTTGCCGTCGAAGAACTGCTGCACCGCGGTGTGCATGGCCTCGCTGGCCGTCTGCGGGTAGGCCTGGTCCCACGAGAGCTGGAACGAGGGCGCGGCCTTGACCAGGTCGTACTGGAACTTCGAGTAGTCCGGGATGGCCGCGGTGCTCAGGAAGTTCACCGTGTTGGTGGTGGTCGGCAGGTTGCCTATCGCCATCTGGGCCTTCACGAACTCGTCGCTGTACTGCAGCTTCAGGAACTGCGCGACGGCGTCCGGGTACTTGGTCTTCTTCAGCACCGAGTAGAAATTGTTCGTGTTGCCGACGATGTCGGTCGCGTCGCCCTTGCCGCCGCTGACGGTCGGGAAGGAGCTGTAGCCCAGGCCGGCCTTGGCGAAGTCCGGGTTGTCCTGCTGCTGCTGCGAGTAGTACCAGGAGCCCATCAGCTCGAAGCCGGCCTTGCCCTGCGCGACCAGCGCGACCGAACCGCCGTCGGTGTACTTGACGGAGTCGTAGTTGCTGCCGAAGGCGCCGGCGTCGATCAGTTCCTTGAGCTTCGCCAGCGCGGCGCGGCTGTCGGCGCTGTCCCAGGCGGACTTGTCGCCGCCCATGGCCTTCTCGAACAGGCCCGGGCCCGCGATGCGGTCGTACATGTACTCGTACCACATCAGCGTCGGCCACTGGTCGCCGCCGCCGAGCGCGATCGGGGTGATGTGCTTGGCCTTGAGGACCTTGACCGCGTTGAGCAGGTCGTCCCAGGTCTTGGGCTCGGTCAGGCCCGCGTCGGACAGCACCTTCTTGTTGTTGAACAGCAGGACCGGCTGGGTGCCGCGCATCGGTACGCCGTAGGCCTTGCCGTCCACGACCGCGCTGTTGAAGACCGACGGCAGGAAGTTGGACTTCAGGCCCGGGTCCTTGGCGACCATGTCGTCGAGCGGGAGGAGGAGGCCCGCCTTGACGAAGGGCGCGATGCTGCCGCCGCCCCAGTTGAAGAAGACGTCAGGAGCCTGCTTGGTGTTGATGATCGTCTGCAGCTTCTGCTGGTAGTCCGCACCAGGGATGGTCTGGAGGACCGCCTTGACCTTCGACGTCTTGTTGAACGTGTCGATGATCTGCTTCTCGACCTTGTTGCTCGCGTCGCCGTATACGAGAACCTTGAAGCTGCCAGAGCTGCTGCTGCCCGAGCTGCTGCCGCCGCACGCGGCCAGTGTCAGCCCGAGGGTGAGCACGACGCTGCCGGCCACGGCACGGGGAAGCCATCTCTTCTTCATCGTCCAGCCTTTCGAAATATTTCGGCACCGTCGCCGAAAATTGCTGCGCGGTGTGACGCTAAGGTGCCGCTACGAAAGGGTCAACCCTCGGGGTCCGGGTTATCAAAGCGTTACGCGCAGATGTGCCGTACGCTGCGCTCTTATGGATGAAGAGGTGGAGGAGAGCCGGGTCACGCTCGCCCAGGTCGCCGAAACTGCCGGGGTCTCGATCTCGACAGTTTCGAAGGTGCTGAATGGCCGTCAGGATGTCTCCGCCCTCACAAGGTTGAAGGTGGAACGACTCCTGGAGCTGCACGGCTACCGGCGGACCTCCCGCGGCGCGCCCGAGGCGCCGCTGATCGAGATCGTCTTCCACGAGCTGGACGCCATCTGGGCGATGGAGCTGATCCTCGGCGTCGAGAAGGTCGCCAAGGAGATCGGCGCCAGCGTGGTGCTCACCGAGAGCGGTACCCGCCACTCGCCCGGCACCGAGTGGATCGAAGGGGTGCTCCGGCGCCGGCCGCTCGGCGTCGTCCTGGTCTTCTCCGCGCTGCCGCACGAGTTCAAGCAGCAGCTGCGGTCCCGGTCCATCCCGTTCGTGATCATCGATCCGGCCGGCGACCCGGAGACCGACGTGCCCTCGGTCGGCTCCGCGAACTGGTCCGGCGGCCTCGCCGCGACCCGCCATCTGATCGAACTCGGCCACCGCCGCGTCGGGATCATCACCGGCCCCGAGGACATGATGTGCTCGCTGGCCCGGCTCGACGGCTTCCGCTCCGCGATGACGACCGCCGGCATCGACATCGACCCCGCGCTGATCGCCTTCGGCGACTTCCACGTCGAGGGCGGCTACGAGCAGGCGATGCGGATGCTGGGCGGCCCCGACCGCCCCACCGCCATCTTCGCGGGCAGCGACCTGCAGGCCATCGGGGTCCTCGAAGCGGCCGGCGCGCACGGCCTGCGCACCCCCGCCGACCTGTCGGTGGTCGGCTACGACGACGTGGCCGTCGCCCAGTGGTCCCGCCCCGCGCTGACCACCGTGCGGCAGCCGCTGCGCAGGATGGCGGAGGAGGCCTGCCGGATGATCCTGCGGCTGCGGGCCGCGCCGGCCACCACGTCCACCACCCGGATGGAACTCGCCACCAGCCTGGTGATCAGGCGGAGCACCGCGCCGCCGTCGTGACCCGCCCCGCCGTGGAGACCCGCGCCGCACGCGGGCGGCGGGTCAGGCGCCGCGGAAAGGTGCCGCGCGGCCCGCGGCGGTAGTTTTGACGTATGGCACCGAGCGGCACCGCGGACGGGCCGCGCCTGCCGCGGCTCGTGCGCTCACCGCCGGCCCGGCTCGCGGCCCTGCTGGTCCTCCTTGCGCTGCTGGTGGTCATCGACGACGCCTCGGGACCCGCCATCCGCATCGGCGGACTGATGCTGGCGGTGCCCGCGCTGTCCGCGGTCTTCCTCGGACCGGGCGCCGTCCTCGTCGTCGCCCTGGCCACCATCCCCTGCCTGGTGCTCGCCGCCGACGGCAACCACCAGTTGGGCACCGCCAACTTCCAGGTCATGATGGCCACCGCCGTGCTGATCGGCGCCGCCTCCGTGACCGCGGCCCGGGTCCGCGGGAGAGGTGAGAGCGAACTCGCCCAGGCCCGCTGGGTCGCGGGCGTGACCCAGCGGGCACTGCTGCGCCCGCTGCCCAAGCGGCTCGGCCGGTTCGCCATCGCCTCGACCTACATGGCCGCCGACCAGGAGGCGGCCATCGGCGGCGACCTCTACGCCACCGCCGACCTCGGCGACGGCCGGGTCCGGGTGCTGGTCGGCGACGTCCAGGGCAAGGGCCTGGCCGCGGTCGAGGTCGCCAGCATGCTGCTCGCCGCCTTCCGCCGCGCCGCCCGCCGGCGCACCTCGCTGCCCGCGCTGCCCGGCTACCTCGACCGCAGCCTGCGCGAGGACCTGACCGACCTCGCCGACGCCCCGCCGCCGCAGCCCGCCCACGCCGATGTCGAAGCCGCCCCCGCCCCGTCCGGCGACCCCGCCTTCCTGGAGCGCTTCGTGACCGCCGTCATGGTGGACATCGCTGCGGGCGGCGACGCCCTCGCGGTCGTGAACTGCGGCCACCCCTCGCCCATCCTGCTGCACCACGAGAAGGTGCGCCCGCTCGACGCCAGGCGGCCGGCCATCCCGCTCGGCCTCGGCGACCTCACCCCCGAAGCCCAGTACGTCGACCGCTACGACCTCACGGTCGGCGACGTTCTGCTGCTCTACACCGACGGGGTCATCGAGGCCCGCGACAGCCGCGGCGACTTCTACCCGCTCACCGACCGGCTCACCGGATGGTCCGGCCTGCCGCCGGACGAGCTGATCGAGGTGCTCACCGCGGACCTGCT
Source organism: Actinacidiphila paucisporea (assembly GCF_900142575.1). Taxonomy (GTDB): domain Bacteria; phylum Actinomycetota; class Actinomycetes; order Streptomycetales; family Streptomycetaceae; genus Actinacidiphila; species Actinacidiphila paucisporea. The sequence continues at coordinate 92,198 of NZ_FRBI01000009.1, forward strand.
CCAGCACGTGGGGCGCCGGCTCGGCGACGACGTGGCCGTCGTCGCGGTCCAGCGGGTGTCCTGACGCCGCGCCGCCTTCCCGAGCCGGCCACGCGGGGACCGGTCCGGCCCTGTCCAGGTCAGCCGAGCATCGGCTGGAGCGCGCCCTCCAGGGTCAGCAGCTCGCGCTTGCGCTCCAGGCCGCCGGCGTATCCCTTGAGTGATCCGTCGGAGCCGATCACCCGGTGGCAGGGCCTGACGATCGACACCGGGTTCGCGCCGATCGCCGCGCCCAGCGCGCGGACCTCGGCCCGCGACACGCCGACCCTGCGGGCGATCTCGCCGTACGTCGTGATCGTCCCGTAGGGCACGGCCTCCAGCGCGTCCCAGATCCGCTGCCGGAATTCCGAGCCGGTGCCGCTGTCGGCGAACGGGATGTCGAAGCGGGTCAGCACACCGGCGAAGTAGGCGTCGAGCTGCCGGGTGATCTCGCTGAAGGCAGCGGGATCGTGCACCCAGTCCGCGCCGATCGCGGGCGCGTTCTTCTGCCCGGCCATCGTCAGCCAGGCCAGCGCGGTGGGTCCGCCGGGCGCCGCGGACTTCTCGCCGACCAGCAGGAGCGGACCGATCGGGCTGTCGATCGTGGTGTGGACGGTCACGGTGCTCTCCTTCGTACGACGTACTGTCTCACCCTCGACAATGCCTCGCCGCGGGCAGCCCTGCTGGCGGAAATCGGACGCCGTGCTGCGCGGGGTCGCGGTAGCGTGGAAGGCATGCCCACCGCCGCGCACCGCCGTGAACTGATCCGCAGTCAGCGGCGCTCCGACCGCCTGCTGCCGCCCGTCGTACGGCGTCTGGTTGCCGGGCTCGACCCGCAGCCGCCGTGGCTGCCGCGCCGGGTGGCCGCGGTCGTGGCCCACGACCTCGACCAGGACGCCGGGGTCGGCGCGGTCCAGCTCGTGTGGCGCCCCGGTTCGGCGCGGGCCGAGACCTTCACCGCGGGCGTCGAGCGCGTCGCCGGGACGTGGCAGGAATCAGCGGGCGGCGGCGCGGACAGCGCCACACAGGACCCGCGGCGGGCGGTGGGCCAGGCCGGGCAGGTCGGCGTCATCGAGGTCGTGACCAGCCACGGCCTGCGCAGCCAGGCGCACATGGCCGCGCGCCCCGGCCTCCCGCACCACGAGGCGCCCTGGGTCGGCACGACGCAGCTGCAGGTCGCGGCGGAAGCAGAGTGCCTCCTGGTCGGCGAGCGCCGCGTCCCCGTGCCGGAGCACGGCACCATGCTGCTGGCCTGGACCTCCCCACCCACCACCCCGTCCGCCCGCCGCCCCGTCATCGTCGCCTTGGGCCCCGACGGCACTGAACTCTCCCGGCTCGCGCCGGAAGAGGCCATCGACTCGTACACGTGGGGGCTGCTCGGGGCGGCGTAGCCCCTGCGAGCTGCTGCCGCGGGCTGTTGAGCCATCGGTTCGGGTTGTGGTGACCGTTGGGAACTCCGGCTGACCACGGTCAATGCTCTGGCCAGGGCGTTGGACACCGAGCCGTCGCTTCTTGTCGGCCAGCCCTCGACGTTCGAGGGTTCGCACGCGGTGGCGTCCGAGCTGCCCTCGGTGCTCGCGTTGCGACAGGCGGTGTCGCCGCTGGGCAAGGAGGACGCGGCGTTCACGGCGATGGAACGTTCGTGGGCGGCCATCAGGTGCTGCGACGACCCGGACCTTGAGACGCTGGCTGCCTCTACGCTGTCGTGGGTCTTCGCCAAGCAGGGGCGACTTGAGGATGCGGAGCGAGATCGAAAAGGTAGGACGGTTCGTCACTGTGACGCTCAGACGGGCGCTCCTAGCGTGAGCGGCGGTAGACCCCCGCGACCGTGCTGTCGGTCCGGGGGCGTGGCTCAACGCCGGACTGGAGCGCCAAGCATGCGCGATTTCATCGGACTTCGGTTCGGGGAGTTAAGGATCACTTTCCAGCCGGCCCCTTCGCACGTCGGGGCGGTGGCCTGATGGGAATGCGCCTGTTGCCGTGGGCGGGTGAGGGTGGTCAGCCCTGTTACCTGAGCACCGAACGCGCGGACTCGTTCATGTCGCGCCTGGCCGACGACTTCGAACCCGACCTTCACTCGGGCGTGGGCCGGGAACCTTCCCGACCGCGCCGAGGCGAGCGCGAAGGCGCTGAAGCAGCCGGAGGCTACGGGCGTCGCCACCCCGGCTCGTCATTTCGAGCACCTACCGGGCGGTGCTCTGCGCATCGAAGTGTACGACGCCAACGAGGACAAGCCGGAGCTTCGGCGGTTGTCTGCGGACGCCGAGTCGGGACGTGGCCTGGTGCTTGTGGACGCCCTGTCCGGCGGCCGCTGGGGAGTGAGCTGCCGCGAAGGGGTAGGGAAAGTCCTGTGGGCGGAATGCGCAGCCGCCGACGGTAGTAGGGAGGCGGCCACTGAGGTGGGGGATGGGCACGTGCCCGGTCTGCGAAGTGTCCGCGCGGTGCGGTCTCACGGCCATACGGGGTGCCTCCTCTGCGAAGGGCTCTTACGGGCGCGGGGTGGCGCGGGAAGGGGTGACGAGGCCGGTCTCGTAGGCCGTTACCACGGCCTGCGTGCGGTCGCGCAGGCCGAGTTTGGACAGGATTCTGCTGACGTGCGTCTTCACCGTCTCCTCCGTGACGGTGAGGCGGGCGGCCAGCTCTCCGTTGGAGAGGCCCTCGGCGACCAGCCGGAGGACCTCCGTCTCGCGGGGGGTGAGGGCCGCCAACTCGGTGGCGGGGGCGGCGAGATCCCCGGGGGACGGCCGCAGCCGGGTGAATTCGGCGATCAGGCGGCGGGTGACGCCCGGTGCGAGCAGCGCCTCGCCCGCGGCGACGACGCGGACCGCATCGAAGAGGCGCTCAGCGGTGACGTCCTTGAGCAGGAAGCCGCTCGCCCCCGCGCACAGCGCGTCGTAGACGTAGGCGTCCAGGTCGAAGGTGGTGAGGATGAGGACGCGGGGTGGGCCCTGCCCCTCCCCGGCGAGCAGCCGGGTCGCCTCGATCCCGTCCATGACCGGCATGCGGACGTCCATCAGAACGATGTCGGGGGACAGGTCGCCGCAGGCGGCCACCGCCTCGGCGCCGTCGCACGCGGTGCCGACGACGGTGAAGTCCCGCTGGGTGTCCAGCAGCGCCGCGAACCCGGTCCGCACCACATGGTGGTCGTCGGCGACGACGATCCGCACCGGCGGGGGAGTGGTCATCGGGCCACGACCTGCACGCCGACGGGCAGCGACGCCTCGATCTGGAAACCGCCGCCGGCCGCCCGGCCGGTCCGCAGCGTGCCGCCCGCCGCGGCCGCGCGCTCGCGCATGCCGGGCAGACCGTGGCCGTCGGCCCGCGCTTCCGGGGCGGGTCCGGGACCGTTGTCCCGGACCCGCAGGCGCAGGACGTCGGCGGCGTAGTGCAGCTCCACGTCGACGGCGGCGCCGCGGGCATGCCGGCGTACGTTGGTGAGGGCCTCCTGCACGATACGGAAAGCGGCCAGCTCGACCCCGGGATCGAGCGCGGCGGCAGGGCCGGACACGATCAGCCGCACGCCCGCGCCGGAGGCGCATCTGGCCTCGTCGAGCAGGTCGTTGAGCTGCTGCAGCCCCGGCTGGGGGCGCCGCTCGGGGGTCTCCACCTCGGCGTCCTGCCGCAGCACACCGAGCAGGCGGCGCATCTCGGTCAGGCCCGCGCGGGCGGTGTCGCCGATCTCCGAGAGCCGGGTGGCGCCCGCGGCGGGCATGCCGGGGGTGGTCAGCCGGGCGGTCTCCGCCTGGACGGCGATCATCGAGATGTGGTGCGCGACGACATCGTGCAACTCCCGGGCTATCCGGGCGCGTTCACCGCGGGCGGTGTGTTCGAGCAGGCTCTGCGCGGTGACCTCTCGGGCCGCGCTGTGCACCCGGGCTTCGGCTCTGGCCGCGCTCGCCGCCCCGGCCAGCGCGGCGGTCGGGGCCGCGGACGCGACGAGCACCGCCAAGACGCGGGCCTCGCCCGACAGCCGCGGGTCGAGCAGCGCGATCGCCGTGAACGGCAGGGCCAGGACCACGCCTTGGACGGCGCGGTTCCGTATGCCACGGTCGCGGTCCGCCGCGGCTGGGCCCGCCGAAGCCCCTGCCCTCGCGCCGGGACTGCCCCGCCGCCATAGCCGCGCGCGCGGCTCCGCGCGCTCCTTCTGGGCGCCGCCAGGAGGGGGCGTCGCCGTCAGGTGGCGCAGGCTCAGCGCCAGCGCCAGGGCGCCGGCGGCGGTGAGGGTGCGGAAAGTGGTGAGGGACAGAACGGTCGCCGCGGCGACGGCGAGGGCCGCCGGCCGGGCGGAGAGGAAGGCCGCAGGGACGGTCGTGGTCAGGGCCAGCACGGTCGCGGTGAGCAGGCCGGTCGTCAGGGAGCGGCCGTACACCCCCGTGACGGAGGCGCGGACGGCCGCCTCGGCGACCGCGGCCGCGGCGAGCAGCGCGGTGGTCACCGCGGGAGCGTGCGGGGACGCCGCGAAATCCCGCGCCCACCCGGTGTTCATCAGCCTCACCCCGGCATTGTGGCCGCACAGGGCGGCCCACCGCGTCCTCCTGGCCAGGGACACCGCCGTACATCTCAGGGGGGATGCCGGGTCCCGCCGTCCCCCGTGGAGGTGACGGCAAGGACCGCTCCACGGCGGGACGATCCGGCGCCGCCCGCTGCCTAGCCTTCGTCGCATGGAAGCAACCATCGAAGTCACCGGCCTGCGCAAGCGGTTCGGGCCCACCGCGGCGCTGGACGGGATGACCTTCACGGTCACGCCCGGGCGGATCACCGGGTTCGTCGGGCCCAACGGCGCCGGCAAGTCCACCACGATGCGGGTGATACTCGGCCTCGACTCCGCCGACGAGGGCACCGCCCTGATCGGCGGCCTGCGCTACCGGGCGCTGCGCAATCCGCTCAGCCACGTCGGCTCGCTGCTGGACGCCGGCGCCTTGCAGCCGAGCCGCAGCGCCCGCGGCCACCTGCTGTGGCTGGCCCATTCGCAGGGCCTGCCGGCCCGCCGGGTCGACGAGGTCGTCGACGCCGCGGGCCTGGCGACGGCGGCACGCCGCAAGGCGGGCGGCTTCTCGCTCGGCATGCGCCAGCGGCTCGGCATCGCCGCCGCCCTGCTCGGCGACCCGCCGGTGCTGATCATGGACGAGCCCTTCAACGGCATGGACCCCGAGGGCATCGTCTGGATGCGCGGCCTGCTGCGCTCGCTGGCCGCCGAAGGCCGGGCCGTGCTGGTGTCCAGCCACCTGATGAGCGAACTGCAGGACACCGCGCACCACTTGGTGGTCGTCGGCCGCGGCAGGGTCATCGCCGACACCAGCGTCGCCGACCTGATCGCGGCGGCGTCCGGCGACCGGGTCACGCTGCGCACCACCGCCCGCGCCCAGGCGATGACGGTGCTCGCCCAGGCCGGGGCGGTCGTCGCCGCGACCGGCCCCGAGACCCTCACCGTGTCCGGAATCGGCTCGCAGCGTGTCGCGGGCCTGCTCGGCAGGGCCGAGGTGCCGTTCTCCGAGATCGGCGCGCACCGGGCGACATTGGAGGAGGCGTACATGGAACTGACCCGTGACGCAGTCGAGTTCCCCGCGGGAGGCGCCCGGTGACCGGCACGGCGACCGCGACCCCGTACCGCTCCGCGCGGCACACCGGCCGCGACGGCTTCCTGCGCACGCTGCACGGCGAGTGGACCAAATTCCGTACCGTACGCGGCTGGGTGATCGGCACGGTGGCGGCCGCACTGGTCACCGTCGCCGTCGGCCTGCTGGGCGCGGCGGGCAGCAGCATCGCGTGCAGCGGCCCCGACGGCGGCAGTTGCGACCACACGCCGCGGACCGGCCCGGGTGGCGAGGAGGTCCGCGACGCCATGACGCTGGTGCACCGATCGCTGACCGGCGACGGCGGCATCACCGTACGGATCACCTCGCTCGCCGGCCTGTACGCGCCGGGCGGCCGCGCGCAGGTGGGCGCAGGCCCCGGCACGGGCATGGTGGCCGGCCTGCAGCCCTGGACCAAGGCCGGTGTCATCGTCAAGGACGGCACCAAGGAGGGTTCCGCCTACGCGGCGGTCGCGCTCACCGGCGGCCACGGGGTGCGGATGCAGTACGACTACACGCACGACCTGGCCGGTACGCCCGGGGCGGTCTCCGCGTCGTCCCCGCGCTGGCTGCGGCTCACCCGCGCGGGCGACACCCTCACCGGCTACGACTCGACCGACGGCACGCACTGGGCCACCATCGGCACCGCCCACCTGGCCGGTCTGCCCGCGACCGTGCAGATGGGGCTGTTCACCACTTCCCCCGAATATGTCGTCACCAGCGGCTCCTTCAGCGGATCGAGCTACGGCGGCCCCAGCAAGGCAACCGCCGCCTTCGACTCGGTCGCGCTGCGCGGCCGGACCGGTGGCGCCTGGACCGGCGACCTCGTCGGCGGCCCCGACCGCGGACCCGGTGCCGGCGGCTCCGACCTCGGGTACAAGGAGAGCGGCGGCACCTACACGCTGACCGGCAGCGGCGACGTCGCACCGCAGGTGCCGGGGCGCGGATCGCCGGGCAAGACCGTCGAGACCACGCTCGTCGGCGCCTTCGCCGGGCTCATGGTGGTCGCCGTGATCGCCACCATGTTCGTCACCGCGGAATACCGCCGCGGCCTGATCCGCACCACGCTCACCGCGAGCCCCCTGCGCGGCCGGGTGCTCGCCGCCAAGGCCGCCGTGGTCGGCGCGGTCTCCTTCGCCACCGGGCTGGCCGCCGCGGCGGTCGCCGTACCGCTGGTCGAGGCGGTCGAGAAGAGCAAGCACTTCCCGATGTACCCGACGCCCTTCGCGACCGACGTGCGGATCGTCGTCGGCACGGCGGCGCTCTTCGCGGTCACCGCGGTCCTCGCGCTGGCGCTCGGCACGGTGCTGCGGCGCAGCGCGGGCGCGGTCACCACGGTCGTCGTCGCGATCGTGCTGCCGTACATCCTCGCGGTGGCCGCGGTGCTCCCCGCCGGGCCGTCCCGCTGGCTCACCCGGCTCACACCGGCCGCGGCCTTCGCCGTCCAGCAGAGCGTGCACCAGTACGCACAGGTCAGCGTCGACTACACGCCCGCCGACGGGTACTTCCCGCTGTCGCCGTGGGCCGGCTTCTCGGTCTTCTGCGGTTACGCGGCCGCCGCCGTCGCCGCGGCGGCCGTGCTGCTGCGCAGGAGGGACGCGTGAGCGGGCTGCGGCAGGCGGTGCACGCCGAGTGGACCAAGGTCCGCACCCTGCCCGGCCTGCTGTGGCTCCTGGCGGCGGTCGCGGCCCTCACCGCGGCGGTGAGCGCGGCCGCGGTCGCCGCCGCCCACTGCCCGGCCGCCGGGTGCGCCCAGGACCCGGCCAAGCTCAGCCTCACCGGCGTCCAGTTCGGCCAGGCCGGGGTCGCGGTGCTCGCGGTGCTGCTGATCAGCGGGGAGTACGGCACCGGCATGATCCGTACCACCGTCGCCGCGATGCCGCGCAGGACCACGGTCCTCGCCGCGAAGGCGCTTGTCCTGGCCGGACTGGTGCTCGTCGCCGGTACGGTCGCCGTCTCCGGCTCCGTACTGGCCGGACGGCTCGTCCTGCCCGGCCACGGCTTCGCCTTCTCGCCCGCGCACGGGCCCGTGCTCAGGGCTGCCGCCGGCTCGGTGGCCTACCTCGTGCTGATCGCGCTGCTCAGCCTCGGGATCGCCACCGCGGTACGCGATTCCGCTGCCGCCGTCGGTGCCGTGCTCGGGCTGCTCTACCTCTTCCCGATCCTCGCGTCTGTCGTGTCCGACCCCGACTGGTACCGCCACCTCCAGCAGATCGGCCCCATGACGGCGGGCCTCGCGATCCAGAGCACGGTGCCAAGTTCCTCCCCGGCGCCGATCGGCCCGTACACCGGCCTGGCCGTCCTCGCGACATGGTCGACCACCGCCCTCCTCACCGCCCTCACCCTCTTCCACACCCGCGACCCCTAGCGGCTCCCCCGTGCGGTGGCTTGTTGCCTTCCCCGCCGTCGCGGTTGGTCGCGCAGTTCTCCCCCAGGGCTTCGCCTGAGGCAGAAATGCGCCACCAGCCCCAACTGGGGGAAGGTCCGGGGCGGAGCCAGGGGTCCGGGCGGGGGCGCCCGGGAAGGGTCAGAAGCCGCGACGTACGTACGTCTGGCGCGCCTCATCGAGCCGCCGCGCCCGCCTCCGCCGCTCCGCGGCAAGCTCCTCGACGGCGTGCCGCACCCCGGTGAGGACGTGGGCGACCGGGCCGGGGCGCGGCTCCGGCACGGGCGGCGGGCCCGAGATGCCGATCGTGGAGGCCAGCGCGAGCAGCGTCGGATCGTCGGCGGCCCAGCGGTGGGCGGCCCGCCGCCGGCCGGGGGAGTCGGCGAGCACCATCCGGCTGGTGCGCAGCACGAGGAAGCGCCGCCGCTCCTCGCGCCCGAGCAGCCCGTCCGCCTCCAGAGCGGCGAGATACGTGTCAGAAAGGCCACGGCCCCTGCGCCACAGCCAGTCCTCGACGGTCTCGCCGTCGGCGGCCGGGGCGAGCGCCGCCGCGGCCAGGTCGAGTTGCGGGTCGCCGGCGTCCTGCCGGCCGGTGGGCAGCACGAAGTCACCGTCGAGGGCGGCCAGGCCGAGGCCGAGCAGATCGATCAGCTCGGCCCCGGCCAGCGCCAGCGACAGGTCGCCGCGTTCCAGCGACCGGGCCGACGGCATGTCCATGGCCACGAAGAGCAGGTCTCGTGCGGTGGTCATCCGGGCGCTCCACAATGCGTCAGTCGGCCCGGCGTCAGTCGGCCGGGCGTCAGCCCACAGGGCGTGAGCCCGCAGGCGTCAGTGCAGGCGGGCCTGCCAGTCGGCGGGCACCCGGTCGGCGGGACCCGGGGTGGACTGGGCCACGGGGTGGCTCAGCGGCGGCGCCAGGTCGGGGCCGTCTTCCACGTAGCTCTCGGTGACGTAGTTCCAGAACCAGCTCTCACCGGGTTCGTACGTCCTGATCACCGGGTGCCCGCTGGCGGCGGCGTGCGCGGCGGCGTGCTGCGCGGGGGAGCTGTCGCAGCAGCCGACGTGCCCGCAGGCGGCGCACCTGCGCAGATGCAGCCACCAGCCGCCGGCCTGGTCGCAGTCCGCGCAGCCCGCGCCGCTCGGCGGTACGGACGGGTCGATCCCGGAGGAATCGGGGGTGCTCATTCGGCGGCCTCCTCGGCGTCGGGGTTGCTTGCGGTGAGCGGCAGTCTCACCCGGAAACGGGTGTTGCCCGGCTGCGACTCGACGTCCAGGTCGCCGTGGTGCTTGTTGACCACGATGCGCCAGGAGATGTCGAGCCCGAGCCCGGTGCCCTGGCCCACCGGCTTGGTGGTGAAGAACGGCTCGAAGATCCGCTGCCGGATCTCCGCAGGGACGCCGGGACCGGTGTCCTGGAAGTCCACCACCAGCCTGCCGTGGTCGCGCGAGGTGCGCACGGTGAGCGTGCCCGCCCCGTCCATCGCCGACACCGCGTTGTCGATCAGGTTGGTCCACACCTGGTTCAGCTCGCCCGGGTAGGCGGGGATGCGCGGCAGCGTGTGGTCGAACTCCTTGATCACCCTCACCTCGGACCCGATCTTCCCGGCCAGCATCTGCAGGGTGCTGTCGAGCAGCTCGTGGATGTCGACCACCTGGAAGGGCGCCCGGTCCAGCTGCGAATACTGTCGGGCGGCGTTGACCAGGCCGGAGACCCGGGAGGTGGAGTCCTCGATCTCGTTCATCAGCAGCTCGGTCTCGACGGTGTAGTTCAGCCACCGCACCGCGCTCTCCAGCAGCTCGTCCTCCACCGCCGCCGCGACCTGCTCCAGCCACTCCTCGTCCAGGCCCGCCTGGACGAAGGCCGGCGCGAGGTCCCAGCCGCCGGCGATGCCGTGGCCGTCCAGCCAGTCGGCGATCGCGTCCTCCTGGTCGGCCGTCTCCATCGGGCTGAGCTCCTGGGCCTTGGCGATCCGCTCGACGGCCCGCTCCTGCACCCCGATGAGGGTGTCCAGGTCGGCCTGCCGCAGCCGGCCGCCGGCCAGCACCTTGAGCTTGTGGCGCATGCCGGCCACCCGGTCGCGCAACGCCGAGGTGGCGCGCAGCGCGGCGGCGGCCGGGTTGTTCAGCTCGTGCGTCAGACCCGCCGACAGCGAGCCGAGCGCCAGCAGCCGCTCGCGCTGGCTGACGACCTGCTGGAAGGTCCGGTTGCCGAAGAACAGCCCTTCGAGCAGGTGCACGGCCATCGGGAACCAGTCCCGCATGATCTGCGCGAACTCGTCCGCGGCCAGCACGAAGAAGCGGGACGGCTCGGTGACCCGCATCGAGTTGGTGTAGAGCTGGGGGACCTGGTCGCCCAGATACGCCTGGAAGGCCCCGGCGTAGACGCCCCGCTGCGAGGTCCTGGTGACCTCGATGTCGTCGGCGCCGACCCGCCGCGAGGTCACCACGGTGCCTTCGAGCAGCACGTAGAAGCAGGTCGCGGGATCGCCCTCGGCATAGACCGGGCCGGGCTCCGCGGCCTCGATCCGGCCGGAGCCGCACAGCCGGCCCAGCTGCTCGGGCGTCAGGTGCTCGAAGAGGAACAGCGACCGCAGTTCCTCCGGATCGCACGGCAGCGTCGAGGCGGTCACGGTCCCTCCAGACGTGAGGTGCTCACAGCCCCTCCAGGTAGCGGTGTACGAGCATGACGGCCATCGCGCCCTCGCCGACCGCGGACGCGACCCGCTTGGCGGACTCCGCGCGCACGTCGCCGGCCGCGAAGACCCCGGGCACGCTGGTCTCCAGGTGGTAGGGCGGCCGGTCCGGCTCCCAGCCGGCCGGGCGCTCGCCCTCGGCGGCCAGGTCGGGCCCGGTGAGCAGGAAGCCGTGGCCGTCCCTGCGGACCACGCCTTCCAGCCAGTCGGTGCGCGGCGCGGCCCCGATGAAGACGAACAACCGCTGGGCGTCCACCATTTCCGTGCCGCCGCTCGCGGAGTCCCGCAGCGTCAGGCTCTCCAGGTGGTCCTCGCCGTGCGCGGCGGCGACGACCGTGCTGGTGCGGACCCGGATGGTGGGGATCGCGGCGATCTGCTGGATCAGGTAGTGCGACATGGACGCCTCCAGCGACGCCCCCCGTACCAGCAGCGTCACCGACTTGGCGCCCCGCGACAGGTAGACCGCGGCCTGCCCGGCGGAATTCGCCCCGCCGACGATGTAGACGTCCTGGTCCTCGCAGCCCGCGGCCTCGGTCAGCGCCGAGCCGTAGTAGATGCCGCGGCCGGTCAGCTCGGCCAGCCCCGGCACGTCGAGCAGCCGGTAGGCCACCCCTGTGGTGAGGATGACGCTCTGCGCCGAGACCGAGCTGCCGTCGGCGAACCGTACGGTACGGGCGGGGCCGCTGACCTCCAGGCCGGTGACCTCGCACGCGGTGAGCAGCTCGGCGCCGAAACGGCTCGCCTGGCGGCGGGCCCGGTCGGTGAGCTGGGCGCCGGAGACGCCGTCGGGGAAGCCGAGGTAGTTCTCGATCCTGGCGCTCTGCCCGGCCTGGCCGCCGGTCGCGGTGCGCTCGATCAGGACGGTGTTCAGCCCTTCCGAGGCGCCGTAGACGGCCGCGCCGAGCCCGGCGGGTCCGGCCCCGATCACCACCAGGTCGTAGAACTCCTCCGCCGGAGTGGTCGCCAGGCCCACCTGCGCGGCCAGGTCCTGGTCCGACGGCTCGATGAGCACCTCGCCGCCGGGGGCGATCACCATCGGCAGCCGCATCCCGTCGTGCCCGGCCGCGTCGAGCAGCCGCCGGCCCTCGGACTGGTCGGACAGATACCAGCGGTACGGGATCTGGTTGCGGGCCAGGAACTCCCTGACCTTGGACGACCGGGCCGACCAGCGGTGACCGACGACCTTGGTCTCCGGCACCGGGCGGTGGTCGGAGGCCAGCCAGCTCTCCAGCAGGGCGTCGACCACCGGGTAGAGCTTCTCCTCCGGCGGGTCCCACGGCTTGAGCAGGTAGTGGTCCAGGTCGACCACGTTGATCGCGTCGATCGCCGCGCCGGTGTCGGCGTAGGCGGTCAGCAGGATCCGCCGGGCGCCCGGATAGACGTCCATGGCCTGCTCGAGGAATTCGATGCCGTTCATCTGCGGCATCCGGTAGTCGGCGAGGATCACCGCGACCAGGTCGCCGCGCAGCTTCATCTGCCGCAGCGCGTCGAGCGCCGAGTCGCCGGACTCGGCGCGCACCACCCGGTAGCGCTCGCCGTACCGCCGCCTGAGGTCGCGGGCGACGGCGCGGGAGACTCCCGGATCGTCGTCGACGGTCAGGAGCACGGCTCGGCGCGTGCTGTCCGGTGTTGTCATGGGCATCCCCGTCCCCGTCCGCTGCCTGCCCGTTTCGCTCCGTGCAGGTCCGCCGTTCAGCCTAGTGGGCCGACGCGGTGCCCGCAGTGCGCGGCATTGACCGGCTGTGCGCGATGATCGCGCAACGCGTGCACACATGGCCGTACGGCGCGGGCCCGGTGGGACGGGTGGGCCGCGGCGACTTGCGTTGGAGCGCACTTCAGCTCCTAGCCTCGACAGCATGACCACGCCACAGACACCACAGAAACCGATCGGCTCGGGCTTCGGCGCCCACAGCACCGCGGACGACGTGCTGCGCGGCATCGACCTGACCGGAAAGCTCGCGCTCGTCACCGGCGGCTACTCCGGCATCGGCCTGGAGACCACCCGGGCACTGGCCAAGGCCGGCGCCCACGTGGTGGTGCCGGCCCGCCGTCCGGAGACCGCCGCCGACGCGCTCGCCGGTATCGAGGGCGTCGAGGTGGACCGCCTCGACCTGGCCGACCTCGACAGTGTCCGCGACTTCGCCGACCGCTTCCTCGCCACCGGCCGCGACATCGACATCGTCATCAACAGCGCCGCCGTCATGGCCTGCCCGGAGACCCGGGTCGGACCCGGCTGGGAGGCGCAGTTCGCCACCAACCACCTCGGCCACTACGCGCTGGTCAACCGGCTCTGGCCGGCGATCGAGCGGGGCGGCGCCCGGGTGGTGGCGGTGTCCTCGGGCGGCCACCACAACTCGCCGATCCGCTGGGACGACCTCCAGTTCGAGCACGGCTACGACAAGTGGGAGGCCTACGGGCAGGCCAAGACCGCCAACGTGCTCTTCGCCCGGCAGCTCGACGCGCTCGCCCGCGACCGGGGCGTACGCGCCTTCGCGCTGCACCCCGGCGGCATCCTCACCCCGCTCCAGCGGCACCTGCCCAAGGCCGAGATGGTCGAGCGCGGCTGGATCGACGAGGACGGCAAGCCGCTGAACCCGGCCGGCTTCAAGTCCACCCAGGAGGGCGCGGCCACCCAGGTCTGGGCGGCCACCTCGCCCGCACTCGACGGCCTGGGCGGCGTCTACCTGGAGGACTGCGACATCGCCGAGCCGGCCCGCCCCGACGGCACCCGCAACGGAGTCCGCGACTACGCGATCGACCCCGACCAGGCGTCCCGCCTGTGGACCCTGTCCGCCCACCTCACCGGCGTCGACGCCTTCGCGTCCTGAACCCGCACCGCCCGCGCATCCCGCGCGGGGCGTCCAGCCGCCGCGGCGGACCCCGCGTGGCCCCCCGCCGCCGCGGCGCCCCCGCGTGAACCTCGCCCCACGGGGCCGGGGCCCCGGGGTGGTGGCGCGATCGGGTGAAGGGTGGGTCGGTCGGCCCGGCCGGTGGGCGGTACGGTGGGCTGGGCGGCGGATGCTGGGGTGGACAGACGTCCGCGTCCCGCCGCGGATTCGGACGGGCCCGGCGCGCCGGGCCACGACGCCACCGGAGGCCCACCCTGCTGGTGCTCTGCGTGATCTTCGCGCTCCTCGGGGCGGCGAGCAACGCGACCGGTACGGTGCTGCAGCGCAAGGCCGCGCTGGCCGTGCCCGCCAAGGACGCGCTCAAGCCGCGGCTGCTGATGGACCTCGTCAGGCAGCCGGTGTGGCTGCTGGGCATCTGCGGCGTGGCCGGCGCGGCGCTCTTCCAGGCGCTGGCCCTGGTGACCGGCCCGCTGGCGCTGGCGCAGCCGGTGTTCATCCTGGAGCTGCCCTTCGCGCTGCTGATCGCCCTGCCCGTGCTGCACCGCGCCCTGCCCAAGTCGGGCTGGTACGCGGTCGGCTGCATGGTCGCGGGCCTGGTGCTGGCGCTGGCCAGCGCCGCTCCCACCGGGGGTGCGTCGCAGGCGTCGATGGCCCGGTGGATTCCGGCGGTGGTGGTGTGCGTGGCGGGGATCGCCGTCGTGGTCGGCGCGGCCAGGCGCCGGCCGTCGGGCGCGGCACGGGCGGCGCTGCTCGGGACGGCCGCCGCGGTGGCCAACGCGCTGACCGCCGCCCTGATGAAGTCGGCCGCCGACACCTTCTCCACCGACGGCTTCGGCGCCTTCCTGGCCGCCTGGCAGACCTACGGCTTCGCGGTGTGCGGCGTGGCGGCGGTCTTCCTGCTGGAGAACGCCCTGCAGGCCGGGCCCATCGCGTCCTCGCAGCCCGCGCTCACCCTCGGCGACGCGACCGTCAGCCTGCTGCTGGGGGTCATCGTCTACGGCGAGCACATCCGCACCGGCTGGTGGATCGTGCCGGAGCTGGCCGGGGTCGGCCTGATCATCAGCGGCACCCTCTACCTGTCCAGGGCCGTGCCGCTGACCCGCGAGCTGGGCAGCTGAACGGGACTGTCCCGCCCCGAAGGCCCGCGGGCATCGCCGGTCCCCTCCGGCCGGCGATGCCCGCCAACGCCCGCGCGGCGGCCCGCTCAGCCGCGCCCCACCGCGAGCCGCAAGGTGAGGATCTGGAACGGCCGCAGCGCCAGCCGCACCACGGAACCCGCCACCTCGTGGCTGCCGTCGTCCGGCAGCGGACGCTCCAGCAGGTCGGTCACCACCGCGCCGCCCAGCGCGAACCCGGGAGTGAGCACCGCCCGCACCCGGCGGCCGTGGGACTCGTAGAGCCGCACCACCACGTCGCCCGAGCGGTCGTCGGCCAGCTTGACCGCCGAGACCACCACCCCGTCCTGGTCGACCGCGACCAGCGGCTCCACCACCGCGCTGCCCGGCACGGTCCGCTCGGGCAGGTTCAGGTGGTAGCCCTCGCGGACCGCGTCGGCTGGCTCCACTCCGACCACCAGCGAGTAGCGCAGCCGGTGGGTGCCCTGGTCCTGCTGCGGATCGGGGAAGCGGGCCGCCCGCAGCAGCGACAGCCGGACCGTGGTCGTCGTACCGCCGTCGGGGCGTACGTCCCGGGTGACGTCGTGCCCGTACGTCGAGTCGTTGACGAGTGCCGCGCCCCAGCCCGGCTCGCCGACGTGCAGGAAGCGGTGCGCGCACACCTCGAATTTCGCCGCGTCCCAACTGGTGTTGGTGTGGGTGGGCCGCTCCACCTGCCCGAAGGGGATCTCCGCGGTGGAGTGCGCGGCCCGCACGTCCAGCGGGAAGGCCGCCTTGAGCAGCTTCTCCCGCTCGTGCCAGTCCACCACCGTCTCCACGTCGAGCCGCCGCGCCCCCTGCTCGAGGCTCAGGATCTGCTCGATCCGCGACGCGCCGACCGTACGCACCACCCGCACGCCGCCGTCCGCGACGGAGACCTCGTCGGCCCGGTCGAGGTCGCGCACGGTGTTGCGGTAGAAGACGTCGATGTCCCAGGCGTCCCACTTGTTGGGGAAGTCCTGGTGCAGTTGCAGCAGGTTGGCCGCCGCGCCCGGGGCCAGCGCCTCGCGGCCCGCGGTGATGTCGTAGGCGGAGGTGACCAGGCCGCGACCGTCGACCACGATCCTCACCAGCCCGTTGTCCAGCACGAAGCCGTCGCCCTCGGCCACCGGGGGAGTACGCCCCGGCGCCCGCGTCCTGGGCGCCGCGCCCAGCGCGGGGACGCCGCCGCGCGCGTGCGGGGCGGCGTTGAAGACCACCTCGCCGGCCCCCGGCGGACCGGCCAGCGCACGTTGGGCCGCGCCGATCAGCTCTTCCAGTTCGGCGGCCACCTCCCGGTAGGTCTGCTCCGCCTCCCGGTGCACCCAGGCGATCGAGGTGCCCGGCAGGATGTCGTGGAACTGATGCAGCAGCACCGTCTTCCACAGCCGGTCCAACTCCTGGTACGGATACGCCGCCCTGGTCCGCGCGGCGGCCGTCGCCGCCCACAGTTCGGCCTCCCGCAACAGGTGCTCGCTGCGCCTGTTGCCCTGCTTGGTCGCCAACTGGCTGGTCAAAGTGCCGCGGTGGAATTCCAGGTACAACTCGCCCACCCACACCGGCGCGTCCGGATGGTCGGCGAAGGCCTTGGCGAAGAAGTCCGCGGGCGCCTCCACCGCCACCCGCGGTGAACCCTCCAGGTTCGCGAGCCGGTCGGCGCGCGCGATCATCTCCCGGGTCGGCCCGCCACCGCCGTCGCCGTAGCCGAACGGCACCAGCGAGCGGTCGCTGCGCCCCTTGTCCTGGAAGTTGCGTTCGCTGTGCGCCACTTCGGCGCCCGACAGGTCACTGTTGTAGGTGTCGACCGGCGGGAAGTGGCTGAAGATCCGGGTGCCGTCGATGCCCTCCCACCAGAAGGTGTGGTGCGGGAACCTGTTGGTGGTGTTCCAGGAGATCTTCTGCGTCAGGAACCACCGCACCCCGGCCAGCTTCATCAGCTGCGGCAGCGCCGCGTTGTAGCCGAAGGTGTCGGGCAGCCACATCTCCTCGGTCTCGACGCCGAATTCCTCCAGGTAGAACCGCTTGCCGTGGACGAACTGGCGCACCAGCGACTCGCCGCCGGTGATGTTGGTGTCCGGCTCCACCCACAGGCTGCCGGCCGGCAGGAACTGCCCGGTCTTGGCCTTCTCCTGGGCGCGCGCGTAGACGTCGGGCCGGTGCTCCTTGAGCCAGGCCAGCTGCTGCGCCTGCGACATCACGAAGCGGAAATCCGGGTGGTCGTCCATCAGTTGCGTGACGCTGGAGACGGTCCGGGACACCTTGCGTACCGTCTCGCGCAGCGGCCACAGCCACGCCGAGTCGATGTGGCTGTGCCCGATCGCCGATATCCGGTGCGCCCCCGGGCTCGCGGGCGCCGCCAGCGCCGGTGCCAGCACCTCGCGGGCGGCCGCCGCGGTGCCGCCGACGTCCTGGAGGTCGATCACGTCGAGGGCCTGCTCGATGGTGCGCAGCAACTGCCAGCGCCTGGTGGACTGCTCGGGCAGTTCGTGCATCAACTGCCCGAGTACGTCGAGGTCCTGGACCAGCTCGAAGACCCCGGCGTCGAAGACGGCCAGGTCCATCCGGCGCAGCCGGTAGAGCGGGTCGCGGTCCCCGGCGGCGTCCGCGTCGTGCAGCCAGGCCGCCCGGTCGCCCGCGGGCGTCGGGTGGAAGGTGAGCTGCTCGGGCCCGGAGTGCATGACGACCGGGTTCGCCGCGGCCTCGATGTAGTACGTCAGCTGCTCGCCGCCGGTGGCCGACGGCGAGATCGGCAGGTGGGTGTTGCGGGGGTTGAGCGCCTTCACCGCGGTCCCGTCGGGACGGTGGACCAGGCCCTCGGCGGAGAAGCCGGGCTCGGTGGTGCCGAAGCCCAGGTCGAGCACCGCCTCCACGGCGAGGCCCGCCCATTCCTGCGGTATCCGGCCGCTGACCTTGAACCAGCTGGTCGACCAGGCCGGTCCCCAGCGGTCGCCGACCTGGGCCGGACCGTAGTCGGCGGCGAGCCCGGCGGCGACCGGTACCGGTTCGCCGGGGACGTGCCACACCTCGACGGTGAGCGGCACGCAGCGGGCGTGCACCGCGGGTCGCAGCCGCTGGCTCAGCATGCGGGCCAGCCGCTGCTCGGTGATGGTGGGATCGGTGTGCAAGGCGAGCCTTCCCGTGCGGTCGGGAGTGTCGGTGGTCGTACGAGCCGGTCAGCCCTTGAGCGCGCCGCCCAGGGCGAAGCCGCCGCCGAGCCGGCGGGCGAGGACGAGGTAGAGCATCACCACGGGGATGGAGTAGATGATCGAGAACGCCGCCAGCTGGCCGTACTGCGTCTGGTCGTGGGCGCTGAGGAAGGTGAAGACGCCCACCGAGGCGGGCAGCTTCTCCGGGGAGAGCAGCAGGATGAAGGGCACGAAGAAGTTGCCCCACATTCCGATGAAGGTGAAGATCGTCACCACGATGACGCCGGGCCACATCAGCGGCAGCACGATCCGCCAGAGCACCTGCATGGCGTTGGCGCCGTCGATCCTGGCCGCCTCCTCCAGGACCAGCGGGACGCCGTCCATGAAGTTCTTCATCAGCCAGATCCCGAACGGCAGCGCCGCCGCGGCCAGGAAGAGCGTCGTACCGGGCATCGAGTCGATCAGGTTGACCTGGACGAACATGCTGTAGACCGGGATCATCACCGCGGTGATCGGCAGCCCGGTGCTGAACAGGATGGTGTAGAGGAACGGCCTGCGCAGCCGGGACCTGAACCGCGACAGCGGATAGGCGGCGAGCACCGAGCACACCACGCACAGCATGGTGCCGCCGCCGCACATCAGCAGGCCGTTGAGCATCGGCCGGTAGGTGGTGTCGCTGTTGAGGATGTTCCGGAAGTTCTCACCGGTGGGCGACGGCACCGACAGCCTGAAGCTGCCGTGTGCGTTGACCGAGACCAGCAGCATCCACAGCAGCGGCACCAGGTAGAGCGCGGAGAAGGCCAGCAGCGAGACGTTGACGGCGACCCGGCTCGCCGTCGCCCGCGTGTGCCGGGTGCCGATCACGGGCCGCCGGGCGACCGCGGGGCGGACCCGTACCGTACGCGGGCTGTCGGTGACGGCCATCAGTCCTCCTCGATCTTGAGCAGCCGGATGTAGACGACCGAGAAGAGCGCGCCCACCACCAGCAGCACCAGCGCGACGGCCGTGCCGTAGCCGATCAGGCTGCTGGTGAAGGCCTGCTGGTACATGAACACCGGCAGCGTCTCGGTCTTGTTGCCGGGACCGCCGCGGGTCATGGTGTAGATCAGCCCGAAGACCGACAGCGTCTGCAGGGTGATCAGCATCAGGTTGGTCATCACCGAGCGGCGGATCACCGGCAGCGTCACCCGCCACAGCCGCTGCCAGGGCCCCGCGCCGTCCACCTCGGCCGCTTCGACCAGTTCCTGCGGCACGTCGTTGAGGGCCGCCGAGTACACCAGCATCGAGAAGGCGGTGCCGCGCCAGACGTTGGCGATGCACACCGCCAGGATCGGCAGCGTGTACAGCCAGTTCTGCTGCGGGAGGTGCAGCCCGCGCAGGATCGCGTTGAGCGAGCCCTGCCGGAAGAAGAAGGCGTACATCAGGTAGCCCGCCACCACTTCGGGCAGCACCCACGCGGCGATCACCACCGTGCTGGTGATCGAGCGGACCGGTTTGGCGGCCTTCTCCATCAGCACCGCCAGCGCGAGCCCGAGGGTGTTCTGCCCGATGACGGCCGAGCCGACGACGAAGACCAGGGTCAGTTCGACGGCGTTGACGAAGTCCGCGTCGCGGAAGGCCCGGGTGAAGTTGTCGAAGCCGACGAAGTGGGTGCCGGACGCGCCCGTGAGCTGCATGTCGGTGAAGGCGTAGTAGACGCAGTAGGCGATGGGGCCCGCCAGGAAGATCACGAGCAGCACCACGGCGGGCAGCAGCGGCACGCCGCGCAGCAGACCGCCCACCGCCCGGCCGCGGCGCGGCCCGGCGGTGGGAGCCGCGGCGGCCGTGACGGTCACCGGGCGCCCTGGACGGTGTTGTCGGCACCGACCGCGGTCTTCACGTCGTCATCGAAGGTGCTCGCGGCCTTGTCGACCGAACTCTGGCCGGTGGTCACCGACTCCATCGCCTTCTGGATGGCGCTGGAGACCTGGGTGTACGCCGGCAGGCCCGGCCGGTAGTAGGTGGCGGGGACCAGGGCGGTGAAGAACGCGTTGCTGGGCAGCGCCTTGAGGTAGGTCGGGTCGGCGGCCACGTCGGTGCGCACCGCGATGGTGGCGTTGACGCTGTTCCACTGGGCCGAGTTGGCCTTCGACTCGAGGAACCGGGTGAATTTCCAGGCCAGGTCGGCGTTCTTCGCCTTCGCCGGGATCGACCAGGCCCAGCCGCCCGACATGCTGACCTTGCCGCTGCCCTGGCCGTTCTGCGACGGCATCGCGGCCATGCCCATCGTCGTCTCCCACTGCGGCCACGGCTTGGGCCCGGTGCGGATCCAGTTGTTGGGCATCCATGAGCCGTCGAGGTCGATCGCGAGCTTGCCCTGCGGGATCATCTCGGTGCCGACCGCGGCCTGGATGTTGGCGCCCAGCGCGTCCTGCGGGGACGGGCCGAGGCCCTCGCCGTAGACGGTGTGCACGAAGTCCAGCGCGTCCCTGAAGCCCTTGCTGCCGACGACCCACTTGCGCTGCTTGCCGTCGTACAGCGAGTCGTTGGCGGCCGGGGTGCCGTAGAGCAGCATCTCGAAGCCCTGCATCGAGGAGGCCTCGCCGGCGGCCACGCCGGTGTAGACGTTCAGCGGTGTCACGCCGGGGACCTTGGCCTTGACGGTACGGGCCGCGGTCAGCACGTCGGCCCAGGTCTTCGGCTGCCACGGCACGGCTATGCCGGCCTGCGCGAAGAGCTGCTTGTTGTACCAGAGGCCGCGGGTGTCGGTGTCGTCGGGCACACCGTAGGTCTTGCCGTCCCCCGCGTACTTCATCGCCGCCTTGGCGGGTGCGGCGAAGGCGCTCCACTCCTGCCAGGACTTCAGGTAGCCGTCCAGTGGCTGGAGATAGCCGCTCGCCACATCGGAGTTGATGGTGGCCGTGTCCTCGTAGACCAGGTCGGGCGCGGTCGCGGGGGAGCGCATCATCAGCTGGATCTTGGTGTAGTAGTCGTTCTCGCTCGCGGTCACCGGGACGAGCTTCACCGTGGTGCCGGGGTTGGCCTTCTCGAACTGCTGCACCATCGGTTCGAGGAAGCCGGCCTGGACGTGGTTGTTGTTGTTCAGCTGCTGCTGGTAGACGACCTTGATCGTCTTGGCCGAGCCGCCGGAACCGGACCCGCAGCCTGACAACGTTGCCGCACACACGGTCGTGGCGGCCGCTACCGCGGTCGCCGCGAGAAGTCTCGTTCGCACCTTTGACCTCCGGTGAAGAACCCGAGTCGGCCCGCAACGGTTGCGGACAGCGCGGGGGGTGCCCGGTGGGGACCGCCCCCGTTCAGCCGGGCGCCCGTGCCCTGGCATGTCGGCGAAGCTAAATCCAATGGATTGAGTAAGTCAACGGATCTGACATGTAAACTTCGCGGCGAGCTGCGCCGGGGGGCGCGGCGAGGGGGCCGGAGGAGGAGGCGGGTCGGTGACTCAGGGAACCAACCTTCCGCGGGTGGGCGGCTACAACCAGGCGGTCGTGCTGGACGCGATACGCACCGCGGGCCCGGTGAGCCGGGTCGAACTCGCCCCGCTCACCGGCCTCACCAGCCAGACCGTCTCCAACGTGGTCCGCCGGCTGCTGGACGCCGGACTGGTCACCGAGTCCGGCTACGCCCCCTCCAGCGGCGGCAAGCGCCGCACCCTGCTGTCGCCGCGTGCCGAGGGCGCCTACGCGGTCGGCGTGCAACTCGACCCCGGCGCCGCGGTGATCGTGGTCGTCGACCTGGCCGGCGAGGTGCTGGCCGACCGCCGCGTCAAGCTCCCCGACGGCGCGGCGCCCGCCGACCTGGTCGCCCGGATCGCCGGCGCCGCCCAGCGGCTCACCGCCAGGACCCGTATCGACCCCGCCCGGCTGCTCGGCATCGGCGTCGCCGCGCCCGGGCCGATCGACGGCCCGGCCGGCGACGTCGTCTCACCGCCCAACTTCGCCGGCTGGGGCCGGGTGCCGCTGCGGGAGATGTTCGCGACCGCGACCGGCATGCCGGTCGCGATGGACAACGACGCCACCGCCGCGGCCATCGGCGAACGCTGGATCGGCGGCAAGGACCGGGCCGGCAGCTTCCTGTTCATCTACCTCGGCACCGGCGTCGGGGCCGGCATCGTCCTCAACAACACGGTGCTGCACGGCGACTCGGGCAACGCGGGGGAGTTCGGCCACATCGCCGTCGACGCCGACGGCATCACCTGCGACTGCGGCAGCACCAACTGCGTCGGGCCGTACGTCAGCCCCGCCGGCGTCATCGGCGAGCTGTTCACCCTGCACGGTGCCGCCGCCGCGGCGCGCATCGGCCTCACG
The DNA here is from genome assembly GCF_900142575.1 of Actinacidiphila paucisporea. GTDB lineage: Bacteria > Actinomycetota > Actinomycetes > Streptomycetales > Streptomycetaceae > Actinacidiphila > Actinacidiphila paucisporea. Next base: position 114,300 of record NZ_FRBI01000009.1, read on the forward strand.
GGCGCGGCGGACGGCGTGCACCGCGACTGGAAGGTGCTGCGCCAGGCGGTCCGCCGCGGCGACCCGGCCGCCTGCGACGTCGTCCGCCGCGCGGGCCGCCGCTTCGGGCAGGCCGCGCGGGGCGCCGCCGCCCTGCTCGACGTCAGCCGCATCGTGCTGGGCGGCGAGGCGGTACGCGGCATCGAGCCGATCATCTGCGAGGAGATCGACGCGGCGGTCAACGCGATGTCCGTGGCGCGGGTCATCCGGCGGATCTCCGTCGAACCGAGCGTGATCGGCGAGGCGGTGGGGGCGGTGGGGGCCGCCTCGCTCATCCTGCACGGCAACTACGCGCCGGGGTGGCGGATGCTGACCAAGCCCTGAAGTGGTCTAGTCCTCATATGGTCCGGACTATTGACACCGCTCGCCGGCGGCGGATATTCCCTTCCTGCGCTCAGTCCCTTTCCTGACCCCCACCAGGAGGCGTCGTCGTGCCGAAGCCCCCCACCCGGACCCGCGGGAAATCCGCCCTGCCGGCAGCAGGGCGCGCCGCCGCGTCCGTGGCGGCGCTCGCCGCCGCCGTCGGCCTCACCTTCCTCGCGGCCCTCCCCGGCGCCGCCTCCGCCTCCGCCGACAGCGCGCCGAACCTGCTGGCCAACGGGGGGTTCGAGAGCGGCGGCACCGGCAACTGGGTCTGCGCCGACGGCCATTCGACCGTCACCACGGCGGCCCCGCACTCCGGGTCGTACTCCCTGCTGTCCTCACCCGGCGCCAACGACACCGCCGCGTGCGCGCAGACCGTCGCCGTACAACCGGGCGGACGGTACGTGCTCAGCGCCTGGGTGAAGGGCGCCTACGCCCAACTCGCCGCGTCCGGTGACGCGGTGCAGCAGTCGACCTGGACGGGGGCCTCGCAGTGGACCCAGCTCACCGTCAACGTCGTCGCCGGTCCCGCGACCACCGCGCTCACCGTGACCGTCAGCGGCTGGTACGCCTCGGGCGCCGTGTCCGCCGACGACGTCACGTTCACCGGCCCGCCGGCCGGCGGGACTCCGACGTCCGCGACGCCCACGACGATGAGCCCCACAGCCACCGGCACCCCCACGCCCTCGGCCACCCCCACCACCTCCGGCGGCGGTCCGGTGGTCGACGTCGTCGACAGCAAGGGGCTCAAGGCGGCACTGGCGGCCGCGCGCCCCGGGCAGACGATCCGGCTCGCCGACGGCACCTACGTCGGCAACTTCAAGATCGCCGCCGCCGGCACGGCCGCCGCGCCCATCACCCTGACCGGGTCCGCGAAGGCGGTGCTCACCACCTCCAGCGGCGGCGGAGACGTCATCCAGCTCACCGGCTCGCCCTACTGGACGATCAGGGGCATCACCCTGACCGGCGCCCAGAAGGGCATCATGATCGACGGCTCCGACCATGTCGTGGTCGACTCCGTCGAGGTGCACCACACCACCATGGAAGGCATTCACTTCCGCACGTCGAGCAGCTACGGCGTGGTGCAGAACTCGTCCATCCACGACACCGGCACCTCGGGAAACGGCATGGGCGAGGGCATCTACGTCGGAACCGCCAACACGCTGACCGACACCAGCGACCACGTCCGCATCGCCGGCAACGTGATCGGGCCCAACGTCGGCGGCGAGAACATCGACATCAAGGAGGGCACCACCGGCGGCGTGATCACCGGCAACACCTTCGACGGCAGCGGGCTGACCGGCGCCAACTTCGACGACTCGTGGGTCGACGTCAAGGGCAACGGCTACACCGTCACCGGCAACCGCGGCACCCACACCACCAACGACGGCTTCCAGACCCACAGCCAGTACCCCGGGTGGGGCTGCGGCACGGTCTTCCGCGGCAATTCCTCCGACCTGACCGGCGCCACCGGACCCGACCGCTACGCCGTCCACGTCACCAACTACGACGCCGCCTCCTGCCCGGTCACCGTCGCCGCGGACAACACCGTCACCGGCGGCAACGGCCTGGTCAACCCGGGTGTTCCCATCGGCTGACCCGCCGTCGCGGGCGAGGTCAGGACGGGGTGACCTCCTCGCGGGACTCGGTCGCCCAGAGGGTGTGGAAGGTGCCGGGGCGGTCCGCGCGGCGGTAGGTGTGGGCGCCGAAGTAGTCGCGCTGGCCCTGGATCAGCGCGGCGGGGAGGCGCTGCGCGCGCAGGCTGTCGTAGTAGGCGAGCGCGGCGGCGAAACCGGGGGTGGGGATGCCCAGTTCGGCCGCCGTGCTGACGACGCGGCGCCAGGCGCTCTGCGCGCCCTGCAGCGCCTCGCTGAAGTGCTCGTCGATGAGCAGCGTCGGCAGGTCGCCCCTGGCGTCGAAGGCCGCCCTGATGCGGTCGAGGAAGGCGGCCCTGATGATGCAGCCGGCTCGCCAGATCGCCGCGACGCGGCCCTGGTCGACATCCCAGCCGTATTCCGCGCTGCCGGCCGCGATCTGGTGGAAGCCCTGCGCGTAGGCGACGATCTTCGACGCGTACAGCGCCTGCTCGACGTCGTCGGCGAAGCGGTCGTAGGCCGCGCTGTCCAGCAGCGTCGGGGTCGGCCCCGGCAGGCCGCGCGCGGCCTCGCGCAGGTCGGCGTGACCGGAGACGGACCGCGCGAAGACCGCCTCGGCGATGCCGCTGACCGGCACCCCGAGGTCGAGCGCGGTCTGCACGGTCCAGCGCCCGGTGCCCTTCTGCTCGGCCTGGTCGAGCACGACGTCCACGAACGGCTTGCCGGTCTCGGCGTCGGTGTGTGCGAGCACCTGCGCGGTGATCTCGATCAGGTACGAGTCGAGGCGCCCCTGGTTCCAGCCGCGGAAGACCTCCGCGATCCGCTCCGGCGGCAGGTCGCACGCGTGCCGCAGCAGGTCGTAGGACTCGGCGATGAGCTGCATGTCGGCGTATTCGATGCCGTTGTGCACCATCTTGACGAAGTGCCCGGCGCCGTCGGGGCCGATGTGGGCCACGCACGGCGAGCCGTCGTCGGCCTTGGCCGCGATGGCCTCCAGCATCGGCGCGAGGGCCCGGTAGGACTCGGCCGAGCCGCCGGGCATGATGCTCGGGCCGTGCAGTGCCCCCTCCTCGCCGCCGGACACGCCGGTGCCGACGAAGTGGATGCCGCGCTCGCGCAGCTCCTTCTCCCGGCGCCGGGTGTCGGCGAAGTGCGCGTTGCCCGCGTCCACGATGATGTCGCCGGGCTCCAGCAGCGGGGCGAACTCCCTGATCACCGCGTCCGTCGGATCGCCCGCCTTGACCATGACGATGATCCGCCGCGGCCGCTCCAGCGAGGCCACGAAGTCCTCCGCGCTCTCGGACGGCACGAAGGTGCCCTCGTCGCCGAACTCCTCGACCAGCGCGCGCGTACGGGCGGCGGTGCGGTTGTGGACCGCGGTGGCGTAGCCGTTCCTGGCCAGGTTGCGGGCGAGGTTGCGGCCCATCACCGCCAGCCCGGTCACCCCGATCTGCGCCGTGCCGGGCGACGCCTTGCCGCCCGGTCCCTTGCTGTGCTGCGCCGCCTGGTCTGCGGAGGCCATGGGGTCCACCCTTTGTCGTGTCGGGATGCGTGCCGCGGAGGTGTTACAGACTGCTCCCTGCCCACGATTATGGCGGACAAATCACCCCGAAACGGAAAGGCTCGGCGTGGCGTCGCCGCCGGGCCGCTCAGCGCGGCGGCGCCCCGCAGCGCCCGCGGGATCCGCCCGCACCGCCCGCCGGGTCGTGCGACCCGCCCTGCGCGATGCGCGAACCGCCCGCCGCCCCGGCGGTCGCGGACGGCGGGCGTGCCCACCGCGGTACGCGGGCCGCCCGATCAGGCGGTCGCCTCCGCTCGTGCGGCCAGTGCCAGGACCCGCCGGGCGCCGGCCACCACCGCGGGGTCGATGAAGCGGCCGTCGGGCAGTGCCAGCGCGCCCGGGGAGGCGTCGGCCGCCGCGACCGTCTCCCGGGCCGCGGCGATCTCCGGCGCGGACGGCAGATACGCCCGCTCGATGACCGGGAGTTGGCGCGGGTGGATCGCGGCCCGCCCGAGGAAGCCCAGGGACCGGCCGCGCCGGCACGACGCGGCAAGGCCCGGCAGGTCGCGGACGTCGGGGTAGACCGACTGGGCCGGCGGCGCGAGCCCCGCCGCCCGCGCCGCGACCACCGTGCGGACCCGCGGCCACACCAGCGCCTCCTCGTCCGTGAGCCCCAGGTCGGCCCGCAGGTCGGCCTCACCCAGCGCGATGCCCTTGACGGCCGGGTCGGCCGACGCGATCGCGAAGGCGTTCTCCACCCCGAGCGCGGACTCCAGCAGCGGATACAGTCCGGGTACGTCACCGTGCTCGCGCAGCACCCGCACCACCCGGTCGACGTCCGCCGGCGAGCCGACCTTCGGCAGCCGCAGACCGCCGAGCCCGGGCAGCCCGGCGAGGGCCGCAAGGTCCGCGGCGAACAGCGGGCCGTGCAACGAGTTCACCCGGACATGCACCGCCGCGGGGCCCGCGACCGGCTCCGCGAGCAGCTCGGCGGTCGCGGCCCTGGCGTACTCCTTGCGAGCGGGGCCGACCGCGTCCTCCAGGTCGACCAGCACCACGTCGGCCCCGGACCGTAGCGCCTTGGCCACCACGTCGGGCCGGTCGCCCGGTGCGTAGAGCCAGGTCAGGGCGATGCCGGCGGCCGGGGGGCGGCGCCGGGGGCCCGCGTCGGGACCGCCGCCGGGCGCGGGCACCGTGGCGGCGCGGACCTGGCGGCTCACAGCGCGCCCTCCTCGCGCAGCGCGGCGATCTGCGGTCCGGTCAGGCCGAGTTCGGCCAGCACCTCCGCGGTGTCGGCGCCGTGCGGCCGGCCCGTCCAGCGGATCGCCCCGGGGGTGGCGGACAGCCGGAAGAGCACGTTCTGCATCCGCAACCGGCCCAGGTCCTCGTCCTCGACCTGCGCCACCGTGCCCAGCGCGCGGAACTGCGGGTCGGCGACCACGTCGCGCACGTCGTAGACCGGCGCGACCGCGGCCTGTGCCGACTCGAACGCGGCCACCACCTCCTCGCGGTCGTGCCGGCCGATCCAGTCGCCCACCACCTTGTCGATCTCGTCGGCGTGCGCGGCGCGCCCGGTGCCGGTCGCGAACCACGGCTCGTCGGTGAATTCCGGGTGCCCGACGAGCCGCAGCACCCGCTCGGCCACCGACTGCGCCGACGACGACACCGCCAGCCAGCTGCCGTCGGCGGTGCGATAGGTGTTGCGGGGCGCGTTGTTGGCCGAGCGGTTGCCCATCCTGGGCTGCACGTAGCCGAGCTGGTCGTACCAGAGCAGCTGCGGGCCGAGCACGGCGAGCATCGGCTCGATGATCGCCATGTCCACCACCTGCCCGGCGCCGGTGCGGTCCCGGCCGGCGAGCGCCGCCATCACCGCGTACGCGGTCGCCAGTCCCGCCACCGCGTCGGCCAGGCCGAACGGCGGCAGCGTCGGCGGGCCGTCCGGCTCACCGGTCGTCGCCGCGAAGCCGCTCATCGCCTCCGCGAGGGTGCCGAAACCCGGGCGGTTCGCGTACGGCCCGAACTGGCCGAAGGCGGTGACACGGGCCAGCACCAGCCGCGGGTTGGCGGCGGACAGCTCCGCCCAGCCCAGGCCCCACTTCTCCAGGGTGCCTGGGCGGAAGTTCTCGATGACCACGTCGGCGGAGGCGACCAGCTTGAGCAGTACGTCGCGCCCGCCGGCGGTGGACAGGTCGACGGTGATATTGCGCTTGTTGCGGCCGAGGTGTTTCCACCACAGGCCGACGCCGTTCTTGCCCGGGCCGTGGCCCCGGGACGGGTCGGGCTTGCTCGGGTGCTCGACCTTGATCACGTCGGCGCCGAAGTCGCCGAGCAGGGTGGCGGCGCCGGGCCCGGCGAAGAGCGTGGCCAGGTCGAGGACCCGCATACCGGCCAGCGGGCCGGACGGCGGATCGGCGGCCGGTGCCGGGGCGGAAGGGGCCGCGTCCTGCGGATGCGGATCGTGCATGGTCCTACCTCTGTTCCGGTGTGCGTGCGGATCGTCCTGACGGTGTGCGGTGCGCGGCGGCCGCGCGGGCGTCGATGGCGGCGCGGTGCGGCATCGAGGAGGAGGCGCCGGGGTGCTCAACGGACAGCGCCGAGGCCGCGGTCGCCCAGCCGAGCGCGTCGGCGGTCTCCCGGCCCTCGCCGAGCGCCACCGCCAGCGCCCCGACGAAGGTGTCGCCCGCCGCGGTGGTGTCCACCACGTCCGCCGCCAGCGCGGGCACCGCGAGCGGCTCCCGGCCGCGTACCGCGTGCAGGCTGCCCGCCGCGCCCAGCGTGATCACCACCTCAGGTACGGCGTCGAGCAGCGCGCGGGCTGCCGCACGCGGGTCGCGCCGGCCGCTGAGTGCGGCGGCCTCGTGCTCGTTCGGCACCAACAGGTCGGTGACGGCCAGCAGTTCGTCGGGCAGCGGTTGCGCGGGCGCGGGCGTGAGGACGGTCCGTACGCCCTGTGCCCTGGCCGCTCGCGCCCCGGCGAGCACGCCCGCGAGGGGGAGTTCGAGCTGCAGCAGCAGCGCGCCGGCGCGGCCGATCACCGCCTCGTCGTCCGAAGTCAGCCCGGTCACCGTTCCGTTGGCGCCGGGCACCACCACGATCGCGTTGTGCCCTTCGCCGTCCACCACGATCTGCGCGATGCCGCTGGGGCCCGGCGCCGTACGCAACCGGCCGGTGTCGACGCCCGCGTCCGCCAGCGCGGCACGCAGCCGTCCGCCGAAGTCGTCGTCGCCGACCGCTCCGATCATCGCGACGGCGCCGCCCGCCCGTGCGGCGGCGATGGCCTGGTTGGCGCCCTTGCCGCCGGCGACCGTGCGGAACGACTCCCCGGTCACGGTCTCGCCGCGGGCCGGCGCGACCTTCACGTACGCGACCAGGTCCATGTTGGCGCTGCCCAGGACCGCGATCCCGGCCGGTCGTGCGGGGGGTGCTGTCATGAGCTGCCTTCCTGCGGGAGGACCGCGAGCGCGGCGGTGCGCCGGGCGAGCGTGTCGAAGCCGATGCCGTCGAGGCCGCCGACCGTGGTCGACAGCCGGTTCCGCAGCGGGTCGGTCCACCGGTCGGGCAGCGCCGCGGGCGAACCCGCGAGCAGCCCGGCGACGGAGCCGGCCGTCGCGCCGTTCGAGTCGGTGTCCCAACCTCCCGACACGGCACGGGTGATGGAGCCGGTGAAGTCGCCGTCCGCGTGGGTGAGGGCGGCGGCCAGCAGGCTCACGTTGGGCAGCACGTGCACCCAGTGGTGGTCGCCGTACGCGGAGTGCAGGGCGTCCACCACGTCCGCGAAGCCCTCGGCCGTCCCCGTCGGCTCCGCACGGGCCGCCGCCACGCCGAACCGCACCGCCCGTGCCAGCCGCGACCCCGCGGGCACCACGTCGAGCCCGGCGGCCAGGCACGCGTGGACGTCGGCGCCGCCGCCCGCCGCCCGGGCGATCACCGCGGCGGCGAACATCGCCCCGTAGACGCCGTTCCCGGTGTGGGTGAGCACCGCGTCCCGCCACGCCTGGTCCGCGGCGGCGACCGGATCGCCCGGATGCGTCCAGCCGTGGACATCGGCCCTGATGAGCGCGCCGATCCACTCGCGGAAGGGATTGCGCCGGGTGGCTGTCCCCGGTGGCTCGACCCCGTCCAGCAGATTGCGGTAGGCGACCCGCTCGGCGGTGAAGGTCCGCCCCGCGGGCAGCTCGTCCAGCCACAGCCGCGCCACGTCGGCGGTGCTGAAGCCGTGGCCGTGCCTCTCCAGCAACAACAGCCCGAGCACCGGGTAGTTGAGGTCGTCGTCCTCCGGCATCCCGCTGATGTTCTCGGCGAGCGAGGTGCCCGCGCTGCGGCGGTTCCACGGATGGCGCCCGGCGACGGCCGGGTCGAGCCCGACGCCGGTGAACCAGCCGCCCAGCGGCCAGTTGCCGGTCCCGCGGGCGATCTCCCTGATCCCGCCGAGTGTCAGCTTCTCCACCGGCTTCCCGAGCAGGCATCCGACCGCCCGCCCGAGCCACCCGGCTTCCAGCCGCCCGGCCGGCACGGCGTGGTCACCGGCACCCGTCGCCGGAGCCGTCCCGCCCGCCATCACCGCGGTACGCCCGCGGGCCCGGAGGCCGGGAGCGGCGGGCGGCGCTCCCGCGTGCCCGGCCGGCGCCAGGCCGGCACGCGGCCCGTCCGACGCCGGGCGGTGCGGCTCGGCCCGGAAGGCGTGCCCCGAGGGCGGCGGCGGTGCCGCTGCCGGTCCTCCGGACCCGCCGGGCCGAGGCGGCGGCCACGCCGCGGCGAGCGCGTGGATCGCCGCCAGCTCGGTCGGCTCGGCCGCGTCCAGCAGGCCGGGCATCGCCGCCAGTTCGTCGAGCAGCCGTTCGGCCAGGGCGCGCAGCTCCGGGGCGGCGGGCACCGGGGAGGCGCCCGCGCGGGGCGGAGCGAGGTGGCCGCCCGCGGACAGCCAGCGGCGGCCCACCTCGGCCGGGTCACGGCCGTCCTCCGCCGCCTGGCGCAGTTCGTGGCCGATCAGGTCCTCCGGCTGGACCCAGGTCAGCCGCACGTCCCCGGCGTGCGGCGTCATCGCACCTCCGCCAGAGCCGTGAACGCCGTCTCGTGCGCCCGGCGGCGTTCGGTGTCCCGGGTGAAGACCTCCCGGGTGACGGCGGTCAACTCCGCGGCGGGGGCGTAGAGATCGAGGCGACTGGCCCGGCCCACCTCGGTGCTCCACCCGGCGGGCACCGCCCCGGTGCCGCCGAGGGCTCCGGCGATCGCCCCGCTCATCGTGGCGATCGAGTCGCAGTCCCGCCCGTAATTCACCGAACCGAGCACCGCGGGCTCGTAGTCGCCGCCGCCGACCAGCAGCATGCCGAGTGCGACGGGGAGTTCCTCGATGGCGTGCAGCCGGGACGGGCGGCGGGCGCCGAGCGAGGGCTCGCGGTAGCGCGGCCCGACCGTGTCGAAGGGTGCGACGGCCTCCCGCAGCGGGCCGAGCGCCCGCTCCCAGTCATCGTAGCCCGCGGCCCGCTCGCACACCGCCTCGATCGCCGCCCGCGTACCGTCCTTGGCCAGCCCGAGCGCCGCGTCCACCACGCTCGCCGCGGTCGCGCCGGGCACGAAGGCCGCCGCGACGGCCGCGGCGAAGACCCCCGCCGCCTCACGCCCGTAGGACGACTGGTGCGGCGCCGCCACCTCCACCGCCTCCGCGTAAGCCGCGGCCGGATTGCCGGCGTTGACCACGCCGACCGGCGCCATGTACATCGCCGCACCGCAGTTGACGATGTTGCCGACGCCGGCCTCCCGCGGGTCCACGTGCCCGTAGTGCAGCCGGGCCACGATCCACTTCTCGGCCAGGAAGATCCGCTGCAACGGCAGCGCCTCCGCCTCCAGTTCGGGGATCCACCGGGGTGTGCCGATCAGGTCGGGCACCAGGTGCTCCGCGACGCTGTACGCGTCCAGGTGGTCGCGTACCTTGGCGTAGACCCGGACCAGCGCGTGCGTCATCAGGGTGTCGTCGGTGACGTGGCCGTCGCCCTTGTGATACGGCGCGATGGGCCGCGCGGTGCGCCAGTCCTCGTGGAAGGGGCCGACGATGCCGCGCACCCGGCCGCCGTGCCGTTCGGCGATCTGCTCCGGCGTCCAGCCCTCGACCGGGCCGCCGAGCGCGTCCCCGACAGCGGCGCCGGCGAGGCAGCCCGCGACGCGGTCCTCAAGCGTCAGTTTCATGGATTCCGAGTCCTCCTGGTCGTTCCTGGGCGGTGACGGCCGGCTCGACGGCGGCCAGCCGTCCGGCCAACTCCACGAGATCGAGGCCGGCCAGCCGCGGCAGCGCGCAGCCGGCCAGGGTCCTGCACGCGGCCCGCCACGAGGCGGGCAGACTGTGCGCCCCGCCGAGCGCGCCGGCCAGCGCGCCCGCCAGCGCGGGCGCGGAGTCCGCGACCCGCGACAGGCACGCGGCGGCGGGCACCGCCTCGCCCACGGCGCCGTCGCCGGCCAGCACCAGGGCGAGGGCGACCGGCACCGTGTCGGCGGCGGCGATGCCGTAGCTGTAGACGTGGTCGATGATCTGGTGCTCCAGCAGCGGGACCAGGCCGAACGCCCGCCCGTGGACGCCGTCGCCGGCCGCACCGGCCGCGCGGGCGAGGGCGACCGCGTGCTCCGCGTTGCGCGCGATCTCCGAGCCGGGCGGCAACTGGGCCAGGGCCGCGGCCACGCAGTCCTGCGTCGGGGCGCCGGCCAGCGCGAGCGCGACGGCGGCTGCCATCGCACGGGCGCCGTGCACCCCGTCCTCGTCCTGGGTGTAGCGCGCGTCGTATTCGGCGAGGTCGGCGGCGGCCGCCGGGTCGCCGGGGTGGACCACGGCGAGCACGCAGGCCCGCCCGCAGGCGGCGTCGTCGAAGAAGTGCGGGTTGTCGTGGCCGGTGGCGGGCGGGCGCAGGCCGGTGGCGAGATTGCCGAGCCCCGCCCGTACCGAGATCCTGGCCCGCAGCGGGATCACCGCGGACTCGACCTCGGGCGCACGGGCCGCCGCCGAGGAGATCTCGGCGGCCAGCGACATCCAGGCGAGGTCCACCGCGGCGCGCACCCGCCGGTCGCGGCTGAGGTCGCTGAGCGGCGCCCCGCGCGAGGCGAGCACCGCCTCCGCGGTGAAGGCCGCCCACTCGGCGTCGTCGGAAGGCCCGAGCCGCAGCGGCTCGGGCGGCTGGTTGAGGGCGATCGGCACGGGCAGGGTGGTCGTCTCGTTCTGTTCGGCGAAGGTGTCCAGCTCGCGCGTCAGCCGCCGCGTCCACTCGGGCATCCGCGCCGCCCGGTGCCGCGCCGCGGGCCACCCGGCGGCGTCCCCTGCGGCGAGCCCGAGCAGCAGCCCTTCGACCCGCGACCGCGCCTCGTCCCCTCCCGCGGCCCCCTGGCTCGGGACGCCGGCGGCCGCTCGCCCCCTGCCGCGGGGCCGCGGCGGTGTCGCGTCGGTAGTGCGTGGGGCGGGACCGGGGTGGCGGGGCGCCGCGGGGCCGGCAGGGGGTGTGGCCGCTGTCGCGGCCGCGGTGCAGGGCCGGTGGGTCATGAGGCGGCCCGTCCCGCGGTGGCGTGGCCGTGCTCGTCGGGGGTGAGCAGGTCGGCGATGTCGTGGACGTGGTAGCCGGCCATCGCGGGGAGGCAGCTGCCGCGTACCGCCTTGACGGCACGCGACCAGCGGTAGGGGATGGCGGAACAGCCGCCGAGCGTACCGGCGAGCGCGCCCGCGACCGCGGCCGTGGTGTCGGCGTCCCTGCCCATGTTCACCGCCGTGAGCACCGAGCCGGTGAAGTCGCCCGCCGCCAGGGCGAACGCGCCGAAGGCCAGGCCCACCGCCTCGGGGGCCAGGTCGGTCCACGGGTAGCCGCCGATGACGACCGCGGCACGCAGCGCCCGCTCCCGGTCGAGCACCGTCAGGCCGGCGTCGAGCCTGACCCGGCGGGCCACCGTCACCGCCCGGCGCAGCGAGCGGGCGGTCCAGGAGTCCTCGGGCACCACCGTCAGCGCGGCGGTGATCACCGCGGCGCAGTCCGCGCCGCCCATCGCCGCCGCGACGCCCGCCGCGACGGCCTGCCCGCCGTAGATCCCCTCGCCTTCGTGGCTGACCGTGCCGTCGATGGCGACCAGCCGCGCGGCCTCGGCGGGACGCCCGGCGGCGAAGACACCGCAGGGCGCGGCACGCATCGCGAGCCCGTCGCTCCACGCGTGCCGGTGCTGTGCGGTGATCGGCGAGGCCAGGCCCCGGCGGAGGTTCTCCAGGGTGCCGCGCTCGCTGAAACCCGCGCCCTTGAAGGGACCTTCGTCGCGGTCGGCGATCCACACGTGCCAGGCCGTCTCGACGTCGCCCGCGGTCAGGGCGGAGCCGTGCCGGGCCAGCAGCAGGCCGGACAGGATCGCGTATTCGGTGTCGTCGGTGCCGGCCGGGTCGTCGCTGACGAAGTCCTCGATACGGCCCCAGCGCTTGCGGATCGCCGACGGCTTCATGTTCTCGGCCGGCGCTCCCAGCGCGTCACCGACGGCGAGGCCGGTCAGCGCGCCGCGCGCGTGGTCTCGGGGTGAGCCGGGTGCGGGGGCGGGTCGGCGGGCGCTGTGGGGAGACGGGGTCGGATAGGGGCCGGAGGTGTCGGGTGAGGCGGGAGTTGTGCTCATGCCGTGCCATTTCCTGGTGAGTCCTGCTGTGTGGTGCGTGCGTCCGCCGTCTGCCTGCGCGGCGGGGCGGCGGTCGCGGCAGCGGTCGGTACGCGGCTGCGGACATGTCGGCGGCTCCTTGTCGTGGCTGCGGCACGGGCTGTGGGGTACGGGCTTGCGGGGGTGCAGGGTGCGGGTTCGGCGGCGCGGGCGGCGCCTCAGGTGCGGTAGCGGTCGAAGACCCGGTTTCCGTCGCGCACCAGCTTCTTGCGCAGCGAGTCCAGGCCGATGCCACCGCTGAAGAACCGCTGCAGGGCGGGGGTGGCGACCTTGTCCGACCACTCGGGATAGCCGCGCCGGCCCAGCGCCGGGGAGGCCACCAGGTGCGCGGCCACCGACATGCCGGTGCTCCACCCGAGCTTGTCGGTGGTCAGCGACGGATCGCGCAGCGCCTCGGTGGCGGTCGGGGCCATCCAGTCGCCGCGGGCCAGCTCCACAAGGGGCCCGGTCTGCGTCATGAAGTCGATGAAGGCCGCCGCCTCCGCCTTGTGCCCGCAGCCCTTGGACACCGACAGCGTCTGCGGGCTGACGCCCTGCGCGCGCCCGCCGTCCGGTGCGCCGGCGCCGACCGGCAGCGGCAGGGTGACCCAGTCGAAGTGGGCGGGCGCCTGCTGCTGTATCTGCTGCCGGTAGGACAGGTTGAGCGGCAGCATCGCGTACCGCCCGGCGAAGAAGCCGGGCAGCGTGTCGCCGCCGCCCATGCCCAGCGCACTGGCCGGCGCCGAGCTGTCCGTGCCGACCTGGCGGCGTACCAGCTCGGCGAAGGCCGAGTCGGCCTGGTCCAGGCGGACTTCGGTGCCCCCGTCGTCCTTGCGGTAGAGGATCCGGCCACCGGTGGTCAGCGACAGATTCAGCGTCACGCTGACCGGTGAACTCATGGGCCACGCCACGCCGTAGCGCTCGCCGGACCCGCCGGGGCGCGACAGCTCCCTGGCGATGTCCTCGAACTCGTCCCACGTCCACGGCTTCGCCGCGTCCGGCAGGCCGATCCCCGCCTGGTCCAGCAGGGTGCGGTTGGCGATCAGCATCCGCGGCTCCTGCAGGAACGGCACGCCGTACAGACCCCCGTCGAAGCGGGCCATGTCCCAGGTGGCGGACGGGATACGGCCGCGCGCCGCCGCGGGCAGCAGGTGGGTCAGGTCGGCGAGGTAGCCGCCGGAGCCGAAGTCGGTGAGGTCGTTGCCCTCGTCGTGGATGATGTCGGGCGCCGCGCCGCCCTCGAAGGACGTGAGCAACTGGTCGTGGACGTCGTCCCAACTGCCCTGTACGTAGCGAACCCGCACGTCGGGGTGCGCGGAATTCCACTGCGCCACCAGCGCCTTGTTGGCCTTGACCGACTCCTCCTGCCAGGCCAGCGACAGGAAGTCCAGGGTGGGCACGCCGGACGCGGCCGACGAGCCGCAGCCGGACAGCACGGCAGCGCAGGAGGCGGCAGCGGCGGTCGCGGCGGCGCCGGTGAGCAGGCTGCGGCGGCGCATCAGCCCTTCACCGCCCCGGACAGCATCCCGCCGACCAGGCGCTTTTGCAGCAGCGCGAAGAAGACCAGGCTGGGAATGGTGGCGAGCAGCGACGCGGCGGCCAGCGGGCCGAGGTCCGCGGCGCCCTCGGCACCGGTGAAATGGGTGAGGATCACGGACATCGTCTGCTTCTCCGGTGTCTTGAGCAGGACCAGGGCGAAGAAGAACTCGTTCCAGGCGGTGACGAAGGCGAACATCAGGGTCGCGACCAGCCCGGGCGCCAGCAGCGGAAGGACCACGCTGCGCAGCGTCCGCAGCCGCCCGCAGCCGTCGATCGCGGCCGCCTCCTCCAGCGACACGGGCACCGCTCTGACGTAGCTCTGCAGCATCCACAGCACGAAGGGGAGCGTCCACACGACGTAAACGACGACGAGGCCGGGCCGGGAGTCGATCAGGTGCAGATTCTTGAGCACCATGAACAGCGGGATGATGACCAGCACCAGCGGGAACATCTGGCTGACCAGGACCCAGCCGGTGCCTGCCCGGCTGACCGCGCCCTTGAACCGCACCATCGCGTACGCGGCGGGCACCGCGACCGCCACCGAGACCAGCGCGGCCGCCCCTGCCACCAGCAGGCTGTTGAGCGCCGCGTGCAGCAGCGGCTGCTCGTCGAGCGCGGTGCGGAAATTTCCCAGCGTCGGATGCCGCGGCAGCCACGTCGGGTCGACGGAGCCCAGCTCCCTGGGCGACTTGAAGGCGGTGGAGACCAGCCACAGCAGCGGGAAGGCCAGGAAGACCAGATAGCACAGCAGTGCCGCGTACTGCCCGGTGCGGCCCGCGCGGCGGCCCAGTTTCCGCCGCGGGGGAGCCGGTTGCGGAAGGGGGACGGGCCGCGGGGCGGCCTGCTCGGAGGCGGGGACGGCGGCGCTCACTGGTCGGCCTCCTTGAGTCGGTTGCGCAGGAAGACGGTGAGCAGCACGGCGACCACCGCGACCATCACCAGGCCCATGGCCGCCGCGTAGCCGAACTGCCCGTAGCGGAAAGCCTCTTCGTAGGCGAAGAGGCTCGGCAGCCGGGTCTTGCCGCCGGGGCCGCCGCTGGTCAGCACGTACACCAGGCCGAAGGAGTTGAAGTTCCAGATGAAGTTGAGCGCGGTGATGGACAGCACCACCGGCTTGAGCGTCGGCCAGGTCACCGTGGTGAAGCGGCGCCAGGCCCCCGCCCCGTCGATGGCGGCCGCCTCGTGCAGCTCCAGCGGTACGTTCTGCAGGCCGGCCAGCAGCACCACGGTGGTCTGCGGCATGCCGAACCACACGCCCACCACGATCACCGCGGGCAGCGCGAGTGACAGGCTGGACAGCCAGTCGGTGTGCCCGGACGTCAGGTGCAGGTGGCGCAGCGTGTTGTTGAGGATGCCCGCGTCCGGGTTGTAGACCAGCCGCCACATGATGCCGACCACGACCTCCGGCATCGCCCAGGGCACCAGCGCCAGCGTGCGGGCCAGCCAGCGGAAGCGCAGGTTCTGGTTGAGCAGCAGCGCCAGGCCGAGCGCCAGCAGCAGTTGCAGCGCGGTCACGCAGACAGCCCAGACCAGGCCGATCCTGAACGAGTCCCAGAACAGCGAGTCGAGCCGCAGGTCCGCGAAGTTGCGCACGCCGGTGAAGGACGTGGACCGGGTGACGCCCGACTGGGCGTCGGTGAAGGCCAGCGATATGCCGTACAGCAGCGGTCCGACGCTCAGCACCAGCACGGGTATCAGCGCGGGCAGCAGCAGGAACCAGGCGTCCCGGTCCAGGCCGAGCATGCGGCGGCGGGCGGCGGCCGTACGCGGCGGGGGAGTGCCGGCGCCCGGCCGTGGCCGGGTCGCCGCGGTGGCGCTCATGACACCCCCACCGCGACACCGGCGCCGGCGGACCTGCTCCGCGCGCCGGTGGTCGACTCGCGGACCACCAGCCGGGGCGCGACCGTCTCGCAGCGCACCTCGTGCCGGCCGCCGTCGAGCCGGGCGACCAGCATCCGGGCGGCGATCCCGCCCCTTTCCGCGGACCCCAGGTCCACGCTGGTCAGCGCCGGATGGCCGGCCCTGGCCAGTTCGCTGTCGTCCATACCCACCACCGCGAGGTCGTCGGGTATGCGCAGGTCCCGGTCGTGCGCGGCATGGGCGGCGCCCAGCGCCAGCTGGTCGTTGGCGCAGAAGACGGCGTCGATGCCCGGGTGCGCGTCCAGCAGCCGGTGGGCGGCCAGTGCGCCGGCCTCGATGCCGAAGTCGGTGGTCACGGTGAGCGCCGGGTCCGGTACGAGGCCGGCCTCGCACAACGCCGTCTCGTAGCCGATCCTGCGGTTGCGCCCCGGCACGGTGTCGGAGGGGCCGTTGATGAACGCGATCCGCCGCCGGCCGCGCTCCATCAGGTGCCGCACCGCCAGCAGGGTGCCTGTCACCGAGTCGGCGCGCACGCTGTCCACCGCTGCCGCGTCGGGCAGCGACCCGATGACCACCACCGGGCGGGCGGCGCGGGCCAGCACCTCCAGATGCGCGTCGGTCACCCGGATCGGACACAGGATCAGCCCGTCGCTGGTCCGGTCGGCGAGGCTGCGCACGACGGCCAACTCGTCCTCCGCGACGGCGTCGGTGGAGTGCAGCAGCAACCGGTAGCCCAGCGGCTTGGTGACGGTCTGTATCTGCCGGACCATCGACACGTAGGCCGGGTTGCCGACATCGGGCATGGCGAAGGTCAGCTGCCGGGTCCGCCCGCCCTTGAGGGACCTGGCCACCCCGTTGGGCACGTAGCCCAGTTCGGCCGCGGCCTGCTCGACCCGCCGCACCGTGTTGGGGCGGGCCCCGTGACCATTGAGAACACGCGAGACCGAGGCGATCGACACCCCCGCCCGCGCGGCGATCGTCTCCACGGTGGGCGGTCCGCCCGAAGTCGTCATAGTGGCCCCCTTGCTGGCCGGCGGCAAACTGTAAACGTTTACAGAGTGATCCTTCTACGACTCCTCGTGGGAGGAGTGGTTTCCGCAATGTTGCGCGGATGTTTCACTGACGGTCAATCAATTGTGGCCTGAATCACGTCCCGGAGGGAAGCGTTCAGGAAAATCTTGTCGGCGGGCGCGATGTCCCGAGCGTCCGGCCGGTCCGACCGCGGCGCGATGAGCGCCGCGGACAGGTGGCTAGTCGACCGGGGTCAGCCCTGCCGCGGACACCAGTTCGGCGACCGCCCGCGACTCGGCGTCCGTCAGCGGCAGCAACGGCGCCTGGGTGCGCGCGTGCCTGATCACCCCGCGGGCGAACAGCGCGGCCTTGAACGCGCCGAGCGCGCCCGACATCCGGCCCACCGGGCCGCGGTCGGCGACCTCGATGATGCCGAACAGCTCGGTCAGCCGCCGCTGTTCGGCCCGCGCGGCGGCGGTGCGCCGGCCCGCGCGGCCTCGTAGAGCCGTACGTGGCCGTGCGGGTCCACATTGCCCAGGCCCGGCACGATCCCGTCGGCGCCGCGCGCCATCGCCAGGTCCGCCAGCGTCTCGGAGCCGGTCAGGCAGCCCGCTCCGCTGCCCGCCGCACCGTCCATCACCCGCTGGAAGGACTCCAGGTCGCCCGGGGAGTCCTTGACCGCGGCGATCACCTTGGCCTGCGCCAGCTCGCCGAGCAGCGCGGGCGGGAGCTTGTAGCCGACGTTCGACGGGATGTCGTAGGCGACGAGCGGCAGTTCGAGCGGCGGTGCGCAGGGACAACCCGCGCGGCCTGCTCGACATCGTCGAGGTCCGCGCCCTGCTGGAGAGCGGCCTGATCCGCCGCTCCGCGCTCGAACTCACCGACGAGGACCTCGGCCGGCTGCGCGACGAGCTGGACGCGCTGGCCGCCGACGGGGACGCCGGCCGCGCGGGCCACGACCGGCGCTTCCACGAGCTGCTCTACGAACCCCTCGGCAATGCCCTGGTCCTCCAGCTGATCGCGCTGTTCTGGGACGTCTACCGCCAGGTCGAGACCGAGGTCGGCAAACCGCACACCGCCCACGACCAGGTCGTACGCCAGCACCGCCAGGTCCTGGAGGCGGTCGCCGCCCGCGACCCGGACGCGGCCGCCGCCAGGATCGCCGAGCACTTCGCCGACATCACCGGCCGCTTCGACCGCTGGACCGGCGCCACCGGGTCCGCCGCGGTCGCCGCGGACCCGGCCTGACGAAGGCGGCCCGCTCGCGGTGGCCGCCCGTGCCTCGCGGGCCCCGAGACGACCCGGTCGTCCACCGGGCCGCGGCGAGACGGAGCGCGCGGCGACCAGACGGAGCGCGCGGTGACCAGCTTGTGGATCACCATTTCGCCACGCGCCCCCACCCGCGATACTCGACGCCAGCGGTGCGCCGGAACCGCCCCGGGCGGCGCCGCGCCCCGCCGACCCGAGGAGCGCCCCGCATGGACACCCCGACCCCTGATCCGAGCGGCGCCCGCCGTGCGCTGCGGGCACTGGCCGCCAGGCTGCGGGCCAAGGACCCGGGCCTGGCCGCCACCCGCAGGGCCGGCCGCGGCGCCATCGTGATGCCCGCGCTGTTCGCACTGTGCAGCAAGGGCCTCGGCTCGCCCACCACGGCGAGCTTCGCCGCCTTCGGCGCCTTCTCGATGCTGCTGCTCGTCGACTTCAGCGGGCCCGTGGCGCAGCGGCTGCGCGCCCACGCCGCCCTCGCCGTCGCCTGGGCGGGAATGATCTGCCTGGGCACCGCGGTCTCCAGGGTGACCTGGCTCGGCGTGACCACCATGGTCGTGATCGGCTTCCTGGTCCTCTTCTCCGGCATCGTCAGCTCCGTGCTGGCCGGCGCCACGACCGCGCTGCTGCTCGGCTTCATCCTGCCGGTGTCGCTGGCCGCCCCGATGTCCGCGCTGCCCGACCGGCTGGCAGGCGCCGGACTCGCCACCGCCGCCTCGATGCTCGCCGTCACCCTGTTGTGGCCGCGCCCCTCCACCGACCCGCTCAGCGCACCCGCCGCCGCCGTCTGCCGGGCGGTCGCCGTACGCCTGCGCGTCGACGCCGCCCTGGTGCTCGGCCCCGACACACCCACCGCCGAGGACTGCGCGGCGGCGGCCGCGGGCGCCGCCGCCGCGGCGGAACGGCTGCGCCGCGCCTTCGACTCCACGCCCTACCGCCCCACCGGCCTGTCCACCGGGGCCCGCGCCCTGGTCCGGCTGGTCGACGAACTCACCTGGCTCACCGCGATAGCCGCCCACAGCGGCACACCGCTGGACACCGCCCGCGGCCAGGTGGCGGCGCCCTGCCTGGCCAAACGGGCCGCCGCCCATGCCCTCGACGAGGCCGCCGACCTGCTGGAGGGCCGGCACACCGACCCCTCCCCGCTGCGCGCCGCCACGGAGGAACTGAGCAAGGCGCTGGACGCCATGGAGCACGACGCCACCACCCGGCTGCCGGGCCGGCGCACCGCGCCCGACGGCGACCAGGAGGTCACCGACTTCCTCAGCTCGCTCGACGTCTCCTTCCGCGCCCAGGAACTGGGCTTCGCTGTCCTGCAGATCGCCTCCAACGTCGACCTCGCCGCCGCCGCCGAGCGCCGCGGCTGGGCCGACCGGCTGCTCGGCCGCGAGCCCGGCGGCATGGGCCACCCGCTCACCGCCGCCCGCGAACGCGCCGCCGCGCACGTCGACCCGCACTCGGTGTGGCTGCACAACAGCGTCCGCGGCGCCGCGGGCCTCGGCCTCGCCGTCGCCCTCACCGACGTGACCACCGTCCAGCACTCCTTCTGGGTGGTGCTCGGCGCCCTGTCCGTACTGCGTTCCAACGCCCTGAACACCGGTCAGAACGCGGTGCGGGGACTGGCCGGCACGGTCGCCGGCTCGATCGCCGGCGCGGCGCTGCTCCAACTCATCGGCCACAACAGCGTCCTGCTCTGGTTCCTGCTGCCGCTCGCCGTCCTGGTCGCCGGCATCGCGCCGGCCGCGATCTCCTTCGCCGCGGGCCAGGCCGCCTTCACCGTCACCCTGGTGATCCTCTTCAACATCGGCCAGGTCCCCGACTGGCGCGTCGGCCTCTTCCGCGTCGAGGACATCGCCCTCGGCTGCGCGGTAAGCATCGTCGTCGGCCTCTTCTTCTGGCCGCGCGGCGCCTCGGCGGCAGTGGGCAAGGCCATGGCCGAGGCGTACGCCGACAGCGCCGACTATCTGGCCGGAGCCGTCGACTACGCGGTCGGCTGCTGCACCGCGGGCCCCGAACCTGCCGCGGCCCCGCTGGCCGCCGGGCGGCAGGCCGCCGCCGCGGCCCGGCGACTCGACGACGCCTTCCGCAGCTACCTGGCCGAGCGCGGACCCAAGCCCGTACCGCTCGCGGAGATGACCACGCTCGTCACCGGCGTCGTGGGCCTGCGGCTCGCCGCGGACGCGGTGCTCGGCATGTGGCAGCGGGCGGGCGACGCGCACAGCGACGCCGAGCGGGCCGCGGCCCGCTCCGAGCTGCTGTCCGGCGCCGGCCGCGTCTCGGCCTGGTACCACGGCCTCGCCGACGGCCTCGACGGCCACCACCCCGTCCCGGCCCCCCTCCCGCAGGACCTCGCGGCCGACAGCCGCCTCGTCGAGGCGGTCCACCGCGACCTGCGCGACGAGCGCGGCCGCGCGACGGCGACCGCCGTCCGCATCATCTGGACCGGCGACCACCTCGACGCGGCCCGCCGCCTCCAGACCTCCCTGTCCACGGCGGCCCACGCCTTGCCCTGAGCGACCGGCTCGGGCGCCGCGACCGGTCGCCTCGTCCAAAGCGGGGGCCGGTGTGCGGCGGCCGCCGGGTTACGCCGGCTCGGGCGCGGCTGATCGCGCCCGCGGGGTGCGCGTGCCTTGTCCCGAGTGGGGGCCGGTGTGCGGCGGCCGCCGGACCTCGCGGTCGGGGTCGCCAGCTCGGGCGCGGCTGGTCGCGCCCGCGGAGGGCGCGGGCCCTGTCCCCAGCGGGGGGCCGGTGTGCGGCGGCCGCCGGGTTACGCCGGCTCGGGCGCGGCTGGTCGCGCCGGGGGAGGGCGGCTGGAGCGGTGGCCCCGGCGGACGGCCCCGGGCGGCGGGACATTCACTCCCGCCGTACGTCGTGTCGAGTGGTCGCGGCCCCGCCCGTGCGGCGAGAGTCGGCACTAGCCGGCCGCTCGTGCCGCCATGCCGCCGTACCCACGTAGCGAGGTCGCCGATGTCCGACAGGCTCCGCGTACGGGTCCGCCGGCCGGTCGCCGGGCCGGACCCTGGCGCGGCCGCCGCGCCCGGCACCCTCGGCTGGGTGGTGGCGGTCTGCGCCGCCTTCGTCGTCGCACAATTGGTGCTCGCCGTTCCGGGCTCTGGCCTGGGCTGGGACGAGACCGTCTACACCAGCCAGGTCTCCGCCCACGTACCCGCCGCGTTCTTCAGCGCGCCCAGGGCCCGCGGTATCTCCCTGCTGGCCGCACCCGTCGCCGCACTGACCGCCTCCACCGCCGCCCTGCGCGTCTACCTCGCCGTGCTGTCCGGCGCCGGACTCCTCGTCGCGCTGCGCGTGTGGCGCCCGCTGCTGCCCGCCCGGATGCTCGCGCTCGCCGGCGGCCTGTTCGCCGGGCTGTGGATCTCGCTGCTGTACGGGTCGCAGGTGATGCCCAACCTCTGGAGCGCCTACGGCGGGCTCGCCGCCGTCGGCTGCCTGCTGCGCGCGGCCCGCGACCGCACCGACCGCGGCGCCCTGGCCGGGCTGGCGGCCGGGGTGGCGCTGGTCGGCCTGATGCGGCCGCCGGACGCGTTGTGGCTGGTGCTGCCGCTGGCCGGCGCCGCCCTGACGATCCGGCGGTGGCGCCGCCCCGCGCTGTTCGCGGTGCTGGCGGCGGGCCTGCTCGCGGGCTGCGCGGAGTGGGTGGTCGAGGCGTACGTACGCTACGGCGGCCTGGCCGCCAGGCTGCACCGGGCCAGCGCGATCGAGGGCGGCCTCGGCCTGCACTTCGCCGTGGACGACCAGATCCGCGCGCTGGACGGCCGCACACTGTGCCGTCCGTGCGACGTGCCGTGGCGGCACCGCGCGGCCTCGGCGTGGTGGTTCGCGCTTCCCCTGCTGGCCGCGGGCGGTGCCGCGGCGGCCTGGCGCGGCCGCCGGGCCACGGTCTGGCTGCCGCTGCTGACCGCGGCCTTCCTCGCCGCCCCTTACCTCTTCACCGTCGGCTACGCGGCTCCCCGATTCCTGCTGCCCGCCTACGCGCTGCTGGCGATCCCGGTGGCCGAGTGCCTGTGGTGGGCGGCCGTCCGCGCTACGGGCCGGCCGCGCCGCGCGGTGACCGCCGTGGTCGTCGTCGCCCTGTGCGGCCACCTGGCGATCCAGGGCAGCGTCCTGCTCACCGCGGTCCACGGCAACCGGCGCGCGCGGGGCGAATACGACGCCGTCGCCGCCGGTCTGCGCGCGAACGGCGTGCGGCCACCGTGTGTGCTCTCCGGGGACTCGGCGGTCCCCGCCGCCTTCTACGCGGGATGCGCCTCGCGCGAGACGGCGGGCGCGGACCGTAGCATCACCGCGGACGGCCTGCTGGCGGTCGCCCGCCACCGGCCGGTCGCCGTCCTCGTCGCGCCCGGCGACCGCCCGCCCGCCTTCGCCCGGCACTGGCGCTCGGCAGCACTGCCCGGCTACCGCGCCTACTTCGCCCGCTGACCCCTGCCTCTCCCGCCCCCCTGCCGCTCCCGCCACCCCAGCCGATCCGCATCCGGCCGGGCGCCGTACCCCCCACCAGTGGCCGACGGCGGCGCGGCCTGGTTCGCTGGTAGCGACGGCACTCACGCACGGAGCGAGGCCAGGCCATGACGACGACAACGGACGAATCACGCCGACACATCCGGCAACTGCGCGCCCAGGCGGACAAGCTCGCCGCGGACGCCGAGCACGCGGCCAGCACGGCGGAACGCACCCGGCTCCAGCGCAGAGCCGAGCAGTTGGAGTCGGACAGCGACCAGGAGAGCATGATGGCGGCCGGGGACATCTACCCCGCGCAATGACCCACGCCCGCCTGCCCGATCGCGAGGACGACGCCTGATGAGCGACCAGCCGCCACCCCACCTGCCCACCGCGTTCGGGAACTACCAGAACGACATCTACCTGCGCGCACTCGGCGGCGTGCTGCCGGATCTGCCGATGACGTTCGCCGAGCTGGAGGCCCGCGCGGCCGAGGCGATGCCGCCGTCGCTGGTGTCGTACGTCGCCGGCGGCGCGGGCGACGAGGCCACGCAGCGGGCGAACGTCGACGCCTTCGCCCGCTGGGGCCTCTACCCGCGGATGTTCGTCGGCGCCCGGGAGCGCGACCTGTCCGTCGAGCTGTTCGGTACGACCTGGCCCTTGCCCCTGTTCATGGCGCCGGTCGGGGTGATCGGGCTGTGCGCGCAGGACGGCCACGGCGACCTCGCCACGGCACGGGCCGCGGCCAGGACCGGGGTGCCGATGATCGCCTCCACGCTGACCGTCGACCCGCTGGAGGACGTGGCCGCCGAACTGGGCGGCACCCCCGGCCTCTTCCAGCTCTACACGCCCACCGACCGCGACCTGGCGGAGAGCCTGGTCCACCGTGCCGAGCGCGCGGGTTACACGGCGATCGTCGTCACCCTCGACACCTGGGTCACCGGCTGGCGCCCGCGCGACCTGGCCACCGGCAACTTCCCCCAGCTGCGCGGCCACTGCCTGGCCAACTACTTCACCGACCCGGTCTTCCGCCGCCTCCTCGGCAAGGACCCGGCGGACGACCCGCAGGGTGCAGTCCTGCTCTGGACCCAGCTGTTCGGCAACCCCCTGACCTGGGACGACCTCGGCTGGCTGCGGTCCGTGACGAAACTGCCGCTGATCGTCAAGGGCATATGTCACCCCGACGACGCGCGCCGCGCCAAGGACGGCGGCGTCGACGGCGTCTACTGCTCCAACCACGGCGGCCGGCAGGCCAACGGCGGCCTGCCGGCCCTGACCGTGCTGCCCGACGTCGTCGCCGCGGCCGACGGGCTGCCGGTGCTGTTCGACTCCGGCGTACGCTCCGGTGCCGACGTGGTCAAGGCGCTCGCGCTGGGGGCGACCGCGGTGGGTGTCGGCCGCCCGTACGCGTACGGCTGCGCGCTCGGCGGCACCGACGGCATCGTCCACGTCCTGAGGACCGTGCTGGCCGAGGCCGACCTGATCATGGCCGTCGACGGCTACCCGAGCGTCGCCGACCTCACCCCGGCCGGCCTGCGCCCGCTGCCGTGACCCGGCGGCCGCCGCGGGGGGACTGTCAGTGCCGGATGCGACGCTGCACGTATGACGACCTGGAACCTGCTGGACCTCGACCGTGCTTTTCGCGCGTCCTGGGCCGCCGACACGTGCTCGCCCGACGACGTGTGCCGGGAGGAGTGGCGGCCGGACAACCCCTCGTGGGGCCACTGCGACATCAGCACGCTGCTCGTCCACGACCTCTTCGGCGGCGACCTGATGGTCGGCGAGGTCCACCTCGACGGTGAGCAGCACGGCTTCCACTGGTGGAATGCCCTGCCCAGCGGCATAGAACTCGACGTGACCGCGGAGCAGTTCCGGCGCGGCCAGCGGGTGACCGGCGCCAGGGCCGTCACCCGCCCGCAGGGGCCGCTGGCGCACCGCTGGGAGGAGTATCTGCTGCTGCGCGAGCGCGTCTCCCGGCACCTCGGCCCGCTGCCGGCCCCCGACGCCATGGTGCACCCGGCGGACGAAGGGACCGCGCGGATGTCGATTCCGGGCGCTTCCCGTTCGTCGGAAGGCTGACGGGGGCCGCACCGCGCCCCCGCGGACGACACGGAAGGACAGACGGCCATGGCGCGCTATCTGCTGCTCATCCACGACAACGAGGCCGACTACGAGGCGGCCGACGACGCCGCCCGCCGGGCGCTCGACGAGGCGCACGCGGCCTTCGACCGCGAGCACAAGGACGCCATCGTGGCGAGCGAGCACCTCCAGCAGACGTCGACGGCGACCGTGGTGCGCGAGGACGGCGCCGGCGGGCACCTCGTGACGGACGGCCCCTACGCCGAGACCAAGGAGGCCCTGGGCGGCTACTACGTCATCGACGTGTCCGACCTCGACGCGGCGCTCGCCGTCGCGAAGCGGCTGCCGTTCTTCGGCGGGACCGGGGAGGCGGCGGTGGAAGTGCGCCCGCTGCACTGACCCGAGCCGGACGGCAGGCGGCCCGCACCGCCGCCCGTGAAGCCAGACAGGAGGCCTGCCCGTGTCCGTGCCCGCCGACCCGCCGCCCCGCGGCCCTGGGCAGGCCGCCGCGGCCCGCGCCGTCGCCGAGGCGCACCGCGGCCAGTGGGCCTTCGTGCTGGCCGCGACCGTCCGGGTCACCCGCGACCTCGACCTCGCCGAGGAGTGCGTGCAGGACGCCTACACCAAGGCCCTGGTGGCGTGGGCGTCCACCGGCATCCCCGCCCGGCCCGGCGCCTGGCTGACCACCACGGCCCGCAACCGCGCCGTGGACGTCATCCGGCGCGACGCCTTCTTCCGCACGGCGCTGCCCCTGCTCGCCGACGACGACGAGACGGTGACCGGACCGGCCGACGGCGAGGACATCCCCGACGAGCGGCTGCGGCTGATCTTCACCTGCTGCCACCCGGCCCTCGCCCCGCAGGACCGGGTGGCGCTGACGCTGCGGCTGGTCTGCGGGCTGACGACCGCGGAGACCGCCCGCGCGTTCCTGGTCGCCGAGACCGCCATGGCCGCGAGGATCACCCGGGCGAAGAAGAAGATCACCGCGGCCCGCATCCCGTACCGCATCCCGGACTCCGGGGACCTGCCGGAGCGGATCGACGCGGTGCTGACCGTGGTCGACCTGCTGTTCACCACCGGGCATGTCGCCCCCGAAGGTCCGGCGCTGCTGCGCACCGAACTGATCGCCAGGGCCGCCGGACTGGCCCGGATGCTCGGCGAGCTGCTGCCCGGCGACGCGGAGGTGGCCGGGCTGCGCGCGCTGGTCCTGCTGACCGACGCGCGCCGGCCCGCCCGGCTCGACGCGGAGGGCGCCCCCGTGCTGCTGGCCGACCAGGACCGCGGCCGGTGGGACCGGGCGGCCATCGCCGAAGGCCTGCTGCTGGTCCGCCGGGCGCTGCGCCGCCGCCCGCCCGGCCCGTTCGCGCTGCGGGCGGCGATCGCGGCGGTCCACGCCGAGGCCCCCACCTGGGAGGCGACGGACTGGCCGGAGATCGTCGGGCTGTACGACCTGCTGCTGCGCCGCCGCCCCACACCCGTCGCCGCCCTGAACCGCGCGGTCGCCGTCGGCTTCGCCCACGGCCCCGCGGCGGGCCTCGCCGCCCTGTCCGACCTCGCCGAAGAGCCGCGGCTGGCCGGCTACCCCTACGCGTCCGTCGCCCGCGGTGAATTCCTGCACCGCCTCGGCCGCCGTGCCGCCGCCGGGAGCGCCTACCGGCAGGCACTCCAGCACACCTCGAACGCGGTCGAGCGGGACTTCCTGCTCACCAGGATCGCCGCGCTGGACGCCGAGCAGCCGTGCTGAGCCGGGCCGCTCACCGGGCGCGGTCCCGGATGCTTCGTCGGCTCCTTCCGCGCCCCTGCGCCGCCGAGCCGAACAGCGAGGTCCGGGTGCTCACCGACGTGGCGGAAGCGCACCGGGAGACGGGTCGTCCGGTCCGAGTAGTCGTGAGGTCACGTGGTGCGGTGACCCGCCCCTTCGTACGGTGAAGGCCCCGGGCGGGTCACCGCATGCCGGGTTGCGCAGGGCGAAGAAGGCCGACGCGTAGAGCGAAGGGTCGGTGCCCGGGTGGCCGGTCAGCTCGGGTCACAGACCTGCGCGGTGCACCACCACGCAGGTGTGCGGCCCGGTGGCATAGGCCGCCGGCGAGCAGCCGAGGTGGCGGTCGAGCACTTCCGCTCCGCAGTCCGCAGGCGGCCCCAGCCGCGGGTCGGCGGGGTCGCCGTGCCACCAGACGATACCGGCGAGGTCGAGGTCGCCCGGGTCGAGGGTGTCCTCGTGTACGGCCGTGTGCATGCTGCGCGCCGTGCCGGCTTCGGTGACGGGTCGTACGTGCCTGACCACCCGTATCTCGTCGTCCTTCGGGCCGACCGCGGCGACGACATGCAGCGGTGCGGTGGGCGGCGCGGGCTCGTACCGCGGCAGCGGCACGGGTCGATCACGGTGAGCCCGGCCCTGCGTGCCAGGTCCAGCCACAGCCGCAGTTGACCCGGCCCGTGTCCGGCCCGGATGTTGGGGTGCAGGACCGCCGCGACGCGATATTCGTCGACCGGCAGCTCCGACACCAACCGCGGGAGCAGCAGCGGCAGTACGTCCTCGGCTCCGCCGTCGCCGAACAACGACGCGGGATTCCATGTGGAGTTCAGAAGCACCAGCCGGCGCCCGGGATGCACGCCCAGCGGCCTGCGGAACCGCTCGCGCTATCGCCCGGCGGCCAGAACCCGGTCGAAGCACGGGTCCCCGCCCAACACCGCTGCCGGCACGGCCTGCGGGCAGCCGGCACGCAGCCGCTCGATCTGCTCGGGGTGCGAGAAGACCAGCGCCTCCGCGACCGGTTCGCCGTCCGACAGCAGCCACTGCGGTGACAACCCGAACACCGGCGGCGGGGAGGCGCCCTCCGGCTGCGAGCCCTCCAGCGTCTTGTTGTAAGCCCACACCGTGCGAGAGGACCGCCAACGGCCCTTTGATGATGCCGAGTTCGCCGCCCAGGCTCGCCGTCACGGCCAGGTCCACCGGAGTGCTCACCGCCTGCTCCCACGGCAGGACCGGCAACCCTACCGAGTCCAGCAGCTCTGCTACCCCGGCTTGGAAGGGCGAGGAGCCGGTGCAGGTCGCCAGCAGCTGGACTCGCAAGTCGTCGCGGAACAGCGGCAGTACGTCAAGCAGCCGGGTCGCGGCAGTGACGTTGTGTACGACCAGCAGCACGCGCCGGCTGCGGCTCCGGGAGGCCCAGCGGGCGGCGTCCTCGCCCACCGGCACCCGCACCCACCCACGCGGTCGCTCCACCACGCTCCGCCACTCCCTCCGACCGGCGTCCCAACCTATCCCGCCCTGACCGGTAGGGTCAGCCCGCCGTCGCGGCCTTCGGCGGTGGCCCGCTGGGCGATTTTGGGGTAGTTGTCGCGGACCATGGCCGCACACGACCCTGACGGGGTCACGATGTAGTCGTAGTCGTAGTCGTAGTCGTAGTCGTAGTCGGTGAAGACGGTGGCGTAGCGGTGGACCAGTGGCTCGGTCTGGTGCCGGTAGCCGGTGTTGTACTGCGGCTGGCCGCAGCAGGACTGGCCGGTGGGGAAGCGAGGCGGCGGGTGAGGGTCCGGCGGTCACCGGCCGGTCCCGGGGACGGTCGGGGGCACGGAAGGGGACCCGGCCGCGAGCCGGGCCTCCGCGGCGTCCCAGGCTCGGCTGTCGCCCTGAGGGCGGTAGTGGCGCAACCGCTGCGTATCGGCGACGAGTTGCCGCATCTGCGCGAGGTCGCCCACCAGGCCGTGGGCGCGCGCCTGCACCAGCACGTTGCCGATCGCCGTGGCCTCGGTGGGTCCGGCGACGACAGGCAAGCCGGTCGCGTCGGCGGTCAGTTGGCACAGCAGCGCGTTTCGGCTCCCGCCGCCGACGAGGTGGATCCGGGTGATGTCGCGGCCGGAGAGTTCCGCGGCACGGCGCAGCACCCGGCGGTGTGCCAGGGCCAGGCTGTCCAGCACGCAGCGGACCACCGCGCCCGGCTCGGCCGGCGGGCGCCGGCCGGTGTGGACGCAGGCGCCGGCGATGGCGGCGGGCATGTCGTCGGGGGCGAGGAATTCCGGTGCGTCGGGGTCGATCAGCGCCGCGAGCGGTTCCGCCCGGGCGGCGGCGGTGAGCAGCGGAGTGAGGGCCACCGGCCGACCGCGCGCGGCCCAGGCGCGGCGGCATTCCTCGATCAGCCACATGCCCATGATGTTGCGCAGATAGCGGACGGTGCCGTCGATGCCGCGCTCGTTGGTGAAGTTGGCGGCCCGTGACTCCTCGGTGAGCACGGGCGCGTCCAGTTCGAGACCGGCCAGCGACCACGTACCGCAGGAGATGTACGCGGCACCTCCGCCGGTCGCGGGCACCGCGGCCACGGCGGAGGCGGTGTCGTGGGAGGCGACCGTGACGACGGGCGTGTCCGCGGGGAGACCGGTGGCGGCGGCGACCTGCGGCAGCAGGGGGCCGGCCGGTGTGCCGGGTTCGCGCAGCGGTGGCAGCAGGTCGGTGTCGAGCCCGGTGGCCGCCGCGATGTCCCGCGACCAGGTGCCGGTCCTGGCGTCGAGCAGCCCGGTCGTGGAGGCGTTGGTGATCTCGGCGCCGACGGAGCCGGTCAGCCAGTACGTCAGCAGGTCGGGGATGAGCAACAGAGTTCGGGCGAAACCGAGTTGGACCGACCCGCGGGATGCGGCCAGCTGGAAGACGGTGTTGAAGGGCAGGTGCTGGAGCCCGGTGGTGCCGTACAGCCGCTGCGCGCCGACCCGGTCGCGCAGCTGCTCCGCGAGGCCCGAGGTGCGGTCGTCGCGGTAGTGGTGGGGCAGGCCGAGCAGCGCGCCGTCCGCGTCGAGCAGGCCGTAGTCCACGGCCCAGGTGTCGATGCCTACCGACGCCACGGGGCCGGTCTTCGCGGCCTCGCGCAACCCGTCGAGCACCCCCTGGAAGAGGCCGGGAAGATTCCAGTGCAGCCCGGTGGGCAGCCGCAGCGGGGTGTTGGGGAAGCGGTGGACCTCGGTGAGGTCCAGGCGGCCCCGCCCCACCCGTCCCACGATCACCCGGCCGCTCGTCGCCCCGAGATCCACCGCGGCGAAGGCGGACGGGGCGGCGGAGTCGGACGGTGCGGTCGAGGTCACGGGGCTTTCCTTCTGCGGGCGAGGGGGAAGGCAAGGCGGGAGGGGGACGCAAGCCGGCGGACGGCGAAGGCCGCGGACGGCACCGCGGCTCAGCGCAGGAAGGCCGCCGCGACCCCGGCGTCGACCGGGATGTGCAACCCGGTCGTGTGGGCGAGGTCGCCGCCGGTGAGGGCGAATACCGCGTTGGCCACGTGCTCGGGCAGCACCTCCCGCTTGAGCAGCGTGCGCTGGGCGTAGAACGCGCCCAACTCCGACTCCTCCACCCCGTAGACGGCCGCGCGCTTGGCCCCCCAGCCGCCGGCGAAGATGCCGGAGCCGCGGACGACGCCGTCGGGGTTGACGCCGTTGACGCGGATGCCGTGCTCGCCCAACTCGGCGGCGAGCAGCCGGACCTGGTGGGCCTGGTCGGCCTTGGTGGCGGAGTAGGCGATGTTGTTGGGGCCGGCGAAGACCGCGTTCTTGGAGGCGATGTAGACGATGTCGCCGCCCAGTTGCTGCTCGGCCATCACCCGGGCGGCGGCGCGGGAGACCAGGAAGGAGCCGCGGGCCATGATGCGGTGCTGGAGGTCCCAGTCGGCCGCGGTGGTCTCCAGCAGCGGCTTGGAGATCGAGATGCCCGCGTTGTTGACCACCAGGTCCACCCCGCCGAAGGCGAGCAGCGCCTCGTCGAAGGCGGCGGCGATCTGCTCCTCCGACGTCACGTCGACCGTCACCGCGACGGCCTTGTCGGCGCCGCCCAACTCCTCGGCGACGGCAGCCGCCTTGGCCGCGTCCAGGTCGGCGACGACGACGCACGCGCCCTCGGCGACGAGCCGGTGCGCGATGGCCCGGCCGATGCCGGACCCGGCGCCGGTGACCAGCGCGATCCGGGTGGCGAGCGCCTTCGGCGCCGGCATCCGCCGCAGCTTGGCCTCCTCCAACTCCCAGTATTCGATGCGGAATTTCTCCGACTCCTCGATCGGCCGGTAGCTGGAGACGGCTTCGGCGCCGCGCATCACGTTGATCGCGTTGAGGTAGAACTCGCCGGCCACCCGGGCGGTCTGCTTGTCCTTGCCGAAGCTGAACATGCCCACGCCCGGCACCAGCACGATCGCCGGGTCCGCGCCACGCATGGCGGGGGAGTCGGGCGAGGCGTGCCGCTGGTAGTAATCGGCGTACGCGGTGCGGTAGTCGGCGTGCAGCTCGCGGAGCCGGGCCGCGGCATCCTCCAGCGGAGCGCCGGGCGGCAGGTCGAGGACCAGCGGGCGGACCTTCGTGCGCAGGAAGTGGTCGGGGCAGGAGGTGCCCAGCGCGGCCAGCCGCGGGTGCTCGGCGCGGGAGAGGAAGTCCAGCACCTCGGGCGTATCGGTGAAGTGGCCGACCTGCGGGCGGTCGGCGGAGGCCAGCGCGCGGATCAGCGGCGCCAGCGCGGCGGCTCGCGCCCTGCGCTCGGCTTCGGGCAGCGGCAGGTAACCGTCCAGGACCGGTCCGAACGGCTCGGGGCGGCCGTGCTCGGTGATAAAGGCCTCGGCGGTGCGGATGATGTGCAGCGCATTGCGCTCGCACTCCTGGGAGGTGTCGCCCCACGCGGTGATGCCGTGGCCGCCCAGAACGCAGCCGACGGCCTGTGGGATGGCCTGCCTGACCGCGGCGATGTCCAGGCCGAGTTGGAAGCCGGGGCGCCGCCAGGGCACCCAGACGACGGTGTCGCCGAAGCACTCGGCGGTGAGTTTCTCGCCGTCGGCGGCGCAGGCCAGCGCGATCCCCGAGTCGGGGTGCAGGTGGTCGACGTGGGGCGCGTCGACCAGACCGTGCATGGCCGTGTCGATGGAGGGCGCGGCCCCGCCCCTGCCGTGCAGGCAGTAGTCGAACGCGGCGACCATCTCGTCCTCGCGCTCCACCCCCGGGTAGACCTCGGCCAGCGCCCGCAGCCGGTCGAGCCGCAGCACGGCCAGGCCGGACTCCGTGAGGGTGCCCAGGTCGCCGCCGGAGCCCTTGACCCACATCAGCTCGATCCCGGAGCCGGTGACCGGATCGGGCGCGCTGCCCTTGGCGGAGGTGTTGCCGCCGGCGTAGTTGGTGTTGCGCGGGTCCGAGCCCAGCCGGTTCGAGCGCTCCAGCAGCTCGCTGACGGTGCTCTGCTCGGGGAGGGGAACGGCGGCCATGGGTGGTGTCCTTTGCGGTTCTGGAGGTCAGGGGTGCCGGTGCTTCGCATACGGGACGGGGGCGCGGCGGCTGCCGCGTACGGCCGAGGGCTCAGGCGCCCCAGCCGGCCTGTTCGCCGCCGACCCGGCCGGACACGATCTGCTGCTGCCAGCCGGAGGCGCGGTAGGCCGCCATCGGGTCGGGGTGCAGCCCCTGCTCCTCGCGCACCGAGGCCAGCAGCGGGCGTACGTCGGTGTTGTACGCGTCCATCAGCACCGCGTTGGCCTCCAGCACGTCGCCCGCGAGCTGCGCCGCGGCCAGCGCGTCCGCGTCGACCAGCAGGGCCTTGGCAGTGGCCTCCTGGACGTTCATCACCGAGCGGATGATCGCCGGGATCTTCGCCTCGATGTTGTGGCACTGGTCGAGCATGAAGGCCACGCCGGTCTCGGCCCGCAGCCCGCCGTTCTTGACGACCTCGTACAGGATCCGGAAAAGCTGGAAGGGGTCGGCCGCGCCGACCATCAGGTCGTCGTCGGCGTAGAAGCGGGAGTTGAAGTCGAAGCCGCCGAGCTTTCCCTCGCGCAGCAGGAAGGCGACGATGAACTCGATGTTGGTGCCCGGCGCGTGGTGCCCGGTGTCCACCACGACCTGCGCCTTCGGGCCGAGTTTGAGGCAGTGTGCGTACGCCGTGCCCCAGTCGGGGACGTCGGTGGCGTAGAAGGCCGGCTCGAACAGCTTGTACTCCAGCAGCATCCGCTGGTCGTCGCCGAGCCGTTGGTAGACCGCCGCGAGCGCCTCGGCCAGCCGGTCCTGGCGGGCCGCGATGTCGTCCTGGCCCGGGTAGTTGGTGCCGTCGGAGAACCACAGCTTCAGGTCGCGCGAACCGGTGGCGTCCATGATGTCGACGCACTCCAGCAGATGGCCCAGCGCCTTGCGGCGGACCGCCGGGTCGGGGTTGGTCACCGAGCCGAGCTTGTAGTCGTCGTCCTGGAAGACGTTGGAGTTGATCGCGCCCAGCGTCAGCCCGCGCTCCTCGGCGTGGGCACGGAGCCCCGCGTAGTCCTCGACGCGGTCCCACGGGATGTGCAGTGCCACCACCGGCGCCACGCCGGTCGCCGCGTGCACCTGGGCGGCGTCGTCCAGCTTCTCGTACGGGTCGCGGGGCACGCCCTCCTGCCGGAACACCTTGAAGCGGGTACCGGAGTTGCCGTACGCCCACGACGGGGTCTCGATCCGCTGGGACTTCAGCGCCGCCCGGACGGCCGACCGATCTGTCATGGCAACCTCTGTGAATCGTTTCATTTAGCGGACACCGTAGTGGTGACGGCAACGTCTGTCAATAACTTGCGACGCAATGAAATGGTTCATGCGGCCGCGTATGAGGTGCCCGGCGGGCGTGCCGGTCGAGCCTTGACGACCTCGCTGAGCGGGGCTAGCGTCCCGGCATCGCCCGTTGAAACAGTTCACCTCCCCTGTTTCTCGTCGGAGCCTCAGGAGTCACCCACGCCCATGACCGACAGCGCACCGGAACGGACTCCGGTTCCCCCGCCGGAGGGGTGAGCGTGCCCTTCGCGGACACTCGCCGCGGCGGGTCGACGCCCTCGCGGTGTCCGTGCAGGACCCCGCTGCGCTGCGCACCGCCTGCATCAGGTCCGGAGGGTGTGCGCCCCCGGAAGAGCGGCGCCACGGTCGTCACGTACGACCCCCCGCACCGCGAGCGCACCGGTCCCCGGCCTGACGGATCAGCGGGGCTCCCCGGCAGACCCGCGCGACCGGCCCCATGGGCCGCACCTTCGCGACAGCGGCCGGGTCGGCATGGCGGGTCCCCGGCAAAGCGGCCGTCCTCGGGAAGCGGGAGGTCGGACGGCCGAGAGGTCGGGAGGTCCACCATCGGCCGGCTCGATTTCCGGCCCGGCCGCCCAAGAAAGGAACGTTGATGAAACGCGTATGCTTTCTGCTCAAAATCCGACAGGAACGCCTTGCCGAGTACCGTGAACGCCATGCCGCGGTATGGCCGGAGATGCAGGCCGCACTGACTGCGACAGGTTGGCACAATTACTCGCTCTTCCTGCGGGATGACGGTCTGCTGGTCGGCTATCTGGAGACCGAGGATTTCGAGCGGGCGAGGGCCGCGATGGACGCCACGGAGGTCAATGCCCGCTGGCAGGCGGAAATGGCGGGCTTCTTCGAAGAATTGGACGGGAGCGCACCGGATGCGGCTATGGTTCCGCTCAGCGAGGTCTTCCACCTCGCCTGAACGGCCCCTCGTTGACGCGGGCACCGGAATCGTTGCCGCCCGCTCGCCGGCTGCATGCGTCTGTCCGGCGCGTCCGGTACTTGACGCCTGACGCCTGACGCCCGCTCGTGCGTGCGCCTGTCGCCCGCTTGCCGCAGGGGGCGGGCGACGGAGGTGAAGCGATTCATTCACACCTCGTTCGTGTTCTGCCGGATCAGCATTCTGTTCTGCGATGCGGGGTCGGACCCGTATGATTGAATAGGTTCAATTTCCAGTCCGGGGAGCGGGGACGGAGCGTGGCATCCATGGTGGGGATCAAAGACGTGGCGCGGCAGGCCGGCGTCTCGGTGGGCACCGTCTCCAACGTGATCAACCGGCCCGACCTGGTGGCCGAGGAGACCAGGACGCGGGTGCAGTCGGTCATCGCCAGGCTCGGCTATGTCCGCAGCGAGTCCGCCCGCCAGCTCAGAGCCGGCGCCAGCCGCATCATGGCGCTGCTCGTCCTCGACATGGGCAACCCCTTCTTCGTGGCCGTCGCCAGCGGCGCCGAGCGCACCGCGCGGGCGGCCGGCCTCGGCGTGATGGTCTGCAACAGCGCGCAGAGCGTCAGTGAGGAGCGGGAATACCTCTCGCTCTTCGCCGAGCAGCGGGTCCGCGGCGTCCTGGTCACCCCCGCCGACCCGACCGGCCGCAGTCTCGACGGCCTGCGCAGCCAGGGCATCCCCTTCGTCCTGGTCGACCGCGTCTCGGCGGACCCGTCGGTCTGCTCGGTGTCGGTGGACGACGTGGCAGGCGGCCGCCTCGCCGTGCAGCACCTGGTCGCGGCCGGCCACCGGGCGATCGTCTACGTCGGCGGGCCGCCGGAGGTCACCCAGGTCCACGACCGCAAGGCCGGCGCGCTGGCCGCCCTCGCCGAGGCCGGACTCCCCGCCTCGGCGCTGACCGAGATCTCCGCCGAGCGCCTCGACGTCGCCGCCGGCCGCGACGCGGGATCGCGCCTGCTGGGCCTCGGGCACCGGCCCACCGCGGTCTTCTGCGCGAACGACCTGCTGGCGCTCGGCGTCCTCCAGGCGATGTTCGCGGCCAGGATCAGCGTCCCCGACGAGATGGCGATCGTCGGCTACGACGACATCGAATTCGCCGCGGCCGCCGCCGTCCCCCTCACCTCGGTACGCCAGCCCGCCGTCGCCATGGGCCGCCTCGCCGCCGAGATGCTGCTGGAGGAGACGGTCGGCGACCCGGCCGACCACCGCCACCGCCAGACCGTCCTGCAGCCGGAACTGGTCGTCCGCGGCTCCAGCCTCCCCGGTCGCTGAAACCAGCCGCTGGCATAAGCCACCGACCGGTCACCGACCGGCCTCACCGCCCGCACAGCTCCTCGGGGTCCTCAGGGTCCTCGGGGACCCCGGCCGCCCGCGGCTCGTCGCGCTGCAGGGCGACGACGGCCATGTCGTCGTCCAGGCCCGCCGGCGCGTGGGCCCGGAGGTCGGCGGTCACCGCCTGCACCAGTCGCCCCGGGTGGTGGTCGACCCACGCGGCGGCACGCTCCAGCAGCGGGTAGAAGTCGCCCTTGCCGTCGCGCGCCTCGGTGACCCCGTCGGTGTACATCAGCAGCCGGTCGCCCGGCACGAAGGCGAAAGTGGTCGGGGTGTAGCCGCCGTCGGCGAGCGCGCCCAGGCCGAGCGGAGGGGCGGGGTCCGCGGTGTCCAGCGCGGCGACCGTGCCCTGGTGGAAGAGCAGCGGCGGGAGGTGGCCGCAGCTGATCACGTGGACGCACGGGTCGTCGTCGGGGATCTCGATGACGGCCGCCGTCACGAACCGCTCCGCGGTCTCGAGCGATCCTGCGGCGTCCCCTCGCTCGTTCATCCCCCAGCGGACGCTGCCCTCCAGCGACGCGACCAGTTCGGGCAGCGGCGACTGGCGGTGCGCCGCGGCACGGAAGGCCCCCAGGACGAGTTCGGTGTCGCCGACCGACCCCAGGCCCTTGCCGCGCACGTCACCGATGAGCAGCCGAGTGGAGTCGGCCGTGCGGGCGACCGCGTAGAGATCCCCGCCGACCGGTGTCCCGACGTCGGCGGCCCGGTAGGCGGACGCGATCGAGACCGGCCCCGCCTGCCGCGGCAGCGGCCGCAGCACGGCCTCCGACACCCGCCGCAGCCCCAGCACCTCGTGGCGTCGCCGCTCCAGCAGCCGGCTGATCACGATCAGCAGCACCGAGAGCCCGACGAGGCTGCACAGCTGCAGCAGCACGCTCTCGGTGGTCAGCGACATCCGCTCGGCCCCGGCCGCGATCAGCGCCAGCACCGCGAGCCCGGCGGTGAGCGTCGACCGCCGCGGTCCGAGGAAGACGGCGGCCAGCGCGACGGGGAGGACCAGGGCGTGCGCGAGGTGGATGTCCGGCGGCACGAACAGGTCCACGACCGGCACCAGCGTGATCAGCACGGCCGCGAGCGCGGTCCAGGCGCACTCACGTGCGCTCACGGACTTCCACAGCGGCGGATGCAGGTGCCGGGCGGGCATGGGACCCCCTTTGGTTCCCTTACGTCGATTGCGCCGGTCAGCGCACAACTCGCGCAAAATATTCCAAACCGGTCGCGTGCGGGCGGTACGTACGCGCCTCGCGGTCGGCCGGCGCCGAGGTGGGGGAGGAGGTCCGAGCCGGGCGGGGGCCTCAGGCGTCGTGTCCCACGCCGCGGTCGGGCTCGCTCATGTCGCCCGTCGCGGGTGTGCCGTCCGCGAGGGCGTAGCGCAGGTAGACCGTGCCCTTCGGGCTGGCTGCCGGCGGTTCGAGGAGGGCGATGTTCGTGGGCACCGCGCCGCCGTCGAAGACCTTCTTGCCGACGCCCAGCACGACCGGGTGGACCCACAGGTCGAGGCGGTCGAAGAGCTTCTCGCGCAGGAGGGTCTGCACCAGGTCCAGGCTTCCTACCACCTTGATGTGCTCGTGCCGGTCGCGGATCTCGCGCACCGCGGCGGGCAGGTCGGGCCCGAGGTGCGTGGACCCGGCCCAGGAGAGGTCGGGCGTGCCGCGGGAGGCCACGTACTTCGGGACGCTGTTGAAGAGTGTGGCGATCTCGTTGTCCTGGCCGCCCTTCTGGTGCGGCCAGTAGGCGGCGAAGAGGTCGTACGTCCGCCGGCCGAGCAGCAGGGCGTCCGTGCCCTCGTAGGCGGCACCGATCTGCGCCCCGGCGACCTCGTCGATCAGGGGCGCCTGCCAGCCGCCGAACGGGAAGCCCTCCGGGTCCTCGTCGGGGCCGCCGGGCGCCTGCCCGACGAGGTCGAGGGTCGCGAACAGTTCGATGTGGATGAGGCCCATGGCTTGCTCCGATGAGTTCGGTGTTGTCGGTCGGTAGGTAGACCGGCGGGCCCCGGAGAACTCATCGCTGAGACGGCACCCGCTTTCGTCCGGCGAGCGGATCAGCGAGCGGATCAGCGAACTGATCACGCTGCCGGGGCACCACTCAGCCGGTTCCCGCGGGGGGATCCGCGTAGACGCCGTGCAGCATGCCGGTGGCCTGGCCGACCTCGATGAGGTAACCGTCCGGGTCGCGGAGGTAGCACCGCACTTCGGCTCCGCGGTCGATGGGCGGGGTGAGGAAGCGGGCGCCCTTGGCGCTCCATTCCTCGTAGCACGCCTGGATGTCGGCGACGCGGAGATTGAGGAAGCTGGTGGCGGTCGTCGGGTCGGTCGGCGGGTGGAGGGTGACGTCGGGTTTGTCGGGGGTGGGTCCGCCGCCGGGGTTCATGATGATCCAGCCGTTGGCGAGTCTGACGATGCAGGGATTCTCGGCGAGTACGACCTCGCCGCCCAGGACGCCGGTGTAGAAGGCCCGCGCGCGGGCCACGTCGGCCACCGTCAGGAAGTGGGTGAGGACCAGCCCGGTTTCCGGGGCCGGCAGGTCGTCATGGGGCATGGCGGTACTCCCAACGTGCGAAGAGCGGGGGAGGTACGGGCTCGGTCACGTCTGCCGGGCACGGTTCCCTCACGATGTGTCGCCCAGCAGTTGCTGCATCGAGGCGAGGTCCTCGTCGATCTCCGCGCGTCGTGCCCGCGGGCCGCACGCGTGCAGCAGGCGCGAGTAGTCGGCCGCCGCGTCGACGACGCGCTTGCCCAGGGAGGATTCCGACTCGCCGAAGTCGCTGGTGGCGGCGTAGACGGCACGGGGGGCGACGATCGCGTGCAGGTAGGTGAACATCGGGCGCAGCGCGTGTTCGAGGACCAGGGAGTGCCGCTCGGTACCGCCGGTCGCACCGATCAGAACGGGCATGTCCGCGAGCGTGTGCTCCGGTAGGACGTCGAAGAAGGACTTGAACAGCCCGCTGAAGGAGGCGTTGAAGGCCGGGGTGACGGCGATGACGCCGTCCGCTCCGGCGACGGCGTCGAAGGCGGACTGCAGTTCCTCCCTGGTGAAGCCGGTCAGCATCGCGTCCATGATGGGGTGGCCCAGGGGGCGGAGTTCCACGAACGTCGTCTCGGCCCGCTGCCCACTGCGCTGCCTGACCTCATCGGCCACCGCTGCCGCCAGCCGGTCCGCGAGGAGCCGTGTCGAGGACGGCTCGCGCAGGCCGCCCGTGATGATCGTCAGCTTCATCCGGCTTTCACACCCTCTTCCCTGTCGGGCTGCGAGTCCCCGGCGGCCGCCCGGTGGGCACGCAGCAGGGACTCATGGGTCGGTGCCGGCGGTACGTCGGCAGGCCGGCCGACCGCGAACTCCTTGCGGAGCACCGGGACCACCTCCTCGCCCAGCAGGTCGAGCTGTTCGAGCACCGTCTTGAGCGGGAGGCCTGCGTGGTCGACGAGGAAGAGCTGGCGCTGGTAGTCGCCGACGTAGTCGCGGAAGCCGAGCGTCCTGTCGATGACCTGGGCCGGTGATCCGACCGTCAGCGGTGTGAGGGACGTGAAGTCCTCGAGCGACGGACCGTGCCCGTAGACCGGCGCGTTGTCGAAGTACGGGCGGAACTCGCTGACGGCGTCCTGGCTGTTGCGCCGCATGAAGACCTGCCCGCCCAGGCCCACGATGGCCTGCTCAGGACTGCCGTGGCCGTAGTGCGCGAACCGCCGGCGGTACAGCTCGACCATCGACTGCGTGTGGGAGGGCGGCCAGAAGATGTGGTTGGCGAAGAAGCCGTCCCCGAAGTGGGCCGCCAGCTCCGCCACTTCGGGCGTACGGATGGCGGCGTGCCAGACGAAGGGCGGGACGCCGTCCAGCGGCTGCGGTGCGAGCGTGAAGCCCTGGAGCGAGGACCGCAGGGTGCCTTCGTAGTCCACCACCTCCTCGCGCCACAGGCGGCGCAGCAGGCCGTAGTGGGCGACGGTCAGCGGGATGGCCTGGCGGATGTCCTGCCCGAACCACGGGTAGACGGGGCCGGTGTTCCCGCGGCCGAGCATGACGTCGGTGCGGCCGCCGGACAGGTGCTGCAGGACGCTGAAGTCCTCGGCGATCTTGACCGGGTCGTTGGTCGTGATCAGCGTGGTCGACGTGGACAGGATCAGCCGTTCGGTCTGTGCGGCGATGTAGCCGAGCAGCGTGGTCGGCGAGGACGGTACGAAGGGCGGGTTGTGGTGCTCGCCGGTCGCGAAGACGTCGAGCCCGACCTCCTCGGCCTTGCGCGCGATGGCGACCGTGGCCTGGATGCGTTCCGCCTCGGTGGGGGTCGTCCCTGTCGTCGGGTCCGTCGTGACGTCACCGACGGTGAAGATCCCGAACTGCATTCCCAGCGCTTCGGACGAGTCCATGAAGAACTCCCTGTGGTTCTAGTGCAGGCCCCGCCAATTCTTCCACCCGCGTGCCCGGCACGCAGAAGGCACTCACCTCACCCGCCCCCTCACACGAGGTGACCGGAGCAGCCGTCGCGGTACGGCGGCGGGCGTCAGCGGGCCGCCGTGATCGGCAGGTAGACCGGCCGCCACATGGCCGCCCGTACGCGGTCCTCGATGCCGTCGTCGACCGCCGTGCCCGCGATATTGTCCCGGGCGGCGGCGCGGGCCACGGCGACGGCCACGGCCACGGAGGTCTCGTGCAGCCGGTCGATGAGCGGCAGGATCGGGGCGCCGGGGGCGGTGGTGTCGGTCTGCCCCGCGACGGCGTGCGCGGCCGCCGCGAGCATGCCGTCGGTGACCCGCCGGGCGCCGGCGACGATCGCGCGATCGCGCCCAGGCCCAGGCCCGGGAAGACGAGCGCGTTGTTGGCCTGGCCGATCCGGTAGCTGACGCCGTCGTGCTCGACCGGGCCGAAGGGGCTGCCGGTGGCGATCAGGGCACGGCTGCCGGTCCAGGCCAGCAGATCGGCGGGGACGGCCTCGGCCAGCCGCGTCGGGTTGGACATGGGCAGGATGATCGGGCGCGGGACATGTAGACGAT
Source organism: Actinacidiphila paucisporea (assembly GCF_900142575.1). Taxonomy (GTDB): domain Bacteria; phylum Actinomycetota; class Actinomycetes; order Streptomycetales; family Streptomycetaceae; genus Actinacidiphila; species Actinacidiphila paucisporea. The sequence continues at coordinate 154,439 of NZ_FRBI01000009.1, forward strand.
CGGCAGCATCTCCGCGAGGTGGTCGCCGATCAGCCGGTAGAACAGGACGCTGTTCCGGTCGTGCAGCGCGGTGAGGTAGACGTTCTTCGCCAGGTCGCTCGGCTGGGTGCCGTACTGCTGGTAGGCGCGGTCCACCTGCTGGTCCAGCGTCAGCACCCGTGGCGGCACCAGCCCCACCAGATCCAGCTCCCGTCGCTCCTCGTGGGTGAAGGCGGTGCCGCGGTTCAACAGCGGATTGCTCAGCACCGCACGCCGCCGCGCGGTGGTCTCGATACGGTCCCGGGCCGGGTCCGGCTGATGCGCCACGATCGGCTCCTCTCGGATACGCGCGCGACTCGCCCCCGCCGTCCGCACCCCGGCCCGGCCTGACCGGGCGCTAGGAGGAGGGCGGCGTCAGGACGGAGTCGATGAGGTAGACCGTGGCATTGCGGGTCTTGATGTTGCCGCAGACGATGTTCGCGGTGTTGTTGACCTTGAAGGTGGTCCCCGACCCGGACGTGGTCAGATTGCCGCCCTCCAGCGTCTTGAACGAGCCGTTGGGCAGTTCGGCGGGGGTGATCCGCTTGCCGCTCACCACGTGGTAGCCGAGCACCTTCTTCAGCTGGGACGAATTGGCCAGCAGCGAGGCCAGCTTGGAGGCGGACAGGTTCTTGAAGGCCGCGTTGGTCGGCGCGAAGACCGTGGCGTCCTTCGCCGAGTTGAGGGTGTCGAACAGCCCGGCCTTCTTGAGTCCCGCGGCCAGGGTGGCCAGTTGCGGGTTCGTGGCCGCCGCCGTGGCCACGTCGGCCCGGGCCATCACCGCCGCGCTGCCCGAGCAGCCGGTGCCGAAGGTCCCGTCGGAGGTGGTGGGGCTCGGCGAGGCGGCGCCGGGGCCGGAAGTGGCGGAGGCGGCGGTGGCGATCCCGCCCAGCGACAGGGGTACGGCCACCGCGGCCGCGGTCAGCGCGACGGCGACTCGGCGGGGGATGCGGGTCTGCGTCATGTCGATTCCTCATTTCCGCTGCGGGAGTGCGGGCACGCGGCAATCGGGAGGCAGGTCTGGAGGGGGGCCGGCCAGGGCCTCGGCTCGGGGCCGGACGGGAACGGGGAGAGGGGAGGACCGGGGACCGTGCGCACGGCGCCGGCTCACGTGATCCCTTCGAGAGTGGCAGCGCCCTGCTGAGGGCGCACCTTTTTGCCCGCCTAATCGAACATGTGTCCGATACGCCGTGCGTTGTGCGACGCGGCGGGCCCCGCGCAGAGCCCGTGGACGCCTGCGCTCTTCGAGCCGGCGGCCCTCACAAGGAGCGCAGGGCGTCCACGGCGATGCGGGCGGCCGTGCCGACGGCGGCGTCGGCGGCGGGAAGGGTGGCGGCGGTGTTGGGGGTGCGGGTGAAGACCGCGACGGCGTAGCGGCCGCCGTCGGGGTATTCGACGACGCCGACCTCGTTGCGCAACGTCGGCAGGGTGCCGGTCTTCCCCGCGACGCGGACGTCGTCGAAGGGGAAACCCGAGGCCAGCCGGTGCGGCCAGACCTGGAGGGCCAGCAGGCGGCGGATGGCGGCGCCGTGCTCGGGCGTGCACGCCTCGTCGCGCCACACGGCGCCGAGCAGGCCGGTCATCTCCCTGGGGGTGCTGCGGTTGGTGCCGGCCGGGTCGAGGGCCCGCAGGCGGCTGACGACATGCGGGTCGGCCAGCGCCTGGGCGCCGCCGGGGCCCGCGTCCTCGCGGATGGAGGTGAGGATCTCGCCGAAGGTGTGGACCGCGCGGGTGCGGGTCAGTCCCAGGCGGGCGGTGGCGTGGTTGACGGCGTCCAGGCCGACGCGCTCCAGCAGCGCGTCCGCGGCGGCGTTGTCGCTGACGGCCGCCATCAGGTACGCCATATCGCGCAGGGACATGCGGACCGGGTCGAGCATGGCGGCCAGCCCCGTGGGCCCCGGGGTGCGGCCGGCCGGCGGGCACTCGGTCTGCTCGGCCAGGTCCAGCCGGCCCTCGGCGGCGGCGTGGTGGAGGGCGACCAGCAGGCAGAGCTTGTGGACACTGCCGGTGCACACCTCCTGGTCGCCGCCGGCGTCGACCTGAGCGCCGGAGTCGATGTCGCGCGCGTGCAGCCAGCCGGTGACGGCGGCGTCGGCGAAGGCGGCCTGGATACGGCCGCGGGCGTCGGTCACGGGCACCGGCCCGGTGCCGCGGTCACAGCCAGAACTCCGAGGCCGGGCGCAGATGCGTGCGCCTGCCGGGCTCGTCGGCGGTGGCACCGGCGGTGGCGCGCAGGGCCCGCGCGGCGGCTTCGCCGAAAGCGCGTACGGCGGCGTCGGCGCGTCCACGGGGCCAGGCGGCCGAGTGCCGCAGGGCCAGCGGCGCGCCGGCCAGCGGGCGCCAGACGACGCCGGACGCGCCGGACGCGCCGGACCGGTCCGGCGCCGGACCCGGCTCCGCGGGCGGCGCCGCCGCCGCCACCGCGTCGCGCGGGGCGAACGCCACCGCCCCCGCGCCCCCTGAGCCTTCCGTGGCCCTTGCAGCCCATGCGGACAGGATCAGGCCGCGGACGAAGCCGGCACCCTGGCCGTGCCGGACGGCGGCCGGTGTGTAGCCATTGCGTGCGCACATGGTCAGCAAGTCGTCGTAGGAGGCGGGGGCGCAGGAGCGCGGAAAGAGGATCAGATCGTATCCGTCGAGCAGGGACAGCGGTACCTCGTCCCGCGCCGCGGCCTCCGCGCCCCCGGGCAGCAGGACGCCCAGTTCGCTGCGCAGGATCTCGCCCACCTCCAACCCCGTGACGTCGCACGGGTGGTGGATGACTCCGACGTCCAACTCGTGGGCGGCGAAACGGGCCAGTTGCTGGGCGGTCGTCAACTCGTGCACTTCGAGCACCAGCCCGGGGTGGCGGTGACCGAAGTCCGCGAGCAGCGCGGCGACGGTCTCGCCGGCCAGGTCGGGCGGAAGGGCCGCGCGCAGGAGGCCGGTCTCGCCGTGGCGGATCCGCCGCGCGGTGGCCCGCAGCGCTTCGGCCCGCGCGAGCATGTCGCGCGCGTCGGCCAGCAGCAGCGCGCCGGCCTCGGTGACGGCCACCTGGCGGCTGCTGCGATCGAACAACCGGACGCCCAGCTCCTTCTCCAGGCGCTGGATGCGCTGCGACAGCGGCGGCTGGGCCATGCCGAGGCGGGCGGCGGCACGGCCGAAGTGTGACTCTTCTGCAACAGCCACGAAGCACTCGACATGCCTCACCAGGTCCATGAACAGCGATGATATCGCTTCTTGATGAATCTGAGGGCGATATCCGTCTTGGACAAGGCGGTTCGGCCGTTGCTCTGCTTGGCCTGCGAATCCGGCCGCTACGCAGGGCCGTGGAACCACGTCACGGGGAGGACGTCCGATGCCCGAATACCTGAGCACCGTCAACCGCCGCCGCAGGAAGTCCCGCAGAACCTGGCGGACCGTCGCCGTGGTGGCCGCGCTATGTGCGGCCGCCGCCGCGGGGACCTACGCCGTCGGAGTGCGCCCGCTCGCCCGCGGCGGCGCGGGCGGCGCTCCGGCCCCCGACCCGGCGGCCGTGAGCCAGGCGCACGCCTTCCTCGCGGACTGGGCAGCCGGGCGGCGGCCCGGTGCCGCCGCCCGGACCACCAGCCCCGACTCGGCCCGCCAAGTGCTGGACAACTTCACCGAGGGCCTGGACATCGGCCGGCCCGTGCTGACGCCCGCCGCGGCGACCCGCGTCCGGGACGGGGCGGTGACCGTGCCGTTCACGGCCCGGATGCCGATCACCGGCCTGGGCACGTGGACGTACGCCTCGAAGTTGTCGCTGGGCAGGCAGGACGACGGGACGTGGAAGGTGGACTGGGCCCTGTCCGTGGTCCACCCCGACCTCAGCCCGGCCGCGAAATTCCACCTGGAGCGCGAGGAGGCGGCCGCGCCGCAGGCGTTCGACCGGCACGGGAAGGTCCTCAGCGGCGCCGCACTGTCCTCCCTGGGCCCGGCGCTGGGTTCGCCGGACGGCGGCACGGGCGGGGCGGTCGGCCGCGGCTCGGTCCAGCTGGTCGACCGGGCGACGGGCAGGGTCGAGCGTACGGAGGCCACCTTCGGTGCCGCGCCCGGTACTCAGGGCGGCAGCGACGTGCACACCACGCTCGACGCCGCCTGGCAGTCTTCCGCCGAGCGGGCGCTGGCAGCCGGGGTGCACGGCAGGAACGCCGGCCTGGTGGCGCTGCGCATCGACAGCGGCGAGGTGCTGGCGCTGGCCAATTCCCCGTCCACCGGCTTCGACCGCGCCGTCTCCGGCACCTACGCACCCGGGTCCACGTGGAAGATCGTCACCAGCAGCGCCCTGCTGCTCAAGGGCGCCGTGGCACCGCGGGACACCGTGGACTGCCCCAAACACCTCACCGTCGGCAAGGAATTCCACAACGTCGAGACCTCGGAGCACCCCGGCGCCACCTTCCTCGACGACTTCGCAGAGTCGTGCAACACGGCCTTCATCTCCCTGCGCGGCCGGCTCGGGGACCAGGAACTCGGCCGCGTGGCCCGTACGTACTTCGGCGTCGGCCAGGACTGGCACGTCGGCGTCCCGTCCTTCGACGGGTCGGTACCGGTCGCGAAGGACGAGACCGAGAAGGCGGCCTCGATGATCGGACAGGGCCGGTTGCAGGCCAACCCGCTGGTCATGGCATCGGTCACGGCCACCGCCGTGTCCGGCGCCTTCCACCAGCCGAGGATCACCGGCAAGGCGGAGGACGAGACCTCCACCACGGCGCTGCCGCCCGCTGTCGTCGCCCAGTTGCGCACGATGATGCGCGCCACCGTCACCCGGGGCACCGCCCGGATCCTGGCCGACCTGCCCGGCGCCGTCGGTGCCAAGACCGGCACGGCCGAGGTGTCCGACGACGAGCCCAACAACGGCTGGCTGGTCGCCTACCGCGGCAACGTGGCGGTGGCCTGCGTCGTGGAGCAGGGAGTCACCGGCGGCGGCTCCGCCGGCCCGGTGATCCACGACCTCCTGTCGGCCAACCCGACCGACCCCTCCTGACGCCGGCGGGCCCTCGGCGCGGGATGCTGCGCTGCGAGGACGCTCGGCAGCCGTCGAGCGCCGCAGTTTCCGGACCGCTGCCGCATGCGGGCCGCCCGCACCGCACCGCGTTGCGGCCGCAGCCGCCCGGCCACGCGGGTGGTACGCCGGCCCGCCGCTTGACGCCGGCCGCGGGGCCAGGCTGGTCCTACCGCACCGCATCGCGGCCGGAGACGCCCGGCCACGCGGTGGCACGCCCGGGGCCGGCGCTCGACGCCAGCCGCGAAGCCAGGCGGGTCCGCACCGCGTTGCGGCCGCAGCCGCCCGGGCCACGCGGTGGTACGCCGGCCCGGCATTTGGTGCCCGCGCGGAGGTCGGTACGTGCCTCCGCAGCGGGACCGCGGCGGTGCGACCGGGCATCGTCCGCCGGGCGGCAGGCGGGTGTTCGGCGGGTGGCGCAACTGCCGGGAGCCGGGGAACGTCCCCCATGAGGACGAGAGGGTGGCCGGGGGGCCGCCCGCCGGATCGTCTGGGGGCGTCATGGGCGGATGGGTGCCGGGCCCGATGTCGGACTGGCTGCGCGGTGGGGACCGGCGGCCGGGCGGGATCAGTACGACGGGGCCGAAACCCTGGCTGCGGACCGACCCTCCGGGGACGTGCCCCGTACCGGAGGACCAGCGGGCCTGGACCGAGCGGTGGCTGCGGTGGTGCGCCGAGGAGTTCGGGCCCGCGGCGCCGCGCCGCGAGATCGCCCTCCCCGGGTTCGCGCCCGCCGGCTTCACGGGCACGCAGGAACAGGCCGAGCTGCTGGTACGGCGGGTCGGCGCGGTGATGGGCGCGAACGTCTCCGGCATCCATGTGCTGCTGGTGGAGTCCCCGGAAAAGGTCCAGCACCGGCGGCATCAGGTGGGTGAATACCGCAAGGTGCTCGGCCGGGCGGTGATCGAGCTGGACCGCCGGGTGGCGGCCCGGCCGGACTCCTTCACGGGGCTCGTCGCGCACGAACTGGCGCACGCCCGGCTGATCGGCGAGCGGCGCGCCACGGGGCTGGGCATCTCCCACGCCGAGGAGGAGCGGCTCACCGACCTGGTGACCGTCCACCTCGGCATGGGCGTCCTGTCGGCCAACGCGGCCGACGACTACGTGAAGGCGGCCGGGTATTCGGTGACGCCGGTCGGCGAGCTCACCGACCGGATGCTCACCGGCCGCGGGGACGAGCCGCTTTACCGGATGGGCTACCTGAGCCCGGCGGATTTCGGCTACGCCCTCGCCTGCTGGAGCGACATGCGCGGTGAGACCGGCCCGCCGTGGGCCCGGCACCTCAAGGCGAGCGTGCGGGACGCCCTCACGCGGGGGCTGGCCTACCGGGCGGCGCGGCGGCGCTGAGGCGGCGGCATTCGCGGCGGACGGGATCGCCCGCCGCCGAACAGGCCGCCTTCCGCGGGCTGGGACCCCCGTCCCCGCCTGCGCGCGGCCGGGCGAGCGACGCGGCAGCTCAGTTCAGCGTCGCGTAGACGACGAGGTTGTCCACGGGGTGGCCGTGGGCGTCGAAGGCACCGTCGCAGGTGATCAGCCGCAGGGCGTGGGCGGTGGTGGGGCCGTAGACCTTCTGGGTCGGGAAGGACTTCTTGCTGACGCTCTCGACGGCCGTGACGGTGAAGTGCGCGGACTGGCCGCGGGCGTTGGTGACGGTGATGTCCGCGCCCTTGGCGATGTGCTTCAGGTCGTGGAAGACGGCCTTGCCGTAGCGCGTGGAGTTGTGGCCGACGATGACGGCGGGGCCGGCGTCACCCGGCACCGGGCCGCCGGTGTACCAGCCGGCGGTCATCCCCTTGTCGGGCGGCGGGACTTCGAGGGTGCCGTCCGCCTGGAGACCGAGCCCCATCAGGGGAGCGGAGACCCCGATCGAGGGGATCGCGACCTTGACGGGGGCCGCGGGGTGCCGGACGGGGGGAGCGGCGGTCGCGGCCCTGCCCGAGGCGACGGCAGTGGCAGGCGGAGTCCGCGGGGCCGTCGGAGCGGTCGTGCCGGATGGTGCGGACGAGCAGCCGGTGAGCACGGTGAGGACCGCGGACACGGCGAGGGCGAGGCCCGCGACGGCCGCCCGGGTGCGCGGGCGCCGTACCTGAGGCTGGGCGGAGGACACAACAGGATCCAGAGCTGGGCGGGTCGGGGACGCGGTGGCGCCGCCCTGCCATGGGCGGCGCCACCGACGTGCCGGGACGGCGGGTGCTGCGTTCGATCAGCCGAGACGCCGGTCGGCGGAGCGGCGGCGCAGGACGACCGTGCCGGCTCCCGCGAGCAGGAGGGCGCCGGCCGCCGAGGTGACGAGGGCGGTGCTGACGCCGCTGCCGCTGCTCGCGGCGGGCGCCTCGCCCGCGGCGACACCGCCCCGCGGGGCCGCCTTGTCGTCCTGCGCCTTGGCCTTGGCGGCGGCCTGGTCGCGCGGCGTCGCCGAGGCCTGCGTCTTGGGGGCCTGGGCGGCCTGGTCGCGTGCCGTCGCCGGGGCCGAGGCCACGGGCTTCGGCGCCGCGCCGGAGGCGAGGGCCGCGGTCGCCGGGACGAGGAGCGCGCCGGACGCGACGGCGGTCAGGACCGCGGCGCGCAGGCGGAGGTGGTGGGGCATGGGGACTCCAGTTCCCGCCCGGCAGGTGGTGAGCGGATGCCGGGTGGCACCCGCTTTCCGGGCGTGGCCCCACCCTGGCAACCGGGTGTGAGGAAGTTGTCAGGAAGTCATGCTGATCGCATCAGGGCCGTTCGCCGCCGCCGGCAGCCGCACGGTGAAGACCGAGCCCTGCCCCGCGACGCTCACCACACTCGCCGTGCCGCCGTGGGCCTCGGCGAGCTTGAGCACGATCGCCAGGCCCAGGCCGCTGCCGCCGGTGGTGCGCGTACGGGACTTCTCCGCACGCCAGAAGCGGTCGAAGACGTATGGGACGTCCTGCGCCGGGATACCGCTGCCGGTGTCGGCCACCTCCACGACCACCTCCTTCCCGCTGCCGGCCCGGTCCTCCTTCCCGTCCCCTCCGTCCCCCCGGCCCGTCTCCTCCGCCCCGCCCGCGGAAGCGGTGACGGAACCGCTGACGGAACCGCTGACGTACGCCCGCAGGGTCACCGCGCCGCCGGGCGGGGTGTGGCGTATGGCGTTGGAGACCAGGTTGCTCACGGCCTGGCGCAGCCGGACCGGGTCGGCGTCGAACAGCGGCGGCCGCGGGACCCCGGGCTCCCCCGGGGAGACGGTGAGCGAGACGCCCGCGGCCTCGGCCCGCGCCTGGTGCGCCGCGGCGACCTGGCCGAGGAGGTCGTCGATGCGTACGGGTTCCGGGTGCAGGCGCAGCGCGCCCGCGTCGGCCGCCGCGAGATCCCGCAGGTCGTCGATGATGTGCTGCAACTGCACCGCCTCCTCCAGCAGCGACGCGACGAACGCCGGGTCCGGGTCGGCCAGGCCGTCCTGCGCCGCCTCCAGCCAGCCGCGGATGTTGCTCAGCGGTGTGCGCAGCTCGTGGGCGATGTCGCCGACCATGACCTTGCGCTGCTCTTCGAGGCGGGAGCGGTGCAGGGCCATGTCGTTGAAGGTCGCCGCCAGCCGTCCGATCTCGTTGTCGGCCCCGACGGGCACGGGCGCCGACTCGAGGCCGTCCCGCATCCGCTGAGCGGCGCCGGTGAGGGCGTGCAGCGGGCGTACGAGCCGGACACCGGCGATCACGGAGACCCCGATGGTGAGCAGCAGCACGAGCGCGGTGGCCCCGGCGATCCGGGCGGTGTTCGACGGCGACAGGTCGAACCCGGGCACGCTGACCGCGGCCGGGGAGTCGATGAACAGCAGCGCGGGCGCCGCGACATAGGCGGTGAGCTGTTCGCGGCGCGCGCTGTCCACGCAGGAGGCGATGGCCCGGTCGTCCGCGCTGTCGCGGACGGCGGGCACGGGTTCGGCGAGCGGGCCCGGGCGCCCGTCGGCCGTCGCCTTGACCGATTGCGCGTCTGCCGGCCACTGATCCGCGGCCTTCTTCCTGGCGGCGGCGGCCCTGTCGTCGGACGCGGGCACCGCGCTCGGCTTCGTGCCGGTGGCGGGGCTCCCGAATCCCCGGTCCCAGGACAGGTCGGGGTTCAGTTTCAGCGTCACGCCCGTACGGCCCTGGCGTTTCAGGCAGGCGTCGGCCAGCAGGCCGAGGCCGCGCAGGGCCGTCTTCTCGGTCGCGGTGGGGGCGTCCGTCGCGGTGTTCCTGCACCTGTCCGCCTGGTAGGCGTCGGTGGAGTCGCTGACGAAGCGGATACGGGGCCGGCCGCTCGCGCCCTGCACGATGTCCGCCGCGATGCCCATCCTGCCCAGGCAGTCCACACTGTCCGCGGCGGTCCGCCGCAGCTGCGCGCGTTCCTTCGCGGGGAGCAGGAACGGGCCCACCGCGCGCGGATCGACGCGGTCCGCGCCGGTCGCGTCCGCGTCGGGCACGAGCGCGGTGTCGACGGACAGCGGGTCGATGACCGCGGAGGACTGCGCCGGCAGCGGGTCCGCCGTGGCGCCGCCGGACGGGCCGGCGGCCGAGTCGAAGAGCGGGTGCCGGTCCTGGGTGGTCAGCGCGATCCGGCGCTGCGACTGCCGGGCCAGCTCCATGACGGTGCCGCCGACGCCGTCCCAGCCCGGGTGGGTGGCCGCGTACCCCAGCAGGACGTTGTAGATCTTGGCGTCGGCGCTGAGGCTCTGGCTCTGCTCCTGGCGGATCGCGCCGGAGGTCGTCTGCACGGCGAGCCACGCGGTGGCGGCGACCGAGCACAGGGCCACCAGCGCCGAGACGGTCAGCAGCCGGCCGAGCAGGCTCTTGCGCAGCGCCAGCCGCGCCCGCGCCGGCGCGTCACGACGACGCACGGCGTACGTTCCTGGCGGGGTCCGTCAGCTTGTAGCCGACGCCGAACACGGTGAGCAGCCGCGCCGGCCGGCGCGGAACGGGCTCGATCTTCTTGCGCAGATGCATGATGTGCACGTCGACGCTGCGGTCGCTGATGTACTTCTCGAAGCCGTGCAGTTCCTCCAGCAGGCGCTGCCTGGTGAAGACCCGGTCGGGCTCGGCCGCCATCGCGGCGAGGATCCGGAACTCGCCGGGCGTGCAGTCGACCGGAGTGCCGCCCACCGACACCTCGTGCCGCGCCGGGTCGACTCTCAGCGCGCCCACCGACAGCGCCTCGTCCTCAACGTCGACGGGCGCGGGCCCCGGACCGGAGCCGTCAGACCCGCGACGGCGGCGCAGCAGCGTACGGACCCTGGCCATCAGCTCGCGGGGGCTGAACGGCTTGGTCATGTAGTCGTCGGCGCCGAGGTCGAGGCCGAGCAGCAGATCGTCCTCGGTGCTGCGGGCGGTGAGCATCAGCACCGGCACCTCCCGGCGCTCGGCACGCAGGATCCGCACTACGTCCAGGCCGTCGGCCCTGGGCATCATCACGTCGAGCAGCAGCAGGTGGGGCTCCCTGCGCCGAAGCTCGTCGAGAGCGGCCCGGCCGTCCTCGACGACGGTGACCGTGTGCCCCTCGTACTCGAGGTAACGGCGTATCAGTTCGGCCTGCTTCGCGTCGTCCTCGGCCACCATGATGTCTGCGCACACGCGGTCGAGGGTAGCCGCCCGCCCCACCCGGGTCCGCCGGGCCGACCCGCCGCGCTGGCCGTACGGGTCACAGGTGCAGGTCACGCAGCGTCCAACGTGCCGCCTGCCGCGCCGCGGGAGCGATCTCGGCGTCGATCGCCGCCGCCCCCGCCGCGTCGAGGGTGACCGCGGCGGGAAGGTCCCTCGCGGTGTCGAGCAGCAGCGCGCGGCGCAGGTGGGTGGGCGGGTGGGTGGAGTCGGTGCTGTGGCCGCGCAGTTCGGCGACCCGGCGCAGCCGTTCCCGCTCGCGCGCGGGGATGTCCCGCGCGTGGTCGGCGAGGCGGCCCCACAGCCCGGCCGCGGCGTCCTCCCGATCGCTGGCGCGGGTCCTGGTACGGGCCAGCACCGCCTGGCGGCGCAGCTCCCGGTCGACCGACTCGGCCAGCAGCAACTCGTCGGTGCACTCGGCTGCCGCGGCGCCCGAACCGATCCGGGCGCCGATCAGGTCGGCCCGGTATTCGGCGCGTTGGGTCGCCCGCAGGGTGAAGTGGTCGAGCAGGTGCAGCAGCCCGAGGACGAACAGCCACGGCGGGACCATGATCAGGTCCGCGATGATCTGCACGACGGGCCGGCCGCGCTGCCCGCTCGGCCGCAGCACGTGGTGCCAGGTGCCGAGGGTGGTGAGCGCGGTGCCGACGACCAGGCCGCGCCGCTGGTCGCCGTTGGCGTAGTGCCCGAACTCGTGCCCGAGCAGGGCGACGCGCTGCTGGGGGCCGAGCATGTGCCACAGCGGCAGGCCGAGCACCAGCAGCCGGCGCCGACGCAGCCCGTACTCGGTCACGCCCGCGTTCACGGAGGCGTCCAGCACCACGACGTCCACCGGCCGGGTGCCGCTCTCGGCGGCGATCCGGTCGAGCAGCGCGTACAGGCCGGGCGCGGTGTCCCGGCGAAGCGTGACGGCGTCCTTCGGCAACCGCCCGAGCCGTGGCCGCAGCGACACGACCACCAGCAGCAGGACGGCCCCCAGCAGCACCTGGAGGGCGAAGGCCCCGCCCGTCGTGATCAGCAGGACCCCGGCGACGGCGACGGCGACCGTGCTCAGATGCACCGCCCAGGCCAGGACGTGCGCAGCGACCCCGGAGGCGTCCAGGCGCGGGGCGCCCGGCCCGCTGCGGGCCAGTTCCGCGTACAGCTGCTCGCCGTAGCGGGCGGCGGTCCGGCGCCGGCGGCCCTGCAGCCGGCCCTGCGGCGGTTCGGGAGGCAGCGGGTCGGCGTTCCAGCCGCAACCCGCGCACCACACCACGAAACGCGGATCGGCGGGCGTCATCGCGCCGCACTCGGGGCATTCCCGCTCCGGTACGCCCGGCTTGTCCGGTACGTGCGCCGGTGCGGCGGCAGCGTCGTGGCTCATGTGTCCCCCCAGGACGGTTCGCCGCCCGACCGGCCGCGGATCGCGGCAGCTTACCGTCCGGCGCGGTCCTGGAGGACGCGGTCGGGACGACCGCTCCACCCCGGCAACAGCGGGCCACGGGAAGGCCACTGACCGGGGCACGTACGGTACGAGGCGTGCCGCCGCGGCAGGATCGGACGGGCCTGCGCGCCGCCCGACTGCCGCGCACGCGGACGGACTTCGCGCGGGTCGTGATCGCTCGTCCGCCGGCTGCCGTACCCTCCGGAAGCCGCCCCGCCCACCAGGCCTCCTGAGATCACCGGCAGGGCCGCCCTGGCACATGTGAGACGTGGCGCTTTCGTGCCAGCGGAACGCTGTTCCCTTCCGCCGCCGGCGGCCGGTAGGACCGGCGCATGATCTTTCTCATACCTCCCCGCAGACACGGCCGGCGGGCAGCCACGGCAACGGCGGCCACCCTCTTCGCCGTTCTCGCGACGCTGACCGGTCCGGCCGGACCGGCGGCGGCGGACACCCCCGCGGCGGCCCCGGCGTCCGGGACCCCCGCGGCGGGCACCCCGCACGCGGCCACCTCGCACACCGTCACCCTGCTCACCGGCGACGTCGTGCGGGTCTCCGGCCCCGACAACGGCCCCCGGTCCGTCGACATCACCCGCCCGCACGGCGCCACCGGAGGAGCACGGACCGAGGTCGTCAACGGCGACCTGTACGTCTACCCCGACGAGGCGATGCCCTATCTGGCCGCCGACCGGCTCGACCGCCGGCTCTTCGACGTCACGTCACTCATCGAGCAGGGCTACGACGACCAGCACAGCGACGCCATCCCGCTGATCCTCGGCTACCGCCGGGGAGCGGCGCAGCCGCCGGCGTCACGTGCCGTACCCCGCGGCAGCACCCGGGTGCGGTCGCTGCCGAGCATCGACGGAACCGTCGTCAGGGCCGCGAAGAAGCAGGCGCGGCAACTGTGGACCTCCGTCGCCCCGGCCGCGACCCCGACCGCCACGGCCACCGGCGCCCCCGCGGCACCGGTGCTGGGCGACGGGCTGTCCAAGGTGTGGCTGGACGGCAAGGTCCGCGCCGACCTGCAGGACAGCACCGCGCAGATCGGCGCGCCCGCCGCCTGGGCCGCGGGCGACGACGGCAAGGGCGTCAAGGTCGCCGTGCTGGACACCGGCATCGACTCCCACCACCCGGACCTGGCAGGCCGGGTGAGCAAGTCCGTCAGCTTCGTCCCCGGCGAGACCACCGAGGACGGCAACGGCCACGGCACCCACACCGCCTCCACTGTGGGCGGCAGCGGCGCCGCCTCGGGCGGCGCGGAGAAGGGCGTGGCGCCCGGCGCCGACCTGCTGGTCGGCAAGGTGCTCTCCGACGAGGGCTCGGGTGACGACTCCTGGGTGATCGCCGGCATGGAGTGGGCGGTGGGCCAGGGCGCCAGGGTGGTCAGCATGAGCCTCGGCGGCTCGGACCCCAGCGACGGCACCGACCCGATGAGCCAGGCGGTCGACCGGCTGTCCGCGCAGAGCGGCGCGCTGTTCGTGGTCGCGGCAGGCAACACCGGCGCCGAGGGGACGATGAGCGCCCCGGGCACCGCCGACTCCGCACTGACGGTGGCCGCGGTGGACTCCGGCGACCAGCTGGCCGACTTCTCCACCCGCGGACCGCGCTTCGGCGACTACGCGCTCAAGCCGGACATCGCCGCCCCCGGCGTCGACATCCTCGCCGCCAAGGCCGGCGGTACCGCGGAGACCGGCTGGTACCAGACCATGAGCGGCACGTCGATGGCCACGCCGCACGTGGCCGGGGCAGCGGCGATCCTGGCCCAGGAGCACCCGGACTGGACGGCGCCGCGGCTCAAGGACGCGCTGATGAGCACGTCGAAGTCGCTCCCGGACTACACGGCCTACCAGGTCGGCGCGGGCCGGGTCGACGTGGCCGCGTCGCTGCACGCGTCGCTGACCGCGACCGGCTCGGCGTACTTCGGTTTCGACGGCTGGCCGCACGACGACCAGGCCGCGGTCGACCGCACGGTGACGTACAGCAACAGCGGTGACGCCCCGGTGGTCCTGAAGCTCTCGCTGAGCGCCTCCGTGGCCGGCGGACCGTACGACGTGGACCCGGGCGCCGACGCGGGCACCCCCGCCCCGGACGGTGTGTTCGCCCTCTCCGGCGGCTCGGTCACCGTGCCCGCGCACGGTTCGGCCCACGTCACCGCCACCGCGCGGCCGCAACTCGGCGCGGCGGGCCGCCGCTACCTGGGCGGGATCACCGCGACCGACGCCTCCGGCGCGGTGCGGGCGCGTACCCAGGTCGGCCTGTACAAGGAGGACGAGCGCCACTCGCTGGACATCGTCCTGAAGGATCGCTCGGGCAAGCCCGCGGCGGGCCTGGTCGAGCTCCAGGAGTTCGGCACCGACGCCGACCCGCAGCTCTTCCAGGTGGGGAATTCCGGCCGGCTCACGGTGCGGCTGCGCGCGGGCACGTACAGCGCCCTGACCTACCTCGACGTCGCCGGCAGCCACGGCCCGGACTCGCTGGGCATGGCACTGATGGGCGACCCGGAGATCGCCCTCGACCAGGACCGGCAGATGGTCCTCGACGCGAGCAAGGCCCGCGAGGTCACCGCGCAGGTCCCGCGCACGACCGAGGACCGGATGCTGTACATGGACTGGCACCGCTCCGACGGCGGGGTCAGCACCATGGACGTGCAGTACCTGCTGCCGCCCACGTACGACAGCATGTTCGTGCTCCCCACCCGGCAGGTCAGCCACGGCACCTTCGAGTACGAGACCCGGTGGCGCAAGGCGTACCCCCTGCTGACGCTGACCCACGACGGGAAACCGCTCACCGTCCTGGGCCAGGGCGCGTCCGCGCTCTACGACGGCACCAGGCGACTGGACACCGTGTACGCGGGCGCCGGGGCCCCCGCGGACTACGCAGGGCTCAAGGCCGAGGGCAAGGCCGTCCTGGTGAGCCGCTCGGACGCACTCACGGGCTCCCAGCGGGCACAGGCCGCCGCCGACGCCGGCGCGGCCCTGCTGGTCGAGGTCGACGACACGCCCGGCAAGCTGCTGGAGTGGGTCGGCACCGACGCGGGCGGCTACAGCGCCGTCCCGGTGGTCTCGGTCACCGCACGCGAGGGCGCACCGCTGATCGCCCAGGCCCGGCAGGGCAAGTTGCGGCTGGCAGCCAGGGGCGTGCCGAACTCGCCGTACGTCTACGACCTGGCCGACCCGCACCCGGGCCGCATCCCGAGCACCGGGCTGACCTACCGTCCGCGCCCGTCCGAGCTGGCCACCGTGGAGATGCGCTTCCACGGCGCCACCTCCTACCCCAGCGGCGAATTCCGCTGGGACTACCGGCCGTACCGCACCTACGCGGTCGGCTTCCCGCTGCGCATCGACATGCCCGGCACCCGCACCGACTACCTGTCGGCGCAACCCGGCACCACCTGGGCGGAGGACGCCGTCACGGGACCTGACCTGGAGTGGGAGTCCAACGGCGCCATCACCGCGTACAAGGCGGGCAGCCGGGTGACCAGAGACTGGTTCGCCCCCGTCGTGCACCCGCGCAACGGCGGCGGCTACTGGTGGTCGGAGCGGCAGCAGGGCTTCCTGTCCATCAACATCCAGCCCTGGACGGACAGCGGCAGCGGGGCGAGCCGCGGCGGCACCATGCTGGACGGCACCGCCACGCAACAGTTCAAGGTGTTCCAGGACGGCCGGCTGGTCGAGACCTCGGCATGGCCGTCGGCGACCCTCTACCCGATCCCGACGACGCCGTCCACGTACACCCTCGACCTGAGCGCCCAGCGCGACCCGGCCGCCTACCGCCTGTCGCCCCGCACGCACACCGTCTGGCAGGTGAAGTCCGACCCGGTGACCGACCCGATGGAGATCGACCGCATGGCGCTCCTCCAGCTCGACTACGCCGTCGACACCGACCTCGCCGGCGACGCCCGCGGTGGCAGGCAGACGCTGCGGCTCACCGGCAGCCACCTGCCGGACGCCGCGGGTGCGGGCCGGATCGCGGGCGCGACGCTGGCGGTCTCGTACGACGACGGCCGCAGCTGGCACCCGGTCACCCTCGGCAGGACCGGCCGCGGCAACTGGACCGCCCGCTACGACGCGCCCCGCCACGGCTTCGTGTCGCTCAAGGCGCAGGTCTGGGACGACGCCGGCAACCGCATCACCCAGGAGGTGACGCGGGCCTACGGCCTGAAGTGACCGGATGAGGGGAGGACGACGGGATAGGGAGGCCGCCGGGACCCGGTGTCGCGCCGGCGGGCGGCCTCCGTATCCTCCAGGGACTTCCCGTTTTGCCCGCCAGGGGGTCCCATGCTCGCCGCGCTCGGTCTTGCCCGCGAGGAGGAGGAGATCTACCGCCTTCTCGTCGCCCGCGCCAAAGCCCACGCCCTGGACCTCGCGGCGGAGTCGGGGCGGGCCCCCGCCGAGGTGCTGCGGCTGCTGGCCGCGCTGGTCGAACGCGGCCTGGCCGTGGCCGAGTCGCCCGGCGCGGGAGAGGCGGCAGAGGCGGCAGAGGCGGTAAAGGTGGCAGAGGTGGCAGAGGCGGCCGGATCCGCCCATGGAATGCCGACGGTCTTCACCGCCGCGCCGCCCGCGGTCGCGCTGGGCGGGGTCCTGCGTGCCCGGCGCGACGAGCTGCGTGCGGCGGAACTCGACCTGCTCGTGCTGGCCGACCAGCACCGGGCCGCGACGGCCGGCGGCAGCGTGGTCGAGGTGATCACCGACGTCGAGGCCGTCCGCCACCGCTTCACCCAGCTGCAGGAGTCCGCACGGCACGAGGTGCGATCGATGATGGTGCCCGAGCTGAGCGTCGTCCCGCCGCGCACCAACGCCGCCGAGGAGTCCGGCGTGCGCCGCGGGGTGCTCTACCGCACCATCGTGCAGCGCGACGCGCTGCACGAGCCGGGCATGGTCGCCCAGGCGCTGGCGGCGCTCGCCGCCGGGCAGCGGGTCAGCGTCACCGACGTGGTGCCGGTGAAGTTCATGATCGCCGACCGCGAGCTGGCGATGCTGCCCCTGCTCCCCGGCCGCAACACCGCGGCGGCCTCGGTCCTGGTGCACGCGGGCGGCCTTCTCGAGGCGCTCATCGCCTACTTCGAGCTGGCCTGGGAGCAGGCCTACCCCCTGTCGCTGAACATGATCGGCGACGCGGTCACCGAGGCCCGCCCCGACGCCATCGACCCGCTCGACGCCCGGGTGCTGAACCTGGTGCTCGCCGGGCTGACCGACCAGGCCGCGGCAAGCCAACTCGGCGTCTCCCGGCGCACCGTACAGCGGCGTATCGGCGAACTCATGCTCAAGGCGGGAGCCGAGAGCCGCATCCAGCTCGGCTGGATCGCCGCCCGCAAGGGCTGGGCCTGAGCCGCCGCCCGCCTCGTCGCGGAGGACGCCGTCGAGGACGGGGCCGGCGCAGGGGCGTGCCGGGTCCTCCCGCGGCCGGGCAGCCGTCGGGGGAGTGACGTACGCGGTCGCTCCGGTCGCCTCCGGCGCTTCCGGCGTCTTGCGCGCCTTGTCGCGGGGAGAGCCGAGCCATACAGTGTGGCCGCAGTGATGTGATCATGTGATGGACCCGCCTCGTTCCAGGAGTGCCCATGCTCGCTGCCCACGCGGAGGTCTCCGCCGCCCGCCCGCGCCGGAAATCCGCCCGCACCCGAATCCTGGGCACCGCGGTGGCGCTCCTCGCGGTGACCTCCGCCGGCTTGACGACCGGGAGCTCCGCCGAGGCCGCGGCCCCGGACGGCCGCGGGGCAGCGGGGCAGGGCGACCCGTACTTCCCGCTCTCGGGCAACGGCGGCTACACCACCGGGCACTACGACCTGGGCCTCGCCTACGACCCGGCCACGCAGCGGCTGGACGGCACCGAGACGATCACCGCACGCGCCACCCAGCAGCTCACCAGGTTCGACCTCGACCTGTCCGGGCTGACCGTGCGCAGCGTGCGGGTGAACGGACGCACGGCCCGATGGACGCGTGAGGGACAGGAACTGGTCATCACGCCGGGAAAGCCGCTCAGGAAGGGGCAGAGCTTCAGGGTCGACGTCTCCTACGGCGGAATACCGCAGGACGTCACGGACCCGGACGGTTCCCCCGACGGCTGGATCCAGACCGACGACGGCGCCTTCGTCGCGGGTGAGCCCCAGGGCGCCATGTCCTGGTTCGCCGCCGACAACCACCCGTTGGACAAGGCTTCGTACAGCTTCACGATCACTGTGCCCGCCGGATACACCGCGGTCGCCAACGGCGTGCTGACGTCACAGCGGACCAAGGGAGGCAAGACCACCTTCCGCTGGTGCCAGGCCCAGCCCATGGCCGCCTATCTCGCCACCGCCACGATCGGGAAGTTCGACGTCCAGCGGTACACCACCGCCTCGGGCATCCCCGTCTACAACGCGGTGGATCCCCGCGAGGCGGCCGACGCCGCACCGGCACTGGCCCGGATCCCGGCGATCCTCGACTGGGAGAGCGGCATCTTCGGCTCCTATCCCTTCTCGGCGGCCGGTGCCATCGTCGACCACGCCCCGGACGTGGGCTACGCCCTGGAGACGCAGACGCGGCCGCTCTACGACAGCGCGCCGGACGTCGACACGGTCGTCCACGAGATCGCGCACCAGTGGTTCGGCGACTCCGTGAGCCTGACCAGCTGGCAGGACATATGGCTCAACGAGGGCTTCGCCACCTACGCGGAATGGCTCTGGGAGGAGCAGCACGGCGGCCGGAGCGCCCAGGCCACCTTCGACGCCTACTACGCCCGCCCGGCCGCCAGCAGCCTGTGGGCCTTCCCGACCGCGGATCCCGGCGAGGGAGCGAACATCTTCGACTCGCCCGTCTACACGCGCGGCGCGATGACCCTCCAGAAGCTGCGCACGGCCGTCGGTGACACCGACTTCCTCACCATCCTGAAGACCTGGGCCCGCGGCCACCGCTACGGCAACGGAACCACCGCCCAGTTCACGGCGCTCAGCGAGAAGGTCTCCGGCAAGAACCTCGACGGCCTCTTCCACACCTGGCTGTACACGGCGGGCAAGCCCGCCCAGCCGTAGTCGGCACCCCGGCGAGCGGCGGGGCCCCTGCGAACCGTGCGGGCGCCCCGTCCGCGGCCGGTGTGGTGATGTGGCGCCAACTGCCGTGCGGCGCAGCGCAGTTCACCGATTCACGCGTCGGTCGCGGCCAGTACGATCGGGCCGTGACCCTTCGCCTGTACGACACCGGCGCACGCCGGATTCGTGACTTCGTCCCGCTCGTACCCGGTCGCGTCTCGATCTACCTGTGCGGCGCCACCGTGCAGGCGGCACCGCACATCGGGCACATCAGGTCGGGACTGAATTTCGACATCCTGCGCCGGTGGCTGACATACCGCGGCAACCAGGTGACACTCGTGCACAACGTCACCGACGTGGACGACAAGATCATCGCCAGATCGGCCGCGGAGCAACGGCCTTGGTGGGCGATCGGGTACGAGAACGAGCGCGCGTTCGCCACCGGCTACGAGGTGCTCGGCTGCCTGCCGCCGTCGAACGCGCCCCGGGCGACCGCCCACGTGCCCGAGATGGTCGACATGATGCGCGGCCTGATCGAGCGGGGCCACGCCTACGTCGCCGAGGGCAACGTCTACTTCGACGTGCGGTCCTTTCCCGGCTATCTGGAGCTGTCCCGCCAGGAGCTGGACGATCTGCGCGCGGCCGAAGGCGAGGTCGAGGCCGGCAAGCGCGACCACCGCGACTTCGCGATGTGGAAGGCCGCCAGGCCCGGCGAGCCGTCCTGGGAGACCCCGTGGGGCCGCGGGCGGCCCGGCTGGCACCTGGAGTGCTCGGCGATGGCGCACAAGTACCTCGGCCGCGCCTTCGACATCCACGGCGGCGGCACCGAGCTGGTCTTCCCGCACCACGAGAACGAGATCGCCCAGTCCAAGGCGTACGGCGACGACTTCGCCAACTACTGGGTCCACCACGGCTGGGTCACCATGAGCGGCGAGAAGATGAGCAAGTCGCTCGGCAATTCCGTGCTGGTCTCGGACATGGTGCAGCGCTGGCGCCCGATCGTGCTGCGCTACTACCTGGGCACCCCGCACTACCGGTCCACGATCGAGTACGGCGGGCAGGCCCTGGCCGAGGCAGAGGCCGCCTTCTCGCGGATCGAGGGATTTCTGCAGCGGGCCGCGGACAAGGCCGGCCCTGTGGAGCCGGTGACCGAGGTGCCGCCGGCCTTCGCCGAGGCGATGGACGACGATTTGGGCGTCCCGCAGGCACTGGCCGTCGTGCACACCACCGTCCGGCAGGGCAACAGCGCGCTCACCGCCGGCGACAAGGAGGCCGCGGCCGCCCGGGCGTCCGAGGTCCGGGCGATGCTCGCGGTGCTGGGCCTGGACCCGCTCGACCCGCGCTGGGCTCTGGAGGAGGATCGCGGCGGCGACATGTACCCGGTGGTGGACTCGCTCGTCCGGCTGGCACTCGAACAGCGGCAGGCCGCGCGGGCCCGCAAGGACTACGCGACGGCCGACGCGATTCGCGACCAGCTCCTCCAGGCGGGCCTGGAGATCGAGGACACACCCACCGGCTCCCGTTGGACGCGGCGCGGCTGACCGTACGGGACGAGCCGCCGCTCCTGGGGCAGGTGACCGGCGGGCGCGGCGCGCCAGTACGCTGACCCTGCCCTCGGACTGCCTACTCGGAGAACCGGACGCGGGCCAGGCGGCGGATCGCGGCGGACCGCGGCGGATCGAGGCGGGGGAGGGCGGACGATGGGCGACGCGCTGGTCGTGGCCGTGGACGCGGGGATGTTCGTCGTGGCCGTCGCCGTGGCAGCCCTCGGGCTCTACGCGCTGGTCCTCGGACGCGTGCCGTCCCAGTGGCGCGGACGCAGGGTGCGGCACCCCCGGGTGTGGGGGGCCGGCGGCGTGCTGGTCGTGGCCAGCTGGCGGATCCACTCGCTCCTGCTGCTCGCCGTGGGCGCGGTCCTGGTCGCCGTCGCGTACGCGCCGAGAGCGCGCCGGCGGTAGCCGCCGCCCTGGGCTCGCGCCCGTCAGGCTTAGAGGGGGACCGCAGGCCGCCGCCAGGGTGAGGACCCGGCACGGCCCCCGCCGTGCTGAACGCGCTGCGCCGATTGGCGGGTCCCGGTGGACACCGCGACATGGCCGAGGAGACGGTGGAGGCGCCCGCGGGAAGGTTCGCGGGCGGCTCCAGCCGACGCCGACCACGCTCCGCAGCCCGGAGCGCCCACAGGAGGCCACGATGACCCGGAACCCGACGGCGGTGCGGTCGTGAGCGGCGCGCAGAGCGGCCCTGAGCGCTCGCGGGCCGTCCGCTTCGACAACTACGGCGACCTCGACGTCCTGTACGTCGCGGAGGTCGACGTCCCGACGCCGGGCGAGGGCGAGGTCGTGGTCCGGATGCGGGCGGCGTCCGTCAATCCCGGCGAGGCGGCAATCAGGAGCGGCGCCCTCGCGGACATCTTCCCCGCCACCTTTCCCTCCGGGGAGGGAAGCGACCTGGCCGGCGTGGTCAGCGACGTCGGCCCCGGCGTGACGGAATTCGCCGTGGGCGACGAGGTACTGGGCTGGTCCGACGACCGCGCCAGCCACGCCGACCACATCCTCGTCCCCGCCTCCCAGCTGATCCGCAAACCGCGCGAGATGAGCTGGGAGGTGGCCGGCTCCCTCTACGTCGTCGGCTGCACCGCCTACGCCGCCGTCCGGGCCGTCGGCGCGGACCGCGGCGACACCGTCGCGGTATCGGCGGCGGCCGGCGGGGTCGGCACGGTGACGACGCAGCTGCTGCGGCTCAAGGGCGCCACGGTCCTCGGCATCGGCTCGGCTTCGAGCGCCGACTACCTCACGTCGCTGGGCGCCACCCCGGTGACGTACGGCGACGGCCTGGAAGACCGGCTGCGCGCCGCCGCGCCCGACGGGATCGACGCCTTCATCGACCTGTTCGGCCCTGAATACGTCGAACTCGCCATCGCCCTCGGAGTCCCGCCGGAGCGGATCGACACGGTCATCGCCGTCGATGCCGCCAAGAAGTACGGCGCCAAGAACGAGGGCGGCATCGCCGCCACCTCGACCGAGGTGCTCGGCGAACTGGCCGACCTCGTCGCGTCCGGCCGCCTGACCATCCCGATCGTGGCGACGTATCCGCTGGAGCGGGTCAAGGAAGCCCACGAGGACCTGGCACGCCGCCGCACCCACGGCAAGATCGTCCTCGTGCCCTGACCTCGCCCGGCTCGGGAGCCGACGGCCCTGTGCGTACGGCGTGAGGGTGGGCGCCCGGGAAGGGCAGGGACCGCCGGTCCCTATCCCGATCGGGGGTGGGGACCGGCGGGGCGCCTCCGAGGCGCCGGCGCGCATCCCGGGCGTGAATCACCGCTCACACCGAACCGCGGTCATCGCCGCGGTACGGGGTGACGCGAGGGCCCGCCTCAGTACGGGTTGCCGCCCACCCACCTCTTGCTCACCGTGGTGTGCGCGGGGGTGAAGGTGTCGCCGTAGAGCACGAACGCGACGTTCCAGTAGTCGGTGTACGTCTCCTGGCCGGTGACGGTGCTGCACCCGCTGGGCAGCGACAGGTAGTCCAGGTCGG
Organism: Actinacidiphila paucisporea; assembly: GCF_900142575.1. GTDB lineage: Bacteria > Actinomycetota > Actinomycetes > Streptomycetales > Streptomycetaceae > Actinacidiphila > Actinacidiphila paucisporea. The sequence continues at coordinate 176,998 of NZ_FRBI01000009.1, forward strand.
TCTCCTGCCAGGTGTTCCCGACGTAGCCGGCGTTCACCGCGACCTGGATCTTCGGCGGGGTGTAGCTGGACTGCTGGCACGCGGTCAGCGAGTAGCGGAACGAGTTGCCGCCGTCGTCGAACTGCACCCAACCGTCGACGTGGCCGAGCTGGACCGCGGTGCCGGTCGGGTACTGGTAGGTGTCCTGGATGGAGAGGGTGTACGTCGTCCCCCAGGCGGCGTGTGCCGAGGTGGGGGCCACCAGGAGGCCGCCCAGCGCGGCCGCGGCCGCGGCGGCTAAGCCTGCGACGCGCCGCCTTCTCGATGTCTTCGTCTTCATCGCCGTACCTCCGAGATCGTGGTGAGATGCCGAGAGGGTGCTGTGATGCCGCGCCCAGCGTATGCGACGTCCACCGCGACATCGACCTCGCAATTCCGGCCACCCCGTCCTCTGTCCGGCGGCCGCTCCGGGGCGATGACTCCGCCGACGCGGACCTCACCGACTGCCCGCCGTTACGGCGGTGTCGGTGTCGGTGTCGGTGTCGGTGGCCGGGGGAGTGGGCTCGGGCTCCGGGAGGGGCCGGGAGTTCGGCAGCCGGGTCAGGAGGGCGACGGCCAGGAGCACGGGGAGCAGTGCGGCCAGGGTCCGGGTCAGGCCGGTCAGTTCGGCGGCCCACCCCACGGCTGCGGGGCCGAGCAGCACTCCCGTGTAGGTGAAGGTGGTGAAGCGTGACACGGCGGTCGCCGTGCTCATCCCTTCCACCTGGCCGACCGCGCTGAAGGCCAGCGGCAGCAGCACCGCCATCCCGGCGCCCATCACGGCGAACCCGGCGACCGCGGCCACCGGTGCGGCCACCAGCACCGCCACGCCCATCCCGGCGGCCGCGACGAGCCCGCTGGTGCGGAACACCTTCGGCGCGCCGTAGCGGGTGGCCAGGCGGTCACCGACCAGGCGTACGGCCGTCTGGCCCGCCGCGTAGGCGGTGACGGCGGTCGCGGCGAGGCCCAGCGAGACGTCTCGGCTGTCGTGGAGGAAGATCGGCCCCCAGCCGAGCGCGGCCCCCTCGCAGATCATCAGGGCCGTACCGGCGAGCCCGAGCGCCACGAACGCCCCGCTCCAGCCACTGCCCGCGCTGCGTTCGCCCCCGTCTCGCGCCGAAGCCGAAGCCGAAGCCGAAGCCGAAGCCGATGCCGCACCGCTGCGGCGGTCCTCGCCTACCGGCAGCAGAAGCGGGCCGAGGACGAGTCCGCCGAGGACCAGCACCACCGCCGCCCCCACGAAGTGCGCGGTGAGCGGGACACCGGCCCGGGACAGCGCGGCCGTCGCGAGGGACGCCACGACGGCACTGACGCTCCACGCGGCATGGCAGACGCTGAGGATCCGCCGCCCGGCGCGCCGCTCGACGGCGACGGCGTGCGCGTTCATGGCGGCGTCCGTCGTACCGTGCACGGCGCCGAGCGCGATGCTCGCGGCAGCGAGCGCGCCGAAACCGCCGGCCAGGCCGACCAGCGCCAGCAGCAGCGGCATGACGACCAGCGACACCCGCAGCACCGGCCGGCTGCCCACCCGGGCCACCAGCGGCCCGACGAACTGCATGCACACGATGGCCGACACGGCGAACAGCATTCCCAGCACGCCCACTTGGCCGTTCGAGAGGTGGTGCACGCTCTTCAGTGACGGCTGCCGGGCGATGAACGTGGACAGTGTGAGCCCGTTGAGGAAGAAGACGGCCGTGGCCGGCCACCGTCCGCTCCCGGCTCCCACCGGCCGTGCCGCCTGCTTTCCCCTGTCCACCGTGTCCACGATGTCGCCTCCGTCTGCGGTCGTCCGCGGTCCCGGACGTCGGGTCCGTAGCAACGACGAACGGGACGACCGCTGATCGACACCTGCCGGCAGCCGGTCACCCACCGGGACGGTCCGCGTCCGGGCAGTGTGCGCTGAAGTGCCGCTCCCTGTGCATGAGCGATTCACGCTCGATCGGAAGAGTGATCGGGATAGTGTGGTGCGCGGAGGTGAGCCGTGCCCACGGAAGGCGAGCTGTTCAGTGCGGTGGACGCGCTGCTGGAAGAGGTGGCGGCCTCCGAGGCCCTGCCGCCACCGGCGGAGCGCAAGCGGCTGCGGGAGGCAGCGGGGTTGAGCCAGGCGCAGGTCGCCAGGGCCGTCGACACGCGCCGCGAAGCGGTCGGCAACTGGGAGGCCGGCCGAACCGAACCCCGGCCGCCGCAGCGAGCCGCCTACGCCCGGCTCCTCGAAGGCCTCGCCGCGCGGTTCCCCACCCCCGAGCCTCCCGCCCCGACCCCGGAGGCGAGGCCGGCACCTGCCGCACCGGAGGCGTTCACCGGCCCGGCCGGCGCTCCGCGCCCCCCAATCCACCCGGCTCCGCCAACCAGCCCGGCCGCTCCGGCGAGCGAGGCGTCGTCCGCCTCGCCCAGGAGCACGCCGACGTCGTACCGCCCGACGGCCAGGAAGGCAGTCGCGAAGCCCGCGCCTGCCCCGACCGCGGCCGACCCGCGGTTCGCCCACGGCCCGCTCGGCGTACTGGACGGCGACGGCTTCCTGTACTGCGCGGGCGGCCTGATGTTGGAGTGCCCCGCCGGTACGGTGCCGGAGCTGGTGGAGTGGACGCTCGCGGAAGCGAAGCTCGGGGCGCCGCGGCTGCACCGGTCGGGCAAGGACTCCGACCCCCTGATCGTGGTGACGGCTGCGGCCGCCGGCCGGCTGGGGCTGCCGGAGCGCCTGGAGGACCGGCGGTCGATGCGGCTGCCGGAGGCCCACAAGGTCGTCAAGCAGATCGTGCGCGCCAAGTGGCAGCTCACCAAGCGCGGGTTCGGCCCGTGGGCCCGGATCTACCGCCCCGCGCAGGGGCAGCGGCGGCAGTGCGTGCAACTGGCCGTCCTGCCCTGGGACGCCCTCGACCCCCGCGCATGGGGCGACGCCGACCGGCTGCCGCCGGGGGAGCTCGCGCGGGTGCTGACCGCGTACGCCTCACGGGTGCTGACGCCGCGCGGCTCCACCGCGGTCGCGGGGCTGGAGCTGATGACCGCGCTGCGGCCGCCGACCCGCGCGGTGAAGGACGACGCCACCGACGTGTGGGTGTCCGGGCCGCTTCCCGGCTCGCTCACGCAGGCGGTCGACCCGGCGCCGCCGGAGGCCCCCGACGAACACCCCGTCGTGGCCGCGCTGTTCCCGCGCAGCCACCAGCGGACCCCGGACGAGGTCCTCGATGAGGAGGCGTTCGACTGGATCCGCGACACCGAGCTGCTGACCGATGCCGAGTGCGCGAAGCGGTTCGCGGTCGGCGTCGATGTGAACACCGCCTTCCTCGCGGCCGCGAACAGGCTGGTGGTCGGCCTGTCAGGACCGGAGCACGTGAAGGCGCCGCGGTTCGACAAGGCCGTGCCCGGCTCGTGGCTGGTGGACCTCTCCGGTATCGAGATCGACCCGCGCATGCCCAGCCCGTTCACGCCGCACGGCCGTCGACCTGAGGGCCCGGCCTGGTACGCGACGCCGACGGTGGCGTACGCGGCGGAGCTGGTCGGCCGGTTCGGGCTGCCGGTGGAGCTGCGGCCGATCGAGGCGTTCGTACGGCGGGAGAGCGGCCCGTACCTGGACCCCTGGTACAAGCACCTGGCGGAGGCGTACAAGGCGGCGATGGCCGACCTGGGCGTCAGCGCGGACCTGTCCCCGGCGGCGTTCCTGGACGCGATGGCCGGCCACAAGTCCGGCGACCCGGGGATGGCGGTGGTGCTGTCCGCGATCAAGTCGACGGTCAAGGGCGGTATCGGCAAGCTGCGCGAGCGCCCGCAGGGCACGGCATACCGGCCGGGGGAGCGGTGGCCGGCGCTGGAGCGCCCCACGTGGCGCCCCGACATCCGGGCCGCGGTGATCTCGGCGGCGCGGGTGAACATGCACCGGAAGCTGGTCAGGACGGCCCTGGCCACGAGCAGCACGCCCGCACCGGCCGGCTCGCTGATGTTCGGCGAGGACGCGCTGCTGCCGATCGCGTTGCTGTCGGACTGCGTCGTCTACCCGGCCGCCGGCCCGTCGCCGCTGGACGTCCTGCCGTACGACGCCGAGGGCAAGCCCGCGCCGGGCACCTTCCGGCTCGGGGTCTCGCCCGGCATGGTCAAGCACGAAGGCACCCAGCCGCTCTTCTGGGCGGTGGAGCTGATGGAGCAGCGGCACAACCCGGCCCGGCACATCAAGGGCGACAACGCCGAAGACGACGGGGAGTAGGCCGTGGGCGACACCGTCAGCGCGGGAGCCGGCACCCGGTTCGGGGCCGCGGCCTGCCGCATCCCGCAGCAGGGAGCCTGACCGTGGGCGACATCGACGACGCACTCAGGCGGGCAGCCGCGGGCACTGCGACCCGCCCGATCCCGAAGTCCGCGCAGGCACGGATGCGGTTCCTGCTCAAGGCGGAGAAGGGCTCCACCCGCGCCCTGGCCGTCCGGCTCGGGGTCACCCAGCGCACGGTGGAGCGCTACCTCAAAGGCACCCTGCGCCGCCCGCGCAAGGACCTGGCGGCCCGCCTGGAGCGGGAGGTGCGGCGCGACTGGCAGCCCCGCGTCCAGCAGCGGGCCAAGAAGCAGGCCGCGACGGCCACCGGCATCGTGATCGAGACCCGGGCCCGCTTCGGATACACCGCGGCCCCCGGGTCCACCGACGACGGCCGGATGCGGCGCATCACCCAGCGCCTGCCCCCGGCCTACGCCGCCCGCCTGTTCGAGGCGCAGGCCGCGGGCTCCACCGAGCAGCAGCTCCAGGCCATCGCGGCCGAGGGCCTCCAGGAGATCTACTTCAAGGACCGCGGCCGCCGCGCCCACGACCTGGAGGTCGAGTTCACCGACATCGACTACATCGAACTGGACTTCTGAGCGGGCGGGAGCACCACCCCGGCACGCGGACAGGACCCCCGATTCGCGGTCATGCGGAACGGGAGAGCTGTTCGCGCACCCACCCGGGGTCGGGGTTGACGTGCGGCTGGCCCTTCACCATGACGGTCGGCACGGTCTCGTTGCCGTCGTTGGCCGCTCTCACTGCCGCGGCCCCGGCCGGGTCACGCCAGATGTCGACCCAGTGCAACTCGTTGGCGCTACGTCCCAAGCGGATGCGCAGCCGGACGCAGTACATGCAGCCCGGCCGCCAGAAGACGACCGGCCGGCCGGCCGTCGACTCATGAGGACGAAGGCTACCGACTGTTCGGAAGAGCCCTCGAAACAGGGCGCTCACCTGGGCGTTCGCCGGAGGGGGCCCGCGGCTGCGGCCGCCCTCATGTGTGGCCCGCCCGGCCGTGTGCCGTATGGCGCTGATGCAGAACACGTCCGAGGACCGCGCCGCCGTAGACGACGAATCCGACGCCGGTGAGCCAGGACTGGACGACCAGGATGGTGCCCACCGGTCCGTAGCTCACGGCGTTCGAGGCGATCAGGGGGGAGAAGACGAGGCCGGAGAAGATCCGCAGGCCGATCAGGCCCAGCGTGGTGGCCACCGCCCCGGGCAGCAGGGCCCGCCAGCTCGCGCGTCCCACGAGCAGGAACCGCTGGGACCACCAGAAGAAGAGCAGGGAGACGATGATCGTGGTCATGACCCCGACGCTCTGCTCGGCAATGGTCGTACCGTGTCCGAGCGCCGCGACGGCCACGAGCAGGTAGCCGACGAACAGCGCGAGCCAGATGACATGGCGCCACACGGAGTGCCAGTGGGCCGCCTTGAGCCCCCACGCCTTCTCGTATCCCGTCTGGAGCGCCGTCCCGAAGGTGAGGCCGAACGCGGCGAGCACGGCGAGGCCGAAGGCCGTGGTGCGGCGCAGCGCCTGCACCGGATTGACGACCACCTCGGCGATGCGCTCCTGGGACGACGGGGACAGGCCCAGGACACGGCCCAGGAACCTCCCGGCTCCCAGCCCGCTGTGGGGGTCGACGGCACCGACCAGGGTCAGCAGGGGCAGCAGCGTGAGCAGGCTCAGGGCCGCGAAGCTCAGCGCCCGGGACATCAGTTCCATCTCGACCCCACGGCGCACCACCAGTGCGGCGGAGGACGAGTCCCAGCGCCTCTGCCACCGGCGCCATCGGTGTCCTGGTCCGGATGTGCCTTCGTCCTCGTGGCTCACCCCCTCTTCCTATCGCCTCGCCCGCGCCCGCTGCCCCCGTCGACACGACGACTCGGCGGCGGAATTCACCGGGGCGATCGGTGGCGGCCGCGAGCACGTCGAGCAGGCGGCGCCCTGGCCCGCCCTACTCCGGCACGGCGGGGATCGGCTGCTCGACCAGCGCGCGAGCCCGCCGCCGGGCCGATGCCCACCAGTGGGCGCGGGCGAAGGGGCGGGGCGCGGCATGCGCGGCCCTCTCCGGCACGGGCGCGGGCTCCGGCACGTACGCGGATTCCGCTACGGGCAGGGGGACCGTCGCCGTGCAGGTCGCCGCCGGCGGCTCCTGGTCGGTGACCTGCTGTTCGGCCAGGATGGCCGAGCGGCACCAGCTGGCCACCTGCGAGGCCGGCGGGCGCTGCTCCGGGTCCTTGACCAGCATCTCCAGCAGGCAGCGCTCGACGCCGGGCGGTGTCCCCGGGCGCAGGGCGCTCGGCGGTATCGGCGGGGTCTCGACATGTCGGAGCAGCGCCGCCACCGCACTGTGCTCGTCGAACGGCGGCCGCCCGGTGAGCAGTTCGTAGAGGACGCAGCCGAGCGCGTAGACGTCGCTCGCGGGTCCGGCAGCCTGCCCGCGGGCGCGTTCGGGGGCGAGGTAGAGGCTGGTGCCGAGGACCTGGCCGGTCAGGGTCAGGGCGGCCGCGGAATCGTCCAGCAGCCGGGCTATGCCGAAGTCGGCGATCTTGACGGTGCCGTCCTCCGCCAGCAGGAGGTTGGACGGCTTGATGTCCCGGTGGACCACCCCGTGCTGGTGGGCGGTGTCCAGCCCGCGGGCCACCTGTGCTCCGATGTCGAGGACCCGGGCGGGGTCCATCGGGCCGTGGGCGGCGAGCTCTTCCCCGAGATGGCCGCCGTCCACCAGCTCCATGATCAGGTAGGCCGCGTCGCCGTCGACCTCGTAGTCGTAGACGGTGACGACCTGCGGGTGGACCACCCGGGCGGCCGCCCGGGCCTCGACGCGGAACCGCTCGCGGGCCACCTCGTCGGACGCCGCGAACGGCAGGATCTTCACCGCGAGGTCACGCTGCAGGAGTTCGTCATGGGCCCGCCACACCTGCCCCATCCCGCCGTGCCCGAGCGGGGCTTCCATTCGGTACCGTTCCGCGAGCAACACAGAGGTCCCTCCTCCGCCGCCTCAGATTCCGACGCAAGTGGGGCCAACGCTGCACGTATTCCCACACCGCGCTGCCGGCCGAGCGCCCGTCCTGTGGCGCGTACCCGGAAAGCGGGCACGCATGAGGGCCGTACTTCCGGTTATCCGATCCGCATGGTGAAGACGAACGGCAGCGGGCACCGGGCCGAGGGAAAAAGATGAGGCGGACGACGCGCACCGGGCCGGACGAGGCGGTGCGGCGGCAGGAGCCGGACGGGCCGGCCGAACTGCCGAAGAGGTCGTGGCGGGCCGTGCTGCGGGGGACGGCGCGGGAGTTCAGGAAGGACGAGCTGGCCGACCGGGCGGCGGCCCTCACGTACTACAGCATCCTGTCGCTCTTTCCCGCCCTCCTGGTGGTCGTCTCGCTGCTGGGCGTCGCGGGGCGCTCGGTCACGGACCGGGTGCTGGAGAACGTGCACAAGCTGGCGCCCGGGTCGGTGCGCGACATCGTCAGCCAGGCGGTGCGGCAGCTCCAGGGCAAGGGGGGACTGGGCTCGGTCCTCGCGGTGGTCGGCCTGCTGCTGGCGGTCTGGTCCGCCTCGGGATACGTGGCGGCCTTCATCCGCAGCGCGAACGCCGTCTACGACGTCCCGGAAGGGCGCCCGGTGTGGAAGGTGCTTCCCGTGCGGGTCGGCGTGACCGTCGTCCTGATGGTGATCGCCGTCGCCAGCGCCCTCATCGTGGTCTTCACCGGCGGCCTCGCCCGGCAGGCCGGCAGCTGGCTGGGCGCCGGCGACGCGGCACTGACCGCGTGGTCCATCGCCAAGTGGCCGGTGCTGGTCGTGCTGGTCGTCGTCATGATCGCGATCCTCTACTGGGCCACCCCCAACGCCAAGGGGCGCGGCTTCCGGTGGATCACCCCGGGCAGCGTGCTGGCGCTGCTGATCTGGATGGCCGCCTCCGCGGGTTTCGCCGTCTACGTCGCGGGCTTCAGCTCCTACAACAAGACCTACGGCGCCCTCGCCGGTGTCATCGTCTTCCTGGTCTGGCTGTGGATCACCAACCTGGCGATCCTCCTCGGCCTCGAGTTCGACGCCGAACTGGCCCGCGAGCGCGCGGTGGCCGGCGGCTTCCCGCCGGACAAGGAACCGTACGTCGAACCCCGCGACACCCGAGCGTGGAGCGCCGAGGACCGCCACCGCCTGGAGTGACCCCGGCGGACCCGCCGCCGACGACGACCGGTCGCCCGGTTCCCCGCGCCGCGGCGCGGCACCGCAGGCCGCCGCTGCCGGCGGAACGGCGCCGTGCCTGGTCAGAGGGCGGAGGCTGGGCATACGATACGGCTTTCACCGCGGAGACCGGTCGCAGACCGGCTGTTCCGCGATTCCTGGGGGGGAAATCCGGTGACTGCCTCGTTGCGTGCCCTGCGCGCCCTTTTCCTGCTGGCCGGCTTCTATCTGATGGGCCTCGTACTCCTGGCCGTGGTGCTGGGGATCGACTGGCTGCTGATCCGCGCCGGGGTCGCGGGCGGCTACTACCCGCTCGGGCTGGTGGCCTTCTCCGCGGTGATCATCGCGCCGATCCTGCGCGGGATGTTCCTCTTCCTGACCGCCGGGCTGCACACAGGGGACAATCCGGGGCTGGCCGTCACGGCCGACGAGCAGCCGGAATTGTGGGCCCAGGTCGAGGAGGCGGCGCGCGCGGCGGGAACCTCGGCGCCCTCCCGGCTGATCCTGACCGGCGACGTGAACGCCGCGGTGTCCGAACGCACCCAGTTGCTGGGCCTGCTGCGCGGTCGCCGCACCATGTACCTCGGGCTGCCGCTGCTGGCCGGCGTCACTGTCCCGCAGTTGCGGGCCGTACTGGCTCACGAGTTCGGGCACTACAGCAACCAGGACACGCGGCTGGCCGCGATGACGATGCGCGGCCGGGAGGCGGTGGTGCACACCATCGACGGCTTCCGGGAGGGCCGTACCCAGGCGCACGTCACGATCGGCAACCTGTACGTCGGGTACGGCAGGTTCTTCCTGCGCGTCTCGGAGTCCGTCGGCCGCCGGCAGGAACTCGCGGCGGACGCCGCCGCGGCCCGTACGGTGGGGCGCGACACCACGGCCGCCGCGTTGGCCCGGGTGCCGCTGCTCGACGCGGCGCATGACTACTACGTGCGGACGTACGCGCTGCTCGCCGTGGACGCCGGGGCGCTCCCCCCGGCCGGGCAGGTCTACGGCGGGTTCCCGCTGCTGCTCGCCGCGCGCGGAGCGGACGGGGTGGCCGCGCTGGCCGAGGGGCGGCGGGTGCGCAAGCCGTCGCTGTACGACTCGCACCCGCCGATGGCCGAGCGAGTGGCGCTGGTCGAGGCGCTGCCGGACGACGGCAGGACCGACGACCCGGCGGCGCCCGCCGCGCTGACGCTGCTGCGGGACGCCACCACCGTGACCGCTGCGGCCGAGGCCGCGGTACTCAGGAGCGAGCTCGCCGCGCTGCCCCGGCTGGACTGGCCCGAGCTGGTCATGGCGACCGCGCGGGCGGAGGCCGGCGCGGAGGCCGAGCAGTTGCAGAAGGCGGTGAGCCGGGCGGTGCGCAGCGCGGCCGGGGACGATGTGCCGGGCGCGCCGGGGCTGCCGGACCTGGGCGAGGTGCTCGACGCCGTCGACGCGGGCCTGCTGTGGATGCTGATCGCCGACCGTATGCCCAAGCCCGCGGCGGCCTCCCGGCTGACCGGCGAGTCGGCGCGCAACTTCATCCGCCCGGCGATCAGCGACGGGCTGACCTCGCTGGTGGAGCTGCGGCTGATCGCCGACGGCCGTGCCACGCCGGCGATGTCGTGGTCGGTCGCCCCCCGCCTGGGCCTCCCGCCGGAGTACCGGCGCGACCTGGCCCCGGCTGTGGCGGCGGCCGTCGCCGACACCCCCGACACGGCCCCGTTGCGCGCCCTGCTGGCCACCGACCCGGACCCGGCGCCCGTACCGGCGCCCGCGCCCGCGTGACACCGGCGCGGGGCGGGCGGGCTGCCGGAGGGTGCGACGTGTCACCACATGTCCGCGCGGTGGGCGCATCCAGGAGGGGATGCGTCCACCGCACGGTCGGCGCTACTTCCTCTTGAGGGTGAAGTCCGTGACGACCGCCACTCCCTTCTTGATCTTCACCGTTGCCACGGTCGGCTGGTAGCCGTCCTTGGCGACGATGACCGTCAGCGGGTTGTTGCGGGTGTCCAGCCACAGGGCGTACGTGCCGTCGGCCGCCGTCGTCAGCGTGTACGTCGACGCCCAGCTGTCGACCTGGACGGTGGCTCCGGCCAGCGGCGCGGTGCCGCCGGTCGCGGTGACGCCGTAGACCGTGCCGTTCGTCTTGCCCCAGGTCTTGGGCGGGTTGACGTGCAGGGCGACGGGAATCGCGGACACCGGGTAGGGAGTGTCGCTGCCCGCGGTGATCTGGGCGGTGAAGTCACCGGGCTGGGTGATCTCGGGAACCGAGGCGTCCAGCGTGACGGCGACCGTCGAGCTCGCGCCGGGCTGCAGCGTCAGCTCCTGCGTGCCCTCGCTCAGCCAGCTGACGTCGGCGGAGCCCTCCTGGTCGTACCCGGGGAGCAACTCCACCGCGGCGATCGGCGAGCCGGGTGCGTCGCCGCCACCGACCTTGTAGAAGCCGGCCGCGCCGCCGCCCCGGTAGGTCGGGACGTTGGCGTTCGGCAGTGCGCTCCACGTGCCGGAGGCCGGGTCGAAGGCGTAGCCGCGGTTGGTCAGGGCGTTCTGGCTGATGCCGCTGGACAGCAGCAGCAGGCCGTTGGCGGAGGCGGAGGACGAGGCCCACTGCGGAGCGGGCAGGTCGGCCACCGGCGACCAGCTGTCGCCCGCCGGGTCGTACACGTAGGCGTGCGCGACCTCGGAGTCGCCCGAGAAGCCGCCCGCACAGTACAGCTGACCGTCGATGGCCGCGCAGGACTGCCAGGAGATCGGCTGCGGGTAGGGGGCGATGGCCGTCCAGCTGTCGGTGGCCGGGTCGTAGGCGCTGGCGTCGGTGGTGCCGCAGGCGCTCGCGCCGCAGCCGCCGATCATGTAGAGCTTGCCGTCGAGGACCGCGCTACCCGCTCCCGCGTAGGGCTTGGGCGCCGGGGCGCCGGTGCTCCAGGTATCGCCGGCCGGGTCGTAGACCTCCAGTTTCGGGTCGGGGCTGCCCGACGCGCCCCAGCCGCCGACGGCGTAGAACTTGCCGTCGATGAAGCCGTGCGCCGCGGCCTCCCGGGTGTCGGCCGCCGGGGCCAGCTTCGTCCAGCTGCCGGCGGACGGGTCGAGGACGTAGAGGTCCTTGCTGTCGGCGGAGCCGGTGTAGCCGAAGGCGGAGTAGACCTTGCCGTCGTAGGTGCCTACGGCGTTGTCCATCACGGCGTTCGGGACGTCCGGGGCGGTCTGCCACGCGTCGTCCGACGGCCCCGCGCTGGGCGGTGAAGTGCTGCCGGACGGGTGCGCCTTGCTGGACAGCGGGGAGAACGTGCCCTTGACCGTCCTGAGCGGGGCGCCCTGCTCCTGGACCTGGAAGCCGCCGGAGCGCTCGCTCAGCTTGATCGTGGCGGGAGCGCCACCGGTGTTCTTCACCGTGAGCTGCCGGGTGGCCTTCGCGCCCCAGCCGACGGTGGCGTCGACCGTGCCCGGGGTGACCTTGAGCCGGCCGGCCTTGAGCGTGAAGTCGGCCTCGACGGCGCTGTCCGCGCCCACCTTCACCGTCTTGGCGGTGGTGGTGTAGTGGCTCTTGGCGGCGTTGAAGGCGTGGCTGCCGAAGGTGCTGGAGAACAGGGAGTAGAAGCCGTCGCCGAGGCCGGGGTCGTCGGGCGTGGCGACGGTGGTGGCGCTCTGGGTGGTGTCGTCCTGGCTGGTGACCGTTGCGCCGACCACGCCGTCCGAGGTGTTGGCGTCGGACACGGTGCCCACGACGAGGGCGCCGGGGACCGTGCTCAGTTCGCGGTTGCCGACGAAGACGTTGTCGACGGACCACCACCAGCCGAAGTGCGAGGTGAAGTGGAACCGCACCTGGACGGCCGCCTTGCCGGCGAAGTCGGTGAGCGGCACTTCGAATCTGGCCGGTCCGGTGATTCCCGAGGCGGTGGCCCAGACCTTGGTCCAGGTGGCGCCGCCGTCGGAGGTGGCGTCGACCTCGGCGGTCTGACCGCCGATCGAGGCGTACTCGGTGTTGAAGGCGAGTTCGGGCGCGTTCTTGCCGGTGAAGTCGTAGACCGGGCTCACCAGTTGGGTGTCCTGGCTGGCGGCCCCGCCGAAGTGGTCGCTGTCGGCCACCGCGAACGCGCCGTCGCCGCCCGTCTTGTTGCCGCGCGAACCCGGGTCGTCGAACTCCCAGCCGCCGGTGGTGCCTTCGGCGTTGACGACGCTCCAGCCCTGCGGGGCGGCGTCGGTGGAGTCGAACGTCTCGGTCGTGCCGGCCAGGTGCTGGGTGTAGCCGCGGGCGGTGCCCGCCCAGGTGTCGACGGGCACGGAGAGGTTCAGGCTCGCCGCACTGTCACCGACCGTGACGGTCTTGGTGACGGTCTGGTAGCCGGGATCGTTCGCCGCGACGTGCAGCGTGTAGTCGTGCCCTTGAGGCAGCGACAGGGAGTACGAGCCCGTGGCGGGGTCGGTCCACACCGAGCCGGGGACGCCGTCCGCGGTGATCTTGGCGTAGAGCGGCCAGCCGTGTCCTGAGCCGTCGGTGACCTTGCCGGAGACGGTCCGGCTCGGCACCGAGGTCAGGGTGTAGTCCCTGGTGAGGGTGGAGCCGTCGGCGACTGCCACGGCCCGGTCGGTCGTGGTGGCGTAGCCGAAGGCGTCCACGGTCACGTCGTAGGTGCCGACGGGGACGGAGAGTTCGTAGCTTCCCGCCGCGTCGGTGTGCGCGACGTTGGCGCCGGCGCTGATCGTGGCGCCGGAGATCGGCTTGCCCGTGGCGGAATCGGTCACGGTGCCGGTCAGTTCACCGTGCGGACCGCTGCGGAAGGCGGCCAGGCCGCTGGGCGTGCCCAGGCCGGTCGGTCCGTCGTAGCCGGCGCCGCCGGTGCACAGGTACGCCGGGGAGCACGAGCCGTTGGAGCCCGTGGTGATGTCGTTGACCCCTGAGGAGGCCGCGTACGGGTACGAGTTGGGGTACGAGCCCGCCACCGGCGTTCCCGAGTCGGCGTAGACGCTCGCGATGATCGGCGACGAGACACTCGTGCCGCCGTAGACCGACCAGCCGCCGGCGCCGTAGGTCTGGTAGACCGCGACGCCCTCGGCCACCGCGGAGACGTCGGCGAGCGCGCGGTTGGCGCAGCCGGTGTCCTTCTGGAAGGCGGGCTTGGGCTCGTAGAGGGAGCAGCCCGAGCCGGCGTCGCTCCAGGCCGACTCCGTCCAGCCGCGGGCGGTCCCCGGGTCGCGGGTCAGGGTGGTGCCGCCGACGGCGGTGACGTACTGCGAGGCGGCGGGGTAGCCGACGCCGTAGGCGTAGTCGCCGGTGGAGACGGTCACCGCGACGCCGGGGTGGTTGAAGTAGGCGTCGAAGGCGGTCGTCTCGGAGGGGTCCTCGCCGTTGCCGCCGCGGTAGTCGCTGCCGTAGGAGTTGGAGACGAACTTCGCGCCGAGCGCGACGGCCTCGTCCACCGACGAGCCGAGGTTCTCGAAGCCGTTGTCGTCGGCCTCGACCAGCAGGATGTGCGCGTAGGGCGCGACCGCGGAGACCATGTCCAGGTCGAGCGAGATCTCACCGGCCCAGCCGGGATCGGGGGACGGGTAGCTGCTCCCGCCGCGCTGGTCCACCTTGCTGAAGCAGCCGTTGGCGGTCGTGCAGGCCGGCAGCCCGTACTGCTGGCGGTAGATGGCGAGGTCGGCCTCCGCGTTCGGGTCGTCGAACGCGTCGACGATGGCGACGGTCTGTCCCGCGCCGCCGTCCGTCGGGAGGTTGTAGGCGCTCTGCAGGTCGGGCGCTCCCCAGCCGTTGGGCGTGACGGCGGCCGGGGTGATGCCCTTGACCGGCTTGATGTCGGCGCGGCGCAGGGCGTAGCAGGTGAATTCGTCCTTGCCGGGAGTGGTGCAGGACGGCTCCAGCAGCGGGTGTCCGTCGGTGGCCGCGGCCGGGGACGCGGCGGCGGGCGCCGCGGCTCCGGCCGGAACCTGGACTCCCAGGACGGCCAGTGCGGTGGCACTGGCCACAGCCAGGCCGGCGAAGATCGTCCGCCGGAGAGGTGGTCTGGTTCTCGTCGAAATGCGCAACGTGTGACTCCATGCGTTCTTGCAGGGGTCGACCCGTGTACGGGCTCTGGGGCGACGGTGAATGCGCGTGCAATCACCGGGAGTTATTAGGCGAGTCGTGTTCAAGCCATGTCAACAGCTACTGAGAGTTATGTTACGTGACTCAAAGTGAGGCGCGTGAGCTGAACTGCTCATGAACGGACGGAAGTTGGTGGGGGTTTCTGTGGGAATACGGTGCGAACCGGGCCGCAAATCGGACCCGTTGACGCATCAACAGGTCCCTCGATTCCCACCTGACCCTCTCGGGGCGTGAACACGTCACGGCGGCAAGCCGCCAGGGGACCGCATTGACCCGCGGATCACGCTGGTTGGAACTTTGTGCTGGTCAGTCTGCTTCCGTCGCGCCCCTGCCGCTCTGCATCCATCCCCCCCAGGAACCACCGATCAGCCGTGAGCCTCCGCTGTCGTCACTGTCTGGAGTCCCCTTGCCAGCCCCACGCTTCTCCGCGGGCCGAGCGCGCACACTGCGGCGCATAGCCGCCGCTGCCGCTGCCGTCCTCGCCGTCCTGGCGGTCCTGCTGCCGCAACAGGCACTCGCCGCACCACCGCCGGCCACCGCCACCGGGAAGGCGACCGCAGAACCGGCCTGCGGCACGCCCAAACCCGGCCACTTCACCTGCTTCACCCTCCGGCGCACCGACCGCACCGCCGCGCTCGGTGTGCGGCGCGACGCCGCCGGGGCCGGCCTGGCGCCCGACGGCTACGCGCCCGCGGACCTGCGGTCGGCCTACGACCTGCCGGCCGACGGCGGGGCCGGTGCGACGATCGCGATCGTCGACGCCTACGACAACCCGAACGCCGAGTCCGACCTCGCGGTCTACCGCGCGCAGTACGGCCTGCCCGCCTGCACCGGCGACAACGGCTGCTTCCGCAAGGTCGACGAGCACGGCGGCGCCGCCTACCCCGCAGCCGACGAGGGCTGGGCCGCCGAGATCTCGCTGGACCTGGACATGGTCTCGGCTGTCGCGCCGCAGGCCCACATCCTGCTGGTCGAGGCCGACGCGACCACGTCCGACGACCTCGGCACCGCTGTGAACACGGCCGTGTCCATGGGGGCGAAGTACGTCTCCAACTCCTGGGGCGCGTACGACGACAGCACGGACAACCTGGCCTACGACGAGGCGTACTTCAACCACCCGGGCGTCGCGGTGGTCTTCAGCTCCGGTGACGACGGCTACGGCGTCAGCTACCCGGCGTCGTCGCCCTACGTCACGTCGGTGGGCGGTACGTCGCTGGTCCGCGACGGCAGCGCCCGCGGCTGGGACGAGTCCGTCTGGAACCGGGTGACCTACAACGCCGACGGACCGCACTGGGGCGCCACCGGTTCGGGCTGCTCGGACGTGGAACCCAAGCCGTCCTTCCAGTCCGCGGTCGACTGCGCCGGGCGCTCGGTCGCCGACGTCAGCGCGGTCGCCGACCCGGCCACCGGTGTGGCGGTCTACAACTCGTTCTCCGACAGCGGCTGGAACGTCTACGGCGGCACCTCCGCGTCGGCGCCGATCATCGCCGGTGTGTACGCGCTGGCCGGCACACCGGTCGAGGGCACCTACCCCGCCGCGTACCCCTACCAGCAGCCGGGCGCGCTCAACGACGTGACGCGCGGCGACGACGCCAGCTGCTCCGACGGCTCGTGCGGCTACGGCCCGGTGCCGGACTGCACGCCCGCGTACACCTGCGCCGCGCAGCCCGGCTACGACGGCCCGACCGGCCTCGGCACGCCCGTCGGCACGGCCGCCTTCAAGCCCGGCCCGCACGGCACCGTCAGCGGCGCCGTGACCGACGCCGGCACCGGGGCGGCGCTGCCCGGCGCGACGGTCAGCCTCGGCGACTTCCGGGCGACCACCGACGCCCAGGGCCGCTACAAGCTCGACATCCCGGCGGGCTCCTACCCGTTGAAGGTCTCGGCGTTCGGGTTCGCCGACAAGGACCTCGGCCAGGTGCGCGTCGACGACGGCGCGGCGCTCACCGAGGACATCGGCCTGGTGGCCGTGCCCTCGCAGACGATCTCCGGCACGGTCAAGGACGGCGGGCAGCACGGCTGGGGCCTGTACGCGAAGCTCACCGTGGACGGCGTGCCCGGGACGGTGTTCACCGACCCGGCCACCGGCCGCTACTCGGTGCGGGTCCCGATGAACCGGACCTACACCCTGCACGCGACCTCCCTCTACCCCGGCTACCGGCCGGCCGACGCCACCGTTGCCATGGGCACCGGCCCGGCCACCGTCGACCTCGCCCTGCCGGTCAACACCACCGGCGCACTCCCGCCCGGCTACCGGATGGACTACCGCGGCGGCGGTCTCGAGCCCTTCGCCGCAGCCGCGGCGCCCGGCGGCTGGACGGTCAAGAACAACACCACCGCCGGCGGCTGGCAGTTCGACGACCCGCTGAACCGGGGCAACCAGACCGGCGCGACCGGCCGCTTCGCCGAGGTCGACGACTACGCCCTCGGCTGGGCGCCCGCCGACACGGAACTCATCAGTCCCGCCTACGACTTCAGCGACCAGACCAGGCCCGAGCTGCAGTTCGACACCGCTCTGCCCTCGCTCTACCGGCTGGACGGCCTGACCGCCGACGTCGACGCCAGCACCGACGGCGGTGCCACGTGGACCACGCTGTGGCACCACACCGACGTCATCGGCGGTCCCTCGCACCAGGACGTGCCGCTGGGCGCGTACGCCGGGAAGTCCTCGGTGCGGTTGCGCTTCCACTTCACCGGCTCGCTCACCGGCATCTGGCAGATCGACGACGTCGCCGTGGGCACCCCGACCCTGGTCACCCGGCCCGGCGGGCTGCTCGTGGGCCAGGTGACCGACGCCAACACCGGTGCCGGCGTGCTCGGCGCGACGGTGAGCGGCGTCGCCTCCCCGTCCGAATCCGGCCGCAGCGTGGCGTCGCCGGGCGACCCGGCCGTCGCCGACGGCCTGTACTGGCTGTTCTCCAGCCGGACCGGCAAGCAGCAGTTCACCGCGGGCCTGCCGGGCTTCGGCTACCCGGCGGTCACCGCCAAGGCAGACGTGCGGTCCGGCGCGGTCACCTCGGCCGACTTCGCGCTGCACCCCGCGCAACTGCAATACAGCGTCTCCGCGGTGAGCGCGAACGTGGCCTGGGCGGACAGCAGGACCGTCGATGTCAAGGTGCGCAACACCGGCGGCTCGCCCGCCACCTTCTCGCTCGGTGAGCAGAACCTGGCCGGGCCCAAGGCGGGCGTGGCCGGCCCCGCGGCGCGCAGGACACCCTCCGCGCTGACGCCCGACTCCCTGTTCAAGGCCGCATCGGCGGCTTCCTCCCCGCCCGCCGCGGCCGCGCCGGCCGGCGACGCGCCGGCCGACCAGGCGTGGCAGCCGCTCGCCGACCTGCCCGCGGCCTCCTTCGGCGGCGTCGCCGCCGTGGACCACGGCACGCTCTACGCCGGACTCGGCGAGTCGCCGGGCGGGGTGTGGAGCGGCTCCTTCAGTTCCTACGACGCGGCGACCGGAGGGTGGAAGGCGCTCGCCGCCCCCACGACCAAGCGCTTCGCCCCGGCCTACGGCTTCATCCGCGGCAAGCTGTACGTCACGAGCGGGCGTGACGCGGCGGGCAACCCGATCCCGGGCAGCGAGGTCTACGACCCGGCGACCGACACCTGGTCCCAGACCGCCGACGTACCGACCGCCTACGGCGCCTCGGGATCGGCCGTGGCCGGCGACAAGCTGTATGTCATCGGCGGCTGCGTCCAGGCCAACTGCGGCTTCAACGACGTACAGGTCTACGACCCGGCGACCGACACCTGGTCGGCCGGTGCGCCCTACCCGGAGCCGATCTCCTTCCCGGCGTGCGGCACCGTCGACGGGGTCGTCTACTGCTCGGGAGGGGTCTACCAGCCCGACGGCCAGGCCCCGCAGGACACCGTCCACACCTACGCGCTCGACCCGGCCGGCACGTCCTGGCACCGGGTCGCCGACGCACCCACCGACCTGTGGGGTGCCACCGGCACCGCTGCCGGCGGCAGGCTGCTGGTGGGCGGTGGCGTGCAGGCCCGCGCCGGCGCGCTCACCAACGAGGCCCACGCCTACGATCCGGCCACGGACTCCTGGTCGGCGCTGCCGAACCTGGCCGAGCCGGTGCTCGACGCCCAGTCCGCGCCGGGCTGGTACGTGATCGGCGGGTCGAACGCCTACAGCGTCCCGCAGGCGTCGGTGCAGAAGCTGCCCGGCCACGACCAGCCGCACGCCGACGTGCCGTGGCTCACCCCCTCGGCGTCGAAGCTGACGGTCAAGGGCGGCGGATCGGTCACGGTGCGGCTGACCCTGGACGCCACGGCGATGACCTCGGCGGACGCGGGCACCCACCGGGCCGCTCTGATCGTCGACAGCGACACCCCGTACGGCTCGGTCTCCCTGCCGGTCACCATGACGGTGGTCCCGCCCGCCGGATGGGGCCTGCTGAGCGGCACGGTGACCGGACCGCTCGCCGACGGAACGAGTGCGCCACTGGCCGGCGCGGTGGTCGAGGTCGACTCCAAGAACGGAGACCTCTCCCTCACCACCGGCCGCGACGGCAGCTACGCGGTGTGGCTGCCGGCCAGGAACAACCCGCTCACCGTCATCGTGGCGGCGACCGGCTACCGCCCGGCGACCCGCACCGTGCGCATCGTCAAGGACGGTGCGGTGACAGCGGACTTCGCCCTGCTGCGCCGTTAGCGGTGCCCGGCGGCCGCACCGCACCGCGGTGCGGCCGCCGGCGCACGTCCGCCGGACCGTCCGGCGGACTACGTAAGCCACGGCAGGCGGGGACCGGCCCTGATTCAGCGGTCCGGTCCCCGCCCGCCGGCGCGTGGTTCGCCGCTCGGCGGTTCAGGAAGCCACCAGCCGCGGCTGGCGGCGAGCACCCCCGCCTGGAACCGGCTGGCGGCGCCGAGCCGGGTGAGCAGCGCCTGCACCCTGCGCTGCACCGTGCGGTGACCGATGCCGAGCTGGCGTGCGATGGTCTCGTCCGGCATGCCCATCGCCAGCATCGAGATGATCCGCCGCTCCTCGTCGTTGACGAACTCCTCCTCGCCGACCGGCGCGATGCGCCCCGGCATGTACGGCTGCGCCTGCGCCCACAGCGACTCGAACAGCGAGGACAACGCGTCGAGCAACGCCGAGGGGTGGACCAGGATGCAGGCGTCGAGCACCTGCGGGGTGGCCATCAGCGGGATCAGCGCCGCCTGGTCGTCGGCGATGATCAGCTTCATCGGCGCCTCCGGCACGAAACGCACCTCCTCGCCTGCCGCGATGTCCTCCTCCGCCCGCTCCATCGCGCCGGGGATGTTGAGGCTGTCGCGGGCATGGATGAACCGGCTGCGCACGCCCCGACTGGCGATCATGGCCGCGGAGTTGACCCGCCCGCCGTCGCGGGCCTCGGCGTAGGGCGGCGCGTCGATGCCGCGGATCTCCTTCTCCGCGCGGTTGAACAGCTGCTGTCCGCAACGGGCGACGCCGTCACGGCCGTTGATGACCTGGATCAGCGAGGCCGAGTCGCGGTCCCGGCGCGCGTCGCGGTGCCGCTCGGTCAGAAGCTCGGTCAGGGCGCGCACCCGGTGGATGTCCCGCTCCCTGGCCAGCAGGAGCACCTCGACGGCGTGCCCGGGCGGCAGCGCGGTGTAGCAGGCCGGGCTGCCGGGCAGCCGTGAGACGAGCCCGCCGTCCTCCAGACGGAGCATGGCCGCGGCCACCGCGTCGGGCTCGATGCCGGTGCGGCGGGCCAACTCCTCGATGGGCAGGGGCAGGTTGTCGACGAGGACGAAATACAGCGTTTCGGTTGGCTGATCCAGACCGAGCACTTCCAGCATGGCCACCTCCGACCAAACGGTAGCTCAAGGAGCCCGTTTGGTTGAAGGTGCGACCTTTCAGCATGGTCCCTGGTGGGCGGCGCGCATCCCCGCCTATCGGCGTTCCGCCGCCCTGCCGGGACCGGCGGACGGACGTGGTGTCTGTGGACCCCTGAGGCCGCGGCGCGATAGCCTCGGGCGGTGACGGTGCGGTACTACCTGTACATCAGCGACGCCAAGGTCGACATGCTGCTCGCGCAGATCGACCCCGCCTTCGAACAACGGAGCACCACCGAAGCCGGCATGGGTCTACGGCTGTTCAACATCAAGCGCAGCGTCGAAGCACCGGCGCCCGACCGGACGGCCAAGCTGGAGCGCGTCCTGCGGCACCTGGACGAGAGCGGGCAGACGGGAACGGTGGACGAGCCCGAACCGTACTTCCGCGGCACCCTGCCCATGCAGTGGGGAAAGCTGCCCAGCGCGAGCGGCGGGGCGCTGGTGTACTTCGGCGGCCGTACCGAGCAGACGATCCTCGGCCTCGGCGGAGCCGGCAGCCACGCCATCGGTCCGAGCGCGCCGCAGTCCCAGGACTTCGCGCCGTCATCGGCGCCGACGCTCCTGGCCGGTCTGGCCTCGGCCCTGTCGGCCGACGGTGTCGAGATGCCCGCCGACCGGCCCTCCCTGGCCTGGGTGCACACCGCGGGGCGGCTGCTGCGCGGCCCCCTGCAGACCGTGGAGTTCGTCGCCCGGCGCCTGCTGACCGGCCCCAGCCCGTACCCCGAACTCGACGCCCGCCCGGGCATGCGGGTACTGCTCGGCAGCCCCCTGTACGTCGCCCTCGCCGACTGACGGCGCGGCGACGGTGTCCGCGGTCTGGCAGCCCGGCGAGGTGGTCCTCGATCTGTACGAAGTGCTCGACGAGGTGCGAAGCGGCGGCATGGGGACGGTCCAGCGGGTCCGGCACCTGGGCTGGAACGTGGACCTCGCGGTCAAGACACCCCGGCCCGAGCAGGTCGCCTCCGAGAGCGGCAGGCGCCGGTTCGAGGCCGAGGCGGGCACCTGGGTGGGCCTGGGCCTGCACCCGCACACCGTCAACTGCGCCTACGTCCGCACCGTCGGCGGCGTGCCCCGGGTTTTCGCCGAGTGGGTCGACGGCGGCGACCTCGCCGAGGCGGTGGCCCGCGGCCGGCTCTACGACGGCGGGCCCAGGGCCGCCCTCGCGCGCGTCCTCGACGTCGCCGTCCAGACGGCATGGGGCCTCCAGCACGCCCACGCCACCGGCCTGGTCCACCAGGACGTCAAACCCGCCAACATCATGCTCGAACCCGACGGAGTCGCCAAGGTCACCGACTTCGGGCTGGCCGGGGCACGCACACCGGACGCCGACGGGACGCCCGCGCCCGGCGTCACCTTCCGCGGCAGGACGCGGCCGTACTGCTCACCGGAGCAGGCGCTCGCCGCTGCCGGGCGCCGGGACATCAGGCTGACGCCCGCGACGGACGTGTGGTCGTGGGCGCTGACGGTGCTGGAGATGTTCACCGGCCGCCGGCCGACCGACTACGGCCAGGCCGCCGCCGAGGCACTCGACGGACTGCTGGCCGGCGGCCCGCAGGACCCGCGGGTGCCGCCCCTGCCGCCGGCCGTCGCGGGCCTGCTGCGCCAGTGCTTCATGACCTCCGTCCCGGCGCGGCCGTCCCGGCTGGACGAGGTCGCCGGCGTCATGAGCGAGGTGTACGGCGACGTGGTCGGCACCCCCTACCCGCGGCCGGTCCCCGAGGCGGCCGCGCTGCTGGCGGACGGGCTCTCCAACCAGGCGCTGTCCCTGCTCGACCTCGGGCGCACCGAGGAGGCCGAGGAGCGGTGGCGGGAGGCCATGACGGCGGACCCGCA
This sequence comes from Actinacidiphila paucisporea, assembly GCF_900142575.1. Classification (GTDB taxonomy): domain Bacteria; phylum Actinomycetota; class Actinomycetes; order Streptomycetales; family Streptomycetaceae; genus Actinacidiphila; species Actinacidiphila paucisporea. Next base: position 199,168 of record NZ_FRBI01000009.1, read on the forward strand.
CAGCCTGACCGCCACCTTCAACTTCGGTCTGCACCGGTGGCGCGGCGCGCGGAAGACCGACGCGGAACTCCTCGCCGAACTGACCTCCGCCCGCGAGATCGGCGGCGACGACGCCCTGGGCGCGCGGCTGATCGGTCTGGTCCACCTGGAGCGCGACGACCGCGAACGGGCCGCGGAACTGCTGCGCCCGGCTGCCCCGGGGGAGCCGGAGCCGGCCGAAACCGCGGAGGCGCTGGCGGAGCTGGCACGTGATCCGGGGGCTCGCCCGGTGGTCCTGGCCGGCCACGAGGGAGTCGTGAGCGCCGTGGGGGTGACGGCCGACGGGGGCTTGGTGCTGTCCGGCGACTACGACGGGGTTCTCCGGCTGTGGGAGGTGGGAAGCGGCCGCTGCCTGCGGGAACTGACGTCCGAGGGCTCGCACGTCACGGCGGTCGCGGTGGACGGTCAGGGGCGGATCGGCCTGGTCGGCCGCGAGCAGGGTCCGCCGGAGGCGTGGGACCTCGCCGGCGGCGAGCGGCTGCCCCTGCCGGCGGGCCCGGTCGCCGAGGGCGTCACCATGGTCGCGCTCAGCGCCGACGGGTCGGTCGGCGCCACCGCGCACGCGGACGGCGCCCTGTGGTTCTGGCACCTGGGCACGGGAGGGCTTCTCGGCCCGGTCCCGAGCGGGACGGAACGCATGGCCGCGCTGGAGCTGGGTGACGGCGGCGACATCGCCGCGACCGCCGGCAGCCTGGGAGAGACGACGATCCGCCTGTGGGATGCCGGTGCGGGTGCGTGCCGGGCCGTTCTCACCGAGCCGCGGCAGTCCGAACCGTACCGCTCGGCGTGGGGCGGCTTCGTGCGCAAGGCCGCGGTGGCCCCGGGCGTGCGGTACGCCCTGCAGATATGGCAGGGGCCGATGGTGCTGTGGGAGGTGATGACGGGCCGGGTCGCCACGCAGGTGCCCCACGACGTGACGGACGTCTCGGCGCTCGCGCTGACGCCTGACGGCTCGCTGGCCGTCGTCGGAAGCGGCTCGCCGCTCCGGGCGGTGCAGACGTCGACCGGCCGGTGCCTGCGGACGTTCGACGACGGCATGTCCGTGCACACCTTCCACCTCGCGGTGAGCGGCGACGGCAGCCGTGCCGTGCTGGTCGCCGCCGACGGGCGGATCAGGGTGCAGCCCCTGCCGGTCCCGCGCTACCGCGCGCCGTGGGCGTACGCCCGGCCCCGGGCCGCCGGCGAACTGACCGATCACGCCGGGCGGTTCCGGGCGGCGATGCGCGAGGGCGAGCGGCTCTTCGAAGAAGGCCGCTACGCGCGGTCGGCGGCCTGCCTGCGCACCGCGCGGGCCGTGCCGGGCCACGCCCGCAACCCCGACCTGCTCCACGCGTGGGGCACGCTCGGGCAGCACGGGCGGCGCACGGGACTGCGCGGTGCCTGGCAGACGTTCGACTTCACCGGGCGTCTCGGCAGCCCCTCGGCGATGGCCTTCATCGGGGACACGAGCGTCTTCCTCGCCGGGCTGTTCCCTGACCGGTTCCTGCTGTGCGACGCCGCCAACGCCCGGCAGAACCGCATGATCGCCGCGATGGTCACCGCTGCCGCGGCTCCGCTGATGACCAGCGACGGCGCGGCAGCGATCGTCCCGGGTCAGCTGGAGGCCGCCCTGCTCGATCTGACGGACGACCGGACCGTCATGCTGGAGCGTGACGACATCCGGGCGGTGGCCCTGACCGATGACCGCGCCTGGCTGCTGACCGGCGAGGACAGCGGAATGCTGTGCCTCTGGGACGTCGAGGACGTGCGGCGGCAGCGGCAGTACGCGGATCCGTCCTCCGGCTTCCGAGGCCACCAGGGGCCGGTGGGCGCCGTCGCGATCAGCCCCGACCGCCGGTACGGGGTGTCGAACGCCTTCGCCGGCGCCGCGGAGGACCGGCGGCGGCGCACGGACCTGGACGAGCTCTGCGGCTGGGACCTGGCGTCGGGCCGTTGCCTGTGGCGGCACACCGGGCGCCCGGGCGGCGCGCACCTGCGCTTCGCGCCGGACGGCCGGAGCCTCCTGGAGTACGGCCAGTTCGGCGTGCACGCCTACGACGCCGCGAGCGGCCGCCGGATCTACACGGTGGAGGGCCCGTACAACATCTCGACGCTCCGGATCACCGCGGACGGCCGGCGTGCGGTGATCGCCGGGTTCGGCACGCTGGTCGTCTTCGACCCGGCGACGGGCCGCGTGCTGCGCGAGATGCCCGACCCTGGCCTGGTCAACACCGTCGCCCTCACCTCGGACGGCCGGTTCGCCCTCTCCGGCCTCGCGGACGAGGACGTGCACCTGTGGGACCTGGACCAGGGGCAGCGGCTGCAGGTCCTCGAAGGACACCGGGGCCAGGTCTTCGGCCTCGCCCTCAGCGCCGACGCCCGCCGGCTGCTGGTGGCCGAACTCGACTACGTGCGCTGCCTGGAACTCGAATGGGACTACGAGTGGTGACATGCCGTCCTCCGTCACCCTGACCCTGCACGGCGCGCCGGCGGCCGCTCCGTATGTCTTCGGCGACCGCACGACATGCCTGGTCGGCCGGGCTCGCGAATGCGGTATCCGGCTGGCCCGAACGGAGAAGAGAGCCTCACGGCACCACTGCATGCTCGACGTCAATCCACCCAAGGTGCGGGTGCGGGACCTCGGCAGCCGCAACGGCACGTACGTCAACGGCGAGCGGCTGGCGCCCGGTCCGGCCGGGCGGGACCTGGCCGACGGTGACGAGATCGGCGTCGGCGGCGCGGTGCTGCGGGTCTCCGTCCGGGCGGTGGAAGCCGCGGCCGCGTCCACCGGGGCACGAGACCCCGTCGACGCCGCGCACGCCCTCATGGCCGCGGCTGAGGCCGGGGAACCGGACGCCGCCGGGATCCGCGGCTACCGCCTCCTCCAGGAACTCGGCCGCGGCGGACAGGGCGTCGTCCATCTCGCCCGGGACGAGCGGACCGGGGAACTGCTCGCCCTCAAGACCCTGCTGGCTCACGGCGCCGTCGACCCCGCCGCCCGCGACGGCTTCCTGCGGGAGTTCGCCTGTACGCGCGCCCTGCGCCATCCCAACGTCGTCGCCTTCCACGCCGGCGGCGCGCACGGCAGCACCTTCTACTTCACCTGCGAATACTGCCGTCTGGGCAGCGTCGCCGACCTCGCCGCCCGAGCCGGCGGCAGGTTGAGCGTCGACCGGGCAGTGGCCGTGACCCTCCAGACGCTCCGCGGACTGCACTACGCGCACACCGCGGAGGTGCCCGTACAGCTGGCCGACGGGACCTCAGCGGTGCACCGGGGACTGGTGCACCGCGACATCAAACCGCAGAACCTCCTCCTCACCGGCTCCGGGAGCCGAGCGACCGTCAAAATCGCCGACTTCGGCCTGTCCAAGGCATTCGACAGCGCCGGCCTGTCGGGCCACACCCTCACCGGCGCCATGGGCGGCACCCTGGCCTTCATGCCGCGCGGCCAGGTCATCGACTTCAAGTACGCACGTCCCGAGGTCGATCTGTGGGCCACGACCGCCACCCTGTACTGGATGCTCACCGGTTCGCCGCCGCGCGACTTCCCCGCCGGAGCCGATGCGGTCGACGTCGTCCTGCACGAGCCACCCGTACCCGTACGGGACCGGCTCCCCACACTTCCGCGCCGGCTCGCCGCGGTCATCGACACCGCGCTCATCGACAAGCCCCGCGTCGCTCCCACGACGGCGGCCGACCTGGCACACGCCATCCGTCAGGCACTCTGACCGGCCGCCGCACCCCTCACCGCGCCAGCCGGGTCACGGGTGCCGGTGCGTCGTCCGCCCCACCGGCGGAGGGCGACGGCCGACGGCTGGAGCGGGACGGGCCGCCGAACCGCCGAGACATGTACGGTGTGGGGCGATGGACGAGGACGTGCGGCCCTGGGACGTGGCGGCGCCGCTGGTACGGGCCGCGCAGCGCGGGGACGCCTTCGCCATGGACGACCTGCTGAAGCTGGTGACGCCGTACGTCACCCGGCTGTGCACCCCGATCGCCCCGGCCGACACCGCGGACGCCGTGCAGGAATCGCTTGTCGCGGTGTTCAGGGGGTTGCGCGGGCTGCGGGACCCGCAGGCGGTCTACGGGTGGGTGCGCGCGGTCACCGTACGGGAGGCCGTCCGGGTGGCGCGGCGTACCGCTGGCGAGACGCCCGCCGCCCCCGAGGAGATCGCCCGGCTGCAGGACCTGCTGCCCGGCGTAGGCGGCGGTGAACTGAGCGCAGAAGTGCGGGACTTGCTCGTCCGACTGCCCGTCCAGCACCGGACCGTTCTGGTCCTGCGGGAATTGGAGGGCCTCGACGAGCGTACGACGGCCGAACTGCTCGGCGTGCCCGAGGGCACCGTGAAGTCCCGCCTCAACAGAGCCCGTTCCTCCTTCCGGAAGGCGTGGACACGGTGAACGCACCCGACCCGGTCGCCCGGCTGCGCGTATTGGCCGCGGGGCTGCGCGCGCCCTTGTACGCCGAGGCCACACTCGGTCTGCCTTTCGACCAGGTGTGGGCGGTCATCGCCGACCTGGAGGGCGAGTTGCCTCACCTGGTCTCCTTCGTGCGGGAGTTCAGGGTTCCGCCCGGCGACAGCGAGCACAAAACAGCGCAGGCCGTGGACGTGCTCGGATTGCGCGGGCCGTTCGACGTGCGGCTGAGCCCCGGCTGGTGCCTCATGCAGTCCCGTCTGGTGACGATGGGAGTGGCCGCCGCACCGGACGGTCCCGGGACCCGGCTCGCCGTCTGCGGCGCGGCACGCCCCGCAGCACTCGGCCCCGTGCAGCGCGTGTACCGCCGCCTCCTCGGGGGACGCCGCACGCGTGCCTTCTTCCGCGAGGTGGAGCGCCGCGCCGCCCTGCGCTGACCCCTCAGCCGGCCCCGGCGATGAGCTCCCGCAAGGCCTCGGCCACCAACTCCGGCCGCTCCTCGTGCAGATGGTGCCCCGCACCCGGCACCACCCGCACGGTCAGGCCGTCCGCTTCGGGAGCGCCGCCACGCAGCAGGGCCGGGGGGATCACCGGGTCCAACGCACCGCCCAGGACCAGCGTCGGGACGGCCGGCCGGCGACGGCGGTGGACGCCCCGGAAGCCCGCCGGGATGTCCCGCACGACGTACTGCCAGAACATCGCCTGCCCGGCATGGGCCGAGGCCTGCGCCGCCTCGGTGAACTCCGCGAGATCCGCCTCCCGCCACACCGCCCGGTCGGCGACGGCGCGACGCAGCAGATACCGCGTGAAGGCCGGCCAGTGCCGCAGGACCAGCCGTCCGACCACCGGGTACTCGACGAAGGCGGTGAACCACATCCGCCACAGATGCGGTAGGACGTCACGGTGCCGCGTCCACGGATGCGCCATGTTCAGCGCCAGAAAGGCACGGAAGCGCTCCGGGGCCCGCTGGCAGAGCCGGAATCCCACCCCGGCGCCCCAGTTGTGCCCGACCAGGGTCACCCGGTCGAGGCCGAGTTCGTCCAGGAGCGCTATGACGTCGTCGCCGAGCCCGTCCGTGTCGTAACCGCGCCCGGTCTGCTCCGACCAGCCGAAACCGCGCAGATCGACGCAGATCAGCCGGTGGTCGCCGGCGAGCAGCGGGACGAGGGCCCGCCACGCGTACCAGTGCTGTGGGAAGCCGTGCAGCAGCACGACGGGCTCGCCGCTGCCGGACTCGGCGAGATGCAGCCGGGCCCCCCGGACGGTCACCCACCGGTGCACGACCCCGTCCAACGGTGGCATGGGGCGATCGGTGTTGGTCATGAGGAACCCTTCGGCCGGATGCGAGAGTGGCGTTCACCCCGCCAGGAGGAGCACGGTCCGGCAAAGGTTCCCTCGCGGCCGGCGCGGCCGGCGCGGCCGGCGCGGCCGGCGCGGCCGGCGCGGGCGTCGCACGGGGAGACGGGCGTGCTGCCGGCGGTGTCGACGGTTCACCCGAGGTCGGGCCTGCGCGGGCGGGTTGCCGGGCGGCCGGCAGTCCGCGATCATCGGGCCATGGAGAGTAAAGCGGGAGATATCCCGGGGATGCCGGGAGACCCTGCCACGTGCAGCAGTTGCGGAAGTGCCGGGCTGGAACCCGGCTTCATCGAGGACTCCGGTGAAGGTTCGCGCGGTTACGCCCGCTGGATCGCCGGCCCCCTGCAGCGGGGCGTCTTCGGCGGGGCGCGGCGCATGGGCAAGCCACGCTGGCAGATCGAGGCCTTCCACTGCCCGGCGTGCGGGCACCTGGACCTGTACGCGCGTACGCGGGTGTAGGGGCGGCCACCCAGCGCCGGCGGGTGACGGTGGGGAGTAGCGGCCTCGCTGTGGAGGCCGCCACCCCCCGAACGGCGTCAGCCGAGGGTGAAGCGCTGTGCGGTGGTGTTGTTGCAGTCCCAGATCTGGAGGATGTCGCCGGACTGCTGCCGGTTGTCCTTGTCGTCCAGGCAGCGGCCGGACTGGGGGTTGTACAAGGTGCCGTCCGCGCGGCTTGTCCAGGTCTGGGCGCCGGTGCCGTTGCAGTCCCACAGCTGGGTGGGGGTGCCGTTGGCGGTGGCACCGGCCGCTACGTCCAGGCACTTGCCGAGCACGTGCAGGGTCTGGTCCCCGGGTGCGGAGAAGCGCTGGGCGTCGGTTGCGTTGCAGCCGGCGAGTTGCGCGGGTGTGCCGGTGGCCGGGTCGGCGTTGCTGATGTCGGCGCACAGCCCGGCGGGTCCGGTCAGCGCAGCCGGCGGCAGCTTCCACACCTGTCCGGCCGAGGCGTTGCAGTCGTAGATCTGGAGTTGTACCGCGCCGGGTGCGGTGGTGCCGCCGGGTACGTCGAGGCAGCGGCCCGAGGCGGTGTTGACCAGGGCCCCGGTCGTCCGGTGGGTCCAGGTCTGGGACGAGGCTCCGGTGCATCCGGCCAGGCTGACCTGCGCGTTGTTGCCTGTGGCGCCGCCAGTGACGGCCACGCACTTGCCGAGCACGCGCAGGGTGCCGTCGGCGGGGCGGGCGAACGTCTGGGCGGCGGTGTGGTTGCAGCCCCATAGCTGGAGGGTGGTGCCGTCGGCGGTGTTGCCGCCGTTGACGTCCAGGCACTGCCCGCCGGCGCCGATCACCTCGCCGACGGTGGGGTTGGCGGTGGCGCTGCCGGTCAGGGCGACGGTATGGGCCGTGCCGAGGGACAGCGCCGCGGTGGTGACGGTGACGGTGCGGCGGTTGGTGTTCCACGACCAGTCGGTCTCGGGTACCTGGACGCCGTCGACGGAGACGGCGGTGGGTGCCGCGGAGTTCGACAGCCGCAGCGTGTAGGCCCGGGAAGTGGGTGCGCCGCTGTAGCCGCCGCTCTGGGCGCCGATGGTCAAGGCGCGGGCGGCATCGTTCCAGGACAGCGGCGCCGAGGTCGACTGACCGCTGCGGTAACCGGCGCCCTCGCCGGCGTCGGAGTAGAGCGCGAAGGCGCCGTCGGCGCCGGCGGCGACGTTTACGGTGAGCTTGGTGAGGGGGCTCTGGGCCTGGTTGTCGACGTAGTCCGTGCGGGTGGGCAGGATCCCGCCGGCCTTGATCAGTACCGGCATCTGGGAGAGCGGGTCGGTGATGGTCACGGTGGCCGGGCCGGTGTAGGTGCGGCCGGTGAAGTAGTCGGTCCAGCTGCCCGGCGGCACCCACACCGAGGCCGATCCGTTGCCGCTCGCGTCGTTCGGCGAGGTGATGGGCGCGACGAGAACGTTGTCGCCGTACAGGTACTCGCCGGTGGCGGTGTAGGCGGCGTCCTGCGCCGGGTAGTCCAGGTACATCGGCCGCACGATCGGGACGCCGGTGGCGTTCGCCTGCTGGGCCAGAGTGTAGGTGTAGGGCACCAGGGCCTCGCGCAGCCGCAGCGAGGACTCGGCGCTGGCCGCGGCGGCGCCGGTGTAGTTCCACGGCAGCCGGTCGCCGTGGTCGGAGTGCAGCCGGTCGACCGGCTGGAAGGTGCCGAACTGCAGCCAGCGGGCGTACAGGTCGTCGGCGAGGTGGCCGCCGTGGAAGCTGCCGATGTCGTGGCTGACGTTGCTCAGTCCGGCGGCGGCCTCGTCGGCGGTGAAGCGGGTCTCGTACGCGAGCATGTCCCAGGTGGCCGGGGTGTCGCCGGTGAACTGGAGGCTGTTGCGGCGCTCGGACCAGGGGCCGACGGGGTAGTTGCCGGCGTAGCCGTTGGGCGTGGAGGCGCCAATGCGGGCGAAGGAGAAGCCGCGCAGCCCTCTGGCGGCCGCGTCGTCGGCGTACGCCTGGTTGATCAGGTTGTCCGCGGCGATGTGCGGGTCGGAGGCGCTGGAGGAGTCGCAGCAGGCGTCCAGCCACCACTCGCGGGTGCCCTGCTGCTCGAAGGGTTGGTGCAGGGAGAGGTAGGCGGCGAGCTGCCTGGGGTTGGACCAGTCGAACTTGTAGGTGGTTCCGCCGTCCAGGGCCAAGCCGCCGGCGGCGCTGTTGGTGGCCGCGAACTTGGGGTCGTTCTGGTCGATCGTCGGGTGGATGTTCATCGCCACCGACAGGCTCTGCTGCTTGGTCCAGTTGAGGAAGCTCTGCGGGTCGGGGAACTGTCCGGTGTTCCAGTTCCAGCCGTTCCAGCTGCTCGGCGCCTTCCAGTCGGTGTCCACCACCAGCCAGTCGATCGGCGTGTTGGTGCTGCGGAACTTCGGCAGCAGGGTGTTCTCGTAGTCGGCGGCCGAGTAGGCGTAGTAGCGCGAGTACCAGACCCCGTACGCGGACTGCGGCAGCAGGTTCGTGCCGCCGGTCAGCGCGTTGAGGTCGGACAGGCCCTGCTTGTAGTCCTGTCCGTAGCCGAAGAAGTAGCCGTCCTGGTACGGCTGGGAGCCGTGCGAGGGCCGGTCGGTCACGCTGTGGTCGGCGCTGAGCAGCGCGGTGCGGGTGTCGTCCAGCAGGTACCAGCCGTCGCGGTCCAGGATTCCGGGGTGCTCGGCGACGGGCAGGGCCGCCGGGTTGTCCAGGGACCGGTACCAGCCGCCGAGGACGCTGGTCGGCCCGGCGCCGTAACCGGTGGTGGTGAGCGCGGTCGACGCGGCCGGATAGGTCGTGGTGGCGACCGGGGTGACGGCCAGCGAGTCGATGTTGACGCGGCCGGTGTCGGTGGCCTTCTGCACCAGCGACAGCGCGTCGGTGCCCGCGGCGAGACTGACCGTGGCGGACAGGGTGGACCAGGAGTCCCACGACGAGGTCGCCGGGAAGCTCAATGCTGGGCCGCTCGCGCCGTTGACCGTGCTGGACAGGGTCGCCGTGCTGCCGCCGCCGTTGGAGTAGCGCACCTGGAGCCGGTAGTTGCCGCTGGAGGGGACGGCCGAGACGTCCTGTGCGAGCCCGGCGCCGGTCTGCTCGAAGCCGGCGACGAAACCCGACCCGCTGTGCCCGCTGTGGTCGTAAGCGACAGCGGCCCGGCCGGTGAACAGGTCGTTCTCCGCCTCGCAGGCGGTGCCCACGGCGCAGTACGAGGGGAAGGCCGGCTTGGCATTCACCCCGGTGCCGGTCAGCGTGACAGCCAGGTTCGACGCGGTGAACGGCCCGCTGCCCTGCCGATAGCGCAGCGTCAAGCCGCTGGTCTTGATCTCCCGGTAGCCGTCGGACGTCACATCCGTGGTGTAAGCGGGTGTGGGGAAGGCCCGGTTGACGGCGTTGAACGTGGTGCCGTCCTGGAAGATGCCGTCGCCGGCGTACTCCAGTCGCACCAGAGTCGGGCTGAGCACCTCGAAACGCGCGTTGCCGTCGAGGACGGTGGTGGTCGCGGCTTGGGCGGCCGGGGCGGCGGCCACACCGGTCACGGCGGCGGACAGCAGCAGGAGACCGCCCACGGCGGAGAGCAGGCGCCGCAGGGGGAGTAAGCGGTGGGGGGACATGCACGACCTTCCCTTGACAACGTTATCAACAGGACGGTTCACGCCTGCGAAGGCAATCTCGGCGAGCGCTCTCCAGACCGTAGGTACGCGGTAAAACCCCGTCAATACCCCGAACACGGCCGGGTGCGCTCAAGCCCGCCGTGCCTGCATCCTGATCGGACCCGGCCGCACCGTCCGGGTCCGCCGGCGCCGCGGCAGCCTCGTCGCCGGTCGGGTCGGTGGTCGTCCTGCCCTACGGCGTTCCGTGCCCGTTCAGGGCCTGGTGCCGGTGCTCACTCGGTGAGAGCCCGTACGCGGCACGGAAGGACCGGCTGAAGTCCGAGGCGCTGGGCATGCCCCAGCGGGCCGCGATCACGTGGACCGGCATCGTGCGCAGCGCGGGGTCCGCCAGGTCGCGGCGTGCGCGTTCCAGGCGTTGGGCGCGGATCCAGGCGGCGACCGCGGCTCCGCGCCGGCCGGCGCGGACTGGCAGCGGGTCGTGCTGCACTCGGAGTACGAACCCGACCGCGTGGCGTGGGTCGACGACACCCACCGGCAACTCGCCCTGCCGGCCGAGGCGCAGCGGTGGACCGTCCAGCAACTGCTGCGTTCGGTGCGGTACCTGCTGCGGTGGCAGGCCTACGAGCGGGGAGAGCTCTTCCTGCACGGCGGGCTGGTCAGGGCCGGGCGCGCGGGCATCGCCTTCCTCGGCCACAAGCGCTCGGGGAAGACCTCCGGCATCCTCAGCGCCCTGCTCAACGGCGGTGCCGACTTCGTCTCCAACGACGACCTCGTCCTCACCGACGCCGACGGGCTCCCCACCGCCCTGACCGGCTACGGTTCCCCGCGCACGGTGAACGTCCGCACCGACGCCCTGCTGGCCCTGGCCCGGGACGAGCCGGACCTGATGACCCTCCTGTCGGACTCCAGCCACCCGGCGAACGCCTTCCGCGGCCGCCACCACACCGTGGAGGCGATCCGCTCCGACGCCGGCACGGACCTGCCCGGGTCGGTCTGGGTCCGCTGCGCGGAACTCGCCCGCGTCACCGGGCGGTCCCTGCTGCCCGAGAGCCGGGTCGACGCCGTCGTGCTGGCCCGCTTCGACTCCGAGGCCGAGCGGCCGACGCTCACCCGGCTGTCCCCGGGGGAGGCCCACCGGGCAGTGAGCGCGCACGTCGAGGAGACCGCGACGAAGTACGATCCCTACCTGGCTGCCTGGTACCCCCGTACGGACACCGAACGCCGGACGCGGCTGCTACGGCGGCTGGCCGACGGGACGCCCTGCTTCCACCTCACGCAGGCCATGGGGGAGTTGGGCGTCGCCACGTCGCTGCTGCTCGGCGCCGTCTGAGCCGCCCGCCCCGTCGGGTGACCCTGGACCCCGCGGCGGCCCGCCATGCGCTCGCCGCGCTCCGGGCCCGCGACGACAGGCATACCGCCTACCCCGAGGACGGGCACCACCCGCCGGTGCTCGCCGCGATGACGCGCTTCGGCATCGCCCCCGCCGTGCAGAGCGGCGGCGCCTTGACCTGGCACGAGGCGCCCGTCCCCGGCTGGTGGTGCCGCCCCACCTCGTCCCCGACCTGTGCGGCTGGGGACCCGCGGCCGACCCGCAGGCCCGCGCGGCCGTCGCGGCGGCGGCCCGCCCGGGCGTCCCCACCACCGGAACGCCCGACTCCGTCGAGGAGATCCCGCGAGCCGGCCTGCTCGACGGCGCCCGCGGGGACGGCCCCTCGAACCGCCTGACCCCGCAGTCGGGAGACCTCCGGCGGGCAAGCGCCGCCGGGCCGCCGTGACACCGCGCGAAAACCGTTTGGCGGGCGGGAACCGACCGCTGGTACATTTCCGGCAGGCCGTGCGGGAGAGCGAGGAGGTGGTACCTGTGAACGCAGTATCGACATGGGTGCTCCCCTCCGGGGTCGCGGTCGGGCGATAGACAGGTCGTCCGGGAGCGCCGTTCTGGTGCACTCCCGAAAGGCACGACCATGCATGTCACTTCCGAGCAACGCCTCGACGACGGCGTCCTCGAACGCGCCTTCACCCTCGGTGAGATCCCCGGCATCCTGTGGACGCCCGAAGCCGCTTCCCTTTCCGCGCCGGTGCCACTGATCCTGCTCGGCCACCCCCCGCTCGGCCTGCGCAAGATGTACGCCCGACTGGCGGCCCGGGCCCGGCAATCCGCAGCGGAGGGTTTCGCCGCGGCCACCATCGAGCTCCCCGGAAGCGGCGACCGGCCCGGTTGGCCCGCCCTTGACCAGGCCCGCGCCGACCTGCGCCGGACGATGCAGGCCGGCGAGCCGGTCAGCGACGGGATCGTCGACGCCCTTGTCCTCCCGCTGGTCGACAAGGCGGTTCCGGAGTGGCAGGCCGCACTGGACGCCTTCCTGTCGCTGCCCGAGATCGGCGGTCCTGTCGGATACTCGGGGGGAGTGATCTCCCTCGGCATCCGGCTCGCGGTGGTCGAGCCGCGCATCGTCGCCGCCGGTCTGTTCGCGGGGAGTCTCGTGCCTCGCGTCATGTTCGAGGAAGCCCGGCAGGTCACCATTCCGCTGCATGTGCTGCTGCAGTGGGACGACGAAGGCAACGACCGGCAGGCTGCTCTGGACCTGTTCGACGCTTTCGGGTCCCAGGAGAAGTCCCTGCAGGCCAACATGGGCGGTCACACCGGCGTCCCGCAGTTCGCCGGGGACGCCGCGATCCAGTTCTTCGCACGGCACCTGACATCAGGCCGGGCCGTCAGATCGGCGGGACAAGGCAGCTGACGCAGTCGGCATACCGCTCACCGAGGAGAGGTCCCGGCTCCGCGTACCGTCGCGGAGCCCGGACCCGGGCGTGAGTGCGCTGACGTCGACCGGGCCGCTCGGCGGGCAAGCACCGTCGAGCGCGTCCCGGCCGGTCCCGCATCGGCGAAGAACGTCAGATCCTCGCACTGCGGGCGATGCGGTACAGCACGTTCGGACGCAGCGGCCCTTCGGACTCGGTGGGGTCGTCGAAGTCGTCGGCCGGATCCCGGGTCATGCCGATCCGGCGCATCACCGCCTGCGAACGGAGGTTGGTGGCTGTTGTGACAGCGAGGATCTCAGGAAGCTCCAGAGTGTCGAAGCCGTGGGCCAGGACGGTCAGCGCAGCCTCGGTGGCGTAGCCCTGGCCCCAGGCCGGGCGGGCGAGCCGCCAGCCGATCTCCACTCCGGTGAACGGCATGTAGTCGTCCACCTCGTCCAAGCCCGCGAAGCCGATGAACTCGCCCCTGGCCTCCACCTCAACCGCCCACCACCCGTAACCTCGCCGGTCGAACTCGGCCTGGAACCGCGCCACGGAGGCATCGCTCTGCTCACGGGTCAGCAGGTCGCCCAAATGCTCCCGAACCTCGGGATCGGCATTCATCGCCGCCCACGGTTCGAGGTCGGATTCACGCCATCGACGCAGGACGAGGCGATCGGTACGCAGTTCAGCCATGCTGCCCAGCCAACAGGGGCCCCGACCCGGAGGCAATCTTTTTTCTCTCAGAAGGAGCGGCCTCCGCCGCCTCCTGGAAGTCGACGACGGCCTGGCCGTAGTCCCTCGCCCAGTTCGTCAGGACCTCGATGGGCTCGATGAGGGTCCGGCCGAGGTCGGTGAGGCTGTACTCGACCCGCCGTGGCGCTTCCTCACTGCGTTCGACCAGGCCGTACTGCTGGAGCCGGCGCAGCGTCTGGGTGAGGACCTTGCGCGAGATGCCGCCGACGAGGTCGATGATCTCACCGTGCCTGCGGGGCTGACGGCTGAGCCCGAAGAGCACGAGCACGGCCCATTTGTCGGCGATGATCTCGACCGCCAGGCGCGTGGGGCAGTCGGCGAGGAAGGCTGGTCCACCAACGTTCTGCATGGGAATCGAAGGTACCAGGAGGTAACGCGCCGCTCCGTAACGTCTTCCGCGAGCAACGAAACCAGCAGCACATGCGGAGGAGTCACCATGCCACGAGTCGTCGTGTTCGATGAGTTCGGCGGGCCGGATGTCATGCGCGTCGTCGAGGAGCCGGTCGTCGAGCCCGTCGCCGGCGAGGTACGGGTCAGAATCGAAGCGTTCGCCGTCAACCCGCTCGACCAGATGGTGCGTTCCGGTACCTCGCCCGTAACCGTCCCCCTGCCGCACGCTCGCCTCGGCGTCGAAGGAACCGGCGTCATCGACGCGCTGGGCCCCGAGACCAGCGGGCTGGAGATCGGCGACCCGGTCATTCTCACAGCCGTTCCTGACGCGAGCGCCAGGGGCAGCTACGCCGAATACACCACGGTCCCCGCTAGCCAGGTCATCGCCCGGCCGTCCGGGCTCGGCATCACCGAGGCGGCGGCGGTCTGGGTCGCGTACTCCACCGCCTACGGCGCGCTTGTCGAGAAGGCGGGCATGCGGCCCGGCGACCAGGTCCTCATCACCGCTGCGTCCAGCGCCGTCGGCCGGGCGGCCATGCAGATCGCCCACCAGATCGGCGCCGTGCCCATCGCCGTCACCCGGCACGCCGCGAGGACGGACGACCTGCTCGCCGCCGGCGCCGCCACGGTCATCGCCACCGACAACATGGACGTCGTCCAGGCCGTCCGCCACCACACCGGCGGGAACGGCGCTGACATCGTCCTCGACATCGTCATGGGCCCCGGCCAGCAGGACCTCCTGAAGGCGGCCCGCCCCGGCGGAACGCTGGTCGCCGCGGGCTTCCTGGACCCCAGGCCCACACCCTTCCCGAGAAGCACGCCGCTCACGATCTTCAGCTACCGGAGCTTCGAGCACTCCCTCGACGGCGTCGTGGTGAAACGCATGGCGGCCTTCCTGAACGCCGGTGTACGCCTCGGTGCTCTGCGGCCCGCCATCGACAAGGTGTTCGCCCTCAACGACGTCGTTGAGGCACACCGCCACCTTGAGAAGGGGCTCCACGCCGGGAAGAAGATCGTCGTCGCGGTCTAGTAACCCCCCTTGCAGTTCGCTGCTGCCGCCGGTCAGGGCCGTGTCCGCCGGACCGCACGACGGCCTTGCGGCGCTGCTGTCCACCCAGGTGGACAGCAGCGCCGCAAGGCCTGATCGAAGGTGGTCCGGGCCGAACCGTACGCGATCGGCAGGCTCCTGAGGGCTCCTCAGACAGTGATGGCGATCTTGCCCTGAACGCCGCCGGCGGCAAGTATCCGGTGCGCCTCGGCGAGCTTCTCCAGCGGAAACGTCTGCTGCAGGTGCACCCGGAGCTTCCCCGCCTCCACGAGGTCGGCCAGTGCCTCCAGACCGGCAGCGTCCGGTTCCACGCCGACCGCGGCGAAGCGTACGCCCGACTTCTCGGCCAGTTCTGGCAGGGTGGTGCTGAGCCGCTCCACTGCCGTCACCAGCACCCCGCCCTGCCGCAGTACCCCGAAGGAGCGCTCGGCGTTCCCGCCGCCCAGGGTCTCCAGCACCACGTCCACCGGCGCGTCCCGGAGCACCTCGCTGTAGTCCTGGCTCCGGTAGTCGATGAGCTGGTCCGCGCCCAGCCCGCGCAGGAAGTCGTGCTTGGCGGCGCTCGCCGTGCCGATCACCTCCGCGCCGAGGTGCTTGGCCAGCTGCACCGCCACGTGCCCGAGCCCGCCGCCCGCACCGTGGATCAGTACCCGTTGCCCCGCCCGCAGTTGCGCTATCTCGACCAGCGCGTGCCAGGCGGTGAGGCCGACCAGCGGCAGCGCTGCGGCCTCCTCGTGGCTGATCCCCGCCGGCTTGCGGGCCAGCTGCCGTGCGGGGGCCACCAGGTACTCGGCGTTCGCACCTGCCGCGCCGGGGAAATACGGCAGGCCGTAGACCTCGTCGCCCACCTCGAACCGGTGCACACCCGGATCGACCTGCTCCACCACCCCCGAGACGTCCCATCCCAGGACGAAGGGCGGCTCGCCCAGCATCGGGAAGTCGCCGGAGCGGATGAAGAGTTCCACGGGGTTGACGCTCGTGGCCCTGACCCGGACCAGCACGTGGGTCGGTCCAGGTGCCGGCTCGGGCGCGTCGTCGACGAGTTCCAGGACATCCGGGCCGCCGAAGGACTTCTGGGTGATCGCACGCATGGTCATGCACTCCTGTTCGCAGGGTCGCTGGGGATGTCCCCATCCTCGACAGGTCGGTACCCGTTGAACAGAAGGCACTTCAAAGGTATATAGGTACCTCATGGGTACTACTGACAACCTGCGCTTTCACGGTGGCGCGGACGCCTACCTGGCTGCCTGCCCCTCCCGCCAGATCCTGGACGTGCTCGCCAACAAGTGGACCATGCTGGTCATGGGCGCACTGGCCGGCGGCCCGCTGCGCTTCGGCGAACTGCGCCGCCGCCTGGAGGGCATCACCCAGAAGATGCTCACCCAGACCCTGCGCACCCTGGAGCGCGACGGCCTGGTCACCCGCACGGTCTATCCGACCATTCCGCCGAAGGTCCAATACGCGGCCACCGGGCTGGGCGAGAACGTCACCGAGCTGATGCGCGCGATCCGCGTCTGGTCCGAGGAGAACATCAACGCCGTCCTGGACGCCCGCGACGTCTACGACGCCCGGGCCGCCGAGGAGGTACAGCCGGTCACGGCCTGACCGCCCCTGCGGGAAGCGCAAGCTGACGATGCTGCAGTACCGACCGGAGGTCGTCGACGGTTGCCTCGCGGGCACCGGCCTGCCCCTCGACCTGTGAGCGTCGGGCCGGCGGACCCCGACGCACCTCCCCGACATCCCCTTGGACCCGTACCCGCCTGCGCCCACGAGGCGATGTCCGTGCCATGTGTTGTGATTCGGCCATGGCCAGAGAGGGGGAGGGCATGACGCGTACGACACCGCCGCGCCCGTTGGACATCACCGGGGTGTTCCCGGAGTTGGCGGGTCTCGCCAGGACGGCGTTCCGGTTGCACCCGGTGCCGGGCGAGCCGACCGTCCACGACAGCTCGGTGGGCGGGCCGCTGCTGTGGCCGGCGGACGAGCCCTGGCCGGAGTACGAGATGGCGCCCATTCCTCACTGGGAGGCGAACGCGCTGCGGGACATCCATCTCCGGCGGGCCCTGCTGGCGCGGTCGTCCGCACCGCCCCACGGGCCGGGCGAGGTGCTGACCGAGGACGAGCAGGAGACGCTGCGCCGGATCAATACGGGACTTGACCACGAGTCGCTGCCGTCCGGGCCGCAGCCGATGATTCCGCTTGCCCAGCTTTACGCCCGGGACGTGCCGGGGCTCGCCTTCCCCGAGGGCACGGACCTGCTGCAGGTCCTCTGGGCGACGACCTACGTGCCGAGTCGCGATTCCTCCCCGGTGCAACTGAGGTGGCGGCGGTGCGCGGAGGTACGGGACGTGCTGGCCGCGCCGCCGGAGCCGGCCTACGTCGCCGTCGTGGATTTCGTGCCCGTGCCGTGCGTCCTCCATCCGGAAGCAGTGCGGGAGTTCCCCCCGTACCACAGTCTCGATGAGGACCTCGCGGCACGGTTGCTGGCGTGGGACGAGCAGCGGTCGGGGGGCACCTACTGGACCGACCTGTCCGTCGCTCCCGGCTGGAAAGCCGGCGGATGGCCCACCCACTTCACCTTCCGCGAGCCGCCGGAGCCGGACGACGACGAACTGCGCTGCCCCGAATGCGGCGGCCCCTCGGACGCGCTGCTCACGGTGGACAGCAACGAGTGGGACGGGAGCGACAGCTGGATTCCCCTCGAATGCGCGAAGGGCGCCGAGAGGCCACCGGACCAGCCGTACGGGAACCTGTGGGACCCCACCCAGGTGAGCATCGGCCGCGGCTACTCCCTGCAGATCTACTACTGCGTCGGCACGCCGTCCCATTCGCCGGCCTTGATCATGCAGTGACGTGGGGGGGGGTTACAGAGGCTGACACCGCCTTGCGCGTTGGGCGTTGGGCTGGTCGCGGGAGCCTCGCCGTGACACCGGCATCCAGCGGGAGCGCCTGCCGCGGGAACTCGGGTTCGGATCCGGGATGACCTGCCGGCGCCGTCTGCGGGACGGGACTGGAACGAGGCCGGCGTGTGGCAGCGTCGCTGACCGGCTCGCCGGCCCCTATAGCGCGGCGGGCGACGGACGGGAAGGTCAGGCCGCCGGTAGCCGATCGCAAGAAGCCGCGCAACAGCTGCAGTTCAGCCTCCCCGGACCTGAGACCGACGTTCCCCACGGTCAAGCTGCGGAACAAGGTGACTCGCGGATCTGGCCAACCGGCTGCCCGTCACCGCGACAGTCTCCTCGGTGAGCCTGTTCGTGAGCGACGGCCAATGCTGGCGGTGCCACGCGGATTTCCCGATGCTCAGCTCATCAAGGAGCACCTCACCTCGCCAACCCGGCAGCCGGCCAACCACGCGGTCCACCGGGCCGGGCCGTCTCGATGGCTTCCCGTAACCAGAACAATCGGCGCAGGGAAGATGCAGAGGAGCCCCGGTGCGCAAAAGAGACGGCAACGCTCATGGTCACGGCCAGCGGGCCGTGGCCATCAGGTGGATACAAGTCGCGCTGTTCTGAGTCGTTGTCCTGCCGGCCGGATTCCGTATCCGGGGGCGGGAGCACAGCGCTGGTTCGAGTTCGCTCGTGCTCGGGCTGATGGCCGCATCGGCACTGTCCATCGGCGTACTGGGACGCTACCGGACAAACGACGCCAAACGATCTCGGTGACTCACCTTCCAGCCGGATCAGGCCGCCGCTGACAGGGGCCGGCCGCCACCCCAGCGGGGGTTCTCGCTGCGGATGCGCACAGCACACTGCGCCGGACGCTCGATACGACGCGGTGCGATCCCGTCGGCGGGACCGTCCGAACACCCTTCGGGCCCGTCCCTTCCGATTTCACGGGTAAGCGGGCACCTACAGGGCGCCTGCGACGTGCATCCGGCCCATGACGGGAGGGGCGGATCGGTGACACAGGAGCCTTGGCTTGCTCAGCGGCTTCGATTCTGGGTGTTTACTGCAGGGGCGGTGACGGCGTTCGGCGTGGTGGGATTGGTCCTCTCCACCCTGGGCGCGCCGCCTACCGTCACGTGGGCCGTGGCCTCCGGAGCGGCTGTCGCTGGGGGCTGGGGCGGCAATCAGCTCATGCAGCGCCATAGCGAACGCCGGTGAGATTGTCCTTGGACATCGAGACCCGCCGCCATGCCCTGGACGCCGACGTCGCGCGGGCCGACACGGAGGAATGGGAGGCCCTGACACGACGCGGAACTCCGGCGGGCCACGGACGAGTTGGCATCGCAGAACCCGCTGGGGCACTCGGTGAGCCTGGAGACGATGAATCCGGGGCCTCCCGTGATCCACGGAACGGGCCCCGCCCGGCCCGGAATTCCCGCGCCGCCTCCCAACCGTCACGGCGCGATACGATCCCGCCAACTTCCCGCCCACGCGGCTGCTGATCTCCACTGTCGCGGCAGCCCCCGCGGTTCCCCGGCCGGGATCGGCACCCGCACCTCCCGGCGTACCGATGCGAACCGCTGCCGTGGTGTCCGATCCGCACCAGGTTTCGGCGGGACTGGGTCGACATCTCGACGGCACGCGGATCCACCTGGGGAAAGGGCAGCAGAGAACCCTTGGTAGGGTGCGCCGATGTCAGCGATCAAGCAGTTTCAAGTGACCTTCGACTGCGCTGAACCTGCGCGCCTCGCCGCTTTCTGGTGCGAGGTGCTGGGGTACGTCGTACCGACGGTCCCT
This sequence comes from Actinacidiphila paucisporea, assembly GCF_900142575.1. Taxonomy (GTDB): domain Bacteria; phylum Actinomycetota; class Actinomycetes; order Streptomycetales; family Streptomycetaceae; genus Actinacidiphila; species Actinacidiphila paucisporea. The sequence goes on from NZ_FRBI01000009.1 coordinate 218,625, forward strand.
GAGGGTTCTGCCACGTGGGAGGAGTACCACCGCTCGCTGCCGCCCGAGGAGCAGGTGATCTACTTCGCGTGCACTGATCCCTCGGGTGTGGGTCCGCGCCTTCTCTTCCAGCGAGTTCCCGAAGGCAAGGTCGTCAAGAACCGGTTGCATCTCGATGTGCGGGCCGGTACCGGACTCATGGGTGAGGAGCGCCTTGCCACACTCGAGGCCGAGTGCGCACGACTGGTCGCGCTCGGCGCGGTGCATGTGCGAACGATGCGTGCCGACGGTGAGAACGAATCCTGCATCGTGATGCAGGACCTTGAGGGCAACGAGTTCTGCCTCGACTGAGCCTCCTCCGAGACTGCGAGCTGGGGGAGCCGTCTGTCCTGGATCTCGCGGGTCCGCACGCGGCGGGGTTATCCCATGAGAGCGAGGTCGTGTAAGCGGACGACGCCGTGCATTGCGTGGCGCACGCCGTCGCCTCTCAGGCGGGAAGGCGCCGACGATGTCAACCGTGTCACCGTTCCAGTAACCGTGGACCGGGTCATGGCCGCCGGCTCCGTAGGAGAAGGAGGAGTCGTCTCAGCTGTCTTCGGAACCGCGCAGGTTGAAAGTCCGGTCGCCCGGGCGGTAGGTGCCAAGAGTGTCGCCGTGGGGGCCGGCCGGCAGCAGACCCATCACCGTCGTGCCGACATCCGATGTCCCGACCCACCGCTGGTGGTCGCCGTCGCCGACTGTTTGGCAGCCGGTCATCGACCCCTCCGGCTCGACGATCTTGTCACCGCCGATGAAGAACTCCAGCAGCAGGAGGCGGTCCGGGATGAACGGTACGAGGCTCTTGCCTTTCCCGCCGCCCCCCGGACCCCTCTCGGGGGTGCCGTGGCAGAGCACTGATCCGCGTGCGCCGCACGCTTGGCGAGGGCGACGGCCGCGGTGTCCTGTGCCGACGCGGCAGAGTGGTGCGCGGTGCCACGACCCGCCGCGGCGAGCGCGGGCGCCACCAGTCGTCCGGCCCAGACACGTGATCGCCTGGTCCGCGCAACGTCTGGATCCAGTGCCGCTGCAACAACCGTTGGCATGAACCCGAAATCATCCGCGCCGACTTTCGGGCGCGGACCCGTCTGCCGGACACCACCACGAAAGCCAGCGTGGCGGAGGGCGTGGCCAGTCGTCGGCGAGAAGCGTGCTGGTGGGGCCGGCTGAGCTGGATGGTGTCGGAGACCTGGTGGGTGGCGGTGTCGATCACCGACACCTTGTCCCCGTGGAAGGGGTTCTGGACGGCCACGTAGGTGTGCTTGCCGTCGGGAGCGATCGCTTCCCCGTAGAGGATGTCGGGAGTGAGCTCGCTGTTGTCGAAGGGGATGTTCGTGGCGCTCCTCTTCGCGATGTTGACCGCCGACACGTACTTGAAGGCGTTGGTCACGTGGAGGCCGGTGCCGTCCGGGGTGACCGCCACCTGGTCAGGGCCACCCCCCGACGGTGGTGGTCGCGATCCCCAGGACGCTGTTGGTCATCGTGTCGATCACGAACACGTGGCCGTCGAGGCTGGTGATGTAGGCGTAGACGAATTGGCGCGGCTTGGATGGGTGCGCGGCAGCCGTGGCGGGCGCGGGCGCGGGCGACCAGGCGGCGGGCAGGTACGGCCGGGAGCCGGTTCCGCTGATATGCGGTTGGGCGAGCAAGCCCGGTGGTGCTTTCAGCGCGCCGCACGTCGCAGCGCAGAGGGTACTCGGGCACGGCGATCCGCATCGCCGAGCAGGGGCCAAGGGGAAGCCGGTGCCCGTCCCGGGGCGGGGCACCGCGAGGTCAGAGGTACTGGTTCTCGGTCGGCCGATCCGCGTCGGTGGCCGCATCGACGAGCTCGGCCAGATCACCGGGCTCGGAGGACCAACGTGCCTTGTCCTTCATAGCCTCCCCACCCGTTTCGGTGGTGTCGCCCTCAATGACGAGGGCGCCGCAGGCGGAGGCCAGGATCCGGTACCGGCACCGGGACACTCCGGGCCACTGCGCGCGCGTTGCCCTCCAGCCGTGGCGTCTCGTACTGCGCCTCATCGATCGGGGCGACACGCTCGCCCCGAAACCTCGGGCGAGTCCCCGTCGCGATTCCCGCACCCCTGGACGACCTGATCCGCCAACTCGCGGAGCGACGCTGGCCGCCGTGCAGCAACCGTCCCGTTCACGGAACAGACCGTCATGGTCTCGTTGTGGACGGCATCGGGCAACGTGATGCTGTTGTGCGACGAGTCGTTGCAGGAGCCTGTCCGCGCCTACGGCCACGCGTTGAATCAGGTTGTCTGGCGGGAGATCGGGGATGTGGAGGTGAACGAGCATCTGGAGATGCGGAGGCAGCCTTCATGGCCGCAGCGCGCGAAGCGCTGGCGTCCTGACGCTCGGCCTCCCCGCTTCGTGCGGGAGGGTGGCGGGGACGCTCTCGTGTTCCTCCTGACCTCTCCGTGCCCCGTGCTCGAATCGCCTAGGCACGCGGCGCCGCCGGGCTCGTGCCCATCCTCTTGACCGTCCGCCGTGGCCGACGGTCGTGCGAAGGAGTCGAGACCGTTCGATCAGGGCGTGTTGATCGGAACGTGAGTGGGCCCTGGGCTCGCCTGTCTATGGGGACGGGAAGCTCTGGCCGGGGCCGGCGCGGGGTGGCGCCGCGCGGTGCTGGCCTGGGCGAGGGCGGGCTGCACGGCGACCTGGAGGTCGGCGCGGTGCATCGCCACGGTGGCCTGAGCGAACTCGCCAAGCGGGGCGCGGCGAGCGGCGGATTCGGTGTCGGGTGGTTCCGCTGGCCGTTTCCGAATGCGGCTGTCATCAGCGAAGATGCTGCGTGGAGCGCGCGACGCGGAATCCTACGTCGTCGATCCGGAAGGTCGGGTGGCTGCGCCGCCGCACCGACGCCCGGCAGCTCCAGTGCTCGTCGGCCCATCCGCCACCCCGGAGCACGCGGTAGTCGCCGTACACCTCGGCGTCGTAGACGTCCCAGCACCAGTCCCACACATTGCCCAGCATGTCGTACAGGCCCAAGGCGTTGGGCTGCTTGCCGCCGACAGAATGGATCCGCGCGTCAGAGTTGCCCTGGTGCCAGGCGACCTCGTCGAGCGGGCCGTACCGCGGGCCGGTAGTCCCTGCACGACAGGCGTGCTCCCATTCGGCCTCGGTCGGCAGCCGGTACCCGTCCGCGGAGGTGTCCCATTCGGCCATCTCGGCATCGACGCGGAGGTGATACGCAGGCGACAGCCCCTCGCGCCGAGACACCATGTTGCAGAACTCGACCGCGTCCCACCACGAAACGCCCTCCACAGGGAGCCGCTCGCCCTGGACGCCACTCGGCCGCCGGCCGGTGATGCGTGCGTAACAGGACTGCGTAACCGGGAATGCCGACATCTCAAACGGCGCGACCTCGACCGGCCAACTGCTCCGCGTCCGCCGGTCCGACAGCGTCACCCGTCCCGACGGAACGGCGACCATCTCGTTCCCTGCTCCCGAATCCACAAAAGTTCACCCTATCGGCCTCCTCCCGGCGCTCCGGTCGACCACCCACCGCCGAAGGTCCGGCGGAGCGGGCGGCGACGGGTCCTCGGTCGCCGTTGACCTGAATTCGTGGAACGGCGCATACAGAGGTGGCAGCAGCGCCAGCGCCAGGCCCGCACCGAGAACGAAGCACGCCGCCGGATCGCATCGAGGGGGCCCGGGCACTGGTCCCGGCCTGTCGCGGCGTTCTCCTGCCAGTGACGTCACCGCACCGACCGCAGCAGCGACCACCACCGTCGTACGGCTACGACGGCCCGGCGGTCCCGGCCTGGACGAAGCGGCTGTCGGTACCGGACTCCGAGACCCGGCCCGCTCGAAGCTGGTCGTGGATCGGCTCATCGCCCGGCGCCAGGTCCACCTGCGGGAGAAGGCGCTGTGGCGGATGCTCTTCGAGACCGCCGCCCGCGTGGAGGAGATCCTCGCCGTGAACATCGAAGACCTGGACCTCGGCTCGACGAGTACACCGCCGCGCGCCGGCCGGGAACGGGCTGAGACCTGCACGAGTACCGTCATACCCCCTGCACCCCTGCACCCCTGCACCCCTGCACCCCTGCACCCCTGCACCCCTGCCCACCTGGGCGCCTCCCCGCTGATGCCGATGGCGAAGTCGATGCACAAGAAGCCGGAGAACCTCCGCCGTTACTTCAAGCCGTCCTCGGAGGCGATCTCGGAACTGACCAGTCTGCTCGCACCTGGCGACAGCCGCCGGTGAAGGTGCGGTGCTGCCGAGGCCGAAGCGTATCCGCGTCCGCGTCTCCACCGGTCCGATGCGGGCCGTGGTGAGGACTGGGGCACTTGACAGAATCCACAAGTCGGCCTTCGGCGTGCCAGGTTGGGTGCGCGCGGAGGCTTTTTTCCTGCCTTCTGACACATCTGCCCCCCGCACACCTCCCACCTCCTACCGTGGCCTGCTCCGCAACCGTGAATTCGTCGGCCTGTACGCCAGCTTCACACTGACGGTCGCCGCGACCACCTTGTCGGGCTTCGCGCTCGGCACGCTGGTCAACCAGCAGACCAAGTCCCCGTTCCTGACCGCTGTGAGTATGTACGGCGCCACCTTCGCGACGGTACTCGGTGCGCTGACGGTGATGTCGGTCGCCGACGGAAGCCGCCCTCGCCGGACCCTCGTCGCGCTCCAGTGCGTCTCGCTCGTAGGTGTTGCCGCACAGGCGGTTCCAGGGCTGCCGCTCGCCGCCCGGTTCGGTCTGCTCCTTGTACCGGGGTTCTTCCAGTCCCTGGGAACGGGCGCACGGATGGGGCTGCTCGCCGAGGTGGTGCAGACCTCCACCTATGCACTGGCACTTTCGCTGATGAACATCACCTCGGGAGGCATGGCCATCCTCGGCTACGCCATCGGCGCCGTACTGCTGCGGTACCTGAGCCCGCAGGAGGTCTTCACCGTCGCGACAGCCCTGACCGGCGGTGGATCGATCACTGTGGCAGTGACGGTCCGGGAACGCTCGATCCGTCTGACCCGTCGCCCTGGACTGCGCCAGACCTGGACGACGAACATCGAGCTTTTCTCCCACTCCGGCCGGCGCGTGCTGCTGCTGAACCTGTGGGTCCCCAACGGCCTGATCGTCGGCTGCGAGGCCCTGTTCATCTCCTACGCCCCCCATCACGCCGGCACCCTCCTGGCCGCCGGATCGGCAGGCATGCTCCTCGGGGACCTTGCGGTCGGGCGGCTGTTCACTGCCGAGCAGCGGCGCCGCTACGCATTCGCCCTGCGACTGCTGCTCGCCGCCCCCTACCTGCTGTTCGCCGTCCACCCGCCCGTGCTGGTGGCGACAGCCGCGGTGTTCATCCCCAGTGCCGGCTTCGCTGCCGCCCTGCCTCTCCAGGAGCAGCTTCTGGAGTTGACCCCTGATCCGGTCCGTGGCCAAGTCCAGGGAGTTGAGTCCGCCGGCCGGATGACGTGGCAAGGTATCGGAGCCGCGATCGCTGGCGGCATTGCCCAGCACTTCACTTCTGGCACGGCCATCACCTCTGTGGCCGCCATCTCCATCGCCATCACCGTCTTCTCCCGGCCCTTCGTGGTCCGCGCCCGAGCCGTCCGCATCCAGGCGGCCAACGCATAGAGTTCCCACGGCGGTGCGAGCGGCGGGCGCGACCAGTCGCGCCGGGCTGTAACTTGACGCTGAAATGACGCTCCCAGGGGTATCCTGACGCTCGCTCTGATGCGGTGTGAGATGGCCCAGCTGGGCAGGTCAGCGAGCCGTCGAGCCGAGTAGGCGGGCCGGGAGTTCTTCCTGCTCCGCCACAGAGTGTGTGTGCGGCGTGGGGTCGGGGATGGTTGCGGGTGTGGCGGGTGTCCGCACGGCGGTGGGGCCGTAGTGGCGGGGTCCTGGGGATGCGTGGCGCGGGCGGCGGCCGATGAGGATGCCCAGCGGGACGGACAGAACGGTCCAGGCGGCAGCGTCGATGGCCGCGATGGTCAGCACGTGGGGCACAAGGTCGACTCCCGGGACACGGCGGGGTGCTGGCTCGGACATGGTGTCGCCATGGCCTCCGGCATATCCACGTGACCCATGTCACCTCCAGGGGACCGAACTGCGGCTGACCGCGGCCGGAGACATGGGCTGCATGCAAAAACCTTGCCGCGAGGCAACGATTTCCTAGCAAGCGAAGGCAGGACCGCGCGGCGCTCCGCGGATACCCGACCAGAGGGAACTGGCGGGTTTCGGTCGCAACATTGCTCCGGTTCTGATCAGGGCCTCTGCGGGTTCTGCCCCTTTCGTGCGGAAGGCGGAGGCGGTCAGGGGCGAATCGGAATGCATCACTCTGGCTAGATATCGTTCATGGGAACGCGTGTTCGATTAAGTGCTGTGGTGCGGGCTCCTCGGCCGTGACAGGTTGTGGCTCTCCCGGCGCCGAAGCGGCTGTCGGGATGTCACTTCCTTGGGGGGAAGATGAGCAACTTGTGGGTTACACCTTCGGAGCGCTCACGGCCTCAGCGTGCACGTCCCTAACCGAGGGAGCAGGGGCCGTTCCCTGCGCCATGCTTGGGACATCTATAGGTAACCAGGCCTCGTCCAAATTCGACAGCGAGACCACCTGAAAAGCGTCTTCTCCGAAGATGATTCCTGAGATCTGGAGACCCGATATGGCGATTCATCACATAGCAGGCCCTGTGATCATCCAAGGTGGAGGTCCTCTCGCCGGCTGGGGGTTCGGCATAGTCATCGTTGTCGTCGCGGTCGTGTGGGGCATCGTCTACAACGTGCGTAGGAAGTAGTACGAAGTCCTCACCCGGATGCCGGAGCGGGCAGATCCCACCCCACATCCCATGTGGAGTGGGATCTCGCGCCCAGCAGCACAACCCGGCCCGGTACGAGGGCGACGACACGCTGGACGACGGGGAGTAGGCCGTGGGCGAGGTCGAAGACGTGCTCCAGCGGGCGGCCGCGAACACCGCGACGCTGCCCATCCCGAAGTCCGCGCAGGCACAGATGCGGTTCCTACTGAAGGCGGAGAAGGGCTCCACCCGCGCGGTGGCCGCCCGGCTCGGGGTCACGCAGCGCACGGTGGAGCGGTACGTCAAGGGTACGCTGCGGCGGCCGCGGAAGGACCTGGCGGCCCGCCTGGAGCGCGAGGTCCGCAAGGACTGGCAGCCCCGCATCCATCAGCGGGCGAAGAAGCACGCCGCCTCGCGCGGCGGCATCGTGATCGAGACCCGGACCCGGTTCGGGTTCACCGCCGCGCCCGGGTCGACGGATGACGGGCGGATGCGCCGCATCACCCAGCACCTGCCCCCGACTTACGCCACGAGGCTGTTCGCTGCGCAGGCCGCCGGTGCTACCGAGCAGCAGCTGCAGAACATCGCCGCTGAGGGTCTGCAGGAGATCTACTCCAAGGACCGCGGTCGCCGCGCCCACGACCTCGAAGTGGAGTTCACCGACATCGACTACATCGAGCTGGACTTTTGATCCGGCTGGTCCGATACGACAGCGTCCCTTCCCGGCATCCGAGCTGCCGGGAAGTGACGCTGTCATGATGCACCGGGACTTTAGTCCGCGTCGCGCCGATCCCTATCACGCGCATGGCGTGCAACATCCCGGAAGGCTTCGCCCAGGAACTGGAACAGCACGGCCCCTGCCGAGATGATGCCGGGCCACCCGCCACCCAGGCGATCCGGGGCCGGCGGATCACGAAGGCCGCCGACGGCGCGGGCCAGGGTCGGGTGCTAGCGGGCGCACCACAGCCTGGTCCCCGTTCTCGCGCGGGCACAGCGCCCGCAGGTCCGCTGTCATCGCCCGGCCGCGGCCGACGGGCCGGGTGGAGCCGTCGATCGCCGTCTGACAGGCCCGGTTCGGCGCGGTGGCCGCGCAGGGTCTGGACGAGGTGTCGGCGAGCACGTGGCGCACCAGTTCGGGCCCGAGATGCACGATGCGGTACTGGTAGCCGATCTCGGCGGCCTTCTGCCCGTCGTGCGCCTCTTTCCGGGTTGAAGGCCATCACCATCCCGGCGCCGCTGGTGTGGGCGGCGCCCCGGCATCGGAAACGCTGGGCGCCGGCATCGGTGATGCCGAAGGAGTACGAGTCGTGGCTGCGCACCGGATACACGTGTTCCCGGAAACGTGCGTGCATCGCCTCCAGACCTGAGCCCGCTCGAGGCCCCGCCCGCCGGTGGCGGCCGGGGCCGGTGGTAGCAGCGCCCGTCGCCGTGCGAAAGCCGTGGCGGACATCGACCGTTCGCTCACCCCCGGGATGGGAGTCTGCAAGGATGTGGTGCTCATGAGGACGTATCGGTTAGCGCGCTGGTTTCGCATGACCGCCGCGGCGGTCGCCGTGGTCGGCGCCGTGGCGGCCTGCAGCGGAGACCCGGTGTCGGCGCCCCCCGTCGACACGTCCCCGGGCGCGCACGGCGGCGCCGAGCCGCAGGTGAAGTTCCAGGACCCGCCGCAGGCCTTCGCGCCCGACCACGCCTCGGTCCTCCAGGGGAACTGGTTCTCGTCGGTGCGCAACCAGGATATCGACGAGGTCATGACGGTCGGCGACGGACGCGCGTACGCGTACGACACCAAGCTCGTCGGCGTCACCGGCCTGCGGCTGGCGGACGGCGGAACCGCCTGGCGTACTCGGGTCCCCGACGCCGACACACTGGTGAGCGCGCCGCGCTTCGGCGGCGGGATCGTGGCCGGCGCCTTCCGCACCGACATCGCGGGGACCGGCACCGCCGAGGACCGGGCCGCGAACGTCGTCGTCGGCTTCGACGCGGTGAGCGGGAAGACGCTGTGGACGCAGGACATCGGCGGCGCCGAGAACGACGACAGCGACATGCTGCTCGCCCAGGACGACCCGGTGCCCGAGATCATCGATATGGACGCCGAGCACGTCCTGGTCACCGTCGCCTCGCAGGGCTACTCGGAGACGCCGCCGATGTCCGTGCTCCTCGACACCCGTACTGGCAAGGTGCTGTGGACCGACAACGACCTGAAGGCCGCCGACCTGGACGGATCCGCGGTCGACGGGGCCCGTGACGACGGCGACTTCGCGGGGCTGTCCGTATCCGACGGGCACGAGCTGTGGAAGCGCAATCTCGGCCTCGGCCATCCGCTGATCGCGGACGCGGGACCGGGGCTGACGCTGGCCATGGGCACGGAGCACGACCTGCTGATCGACCCGGCCACCGGCAAGGCGGTCTTTGACTCCGGTGACACCTCGCTGCGGGGCTGCGACTACGACGGCAGGGACACCACCGTCTGCTTCGGCACCGGCTCCGACGTCACCGGACTGGCCTGGGCCTTCGACGTCCACACCCACCAGGTGCTGTGGCAGCTGCCGGACGCGGCCGCGCACCGCGAGGCGCCGGGCGTGACGGCGGCCTGGCACGGCGTGGTCTACGGCGTCGGGCACGACCCGATGACGCTCGACGCCAGGACCGGCAAGGACCTACGCGCCACCACGGGCCTGGACGACTCGCCCTTCCTGGTCACCGCGGGCTACGGCCTGGTCTACGACGACCTGTCGCACTCGGTCACCGTCTACCAGGCAGCCGGGGGATGAACGGCGCGTCTCGCGCGTGCGTTGCCACAGTCCGCCGATACCCACCTCCTCCTACCGCGACTCGCTGACCGGTGCCGGCTGGGAAGGCCATGACGTCGGCACCTACCGGGACCTGACGCGAATCGCTCCAGGCGCTGACCGGCATGCTCGGCAGACGGCAGGAGCTCCCGGTGCACTCCTCAACGACCCGCTCCTGCGACACAGCGGACTTCGACGAGACCCCGACCTGCCCCGCGAGTACGACGCGGACGGGAGGCTCCAGGCCTGGCCCCGCCGACCTCCACCGGGCCAGGCTGGTGCTGCGGCAAGCCCATAACGGAGAGCTCTTGGCTCACGAATGTCTGAGAGGTCGGCCCCTGCCGGCGGCCTGAGGACATGAAAGCAGAGGCATGCGTTGCCGGGCGGGTCCAGTCTCAGGCCGTCTGCACCGCACCGATCGAGAGCGCGGCAGTTGAACACTTCGGAGAGTTCCAGGACACGTGGGGAAGAAGTACCCGGCGTCATCAGTTCGTGGGAGAACGGCCGGGCGGAGTTTGGCTACTTCCTGGCCTGCCCCCGACGTCGAGATCGGCACGGTCATCGGCTCGATGGACGCCATCGAGTCCGTCAGCGCGTGGATGATCAAGGCCGTCCGGGCCCGCGGGCACTTTCCCGCAGCGCTTTCGAGGGCCGGCTGGCCCCCACCACCTGAACCTCAACAACCAGACTGAGCCATTGAGTTGGCACTCCCGAACAACCGGAACGACCTGCTGGGACGGCTGGACGTCACTTGCGGTTGCCCGGGTGGGTGCCGCGCGTGTTGCTGAGGGTGCCTGCCTCGGCGTGAGAGTTCTTGTGTTCCTTGCCGGCCTTCTCGTGCCGGGAGCTCTTGTGGGAGCTGACGTTGGCGCAAACGTTGCCGAAGGAGGGATTGAGGATGCCGAGCAGGTTGATCGAGTTGCCGCAGGCGTTGACCGGAACGTCGATCGGGATCTGGACGACGTTGCCGGACAGAACGCCGGGTGAGCCGAACGCGGCTCCGGTGGCGTTGGAGCTGGCGGCGGCGGCACCGCCGGCAGCCAGCAGGATTCCTGCGGCCAGCGCTGTCAGCGTGGCACCCCTGCAGATTGCTTTCATCGTTTCTCCAGAGTCGTGGGATCCGTCGGCGGTGTCCGTAACTGCCGACCGTCATGCGAGCTTCGCTGCCGCGACCTATGAAATTCGGTTCAACCCGCGGACGTCACCCGTCCGGCTGAGAATCCGACCCCGATGGGCGCCGGCGGCGGGTGTGGCTGCGGCGATCTGTCCCGACGGTGCTGCGGGGAGCAGGCGGCCTGTGGTCACTGTCCCGCGTAGGTGTGCGGGGCGTACGCACCCGCCGACGTGAGGACTGCCGCGTCGTTCACGACATCACCCCCAGGCAGGCCCGCAGCCGGATCAGTACGTCGTGCAGCCGGGGCCTGATCGTGTTCTGCGGAACCGGCAGGGGGCGGGCAACCTCGTCGCAGCCCAGCCCGTCGTAGATCGAAGAGGCGCTCGGCCCCCCGCGGGGCAGCTCTGACCTCACGGTCGAAGGGGAGCACAGGCATCCCGTCGCCCTCGGCGAACAGCACGACGGGAACACGCGCCGGGCGAACGCAGCGCCCCCGGCGAGCCATGCGCTCTCGCCAGGCTTCGGGAGATTCCTGCCCGCGGCGCCTCGCCCGCTGTCATGACGCGCCGCCCGGTGGCGGTGCGGGCCGTTTGGCGGTGTCTCCCGCCGGCGGGCGGGGCGGGCGCCGGAGCCGCTGGAGCAGGCCGCGCAGTGCCAGGTGGGCGGCGGACGCGGCGAAGAGGGCCGCGGTGATCAGCAGCCAGTGTGTGAGGAAGACGTCTTCGCTCAGCGCGGTGTCTCCCCGGTAGGGCTGGGAGCGGCGGAGGATCAGGGGATACCAGACGAGCAGCAGCAGGCCGGAGAGGTACACCGGTACACGCAGGTGGTTGAGGTAAGGCGTCGTGCCGGTGTGGCCGCGGCCGAGTGTCCGCCGGGCGGTGAGGTCGGCTGTCGAGTACAGGGGGACCAGTACCAGGTCGTGTACGAGAGCGGCGCCCACGAACCATGCGGCCACGGCAAGGGTGCGACCGGCCAGGAGCTGGAGGGCGGCGTAGGCCGCGAGTGCGAGGCAGCCCGCCATCGCGAGGAGATGGACGGGGCGGGCTCCGTAGGAGCGCAGGAGACGCCGGTGCAGGCGGTTCATCGGCTCACTTCCTGAAGGTGAGGTCGCTGACCCACTTGGTGTTGTTGACGCCGGGGCAGGCGGGGACGATCACCCGTGCGGGGAAGCCGTGGTCGGCTGACAGGTCGGCGCCGTTGACGTGCAGCGCGAGCAGTGACAGGGGGTTGCGGATCTGGTTGGCGGCCAGCAGCACCGTGCTGAAGGCGCCTCCGCGCTGGACGGACTGCACCTCGACGCTGGCCGCGTGGGGCATGCCTGCGAGGGCCGCCAGGTCAGCGAGGCGCAGACCGGACCACTGCTGGTCGTCGGCGGACCATCCCTCGACGCACGCGATCGGCAGTGCCGCCTGGTGCTGGGGCATGGCCAGGAGTTCTGCCCGGGTGAAGGTGCGGGTGCCGGCGGGTCCGTGGACGCGCAGCCGCCATGCCGGTCCGATGTCGGCGGCGGTGACGCCGACCTGCGCGGCGGTCTTGTTGACGGGGAAGCCGCTGGGTCCTCTGCCGGGGTTGCGTCCGTGCGGGGCCAGCAGTGCCGTCCTGCGCGATGCGCCGCCGATGCTCTGCCCCGCGGTGACGGCCATGAGAACGAGTGCCCCGGCTCCGGTCAGGGCCAGCGCGCCGCGCCGGCTCATGGTGGGGCGGGAGGGCGTGGAGGTGACGAGGCCGCTGCTGTCCGGTGGTTCGGGCTCGGTGCGGGCCGTGTCGGTCCGCAGCACCGTGATCAGGCGGATGGCGCGCAGCGCCCGCCACATGATGCCGAGCCGCAGTGCCACGTGGGCGGCGAAGGCCGCGATGAAGACCCAGGCACCGTAGAAGTGCAGTGTGTAGAAGGAGCCCGGGAAGATGTAGTGCAGCTGGATGTTCAGGATGCCGGTGGCGAACTCGAAGAGCGCACCGCCGACCAGCAGCAGCAAAGACACCCGCTCGATCGCCTGAGCCGGTGTGCGGGTGGGCGGCCAGGTGAAGAGTTTCGGGACCACCGACCACAGCTTGGCCAGCAGGACCGGGACGAGGACGACGCCGAGCGTCACGTGCACGCCTTGGTTGAGCCGGTAGAGCCAGTAGGGATGGGTCGGCCAGGTGAAGAGGTAGAAGCCGAGGATTCCCTTGCCCGGTGTCTGGTCGTTGACCGGGCCGAGGCGGGGGTTGTAGGCGGCGTACGAGAACAGGCCGGTCAGGAACTCGATGGTGATCCCGGCCAGCAGCACCAGCCCGAACACCGAGGTGAGCCACGGACCGCGGATCGGGCTGCGCCAGAAGCCGGTTCTGAAGGGTCCTGGCGGTGCGGTGCGGAAAAGCGCCGCAGTGCGCTGTCCCGGCGATCCCGGCGATCCCGGCGATCCCGGCGGTCGCCGGGGCGGGCCGGCACGGGTACTGCCGGTAGGGCGGTCGGCCGGTCCGTCCTGCTCGTCGTGGGCCATGGTGAATCCTCTCGCTCGTGAGTCGCGGGCCCGGCACCGTGCGTACGCTGCCCGCCGCGAGGTCTCACCAGTTGGTGAACAGCAAGTGGTTGACCAGAAGCGCGGCGGCCGCCTGGAGGAACAGCCAGCGGCGGTGGTCAACCGTCGGGAGGAGGGCGGAGGCGGGAAGCAGCCACGCGACGAACGGCAGCCAGATCCGCTCCGTCTCCGCCTTGCTCATCCCGGACAGGTCGGCGACGAGCATCATGGCAAGTGCCGCCGCGGCCAGTACGGCGACCGCCTGGGGACCGGTGGGCACGCCGGTCCGCAGCCTTTTCACACCCGCGGGCGCTGCACTGAGCGCGCGGCGTGCCGCAGCCACGCCGGCAAGTCCTGCGCTGAAGACACCACAGGCGAGGTCAGCCCAGACCCAGTAACCGTACGGGCGTACCCCGCCGATGCCCTGGTAGTAGCGCTGGACCAGCAGGGGGTAGGCCTGCCACCAGCAGAATCCGGACAGGGTGAAGGCGGTCGTCACCGCGCCGGCCCCGAGCAGGGCGGCGGGCAGCGGCCGTGCGGTGCGGGCCAGAGCGAGGACGGCGAGGGCGGCCACGGCGACCAGTACCAGGCCGTACGAGAGGTAGACGGCCAGTCCGAGGAGCACTCCGGCGCCCAGCGCCACGGCTCTGGGCGCACGGACCGCCCGGGTCGCCGCGAGCGCCAGGAGGGCCAGTCCCCAGGCGACGACCGCGGTGAAGTACCCGTCGGCGGAGGCACCGATCCAGACGGCGGCCGGAGACAGCGCCACGAACGGAGCGGCTCGCCGCGCCGTCGATTCGTCGCCCAGCACCCGGACGGCCAGCAGGACGGCGATCGCCGTGGATCCGCCGGCGCTGATGCACCACGCCGATGCCCATGCGCCGCCGCCGAGGCCGATCCGGTCCAGGGCGACGAAGGTCAGGACCGCCCCGGGCGGGTGGCCGGCGACATGGGTCGTCCACGGCTGGGGTTGGGTGCTCAGGATGTGCTGGGTGAAGCCCCGCAGGGCGGCGTGTACGTGCGCGAAGCGGTCGATCTGCGACAGGTACTCGAAGCTGGTCGTCAGCCTGCCCGCGACGCCGGGCTCCCACCCGTCGACCAATGCCAGTGACCAGGTCCATGCCATCGCCACCGCCCAGGTGACGAAGAGGAGTGGTCGCCACGCCAGACGTCGGGCGCACTGCGGACCGTAACTGGCACAGGCTGCCGCGACGACCGCGGCGGCGGGGGTGCCGGGCCCCCAGTGCGGGCGCCAGAACGCCTGCAGGGGCGGCCACGGCACGTGCAGTGTCCCGTCCGCGTGCTCGATCGCCGCGCCGACCACGCAGGCAGCGGCGACGAGCAGGACGCCCACCGCGGCCGCGAACGCGTCGGCCCGGCGCCCTAGGCGTACGGAAGGTGTGCCGCTTTCACCCGGGGCGGAGCCGGGCTCGCCATGCGGGAGCGGCTGCTCCGGAGCGGGTGACCGCCTCTCGGCGGCGCGGCGTTCCGGCAACGGGTCCCGGTGACCGTGGGCGGTTCCGGTGTGCTGAGGCCGTGTCATCGCTGCACGCCCTTGCGGAGGGCGAGGAAGTGCCGGCCGCCGCGTTCCCAGCGCTGGACGGTGGTCAGCCGGGCGCTCTCGGCCATCGCCCTCACCGCACGGCCGCCGGCACGCGCCCAGTCGAACGCCGGTCCCGACGTGCCCTCGCCGTCCTCGAAGCAGGCGGTGAACCGCTCCTGCACCTCCTCGGCCTCGACCTCGACGAGCACTTCGCCCAGCGAACCGAGCAACCGTTCGCACCGGTCCAGCAGCCGTTTCGGATCGCCCGCGATGCCATGTTGCCGTCGGCGAGCAGGACGGTGCGCCAGCGACCCTCGGCCGGAAGCGGATCGAAGACCGAGCGGCGCAGGGCGGCGCCGCCGTCCGCGAGGATCCGGGCGACCGCATGCTGGGCGACGTCGAGGCCGAGAACCACAACGCCCCTTCGCGCCAGGGCCGATGTCAGCCGACCGGGTCCGCATCCCACGTCGAGCGTCAGGTCGCCGCAGCGCTCCAGCAAGGTCTCGTCGGCCGGGTCGGGGACAGCACACCACCGTTCGACAGCCACGGGGAGCCGCTCCCCGCCGCTCCTGCGTACGTACAGGGGTCCGCCGCCCTTCGGCACGGCCAGGGCGTACGGGTCGTTCGCGACCGTTCTGTGGGGTGTTGCCGTCGCGACGCGGCCACTCATCCGGCGTGCCCGTGCCCGTGCCCGTGCACCGGGGACACCGTGGCCGGAGACATGCCGATGAGCGTGAGCCGGCCGAAGCGCCCGTACGGTGCCAGGGCGGCAACTGCGGCGGCGTCCTGCGCGGTATCCACGTCGGTCAGCTCCGGCAGGTCGCACACCCGCAGCCCGGCCGCGACCAGCCGTCCCCGCTGGGCTTGCCCGGTACCCGGCTTGGACATGGGCACGCCGAGCACCAGCGACGGGTCGGGTGCGGCCAGGCCGAGCGCCCAGAAGCCGCCGTCGCTCGCCGGCCCGCACCACGCGTCGTGAGCGGGCGCGGCGCCGGCGCGCAAGGCGGGCGCCAGCAGATCCTGCGTCAGCTGAGGCGTGTCCATACCCACCAGGAGGGTGGGTCCCGTGCACGCGGCAAACGCGGCGGCGATCCGCACATCGAGTCCTCCCGGGACCTGCGCCACGACGTCGAAACCGGGCGGGACCCATGAACCTTCCTCGCCGTCCAACACAAGGACGCGCCGCACGGCGGGAGCGGCCGCGACCACCGCCAGGGTGTCGGCGAGCGCCGCCTCGGCGAGGGCGGCTGCCTGCTCCGGGCTGTACGGCGGGCTGAGCCGGGTCTTCACCCGGCCCGGGATCGGGGACTTCGCGATGACGACGACCGTGGAGCGGGGATACCTCATCGGACACGCTCCCGGCCCGC
The DNA here is from genome assembly GCF_900142575.1 of Actinacidiphila paucisporea. GTDB lineage: Bacteria > Actinomycetota > Actinomycetes > Streptomycetales > Streptomycetaceae > Actinacidiphila > Actinacidiphila paucisporea. Next base: position 234,687 of record NZ_FRBI01000009.1, read on the forward strand.
CGCGCCCAAACTGTTCAACAGCGTGGTCATGTCCCGGGCCGCCTCGAGACTGCCGCGCACCGTGCCGGTGATCTTGGAACGCCCTGTCCTGGGCCGGTAGTCGACGTCGGTCTCCCGTACCCGCCAGCCCGCCTCGGCCGCGCGCAGCACCGTCTCCAGCGGATATCCCGACCGGCGATCGCGTACGTCAAGCGCCAGCAGGCCGCTGCGCCGGGCCGCGCGCATCGGGCCGAGGTCGGCCAGGCGCAGGCCCGTCCTGCGCCGCACGCGGCGGGCCAGTTCGAGGTTGGCCAGCCGGGCGGGCGGCGGCCAGGCCCGCCAGCCGACCGGTCTGCGCCGTCCGAGCACGAGATCGGCCTCACCCGCGAGCAGCGGGGCGACCACCCGGGGAAGCTGGCGCGGGTCGAGCGTGGCGTCGCAGTCGCAGAAGCACACCACGTCGGCGGTCGCCGCCGTCAGCCCGGCGTGACAGGCCGCGCCGAACCCGCGCACCGGCTCGTGGACGACGGTCGCGCCCAGCCCGCGTGCCATCTCCGCCGAGCCGTCGCTCGAACCGTTGTCGACAACGAGTGCGCGGAAGCCGGTGGGCAGCCGCCCGAGCATCCAGGGCAGCGCACCCACCTCGTCGAGACACGGCAGAACCACGTCGACGGACACACCGGCTCCGGTGCCCGCGACCGGTCCCGGAAAAGCATCAGTCATGTATTCACCAAGGATCAGAGGATGCTGTGGCGACGCTCGACGTCGCTGTGGCCGTGCCGCGGCCGGCGTGTGGGGGTGGCGTGCGGCATTCCCCGCCGCGTCGCGCCATCTACCGGCGCAGAGGCAGCGCGGCGAACTCCGCTATCCCGGCCTCGAAGGGGATCGCGGCCTGCCACCCCAGCTCGGTGTGAGCCCGCCGGGAGCAGGCGGTGACATGGCGGACGTCGCCCAGCCGGAAGTCGCCGGTGACGACGGGGGAGGGACCGCCGTGAGCGGCGGCCAGCGCATCGGCCATCTCGCCGATGGTGTGCGGGACCCCGCTTCCGACGTTGAAAGTCCGCACGGACGCGGCGGGAGCCCCTACGGTCCACTCCACGGCGGCAGCGTTCGCGGCGGCGACATCCCGAACGTGGACGAAGTCACGCCGCTGCCCGCCGTCCTCGAATACCCGCGGCGCCTCGCCACGCTCCAGAGCCGACCTGAACAGCGAAGCGACGCCGGCGTAAGGGGTGTCCCGCGGCATCCGGGCTCCGTAGACGTTGTGGTAACGAAGCACAGCCGCCACCCCGCCGGTGACCCGCGACCACGACGCCGAGAGGTGCTCCTGCGCCAGTTTGGTCGCCGCGTAGACGTTGCGCGGGTCCGTGCGGGCGCTCTCGTCCACCAGCCCCGGCGCCAGGTCGGCGCCGCACCGCGGGCAGGGCGGCTCGAAGGAACCGCGGCGCAGGGCTGCGGGGTCGCGTGGCCGGGGAACGACCTCCCCATGCGTGGCGCACAGGTAGCGGCCCTCCCCGTACACGACCATCGAGCTCGCCAGCACCAACCGCGCGGTCCCGGTCCGCCCCATCGCCGCGAGCAGCACGGCCGTACCGACGTCATTGCACCCGGCGTACATGGGCGCATCGTCAAGATTCGTCCCCAGCCCCACCATCGCCGCCTGATGGCACACCACGTCCACATCGGCCAGCGCCGCCTCCACCGCCACAGGATCGCGCACGTCCCCGTGAACGAAGTGGACCCCCGCCGGCAGGTCGGGAACACGGCCCGCCGGATGAGCACTCGGCAACAACGCGTCGATCACGCGCACCGCAGCACCGGAGGCCGTGAGTGCCTCGACAACATGGGATCCGATGAAACCCGCCCCACCGGTGACAAGTACCCGCATATCGACGAGGTTAGAAGGGAAGGCCTCCGGGGGACACCGACACGCCGCCACCGGTAGCCGGCTTCATCACGTACACGCAGGGGCGCAGCCGGCTCGGGGATTCTGCGTCCGTCCATGCCTGCTCGCAGGTCAGCGCGCCCGCATTCCGGGGTTGCGGCGCCAGATGTCGGCGTTCAGGGCGGTGGCGAAGGTGCACCAACTTGCGTACGGAACGAGAGCCGCCGCGGCAGCGTTGTCTTGGGCCGCGGTGCGGCGGACCAGGTCCCAGCAGGACAGGCTCAGGGCAGTGGTGACGGCCAGGCCCGCGACAGGGGTGCGGGCCTTGAAGAAGGCCCAGCCGAAGGCTGAATTCAGTACCAGATTACCGGCGAGCGCCGCGGCCAGCCTCGTACTGGCCTTCTTCTCGGCGTGAAGCAGGCTGTGGCTGCCCGCCCAGGCGATGCCTGCGTACAAAGGAGTCCATACGACCGGGAACGCCCACCCGGGTGGCTGCCACGAGGGCTTGTCGAGGGATGAATACCAGGCGTCAGCCGGGTCGATGGGCCGCGAGCCCACGACGGCGGCTGCGGCGACAGTGCTGGCCACGGCCCCGTAGATACCAGCCGCCCGCCAGCCCCCCACCCCGGCCTTCTGCCTTCCCAGCCCAGAACTCGTCGCTCGCATGCAGACGATCCTGCCCGCACCCTGGGCACTCAACCAGTGCGGTCGCCCGTTCGGCACCATTCGGAGCGCCCGAGAGCTGCGGCGAATGCTTCGCTGACACAGTCACGTGGCGCCGACGGAAAGGTTCATCATGATCGTCAAGGCACTTCACGATTCGGGCGTGCGCAGCGAGCAGGCGGGAGATGACCGCCGGTTCGGATGACGTCGATGATGGCTCTCACTGCGGTGTCCAGGGCCACCGGTTGGGGCAGGGCGGGAGGCCGGCCGGTGAGTGCGCGGTCCGCGAAGCCGGTGTCGATATGGGGTGGCCGCAGATCGTGGATGGTCACTCGGCGGCGCCGCTGTTCGCGTGCGACCGCGGTGAGCCACGCGCTCAACGCGGCTTTCGCGGCGCTGTAGTCAGCCATGCCCGCCTGGGGGCGCTCGGCGACGAGCCCCGTGACCGCAGCTGCCGCGCCTCCTGGCCCGAGCAGGTTCAGGGCTCCGCGAATGACGGCCATCGGGGCGAGCGCGTTCACTGTCACCAGGTGTTCGGCCGCGGCCTCGGTCAGCTCCTCGGCAGGGCCGAAGGCCGCCACGCCGACCGCGGTGAGGACCAGGTCGATGCCCGTGAGGTGTTCGGCGGCCCAGGCCGGCAGCCTGCGACACGCATCGAGGTCGTAGGCGTCCAAGGTCCGAGTCGGACAGTCTTCGCAGTCCGCCGCGACCTCGTCCAGTCGCTCGCGGTGCCTCCCAGCCAAGGCGAGCGCCGCACCGCGTCCGCTCAACGCGCGGGCAAGCGCACCACCGATTTCCCCAGTGGCGCCGACAATCAGGACACGCGCCCCGTCCTTGACTGGGTCGAACGCCGACGGGTGCGCTGGGGTTCGGCGCCCAGGACGTCGTCGCCTATCCATCTGGCGGAGATGCCGAGGAGCGGACGGTCCCCGCCAACACCTCCACCGCCCAGGTGGTCGCCGACCACCAAGCAGAGGTGGCCCTCGCGACCTCACTGCCGGCGCCCGCCACGTCGGTCACCTCGACGTCGCGCGCGAGCTCATCGACGACTGGACCGGCGAGTGAGCCACCTGCGACTCCTGATCCATCGCGGGGCACCATCAGCCGACGACTGGCTTGGCGGTACCGACATCCTGGACAGCTGGTCGGCATCACGCCTTCAAGCTCAATCGTCTGGCGAGTAGCTAAACGCCTTGACGGTGTACGGCGGTGTGATGTTGCGCACGCGGAATTATCCCTTCCAGGGAGCAACTGTACGATCTCGCCAAGTTTGTTCCGATGGTGTGGAGGCCCCTCACCAGGGAGACGGCGAAAGCGTTGGCCTGACGTTCACAGGTTTCGGATAAGGTCCGCTGGTCGGCTCGCCTGACATACGGCGGCGGCCCCCTTTTTCTCTCGCGTTTGCCCGTCCATATGAGGTCTTCATGAAGCTCCGCCATGTCCTAGCATCGGCTGCTGCGACCGCCGTGATAGCGCCCGCCGCCCTTTTTGCGGCCGGTTCCGCCTCCGCGGCACCCGACACGGCGACGACGGGTCCGTCCGCGGGGGCCACCACCGAGGTGACGGACACGGCCACCCCGACGGCGTCGTCGACGACGTCGGCCCCCGCCACCCCGACGACATCCGCGCCGACGTCACCGTCCACGCCCACGTCCCCCGCGACCACCGCGCCGACGTCGGCCCCGGCGACCACCGAGCCCCCCAACGGGACCACGTGCGACTCCTCCGACGACGAGGTTCCGCGGGTCGACGACAAGCTGACCGCCGACATCACCGGCCTGCCCGCCCAGATCAAGGCCGGCAGCGGCTGGCACGGGTTCGACCTGTCCGTCGCGAACTCCTCCGGCACCGACTACCGCCGGGTCGACTTCGGCCTGTTCGCCACCCAGATCGACTCCGACACCTGGAACGTGGACACCAGCCACCTCAAGCTCGAGTTCCAGAACCCGGACACGGGCGCCTGGACCGCGGTCTCGCTGGCCGAAGACGACCCCGCCGCGGGCTACCTCGGCTACACCGAGGTCAAGCCGCACGATTCCTTCAAGCTGAAGGCCCGTATCCAGGTCGACGCCAAGGCCAAGGCCGGCGACGGGTTCGTGATCGGGATCGGCGTCTACGCCGACGACAACGGCAAGTGCGTGGAGGCCGGCGGCGACAACGGCGTGGCCGAGTTCGCGGTCGTGGCCGCCGACGGCTCGACCGGTGGCGGCTCGGGCACCGGCACGCAGTCCGGCGGCCAGAAGCCGCTGCCGGCCAAGCCCGCCGGTGACACCCACCTGAACCCGTCCGGCGGCGACCTGGCCGAGACCGGCTCCTCGTCCGCCACGCCCACTATCGCCGCGGTCGGCGGCGCCGTGGTGGTCCTCGGCGCGGGCAGCGTCTTCCTGCTCCGCCGCCGCAAGCCCGGAGCGGGCGGCACCACGACCGGCTGAAATGCCGACATGCCCGCGTGACGGGCACGGAAGGCGACTGACTGGTGGGGCGGCCCCTCAATGAGGAGGCCGCCCCATCGGCGTCCGCCGCCGGCCGAGAGGGACTTTCTCCAGGCGACGGACGTGGCGGGCGCGGCCAGCGGCTGCCGCTTCCCGGCTGACCGTTGATGCCCTCCACGACTCCGCTGAGTCCCCAACTGGGAGAGCGAGCGGATCCCCGCAGCCACCCACAGGTCTCTCAGTCGACCGGGGTCGTCCGGCGGCCCCTCGGGGAAGGACGCCGCAGCGAGGAGGCACCGGTACTCGGTGGGGCCGAATCCGAGGCTTTCGGTGAACCACCGCCAGAGGAGGTCCGGGTCGGTCAGCGGATCGCCGGGCCGGACGCCGAACAGGCTGATGGACGCGTCGTGAAGCAGGATGCGGCGTTTGGGGATCTGGGTGGGGAAGTTCAGGGCGCGACGTTCCTGGGCGGCCGCGAGGACCTCCAGAGCGTATGGGCCCACTCTTCGGCGTGTGCGTCCCGGGCAGAGCAGATCACCGAGAGAAAGGCGTTGCATTCGGCGATCTGCTCCGGCCACCGGTCGCGGTCCGCGCCGATGTCGGATGAGCGGACCAGTCGCCGGATCTCCGGGATTCCTGTTGCCGCGCATGATCGCCTCGCCGCGGGCGGGATAGGCGGCCGATCGGTGCTGTGTCCTGCAGGCGAGGCCTGGAGCGGCCCGCCACAACGGACCGTGCCAATCGGGGTCATCCGCTCCTTCGTACGTCGGCGAGCGGGCCGCCGGTCAGGTTGTGGCCGGCTCGTGGACGGCCGGGCCGTCGGCGGCCGGTCGCGGGTGCCATGTGGTCGCAGGCTCGTCTGGCGGCCAGGCCAGGCCGGGCTGAGCGCGGTGACGACGATGAGGCGCGCAGGCGTTCGGGCTCTTACCCCCGGCTTCTGGGAGCTGCAGGTGGTCGCCTTCCTGGCACAGCCGGGTGGCTCGCTCCAGCCACGGTGTGCCGACGGTGAAGCCGCGCTCCGGACTCCCGCGAGGCTATGTCAGCTCACCTCGGCGGATCCTCGCCCGCGAGACCGTCTACGTCATCACCGACCTGGCCAGCCGCCCGGCCACTCCCGAGCCCATCGCGAAGATCGTGAGATCACAGTGGGTGATCGAAAACCGGCTCCGCTTCGCACGAGACACCCCCTTTCGTGAGGACGCCTCCAAGGTCCGCACGGATACGGGCCGGAGAGCAAGGCCACCCTCCGCACCTTCGCTGTCAACCAGCTCGGCGCCGGCGGCCACACCACCATCGCCGCCGGACTCCGCGCGATGTCACTCCGCCCCTCCGAGCGGCCACTGACCCTCCTCGGACGCAGCTGACCAGCACCGATCCGAGATCATCGCACCTTGCAATCGCCCTGACCCTGGCCTCTGGTACAAGTGCAAAGACTGTCCTTGCGAACGGGGCGTCATCCCCGCGATCTCCTTACATTGGGCGCGTTCGATCTCCCCAGGAGCTCGAAGGCCATCGCTCCCGATCCCGAAGGAATCCGCATGCCTCGACTTCCCAGGCAGGAAAATCCCGGTGGAATCGTGTGCCTGCTTCCGGACGGGCGGGTCGAATTCCTCGATCCGGCCGCGCGGAGTCTTCTCGAACGGCACGACAATGGCGAATCCGTCGACGCCCGGGAGTTCGACGAGTTCGTCATCAACAGCCCGCTCGTGCCGCTGGAGCGTTTCCACCTCACGGCGCCGGCAATTGCCTTCATCGAGACGACGAACAGCTGCAACCTGCGGTGTCTGCACTGCTACGCGGACTCGGCCGTGCGGCGCACCGACGAGATGTCCACCGAGCGCATCCTCCGGCTCCTCGACGAGTTCGAGGAGATGGGCGTCATCCAGGTGTTCCTGACCGGCGGCGAGGTGTTCTCCCACCGGGACGCGGTGCAGATCATCCAGCACGCCAGGACGAAGTCCTTCAGCACGCAGATCTTCACCAACGGCATCCTGGCGACGGAGGACAAGCTCGCCGGCATCCCTCCGGGGCAGTCCTTCTTCGTCAGCTTCGACACCGCCGACCCGGTGCGGACGGTCCGCGGCAAGATGGATTTCCCGCTGCTGCGCACCACGTTCGACACCATGCACAAGTACGGGCACATCGTGCGGACCGCGATCTCCGTGCACCGCAACAACATCGAAGACGCGCTGGAGATCTTCGAGTGGTGTGCCGAGCACGGTTACCCCAGGCCGCAGTGGCTCGAGACGCACCCGACAGGGCGGGCCCTGCTGCACCCGCACATCCTGCTGACCCCCGCCGAGGTGGACCGGGTCTTCGACGTCTACCGCGCCTGCATGGAGCGGTACACCGACGCGCCGACGGAACAGGCCGCCCCAGACGGCGATCCGCTCGCGCCCCGGCAGTCGGAGACGATCTACGCGGTGGACACCGTCAAGTTCTGCCAGCGGCTCGAACAGGCCACCGGCCAGGAGAAGTGCGGCCGCACCATCACGTACGTCTCCAGCAACGGCGACGTCTATCCCTGCAGCAACTGCATGGCCGGCCACCGGTACGGCGCCGGGAACATCACCGAGCGGTCATTCGCCGAGATCTGGCGCAACGGGTTCGACGACATCCGCGACATCACCTTCGACGACTACGACGCCTGCCGCAGCTGCGATGTCGCGCAACTCGGCACCTGGTGTCAGTTCCGCTGCCCGCCGCTTTCGGCGAACCTGCACGGCGACGAGAAGGTGTGCGGTGCGACCGAATACCTCCAACAGTTCATGCTGCGGACCGAGATGTACTGGCGGGAACGCCGCCGCGACAACCTGACCCTCCGGCTGTCGCCTCCAATTCTGCCGGCGTCCCGCGCCGGTACGGGCCGGTAGGCGTAACCCGTCGCCCACCAGGCTAATTCCCATCGGATCCGTCGGCACCGGCATCGCCGGACCGTCGTCGGATCCAGGCTGCGAAGGAGAATTACATGAATTCCGAGAACGTGGTTCTGACCCGCGTCCACCTGGACACTGCGCCCGAGACGGTCGTCCTCAGCCTGGCCGGTGCGGCCAGCGCGGCCGCCCCCAAGCCGGCCGACGGCGAGGGCGCGGAGCACGTCGAGAACTGAACGACTGCCCGGTAGGGCGCTGAGGTGCGCCGGTGGCGGTGGCGCCGCCACCGGCGTCTCGCGTGCCTGCCTGTCATCACCCCTCAGGGGAGCCCACGCGGATTGACTAGGAGATCACTGTGGCAATGATGGCCCCGTCGACGGAACCCGTGGAATCCGCCCCGAGACGGCCGGGACTCGGCATCCGGACGATCCTGGCAGAGAACCCGCACCTGGCGATCGAGCGCGACAAGTACAACATCAACGTCACGGCCAACTACGGTGACGAGCTGGGCGGCCCCGAGACCGCCGGTGCCCTGGCCGCCCACGCGGGCGCCGGGCAGCCCACGCACCTGTACTTCCACGTACCGCTGTGCAGTTATATCTGCCATTTCTGCAACTACGTGAAGCGGCTGGCTCCGACGGGCGACAAGTTCGACGAGAACCTCGACCGCTGGACGGACCTGCTGCTCGACGAGTCGCGCCGCCAACTGGCCGCGCTGCCCTGGCTGCCCGAGGCCCGGATCGAATCCGTCTACTTCGGCGGCGGCACCGCCTCGCTGCTGCGCCCGCGGCACCTGCGCCGGCTGATGGACCACGTCAGGTCCTCCTTCGACGTCTCGCCGGACGCCGAGATATCCCTGGAGGGCAACCCGGACAACTTTCTCCACGACGAGATCGACCAGGCCGTCGCACTGGGCTACACCCGGTTCAGCGTCGGCGTGCAGTCCCTCCAGTCGGAGGTCAACAGCTTCGCCGGGCGCAAGCACGACCGTGAGATGTCGCTGCGCGCGGTGCGCACGCTGCGCGGCACGGGGCTGCCGTTCAACGTCGACATGATGTTCGGCCTGCCGCACCAGACCGTGCGGACGGTGGCCGACGACATCAGCACCCTCATCGCGCTCGAGACCCCGACCATCACCATCTACCGCCTGCGCAACGCCGACCGCGAGCAGATGGGCATCGGCAACCGCGCGGTGTGGAACGTCGGCACCGTACGCGACCGGATCAGCGACGCGGGTCTGTGGCCGAGCCACCACGAGACGTACGAGATGCGCGAGGCGATCGTCGAGCGGCTGCTGGACGCCGGCTACCACCCCAGCCCCTGCGGCTGGTGGAACCGGCCGGGCACCTACGGCGACGGCCACGACGCAAACATCCCCCGGGTCTCGCGGAACAAGTGGCAGCGCTTCGACACGATGGTCGCGGTCGGCCCCGGCGCCTACGGCTGGGCCACCGGGCAGTCCTCGGACGTCGTGCAGACCCACAACATCCAGGACATCGCCAAGTACACCGACTTCATGGCGAGGACCGCGACCGAGCTGCCACTGAGCCACGGTCGGCGCCTGACGGACGCCCAGTCGCTGGCCACCGCACTCGGCTTCAACTACAAGGCCAACCAGCTGATCTCCACCGAGCGGTACCGGGAGCGCTACGGCGTCGACCTGACGGCCGACGAGCCGCTGCGCTCGCTCTTCGCCGAGCTGACCGAACGCGGCTTCACCAGCCTCACGGAGGAGGGCTATCTGCCGACGCTCGACGGCGAGAGCCTGCACGAGGAGATCATCTCCACCTACTTCCACGAGCGCATCGGCGGCATCGTCGGTGAGAAGATCTGCCACCGATGACCCAACGGCCCCTGTGCTGCCTCCTGGTGCCCTCCGGACGGCTGGGTGATCCGTACGGCACGGACAACGCGCAGCACGACGGCACCCGCGACGACGCGCCGGGCGTGGGGCTGCCGGAGCCGCACCGGCCGACCCCGGCCCTCACGGGCGCGGGGGTGCCGGATGCGGAACTGACCGACGCGGACCGCGGGGAGCGGCATCTGTGGCGCGCGCTGGCCGCCGTCCTGCGCGCGCGGGACGTGGACACCGCGCACGTGACCTTTCCGTCACCCGGCGAGCACGGCCGGGCCGCGGACGCCCGGCAGATCGCCGCCAGGACCGCGCGAGTCTCGGCGGCGGTGCGTACCACCGCCCCCGACGTGGTGGTCGCCTTGTCGCTGGGCGCGCGTGCCACCGTCGACGCCTACGCGCAGGCGGGTTCGGACGTCCGCCCGGCCCACCTGGTGCTGATCGGCTTCGTCACCGAGGCCGACGAACCGGTGGGCGACCGCGTGCGCCGCGTGGATCTGCTCTACGGCGCCGGCGACCTGATCGCGTACGTCCCTGCCGGGCAGCACGCGGTGGACCCCCGGAAGGTGGAGGTGCTGGCGCCCGGCCGGTACGCGCCCGGGGTCGCCGGCCGGCTGTCCGCAGGGGGCGCCCCGGAGGTACGCACGCACATCCTCGACGGACTGGGCCACCGGCTGCAGCCGGTGGCGTCCCGCGAGTCACAGCCCGAGCCGCGACCACCGGGCCGCGGTCGGGAGGATCCGCAGGGGTTTTCGCCGGTTGCCGTCGAGGCGCTGGCGGGCATCATCCTCCCGTCCCCGTGACCCACCCCCGTGACCGGCCACCCGACCACCCGCGTCCGGGGCCCGGAAGATCTGACCCACCAAGGAGAAGAAGGAACGTGGCAGCAAACACCCCCAGCCGCTCGGCGGAGCGTTTTTCCACGATCGCCCGGAACTACGCCACCAGCGAGGTCCACCGCAGCAGCCCGACGATGCGGATGCTCCACGAGCTCCTCGGCCCGCAGGAGGGCGCCCGGATGCTCGACGTCGCCTGCGGCGCCGGCCACCTGGGCCTGTCCTTCCTGCCGCAGCACCCTGCGGAGGTGACCTTCCTCGACCCCGCCGAGCCGATGCTGGAGCACGTGGCGCTGGCCCTGGCCGAGCAGCCGGCGAGCGACACCGAGACGCGTACGCTGTGCGCCACCGCCGAGGAGATCCCGCTGCCCCCCGCGTCGTACGACGTGGTGATGACCCGTCTCGCCGCCCACCACTTCACCGACACCGAGCAGGCCGTCCGCACGATGGCCGGGCTGCTGCGGCCGGGCGGGCGGCTGGCCGTCATCGACCTCGAAGGACCGGAGGACCCCGAACTCGCCGCGTTCAACCACGAGATCGAGGTGCTGCACGACCCGACCCACGGCCGCAGCCACTCCCGCCTGGACTGGATCCGGATGCTCCAGGCCGCGGGTCTGAACGTGCCGGTGGCTCGCGGTACCCAGAGCGAGAGTCCGTCCGGCGTCCCCGTGGCCCGCTGGTGCCAGATCACCGCCGTCGGAGATGAGGCGGCCGCCCTGATCCGGGCACGGCTGGCGGAGTGCGGCCCCGAGACCCGGGCGGCGCTCGGTATCCGGGAGCGGGACGGCGAGTACCTGATCCCGGTCAGGACCGTGCTGGTCGTCGGGGTCAAGCCGCTGGGCGCGATCTGAGATGCCCGTCATCGAGGTGTACGCACCCGTTCCGGGTCCCGGTGCGGAGCGGCTGCGTGCGCTGTCGAACCAGGTCACGACGCTGCTCGGCAACGGCCCCGGGCTGTGCTGGGTGATGTGGAGCCACGTCGGTCCCGCGGAGTGCTACCGGCCCGAGTGGGACGCGGGCTCGATCGCCCCCGTGGTCTTCGTCACGTGCAAGGATCACTACCCGGCCGAACGGGTCGCGCAACTCAACGCCACGGTTGCCGAGTACCTGGCGAAGGTGCTGGACTGCCCACTCGACGAGGTGTACGTCGCCGACCGGCGGGTGCGCTCCGGCGAGTTGTTCACCCGCGGGGTGACGGCGCGCTGGGACACCGCGCCGTCCGGGGACGCCGTGACAGCTTCGGACAACGCAAGGGGAGACCGATGACAGGCACCGGCACGACCTACACGCTGACCCCCGTCGGCACCGTCTCCAGCCCACGGACGGAGATCACCGACGACCACTGGGGCGGTGTCGAGGCGGACATCGTGCTCGACGCGGAGGTTTTCGGGCCGGAGGCGGTGGCCGGCCTCGACGGCTTCAGCCACCTGGAGGTCGTCTTCCTCTTCCACAAGGTGGCCCCCGACGCGGTGCACCTGGGCGCCCGGCACCCGCGGGGCAACACCGACTGGCCGCGTGCGGGGGTGTTCGCGCAGCGGGTGAAGAACCGGCCGAACCGGCTGGGGGTCTCGCGGTGCGAGCTGCTGAAAGTGGACGGCACCCGGCTGCTGGTGCGCGGCCTGGACGCGATCGACGGCACCCCCGTCATCGACGTCAAGCCGTACCTGGCCGAGTTCGCGCCACGCGGTGAGGTGCGCCAGCCGGACTGGTCGGTCGAGTTGATGCGCGAGTACTACTGATGCCGAGGGCGGCGTCCGCCTTGCGGCGCTACGGCTCGCCGGTCGTCGTCGCCGCCCTCGTGGACAGCCTGGGCTCCGGCGCGTACCTGGGCGTCTCGGTGGTCGTCCTGACCCGGTTCGTCGGGCTGCCGAATCTGATGGTCGGCGGATTCCTGTCCGCGGCCGGCGTGGTGGCGTTCCTGCTGCTCGTCCCGCTCGGCCTGCTGGCCGAGCGGATCGGCGCCCGGCCCATGCTGGTGGGTCTGCACGCCGCGCGGGCGCTCGCCTACGCCCTGCTCCTGCTGCGGCCGCCCGAGGCCGTGGTCCTGGTGCTGCTGTGCGTCATCACGGCAGGCGAGCGGTCGGCGATCCCGATGCTGCAGACGCTGGCGGGGCAACTGGATGCCGCGAGCCGGGTGGCCACCATGGCCCGGGTCCGGGTGACGCAGAACGCCGGGATGTCGGCCGGTGCCGGGCTGGCCGCCCTCGCGCTGGCCGTGCACTCCACCAACGGCCTCGTCACCATCGTCGTGGGGAACATCGTCAGCTACCTGGGCGCGGGGACACTGCTGCTGCGCCGCCCGGGCGTGGCCGCCGATCCGGCGGCGGCCCGCCCGGCGCCCGCGCGCACCCGCCGGTTCACGCTGCTGCACGACCGCCGCTTCGTCACCGCGACGGCGCTGTGCGCCGTGCTCGGCCTGCACGCGCCCGTTCTGACCATCGGCATCCCCCTGTGGATCACCACCCGTACGACGCTGCCCAGTTGGGTGCTGCCGGCGCTTGTGGTGGGCAACACCGCGACCGTAGTACTGCTGCAAGTGCGGCTGTCGAAGGGCGCTGATCGGACGCGCGGCGCGGGGCGGGCGCTGGGCCAGTCGGGTGCGCTGCTCGCGGTCGCGGCGGTGCTGCTCGGCTGCATGGCGGTGGTGCCCGGCGGTGCGGGCCTGGCACTCCTCGCCGTGGCGGTGGTCGCCCACGCGGGCGCGGAGATGCGCCAGCAGGCAGGCGCGTGGGGCCTGTCCTACGCCTTGTCACCCGCCGACCGGCACGCCAGATACCTGTCGTTCTTCAGCCTCGGGTCCGTGGCGCGCAACGCCGTCGCCCCCCTGCTACTGACGGCCGTCATCGCGGCCCCGGGAGCCTGGGGCTGGCTGGCGCTGGCCCTGGGCCTGGCCACCGCCTCCGTGCTGGCCGTACGGCTGACGACCCGCTGGTCCGGCGAGGAGCGCACTATGGGCGCTGGGCCGGACGCGGCCGGTGAGGCGAACGAGTACGCGGGCGGCCGGCGGACGACCGCACCGTCCGCCGGCACGGGGGGCGGCGCCGGAGCACCGGGGACGGCGGGCTGACCGGGCGGCCGGAGGACCGCGATCTGGCGTCAAGTACCGCGCGGAGCACCCGGATTGCGTATTCGTCTGCGCAAAACTACGGATGCGCGCACGGGCGGCGCCGGCACATGCTGCTGGGTGTCGGCAGGAAGCCCACGTCAGGACCACGCCGACCCGGTTCACGACCGTCCCGGACACCCGAACCGTCGAACACGACCACGAGGGCGGTGTTCTGCTGTGCGTTCACCCCATGCCGGCTCGTCCGGCTGCCGCTTCAGCTGCTGCTACTCGCGCCGGCGCAGCCGCGTGTCGGTCTTCCTCGTCGCCGCCTGGTCCCTCGGCGTGCGGCTCGACACCGCGGTGGCCGCGCAGCCGGACCTGGAGGTGATCGGCCGCGCCGACAGCATCGGCCAGGCCGCACGCCAACTGCGTTGTCGGCACGCGGATGTGGTCGTCCTGGACGCCGGGAAGGCGACACCGCACCGCGGGGATCTCGACGCCCTGCTCACGTCGGGCGGCGTACGACCGGCCAGCGTGCTGCTGATAGTGGCCGAGGACGAGCCCGGGTGGGTGACCGCGGCGGCGCGGGCCGGGATCCGGGGGATTACCGGCCACGACGCGCCGCCCCAGGACATCCCCCGGGCGATCCGCTCGATCGCCGCCGGTGAACCGCACATCTCGCCCGGCCTGGCGGGCCGGCTGTTCGACTACGTCGCCGGTCTGCCGACACCGGCGTGCGACGAGACCGTGGGGGATGGGGAGGGGCTCACGCCGCGTGAGGCGGAGGTGCTCCGGCTGGTTTCGCGAGGCCTGTCGAACGCGGCCATCGCGGAGAGCCTGTGCATCACCGTCCGCACGACGAAGTACCACGTGTCGAACCTGCTGGGGAAGTTGGGCCTGCGCAACCGCACGGAGCTGGCGCTGCACGTCTCGTCGTCGCTGGCGGCCCGGTGAGACCCGGGCCCCGCGTGGCGTCCCAGGCCCACACGATCCGCGCGGCGAGGACGGCGTCCCACGGTGACCAGGGTGTCCGCGCCGCAGGGGGAGCTTCGCCGGCATCTAACTGGAGGAACAGGTCGTCTTACTCCGTTTAGACGACGACTTCCCGAACCCACAGGACGACGGGGCGGTCAGTCTGCTCGACAGCAGATGGGACGTGCCCGACCGGTGTGCCGCGTTGCTCCTTCGCTTCACCTGCGCGTCTGCTCCTCGAAGTCTTCGAGGTTGTTGATGAGCGCGTCAGCCTTCCGACTCACTGGGTCCAGGCGAGTGACCACCTCGCGGCTGTACACCATGTCCGGGGAGTCGACCCGGTGGGTCACCTGCTCCAAGGCGGCCTGGAGACGGGTTCTGTAATGATCGATGTGCGTGTCGATCGCGTCGATCAGCAGGTGTCCCTGCTGATGGGTGATCGCGGCGAAGTCGGTTTCCGCGGCGGTAGCTTGTTGCTTGATCTTCTCTTTGCGCTCCACTCGGTTGCGCTCGATATTCGTCTTGCGGCCCCTCAGGGCCTTGCCGCCCGCAACGACGGCGGCGCTTCCGAGAACGGCGATGCCGACCGGCAGGGCGACGGCGGCAAGAGAGAGGCTGCCCATCACCCAAGCAACCCCGCCGATGATCGGCCCGGCCGCACCAACCGTAGCGGCTGCGGCCTGGACCAGGCCGTAGACGTCGTGCGTCCTCCGCTCGGGCGTGGTGGAGAGCAACTCGTTGAAGTCGAGCGCCTCGGGCGGCACGAGCTGAGCACCTTCACCCTCAGCACCCAAACTGGTGCGTGGCGACCATGTCGGCGATTGGCCGGTGCCTGCGGCGCAGCAGGTATCGCGTCTCCTCGGCGATCTTGGCCAGGTGCCGCTGTCCGGCACCGCTGTCGATGAGGTCGGTCAGTTGGTCGCGGAGCACGTTCATCCGGCTCGCGTCACGGCTTCTGGCAGCGGCCGTGATGTTTCCCTCGTTCTCGGCAAAGGCGGCCTGCGCCTCCCAGGCGGGCGACACGGCCACGAATCCTTGGCCGACGAAGGTGTCCGGAGTTCCCGGAGCGCTTCCGAAACGCTCCCGCAGGTAGGCATTGTTCGAAGCCAGGGTCGCTCGCCAGGCCGGCCGGTTGTCGTTGCCGAGTTGATGGGCGCGGTCGATTCCGGTCAGAACCCACAGGACGCGCTTGCGGGTCTGCAGGTGGTGGTTGTACAGGTCCTTGATCAGGGCCAGCTCGTTGGACGTGAGGGTGGCGGTCCCCTGGCTGACGTAGACGAAACAGTCCGCTTGGGCCCACGCCTTCCGCATGATCTCCTCGTGCGTCGCGTCCGGCGCCTCAGCTCCCGGAAGGTCGAAGAACTTGACGGGAAGAAGGGTCTGGGAGACCACCAGTTCGATCTCGGCAACACGGAGATTGATGTGTTCGCGCTTGCGGTTGGTCACGTCGCCGTCCGACGCACCGTAGGCGGCGATGACACCTGGGGGGAGATCGGTACCGATCTCCACCCACCCCCGGTCGGCCGAATCGGCGAACCGAACCCGTAGCAGGCCACGACCAGAGGCGCCTTCAGTCGCGTCCACCGCGACGGGCACGACGGTGGACGGGCACGACGGTGGACGGGCACGCCGTGGTGGGCGTGGGCGAGGAGGGCAGGATACCGAGGTACTTATCGGCGTACCCGCCGTCGCCGTCACTCACCTGGAGGTACTCCAGACCGCCTTGGAGGCCGCTGATCAGGAAGCTCTTGCCAGATGACTGACGGCCCAACAGGCTGACATTGAGCAGCGTGGACAGGGCCCGGGTTCGCAGCCTGACGGTGGCCACGTCCACCTTCTGTAGTCCGATCTCAGGGGCCGCAGGACAGTTGCTCAGCCGCGATCGACGTTCCTGGATAGCCGCCGCCGGCGATCGTCATGGTCGTGCCGACGCGGGCCTTCTCGGTAACCATCACAGGATTATTCGGAAGCTACGCCTCGACCCGAAGCCAATCCACAGGCCTAAGAGGCTTCCTCACGTGGCGAGTTCCGTGAGCTTCTTCAGTAGCTCGGGGCGGTGGCCATGGCCGGGCCCTCAGCACTGCCGGTCCTTGCGGTCCACGAACGGGATCTTGAGGCCACGAGTAACCCATGGCAGGCTCATGCCGCATGATCGATGAATTCGCGAAGGCCACCCTGCACGGGCGACTGCGGCGGGACCGCAAGGCGCTGCTCTGGAAGCTCGACGGCCTGTCCGAATACGATGCTCGCCGACCTTTGACAGTGACCGGGACCAACCTCCTCGGCCTGGTCAAACACGTGGCCAGCGTCGAGGCCAGGTACTTGGGCGAGGTCTTCGACCGGCCGTCCCCAGAACGGCTGCCCCGGTGGCAGGACCACGACGGCAGCGATCTGTGGGCGGCTGAGGACGAGGCGCGCGATCAGATCATCGAGTCCTACCGGCGGACGTGGGAACACTCAGACGCGACGATCGACGAGCTTGCCCTCGACGCCCCGGGCCATGTGCCGTGGTGGCCGGAGCCTTATGCCAACACGAACCTGTTCGCCATCCTGGTCCACGTCCTCGGCGAGACCAACCGGCATGCCGGGCACGCCGACATCCTGCGCGAAGGCGTGGACGGCCGAACCGGGATGCGCCCCGAACACGAGATGCAGATCGATGAGGACGCCCGCACCTCCTACTGCGCGAAGATCGAGCAGGCCGCCAGATCGGCCGCATCAGTCGAGGCATAGAAGGCTGTCCCCCGTGACTTGATGCTTGATGTTCGAGCGGCATGATGCCGGTCGTGAGTGCTGATCTGTCGAAGCATCTGGTCCCTGATGAGCTCTGGAGGCTGCTCGCCCCGTTACTACCGTCGTTCGCGGCTCGACCGCAAGGTGGCGGGACTGCTCTGCACCCAGGTGCCCACCGGGCGAAGGGCCAGGCCCTTGCGGAGGCCGGGTTCCGCAAGGGCAGCCGTGGGGACGCCAGCGTGTGACGTGAGCTCTCCATCCCGGCCTACGTGACGTCCGGCCGGAACGCCGGCCACGGGCCCCGGGGCGCGCCGGCGGGAGGGAGGCCGCCGCCCGAACCGCGCTCGCCCGGCCTGGGAGTCGAGCTGACGCCACCTCATCCGCTCCTTGGGCCCGTCCTCGGCATGACGGCGGATATGGCGAGCCGGGACCAGTCCGCAGCCTCGCACTCGCCCATCCGGTCAAAGACGGCCGATGCAGTCGGGGCAGGCGTGGGCCAGTCCGAGGAGATCCGCACGTACGCCCCCGGCCGCGTGGGAACGTAGGCGGACAGCTGGTCGAGCAGGTTGAGGGTGACGCGGGTAGGTCTCGTGCTGTTCGGCGCCCGTGTACTTTCCGCCGAGCGCAGGGTTCGGCGGTGCCGCGATCCGCCGTCGGGATGCACCGCTCCCACCGCGCCGGTCGTGCCGCGGCCGATCGCGTGGGTGTCCACGACCTCGGCGGCGGGGACCGACAACCTCGCCCCTGCGACGTTCGGTGGAAAGTGGTATCGGTAGCGCGACGTTAGCTTGGGGTGCGAGCGGCGGACAAGAGCGCTGCTTCGGTGTCGGGTGGTTCCGCTGGCCGTTTCAGAACGCGGCTCGTCATCCCGCACCGCCAGCACCGTGGCAGAGTGAACTCCCGGCCTGGAACGAGGAGCATAATGCGCGAGGCTACGGAGCATGAGCGGTGCTGACACGGCCTCCCCCTTGTCGGACACCCGGTGCATGTCGTGGAGGTCCCGGAGACGCACACGCCCTCCTTAGCTGGCCTCGGCGATGGCGACCGTACGCGCAATGCCGCGGACACAAACGTCCGCCATCCGGACAACGACCCGAATCGCGTGGACAGGCGCCGCGCGGGATGCCAAGGTCCCGCCATGCGTCCCGTGATCCGACTGTCCCGGAACCGCGCCGCCCTCGCGGCCGTCGCCCCACTCGCACTCGTCCTCGCGCTCGCCGGCTGCTCCCCGCAGGACGACTCCACGGCGTCCGACACGCCGTCGTCGCCCGGCGGCGGAAGCTCGGCGTCCACCACCGCAGCCGACGCCTGCCCGTCGGGCGCGCTGCCCACCCACTCCGCCGGCACCCTCACCATCGGCACCGACAACCCGGCGTACGACCCCTGGTTCTCCGACAACAAACCCTCCAACGGCAAGGGTTACGAGTCGGCGGTCGCCTACGCCGTCGCCAAGCAGCTCGGTTACACCGCGGACCAGGTGACCTGGAAGACCGTGCCGTTCAACTCAGCCTTCGCGCCCGGCGCGAAGAGCTTCGACTTCGACATCAACCAGGTCTCGATCAACGCCGACCGCAAGAAGACCGTCGACTTCTCGCCCGGCTACTACGACGTACGGCAGGCGGTGATCGCCCGCAAGGGGTCGAAGATCGCCGACGCGCACTCGATCGCCGACCTCAAGGACGCCAAGCTGGGCGCGCAGATCGGCACCACGAGTCTGGACACCATCACCGACGTGGTGAAGCCGTCGAAGAAGCCCGCCGCCTTCCAGCGCAACGACCTGGCCGTCGCCGCGCTGAAGAACGGCCAGGTGGACGGGATCGTGGTGGACCTGCCCACCGCCTTCTACATCACCGGCGCCGAGGTTCAGGACGCCAAGGTGGTGGGGCAGTTCGCCGCCACCGGCGGCACGCCCGAGCAGTTCGGGCTGGTGCTCGACAAGGGCGGCCGGCTGACCGCGTGCGTGTCGAAGGCCGTCACCGCGCTGCGCACCGACGGCACGCTCGCCGCCCTGGAGAAGCAGTGGCTCTCCGACGCGGTCGACGCACCGCTGCTGTCATGACGGTCCGGGACGACCCGGCCCCGCCGGACCTCTACCAGCCGTCCGCCCGGCGGATCGAACGGGAGCGCTTCCGGCGCGCCAGGACCCGCCGGGCCGGCCTGCTGGCGACCGGCAGCACGCTCGCGACAGCGGCCGTGCTGGTCGCGCTGGTGGTCAGTTCACCGGGCTGGTCGCGCACCCGGGAGACCTTCTTCAACTGGCACTACGCCAGGAAGTCACTGCCAGACGTGCTCCATGGGCTGTGGCTGAACGTCCAGTTGATGGTGGTGTGCGGCGCGATCGTGCTGGTCGCCGGGCTGCTGGTGGCCGTGGTCCGTACGCTGCGCGGCCCGGTCTTCTTCCCGCTGCGCGCCCTTGCCACGGCATACGTGGACTTCTTCCGCGGGCTGCCGCTGATCATCTGCCTGCTCGCCGTCGTCTTCGGAGTGCCCGCGCTGCGGCTGAACGGGGTCCCCAACGACCCGGTCGTGCTGGGCGGCTTCGCGCTGTGCCTGACCTACACCGCCTATGTGGCCGAGGTGTTCAGAGCCGGCATCGAGACCGTGCACCCCAGCCAGCGCGCCGCGGCCCGCTCGCTGGGCCTGACCAGCGCCCAGACCATGCGGTACGTGGTGCTGCCGCAGGCCGTGCGCCGGGTCGTGCCGCCGCTGCTCAACGACCTGGTGTCGCTGCAGAAGGACACCGGTCTTGTCTCCATCGGTGGTGCGGTGGACGCGGTCGCGGCGGCCCAGATCGTCGCATCCCGGTCCTTCAACTACACGCCCTACGTCATCGCTGGAGTGATCTTCGTGGCGCTCACCATCCCCATGACGCGCCTTACCGACTGGGTGACCGCCCGGATGAACCGGCGCCAGTCGCAGGGCGGCACCGTATGACCGCCGACCCGCCGGCGAAGGACGCCGTGCCCGCGCCGGCGGACCCGCCGGTGCTGTGCCTGGAGTCGGTGCGCAAGACCTACGGCGGCTCCCTGGTGCTGCGGAACATCACCCTGGACGTGCCCGCCCACACCGTGACCGCGCTCATCGGCGCCTCGGGCTCCGGCAAGTCGACGCTGCTTCGCTGCGTGAACCTCCTGGAGGAGGTCGATGACGGCGCCATCCTGCTGGACGGCGCGGAGATCACCGACCCGCGCGCCGACCAGGACGCGGTACGCCGCAGGATCGGCGTGGTCTTCCAGTCATACAACCTCTTCCCGCACATGACCGTGCTGGACAACATCACCCTTTCACCGCGCCGGGTGCACAAGGTGCCGCGGGCCGAGGCGGAAGAGCGTGCGCGCGAGCTGCTGGGCAGGCTGGGCCTGGCCGACCGCGCCGGGGAGTACCCGGACCGGCTCAGCGGCGGACAGCAGCAGCGGGTGGCGATCCTGCGGGCGGTCGCCACTAGGCCACGGCTGCTGCTCCTCGACGAGGTCACGGCCGCGCTCGACCCCGAACTGGTCGGCGAGGTCCTGGCCGTGGTCCGTGACCTGAAGGAGCAGGGCATGACGATGGTGATCGCCACCCACGAGATGGCCTTCGCACGCGAGGTGGCAGACCAGGTGTGCTTCCTCGACGGCGGGGTGGTGCTGGAACGCGGCACCGCGGCCGAGGTCTTCGGTGCGCCGCGCGAGTCGCGCACCCAGGACTTCCTGCGGCGGATCACCGCGGCGGGGCGGCTGTAGCGGCCCCGTCAGGTCCTCGCGGACCGAGATCACCGTCATGTGCATCCCGGCGGCGCCCCATTCGTCGCGGGCGAAGCGCTCCGCCTCCGCGATGACGACCTTGCCGAGGCCGGCGCCGGCTGTACCCGCTGTGGCAGGTGATCTCCTGGCGGCTGGACCGTCACTGGGATGAGGTGCCGGGTCCGGGGAGGGACTGGCCAAGCGCGAGGAGGGGTTGTGCGCGTTCGTTAGGTGTGTGCTGCCGCCACCGCGTCAACTCGGCCTGGCCATGTATTCGTTTTGCCGTAGGCGAGTCAAGTCGGACAAGAAGCCTGCATGCTAAAGGGCAGCAAGATCGGGCTGAGGGCTCGGCACGAGGACGACATCCCCCACCCTGCGGACCGAGCTTTACAACGACGAGGTCAACTCCGCGCGGGCCGAGGCCGGGCCGTGGCGGCCGATCTCATTCGAAGGGCTCCCTGGCCGCCACCGCAACGTTGTGGGGCATCGACAACCACCACCGGTCCGCCCATATCGGCCTCGGTCTGCTGTCGGCGGCACGCGGTAAGGGCTACGGCACAGACGTTGTGGCGACGCTCTGCTACTACGGTTTCGTGGTCCGCGGCCTGCAGCGGCTGCAGATCGAGACACTGGCGGACAACTACGCCATGCTGCGCTCCGCCGAACACAAAGGCTTTGTCCGCGAGGGCGTACTGCGCTCCTCGGCGTGGTTGCTGGGCAAGTTCCTGGACGAGGTAGTCCTCGGGCTCCTCGTACAGGACTGGAAACCGAATTCACAGGGCTGAAGCCCAAGCGGTCCCGCAAAGGCTGTGCGAGCTGTTGGTTCCCAGCCCAGATGTCTGATTCTCAGCTGTGCCGGCGAGTTCGTCCGGCTCGTCCCGCGCCTGCCGTCAGAGCGTGGTTACACGCTGTCTCGAAGCCTCCCACTCCTGGTGTCCGGTGCGGACCCGGTGCCACAGCGGGCCCGTGCGGAGGCGTCGACACCGCCCAGGTTCAGATGGAACACATCCGTCAGTACGGCGTACCACTCGACGGCCGCGTCGATGATCCGCTCGTGCATGCCCTCGGCGTCGATCCGGCGCAGCACGCAGCTACGCAGCGCCGGTCGGCGAGCGCGTCTGCCGGTCCCGGCGCTCCCGGGACGAACGGGAATCGGATGCGGGCGGCTCGGGGCGCCCGGGATCCACCGCATGGAGGGGTCGGTGATCTCGCGGAGCTGCTCCAGGATCTGGTGCAGCAGCGTGAAGCTGCGGGTGCCCAGGTAGGTCTTCCACTCCGCGAGGATCTCCCCGAGCGTGACCGCGGCCACCTCGACGGCCAGCCGGCCGCGTTCCTCGATCACGATCAACCGGGGCACGGCCGTCCCCGGGGGTCGGGGACCCTAGGTGATCTCCAGCGTTTCGGCGTTGTACCGGGCGCCGTGGCAGGTCGGGCAGGGCGCGTAGGTGCCGGTACAGCAGTTCAACCGCGACGGATACCGAGCTTCCGCTGCACTCGCACGGGCGCAAGCTGGCGGTGGGCCGCCGGACACGCAGAAATCTGTCGTGGCCGGAGTAGACATTGGGTTGTGGTGTGGTTATGGTTTCTCTCGTAGGCGAGATCGAGAAGGGCCCGGCAGAGACGAACTGCCAGGCAGCAGTACACGCAGGACGGTGCGGCGGTGGAGTTTCGAAGCCAGAGCAGACGCACGACGGGCAACGGGGCTGGCTGCCGAAGGAGTGGCGCTATCACGGCCACCAGCAGTTCGCATCACCAGTAGCACGAGCAGTTCGCAGAACCACAGCAGTAGCAACATCGGTCAGTAGAGGGAAGGACGGAGGAGCCCAAGCATCATCGGGATCGCCCGGGCAGACATCCTGAGCCCGGGTACCGCAGGACATCGTGAGTGAGGTGGTCTCCGGTCGAGCAACCGCGATCCCCGCGCCCCCGGCAGCATTGCGGTCGGGTCAGCGGAAACACGAGGCCGGCGCGATATCAGGGCCGGCAGATGGTGTAGCAGTTCCTTCGGGGCCCCGGCGCACATCGCGCCGGGGCCCCTCCATGCGTGTCCCACAGAGAGGCGCGATGACAGCGGACGACTCGTTCAACCGGCTCGATGACGACGACTACCCCGCCTACACCATGGGCCGGGCCGCCGAGATACTCGGCACCACCCAGGCCTTCCTGCGCGCCATCGGCGAAGTCCGCCTGATCACCCCGCTGCGCTCCGAGGGCGGCCACCGGCGCTACTCCCGCTACCAGCTGCGCATCGCCGCCCGCGCCCGCGAACTCGTCGACCAGGGCACCCCCGTCGAAGCCGCCTGCCGCATCGTCATCCTCGAAGACCAGCTCGAAGAGGCCCAGCGCATCAACGGGCAACTGCGCGGCAGCGCGCCCCGCGACCGCGCCGACGCCTGACCGGCTTCCCCGTTCCGGCCACGTGCTGGGCTATGCGCCGTTTCTCCTGTTATGTGCGCATGATCGTCGAAGGCGCCCAGCCGCTGGTCTTCGCCGGCGGGCTGGGCCGTTGCCGGGGTGGAGTTCCTTCGCGGTGTTGGGTGAGGTCGTGGAGCAGCGGTGGACCCTGGCGCGGGCCTGCGGCCGTGGCGGTGTCCGTGGGTGCCCATGGCTCGCCGGCGGTCTGAACCTGGAGCACGCGAGCGTAGGCTTTCAGGAATGCGGATCGGCGAGCTGTCCAAGCGCACGGGCGCGAGTCCGCGCTCATTGCGGTACTACGAAGAGCAAGGCCTGCTGACTAGTTCACGCTCCGATACCGGGCAGCGTCACTATTCCGCTGCGGCGGTCCAGCGCGTGTCGCTTATCCGACAGCTGTTCGACGCGGGTATGTCCAGCCGGGTGATCGCGACTGTGCTGCCGTGTGTGGACGTCCCGGGTGACCTGGGCGTCGCCGAGGAGACGTTCACGGCGATGATGCGCGAGCGCGACCGGATCGACGCTGACATCGCGCACCTGATCGAGACCCGGGATGCACTTGACGTGCTGATCCGGGCCAACAGCCGGTACCGGGCGGAGCTGTCCACGGACGCGGAACCGGTGGCGCAGTCGGCCTGATGCTGTGACCTGCATCTCATCCGGTTGCCTCTTACATCAATGTCAGAGGTGAGGATGGTGACAACACCCGGAATCACCCGGGTCGGTCATACGAGAGGCGGCGGAAGATGGGGCAGGCATGGGGTTTCGGCAGGTATGGCGGCCCTGAGGTGCAGGAGTTCTTCGATCGTCCCGATCCCGTCCCCGGTCGCGGCGAGGTGCTGATCCGGGTCGACATCGCCGGGGTCAATCCCCTCGACCACATGCTGCGCTCGGGTCTGGTCGACGGGCTCGACGGCGGGCGTCCGTTTCCCCGCGTGCTGGGTATGGAGGCAGCAGGAACCGTTCTCGCCCTGGGCGAGGACGTCGATGGGCTCGAGGTGGGTGACGCGGTCTTCGGCTTCGCATTCACCGGCGCCGGCACCTACGCCGAGACGACGGTGCTGTCCGCGCCGAACACCGCGCGCATCCCGCAGGGGCTGTCCGCGACCGTGGCGGCAACTCTGCCGGTGGCCGGGACGACCGCGGTGGACGTGCTCGACCAACTCGGTCTCCCGGCCGGTGCCACGGTCCTGGTCAACGGGGTCGGGGGCGGGGTCGGCCTCGCCGTCGCCCGGCTGGCCATCGGGCGGGAGCTGCGTGTGATCGGCGCCGGGAGTACCGCCAAACGCGAGCACGCCGAGGCCATCGGGGTGCGGTTCATCGACTACACCGCCGAGGACGTCGTCGCCGCGGCACGCGAACTGGTTCCGGACGGCTTCGACGGGATCGTCGACCTGGTCGGAGGCACCTCGCTGCGGACGGTCGCTCCGCTGGCCAGGGATCCCCGCCAGGTCATCGCTGTGGGTGATATGTCGGTGCCTGATCTCGGTGGGCGTTTCGTCGAG
This sequence comes from Actinacidiphila paucisporea, assembly GCF_900142575.1. Taxonomy (GTDB): domain Bacteria; phylum Actinomycetota; class Actinomycetes; order Streptomycetales; family Streptomycetaceae; genus Actinacidiphila; species Actinacidiphila paucisporea. The sequence goes on from NZ_FRBI01000009.1 coordinate 259,597, forward strand.
CGTCGCCTTGACCGGGAGAACCTGGAGCGGTCGGCCCGGCTGGCCCTTGACGGAGTCCTCGGGCCCGTGATCACCGCGGTCCATCCGCTCTCCGACGCTCCGTCCGCCCTCGCCACCGTCGAGAACGGCCACGCCGCGGGCAAGGTTGTCGTCAAGGTGGCATGAGAAGTGCCCGGCCGCCCGGCCGCCCGGCACCGGCGACGGTCCATTGCGGACTGACGAGAGCCTTGTGGTCAGCGCATCATCAGCTGAGCGCGTTCACCTGTACGGGGTTGACCACGTTCAGGGCGCTGGCAAGATTTTCGTAGGCGGAGATCATCGCGGTGCCACGGTCGGGCGGTGGTGGCGGTCCGCGCCCGCACGAGATCCGGTGAGCCAGCGGGCTCCACGGAATGTGGCCGGCTCAGCGAGTGGTGCCACAGCCGTTACGCACGGCGCCTGGTCGACGTCACTCTCGCAGGCCGCCCTCTGCGCATCGACCTGTCCGTACGCCGCCTGTACTGCGAGAACACGACCTGCCCGAAGGCGACCTTCGCCGAGCAAGTACCGGGTCTGAATGTGCGCTACCAGCGGCGGACACCACGACTGCAGCGCCTGGTGGAGGACATCGGCGTGGTGTTGGCTGGCCGCGGCGGATACCGGATGCTTCGAATCTTCACGGCGGCACCTACGGCACCCTCCTCGTCGACGCCTCCACCCGGCTCCCAATCACCCTCTGGGAAGGACGTGACGCGGAACAGCTCGGCCGCTGGCTCCGTGAACACCCGGGCGTCGAGGTCGCCTGCCGTGACGGCTCCCTCGCCTACCGGCAGGGCGTCACAGCCGGTACCCCGGAAGTCGTGCAGGTCAGCGGCCGCTTTCACCTCTGGCAGGGCCTGTCCCGCCGAGTTCAGGACATCGCCTCTGCCCACCGCGGCTGCCTGCCCGCAGCCCTGCCACCGGTCAGCGAGGACGATCGCCCGCCGGCCGAGAAGACCACCGAGAACGCCGCAGCTAGCAGCAGGGCCGGGCGCCATGCCCAGCGCTGTTCGAGGCGGTCCAAGCCCTGACCCGCACCGGCCCAAGCCACAGCTCCGCGCGTTTCCCTCCATCCCTGTCCATCTTGGTCGTCCAGCTCCCGGTCGCTGATCGGCACCAGCGTCCCGTTCGGCGTCTCATACGCCCGGCCGACCTCGTCCATGCCCAGCGGATGCGGGTGGTCGTCCAACTCCACCTCGGACACCCACCGGTTCCGCACCCGCCCGTGGCCATCCAGGTGGATCTGCCGGAGCCCACCCTGTGGGAGTGGACGGCCGGCTCCACCTGGACCGGAATCACGACCAAGCCGAAAGTGGGGGTTCCACTCCAGATGGCGGGCATGACGCGTCCTCCCCGAGGCGGCCCCCGATTGCACGCTGCGGGTGGGTACCGCATCGCGCAGGGCGGAGGCTGCCGAACGGGTACTGCATCATTAGCCCGGCACCCGCCCGTAACGCCACCCAAAGGAGAAGCCCATGGAGCCGAGGCTGACGTTGGAGGAGCACCAAGACCTCGCCACAGCCCTGGCCGGCGTCCGAGAAGAGCTGCAGAAGCGGAGCGCCCAACTCGCCGCCGCCTACCCGCAAGCGGGACCGGAAGCCGTACCGGAGCACTTGCTGATAGAGGCCCTGAGGATCCTGGAGTCCGTGCGATACGAGCTTGACGCCATCGTGGGCCGCGAGCATCCGGAAGACGACACGCGCGAGGTCTACTACCCGGGAGATGGGCAGCGGGCGACTTGGCGCCCGCTCAGGCAGCGCTGACACCCAGCCAGAGCGGGCGAGAGCACCGTGCCTGATGGTCGCGGGACGCCGAGGGCTACCCTCACGCACGTGCAGCCCTCCCCGCTAGACCTGGGGAGGGGGCCGTGTCGTGTCAGGCTGCGGGACGGAAGCGGTCGATGATCCCCGCGAACAGGGCTTCGCCTGCGTCGATGTGCGCGGCATTGCGCTCCCGGGTACTCGATCGGATCAGCACCGAACCCATCCCAGGCCGAGCTGTACTGCTCCTTGACCCCGAGCATTACAGCGGGTGGGCGTTCCCTGTATGCGGCGAACGCGGGCGAGTCACCCAGTCCGACCACTCCGCCTGCGCGGAGGGGAGGAATAGTCAAGACCTGTGGATCGGCGTACCACGCTCTTCTCTCCCCCGCCGTGTCGCCGACCACTTGACCACGCCGCCTTCTGGCTGCGGTAAGTCGAGCAGCGATGAGTTTGGCCGTCGTTTCCGGTCTGTCTCTTCAACCCGATCAACCGGACTCGAGGAGACCATCGTGACCGCTACCTACACACAACCAGGAGCAGCGGATGGTCTTCGGGGCCAACACGTATCGGGCGCACACGCAGATGTTGGCGTCGGGCATCGAGGAGTCCGAGCTGAGTGACCCCTGGGTCACCCGGATGGGAAACATGGCGGCAACGGTGGTGTCGACCACGCTGAAAGCACCCCTCGACTGGCCGGACGCGACCGTCGTGAGCGGCGACCCCGTCGACATCGTCGCCCGGCTCATGGAGGAATCCGAGGTGCCGTTGCTCTCGCACGGCAGCCTGTCGCTGAACCGGGCGCTGATGGCCGCCGGTCTGGTCGACCGCGTCCAGGTGACTCTCTTCCCCGTGATCAACGGCCAGACAGGAGTAGACCCTATCTTCCAGGGTGCGGCCGACTTCGATCTCGAGCTGATTGAGAGCCGGACGCTCGATGGCCGCACCCAAGAGCTCATCTACCGGCCTATCCTGCATGTCTGAGTACGGGCTCGAACTGCGGCGAGTCGCCGCGCTGCCCTGCCGTAATCACCGTGGGCTTCTGCTCCTGCCCGACTGCCAGGTGCAATGTGGTGGTGAACCCGCCACGTGAGCGGTCCAGCCCATGGTCAAGAGGCTCGGTGAACACGCCGCCCGGCGGTTCCTTCTGCAGGGTCACCCTGCCGACGAGCCCCGGCCGCACGCTGATGGGCACGGCACACCGTGGAGTCGACGCTCAGGTCCCACACGATCGCACCCTTCGCGTCGGCCAGGGACTGCAGCCGGGCGAGGACCCGGTGCCAAACGCCCTCCCGCTGCCACCGGCGGAACAGGTCGTAGACCCGGCCCCACGGCCCGTACCCGACAGGCACATCCCACCACGGAACACCGGTACGGACCCGGAACCGTATGCCGTCGATCAACCGCCGCCGAGGCCGGCCGCCCCGCCCTCGCGACCTTCTGCAACAACGGCTCCAGCACCGTGGAAGACGTCCGTCTGCTCGAGTTCGAAACGCCAGCCCTTGCTGTAGCCGTAGCCGGCGTCCGCGGTCACCCATCGGAACGGGATGTTGCCGGCGATCGCGCGGCGGACCGTCTCCTTGGCGATGGCGACCTTCGTGGCGAAGCCGACCTCATCGCCGATGCCCGCATCCCGACACCGCCGCCGGTCGTCGGTCCACGAGGTCGGCAGATACAACCGGCGGTCGATCAGCGTGCGTCCGAGCGGAGCAGCATCGGCGAGGAAGACTCCGACCTGGCAGTTCTCGGTGCGGCCCGCGGTGCCGGAGTACTGCCGCTGCACCCCCGCCGACCGGACACCCTTCTTCAAGAACCCGGTGTCGTCCACGATCAGCACTGGTAGTCAGCCTTGTCGAACTTCGACGGGCGACCGCCGCGCGAGCCGAGCTTCTTGCGGTTGAGGACTTGGTCGCGCTTCTCAGGGATGGTGCAGCTGATGCCACGTCCGCGCAAGTAGGCGCGGTCTGCGCGAGAGGCGTACGCCTTGTCCGCGCGAACCTTGTCCGGCTTGGTGCGCGGCCTGCCTGGGCCGAGGCGAGGCACCCGGATCTGCTCCAGCACGGTCTGGGACTGCTTCTGGTCCGGATGCAGGGCATTCCAACGCGCGACGATGTTTTAGGTCGCCTGTGTTGTCCTTGCCCTGGACATAAGTGATCGGGTCCCTGTCGGCGTTTTCCCGGCCAGGACGACTGCCGATTCCCGGATGCCCGCACGAGACGATCAGACCGCCGAGGGCGAGAATTCCCACGAGCCGTTCCGCGCGTCGCGCACACATCGTCATACCGTCTCCGACATCATCCGGGAGCACGCCCGCTCGTTGCTCGGCATCGCCATAGTTCTCTTTCCGCACCATTAGGCAGGTTCGGTCGGAAGCGCACGGGTTTGCCGATTCCTGGATGTGGTCGTGCCCCAACCCGCGCGGCGATGGCGGCTTTGGCCGACCCTAGGGGCGAGTTCGCCGCTCGAACCAGCGACGATCTGCGCCCGCGCCCGCGAACCGCCAGGAGTTCAAAGAAGTCATCTCATTTGGTAAGGCGGCGGTAGCAGACAAGTGTGCAGGCGATGCTTGAGAAGGCCAGGAAGTGGTCGGCTTTGCGTTCGTAGCGACGGTGGAGGCGCCGGCAGACGGCGAACCAGGCCATCGACCGCTCCACCACCCAGCGGTGGCGGCCGGGGTGGGTTGAGGATTCGATGCCGCGTCGGGCCCCCCGGCGACCGGCGCGCCGGCAGCGGCCCGGCGTGCCGCACCTCCGTCCTCCCGCGCCCGCGCGGACAATGGACCGCGGGCACGCCCCGGCCGCACCGGGGCGGCGTGACCGCACCGGGGGCTCCGGAGCCCGGCGGGAACCAGCGACGAAGGAGCCGCATGAAATTCGGGATCTCCACCTTCATCACCGACCAGAGCATCAGGCCGGCGCCGCTCGGCCGAGCCCTCGAAGAGCGCGGGTTCGACTCGCTGTTCATCGCCGAGCACAGCCACATCCCGGTCGACCGCCGCTCGCCCTACCCCGGCGGCGGTGAATTGCCCGACATGTACTACCGCACACTCGACCCCTTCGTCGCGCTGGCGGCCATCGCCACTGTCACCGAACGGCTCCTGGTTGCCACCGGCGTCGCCCTGGTCTCGCAGCGCGACCCGATCCACACCGCCAAGGAGGTCGCCTCGCTGGACCTGATCTCCGGGGGCCGTGCGGTCTTCGGCGTGGGAGTCGGCTGGAACCGCGAGGAGATGGCCAACCACGGCACCGACGCCGCCACCCGCGGCAAGCTCGTCAACGAGCGGCTGCGTGCCATCGTTGAGCTGTGGACCAAGGAGAAGGCCGAGTTCCACGGCGAGTTCGTCAACTTCGACCCGGTCTACGCGTGGCCGAAGCCGGTGCGCAAGCCGCACCCGCCGATCTTCGTCGGCGGCGGCCCCGGCGCTTTCTCCCGGGTCGCCGAACTCGGCGACGCCTGGCTCGCCAACAGCCTCCCGCCCGAGGCACTCGGGCCGCAGATCGAGGAGATGCGGGCCGTGGCCGGCCGCCAGGTCCCGGTGACGGTCTACGCGGTGCCGGAGGACCCCGAGACGATCGAGGCATACACCCGGCTCGACGTGGAACGCGTACTGTTCTACCTGCCGTCCGACCCTGAGGCGACCGTGCTGGACACGCTCGACCGGTTCGCCGAGGTCGCGGCCCGCTTCCGCTGATGCCCGGGCTCAGCGGGGACGAGGCCCGGGAGCGGTTCGCGGCGTCCCGGGTCGCCCGACTGGCCACCGCCGACGCCGCGGGCCGCCCGCACCTGGTGCCGGTGGTCTTCGCGGTGGCCGGCAACACCGTGGTCATGGCCGTCGACCACAAGCCGAAGCGGTCGACCCACCTCAAGCGGCTGGCCAACATCCACGCCAATCCCGCGGTCTGCCTGCTCGCCGACGGCTACCACGAGGACTGGGACCGGCTGTGGTGGGTGCGTGCGGATGGCCGGGCCCGCGTCCTGCCGCCCGCCGGCCAGTCCGAGGACGCGGCGGGGTACGTCGCGCTGCTCACCGGAAAGTACGTCCGGCAGTACGCCGACCGGCCCCCGGCCGACGAGGTCGTCGAGGTTCTCGTGACCGGCTGGACGGGGTGGCGGGCCAGCTAGTGCTGTGACCTGCGACGTTCGGTGGAAAGCGGTGTCGGTAGGGGCACGGTGGCCGCCGACCCGGGGCCTCGGCAACGATCCGGCTGGGGCTGGGGCTGGGGCTGGGGCTGGGGCTGGGGCTGGGGCTGGGGCTGGGTGCCTGAGCCGACGCGGGTAGCGCGGCGGCCCGGACGCTGACGCTAGGCGGTGGTCAGAGGGCGGCCCCGGTGGCGCGGTGCGGTGGCAGGAACTGCGACAGTAGGACGCATGCAGCCCAGTCATTTCCGCGTCACCCGAGTCGTGCTCAGGCAGTTCCGTAGTCTCGCAGAGGTGGACGTGTCCCTGGGCGACCTGGTGTTCCTGGTCGGGCCCAACGGAGCGGGCAAGAGCAACTTCCTGGACGCACTGCGCCTGCTGTCCCAGGGCGTGGGGTCCTCACTGCACGACGCACTGCGCGAGCGCGGCGGTGCCGCGCAGGTGCGGCGCCGGGCGCCGGGGCGGCGAGATCGCTTCTCCGTGCGGCTCGAGTTCGAGGGTCCCGACCTCGCCGGCGCCTACGAGGTGCAGGTCGCCGTGGCGCGCGGGGGCGGCTTCCGCGTCGCCCGCGAGCACTGCGCCGTGGAGTCCGGCGGGCGGCGGGCCTCCTACCGGGTGGAGGACGGCGCGCTCGCCCTTTCCACCGAGCGCAGGCTGCCAGCCGCCGACCCGCAGGGCCTCCTGCTGGCGCAGCTCGGACGGCACGCCGCGTTCCGCGCGGCGCACGCCGGCCTGGCCGGGATGTGCGCGTTCGACCCCGACCCGCGGGCCATGCGCGTGGTCCGGCCCGCCCAGGACGGCCGCGCCCTGCTTCATGACGGCTCGAACGCGGCAGCTGTGCTATACCGCCTTGGCCGTGCCGCCGGCGCCGAGGAGCACCGCCGCCTGGAGAGCTACCTGCGGCAGATCGTGCCCGGGCTTACCTCCGTGCGCCGCCGCGTGACGGGTGGCGCCGAGACCCTGGAGTTCGGCCAGGCCGCGGCGGGCGCGCACCGCCCCTCGCGGTTCGCCGCGGGCTCGGTCTCCGACGGCACGCTGCGCGCCCTCGGTGTGCTGCTCGCGCTCTTCGCGCCGGCGGCCGGCGGGCAGGGCGTGGTGGCCGTCGAGGAGCCGGAGTCCGCGCTCCACCCGGCAGCCGTGGCCGTGCTGCGCCAGGCGCTGCGGGACGCTTCCGACCGCCGCCAGGTGCTGGTGACCAGCCACAGCCCGGAAATGCTCGACGACGAGGAACTACCGGTGGCCCAGGTGCGGGCCGTGAGCAGCGTGGAGGGCGTGACCACCGTAGGCGAACTCGACGAGCCGGCCGCCTTCACGCTGCGCGCGGGACTGGGCACGGCCGGCGCGCTGCTGCGCGAGGGCAGCCTGGTACCGCGCCCCTCCACGCCGGGCACCACGATCGAGAGCGCCCGGCGGCGGGGGCAGCGGGGCTGAGGACAGCGTCCTCGACCGCCGGCGACCTCTGAGGGTGTGACCTGACCGGCAGCTCGCGTGAGCATCCTCAAGACCTGTGGATCGGCCTCGGGTTGGCACGCGAAGGGCGTTGTGGGTGCCGATTAATCATCCGGCCTGGTCAGGCGGCATGGTGGTACTCGTGGAGGGTTCCTCCGAGTCGGTCTCGTCGACGGACCTCGAGACGTCTGATCTGGGCTGGTTCGTTGGCTGGGTGGGGGAGTGGTCGGAGTGGTGCGGCTTGGCCGAGAGCCCGGTGGGGCCGATGCTCGTTGCAGAAGATCTCGAACTCTCTGAGCGTGTAGAGGAGATGGGTCTGCGGACCAAGGTCACCCGCGGCGCCGGCAGCCCGGCCGCGGCCCAGGCGATGGTCTTCAAGCTCGCTGCGTCGGCGGCCCGCTGGCGAGCGGTCACCGCACCGCATCTCGTCGCCCTCGTTCGAGCCGGCGCCCGCTTCGAGAACGGCGCCCTCGTCGAGCGAGAGCCGGCGACCGCAGCGTAACGTGCGCTGCTAAACAGGGACACCGCGAGAGAGGCAGCAATGGACCGAGGCACCCGCGGTGAGCTCATCAGTCGGCTGGCCGAGGCGATCAGGTCCGTCACGACCGCGCACCCGCTACGGGTCGCCATCGACGGGCCGCCCGCCTCCGGCAAGACCACGCTGGCCGATGAGCTTGCCATCGTCCTGCGCGCGCAGGACCGCGACGTCATCCGCGCGACCATCGACGACTTCCTCGTCCCGCGTGCGCAGCGTTACCGACGTGGCCAGTACTCGGCCGAAGGCTGCTACTTCGACGCACATGACCACGCCGCGCTGTGCCAGGCCCTGCTCGACCCGCTGGGCCCCGGCGGAGACCGAAGGTTCCAACACGCGGTCTACGACGCCGACACCGACACCCCATCGTCCCCGCCGACCACGACAGCCCCCGCAGACGCCGTACTGCTCTTCGACGGCGTCTTCCTCCTGCGCCCAGAACTCATCGACCGGTGGGACTTGCGCATTTTCGTGTCCGTCCCATTCGAGCAGACGGTAGATCGCGCCCGGGACCGAGGCGCAGCGCTGGTCGGATCCACCGCCGACGCCGCCGAAATCGAACGATCTTGGCGGAACCGCTATATCCCCTCACAACAGCTCTACTTCACCGCAGCCCGCCCAACCGACCACGCCGACATCATCGTGTACAACGATCAGCTCCAACGGCCGACCTGGGAAGTCCGACCACGCTCATCGATACACAGGATTTGACAATTGCTCGCCCCGTTACGGGTCACCTCCGCTCGAGCGGAGGTGACCCGCCCCCGCCGGTGTACACGGTCAAAAAGGGCGAGTGCTCTCCGCGCGAGCGGAGGTGACCCGGCGGCCTCCCACCAGGTCGCGGGGGCTGCGGCGTGCGTGGCCGCTGCCCCTATCGCTGTGCCAAGCACCAGTGAGCCGACCTCCGGCCAAAAGGCCGTTGGGGTCGTAGTAGCGGGCGCCCATTTTGTACAGGCCGGTGGGGTCGAGGTAGGTGCCCTGGAAGCGGTAGGGCCCGAGAACGGTCTGGGTCGTGGCGCGGGCGTTTACCTGATGGCGCTGGGAGGCCAGCGGCGGGGCCGCCGTCGCCGGCCGCTCACTAGTGCACGGACAGTCGGTGATACAGCACGCGCCGGACGCCCGACAGCCCTACGACACCACGAATTCAATTTCGGTAGCGCCTGGTTGTTAAGGGTCTTCCCGCGCGCTTAGGGGCGCAGGGGAAGACCGCGAGCGTCGCGATGTTCTCGCAGCTACTTGCGGCGGCGAATCATCCCTGAGATGGCCAGCGCAACTACGACCGCGATGCCGAGATATAGCGCCCATATTGGAAGGCCTGGCCCTGAAGCACCTCGGGCGATGATCTCCTGCGCTGCCATAATTTCCTCCCGTTGACTACAAATATTGTGATGCCTTACCTTCGCCCCAATTGCCGACATAGACCGAGATGTCCAGGCGGGTCTGTCTAGCCTCGGGCTTTCACGAGCGGGCTCGTCCATGCCTTGATCAAATAGGCAGAGAGTGCTCCTGACCTGCAACGATGGGACTTGTCTAGGGTCCAGTCAGCCGCAGGGAAGAAGCACTCTCCAGGTGAGTAAGCGTATCGGGTTGTACCCGCGTGTCCGCGTCGAGGGCGGTGACAGCGGGGCGGTCTCGCAGGCCGGGGCGGTGCTGCTGGTCGAGACGGTCCGCAAGTTGGGCCTGGACACCGCGATATCGACGGCGTTGGCGCCGTGGCGCAAACCGCGGACGGTGCATGATCCGGGCAAGGTCCTGCTGGATGTCGCGCTCGCGACGGCTCTGGGCGGGGACTGCCTCGCCGATGTCGCCATGCTGCGGGCCGAGCCCGACGTGTTCGGCCCGGTGGCATCCGACCCGACGGTCTCCCGGCTCATTGACGCCCTTGCCGCAGCCGGACCGAAGTCGCTCACAGCGATCCGGTCGGCGCGGGCCGAAGTACGTTCGCGGGTCTGGGAATTGGCCGGGCCGAACGCTCCCGCCGCCGACGGCTCGGTGATCGTGGACATCGATGGTGTGCTCGTTCTTGCGCACTCCGAAAAGCAGGACGCCACCGCGACCTGGAAGAAGACCTTCGGCCATCATCCGCTCGTCGCGTTCGTCGACCACGGCCCGACCGGCTCCGGAGAGCCGGTGGCCACGGTCCTGCGGCCCGGCAAGGCCGGCTCCAACACCGCCGCCGACCACATCGCCACTACCCAACTCACCCTGGCCCAACTCCCCAAACCCCTGCGGCGGGGACGGCAGACGCTGATCCGCACCGATTCCGCCGGCGGCACCCACGCCTTCCTCGACTGGCCCACCCGACCGGGCCGGTGGCTGTCGTACTCCGTCGGAATGACCATTACCGACACCATCCACCAGGCCGTCCTGAAGATCCCGAAGAAGGCGTGGACACCGGCCTACGACTCCAGCGGCACCGAACGGCCCGGCGCCTGGGTCGCGGAGATCATCGACATGTCCGATCTGAGCACGTGGCCCAAGGGCATGCGGCTCATCGTCCGCAAGGAACGACCGCACCCCGGCGCCCAACTACGCTTCACCGACCTCGACGGACTGCGGCTCACCTGCTTCGCCACCAACACCAAAGGCGGCCAGCTCGCCGACCTCGAACTACGCCACCGCCGCCGGGCCCGCTGCGAGGACCGCATCCGCAACGCCCGCCACACCGGCCTGCGCAACCTCCCCCTCCACGACACCGCACAGAACCAGATCTGGCTCGAGGTCGTCTCCCTCGCACTCGACCTCCTCGCCTGGATGCCGATGCTCGCCCTCACCGGCGAAACCCGCCGATGGGAACCCAAACGGCTCCGGCTCCGCCTGTTCTCCGCCGCCGCACGACTCGTCACCACCGGCCGCCGCCGCAGACTCCGCTTCACCGCCCGATGGCCCTGGACCGATGTGATCACCCGCGCGATCCAGCGACTCGCATCCCTACCGAACCCCGGCTGACCAGCGAATCCGACCGCCCCTACGAGCCATAGCAACATCCCGGACCAGTGGAATCCGGCCCCTGTCGAGGGGCCGGTTCTGCCATTCGGCCATGCCGTCCATGACCTTGTCGGTGATCGTCGAGATCGTCGACTTGGACACGCTGGCGCCGTAGACCTCGGCCAGGTGCGCGGAAATGTCTCCGTGGGTCAGGCCCCGGGCAGACAGGGACAGCACCATCTCGTCGACACCGGTCAGCCGGCGCTGACGCTTCTTGACGATCTGCGGCTCGAAGCTGCCCTCCCGGTCGCGGGGCACCTCGATCTCCACCGGGCCGACCTCCGTCAGCACCGTCTTGGCCCGCACACC
>NZ_FRBI01000042.1 GCF_900142575.1 Actinacidiphila paucisporea
CCCAGGGCGATTGCAAAGTCTGATGATCTTGGATTGGTGCTGGTCAGTTGAGTCCGAGGAGGGTCAGTGGCCGCTCGAAGGGGCGGAGGGACATCTCGCGGAGTCCGGCGGCGATGTTGGTGTGGCCGGCGGCACGGAGCTGGTTGATGGCGAAGCTGCGGAGGGTGGCCATGTTCTCCGGTCCGTGTCCGGTGCGGACCTTGGAGGCGTCCTCGTGGAAGGCGGTGTCCCGCACAAAGTGCAGTCGGTTTTCGATCACCCACTGTGACCTCACGACCTTCGCGATGCGCTCGGGAGTGGCCTGGCGGCTGGTCAGGTCGGTGATGACGTAGACGGTCTCGCGAGTGCGTTTGCCGGTCCGGGCCGAGGTGCGGTGGCGCACGATCTTCGCGACCTGGGCGGCGTGCGGGAAGTTGATGCCGAGGTCGGTGACGGTCAGTGCCTGTACGACGCGGGTTTCCAGGCGTCCGTGGCCGGTGGAGCGGTCGCGGTCGTAGAACTTCGCTGTCGCTTCGCCTCAGGGCAGAATCCGAAGCTGCTCGTGCAGGCCCTTCTGGTTCTTCTTGACGGTGAACGCGTAGTGCGCTTTCTTGGTCTCCACCAGGTAGCGGGCGTGGTCACGGTGGGTGTGCAGGGCGTCGGCGGTGACCGTCACCCCCGGTCAGGTTGTAGGGCTCCAGCAGCGCGGCGAAGCAGGTGATCTCATTCGTCTTGTCCGGCACTCGCAGTTGGGTGACTGTCATGCCCGTGCCGGTCATCGCCGCGAGCAGGTGCGCGGCCGGGGTGTCCGCATGGCGCGAGCCGCGTGCGCTCTTGCCGTCCACGGCCAGGGTGTTCGTGCCAGCAGGGTCGTATCCCAGCAGGTCGGCCAGTCCGCCGGGGCAGGCGCGGTTGATCAGGCGGCGGATGGTGGCCGGGCTTGGTGCCAGGCGGACACCGAGCGCCGTCACGGTGCGGGCGCCGAGCCGGGCGGGGGTGTCCTGTGGGGCGTTGCGCGCCCACTGGCCGATCGCGGCGAAGGAGCGGGCCCCGGCCACCACGGCCGAGCAGGCCACCAGCATTACGCTCACGAACGGGTGACGCTTCCCGCGCCGGTGCCGTGGATCGGCCAGCGTCCGCAGCCGTGTCGCCAGCGGCCCGGTCACACGATGCTGACGCTTGGGCGACTTGATCAGGCAGACGGTGGCAGACTGACGGCACATCGAAGCTCCGGTTGGCGCAGGCGACTTGGCAAGGTCACCCGCATCAACGGGAGCTTCGTTGCGTTGGTAGCGCACCCACGGGACATCGTCACACCGCCGTGACCAGCACACCTACAAGATCAACCCGACTTTGAAATCGCCCTGGCGCGAGCGCACCTCTTTGTGGGGGAAGGGAAATCGCTACCGGGTCAAAGGCATACCCGGGGTCCAGGACCGGTCCTTCGACTCCAGCGAGGACGCGAAGAAGTGGCTCGCCGTGGCCCAGGCGGACAGTTCGCGGCAGGAGTTCGTCGACCCAAGGAACGGCGACATCCTCCTCGCCGACTACATCGAGGACTGCTGGTGGCCCAGCCGGACCGATGAACCCTCGACCGCGGCGCCCATGCGCAGCCGTATCCGGAACCACATCATTCCGCTCCTCGGCTCGTACCCCCTGCGTGAGATCGATGCTTCAGCTCTCCGCAAGTTCAAGGCGGGTCTACTCTCCCGTGTGGAGGAGTCGACCGCCGAGGTCATCTGGATCCACCTGACCACCGTTCTCAACGCAGCGGTCGACGACAAGTGCCTGGCCAAGAGCCCGGTAGCCGCCAACCGCAGCGTGAAACGGCCCAAGCCCGTCAAGAGGAAGGCGCAGGCGTGGCCTCGGGCAACCGCCGATGCCGTGCGGGCCAGTCTGCAGGAGCGTTACCAGCTCGCCGTGGACCTCGGACTCGGCCTCGGACTTCGTCAAGGCGAGGCGTTCGGCCTCGATGAAGAGGACTTCGACTTCAACGCCATGGTCGTACGCGTGCGGCGCCAGCTCCGTTGGGACGCGAAGGGCCGACCGTACTTCTGCCTACCCAAGGGCCGTAAGACCCGAGAGGTGCCCCTCTCCCCCAATCTCGCACGAAGGGCACGCCTCCACTTCCGGCGCTTCCCTCCAGTCGCGTGCACCCTGCCGTGGCGGAACCCGGAGGAGCCGACGACCGACCTCGAAGAGCGCCAGCGCAAGCCGATCACGGTGCGGCTCGCCCTCAGCTCCTCGCACGGCCTGCGGATCAACTACAAGACCTGGAACGAGCGCAGCTGGAAGCCGGCGCTCGCAAGCGCCGGCGTGCTCCACGAGGTCGGCCGGAAGGTGGAGCAGCACGGCGCGCGCACCCGCAGTCTTCCCGTCTTCGAACGCTCACGGCGCGACATGTTCCACGTCCTGCGGCACACCTACGCCAGCGTGCAGCTGGAGGCGGGCGAGTCCATCGTCAGCGTGTCGGCCTGGCTGGGGCACTCCTCGCCGAACATCACGCTCGCCCACTACGCCCACTTCATGCCCGGCGCGGGCCAGCGGGGTCTGGCCGTCATGGACGCCTGGCTGGCGAGCGACCGGCAGCGGAAAGTCCCTGAGAAGTCCCTGGCGCCGTCGTGGCTCACCCCGGAGTCGCTGAAACCGCAGGTCACCGCCATCGCAGGCGGTGCCGCGGACATGAAGGTCAAATACAAGGAGACGGCCCGCGGCGGGCTCGCGGTCAACGTCATCGAGTGCTGATCCCGCGCCGGGGGTCTTCCGGGCACCTGAGCCACCCGCCCGCACGTCCCGTTCCGTCCGCGCACCCGTCCCAGGAGGGCCCGCGGCTCATCGCCGGTCGGAGCACAGCTCGCAGCCGGGGCCGGCTACTTTCCCTGTAGTCGGCCCCGGCTGCGAGGTGGCACGAGCGGGTCAGTCCTTGTGCTTGAAGACGTTCTTGGCGGCGTCCTGGAGCTTCTGGCCCGCCTCGCGCACGTCGCCCTTGGCCTGGTCGCCGCGCCCCTCGGCTTCGAGGCTCTCGTTGCCGACCGCGTGGCCGACCGTCTCCTTGGCCTTGCCCTTCGCCTGCTCGGCCTTGGCTTCGACCTTGTCACTGTCACTCATGGGAAACTCCTCATTCTTCGGCCTCTTCGGTCGCCGTCTCGACCGCGAAGGAAAGCGGGAGGAACGACGGCGACGAATCGGCTCTGACGACAGGCGCCGGAAGGTTTCCGGCGGAGGTTGAGACGCTGCAGATTTTCCGGAAACCTCCCGGCAGGAGGCTCCTGTCCACAATTCGCCAAGGCATTCCTGACCGCCGGGTAATATTCGGCACAGCAGTGCGGGCGGTGGCCCACCCGCTCCGGGTGGGCCACCGCCCGCATGACGTGCCAGCCTGTCTACCAGCGGTACCAGCGGTTCCTGCCGCCACTGGAATGGGTGCCCCGCATGACGAAGCCGAGCGCCCACACGACGAGGACGATCACAGCGATCCACCACAGAAGGTGGAGAGCAAAACCCCCGCCGAACAAGAGCAGCGCGAGCAGAAGAACAACGAGCAACGGTCCCATGATTATCTACCTCCAAGAGGCCGCGTTCCCCGTCCTGAACCTGTCATGCACTACAGAAATACGACGTGCCTTGTCGCCCGGTGACGAAGGCGGGGCCTGCCCTGTCGCCGGCGTGCACAGCTGAAGCCCCGGCCGGAGCCGGTCCGCTCACTCCTCGGCCGCCAACCGGAGCACCGCGGCGGGCCAGGGCGCGTCGTACACACCGTCCTCGATGGGCGAGAGCAGGCCGAGGGTTCACATCCTGCAGAGCGGCGCGGGACGTCCGACGGGGCTGGACGCGGGGCGACGACTCGGGACTCGGCCCAGGTGCCGGCGTCGAGCCACTGGTGGATCCGGAAGACCGTCCCCTGTGGTGACCAGGACCACGCGGCGATGACCTCCTCGTAGCGGTGAACGGCCTCCTGACGCCCGATCATCGCAATGGTGGTGACCGGAAATAGGCCCGCCCCCAGCGTCGCGGAATAGTCCGAACGGGCCGATTAGGCCATGTGAAGTTGTGGCCGCCGCCAAATTTCGGCAAAGCTGGGCAAAGCGTCGGAATATACCGTACGCCCTTGCCTTGCCCTTTCATGCCCTGCCATTCCTTGCCTTCACCAGGGGAGCACGAGTGCAGTACGGAACCGCCCTGCGCAACGAGATCGCCGCCACCGGGACCACCCCGCTCATCGGGATCTACGACATGTATTCGGCCTCGATCGCCGCCCAGCACTACGACGGCTTCTTCGTCTCGGGATTCGGCTTCGCCGCGTCCCACTACGGACTTCCCGACATCGGCTTCATCGCCTGGCCCGACATGGTCGCCTTCGCCGAGCGGCTGCGGCTGGCATTCCCCGCGCACCACATGCTGGTCGACATCGACGACGGTTACGTGGACCCGGAGGTCGCCTGCCACGTCGTGCAGCGGCTGGAGCGGGCCGGCGCCTCGGGCGTGATCCTGGAGGACCAGAAGCGGCCGCGGCGCTGCGGGCACGCCGACGGCAAGCTCACACTGCCGTTGGAGGAGTACCTGGAGAAGCTGGAGCTGGTGCTCGCCAGCCGCACGGACCTGGTCGTGGTGGCGCGTACCGACGCCACCGAGGACGAGGACATCCTGCGCAGGGCCGCCGCGCTGGCCGAGACGGACGCGGACGTCGTGCTGGTCGACGGGGTGCGCAGCGTGGAGTGGGTGCACCGGATCCGCGAGGTCATCGGCGACAAGCCGCTGCTGTTCAACCAGATCGCCGGCGGCAAGTCGCCGCGGCTGTCGCTGTCCGAGCTGACCGAGCTGGGTGTGGACGTCGCCATCTACAGCACGCCGTGCCTGTTCGCGGCGCACACCGCGATCGACAACGCGCTGACCGAACTCAAGGAAGCCGACGGGCGGCTGCCCGAGGTGCGCGGCGCCGGCGCGGTCGGGGTGGCAGGCTCCACGCAGCTGCTGGAGCGCAACCTCAGCCGGCACCACCGCGTTTCCGTACCGCACACCTCACCGGCGCCCGACCGCCGGCCCGTCGCCGTCTGAGCCGGTGTCCAGCACCATGGGCAGGCATGTCCGGCGACCGGGAGCGTACGGGAGGCCCTTCGGGCTCACGGTGGTCCGCCGGGTGGGCGTCGCGGCGCTGCTGGCCGCGGGCGTCCTGGCCGGCTGCGGCAGCGCGCAGTCCGCGGTCGCGGCGCCGGCCGGCTGCGGCTGCGCCGACCGGGAGGAGCCGGAGCCGGCGGCACCGTCGCGAGGCTCGAACAACGGCCTGGTGATCATCGACAACTCCGGCGCCGACTCGTGGCTCGAGGTGGACCGCACGCTCAACACCCTGCTGCAGAGCCAGGGAACGGCAGGCAGCGACCACGACGGCGACGGCGGCGACGTCCGCACCGACCGCGAACCCGCCGGGCACGCGGCCCAGCAGACCGCATCGGGAGGAGACGGCTGACGTGTCCGCAACGCCTCGGTCGCCGTACGGGCGGCCCCGGCCGCGCCCGGCCGCCCCGCGGGGACCGGGGCCGGGCGCGGCAACGCCCGGCCCGGGCGGCGTCCTTCGGCGCGGGCTGCGGGGGGTCGGGCGGGTCGTCGACCCGTACGTCGCCGCGCTCGCCGCGACGGTCGGGCTCGCCGCGCTGCTGCCCGCCGAGGGCGGCGCGGCCGTCGCGGCGGGCGACACCGCCGACGTCGCCATCGGCCTGCTCTTCTTCCTCTACGGCAGCCGGCTGTCGGCCCGCGAGGCGCTGGACGGGCTGCGCGGGTGGCGGCTGCACCTGGTGGTCGTCGCCGCGACCTTCGTCCTCTTCCCGCTGCTCGGCCTGGCGGCCGGGGCGGCCATGCCCGGCCTGCTCACCCCCCAACTCTCCACCGGACTGCTGTTCCTGTGCGTGGTGCCCTCGACCGTCCAGTCGTCGATCGCGTTCACGTCCACCGCCCGCGGCAACGTCGCCGCGGCCATCTGCGCGGGCACGTACTCCAGCCTGCTGGGCATGGTGCTCACCCCGCTGCTGGCGGCGTGGCTGATCGGGTCCGCCGTGCGCTTCTCCGCGGACGGGCCGGCGGCGCTGGGCATCCAGCTGGTCGCGCCCTTCCTCGCCGGGCAGTTGCTGCGCCGCCGGACCGTCGGCTTCATCAGCCGGCACCGGAAGGTCCTGGGCCGGCTCGACCGGCTGTCGATCCTGCTGGTGGTCTACGCGGCCTTCAGCAAGGGCATGGCCGCGGGCATCTGGCACCAGGTCACCGTGCCGCGGCTCGCCGCCCTGCTGCTCGTGGAGGCCGCCATGCTGGCGGTCGCGCTCGCCGCCACCTCCGCCGCCGCCCGGCGGCTCCGCTTCGCCGACGAGGACCGCATCGCGATCGTCTTCTGCGGCTCGAAAAAGAGCCTGGCGACCGGACTGCCCATGGCCGCCGCCCTCTTCGGCCCGCGTGCCGGCCTGGCGATCCTGCCGCTGATGCTCTTCCACCAGATGCAGCTCGCGGTGTGCGCGGTCATCGCGACCCGCTGGTCGCGCCGGCCCGCACCCGCGCCGCCCGCGCCCGTACCGGCCGGGGCGGGCGCCGCGTGAGCGCCGCCGCGGGAGGGTGCCCGGAAGTGCGGCTGTTCCGGGCCGGGTGCGGGCAGGTCATCGAACGGGTCACCCCGGAGGGTGACTTCGCGGGATCGCCGGCGGGAGGACCAATCCGCGCGGCCGGCCGTCACGAAGGGGAGGTGACCCGCCCGCTGACCGAGCGGGCGCCCGAAGAGATGGGGCGTGATGGCCGGAGAGCACATCGACACCCGGCTGCTCGAAGAACTGACCGAGCAGTCACAGGACCTGAACAGCGACGCCGTACGCATCACCCAGGACGCGCTGGACGACTTCACGGAGGCCACCGGGCCTCAGCCGCGCCGCTGGTGGCAGCGCGGGAGCACGGTCGCCGGAGCGGCGGGCGCCGCGGCCCTGCTGGCTTCGGTGCGCGCCGCCGCCACCACGTCGAGCGACGACATCATGGCGCTGCAGACCGCGGCGTCGATCGAGAACCTGGCGATCAGCGTCTACCGGGCCGCCGCCGGCCTGCCGTTCATCAAGGACGGCAACAAGACGATCGCGGCCTTCATCGCGAAGACCACCACGCAGCACCAGGCACACGCGCAGGCCTTCAACGCCGCCGTCACCCAGGCCGGCGGCACCGCGCAGAACGCCCCGGACCCGAAGTACGCGGCCGTGGTGCGGAAGACGCTGCCGACCATCAAGACCTCGGCCGACGTGGTGAAGCTCGCCATCACGCTGGAGGACGTGGCCGCGCAGACGTACACCAAGAACGTCAGCCAGGTCAGCAGCGCCCAACTGCGCAAGCTCTTCGCTTCGGTGGCGCCCGTGGAGGCCCAGCACCGTGCGACGCTGCTGGCCGTGCAGGCCCTGCTCGCCGGGAATCTCGACGACCTGATCGCCATCCCGACCGACGTCGCGAAGCTGCCCGCGGCCGCCGGCAGCGTCGGGATCCCGAACGCCTTCTACCCGACCGTGAACGCCTCGCCGATCTCTGAGGGGGCCGTGAAGTGACCACCGCACGCGACGGCTGGGACATGCCGATCAGCGAGGACCAGCTCGCCCGTCTCACCCGCGACATGGAAACCGCCCACCGCGACACTCTGCCGGCCATGCGCGCCGGCGCGGTGGATCTCGCCGCGGACATCCGCGACACCCGCGGCGGGCCCCAGGGCGCCCCGCGGGACCCGGGCCGCCGCCGCTTCCTGACCGGCACCGGCGGCCTCGCGGCCGCCATGGCGCTGGCCGCGTGCTCCAGCAGCGACAAGCAGGGCTCGGGCTCGCCGTCGAAGGGCGCCGGGGCCGCGCCGTCCCCCTCCGGGTCCGCCAAGAGCCGCTACACCGGCGACCTGAAGGTCGTCGCGCTCGCGGTGGCGCTGGAGAACCAGGCCGTCGGCGCCTACCAGGCCGCCCTCGCCGCGGCCAAGGCGGGCAAGCTCGGTACGGTGCCGCCGGCCGTCGCCACCTTCGTGACCACGGCGATGGCGCAGCACTCCGACCACGCCAAGGCGTGGAACTCGGTGCTCACCGGCGCCGGCGTGCCCGCGATCCACGACGTGCCGCTGAGCAACCAGCCCGCGACCCTGGCGGCGCTCGGCAAGGCCACGACGGTGACCGACGTGGCGAAGCTGGCGCTCCAGCTGGAGGACCAGGCCGCGCAGACGTACCTGTTCGCCACCTACAACGTGAGCGCGGCGGCCGGTGTCGCGACCGCGGCGAGCATCGCCCCGGTGGAGGCGATGCACGCGGCGATCCTGCACTTCGTCCTCGGCCAGTACCCGGTACCGGACGACTTCCTGCCGGTCGACAAGGCGGCCGACCCCGCGCTCCTGACCGTCTGACCCCGCGGGGCCGCCGGACGTGCGGGGCGGGCGAGCAGAAGAGGTGCCCGGCGGCCACGTGGCCGCCGGGCACCCTTGGGCAGGGCTACCGCTTCCGCTTCACCGCGAGTGGGCCGTCTTCTGGGCCACGACCGCCACGACCGGCTAGACCTGCTCAGGGGATGTGCGGGGCGGGCGGACCACGACCTTGCCGGAGGCGAGGTCTATCGGGCCTCGGCCCGGGTCGCCGCTGCTCTCGTCCTCGCGGAACAGCTCCAGCCGGTTGCGCTCGTCGTCGGTGTGCTTGCGCGAAGGCGCGAACAAATCTTCCAGGATGTTGAACACCAAGACCTCCCCGGCAACCGGCGCTGTCCTGACCAGGCTACGCCCACGGCGCGTCGGGCGGCCCGGTCGCCGAAGCCGGCCGGACCGCCCGCTGCTCACCGAACGCTACGAGGTGGTCACCACGACGTTGTCGAAGTCGGCCGTGGCGTCCAGGGTGCCGACGCCGATCCTTCCGGTGCCGAAGGTGGTGTCGGTGGCGCTGACCACGGACTTCCCGTTGACGTAGCCGGTCAGGGTGCCGCCCTGCGCGGACAGCCGCAGGGTGTAGGGGACGCCGGTGCCGACGGTGAGGGAGACGCTGCCGAGCACCTTGCTCGAACCGCCCGAGACCCGTCGGATCTCCGCCTTGTTCGCGTCACGAAGGGTGAGCGCGTAGTAGTTGGAGGCGTCCTGGACGCGGGCGAGGACGGCGACGTATTCGCCGGAGCCCTGGAAGAGCGTGGGGGTCACCGAGACCTGGACGCTCTGCGCCGACCAGGACGAGCCGGCCAGGGCGACCGCGCCGGTGGCCACGGTCGACTGGGTCAGCACGTGCGAGCCGCTGGAGCGCACCGCCCAGGAGCCGTCGGTGGTGGTCCAGCCGTTCGCGTTGCCGTCCTCGAAGTCGTCGGTGAACAGCTGACCGCCGGTGGGCGGGGTCGTCGGCGGCGTGGTGGGGGGCGTGGTCGGCGGCGTGGTGGGGGGCGTCGTCGGCGGGGTGGTGGGGGGCGTGGTCCCGCCGGTGGTGCCGCCCGTGGAGCCGCCGGTCACGTGGGTGCCGCCGAAGGTGACGTCGAGAGTGCCGTCGGCGGCGAAGGACCAGCCCAGCGCGCCGCTGTAGGACGAGCAACGGGACCCGTTCGTACCGGCCCAGAACTGGTTCGAGCTGTCGGCGTCGCCGACGGTCTTGTCGTTCGACCCGCCGGCGCTGCGGCACGAGGTGTTGCCGCGGAAGACCGACGTGCCCGCGTCGAAGGAGAAGTTGCGCTCGGTGTTGTCGATGCCGACATTGCTGGTGATCGTCATGTGGCCGGGGTTGCTGTTGTAGGTGAAGCCGTGCTTGCCGTTGTCGTAGGCGATGTTGCGCAGCACCACGTGGTTGACCTGGATGTCCTCGCCGCCGAGCTTGAAGCCGTTGCGGTCGCCGCTGGCGGCCTGGGTGCCGTCGGAGAGGGTGCCGTTGTCGTAGGAGAGCGAGTCCTCGATGGTCACCGGGCCGATCGGGCCGGTGTCGGTCTTGGTGTAGAGGTCCCAGCCGTCGTCGATGTTGTTGTGCGAGACGTCGTAGCGGAAGACGTTGCCGGTGCCGACGGTGAGCTTGGCGGCGAAGCCGTCGGCGTTCTCGCCCCCGCTGTCGACGTTGTCGTGCGACTCGGCGCTGATGACCAGGTTGTTCGACGGCCACTGGGCGTTCGGCGTGGTGGACGCGATTCGGCCGAGCTGGAGGCCGGTGTCGCGGTTGAAGGCGGTCACCGTGCGCTCGACGACGTTGTTGCTGCCGCCGACGTAGATGCCGTTGTCGCCGGCGCGCTGAACGGTGATGCCGTACAGGTGCCAGTACGAGCCCATGAGCGCGAGCCCGCGGTTGGCCGGGTCCTCGGCCTGCGCGGAGAAGTCCAGGACCGGCTTCTCGCCCGGGTAGGCGGACAGCTCCTTGAGGGCGCCGGAGGAGCCGTTGTTGCCCGCCGCGATGGTGACCGTCTGCGCATAGCCGTACGTACCGCCGCGCAGGTAGATCGTGCCGCCCGCGGTGATCCGGGTGATCGCCGAGGCGAGCGTCGTCGGCGCGGACTGCGTACCCGCGGCGCTGTCGGTGCCGCTCGGCGACACGAACAGCGCGTTGCTGTTGAGCTGCGGCTGCGCGGCGGCCGAGGTGGCGGCGTGGAGCGCGAGCAGCCCGGTGGACGCGAGAACGGCCGCGCCGACGGCGGCGGCGGCTTTCTGCCGGCGGGCAGGGGACTTGCGAAGGTGTTTCACGATGCTGAGACCTCTCGTCCGGAGGTGCGGTGTGGGGGGGCCGCCGTGGGGGCGGCGGATCAGCGTGCATGAAGCGATTCGCGAAAGCGGTTACTAGCCTGCCTCGGCCCCCAGAAGGGCACGGCAGACCACCAGATGTCACGGGTGGGCCGTG
Source organism: Actinacidiphila paucisporea (assembly GCF_900142575.1). Lineage (GTDB taxonomy): Bacteria > Actinomycetota > Actinomycetes > Streptomycetales > Streptomycetaceae > Actinacidiphila > Actinacidiphila paucisporea. The sequence goes on from NZ_FRBI01000042.1 coordinate 10,797, forward strand.
ACGCGGACCACAAATTAGCAAGCGCTTGCTGTCGCGTCAACGCCCGCGCCGCCACCCGGCTGCACCGGTTAAGCCCGCGGCAGGCCACCGACCTGCGGGCGGGGCGGCACGGCGCGACAGCGGTACCACCCTTGACAGGGCCCGCACTCGCTGGCCTTATCTATGGGAGCGCTCCCATACTCCATGGCCCCCCACGGCCTCCCCCCACACGGAGTCCCCATGCCCAGACCGACCCTCCGCAGAGCGGGCGTCGCCGTCGGCGCCGTCCTCGCGATGCTCTCCCTCACGAACGCGGCGGTGAACGCCACCGCCGCCACCACGAACGCCCGCACGGACACGCAGACGAACGCCGCCGCGAGCGCGTCCGGACTGCCCTATCAGGACCCCTCGCTGCCGGTGGCGCAGCGGGTGAACGACCTGCTGGCGCGGATGTCGCTCGACGAGAAGGTCGGGCAGATGACGCAGGTCGACAGGACCGCGCTGGCCGGCGCGCCCAACGACCTGGCGGCGTACCGGATCGGCTCGGTGCTCTCGGGCGGCGGGTCGGCGCCGAGCAGCAACAACGCCGCGGGCTGGGCCGACATGTACGACGGCTTCCAGCGGACCGCGCTGGGGACGCCGCTGGGCATCCCGATGATCTACGGGATCGACGCGGTGCACGGCGACAACAACGTCTACGGGGCCACGATCTTCCCGCACGACATCGGGCTCGGCGCGACGCGCGACCCGGCGCTGGTGCAGCAGGTCGGGCGGGTCACCGCGGAGGAGGTGTCGGGGACCGGCATCGACTGGGACTTCGCACCCTGCCTGTGCGTGGCGCGCAACGACCGGTGGGGGCGGACGTACGAGTCGTTCGGCGAGAAGCCCGACCTGCCGTCGCAGATGACCACCGAGATCACCGGGCTGCAGGGCGAGACGCTGGGCGGCCCGGCCTCGGTACTGGCCACCGCCAAGCACTACATCGGTGACGGCGGCACGGACGGCGGGGTCAACGAGGGCAACACGACCCTCTCGGAGGCGGACCTGCGGGCGATCCACCTGCCGCCGTTCAAGGCCGCCGTCGACCGCGGGGTCGGTGCGGTCATGGTCTCGTACAGCAGCTGGAACGGGGTCAAGGACCACGCCAACCAGTACCTGATCAGCACCCTGCTCAAGGGCGAACTCGGCTTCTCCGGCTTCGTCGTGTCGGACTGGGCCGGGATCGACCAGATCGACGGGCGGGCCGGCTTCACGGCCGCCGAGGTGGCCACCGCCGTCAACGCCGGCATCGACATGGTGATGGTGCCGACCGACTACAAGTCGTTCGTCGCGGACCTGAAGAGCGATGTCAGCAGCGGCGCGGTGACGACGGCGCGGATCGATGACGCCAACCGGCGCATCCTCACCAAGAAATTCCAACTCGGGCTTTTCGAGCACCCGTTGACCGACCGGTCGTACACCTCCACGGTCGGCTCGGCCGCGCACCGGGCGGTCGCGCGGCAGGCGGTGCGCGAGTCGCAGGTGCTGCTGAAGAACGACGGCGGCGTGCTGCCGCTGGCCAAGTCGGCGAAGGTCTTCGTGGCCGGCAAGTCCGCCGACGACATCGGCAACCAGAGCGGCGGCTGGACGATCAGCTGGCAGGGTTCCAGCGGCGCGATCACCCCGGGGACGACGATCCTGCAGGGCATCAGGTCCGCGGTGAACAACGCCTCGCAGGTGACGTACAGCAAGACCGGTGACGGCATCGACGGGTCGTACGCCGCCGCGGTCGCGGTCATCGGCGAGACCCCGTACGCCGAGGGCAGCGGCGACCGCACCGGTTCGATGGGCCTGGACCAGGCCGACCTGAGCGTGCTGGCCAAGCTGAAGGCCAGCGGTGTACCGGTGGTCACCGTGCTGGTGTCCGGCCGCCCGCTGGACGTCGCGGCCCAACTCCCCGACTGGAAGGCCCTGCTGGCCGCGTGGCTGCCCGGCACCGAGGGCAACGGCGTCTCCGACGTGCTCTTCGGCGACTACGCGCCCACCGGCAAGCTGCCGATGTCGTGGATGCAGAGCGCGTCGCAGGAGCCGATCAACGACGGCGACGGCAAGACGCCGCTCTTCCCGTACGGCTTCGGGCTGACGTACGCCGGCACGCCGCCGACAACCCCGCCGCCGACGACCCCGCCGCCCACCACTCCCCCGCCGACGACCCCGCCGCCCACGACGCCTCCCCCGACCACCCCGCCGCCCACCGGGTCCGGCTGCACCGCCCAGTTCACGGTCACCAACGCCTGGTCCGGCGGCTTCCAGGCGAACGTGACCGTCGCCGACGCGGGGACGTCCGCGCTCGCCGGCTGGCGGGTCGCCTGGTCATCGCCGAGCGCGACGATCACCAGCCTGTGGAACGGCACCCTCACCCAGAGCGGCGCGAGCGTGACGGTGGCCAACGCCCCCTACAACGGCGCCGTCTCCCCCGGCGCCTCGGTCTCCTTCGGCTTCACCGCGAACGGCACCCCCGGCTCCCCGCTGCCGACGCCGGTCTGCACGGCGAGCTAGGGCCTGTCGTGTGGATCTCCGTGGAGGAAGGAGCGGTGCTCGGTGCGTGCAGCTGCAAGGCGGAGGAAGGAGGCGACGCGGAGCCGTCGTCGACTGACGACAACGCGGCAGATGTGCGTGCCGGGCGCCGCGACGCCGCGGAGATCCACACGACAGGCCCCAGGGCCCGTCCGGCACGATCCGCCGGACAGGCACCAGCCGGGCCGCTCAGCCGCGGTCCCCGTGGCGCCGGGTCTCTTGCCCGGCGCCGCGGGGAGGGCGGTCAGGCCGCTGCCGCCGCCCCGGCGATCTGTTCCGCGCTGGGGGCCAGGCGGGGCGAGAACAGGGTGACCACCAGGGTGCCGACGGTGAAGGCCGCCGCCACCAGCAGGCCGCGGTGGAAGCCGTCGACCAGGGCGTCGGACTGCGAGACGCCGCCGGCCAGCGCGTGGGTGGTGCGGGAGGTGGACAGCGTGGTGACCACGGCGAGCCCGACCGCGCCGCCGACCTGCTGGAAGGCGGTGAAGACGCCGGAGGCGGCGCCCGCGTCGGCGTGGGTGACGTCGACGACCGCGGCGATCTGCGCGGGCACCGAGACGGCGATGATGCCGAGGCCGAAGAGGATCAGGCCCGGCATGATCTGGCTCGCGTAGGAGCCGGTGGCGTCGGCTCGGGAGAGCAGCACCAGGCCCGCCACGCTCAGCACGGTGCCCGCGAGCTGCACGGGCCGGGTGCCGAAGCGGGTGATCAGCGGGGTGGCGAGCACCGCGGCGCCGATGGCGGCGCCGCCCATCGGCAGGAATTCCACCCCGGCCCGCAACGCGCTGTCGCCGCGCACCTGCTGGAGGAAGATCGCGGTCAGGAAGAACATCGACAGGAAGGCCGCGCCGGTCAGCGCGATGGCGGCGCCCGCGCTGCTCAGGGCGCGGGACCTGAGCAGCCGCATCGGCACCAGCGGGGTGTCGACGCGGGCCTCGACCACCAGGAAGGCGGCCAGCAGCAGCACTCCGCCGGCCAGGCAGCCGAGGACCTCGGCCGAGGTCCAACCGAGCGGTTCCGCGCGCACGACGGCGTAGACCACGCCGAGCAGCCCGCCGGTGGCCAGGAGCGCGCCGAGCGCGTCGAAGCCGCGGCGGCCGGCGTGCGGCCTGACGTGCGGGACGATCAGCGGGGTGGCGACGACCAGGGCGACCACGATCGGCACGTTGACGATGAAGACCCAGCGCCAGCTGAGCGCGTCGACCAGGAAGCCGCCCGCGACCACGCCGAGGGTGCCGCCGAGACCGGCCAGGCCGCCCCAGACGCCCATGGCGATGTTGCGCTCCCTGCCGTGCGGGAAGGTCACGGTGAGGATGCCGAGCGCGGCGGGCGAGAGCATCGCGCCGCCGAGGCCCTGGAGGGTGCGGGCCGCGATGAGCAGGCCGGGCGAGCCGGCGAGGCCGCCGGCCAGCGAGGTCACGCCGAAGAGGATCAGGCCGGTGACGAACACCCGGCGGGACCCGAGCAGGTCGGCGGCCCGGCCGCCGAGCAGCAGGAAGCCGCCGAAGACCAGGGTGTAGGCGCTGATCACCCATTGCAGGCCGTCGGCGGTGAAGCCCAGGTCGGACTGGATGTGCGGCAGAGCGACGTTCACGATCGTCACGTCGAGCACCACGATGAATTGGGCGAGGGCCAGCACGGTCAGAGTGGCCCAGGGACTGCGTCGCATAGCAACCTCGGAGGAATGTTTACAGCGTATGCTTACGGCGCCACCATACAGCCATTGTTTACTTTGTAAACAGGGACCGGATGTGTACGCTGTAGACCGCAGGGGGGCTGTCGGGTGAAAGGTGAGCGGACATGGCGGCTCATAAGCGTTTGAACCGTGATGAACTGGTCACCACCGCACTGGCCGTCGCCGACGCCGAGGGCCTCCCCGCGGTGACCATCCGCCGGGTCGCCCAGCTGCACGGCGTCACCCCGATGGCCCTCTACCGGCACTTTCCCGACAAGGAGGGCCTGCTGGTCGCCCTCGCCGAACGGCTGCTGTCCGGCGCGGTGGTGCCCGAGCCCGACGAGCGGCCCTGGCACGAGCAGTTGCGCGACGTGCTCGGGAACTTCCTCGACGCCCTGCGCCCGCACCCCAACGCGGCGATGCTGGTCTTCAACGGCATGGTGACCACCGAGCCCGGACTGGCCGTCACCGAGCGCGCGCTGGCCCTGATGGCCCAGGGCGGCATGTCGGTGGAGCGCAGCGCGGACGCCGCGAGCCAGATCCTCGGCTCACTGGTCGCGCTGGCCATCGCCGAACCGGGGCGCGACCTCGGCCCCGACCCGGAGGCCAACGAGGACGCGGTCCGCGCCAAGCGCGCCGCCCTGCTCGCCCTGTCCCCGCGCCGCTACCCGCACATCGTCGCCGCCGCCGACGCGATGGCGGCCTGCGCCGACCAGCAACTGTACTTCGACCGGGGCGTCGACCTGATCGTCACCGGCGTACGGGACGCCGCCCGCGCCGAGACGGCCGACGCGCGCTGAGCGGCCGTACCGCCGCAGCCTCGCCGGGGCGCCCGGGGCGTACGTGACAGGCGGTCATCCGCGACCAGTCGGACGTATCGCCCCGTAGGGCACAGGCACGCCGCACAACACCCAGATTTAACCTCAACACCCCTTCTGCGTCCGGATCTACGCGCGTATCTTGAGGCCGATCGCGCATACCCCGGGCCCGGGGTGACGCGCCGTCACCACCCGTCGCCCCCCCGAAGGAGAACCCCTCCGGTGTCGCACCCCTCTGAGGCCGCCGAGGCATCGCCCCGCCCCACCAGACCGCTCCCCGCCGGGCTCCGCAAGCGGTTCCTGCCCATCGGCATAGCCGGTGCCGTGGTGCTCGCCGGGGTCGGCGTGCACGCCGCCTTCGCCACGCCCTCCGCCGACGCGCTGATCGCCGAGGTCTACGGGGGCGGCGGCAACTCCGGCGCCACCTACACCAACGACTTCGTGGAGCTGGCCAACGCCGGTGCCGCCGCGGTGGACCTGAGCACCTACAGCGTGCAGTACCTGCCCGGCGCGCCGACCGCCACGTCCAAGTGGCAGGCCACACCGCTCACCGGTTCGCTGGCCGGCGGCGGCCGCTTCCTGGTCCAGGAGGGCGCGGGCGCGGGCGGCACCACCGCGCTGCCGACGCCGGACGCCAGCGGCGCCGTCAACATGTCGGGCACCACCGGCACCGTCGCGCTGGTCACCGGCGCCGACCCGCTGACCTGCCTGACCGCGGCCGACTGCGCCGCCGACCCGCGGGTCAAGGACCTGGTCGGCTACGGCACCGCGCTGGTGCGCGAGGGCAGCGGCCCGGCGGCCGGCGCGGGCAACAGCGCCTCCGTGGCCCGGGGCGCCACGCTCGCCGACACCGACGACAACGCGGCGGACTTCACCGCGGGACCGCCCACCCCGCAGAATTCCGGCGACGGCGGCCCGACCCAGCCGCCCACCACCCCGCCGACCACGCCCGCGACGACGCCTCCGACCACCCCGCCCACGACGCCGCCGCCGACCGGCACCGAGGCGAAGATCCACGACATCCAGGGCGACACCCGCAACTCGCCCTTCGCGGGCAAGGCGATCACCGGCGCGACGGGCATCGTCACCGGCGTACGCAACTACGGCTCGTCCAAGGGTTTCTGGATGCAGGACCCGAACCCGGACGCCAACCCCCGTACCAGCGAGGGCATCTTCGTCTACACCGGCTCCAGCCCGACCGTCGCGGCCGGTGACAGCGTGTCGGTCGCCGGCACCGTCTCGCAGTTCTACCCGGGCGGCGCCGCGGGCGGTGCGCAGCCGATCACCGAGATCACCAAGCCCACGGTGACCACGGTGTCCGCGGGCAACCCGCTGCCCGCACCCGTCGTGCTGAACGACAAGACGGTCCCCGACGCCTTCGTGCCCAGCGCGGGCGGCGGCAGCATCGAGGACCTGCCGCTGCGGCCCACCGACTACGCGCTCGACCTGTACGCGTCGCTCGAAGGCATGAACGTGCAGATCAGCGACACCCGGGTGGTCGGCGCCACCGACCCGTACTCGGAGCTGTGGGTCACGGTCAAGCCCAAGCAGAACCCGACCAAGCGCGGCGGCACCCTCTACACCGGTTACGACCAGCCCAACTCGGGCCGCCTGATGGTGCAGTCGCTGCTGCCGAGCGCCACCTCGCCCTTCCCGACCGCGAACGTCGGCGACACCCTGGCAGGGACGACCGAGGGCCCGCTGGACTACAACCAGTTCGCCGGTACGTACGCGCTCCAGGCCCGCACCCTGGGCACCGTCACCAGCGGCGGCCTGCAGCCCGAGGTCACCGCGAAGGCGTCCGCGGACCAGGCCACCGTGGGCACCTACAACGTGCAGAACCTGGCGCCCGACAATCCGCAGTCGAAGTTCGACGCGCTCGCCCAGGGCCTGGTGCACAACCTGCGCTCGCCCGACATCGTGGCCCTGGAGGAGATCCAGGACAACACCGGCGCCACCGACGACGGCACGGTCGTCGCCGACCAGACGCTGACCAAGCTCACCGACGCGATCGTGGCGGCCGGCGGCCCGCGCTACCAGTGGCGGGAGATCGACCCGGTCAACGACAAGGACGGCGGTCAGCCGGGCGGCAACATCCGGTCGGTCTTCCTGTTCAACCCGCTGCGGGTCGGCTTCACCGACATCCCCGGCGGCGACTCGACCACCCCGGTCGGCATCACCGGCACCGGCGACAGCACCTCGCTGACCGCCTCCCCCGGCCGCATCCTGCCCGCCGACCAGGCGTGGAACACCAGCCGCAAGCCGCTGGTCGGCCAGTTCACCTTCCGCGGCAAGAAGCTGTTCGTGATCGCGAACCACTTCGACAGCAAGGGCGGCGACCAGGGCATCGACAGCCACCTCCAGCCGCCGGTGCGCAGCTCCGAGGTGCAGCGGGTGCGCCAGGCGATCCTGGAGCACGACTTCGTGCAGCAGCTGGAGACCGCGGACAAGAAGGCGGACGTGGTCGTCCTCGGCGACCTGAACGACTACCAGTTCTCGCCCGCCGTGCAGAGCCTGACCGGCGACGGCTCGGTGCTGACCGACCTGGTCAACACGCTGCCGGTCAAGGAGCGCTACTCGTACGTCTACGAGGGCAACTCCCAGGTCCTCGACCACATCCTGGTCAGCCCGAACCTGGACGACCGCGTCGACTACGACGTGGTGCACATCAACTCCGAGTTCGCGAACCAGACCAGCGACCACGACCCGCAGGTCATCCGCCTGCGCCCGTAGTACCCGCGTCGGCGGTGGGGCGGGCGGCTGCCCGCCCCACCGCCGTCCCGCGCGGGTGTCACACCGCCCTGCGGTAGAGCCGGACGCCGAGCGGCGCGAAGACCGCGACGATGCCCGCGTCCCAGGCCAGCGCCTGCCAGACGTCGGAGACCACCGGGCCGCCGAGCACCAGGACACGGACGGCGTCCGCGGTCCTGGACACCGGCTGGTGTTCGGCGAAGGCCTGCAGCCAGCCCGGCATGGTGTTGACCGGGACGAAGGCCGCGGAGGCGAAGACCAGCGGGGCCAGCACGGGGAAGGCCGCCGCCTGAGCGGTCTCCGGGTCGCCCACGGCCATGCCGACCACCGCGAAGATCCACGACATCGCGAAGCCGAAGGCCACGACCAGCAGCACCCCGCCGAGGAAGGACAGGATCCCGGCGTGGATGCGGAAGCCGATGGCGAACCCGACCCCCGTCATCAGCGCGACGACGAAGACGTTGCGTACGAGGTCCGCCGTGGTGCGTCCCACCAGCACCGCCGATCTGGCCATCGGCAGCGAGCGGAACCTCTCCATCAGCCCCGTCTGCATGTCCGTGGCCAGGCCGATCGCGGTGTTCATGGCCCCGAAGACGGCCGTCTGCACGAAGATGCCGGGGATGAGGAAGTCGACATAGCTGACCCCGTGCAGGGCCGGGGAGACGACACCGCCGAAGACGTAGCGGAACATCAGCACGAAGACCAGCGGCTGGATGGTGGAGAAGACCAGCAGCCGGGGTACGCGGCGCAGCCCGATCAGATTCCGCCAGGCGACGGCGAGGCCGTCCTGCGCGGTACGCACCAGGCGCGGGGCGCTGCCGGTGAGCGGCTCGCGGGGGTCGGCGGAGCCGGTGGGGCCGCCGTCCCGGTGCAGGCGGGCGGTCTCCGTCACGGCGTGCTCCCAGGAGGGTCGCCGCCCGGGAGCCCGGTCAGCTGGAGGAAGACGTCATCGAGGCTGGGCTCCCTGACCGCGACGGTGCCCGGCGCCAGGTCGTGCGACTCCAGCACCCGCAACACCTCCAGGAGCGGCCGGGAGCCCTCCCGCGAGGCCAGGCCGAGCCGGGAGCCGTCGACGCGGGGCGGCTCGCTGAAGCCGCCGTGCAGCAGGCCGGCAGCGCGCGCAGCCCGGTCCGCGCTGACCATGTCGAGCTCGATGACCGTACTGCCCATGCGCGACTTCAGCAGCGCGGGCGTGTCGTCGGCGATGACCTGGCCGTGGTCGATGACCACGACCCGCGAGGCCAGCTGATCGGCCTCCTCCAGATACTGCGTAGTGAGCAGCACGGTCGTCCCGTCCGCCACCAGCTCCCTGATCAGGTGCCACAGCGCGTTGCGGCTCTGCGGGTCCAGGCCCGTCGTCGGCTCGTCGAGGAAGAGCACCGGCGGGTCGGGGACCAGCGCGGCCGCCACGTCCAGCCGCCGGCGCATACCCCCCGAGTACGTACGCGCCGGGCGGTCGGCCGCGCCGGTCAGCTCGAAGCGCTCCAGCAGGTCGGCTGCGCGCCGGCGAACCCGGGAGCGCCGCACATGGGTGAGCCGCCCGATCAGCCGCAGATTCTCCCGGCCGGTGAGGTTCTTGTCGACCGCCGCGTATTGCCCGGCCAGGCCGATCAGGCCGCGCACGGTGGCCGGCTTCTGCACCACGTCGTGCCCCAGCACCTCGGCGCGGCCGCCGCTCGGCGGCAGGATCGTGGTCAGGATACGGATGGCGGTGCTCTTGCCCGCGCCATTGGGACCCAGCAGGCCGAAGACCGTCCCCGGCTGGACCTCGAAATCCACGGATTCCAGCGCGGTGACCGAGCCGAACCGCTTGCTCAGGCCGTGCACGGTGATTGCTGGTGCCTGTGGCTGCGCCTGCGCCTGTGCCTGGGTCACGGACCCACCTCACTCCTCCGGGTGCGCCCCCTCCCCCGATTGTCACCCTCCATGGCCCCTCCCGCAGGCGGCCCCTGACCTGCTCCTGTCCCGACGACCCGCGCGCGGGCGGTGGGCCTGCGGCAGGCGGCGACTTTCCGCCTGCGCGGCACCCGGGCGATGGACCTGCGGCGGGGGCGACTTTCCGCCGACCACGGAAGACATGATCGCCACGGGGTACGACGGGGCGGGCGGTCAGGTCGTCGTCTCGCCGTGGGCACGCGTGGCGCCAGGGCTCTTGCGTTCCAGGACGACGATCGGGCAGTTCAACGCCTGGGCGATCTTCGCCAGATTCGCCGGGGTGGCGCTGCGCCAGCCGGACTCGACCTCTCCCATCAACTGCTCCGAGATGCCCACCAACTCGGCGAGCCGCCGCTTCGTCAGTCCGCTCTTCTCACGCGCCCAGGTCACGGCTTCCGGCTCCTGGTGCAACCTGCGCGGACGTTCCCGCCTACGCCCGCCCCGCGCCTCACCCACCATCTCCCCGCTGCCGTCGTCGGCCGCGCATTCGGCCCAGAGGCGCTTCCCGACTCCTTCGCGGTCGCTCACCCCCCAGCGCCCGCCGGTGAGCGCGTCCACCAGCGCCAGGCCACGCCCCGACTCGGCGTCCGCCGACAGCCGCCGCAGTTCCGGCTTGTCCTCGTTCGCGTCGTGTACCTCAATGCGCAGGGCGCCACTCGGCAGTCGTTCGAACCGCGTCTCGACCAGGGAGTCCTCCGGGCCGTGCGCGTGTGTCACGGCGTTGGTGACCAGCTCCGAGACCACCAGTTCGGCTACGTCGGCCAGCCCCTTCATGTCCCAGGCATCCAGATGCCAGAGCAATAACCGCCGCACCATGACCACGATGCGCGGGTCACGACGCCACCGATACACCAGAGTTGGTGGCAAGCCCCCTTGATCGGCTTGAGCACTCGGTTTTGCGGCGTCCATCTCCTCAGCGCGCCTGTCCTCCTCCACTCTCGTCCCGGCGTGGTCCGAAGGGCCCTCAACCGTGCCCAGGTGAGCGGATCCGAGGTCGTCGGCCAGGCTCGACATGAAGGAGTCCCCGCCGTCGGTGCTCAGATAGCACGGCTTGCCACCCTCCCCCGTCCACGGCAGCAACCGCAGCGAGGGCACCGCCCCGGTCCCGGAGGCGGCGGCCGAGACATACTTCCCGGCCTCTGTCTTGTCCCGGTCGGGGGCGCTGTCCGGCGACCCGTCCCGTTTCTGGCTACTGCTCATTTACGCGGCTCCCGAGAGATTCCCCAGTGCAGTGCATCGCTCACAGCCATAGGATGACGTCGGAATGTCGCCTCACGTAACGTCACTATTGGTGTCAGAGCGAGGACATCAAGGGCGTCATTCCGGTGCCATTGCCGCCGTCAGAGAGCTAGCGTGAACCCATGGCCACACCCAACAGCGCCCTCCGGGCCACCCGCATGGGCCTGCTGATGTCCCAAGACGACTTCGCCCGCGCCTTACGGGAGGCCGGCCAGCGAGCCGGGGAGCCCAACGATGCTTCCAAACGGCTCGTGCAGCGCTGGGAGGCGGGCGTCTCCACCTCGCCCCGACCGGCCTACGCCCGCGCCCTCGAATCCGTCACCGGCCTGCCCATAGAAGTCCTCGGCTTCACACCCGCCGTTCCCCAAGTCCGGGTCTGCGACGACGGCAAAGGCGGCTACGACCTGGACAACTCAGCTTCGGGGATAGCAGCAGCCCGTGCCATGCCGACCGCCCAACCAGCCCTCCGGGGCAACTACTCCGGGGTATGGCTCTCACGCTACGAGTACGTCTCGTCCAGCAGGGACAACCAGGTCTTCACCGGCCTGCATCACGTGGTGATCCTCCAGCACGCCAATCGCCTGACCGTACGCAGCCTGCCCGGCTCCTCGGACTCGCCGCTCACGATGGATCTCACCGTGGACGGCAACGTCATCACGGGAACGTGGGTCGAACAGACGGCGGAGGAAGGCCACTACCGTGGCGCCCGCTACCACGGCGCCATCCAGCTTCTCAGCGAACCGACCGGCCGCCGCCTGACAGGAAAATGGGTCGGCTTCGGCACGGAGATGGACGTCAACACCGGCCCCTGGGAACTGATCTTCCAGGACGCCTCCACCAACAAGGCCGCCATGGACGCCTACAACCGCCCCCCAATCCCCTGAGCCCGTCACCCGAGCCGACCTCCCCTTTGAATATAGCGGGGGTCACACCGCCGGCACGGCTACCGGGGCGCGGCGGAAAGCCAGTCTTACCAAGCGGCAGCCGGCCTCCCGCCCGGAAACGGCCCGTCGCCCCCCACGGCCAGTGGTACACCGCCCCACCCGCGGGCCGGTGGTGGTCGCCGCCACCCCACGACGGCCGGTGATGGGGCGCCGCGCCGTGGAGGTAAGGGCTTTCGGAGGCGAGGTGACCCCCGTCACCTGCGCCTCTTGTGCAACTCCTTGACGCCGGATCGGCGGCGTACTAGAAAACTCCTGCTCGCAGAGAGCGCTCTCACCCCAAAAGAGAGCGCTCTCACGCAAGTCCCAGGCTGATTGCCTCGCACCCCCCACATCGGGCATATCGGGACAGGAGATCACGCATGTCCATCGGACACGCACCAATACCCCCCACACCCCCGGGCGGCCACCGCCGGCTGCGTACGAAAGCGCGGCTGAGCCTGGCCGCGTTCACCGTCGGTGCGCTGAGCCTGGCCGGGCTCGCGGTCGCCGCGGCGCCCGGCGGCGCCGCCACGCCGGCGAACCGGGCAGCCGCGGCCGCGGCGCCCGCCGCCGCCCCCGCGGCGATCCCGGCGCCGCCGTCCGGCTTCACCACCACCTGGAGCGACGACTTCAGCGGCGCCGCCAACACCGGTGTGAACACCGGGAACTGGAAGTACGACACCGGCCCCGGCAGCAGCTTCGGCACCGGTGAGATCGAGACGATGACCAACAGCACGTCCAACGTCTACCAGGACGGCAACGGCCACCTCGTCCTCAAGGCCCTGCACAGCGGCAGTGACGCGCGCTCGGGCTGGACGTCGGGGCGGATCGAGACGCAGGCGGCGACCTTCGGGGCGCCCGCCGGCGGCGTGGTGATGATGCAGTCCTCGATCCAGCAGCCGAACCTGACGACCGCGAACGGCGCCGGCTACTGGCCGGCCTTCTGGATGCTGGGCTCGACGCTGCGCAGCGGCGTGGGCTGGCCGACCTCCGGTGAGGTCGACATCCTGGAGGACATCAACTCCCGCAGCTCCGTCTTCGGCACCCTGCACTGCGGCACCGGCTCCGGCGGCCCCTGCCACGAGACGACCGGCATCGGCAGCGGCGAGCGGGCCTGCTCCGGCTGCCAGACCGGTTACCACACCTACGCCGTGCAGATCGACCGCTCGGTCTCGCCCGAGCAGATCCGCTGGTACCTCGACGGGAACAACTACTTCACCGTCAACGCCACCCAGGTGGACGCCACGACCTGGGCCAACGCGGTCGACCACCCGTTCTTCATCATCTACGACCTGGCGATGGGCGGCGGCTTCCCCGACGCCTTCGGCGGCGGCCCCAACGCCGCCACCGTCTCGGGCGGCCAGATGAACATCGACTACGTGGCGGTCTACAACAAGGGCCCGGGCAGCACCACCCCGCCGCCCTCCGGCGGCAACCTCTCGCAGGGCAAGCCGGCCACCGCGTCCTCGACGGAGAACGGCTCCTTCCCGGCCGCCAACGCGGTGGACGGCAACACCGGCACCCGCTGGTCCAGCGCGTTCAGCGACCCGCAGTGGATCCAGGTCGACCTGGGCGCCAGCCACACCATCAGCCAGGTGCAGCTCAACTGGGAGGCGGCGTACGGCAAGGCCTTCCAGATCCAGACCTCGGCCGACGGCACCAACTGGACGACCGTCTACAGCACGACCACCGGCACCGGAGGAAACCAGACGCTCAACGTCTCGGGCACCGGCAGATACGTCCGGGTCTACGGCACCCAACGGGCCACGCAGTACGGCTACTCGCTCTTCGAGTTCCAGGTGTTCGGCAGCTGACCCGCTGACACCGAAGGGGGCGGGCCGGACCTTCACGGTCCGGCCCGCCCCCCGTTCCGTCCGGGCGGGTCAGGGCAGCAGCACGATCTTGCCGCGCAGGTGCCCGGCCTCGCTGGCGCGCTGGGCGTCGGCGGCCTCGGCGAGCGGGTAGGCCTGGTGGACGGCCACCTCCAGGACGCCCTCGGCCTGCAGGGCCAGCGCCTCGGCGAAGGCCGGCTCGCCGCGGTAGCCGTCCTTGCCGCCGCCGGAGCTGAAGGCGACACCGTACTCGCCGGCGGTGACCGGGTCGGCGATGGTCAGAACCCGGTCCTTGCCGCCGGTCAGCTCGACCGAGGCGGCCAGCGACTCGGACAACCCGGTGGTGTCGAGAGCCGCGTCGACGCCCTCGGGGGCGGCTTCCCGCACCCGGTCGACGAGCCCGGCGCCGTAGCTGACCGGGATCGCGCCCAGCGCGCGCAGGTGCTCGTGGTTGGCCTCGCTCGCGGTGCCGACGACCCGCAGGCCGCGGGTGACGGCGAACTGCACGGCCATGCTGCCGACTCCGCCGGCGGCCCCGTGCACGATCAGCGTCTGGCCGGGCTGGACGCCGAGTGCCTCAAGGGCGCGGTAGGCGGTCTCGGTGGCGATCGGCAGGGCCGCTGCCTCGGGGAAACCGAGGGAGCCGGGCTTGACCGCCAGCTTCGCGGCCTCGGCGAGGGCGAGCGGGGCGTAGGCACCCGATACGGTCGGCCCGAAGACCTCGTCGCCGACCGCCAGGCCGGTCACGCCCTCACCGACGGACTCCACCACGCCCGAGGCCTCGACGCCGGGGACGTGCGGCAGCTGCACCGGGAAGACCGCGTTCATGGACCCGGCCCTGATCTTGTGGTCGAGCGGGTTGACGCCCGCCGCGCGCACCTCGATACGCACCTGGCCCGGCCCGGGTTCCGGTACGTCGATGTCCGTCGGGTGCAGCACGTCGGCGGAGCCGAACTCGGTGAAGGCGATGCCCTGGACCTTGGTCATTGAGTTCACGATCCTTGCAGCAGTCGGGGAGCCGAGGTGTAGGGAACGGCGGTGTGCCGTCCGGCACTCCCCATCGTCGCCGCCCGGCGCCGCGGCCGCTCGGGAACCCGGGGAGCGCCCCGGGTGGCGAAGACCACATGCCGCAGCAGCAGGAACCGCGCGATCCCGGCGAGCCCCGAGGCGCCGAGGTAGACGCCCTGCCGCAGCAGCGCACCGCCACCCGGGTGCAGCCCGTCGAAGGCGAGCAGGGCGCCGGTGGTGAAGGCGTAGGACAGGGCGACGGTCAGCCCGCTCGCCGCGTGGTCGCTCCAGCCCGCGCCGCCGCGCCCGAAGGTGAAGCGCCCGTGCAGCTCGGTGGCCAGGACGGTGGAGGCGACGGTGACCACGGCGCTGGCGAGCGCGAAGGGCACCCGGTGGCCGATCAGCAGCAGCACACCGCTCGCCAGCAGGGTGACGCCGCCGCCGCAGAGGACGAAGCGGACGAAGGCGGCGACGGGTCCGCTGCGTGCCGTCGGCGCGGCCATGGTCAACTCCTTTGTCAGGGGCGGCCGCTGGGCGGCGACCGGCTCATGCACGACTGTGTCGCAGCAGGTGGCGGCGGCCCATCCGGCGCATCCCCCATTACGGGTAGGGGTACCCCCACCCTCGCCTCGGGGTCTTACCCGAGTCATATCAGCAGATGAAATATTAGAAGCCCATGAGGAGAATTTCCCGTGATTTACAAGGCGAGTGGCGCACATCACCCGCACATCTCACAGTGAATTGCCCTGCATGTCCCATATAACCCGAATGACCGCTTGCTTCTGTGGCGGTCGGCGTGCCACAGTCGTGACAACGGCCGATCGACCCGAGCAACGGCTGTTCCACAGGCGCCGCGGACCACACCCCCCCTGCTCCGCGGCGGTCACGAAGAGGCCCCTTCCGCCGTCGTAACCCGACGCGAGGGGCCTCTTCGCATGCCCTTGAGCAGGTCGGAACTACCGCTCGGGCACCCGCAGTTCGAACCAGCTGGTCTTGCCGCGCGGCTGCAGGTCGACGCCCCAGCGGTCGGAGAGCCTGTCCACCAGGAAGAGCCCGCGCCCGCTGATGTCCATCTCGCGCACCGGCAGCAGGCACGGCAGCGCGCGCGAGGGGTCGCGCACCTCGACCCGCACCCAGCCGCGCCGCCGCCGCATCCGCAGCCCGAAGCTGCGGGCGCCGGTGTGGCGTACGGCGTTCCCGACCAGCTCGGAGACCAGCAGCTCCACGGTGTCGCCGTACTGCGGCAGGCCCCACAGCCGGATCACCGACAGCGCCAACCGGCGGGCGGTGGAGGCGGATTCGGGGCGGGAGGTCAGATGGACCTCGCCGGCCGACGGGTCACCCAGCAGGTCGAGCACCGTGCCCGCGGCCTCCGCGGCACTCTCGGGGCCGTCGGTCCCATCGGTGACGCCGGGGCCGTCGGTGCCATCGGTGCCATCGGTGACGCCGGGGCCGTCAGCGACGCCGGGGCCGTCGGCGTCAACGGGCAGTACGGGAACGGCAACCACGGCGGTATGCGCCTTCACCCGCTGCGGCTGCTCGGATCCACCCCTGCCCGACATGAGTTCATCATGGCGGCCCGCATCGCGTTGCGGGGCGCAACCCCGTGAATTGACGAAGAGGAATGACCCCTTCCATCCCACCGTTTCGGCATATGACGGGGGCATGAATCACCCCATCCCGGCCAGTACCACCTGCGGTGTTGGCGAAGCCAACCATCCCGGTGATCGGTGGCGGCCCGGAATCTCTTAAGGCTGGCATAAGACTGCCTTAAGGTGAGCCGCCACCGGCGGGCTACGGCCGTTCGCTCGCCTGTACGGGAATCGTACAGACCTCACCGGGCTTCCCGGTCAGCGGAATTCGGCCTTGCCCGGGCCGTCCTCGATGAAGCTGCGCATTCCCGTCTCGCGGTCGGCGGTCGCGAACAGCCCGGCGAAGAGGCCGCGTTCGATGGCGAGCCCGCTGTCCAGGTCGGTCTCGAGGCCGGCGTCCACCGCCTCCTTCGCGGCCCGCAGCGCGTAGGCCGGCCCCCGGGCCAGCCGCGCCGCCCACGCCAGCGCCCGGGCGTGCACCTCGGCGGCCGGCACCACCTGGTCGACCAGTCCGATCGCCAGCGCCTCGGCGGCGCCCACCATCCGCCCGGTGAAGATCAGGTCCTTGGCCCGGGAGGGCCCCACCAGCCGCGCCAGCCGCTGCGTCCCGCCGGCCCCCGGGATCAGCCCGAGCAGGATCTCCGGCTGCCCCAGCCGCGCGTCCTGCGCGGCGATCCTGATGTCCGCGCACAGCGCCAACTCGCAGCCGCCGCCCAGCGCGTAACCGGTCACCGCGGCGACCACCGGCTTGGGAATCCTGGCCACCGCCGTGAAGGCCTCCTGCAGCGGCCCCGCCCGATCTGCCATGTCCTCGTACGACATGGCCTGCATCTCCTTGATGTCCGCTCCCGCGGCGAACACCTTCTCCCCGCCCCACAGCACCACCGCCCGCACGTCAGGCCGCCTTCCGGCCTCCCGCGCGACCTCCCTGAGGCGGTCCTGCATGGCACTGTCCAGCGCGTTCATCGGCGGCCGGTCCAGCCGGATCGTGCCGACGCCGTCGGCGACTTCGAGGGTCACAGTCATGCCGCGAGACTACGGCGAAGCTCGCCTCGCCCCGCGGCGGACACCGTCAGGACGTCCACTGGCTCCAGGGGAGATTCCAGCCGTTCAGGCCGTTGTACCACTGGACGGTCTTGTCCTTGGAGTTGATGACCTGGACCACGTCGCCGAGGAGCGAGCTGTTGTAGAACCAGGCGGCCGGGGTGGTCGCGTCGCCGGCGCCGCGCACGTCGTGCATGCCGACGCAGCCGTGGCTGGTGTTGCTGTTGCCGAAGACGGAGGGGGCGGCCCAGTAGTTGCCGTGGATGAAGGTGCCCGAGGTGGTCAGCCGCATGGCGTGCGGGACGTCCTTGATGTCGTACTCGCCGCCGAAGCCGACCGTGTCGCCGTTCATCCGGGTGGTGACGTACTTCTCGGAGATCACCATCTTGCCGTTGTAGGTGGTGTGCTCCGGGGCGCCGGAGGAGATCGCGATGGTCCTGATCGCCTTGTTGTCGCGGTAGACCGTCATCGAGTGCTTCGCCGCGTCGACGATGCTGACCTGGCGGCGGCCGATGGTGAAGTGCACCGACTTGCGCTGCTTGCCGTAGACGCCGGGGGCGGCCTCGACGCCCTTGAGGTCCAGGTCGAGGGTGACCCTGGTGCCGGCGGCCCAGTAGGCGGCCGGGCGGATGTACAGCTCCTGGCTGCCGTTCCAGCGGGCGGCGACCGGGACGGACGGGGACGCGCTCACCTTGACGCCGGCCTCGACGGCCTTCTTGTCGGTGATCGGCCGGTTGAACCTGAGGTAGACCTCCATGCCGACGCCCACCGTGGAGCCGTCCTCCGGCGTGAAGTAGCCGACGAAGGTGTCCTTCGGGGTGACGGTGGTGAAGGTCGAGTGCTTGTCGGACTCGCGGCCCGCCGCGTCCTTGGCGCTCGCGTCCACCGTGTACCGCGTCGAGGTGTCGAGGTGGCCGGTCGGGGTCCAGCCGAGGCCGTCGGCGCTGATCTCGCCGGGCACAGCGGTGCCCTTGTCGTCCTTGACCACCACGGTCGACAGCTTGCCGCCGCTCGCGGCGACCTTGAGGGTGCCGGTGGTGGCCACGTCGCCGGCACCGTCGCCCGGCGCTATCGTGACGACCGCGGTCGAGGCGACGGTGTCCGCACTGGACGACGCGCTGGGCGCCTTGGGGTCACCGGCCGCCGAACCGCCGCCCCCGCTGCTGCTGCACGCGGTCGCGAGCAGCAGCAGCGCGCCGAGCGCGAGCGCCGCCGCGTTCTTCCTGATGCCGGGCGCCAGACCTATCGGCTTCACTTCCGCTGCTCCCCTGCCTGCTACCCGCGCTCGCTGCCCTGGACTCCCCCGGACGGCGCTAGACAACCACACCTGCGGCGTGCTCGGGCACCCTGCTATGTCACCAATGCGTCCCAGACAGCTGTGTACCCGGGTACGGTGTGCGGCAGGCTCCGCGGGAGCGGCCGTACGGACGTGCGGACCGGGTGCGTGGCGGTGCGTATCGCCCGCTCTCGGTACGGATCAGCCCTTGCGTGGTCCGGTCGGCTGCGAGGGGCGCGGTTTCGGGTCGGTACTGCACCCCATTTTCCGGCAGTCCGGGTTCGAGCAGGACATCTTCCTCACTCCTTGCTGTCGTGCAGGCGTACAACCGTGCGCACCGGCGCCACGGCATGCGGCAGCGTCGGACACACGGTCGTCAAGATCGACGCACGAGGGAGTGATTCGGTTCCACCAGGCGGGAGTTCACAGGTTCGAACCGTTCGAACGCGGACTTACAGGGCCGAACCGGCGGTCCACTGCTGCCAGGTGAGGTTCCAGCCGCTCATGCCGTTGTCGGGAGCGACCGTGGTGTCGTGGGAGTTGACGACCCGGATGGGGTCGCCGATCAGGGAGTGGGTGAAGAACCAGCCGGCCGGGGTGTCCGGGCCGCCGCCCTTGGTGTCGAGCAGGCCGACGCAGCCGTGGCTGACGTTGGTGCGGCCGAAGACGGCGGGGTCCGACCAGTAGTTGCCGTGGACGAAGGTGCCTGAGCGGGTCAGGCGCATCGCGTGCGGGACGTCGGGGATGTCGTACTCGCCGCCGAAGCCGACGGTCCTGCTGTCCATGCGGGTCACCGGGAACTTCTCGGCGATGACCATGACGCCGTTGTAGGTGGTGTGGCCGGGAGCGCCGGTGGAGACGTCGAGGCTGCGGACGACGCGGCCGCCCCTGCGGACGGTCATGGTGTGCGCCGCCGCGTCGACGGTGGAGCGCTGGTCCCGGCCGATGGTGAAGTGCACGTCCTTGGACTGGGTGCCGTAGACACCGGGGGCCGCCTCGACGTCGCGCAGCCGCAGTCGCAGGGTGACGCGGGTACCGGGCTGCCAGTAGTCGGCGGGACGCAGGTCGAGGCGCTGGTCGCCGAACCAGTGGCCGACGACGGTGGCGGCGGGCTCGGCGCCGACGGTGACGCCGCGTTCGACGGCGGCGCGGTCGGCGACCGGGCGGTTGAAGCGCAGGGTGACGATCATGCCGTCGCCGACGGTGGCGCCCTCCTCGGGGGTGAAGAAGCCGATCACGGTGTGCTGCGGCACGACCGTGGTGAAGACGGCGTGCTTGGCGGCGGTCCGCCCCTGCGGGTCGACCGCGAGGGCGTCCACCGTGTACTGCGTGGCCAGGGCGAGCCGTCCCGCGGGGTGCCAGCTGCGGCGGTCCGCGGACAGCGTCCCGTTCAGGGGGGTGCCGTCGGCGGCCTGTGCGGTGACCCCGCTGAGGGTGCCGTCCGCGACCGTGACGGCGAGGGGGCCGCCGGCGGGTACGTCCTTGGCGCCGTCGCCGGGTGCCACGGTGATCACCGCCCGGGACAGCTCGGGCGCGGCGGCCGTCGCCCGGTCCGCCGGTTTCGCGTCGGGGCCGGCGCCGCCGCCCGCTCCCGCACCGCAGCCGCCGATCGCCAGCACGCACAGCACCGCACCCGCACCCGCACCCGTACCCGCGCGCAGCGCGCGCCTCACCGCTTCTCTCACGCCCCGTCAACGACGCCACCCGCGCCGGGGAAACGCGTCACACCGGCCCGTGTCGCCGCCGCCGGGGTGAGTCCGAGGCCCCAGGTGGGAAAGAATGGTGCAGGGACACGGCAGGCCGCCGGGCACGGGACGCCCGGGCGGCCGGCGCCGTGTCCGAGCCGCGGGAGGAAACACGTGTCGGAGACACGCGAGTTCGGCGTATCCGGGTGGGCGCACGGCTCCCCGCTGCCCACCGCGGCACCGGCCGCCGGCACCGGTCCCGGCCCGGACCTGGAGGCCCGGCCGCAGGGCAGCGGGACCGGCACCCTGGCCGCTCCCCCGCCGCCGCGCGCCGCCCCGGCGCCGGCCATCGGCCGGCAGCGCCCGGCGCCGCGGACGGCCGACGTGTGGCCGGGTTCGCCGCAGCCGCTCGGCGCCCGCTTCCACACCGGGCCCGACGGGCGGGCGGGCACCAACTTCGCGCTGTGGGCGGGCGGCGCGGAATCGGTCGAGGTGTGCCTGTTCGCGCCGGACGGCACCGAGACGCGGGCGCCGCTGACCGAGCTGACGCACGAGGTGTGGCACGGCTTCGTGCCCGGGGTGCTGCCGGGGCAGCGGTACGGCTACCGGGTCGGCGGGCGCTGGGACCCGTGGACGGGCGGCCGGTGGAATCCGGCGAAGCTGCTGCTCGACCCGTACGCGCGGGCGGTGGACGGCGACTTCGTGCTGGTCCCGGAGGTCTACGGGCACGCGCGGGACTGGCCGGAGGCGTCGGTCGCCGACACCGTGCGCGACGACCGCGACTCGGCGCCCTTCGTGCCCAAGGGCGTGGTGGTGGACGACGACGACGACTGGGAGGACGACCGCCGCCCGAAGACGCCGTGGTCGGACACGGTGATCTACGAGCTGCACGTGCGCGGTTTCACCCGCCGCCACCCGGACATCCCCCCGGAGCTGCGCGGCACCTACGCGGGCCTGGCGCACCCGGCGGCGATCGCGCACCTGACCGGGCTCGGGGTGACGGCGGTGGAGCTGCTGCCGGTGCACCAGTTCGCGCACGAGGAGCACCTGGAGCGGCGGGGCCTGCGCAATTACTGGGGCTACAACTCGATCGGCTACTTCGCCCCGCACGCCGCCTACAGCGCCAGCGGCTGCGGCGGCCAGCAGGTCGGGGAGTTCAAGCGGATGGTGCGGGCGCTGCACGCGGCGGGGATCGAGGTGATCCTCGACGTCGTCTACAACCACACCGCGGAGGGCGCCCAGGGCGGCCCGACGCTGTCGCTGCGCGGCATCGACAACCGTACGTACTACCGCCTGGGCGAGGACCCGCGCGGTTACGCCGACTACACCGGCTGCGGCAACACGCTGGCGGTGACGCAGCCGCACGTGCTGCGGCTGATCACCGACTCGCTGCGCTACTGGGTGACCGAGATGGGCGTGGACGGCTTCCGCTTCGACCTGGCGGCGGCGCTGGCCCGCTCGATGCACGACGTCGACATGCTCTCGCCCTTCCTGGCGGTGATCGCCCAGGACCCGGTGCTGCGGCGGGTGAAGCTGATCGCCGAGCCGTGGGACGTCGGCTCGGGCGGTTACCAGGTGGGCGCCTTCCCGCCGCTGTGGACCGAGTGGAACGACCGCTTCCGCGACACGGTGCGGGACTTCTGGCGCGGCGCCACCTCCGACGTGCGCGACCTGGGCTACCGGCTGTCCGGGTCGAGCGACCTCTACGACTGGGGCGGCCGGCGGCCGTACGCGTCGGTGAACTTCGTGACGGCGCACGACGGTTTCACGCTGCGCGACCTGGTCAGCCACCAGCGCAAGCACAACGAGGCCAACGGCGAGGACGGCAGGGACGGAACCGACGACAACAGGTCGTGGAACTGCGGGGCGGAGGGCCCCAGCGACGACCCGGCGGTCGAGGCGCTGCGGCGGCGGCAGGTGCGCAACCTGCTGTCGACGCTGCTGCTGTCGACGGGGGTGCCGATGCTGGTCGCGGGCGACGAGATGGGCCGCACGCAGGGCGGCAACAACAACGCCTACTGCCAGGACAACGAGACGAGCTGGGTGGACTGGTCGCTGCTGGCCGAGCCCGGCTGGGCGGCGCTGCGCGATCTGGCGGCGCGGCTGATCGCGCTGCGCCGGGCGCATCCGGTGCTGCGCAGCGGCGGCTTCTTCTCGGGGCTGGCCACGGCGCCGGAGGGGCTGCGGGATGTGGCGTGGTTCGGGGCGCAGGGGCGGGAGTTGACCGACGAGGAGTGGTTCGCGCGGTCCGCGACGCTGGGGATGTACCTGTCGGGCGCCGACATCCCGCACCGCGACGCCCGGGGCGAGCCGGTGGTGGACGACAGCTTCCTGCTGATCGTGCACGCGCACCACCGTCCGGTGGCCTTCACCCTGCCGGGCATGCCGTGGGGTTCGTCGTACGAGCTGCTGCTCGACACCGCCGCCGAGGAGCAGTCGGCGCCGCCGCGGGTGCCGCCGGCCGCGGCGGGTACGGCGGTACGGGTCGCGGCGCGCTCCGTACGGCTCTACCGGGCGGTGCGGGAGGGGGTGGCGGCGGGCTGAGGAGCCGGGCGAACCGGCGTGCCGTGGAGATGAGTTCAATCACCAGACCAATAGGCGGAACCGGCTGGACTCCGCAAGTGGTCCAGTCCACCATGGGCCCGGTGACCTCCTCCGCACCCAGTCCCGGGCAGGCAGCCACGGGCGCGCCGGGCCTGCCGGCGTACCTCCCGCCCGAGGTACCCCTCTGGTCGACCCCTTTCCGGCTCTACTTCACCGCCCGCTCGGTCGCGATGCTCGGCGACACGATGCTGCCCGTCGCGCTGTCCGCGGGCCTGCTCACCTACGGCTACTCGGTCGGCGACATCGGCCTGGTGATGGCCGCCACCAGCGCGTGTTTCGCCGGCTTCGTCATCTTCGGCGGCGTGCTGGCCGACCGCTTCAACGCCCGCGCCATGATGATCGGTTCCGACCTGCTCAGGGTCGGCACCCAGTCGACGGCCGCCTTCCTCTTCCTCACCCACAGCGTGCGGCTGTGGGAGGTGCTGGTGATCGCGGTCGTCAACGGCACCTGCGCGGCGACCTTCCAACCGGGCGTCGCCAGCACG
This sequence comes from Actinacidiphila paucisporea, assembly GCF_900142575.1. Classification (GTDB taxonomy): domain Bacteria; phylum Actinomycetota; class Actinomycetes; order Streptomycetales; family Streptomycetaceae; genus Actinacidiphila; species Actinacidiphila paucisporea. Next base: position 34,199 of record NZ_FRBI01000042.1, read on the forward strand.
GTGGTGCGGGTCGCCCGCGATGTGCAGGGTGCCAACGCGGTGACCAGGACCGCGGAGGCCGGGGCCGGCCTGGCGGGACCCGCGCTCGCCGGTGTGCTGGTCGGCTTCAGCTCGGCGGGCGTGGTCTTCGCGGTGCACGCGGCCACCTACCTGACCAGCGGGCTGTGCCTGCTCTTCCTGCGGCTGGCACCCGCGCCGCCGCGGGTCACCACGGCAGGCGAGGCGACCACCTTCCGGGCCGATCTCGTCGAGGGCTGGCGGGAGTTCAGGGCGCGGACCTGGATGTGGGCGGTCATCCTGGTGTGGACGGTCTACACGCTGTGCGTCATGGGCCCCTACACCCCACTGGCCGCCGGCCAGGTCATCCCCGAGCACGGCGCCGGGGCGTACGGCCTGGTCAACTCCTCGCTCGGCGCGGGCACCGCGGTGGGCGCGCTGCTGGCGATGCGCCTGCGCGCGGAACGGCCGCTGCGGGCGGGCAGCTTCGGCGTCCTCGCGGTCGCCCTGATGCCCGCCTCCGTCGGCTTCGACCTGCCGGTGGCCGGGCTGTGCGGCTGCCTGTTCGCCGCCGGCGTCGGCATGGCCTTCTGGGGCGTCAACTGGGCCACCAGCGTGCAGACCCAGGTCCCCGGCGACATCCTCAACCGCATCCACGCCTACGAGGTGGCCGGGTCGGTGGCGATGTTCCCGGTCGGCCAGGCGCTCGCCGGGCCGGCCGCCGCGGCCTTCGGGGCCCGGCACGTCCTCATGGCCGGCGGCGCCATCACCCTCGCGGTGGGCGGCACGCTGCTGTCGATACCCGCGGTGCGCGGACTGCGGCGGGCCGCGCCCGGCAAGGCGGCCCACGGGCAGGTCGACGGCTGATTCCCGCCAGATTCGGATGCCCGGCCCGGCCAGGATCGAGGGCATGGAAACCACCGAGTTCGACGGCAGGACCGCCCTGGTCACCGGAGGCGCCCGCGGCATCGGAGCGGCGGTCGCGCTCCGGCTGGCCGAGGGCGGCGCCGACGTGGCCTTCACCTACCAGCACGACGGGGCGGCCGCCGAAGCCGTCGCCGGCAAGATCAGCGGCATGGGCCGCGGGGCGCTCGCCCTGCGTGCCGACAGCGGCGACCCGGCCGCGATCGAGGACGCGGTGGACCGCGCGGCGGCCGAGTGGGGACGGCTCGACGTCCTGGTCAACAACGCCGGGACCTACGCGGTGGGCCCGATCGCCGACCTGGGCGCGGCGGCATTCGACCGCTCGGTCGCGGTCAACGTCCGCGGCCCCTACCTGGCGGCCCGGGCCGCCTCCCGGCACATGCGCGCGGGCGGCCGGATCATCAGCATCGGCAGCAACGTCGCCGACCGCACCACCTTCCCCGGCCACACCCTCTACGCCCTGACCAAGACCGCGCTGGCCGGCATGACCAAGGGCCTGGCCAGGGACCTCGGCCCGCTGGGCATCACGGTGAACCTGCTGCACCCGGGCCCGACCGACACCGACGCCAACCCGGCGGACGGACCGTACGCGGACACCGTCCGCGGCTTCACCGCGCTGGGCCGCTACGCCGCCGCCGACGAGATCGCCGCGGTCGTGGCGCACCTGGCGTCGGACGCGGCGTCGTACGTGACCGGTGCGGTCGTTCACGCGGACGGCGGCTTCACCGTCTGACACCTGCGCCCCTTCCGGCCCTCGCGACCCGTACGTCCCGGCCGGGTCGCGGGGGCCGGGCGGGGCGCCGGTGGCGAAAACCAGGTGAGAGCTGTCAGTGGGCAACCGTAGTGTCAGGAGTGATGCCTGCCACGACCCCCGACCCCGCGCCCGCCGCCCGCCCGCGGTCCTCGATCCGCTCACTGCTGCGCCTGTGGCCGTACGTCCGGCCCATCCGCGGCCGGCTGGCGACGTCCGCGGTGGTCGGCGTGGTCGCCTCCAGTACGGGCCTGCTGATCCCGCTGGTCCTCAAGTGGCTGGTCGACGGGCCCGTCACCGACCAGGACCCGTCGGGAGTGTGGCTCGGCGGCGGCCTGGTGCTGCTGCTCGGGGTGCTGGAGGCGGGCCTGTTCGGGCTGCGGCGCTGGCTGGTCGCCAGGCCGCTGGCCGGCGTCGAGGCCTCGATGCGCGGCGACCTCTACCGGCGGCTGCAACGGCTGCCGGTGGCCTTCCACGACAAGTGGGCGTCCGGGCAGCTGCTCTCCCGGGCCACCACCGACCTGCAGATCCTGCGGATGTTCCTGGCCTTCCCGCTGGTCTTCCTCTTCGTGAACGCCACGACACTGCTCGTCGGCTTCTGCATCCTGCTGGCGCAGAGCCCGCTGCTGACCCTGGTGCTGCTCGGCCCGGCGGCCCCGCTGGTGGTGCTCTCCATGCGCTTCGAGACGCGGTACGCCCTGGCGGCCCGCCGCGCCCAGGACCAGGCGGGCGACCTGGCCACCCTGGTCGAGGAGTCCGTGCTCGGGGTCCGCATCATCAAGGCCTTCGGGCGCCACCGCACCCAGTCCCAGGCCTTCCACCGCCAGGCCCGCGATCTGCGCGGCACCGAACTGCACAAGGCGCGCCTGCTGTCCGACCTGTGGGCGATCATCATGACGCTCCCCGAACTGGCCATCGGCGTCGCCCTGGTCGTCGGCGTCCTCCAGGTCTCCGACGACAAGCTCTCCGCCGGCACCCTGGTGGCCTTCCTGACCACCGCGCTGGCGCTGCGCTGGCCGGTGGAGTCGATCGGCTTCCTGCTCGCGATGAGCAACGAGGCGGCCACCGCCGCCGACCGCTACTTCGAGCCGATGACGACCGACGGCGCGGAGTCGTCGGCGGGAGCCGAGGCCGGCACGCACCCGGCCGCGCCGCGGGGAGACGGGCTGCGGATGGAAGGCGTGCGGTTCCGCTATCCCGACGCGCCCGCCGGGAGCGCGGCGCTGCTGTGCGGGGTGGATCTGCACATCAGGTCCGGCGAGACGATGGCCCTGGTCGGGGCGACGGGGTGCGGGAAGACCACGCTCACCGCGCTGGTGCCGCGGCTGCACGAGCCGACCGGCGGGCGGATCACGCTGGACGGGGCGGACACCGCGGAAATGGCGGTCGCCCGGCTGCGCGAGCTGGTGGCGGTGGCCTTCGAGGAGCCGACGCTGTTCTCCGCGACCGTCCGGGAGAACGTGGCGATGGGGGCGGGCCCGGACGGCGCCGGGGAGGCCGAGGTGCTGCGGGCGCTGGAGATCGCGCAGTGCGGCTTCGTGCATGCGCTGCCCGACGGGCTCGACACGCAGGTCGGCGAGCAGGGGCTGAGCCTGTCCGGCGGCCAGCGGCAGCGGCTCGCGCTGGCCCGCGCGGTCGTCGGGCGGCCGCAGTTCCTGATCCTGGACGACCCGCTGTCCGCGCTCGACGTGCACACCGAGGCACTGGTCGAGGCGGCGCTGCGCGACGTGCTGCGGGAGACGACCGCGCTGGTCGTGGCGCACCGGCCGTCGACCGTACAGCTCGCCGACCGGGTGGCGCTCATGTCCGGCGGCCGGATCACCGCGGTCGGCACCCACCCCGAGCTGCTGCGGGACAACGCGGAATACCGCCGCCTGATGTCGGGCCTCGACACCGTCGTGGAGCCCCTGGAGAGGAGCGACGCCCGATGACGTCCGCCACCGAGCAGCAGCTCAGGGACGGCCCCGACGAGGCCGAGCGGGCGCCTGCGCCCGCGCCGCCGGCGCCGGACGCCTTCGACCAGGACCGGCTGCCCGCACCCGCGAACGCGCAGGCGGCGCTGCTGCGTTCGCTGCTGGGCCCGCACCGCCGCAGGGTCTGGCTGGCCGCGGTGCTGCTGCTGGTGCAGCAGGCCGCGGTGCAGGCCGGCCCGCTGCTGGTCGCGTACGCCATCGACAACGCGATCCCGCAGGTCCGCGACGGCCGGCACACCGCCCTGATCGCGGTGGCCTGCGGCTACCTGGGCTGCGGGCTCGCCGCCGGCGCCCTGCAGCGCGCCTTCATCCGGATCGCCGCGCTGATCAGCCAGGACGTGCTGATCGACCTGCGCGCCCGCATGTTCCGGCACGCCCAGTCGCTCAGCCTGGACTTCCACGAGCGCTACACCTCGGGCCGGCTGATCGCCCGCGCCACCTCCGACGTCGAGTCGATCAGGGAGCTGCTCACCGACGGCCTGGAGGAGCTGATCGGGGTGGTGCTCTCGGTGGTCTACATCTCGGTGCTGCTGATCTTCCTCGACTGGCGGCTCGGCCTGGTCACCCTGGTGTCGTACCTGCCGCTGTACCTGGCGATCCGCCGCTTCCAGGGCCGCTCGATGATCGCCTACCGCAGGCGCTCCACAGCCATCGCGGCGGTCATCGTCAAGTTCACCGAGACGATGAACGGCATCCGTCCGGTCAAGGCCTTCCGCCGCGAGCAGCCCAACGACGCGTCCTTCGACGAGCTGAACCACCGGCACTACCGGGCGAACGGCGACGCGATCCTGGAGATGGCCCGCTACGTCGTCACCTCCCGGCTGATCGCCAACGTCGCCGTGGCCGGCATCGTGGTGTGGGGCGCCTACCGGGTCGCGGGCGGCGGGATGGCACTGGGGGTGCTCGCCGCCTTCGTGCTGTACCTGCGGCGGCTGTACGACCCGATCGACCGGCTGGGGATGTTCCTCAACTCCTACCAGTCCGCGGCGGCCTCGCTGGAGAAGATCGCCGGCCTGCTCGCCCAGACGCCGACCGTGCCCATGCCCGAGCACCCGGTCGCGCTGCCGCCGACGGCCGGCGGGCGGCCGGGGCGCGAGGTGGTCTTCGAGGGGGTGCGGTTCGGCTACCGGACCGGCGGCGAGGTGCTGCCGTCCTTCGACCTGCGGCTGCCGGCCGGGCAGACCCTCGCGGTGGTCGGCGCGACCGGCGCGGGCAAGTCCACCCTGGCCAAGCTGCTGGCCAGGTTCTACGACCCGACCGGCGGCCGGGTGCTGCTCGACGGCGTACGGCTGAGCGACCTGTCGCCGGCCGACCTGCGCCGCGGAGTGGTCATGGTGACGCAGGAGGCCTTCCTCTTCTCCGGCACCGTCGCGGACAACATCGCCATCGGCCGCCCCGACGCCACCCGCGACGAGGTCGAGGACGCGGCCCGCGCGATCGGCGCGCACGACTTCATCACCGCGCTGCCCGACGGCTACGACACGGACGTCCGCAAGCGCGGCGGCCGCATCTCGGCCGGCCAGCGCCAGCTGGTCGCCTTCGCGCGCGCCCTGCTCGCCGACCCCGGCGTGCTGATCCTCGACGAGGCGACCTCGTCGCTGGACATCCCCGGCGAGCGCGCGGTCCAGTACGCGATGCGCACGGTGCTCACCGGCCGCACGGCCGTCATCATCGCCCACCGCCTGTCCACGGTCGCGATCGCCGACCGCGTGCTGGTGATGCGCGACGGCCGCATCGTGGAGGACGGCACCCCGGCCGAACTCATCGCGGGCGACGGCCACTACGCCCAGCTCGACGCCGCCTGGCGCGACGGCCTGGCGTGAGCGCGCGGGCCACCGCGGGGAGCGGGCGGTGACGAGGGAGCCGTCGATCATGCGGTGGCTCCACTGGCGCTATCGCGCCTACTTCTGTCCCGGATCACCGCAACCGCCCCGCTGATCACGGCGGTCGCGATGCGACGGCGCCTCGGGCGATCCGCCCGGTACGGCCCGATTCGCCGCCGTCACGGGAGCCGCAGAATTCTTCCGCGCGCAACACGGTTCTCACACCTGCCCGCTATGCGGACAGCGCCCTCCGGACACCGAACGAATTTCAGCCAAGTTGGCACCACAGGACTGACATGAACAAGTAAAGAGTGCCACTCTGTGGCCCGTTCCACAGCAACACCACAGCTCTACCCGGGCGGATCACCAACCCCACCCGCCCGGACTGTCTCCGGCCGCTCACCCGTGGCCGCCGCAGAAGGAGTGACGAGTGGCACGATCCCCCCGTACGGCCCGTACGGCAGCAGCCGTCGGCGCGCTGATCGCCGGTGCGGCGATGCTCGCCGTGACACTGCCGGCCGGCACCGCGGCGGCAGAACCCGCCGCACACACCGGCTCGGCGGCCCCGGCCGCGAACACCCACGCGCAGGCCAGGCCGGGCGCCCTGCCCGCCTCGCTGACCCCCGCGCAGCAGGCCGCGCTGACGACGCGGGCCCAGGCGCAGGCGGCGACGACCGCATCGTCGCTGCACCTCGGCGCCCAGGAGAAGCTGGTCGTCAAGTCGGTGTCCCAGGACGCCGACGGCAGCACCCACACCCGCTACGAGCGTACGTACCAGGGACTGCCGGTGCTCGGCGGCGACCTGATCGTGCACCAGAGCCCGGTCGGCGCGACCACCGGCGTGGACAAGGCGACCAACGCCTCGGTCGCGGTGGCCTCCACGACGGCGCTCAAGAGCGCGGACTCGGCGAAGACCTTCGCCCTGTCACGTGCGAAGGCCGACGGCGCCAAGGCCCCGACGGTGGCGAACTCGCCGCGCAAGGTGGTCTGGGCGGCGTCCGGCACCCCGGTGCTCGCCTGGGAGTCGGTGATCGGGGGCCTCCAGGAGGACGGCACCCCCAACCAGCTGCACGTGGTCACCGACGCCGGCACCGGGGCGAAGCTCTTCGAGTACCAGGGCATCGAGACCGGCGTCGGCAACAGCGAGTACAGCGGCCAGGTGAGCATCACCACGACGCTGTCCGGCAGCACCTACCAGCTGACCGACAACACCCGCGGCGGCCACAAGACGTACAACCTGAGCCATGCCACGTCGGGCACCGGCACGCTGTTCACCGACGCCGACGACACGTGGGGCGACGGCAACGGCAGCACCGCGCAGACCGCGGGGGTGGACGCCGCCTACGGCGCCCAGGAGACCTGGGACTTCTACAAGAACACCTTCGGGCGCAACGGCATCGCCAACGACGGCCGGGCGGCGTACTCCCGTACGCACTACGGCAACTCGTACGTCAACGCCTTCTGGGACGACTCCTGCTTCTGCATGACCTACGGTGACGGCAGCGGCAACGCGCACCCGCTGACCGCGCTGGACGTCGCGGGCCACGAGATGAGCCACGGCGTCACCGCGAACACCGCGGGCCTGAACTACTCCGGCGAGTCCGGCGGCCTGAACGAGGCGACGTCCGACATCTTCGGCACGGGCGTGGAGTTCTACTCCAACACCGCCGCCGACCCGGGCGACTACCTCATCGGCGAGAAGATCGACATCAACGGCAACGGCACCCCGCTGCGTTACATGGACCAGCCCAGCAAGGACGGCGGCTCGAAGGACAACTGGTCCTCCAGCCTCGGCGGCCTGGACGTCCACTACTCCTCGGGCCCGGCCAACCACCTGTTCTACCTGCTCTCCGAGGGCAGCGGCGCCAAGGTCATCGGCGGGGTCAGCTACAACAGCCCGACCTACGACAACCTGCCGGTGCCGGGCATCGGCCGGGACAACGCACTGAAGCTCTGGTACAAGTCGCTGACCGAGCGCTTCACCTCGACCACCAACTACGCGTCGGCCCGCACCCAGTCGCTGCAGGCGGCGGCCGACCTGTGGGGCGCCAACAGCGCCACGTACAACACGGTGGCCAACACCTGGGCCGCGATCGGCGTCGGCAGCCGGGTCACCACCCCGACCGGCGTCACGGTGACCAACCCGGGCAACCAGTCCACCAAGGTCAGCACGGCGGTCAGCCTGCAGATCTCGGCCAGCACCAGTAACGGCGGCGCCCTGACCTACAGCGCGACCGGCCTGCCCCCCGGCCTGACGATCGGCGCCTCGACCGGCCTGATCTCCGGCACCACCTCGGCCACCACCGGGACCTACAGCGTGGTCGTCACCGCGAAGGACTCCACCAACGCCACCGGGACGGCGTCCTTCACCTGGACGATCACCTCCAGCGGAGGCGGCGGCTGCACCGCCGGCCAGCTGCTGACCAGCCCCGGCTTCGAGAGCGGCGCCACCGGCTGGACGTACTCCAGCGGTGTGATCGACACCAGCACCGGCGCCCCGGCGCACTCGGGCTCGGCGAAGGCCTGGCTGGACGGCTACGGCGCCACCCACACCGACACGCTGTCGCAGTCCGTGACCATCCCGGCCACCTGCACCAGCGCCAACCTCACCTTCTACCTCTACGTCACCTCCGACGAGACCACCACCACGACCGCCTACGACAAGCTCACCGTCGCGGCCGGCACCACCACCGTGGCCTCGTACTCCAACCTCAACAAGGGCACCGGCTACGTCCAGCGGACGGTCAGCCTCACCCCGTACATCGGCAAGACCGTCGTCCTGAAGTTCACCGGCACCGAGGACGCCTCGCTGCAGACCTCGTTCCTGATCGACGACACCGCCGTCAACGTCAGCTGACACCGGCG
>NZ_FRBI01000004.1:0-33678 GCF_900142575.1 Actinacidiphila paucisporea
GGGCCGGGTGCTGGGGCCTGTCGTGTGGATCTCCGCGGCGTCGCGGCGCCCGGCACGCACATCTGCCGCGTTGTCGTCAGTCGACGACGGCTCCGCGTCGCCTCCTTCCTCCGCCTTGCAGCTGCACGCACCGAGCACCGCTCCTTCCTCCACGGAGATCCGAACGACAGGCCCTAGGAGGTGTAGGCCTCCAGTTCGGAGAGTTGGGCTGCGGGCCAGCCGGTGTTGCCGGTGACGGTGAGGCGCAGGTAGCGGGTGCTGGTGGGGGTCAGGGTGATGGTGGCGGTGTTGCCGGTGGCGGGGTTGAGGGTGTAGCCGGCGGAGGGTTTGAGGGTGGTCCAGGTGCTGTTGTTGGTGGAGCCGAGTACGGAGAGGGTTTCGGTGCGGGTGGCCCAGGCGGTGGCGGGGGGCAGTTTGATCACGACGCGGCCGACGGTCTGTGCGGAGCCGAGGTCGACGGTGATGGACTGCGGGAAGGCGTTGTTGGTCGACTCCCAGTAGGTGCTCGCGTTGCCGTCGACGGCGTTGGCGGCGGTGTAGACGTCGGCGTGGCCGGTGTCGGTCACGCTGCGGCCGCGCGCCAGGTTGCCGCTCGCCGGCGTGGTCGGCGGGGTCGTCGGGGGAGTGGTGGGCGGCGTCGTCGGCGGGGTGGTCCCGCCGCCGGTGGTGCCGCCGCTGCCGCCGGTGGGCACGCCGCTGTTGGTCCAGATCGGCGCGGGCCACTGGCCGGTGCAGGTCTGGCCGGTGTTCCAGCCGGAGTTGCCGCCGCCGTCGGTGATCTGCAGGCTGGTGCCGACGCAGTTGTGGATCGGCGTCGCGGCCTGGCCGATGTGCTTGGCGGTGACGTTGATGAAGGTCATCTGCGCCGCGGCCTGCGCCTGGATGGCGTAGGTGCCGGCCCCGTCGATGTTGACGTTCTTCATCGTGACGCCGGTGACGCCGCCGCCCTCGATCGACTGGATCGCCTCGTAGGAGCTGTCGAGGATGTCGGTGTCGCTGATCTGGATGTTCGCGTTGACCTGGCCCTGGAGTCCGTCGAACCAGATGGCGCCGACGCCGAACTGCCAGTTGTAGTCGCTGTTCCCGGTCCTGATCAGGGTGTTGCGTGCCGCGGTGATGGTGCCGGAGACCCCGTTGGGACCGCCGCCGTTGACGCCCGGGTAGCGGTTGGCGATGTGCAGGCCGCCGCCGTTGGAGATGGTGTCGGCCATGACGTTGTCGGACAGGTTGAAGTCCTTGCCGCCGTAGGTGACGATGTTGTTCGCCAGGATCGGCAGGACGACCGTGTCGTGGTCGAAGCTGTCACTCACGTTCGCGGCCTTCTCCGGCCACGAGGCGAGACCGTCGTCGCCCACGTTGCGGACGAAGGTGTTGGTGACGGTCGAGTTGGTCACTCCCGAGTGGAAGTTCACACCGTCCGCGGTCGTGTCCAGGATGCGGCTGTTCTTGATGGTGAAGTGGTCCATCGGACCGTCCATCCAGGCGCCGACCTTGACGTGCTGGATCCACAGGTCGTCGACGGTCGAGTTGGACATCGCGCCGCCGATGCCGTTGACCTGGTCGTCGTCCACCCGCTCCTGGATGTCGCCGATGATGGCGAAGTCCTTGAGCGTGACGTTCTTGCTGGGACCGCCGGCCTCCTGCGGGCGGATCTCGCCGCCGTAGCCGCCGCCCGCCACGTACTTGCCGTAGAAGCCGGCCGCGCGGTTGCGGTTCACCGGGTCCCGGCCGCCGAAGACGGTGTACCAGGGACCGGCGCCCTGGACGGTCACGCCGTCCACGACCACGTGGTCGTAGAGCGTGTAGGTGCCCTGCGGGACGTAGACGACCTTGCCCTGCGCCTGGCCGGCGTTGACGGCCGCCTGCATCTTGGCGGTGGAGTCGGTGGCACCGGTCGGGTCGACGCCGTAGTCGGTCACCGCGTTGATCGAGCCCGCGGGCTGCGTGATCGGCGCGCCCACCTGCTCGAAGTCGGCCAGGTCGATGGTGAAGGTCGGCGACTGGGCCGTCGAGGTCACCTGGACCCGGATCCTGGTGCCGGCCGGGTAGGTGGTGGCGAACTGCGTCCGGGCCTCGTCGTAGAAGTGGTGCGGGTTGCTGTCGCCCGGGTTGTTGTTGAACGGATAACCCCCGTAGTACCAGCTGTACCTGGAGGTCACCGGCAGGGTCCTGACCGACTGCCCGTTGGCCTGCACATCGAGGGTGGCGCTGCGGCCCTTCCCGTCGGCGGAGTCCGGCAGGCTGTAGCGCAGCGACATCGCGTTCGCGGGCGCGGTCAGCGTGAACTCCACGTACTGCCCGGCCGCGTTGAGGGTGACCGCCTGGCGGCCCGAGGCCTCCGACGGCAGATGGCCGTACAGCCGGTCGGGGCCGATCAGCGTGCCGTTGGTGGCGGCGTACTCGGCCTCCAGCTCCTTGAACGGCACGTTCGCGCCGCGGCCGGAGATGCCGACGGGTGACGGGGCGGGCACGCCCGCCGCGTGCGCGGTGGGGGCGCCCACCAGCGTGACCGCGGTCAGCGCGGCGGCGCCCGCCACCGCGAAGGACAGGACCGCCGCCAGACCGCGGCGTCCGATCCGTGCGTGCCGCGGGGGCGTGGGGGAGGCGGGGGAAGTGGGGGGAGGCGGCTCATGGCTGTGCGAGGGGTACGACACAGGCAGTCCTTGCGGCTCGGGGGTGGGGGGATGCGGAAGCGCCCGGCCGGGGCGCTGGAGACACTACGAGCGTCGCCGCAGTAAGTCCATGAGTCTGCGCAAAACAGCGATAGTTCTTCGCAATATCCACGACATCCAGCCGTCAGAGAACGAGGGGGAGCCGGTGATTTCCTGACGTCCCGTACCGGGGCTCACCCGGCGTACGCCCCGGTGGCACCGCTCCGGCTGTGACGGACGGGGGAGGCGGGGTCAGCGGGTCCTGCGCGGGGACACCAGCAGGAAGGGCGCACCCCCGCGGGCGCGGTGCTCGGTGCACTGCCATCCGTGGCGGCCGAGCAGGTCCGCGCACCGGGCCAGCGCCCGCGCGGCGGCGTCCTGGTCGGGCGCCCCGCGCCAGGCGACCTCGGGCAGGCCGTCCTGCCCGCCGGCCGTCACCGCGTACCCGGCGCCGTCCGCCCGGCCCGGCGGGCAGCCGCCCGCCTCAAGGGCCAGCGCGACCGCGTGCACCGCCCGGTCCCGCTCCCAGGGGGCGGGCACATCGGTGGCGCCGTCCATCAGCAGCGCCCGGATCCGCAGCAGTCCCTCCCACGCGGTGGCCACCTCGGCGGCCCGCCGCGCCCCGCCCATCGCCGCCGCCCCCGTGCCGTCGTCGGCGGCGAAGGTGTCGGCGGCGGGCACCGGGCGGCCGGGCGCCGGGACGTCGGGCCGGGCCGCCGTCAGGTCGGCCCGCAGTTGCAGTCCTTGCGGCGACAGGTAGTAGCTGTGGTGCCCGGCGCGGCCGTGCGGCACCGCGAGCCCGCGCGCGACGAGCGCGGTGCAGACGTCGGCCCTGGCGGTCAGCCGCCCGGTCGCCGGGTCCGAGCCGGTGACGGCCCGCCGCTGGGCCGCGGTCAGCGCGCTGCTCATGGGGCTCCCTCCCGGTCCGGTGCCTGCCGTCCTGGCACCGTACCCCCGGGCGCCGACATCCCCGCCCGGCGATAACTCCACCGAATCCGCTACGGAATTCGTCGGGGCGCCGCCCGGTGAAAGCGTGCGGAGGTGCAGGGTGTATCGTCCCGGTCCCACGGCAATTCGGCGGGCGGGGCCGTACGGGCGAAGTCCCGCCTGCAATGGGAGGGTTCATGAGACTGACGGTTCAGGGCCGCAGGAGATACGCGGCCATAGCGGCGACCGGAATGGCCGCCATGATCGGCTCCGCGGTAATGGCGGGGCCGGCCTCGGCCCATACGCCCGTCTGGTCGGTCACCTGCGATTCGGTGACGGTCGACCTGACGGCGTACAACACACACGCCACCAACTCGGTGACGCTCACGATCGTCGGCGGCGAGGGCGCGCTGGCCGACAACCCGAACTTCGGCGGCGCCTTCCACTACCAGGACGCGCTGCCCCCGCACGACGCCCCGATCAGCCTGCACCTGGTGGTCAAGGCCGGTGACGACGCGAAGTACGACGTCGACCAGACCAAGGTCTCGCCGGTGTGCGACAAGCCGACCACCACTCCGCCGACGAAGCCGGCCACCACCCCGCCGACCACGGCTCCGCAGACCACCACCCCGGCGCCGACCCACACCACGAACGCCCCGGTCGTCGCGGACACCACGGCGGCCACCGGCAGCGGCGACCTCGCCGAGACCGGCAGCTCCAACGCCACGCCGATGATCGCGGGCATCGCCGCGGCCGTCGTCGTCGTGGGCGGCGGGCTGGTGTTCTGGACCCGCAAGCGCGGCACCTCGGCGCACCGCTGACCGGCCTGACAGGGCCGAGCCGCACCCGCAGGGAAGAACGCCCGGAGAATGCGCCACCACGCCGTGGTGGCGCATTCTCCGGGCGAATTCGATCACGCCGATCACCGGCTTCCGCCGGCCGCGGGAATCCCTGATCGAACCCGGCCGTGAACCCCCGGCCCATCGGTCCCCGGCGCCCCAGGGGAGATCAACTCCCCGCGTAATTTCCGGGCCTTGCCGGATTCCTCCGTCCCGCCCCGTCCGCCGCATTCGCGACCGCCGCGGCACCGCGGCCCGGGGCGTGGCCGTCTGTGAAAAGCCGGAGAAACCACCGCCCCCGTCCGGGTGAGCCGCCCACCCCCGCCTAGGATCGAAGGATGGATCTTCGATGGCCTCGGCGCAGGCGGTGGTTGGCCGGGGCGGGGGCGCTCGCGGTTCTGGCGGCGGGCGGCGCGGCCGCCGGCACCGCCGCGGCGACCGGCGGGGGCACGGCCGTGCACCGCAGTGACGCGATGCTCACCGGTGCCGGCGGCGTACGCCTGGACACCTCGTACTTCACCACCGGCGGCAGCGCCCGCAGACCCGCGGTCCTGCTCGGCCACGGCTTCGGCGGCAGCAAGGCCGACGTGCGCGGCCAGGCGGAGTCGCTGGCCAGGCACGGCTACGCCGTACTGACCTGGTCGGCCCGCGGCTTCGGGTCCTCGACCGGCCTCATCGGGCTCAACGCGCCCGACGGCGAGGTCGCCGACGTCAGCCGGCTCATCGACTGGCTGGCCGCCCGCCCCGACGTCGAACTGGACGCGCCCGGCGACCCGCGGGTCGGCGTCACGGGCGTGTCGTACGGCGGCGCGGTCTCGCTGCTGGCCGCCGGCTACGACCGCCGGGTCGACGCGATCGCGCCACGCGAGACGTACTGGAATCTCGCCGACGCGCTCTTCCCGAACGACGTCTACAAGAAGCTGTGGTCCGGCATCTTCTTCTCCTCCGGCTCCGCCGCGCTCCCGGGCTCCGCGCCGAAGACGCCCCCGGCGGCGGGCGCCACACCCGCCGACCCCCTGTGCGGCCGCTTCACCCCGGCTCTCTGCGCGCTCTACCAGCGCGTCGCCACCGCCGGCCGGCCGGACGCCGCGGCCCGCGCGCGGCTCGAAGCACTCAGCCCCGCCGCGGTCGCGTCCCGTATCAAGGTCCCGGCACTGATCGTGCAGGGCCAGAGCGACTCGCTGTTCACGCTGGCCCAGTCCGACGCGATGGCCATGGCGATCAGGGCGAACGGCGCGCCCGTCGCCGTGGACTGGATCGCCGGCGGCCACGACGGCGGCGACACCGAGGACGCCCGGGTCGACGCCCGGGTCACCGCGTGGTTCGACCGCTACCTCAAGGGCGACACCGGCACCGGGACGGGCCCCGCCTTCCGCGTCACCCGCACCGGCGGCCTGAACTCCACCGACGGCAGCGTGGTGCTGCGCGGCGCCGACGGCGACAGCTACCCCGGCCTGGACGGTACGAACGCCGCCCGGATCGCGCTGACCGGCCGCGCGCAGCGGATCACCAACCCGGCGGGCGGCGCACCGCCCGCGATCTCCGCGGTGCCCGGCTCCGGCGCGGTCGGCGAGCTGTCCTCGCTCGGCGCGAGCCTGTCGCTCGACATCCCCGGGCAGTACGCCCGGTTCGAGTCGGCGCCGCTCCCCGGCAGCACCCATCTGACCGGGGCGCCGACCGTGACCGTACGGGTCGCCACCGACGCGCCCGACGCGGTGCTCTTCGGCAAGCTCTACGACGTCGCGCCCGGCGGCAAGGAGGTGCTGCCCGCCGCGCTCGCCGCCCCCGTCCGGGTGCCCGGCTCGCGGGCCGGCAGCACCGTGACGCTGCAACTGCCCGCGGTCGACCACGACTTCGCCGCCGGCCACCGGATGCGCCTGGTGCTGGCGACCACCGACCTGGGCTACGCCTCACCGGCCGCGCCCGCGAGCGTGACCGTGTCGCTGGTCTCCCCGGAGCTGACCGTGCCGATCGACAGCGACCTCAGCGACGACGCGGCCGCGCTGCCGTGGTGGGCCTGGGGGCTGCCGCCGCTGGCGCTGCTGGTCGCGGCGGCCCTGCTGCTCACCGGCCGCCGCCGGGTGCGCCCGCGGCCCGCCGACCCCGCGCTGGCCGCGGTGCCGCTGCAGATCACCGGGCTGAGCAAGCGGTACGCCAAGTCGGCCGACCGCTACGCCGTCCGCGACCTGTCCTTCCGCGTCGAGCCCGGCCAGGTGCTCGGCCTGCTCGGGCCGAACGGCGCCGGCAAGACCACCACGCTGCGGATGCTGATGGGGCTGATCCGCCCCGACGACGGCGAGATCCGGGTGTTCGGCGAGGCGGTGCGACCGGGAGCGCCGGTGCTGTCCCGGCTCGGCGCCTTCGTGGAGGGCGCCGGTTTCCTGCCGCACCTGACCGGCCGGGCCAACCTGGAGCTGTACTGGCAGGCCACCGGGCGCCCGCCGCAGGACGCCATGCTGGCCGAGGCGCTGCAGATCGCCGGGCTCGGCGAGGCGCTGGAGCGGGCCGTGCGCACCTACTCGCAGGGCATGCGGCAGCGCCTGGCCATCGCGCAGGCCATGCTGGGCCTGCCCGACCTGCTGATCCTCGACGAGCCGACCAACGGCCTGGACCCGCCGCAGATCCGCGAGATGCGCGAGGTGCTGATCCGCTACGCGGCCGCCGGGCGCACCGTGATCGTCTCCAGCCACCTGCTGGCCGAGGTCGAGCAGAGCTGTACGCACCTGGTGGTGATGGACCGCGGGCGGCTGGTCACCGCGGGCCCGGTCGCCGACATCGTCGGCTCCGCCGACACCGTGCTGGTCGGCGTGGACGGCGAGGTGCCGCAGAGCGTGGTCGACGGGATCGCCGAGCTGCCCGGGGTGGCCACCGCGGTCCGCGAGGAGGACGGGCTGCTCGCGGTCCTCGACGGGCTGACCCCGGCGCAGTTCGTGGCCGAGCTCGTCCGGCTGGGCGTGCCGGTGGCCCGGGTCGGGCCGCACCGCCGCCTGGAGGACGCCTTCCTGACCCTGATCGGAGGCTCGGCATGAGCGCCGCACCCCCCGCCCCGGTGCCCGCCCCGGCACCCCCGCGCGCCGCCGCGGCCGGCTACCGCCCTGGCCGTACGCTGCGGCTGCGGGTCGAGGCCCGCAGGCAGCTGCGCAGGCGCCGCACGATGATCGTGGCCGCGCTGCTGGCGGCGCTGCCCTTCATCCTGATCGTCGCCTTCGCGATCGGCGGCACCCCCAAGGACGGGCGCAACGGTCCCACCCTGATCGACACCGCCACCGCCTCGGGCGCCAACTTCGCCGCGACCTGCCTGTTCGTCTCGGCGGGCTTCGTGCTGGTGGTGCCGGTCGCGCTGTTCTGCGGTGACACGGTCGCCTCGGAGGCGGGCTGGTCGAGCCTGCGCTACCTGCTGGCGGCGCCGGTGCCCAGGACGCGGTTGCTGAGCGTGAAGCTCGCGGTGGCCCTGGGCTTCAGCGCGGTGGCGCTGGTGCTGCTGCCCGCGGTCGCGCTGGTCGCGGGGACGGTGGCGTACGGCTGGGGCGACCTGGAGCTGCCCACCGGCGGGGCGCTGGCCTCCGGTGACGCGCTGTCGCGGATGGCCGTCGCGGTGGCGTACATCTTCGTCAACCAACTGGTCACCGCGGCGCTGGCCTTCTGGCTGTCGACGAAGACCGACGCGCCGCTGGGCGCGGTCGGCGGCGCGGTCGGGCTGACCATCGTCGGCAACGTGCTGGACGCGGTGACCGCCCTGGGCTCCTGGCGCGACGTGCTGCCCGCGCACTGGCAGTTCTCCTGGGCCGACGCCCTGCAGCCTTCGATGGAGTGGACCGGCATGCTGCAGGGTGCGTCGGTGTCGGTGTCGTACGCCATCGTGCTCACCGCGCTGGCCTTCCGCGGCTTCCGCACCAAGGACGTCGTGTCCTGACCGGTGCTCCCGGTCCGCCGCGGACTGACGGTAAGTAAACCGACGGCCAGTCATGTCATGGTCATGGAAGCGCAAAGGGAGGGCCATCCGGGTAAAACGACCATCCGAAAAACGGCGAAGGCCCTTGTCCTGGGCATGTTCTGTGGGTGTGATCACGTCATCCGTCTCGTGCGGTTGTCCTCCATACAAGGAGAGTCCATGCGCAGAGTCAGTCCGCGGTCCACCGCCGCGGTCGCAGCGGCCGGGGCCACCGCCCTCACTGCCGCCGCCTTGATAGCTGCTCCGATCGGCGGTACGGCGGCGGCCGCGCCGGCCGGTCACGTGCCGGCCGTCAAGCCGGTGCCCGCGGTCGCCGGCCACCGGCTGATCCACGGGGTGAGCAGCCCGCTGAGCATCGCCCAGTGCCAGGCGGCCTGGGGCATCAACTGCTACAGCCCGCTGCAGTACCGGCAGGCGTACAACCTGAACCCGCTCTACCGCGCGGGTGTCACGGGCAAGGGCCGCACCATCGTCATCGTGGACTCGTTCGGCTCGCCGACGATCCAGCACGACCTGGACGTCTACAGCGCCCAGTGGGGCATCAAGAGTTCCCGGGTGCAGGTCGTCAAGTGGGGCGACGTGCCGCCGTTCGACCCGACGAACCCGGACCACACCGGATGGGCCGGCGAGAGCACCCTCGACGTCGAGATGGCGCACGCGGTCGCGCCCGACGCGCACATCGTGCTGGTGGAGACCGGGATCGCCGAGACCGAGGGCGTCACCGGGCTGCCGGAGATGATGGACGCCGAGAAGTACCTGGTCGACCACGGGGTGGGTGACGTGATCACCCAGAGCTTCGGGGCGACGGAGAACACCTTCCCGGGCTTCGAGAAGGGCGACTTCTCCAGCATCCAGAAGCTGCGGTACGCCTTCCAGGACGCGGCCAGGCACGGCGTGACCGTGCTCGCCTCCTCCGGCGACGGCGGCCCGACCGACGCGATGGCCGACGGCGCCACGGACTACCCGTACCCGGTGAACTCCTGGCCCTCGGCGGACCCGCTGGTCATCTCGATAGGGGGTACCCAGCTGCACCTGGACGACGCGGGCAACCGCGTCGCGCCGGACAGCGTCTACAACGACTACGGAGCCGGCGGCGGCGGCCAGTCGCACGTCTTCAGCCGGCCCTCGTACCAGAACGGCGTCAAGAACGTCGTCGGCGCCCGGCGCGGCACCCCGGACATCTCGATGGCGGCGGCGGTCGACGGCGGCGCCTGGGTGTACTCCAGCTACGACCCGACGGCGACCGGCTGGGACGTCTACGGCGGCACCAGCGAGGCCAGCCCGCTGTTCTCCGGCGTCATCGCGCTGGCCGACCAGCTCGGCCGGCACCGGGTGGGGGACATCCACCAGGCGCTGTACGCGCTCGCGAAGGGCAGCGCCAAATTCAGCGGCGTCGTGGACGTCAAGGACGGCACGAACAACTCCTACGACGGCGTCACCGGCTACACCGCGGTGAAGGGCTACGACATGGCGACCGGCGTCGGCACGCTGGACGCCTCGCGGTTCGTTCCCGCGCTCGCGCTGACCGGCTGGGGCCGCTGACCGGCACGGAGCCATCGGCACTGGTCACCGCCGCACCGTCCCCGGTGCGGCGGTGGCCGCTGTGCCGCCGGATGCCGGAAAGGCCGGATTCCGTCCCCGGGTGGTCCAACTCCATTATCTGTTAGGACTCTTGACAGTTGGGTGGTCCAGACCAGCAATATTGGTCCAGACCAGCAGACCGCCGTCTGCTGATCCCCCCACCTGGAAGGAGCGCGGTCCATGACCGGACCCGTTCGCAGACCCCGTTTGCGCGCACTGCTCACCGGAGTCGTCACCGCCGCCGCCTCGGCAGGGCTCGCCCTGACCGGCGCCGGCGCCGCCCACGCGGCCACCGCACTGCCCAGCCACATAGCCGCGCCGTACTTCGAGGCCTACAACGGCGACAGCCTCTCCGGCCTCGCCTCGGCCTCGGGCAACAAGTACCTGACGATGGCCTTCATCCAGACGCAGGCGGCCGGCTCCTGCACCCCGTACTGGAACGGCGACACCTCGCTGCCGATCGCGCAGGCGAACTTCGGCGCCGACATCGACACCATCCAGGCCGGCGGCGGCGACGTCATCCCGTCCTTCGGCGGCTACGCGGCCGACAACGGCGGCACCGAGATCGCGGACAGCTGCACCAACGTCAGCTCGATCGCCGCCGCGTATGAGAAGGTCATCACCACCTACGACATCAGCCGCATCGACCTGGACATCGAGGACAACTCGCTGACCAACTCGGCCGGCATCGACCGCCGCAACAAGGCCGTCAAGGCGGTCCAGGACTGGGCGGCGGCCAACGGCCGCCCGCTGCAGTTCTCCTACACCCTGCCGACCACCACCCACGGCCTGGCCGGCGGCTCGGTCGGCTCCGGCAGCGGCCTGGCCGTCCTGCAGAACGCGGTGAGCAACGGCGTCAGGCTCGACGTCGTCAACATCATGACGTTCGACTACTACGACAACGCCACGCACAACATGGCCACCGACACGCAGACCGCCGCCCAGGGCCTGCACGACCAGCTCGCCGCTCTCTACCCCTCGAAGACCGACGCGCAGCTGTGGAACACGGTCGGCGTCACCGAGATGCCCGGCATCGACGACTTCGGCGCCGCGGAGACCTTCACCACCGCCAACGCCACCTCGGTCTACAACTGGGCCGTGAGCAAGGGCATCAACACCCTGTCCTTCTGGGCGCTGCAGCGCGACAACGGCGGCTGCCCCGGCCAGGGCGGCTCCGACACCTGCTCGGGCACCACCCAGAGCACCTGGCAGTTCAGCCACACCTTCGAGCCGTTCAACGGCGGCAGCACCCCGCCGCCGCCGGCCAACGACTTCTCGGTGTCGCTGTCCCCGGCGTCCGCGACGGTCACCGCGGGCGGCTCGGCCACCTCCAGCGTGCACACCGCGGTCACCAGCGGCTCCGCCCAGTCCGTGGCGCTCTCGGTCAGCGGCGCCCCGGCCGGGGTCACCGCCTCGCTCAGCCCCGGCTCGGTCACCGCGGGCGGCAACGCCACCCTGTCGGTGTCCACGACCGCCTCCGCGGTCTCCGGCAGCTACGCCCTGACGGTCACCGGCACGGCGGCCGGCACCAGCCACTCGGCGACCTACACGCTGAAGATCACCGGCGGCACCACCGGCTGCACCGCGACACCGTGGAGCAGCACGGCGGTCTACGTCGGCGGCAACACCGTCTCGTACGGCGGCCACACCTGGAAGGCCAAGTGGTGGACGACGGGCGAGACCCCCGGCACCACCGGTGAGTGGGGCGTCTGGCAGGACCTCGGCGCCTGCTAGAGCAGGGACAGCGGTCCGGCGGCCGGGCCGCCCCGGGTTCGGGGTCCGGCCGCCGATCCTCTAAAGTCGCACCGACGTCTACGCGAATGTAGTCGGATTGTAGTCGGAGCGGGCCGGGCCAGTACCGGCGGACCAGGGGACAGGACCACCCATGAGTGCCATCGGCGTCGGCCAGGCCGTCATCCTCGGAGTCGTGGAAGGGGTCACCGAATTCCTGCCGGTCTCCTCCACCGGGCACCTGAAGCTGGCCGAGGGCCTGATGAACATCAAGGTGGACGACGACGCCGTCGTCGGCTTCACCGCGGTCATCCAGGTCGGCGCGATCGCCGCGGTCTTCGTCTACTTCTTCAAGGACATCATGCGGTTCGTCGGCGCGTGGCTGCGCGGGCTGGCGAACCGGGGGGAGCGCGACAACCACGACTACAAGTTCACCTGGTGGGTGATCTACTCCACGATCCCGATCGTGATCGTCGGCCTGGCGGCCAAACCGCTGATCGACGGCCCGCTGGGGTCGCTGTGGGTGGTCGCCTTCTCGCTGATCGGCGGCAGCATAGTGATGTGGGCCGCTGAGCAGATGGCCAGGTTCAAGCGCGGCGAGCAGGACGTGACGCTGAAGGACGCGATGTACGTCGGCAGTTCGCAGATCCTGGCACTGCTCTTCCCCGGCTTCTCGCGCTCCGGCGCGACCATCTCGACCGGGCTGATCCGCGACCTGGACCGGTTGGCGGCCACCCGGCTGTCGTTCTTCCTCGGCCTGCCCGCGCTCACCGGCGCCGGGCTGTACGAGCTGAAGGACGCCACCGGCGGCGGGGTGAGCGCCACCGCGCTCGGCGTCGGCACCCTGGTGTCCTTCGTGGTGGCCTACGGGTCCATCGCCTGGCTGCTGCGCTTCGTCGCGCGGCACTCCTTCAACTCCTTCGTGATCTACCGGATCGTGGTCGGCTTCCTCATCATCGGACTGCTCGTGACCAACGTCGTGGACGCCTGACCAGCGCCTCAACGCAGCACGCTGGGCCGGGTCGTGAGACCCGGCCTTTGCTGTCACCGCATAATTCACGACTTATTTTTTGATGTGTATTGACTCCCCGACAGGCGGCCCCTAGCGTCCACACCGCATCGCGACCCCACAACGCGACGAGGAGACACGTGTGACCCAGGTACCCGCCGGGCCCGGCACGCCGGCCCGCACACCCCGCCACCGCAGACGAACAGCCGCCCTCGCGGCGGCGTTCCTGATACCGGTCGGCGCCGGCATCGCACTGGTCTCCGCCCCGGACGCCGGGGCCGCGACCATCCCGACCGTCCCGGCCACCGTGACCGGCGTCGGCAGCGGCAAGTGCGTGGACGCCCGATCCGCCGCCACCGCCAACGGCACCGCCGTCCAGCAGTACACCTGCAACGGCAGCACCGCGCAGCAGTGGCAGTTCACCGCCACCGACAGCGGCTACTACCGGATCGGCGCCGCCTCGGCCCCCAGCCAGGTCTGGGACGTCACGGGCGTGTCCACCGCGGACAGCGCCCTCACCCAGCTGTGGCTGTACGGCGGCGGCGCCAACCAGCAGTGGCTGCCGGTCGCCGAGTCCAGCGGCGCCTTCCACTTCGTCAACCGCAACAGCGGCAAGTGCCTCGACGTACCGGGCGCCTCCACCGCCGACAGCGTCCAGCTCCAGCAGTACACCTGCAACGGCAGCGCGGCGCAGTCCTTCAACGTCAGCGGCTCCGGTGGCGGGACCACCACCCCGCCCTCCGGCGGCGACCCCGACCTCGGGCCCAACGTGGTCACCTTCGACCCGTCGATGTCGGCGTCCTCGATCCAGTCCCGGTTGAACACCATCTTCAACCAGCAGCAGACCAACCAGTTCGGCAGCCAGCGCTACGCCGTGCTGTTCAAGCCCGGCACCTACAGCGCCGACGTCAACGTCGGCTTCTACACCCAGGTCTCGGGCCTGGGCCTGAGCCCCGACGACGTCACCATCAACGGCGCCGTGCACGCCGAGGCCGACTGGTTCCAGGGCAACGCCACCCAGAACTTCTGGCGGGACGCCGAGAACATGTCGGTCAACCCCACCGGCGGCAGCGACCGCTGGGCGGTCTCGCAGGCCGCGCCCTACCGGCGGATGCACGTACGCGGCAACCTGGCGCTGGACGACGGCGGCTGGTCCAGCGGCGGCTTCATCGCCGACACCAAGGTCGACGGCCAGATCCGCTCCGGCTCCCAGCAGCAGTTCCTCACCCGGGACTCGACCATGGGCAGCTGGTCGGGCTCCAACTGGAACATGGTCTTCGTCGGCGACCAGGGCGCCCCCGCCCAGTCCTTCCCGACGTACACCACGGTCGCCTCCTCGCCCACCATCCGCGAGAAGCCGTTCCTGTACATCGACAGCGCGGGCAAATACCAGGTCTTCGTGCCCGCCCTGCAGTCCAACGCCGCCGGCACCACCTGGAGCGGCAAGACCCCGCAGGGCCAGTCGCTGCCGATCGACCAGTTCTACATCGTCAAGCCCGGCGCGACCGCGTCCGACATCAACGCGGCCCTCGCGGCGGGCAAGAACCTGCTGGTCACCCCCGGCGTCTACCACCTCAACCAGACGCTGAACATCACCCGGCCCGACACCGTGGTGCTGGGCATGGGCCTGGCCACCCTGGTGCCCGACAACGGGATCACCGCGATCAGCACGTCCGACGTGGACGGCATCAAGCTGGCCGGCCTGCTGATCGACGCGGGCACCGCCAACTCCCAGCAGCTGATGCAGATCGGCCCGGCCGGCTCGTCCGCGAACCACGCGGCCGACCCGACCAGCCTGTCCGACGTCTTCTTCCGGATCGGCGGCGCCACCGTCGGCAAGGCCACCCAGTCCCTGGTGATCAACAGCGGCAACGCGATCATCGACCACACCTGGATCTGGCGGGCCGACCACGGCAACGGCGGCACGGTCGGCTGGGGCACCAACACCGCGGACACCGGACTGGTCGTCAACGGTGCCAACGTGACGGCGTACGGCCTGTTCGTGGAGCACTTCCAGAAGACGCAGGTGCTGTGGAACGGGCAGGGCGGCAGGACGTACTTCTTCCAGAACGAGATGCCCTACGACCCGCCGGACCAGGGCTCCTGGATGAACGGTTCGTCGCAGGGCTACCCCGCCTACAAGGTCGCCGACTCGGTCACCAGCCACGAGGCCTGGGGCCTGGGCAGCTACTGCTACTTCAGCGCCAACCCGTCGGTGGTCTCCGCCAACGCCTTCCAGGTGCCGAACACCTCCGGCGTGCGGTTCCACGACATGGTGACCGTCTCGCTGGGCGGCACCGGCACCATCAGCCATGTCATCAACACCACCGGTGCCGCCGTCAACAGCGGCCACCAGGTGACGGACCTGACCAGCTACCCGTAAGCACAGCTGCACGACGCAGGGGCCGGCCCGGGAGCACATCCTCCCGGGCCGGCCCTCGCCGTGCTGCCCGCGGGCAGAAAAGACCCGGCCGACCCATCCCCCCACGGGTGGGCCGGCCGGGCGTATCGGGCCGCGTGAGCGGTCCTCGGTGGCGGCGGCGCCGCGTCAGGTCAGCGTCGCCGCCACCGGGTCCCAGGCCTCCGGCAGGACGGGCACCACGGGGGCGCCGGTTTCCAGCGGGAGGACGGTGTGCTGCGCGGCGGACTCGGTGATCGTGGCCATCAGCTCCAGCACGTGCTGCGCCAGTTCGCCCGAGGCGCGGTGCGCGGTCCCGCCGCGGATCGCGCGGGCCATGTCCAGGACGCCCATGCCGCGGCCCGCGGTGGAGCCGGTCACCGGCAGGTCGCGCCAGGCCTCCTCGCCGAACGCCTGGACCTGGAGCGGCCCCGCGAAGGTGTTCGGGTCGGGCAGCGACAGGGTGCCCTCGGTGCCGACGACCTCGATCATCCGGCGCGGCACCGACGAGTCGAAGCTGAAGGTCGCCGACGCGCTCGGGCCGCTCGCGAAGTCCAGCAGCGCCTGCACATGGGTGGGCACCTCCACCGCGAAGGACGTGCCCGCCTTCGGTCCCGAGCCGACCACCCGCTCGGCGCGCCCCTGCCTGGACGTCGCCGACACCCGGCTGACCGGGCCGAACAGCGCGACCAGCGCCGTCAGGTAGTAGGGGCCGATGTCGAACAGCGGCCCGGCGCCGTACTGGAAGAGGAACTCCGGGCTCGGGTGCCAGCTCTCCGGTCCCGGGCCCTGGGTCACCGCGGTCACCGCGACCGGCTCGCCGATCACGCCGGCGGCCACCGCCCGCGCGGCGGACTGGAGCCCGGCGCCCAGGAAGGTGTCCGGCGCGCTGCCCACCCGCAGTCCCGCGGCCTGCGCCTCGGCCAGGATCTTCGCCCCGTCGGCCGGCGCGAGCGCCAGCGGCTTCTCGCCGTAGACGTGCTTGCCCGCCTGCAGCGCCGCGCTCGCGACCTCGGCGTGGGCCGCCGGGATGGTGAGGTTGACGACGATCTCGACCTCGGGGATCGCCAGCACCGAGGCGACGTCGCCGGCCGCCGGCACCCCGTAGGCGTCCGCCGCGGCCCTGGCCCGCTCGACGTCCAGGTCCGCCACCGCGAGCACCCGCACGTCGGGGAAGGTCGACAGCGCCGTCAGATACTGCTTGCTGATCACCCCCGCGCCGACCAGGGCTATCCCGACAGGGCCGTCGCTCATGACCGCCCCTCGAGTGCCGTCAGGTAGGCGTGGCTGCCGGCGACGGCCTCGAAGACGTCGCCCGCGCAGGTGTCCAGCTCGACGATCCGCACCGCCTCGGGCGCCGCCGCGAGGATCGACGGCACGTCGATGGTGCCCTGCCCGACCGCGGTGTGCGGCTCGCCCTTGACGCCGGGGCCGTCCTTGACGTGCAGCGCGAGCACCCGGTCGCCCAGCGAGCGCAGCAGTTCGGGAACGTCGGCGCCGCCCACGGCCGCCCAGTAGGTGTCGACCTCCAGGAAGACCTCGGGCGCCAGCAGGCCGGCCAGTTCCTCCAGCGCGGTACGGCCCTCGAAGCGCGGCTCGATCTCCCACCAGTGGTTGTGGTAGCCGATCCGCATCCCGTGCTCGGCTGCCTTGGCCGCGAAGCCGTTGAGCCGGTCGGCGACCCGCCGCAGCCCGTCGCGGGTGGTGAACTCCTCGTGCTCGATCCCGCCGGGGATGATCGCCAGGTCGGTCCCGATGGTGCCGACCGCGTCGAACACCTCCCCGGCGTCCTTGCTGAACAGCGCGTACGCGTGGGTGCTGGTGACGCTCAGCCCCAGCTCGTCCGCGGTCTTCCGGAAGCCGGCCGGGTCCGCGGTCGGGTCGTAGGGCTCCACCGAGCGGTAGCCGATCTCGGCGAGCCGGGTCAGCGTGCCGTCGCGGTCGGCGGCGATCTGGTCCCGGAGGGTGTAGAGCTGGATGCTCAGGGGCGTTGCCATCGAAACGATGCCTCCTGGAATTGCGGCAGGTGCGGTACGGGCGGTGCGGGTGCGGCCCGGCGGAGCCGCGGGTGCGGTCGTGGCGTGTCAGCCCACGATGAGCGGGCGCAGAGTGCGGTGGGCGATCTCCAGCCCCTGGGTGGTCCTGGCGGTGTCCCCGCTCCACACGGGGTCCTCGTGCTCGACGGACAGCACCCCGGTGAAGCCGCCCTCGTAGAGGGTGTCCACGATCCGGCGCCAGTCCACGTCGCCGAGCCCCGGCACCCGGTAGCGCCACCAGCCGCTGTCCCAGCCGTCGGCGCGCTCGACCGTACGGCCGAAGAAGCCGTAGCGGTCCCTGGCCCGCGGGTCGAGCTGGGCGTCCTTGGCCTGCGCGTGCGGGATGCGGTCGACGTACGGGCGCAGGGCGGCGACCGGGTCGATGCCCAGCCACAGCAGGTGCGAGGGGTCGTAGTTGAGGTACAGCCCGAGGCCGAACATCCACTCCCACAGCTCGGGGGAGTAGGCCAGGTTGCCCGGGTAGCCGTCGGGGTGCCAGCCCTCCATCACGCAGTTCTCGATGATGATGCGCACCCCGCGCTCGCCGGCGTACTCCACCAGCGGCGGCAGTTCGCGCTCGGCCAGCGCGATGTTCTCCTTCACCGACAGGCCGGGATGGCGGCCGATGAAGGTGCCGACGTAGTCCACGCCGAGCAGCGCGGCCGCGTCGACGTTCGCCCGTACGTGGGCGGCGATCTCGGACCTGCGGGTCGTGTCGGGGTGCAGGTTGTTCTCGTAGTAGGCCAGCGCCGACAGGGTCAGCCCGTGCCGCTCGAACAGGGCGCGCACCTCGTCGGCCTGCCGCTTGCCGAAGTCGGTGACGTCGATGTGGCTGGCCTCGAAGTCCCGTGACCCGGTGGACGGCCAGGTGGCCACCTCCAGCGCCTGGTAGTCGTGCGAGGCCGCCCACGCGGCGATCTCGTCGAGCGGCAGCTGCGGAAGGCAGGCGGTCAGAAAGCCCAGCTTCATAGTCAGGAGACCTCTTTCCAGGACCGGTCCGCCGCCGATGCCAGGACGGCCTCGGTGAGGCGCACCATGCGGGCGGCGTCGTCGAAGGTGGGGAAGGCCCCACCGGTGCCGTTCTCGCGGACGGCGGCGTGCACGTCGCGGACGAAGGCGGCGAAGCAGTCGAGATAGCCCATCGGGTGCCCGCCTGGCACCACGGAGAGGCGGGCGGCCGCGGGGGACAGCACGGCGGGGTCGCGCTGCACCGCGGCATTCTCCCCGCGGCTGCCGACGAAGAGGGTCTCCGGGTTCTCCTGGTCGAAGGCCAGCGACGTCGCGCTGCCGTCCACCTCGAACCACAGCCGGTTCTTCCGGCCGGGGGAGATCTGCGAGACCGTCAGGGTGCCGGTGGCGTCGCGGTCCGTGCGGAAGAGCAGCTGCACCGCGTCCTCGGTGGCCGGCACCCCGCCGTCCCTGGCCAGCGTCCGGGTCACCGCGGTCAGCTCGCTGATCCGGTGCCCCGTCACCCACTCGACCAGGTCGCACCAGTGCGAGCCGATGTCGGCGAAGGCCCGGGACGGGCCGCCGGCGACCGCGTCGACCCGCCAGTTGGTGTCACCGGGCAGCGACAGCCAGTCCTGCAGGTAGTGCCCGTGCAGCAGGCGTACGTCGCCGGCCCGGCCGTCCCGCACCCGCTCCCGCGCCTCGGCCGCCATCGGGTGGTAGCGGTAGACGAACGGCACCGCGGCCACCCGGCCGGACTCCGCCGCCAGCGCGGCCAGCGCGTCCGCGGTCGCCGCCGACGTCGTCAGCGGCTTCTCGCAGACCACGTGCTTGCCGGCCCGCAGGGCGAGTTCGGCCAGCTCCGCGTGCGCGTCGTTGGGCGTGCAGATGTGCACCACGTCCACGTCGTCGCTGGTGACCAGCTCCTGCGAGGAGTCGAAGGCCCGCTCCACGCCGAGGGCGGCCGCGGCCTCCTTGGCCCGCGCCGGGGTCGAGGCGCTGACGCCGACCACCGGCGCACCGGTGCGGCGCACGGCGTCCAGATGCACGCGTCCGATCATCCCTACGCCGGCGATCGCCGTACGCAGTGACGAACGCGACGCGGTCGTTGACATACCGCCCACAAATGGCCTCCCATTCCGCTTGCCTGAAACGCTAGCCATCGGGGTTTCGGTTGACAATGGCAAGATTTACGCTAACTTCTGTCATAAATACGCCGGACGACAGCCCGACGAAAGGCAGCCCCCGAGGTGACCGCAGCAAGCGACCGGCAGTTGACCGCGCTCAGCGAACTCGCCGGCCTGGTGGCCGGCGGCGTCACCCGGCGCGCCCAACTCGCCACCGCCACCGGCCTGTCCCGCGCCGCCGTCGCCCAGCGGGTCGACCTGCTGATCGCCAAGGGCCTGCTGGTCGAGACCGGCACCGTCGCCACCGAGCGCGGCCGCCCCCCGCTCACCCTGCGACTGGCCTCCGCCACCGCCGTGGTCGGCGCGGTCGATCTCGGCGCCACCCACAGCACCGTCGCCGTCGCCGACCTCGGCGGTACCGTCCTGGCCGAGGCCACCGAGGACCTCGACATCAACGACGGCCCCGAGGCCGTCCTCACCGGCCTCCACAAGCAGCTCGGCCGGCTGCTCGCCGACGCCGGGCACCCCGCCGAGCACGTACGGGCCATCAGCATCGGCCTGCCGGGACCGGTCGAGGCCAGCACCGGCACGGTCATCCGGCCGCCTATCATGCGCGGCTGGGACGGCTACCGCGTCCCGTCCTTCTTCGCCGACCGCTACCGGGCTCCCGTCCTGGTCGACAACGACGTCAACATGATGGCGCTGGGCGAGTACGGCCACCGCCCGGCTGCCACGCACCTGCTGTACGTCAAGGTCGGCACCGGCATCGGCTGCGGCATCGTCTCCGGCGGCGTTGTGCACCGCGGCGCGACCGGCGCGGCCGGCGACATCGGCCACATCCGGCTGCCCGGCCACGACGAGGTGCCCTGCCACTGCGGCAACACCGGCTGCGTCGAGGCCGTCGCCTCGGGCGCCGCCATCGCCGCGACCCTCCGCGAGGCGGGCCTGCCCGCCGAGCACGCCGCCGACGTCGTCCGGCTGGTCGCGGCCGGCGACCCGCTGGCCCGCCGCCAGGTCCGGCTGGCCGCCCAGCGGCTCGGCGACGTCATCGCCTCACTGGTCAGCTTCTACAACCCCGACACCATCGTGCTCGGCGGCAGCATCGCCAGCCTCCACGACGACCTGCTCGCCGACATCCGCGCCGCCGTCTACCGCCGCGCCCTGCCGCTGGCCACCCGCACCGTCGCCATCGAGACCACCCTGCTCGGCCGCCGGGCCGGCATCGAGGGCGCCAGACGCCTCGCCGTCCAGCACCTGCTCTCCCCCGAGGGGATCGGCCAGATCCTCGCCGGCCGGCCGTAGGTCCCGCTGTCCGGGTCCTGGCCGGCTGACGGCAGGGGTACGGGCGTGCGGAGGATACGACACCGGCGTCTCCTCGATTGCGCCTTTCACAGAACCACCGCCGACCGCCGCGACGGATGGGCATGCTGGTGCCATGGAGTTCTCCGCCGACGACGCCACCGCCTACCAGACCATCCGGGTCACCGCCCCGGAGTCCCCGGTCGCGGCGCTCGCCGACGTGGAGGCGTGGAAGGCGCGCAAGGCGTACCCCTCCATGTTCTTCGCCGGCGGCCCGGTCTTCGGAATCGCCCGCGAGAGACCGGCCGGCGGCTGGGTGCTCCAGCCCTACTTCAGCGGCCTCACCCCGCAGGACGCCAGGGACGGCCTCGGCTCGTACTTCCGCCGCGTCGCCATGGAGATCGGCGACAGCGGCGACCCGCGGCAGGCCGCCGAATACGAGGCCGCCGGCGAACTGCTCGACTGGGAGGCGCTCAACGACCTGACGGTCTGCGGCTGCCGCTACCGCCTCGTCCGGGCCGAACGCTTCATCCGCATGGGCCCCGACGGCCCCGAACCCCCCCGGGTCACCGACCCCGACCCCAGCGAGCCCGGCGAGTCCCACTACGGGCACGACCCGGCCGCCGGCCTGGTCATCGACCCCTACGACGCCACGGGCGTCTCCGACGGCATACTCAAAGCCGAACTCCTCGCCGCGCTGCGCAAGCACGGGACGGTGCCCAGCGCGGTGCGCGACGACTCGCGCACCGCCGCGTTCGTCTACCCCGGCGGGGTGCTGCTGCCCGCCGCCTTCATGACCGCGGAACGCGAGGGCGGCCAGTGGCGCCCCGGCTCCAGCGCCACCGCCACGACGCCGCAGTCCGCGCGCGACGGCCTGGCCATGCAACTGCGCGTCATGGTGCCCTGGCAGCGCGACCTCACCGCCGAGCAGCGCGCCGTCTACAACGACGCGGCCGATCGCCTCGACGCCGAGCGCTGCGACGAACTCGACGTCGCCGGACGCCACTTCCGCATAGTCCGCGTCGAACGCCTGGTCCGCCTCGGCCCCGACGGCCCCGAGGGCCCCCGGCCCTCCGACCCCGACCCCGTCCCCCCGGTCATGGTCCAGGACCGCCAGCTGCGTGCGCAGGGCGTCCTGCGCGACGAGGAGGACTCCTCGGCGGAGGAGCCGGACGAGAGCACGCAGAAGTTCCTGCGCCTCTTCGACGAGGAACGCCGCCGCCGCGAGTCCCTACGCCACCCCTGACACCCAGTCCCCAGGTGCCCTGGGGGCGCTGCCCCTTGCGGTGCGTCGCCTTCTTGCCCGCCTTTTCGGCGGGGCGCGCAGTTCCCCGCGCCCCTGTTGGGCCACCTCCTGCGCGAGATCGCGCCCTTTCGCATGCAAGGCGCAGCCTTCTGGGGGCGCGGGGAACCGCGCGACAAGCCGCGATGGCGCCGCAGGCGAGCAACGCACCGTCAGGGGCAGTCACCTCGGGGCGCGTGGGGGCACCCCCAGGCGAAGCTCCGGGGGAGAGCGGAGCGGGCGACCACGAGGGCGCCGCAGGCGAGCAACCGACCGTCAGGGGCAGCCGCTGAGGGGCGCTCCTGCCAGGCCGCAGGGCTGTCGCACCCCGCAGGGGGTGGTGGTGGACCAGACGTGGTGGGTGGCGTAGGTGCGCCACGGGCGCCAGTGGGGGGACGGGGCCGAGCCCGGGAGGAGGAGGACGTCGGGGTCGCCCAGGGCGCGCATGCGGATCGCGGAGGCCATGCGCGGGGTCACCCCGGGAAGCGCCAGGAGCATCCGCTCGGCCTCGTCGCGGTCCGCGCCCGGGTCGAGGCGCAGCGCGCCGCCGGCGAGGGCGGCGGAGACCGCCCGCACGGTGTCCCGAACGTCGGTGCTTACCGACGTGAGATCGGCCTCGGCGAGGTCGGCAGGGCGCGGGAAGAGGTGGGTCAGGCCACCGCTGGGCGCGGCGAGCGGCGTACCGTGCGCCGCCGTGACGGCGGCGGACACCGCGGCGTCACCGATGACCGCGCGCAGCGCGTACTCCTCCGGGTCGGCGGTGCCGGGCGCCCGCAGCCCCGGCCGCCGGGCGACGGACGCGGCCAGTTCGGGGTCGGCGCCGAGCCGCTCGGCGACCGCGTAGGGGTCGGCGTCGAGGTCGAAGAGGCGCCGAACCCGCTGCGTCGCGGTGGTGAGGTCGCGCAGGTCGCCCAGGTGCAGCCGGCATTCGAGCCAGCCGCCGCGGCCGGGGCGTTCCTCGACCTCGGCGACGCCGAAGCCGTGGGGCAGCCGCAGCGTACGGCGGTACGTACGCGTGCCCGGTTCGCCGGTGACCTCCTCGACGCCGGCGACGGCACGCGCGGCGAGGTGGTCGAAGACCTGCGCGGAGTCGTAGGCGCCGCGGTAGGCGAGCCGCAGCGGCACGCCGGTCGCCGTGCCGTAGTCGCCGCAGGGGCCGGCGGGGGCGGGGTCGGCGACCGGGCCGAAGCGGGAGCCGCGGCCGGGGCGGGCGGCCCGCAGCTCGGTGGGGGTGGCGGCGTAGATCTCCCTGATGGTCTCGTTGAACTGCCGCACGCTGGCGAAGCCGGCGGCGAAGGCGATCTCGGCGGCCTGCATCGAGGTGGTCTGCAGCAGCACCCGCGCGGTGTGGCCGCGCTGGGCGCGGGCGAGGGCGATGGGCCCGGCGCCCAACTCGGCGTTGAGCTGCCGCTGGACCTGGCGGGCGCTGTAACCGAGCCGGGTGGCCAGGCCGGCGACACCTTCGCGGTCCACGATGCCGTCCCCGATGAGCCGGATCGCCCGGCCCACCACGTCGGCCCTGGCGTTCCAGTCCGCGGACCCGGGCACCGCGTCGGGCCGGCACCGCCGGCAGGCGCGGAAGCCGGCGCCCTGCGCGGCGGCGGCGGTGGGGAAGAAGGACACGTTCGCCCGCTTGGGGGTGATCGCGGGACAGCTGGGCCGGCAGTAGATCCCGGTGCTGGACACGGCGAAGAAGAAGGCTCCGTCGAACCGCGCGTCCCGGCTCCGCACCGCCTCGTATCTGCTGTCCTCGGTCATCATGCGTCCATTATGACCGGCTTCGACACCCCGGGCTAGCGGATATCGGACGGCACGCTGGGCGCGCCGGGCCACCGGTCAGCGCGGGCGGACCGCGCGCGGCCCGACGCACCGGGCGCCCGCCGCCTCGACGCGGGCGCGCAGGCCGCGGTCGGCGGTGACGACCAGGCACCGGCGGTCCGCCGCGTCGGCGGCGAGCGCGGCGATCAGGTCGTCGCCGCTGCCGGGTGCCTCCTCGACGCCGACGCCCGGGACGGCGGGGACACCGCGGGCCGCGCCCTCGGTCACCAGCACGATGTCGAGCGGGACGCCGACGGCCCACTCGGGAGCGCCGCTGTCCGCGGGGAGGCCCGCCGCGGCCAGCGGGACCAGGCGGTCGCGGAGCCGGGTCGCGGCGCCCTGGCGGTCCCGCCACCAGCCGTCGGGCACCGAGCCGACGACGTTCGCACCGTCGACGACCAGCAGCGGCTCCGGCCCGGTCACGGCCGGCCGCCGGGCAGGTGCGGAAAGCGGAATTCGGTGCGGCTGCGCAGGACTTCACCGGGGCGCAGGACCGTGGAGGGGTATTCGGGCCGGTTCGGCGAGTCGGGCAGGTGCTGGGTCTCCAGGCACACCGCGTCGTGCGGGCCGTAGCCGCGGCCGTCGGGACCGGTGAGGGAGCCGTCGAGCAGGTTGGCGGTGTAGACCTGGATGCCGGGCTCGGTGGTGCGCACCTCCAGCGTCCTGCCGCTGCCGGGGTCGTGGAGCACCGCGGCGGTCCGCGGCACCGCGGGCTCGGCGGGCGGCCGCAGCACCCAGCAGTGGTCGTAGCCGTCGGCGGCCTTGACCTGCGGGTCGGGCGCGCGCAGCCCGTCACCGAGCGGGCGCGCGGTGGTGAAGTCGAACGGCGTGCCCGCGACCCGCTGTTCCGGCCCCCACGGAATGGACTCGGTGGAGACCGGCAGGAAGCTGTCGGCGTCGATACTCAGCATGTGCCGCAGTATCCCGCCGGACGGGTCCCGCGGCACGCTGTGCGCCGCCGTGGCGCCCCCTCCCACCCCCGCCAGGTCGAAATACGCGTGGTTCGTCAGGTTCACCACCGTCGCCCGGTCGGTGCGCGCCTCGAAGCTCAGGGCCAGCGTCCCGTCCGCGTCGAGCGCGTAGGTGGCGGTGACGTCCAGGGCGCCAGGGAAGCCCATGTCGCCGTCGGGGCTGTGCAGGTCGAGGCGGAGGGCGCCCGGCAGGGGGGTGGCGTGCCACAGGCGGTGGTGGAAGCCGTCGGGGCCGCCGTGCAGGGTGTGGCCGCGGTCGTTGGCGGGGAGGCGGTGCAGGCGGCCGTCGAGGAGGAAGCGGGCGGCGCCGATGCGGTTGGCGTAGCGGCCGACCAGGGCGCCGAAGTAGGGGCTGCCGGCGTAGGCGGGGACGTCGGGGAGGGACAGCACGACCGAGGCGCGGCGGCCCGCGGTGTCGGGGACGTGCAGCGCGTGCAGGGTGCCGCCGTAGGTGAGGACCTCGGCGGTGACCCCGGCCGCGGACTCCAGCCGCCAGCACTCCACGGGGCGTCCGTCGGGGGCGTGGCCGAAGGGGGAGCGGTGCGGTACGGGCGCGGGCATCGGCGGTCCTCGGCGGTCGGCGGGGCGGGGCGTGGGTCAGGGGTGCGGCGTGGGCGCGCTCACCCGGGTCGCGGGGCGGTGGACTCCCGCGCGACGAGCGTGTAGCCGGGGTGTATCCGCTCGGGCCGGAGTTGCGGGGCGCCGGCCAGCCTGGCCACCACCCGCTCGACGGCGAGCCGGGCGATGGCCTGCTTGTCGGGGGAGACGGTGGTCAGCGCCACCGTCGAGAAGCGGCCCTCCTCGACGTCGTCGAAGCCGACCACCGAGACGTCCTGCGGCACTCGCAGGCCCCGCTCGACCAGCGCCCGGATCGCGCCGAGCGCCATCAGGTCGTTGTAGGCGAAGACCGCGTCGGGCTCGGCGCCCCGGTCGAGCAGCGCGTTCATCGCGGCGGCGCCGTCCCAGCGGCCGTAGCCGTCGGTCGCCGCGACCAGGGCGTCGTCGTGGGGCAGGCCGGCCGCGGCCAGCTCCTCGCGCCAGCCGCGCAGCCGCAGGTGGGCGGGCTGCCGGGCCATCTCCCTGCGTGCGCCGAGGAAGGCGATCCGCTGCCGGCCGAGCCCGGCCAGATGGCGTACCGCGGTACGGGCCGCGGCGACGTTGTCGATGGCGATGTGGTCGTAGGGGGCGTCGTACTCGCGCTCGCCGAGCAGCACCAGCGGCGCGTCGCCGGGCCGGCCGAGCAGGTCGGCGGCCTCCAGTTCGATCGGGCTGAGGATCAGGCCGTCGATGACGTGGGCGCGGAAGCCCTGCGAGACCAGCACCTCCTTCTCGCGCAGGCCGGCGGTGTGGTCGAGCAGCACCGTGTAGTCGTGCCTGGCGGCCGCGTCGATGACGGCGCCGGCCAGCTCCGCGAAGTAGGGGTTGCCCAGCTCCGGCACGGCCAGCGCGATAATGCCGGTCCTGCCCTTGCGCAGGTGGCGGGCGGTCAGGTTCGGGCGGTAGCCCAGCTCGTCGATGGCCCGCTGTACGCGCTCGCGCATCGCGGGGGTGACATGGGGGTAGTTGTTCACCACGTTCGACACGGTCTTGACCGACACGCCTGCCAGCTGCGCGACGTCCTTGAGGCTGGCGCCCACGGAGTTCCTTCCCTCGGCCGTCCTGCGGAGGCACGGCGGTTCCGGCCTCAGTGTGCCGGTCCCGTACGGTACGGGTGCGCGGCCGGTGTCCTGGGACGGCGCCTCAGGTGCCGCGTCTGGCCGCCGACAGGTACCGCTGGGCGACCACGACCACGATCAGGAAGCCGCCGCTGACCACCGACTGGTAGGAGGAGTTCAGCGAGCCGATCTGGTTGATCAGGTTCTGGATGACGCCGAGCAGCAGCACTCCCCACAGCGTGCCCGACACCGATCCGGCGCCGCCGACCAGCAGGGTGCCGCCGATCACCACCGCCGAGATGGCGTCCAGCTCCATGCCGACGCCGATGATGGTGACCCCCGACGACAGCCGGGCCGCGTTCAGCGCGCCCGCGAAGCCGGCGAGCAGCCCGCTGAGGGTGTAGACGAGCACCTTCGTACGCGCCACCGGCAAGCCCATCAGCAGCGCCGCGTCACCGCTGCCGCCGACCGCGAAGAGCGCCTGGCCGAAGGAGGTGCGCTGGAGCACCAGGCCGCCGAGGGCGAACAGCGCGAGCGCGATCAGCACCGGGTAGCCGAAGCCCCACACCGCGCCGCCGCCGAGCTTCTGGAAGGCCGAACCGCGCGGCACCAGGTACGTCTTGGCACCTTCGTGGGTCAGCGCGAGCAGCAGCCCGCGGGCGCCGAGCAGCGAGGCCAGCGTCACGATGAAGGGCGCCATGCCGGCCTTGGCGACCAGCAGGCCGTTGAGCGTGCCGATCGCCCCGCACACCACGAGCGGCAGCAGCAGCGCCGGCAGGAAGCCGTACTGCGACGCCCAGGCGGCGACCACCCCGCCGAGTGCGAAGACCGAGCCGACCGACAGGTCGATGCCGCCGGTGACGATCACCAGGGTCATACCGAGCGCGACGATCGCGGGGAAGGCCGCCTGGATGGCGATGCCGCGGGTGTTGTCCAGGGTCGCGAAGGACTCGAAGAGGAAGGAGGAGACGACGCAGAGCAGGACCAGGACCGCCAGCACGCCCTGGCGCTGGAGCAGTTCGGCCGCGCGCTGCCGGCCTCCCGGGCGGGGCTCCGCGGTCGTGGCCGGCGGCGCCCCGGTGGGCGCGGAAAGGGCGGGGTTCACAAGGGACTTCATCGGGCTCTGCGCTCCCGGGCGACGTAGACGGCGACGAGGATGATGCCCGCCTGGACCATCTGGGCGGTGGAGTCGTGCAGGTTGTGGGTGACCAGGGTGGCGTGCAGCAGCTGCATCAGCAGGGCGCCGAAGACGGTGCCGAGCACCCGTACCGAGCCGCCGGTCAGCGGGGTGCCGCCGACCACGACGGCGGTGATCGCGGACAGCTCCATCAGGTTGCCCAGCGACGACGGGTCGCTCGCGGTCAGCCGCGCGGTGGCGAGCACCCCGGCGAGCGCGGCGAGCACCCCGCAGATGACGTAGACCCCGATCAGCACCCGCCGTACCGGCAGGCCGGCCAGCGCCGCGGCTCTCCTGTTGCCGCCGACGGCCACCAACTGGCGGCCGAAGGTGGTGCGCTGGACGAGCCCGGCGACAATTGCCGCGAGGACCGCGGCGATCAGCACGACGACCGGGACGCCGAGGACGCTGTCGGTGCCGAGGCTCAACAGGTCGGTGTTGTCGATCTGCTTGAGCCGGCCGCCGGCGATGACCAGGGCCAGGCCCCGGCCGCCGACGAAGAGCGCCAGCGTGGCGACGATCGGCTGCAGCCCGACCAGGGACACCAGCGAGCCGTTGACCAGCCCGACCACCACCCCGGCGAGCAGTGCCACCAGCAGCGCGGGCAGCAGGCCGTAGCCGAGGTAGAGCGGCAGCAGCGCGCCGGACAGTGCCATCGTGGAGCCCACCGACAGGTCGACGCCCTCGGTGCCGATGACCAGCGCCATGCCGAGCGCGACGATCACCACCGGTGCGACCTGGACGAGTTGGGTGCGCAGGTTGTCGGCGGTGAGGAAGTGGTCGGTGAAGGCGCCGTTGAAGACCAGCAGCGCCGCGACGGCCGCGTAGACGCCGTAGCGCTGGAGAGCGTCGGCGATGCGCGGCCGGTCCAGGCCGCGGGGGAAGGCGAAAGCCGTCATCGGGGGTCCTCCTCGCGCGGGCCGGCGGCCGGCGCCTGGTCGGGTACGTCCGCCGGTCCACCGCCGGCTGCGGGCGCGGCCTTGGGGGCGGGATCGGGCGCGGCCCGCCGGGCGTCCGCGGCCGCGGTTTCGGCCCCGGCCTGCGCGGGCGCCTGCGGCGCGGTCTCCGCCAGTACGGTCAGCAGCGCGCCCTCGGTGACGTCGTCACCGGTCAGCTCGCCCGCGACCGCGCCGGCCCGCAGTACCACGATCCGGTGGGCGCCCTCCACCAGCTCCTCCAGCTCCGAGGAGATCAGCAGCACCGCCAGGCCCTCGGCGGCGAGTTCGTCGATCAGCGTCTGGACCTCCGCCTTGGCGCCGACGTCGATGCCGCGGGTCGGCTCGTCCAGCAGCAGCACCCGCGGTTCCAGGCACAGCCAGCGGGCCAGCAGCACCTTCTGCTGGTTGCCGCCGGACAGCTCGCCGACCTTCTGCTCCGGGCTCGCCGCCTTGATCCGCAGCCGCTTCATGAAGACGTCCACCACCCGGTCCTGCCTGCGCCGGGAGACGAAGCCGAAGCGGGACAGCCGGGGGAGCGCCGCGAGCACGATGTTCTCCCGCACGGAGAGGCCGGGCACGATGCCCTCGGCCTTGCGGTCCTCGGGCAGCAGGCTGATGCCGGCCCGGATGGCGGCGGCCGAGCTGATCCGGCGCAGCCGCCGGCCGCCGACCGTGATCTCCCCGCCGTCCAGCGGCAGCGCGCCGGCCAGCGCCTTCGCGGTCTCGGTGCGTCCCGAGCCCAACAGCCCGCCCAGTCCCAGCACTTCGCCGGGCCGCAGGTCCAGGGCGACGCCGTCGAGCAGGTGCCGGCGGCTCAGCCCGGTCGCGGTGAGCACCGGCTCCGCGGTGGCGGCCGCGCTGCCGGGCGAGCCGGCGGCGGCCTCCTTTCGCACCCGGGCCAGCTCGCGGCCGAGCATCATCGAGACCAGCCGGACCCGGCCGGTGTCCTTCAGGTCCCCGGTGTGCACCAGTCGTCCGTCGCGCAGCACGGTGACCCGGTCGCATATCCGGTACAGCTCGTCCATCCGGTGGCTGACGTAGACCAGCGAGATGCCGCGGGCGTGCAGGTCGCCGATCACCCGGAAGAGCGTCTCGACCTCGCGCGGCTCCAGCGACGAGGTGGGCTCGTCCATCACCACGACCCTGGCCCTGACCGAGACCGCCCTGGCCAGCGCCACCATCTGCTGGGTGCCGATGCCCAGGGTGTGCAGTGGGCGGCGCGGGTCGGTGGTGATGCCGAAGCCGCCCAGCAGCTCCGCGGTCTCCCGGTGCATCCGGCGGAAGTCGACCAGCCCGAGCCGGGTCCTCGGCTCGCGGCCCAGGAAGATGTTGCGGGCCACGCTCATCAGCGGGACCAGGTTCACCTCCTGGTAGATGGTGGAGATGCCGGCCTGCTGAGCCTCGTGCGGGCGGTGGAAGGCGACGGCCTCGCCGCCGAGCCGCAACTCGCCCTCGTCGGGCCGGTGGACGCCGGTGAGGATCTTGATCAGCGTCGACTTGCCCGCCCCGTTCTCCCCGACGAGCGCGTGGATCTCACCCGCGCGCAGGGTGAACGAGACATCGTCGAGCGCCACCACACCGGGGAAGCGCTTGCTGACGCCGACCGCCTCCAGGACGGGCGTCGGCGGGGCCGCGGGGTCCCGCGGGCCGTCGGGTCCGGGCGGGGCGGACTGCGCCGCGGCGGCTTCTGGTGGTGCCATGTCTGGTGGCCTGGCCTTCCGGGTGTCAGGGGGCGGGTCGGCTCAGAAGGCCCCGGCCACCGAGTCCTTGGCGTTGGTCTCGTCGTAGGCGCGGTCGGAGATGATGACGTTCTCGGGGATCGGCTCGCCGGCGTAGAACTTCTGCGCGGTGGCGAAGGCCAGCGGCCCGAAGCGCGGGTTGGACTCGATCACCGCGTTGTACGTGCCGTTGACGATGGCCTGGACGGCGTTGCGGGTGCCGTCCACCGAGACGACCTTGACGTCCTTGCCGGGGTTCTTGCCCGCGCTCTTGAGCGCGGTGACGGCGCCGAGGCCCATCTCGTCGTTCTCCGCGTAGACCGCGGTGATGCCGGGCTTGGACTGGATCAGCTGCTCCATGACCTGCTGGCCCTTGTCACGGGTGAAGTCGCCGGTCTGCTGGGCCACCACCTTCAGCCCCGGTGCCTTGGCGGCGATCTCGTCGAGGAAGCCCTTGGTGCGGTCGGTGGTGACGTTGTTGCCCGACGAGCCGAGCAGGATCGCGACCTGGCCCTTGCCGCCGGTCGCCTTGATCATGGCGTCCGCGGCGCGCTGGCCCTGCTTGACGAAGTCCGAGCCGAGGAAGGTGACGTAGTCCTTGCAGGAGGTGGCGTTGATCTTGCGGTCGATGGTGATGACCGGCACGTGCTTGGCGGCGGCGGCCTGCAATGCGGGCTCCAGGCCGTCGGAGTTGAGCGGTGCCACGATCAGCAGTTGCGCGCCCTGGGTGAGCATGTCCTGGATGTCGCTGATCTGCTTGGGCAGTTGGGACTGCGCGTCGGTGGTCAGCAGCTTCTTGACGCCGAGCTTGGCGGCCTCGTCCTTGATCGACTGGGTCTCGGCGATCCGGAAGGGGTTGTCCTCCTTCTCGGACTGCGAGAAGCCGACGACGGCGTTCTTCAGGTCGAGCTTCTGGGCGCCGTAGGCGCTCAGGGTGCAGCCGCCGCCCGCCGCCGTGGCCGACTCGGTGACCTGCTGCTGCGCGGCGGCCTGGGAAGAACCGCTGGGCGAGGCGGCCTTGTCGTTGCTCTCGGACTTGGAGCATCCGGTGGCGGCGAGGCCCGCGGTGGCGAGCAGCAGGCAGGCAGCGGCCAGTGCGCGGGTTCTGTGCTTCGTCGTGCTCTGCTTCGTCATGCTCACGTCACTCCTTGGTCTCGACGGAAGTCGCGTCCGTCGGTCGTACGAGTGGTCCGGGGCGGCGCGGGAGGGCGGGAACGGGTGTTCCCGGGCGCGGCTTTACAACGTTATATACGCGCCTCCGAGCGGCGACAAGAAGTCGGTCCGGAGTTTCGAAAACCCGTCAACCGCCGCGCCGGATCGCTGTCTTCAGGTGCGGATGGGACTTCTGACGACTTCTGTGCGAGCTATGGACATGACAGTGGCCGCGTGCTGTCATGCCGGGTGGCACCGGACTTTCCAACGTTGGAAGACGCGAACCGCAGGAGGCCACCCCCCATGCCCCTGAACCGCCGACAGTTCGTCACCACCGCACTCACCGCGGGCGCCGCTCTCCCACTGCTGCCGGCGGCGCCCGCCGGTGCCGCCGCCGGGGGCGGTGACCCGGGTCGTGCCTCGGCCCGGGTCGCTCCCGCCCCCGGCGGCCTCTACACCCCCAACGCCGCCCCCCTCGCCCCCACCGCCTTCCTGCGGCTGCCGCCCGGCGCGGTCACCGCCCGCGGCTGGCTCGACGGCCGGCTCCGGCAGCAACTCGCCGGCCTGTGCGGGCAGTACGCCTCGACGTCGCACTTCCTGGCCATGGACGCCAGCGGCTGGGTCCACCCGGAGAAGACCGGCTGGGAGGAGGTGCCGTACTGGCTGCGCGGCTACGTCGACCTGGCGATCCTCACCGGCGACGGCACCGCGCTGGCCGCCGTACGCCGCTGGGTCGACGCGATCCTCGCCACCGCGCAGCCGGACGGCTTCTTCGGCCCGACGAGCCTGCGCACCTCGCTCGGCGGCGGCCCCGACTTCTGGCCGTACCTGCCGCTGACCTGGGCCCTGCGCAACTGGCAGGAATACAGCGGCGACAGCCGGATCGTGCCGATGCTGACCGCCTTCTTCCGCTACATGAACGCCCAGGGCCCCGGCGCCTTCAACCAGAGCTGGGTGTCGGTGCGCTGGGGCGACGGCCTGGACAGCGTCTTCTGGCTCTACAACCGCACCGGCGACGCCTTCCTGCTCGGCCTCGCCGACAAGATCCACGCAGGCGGCGCGAACTGGGTCAACAACCTGCCGAGCCTGCACAACGTCAACATCGCCCAGGGCTTCCGCGAACCCGCGCAGTACGCGCTGCGCTCGCCGTCCGGCGCGCTGACCCAGGCCGCCTACCAGAACTACACCGCCGTGATGACCGCCTACGGGCAGTTCCCCGGCGGCGGCTTCGCCGGCGACGAGAACGCCAGGCCCGGCTTCGGCGATCCCCGGCAGGGCTTCGAGACGTGCGGCATCGTCGAGTTCATGGCCAGCCACCAGCTGCTGACCCGGATCACCGGCGACCCGGTGTGGGCCGACCGCTGCGAGGACCTGGCCTTCAACTCGCTGCCCGCCGCCCTCGACCCGTCCGGCAAGGCCGTGCACTACGTCACCAGCGCCAACAGCGTCGACCTGGACAACACCGCCAAGACGCAAGGGCAGTTCCAGAACAACTGGGCCATGCAGGCCTATCTGCCGGGCGTCGACCAGTACCGCTGCTGCCCGCACAACTACGGCATGGGATGGCCGTACTTCACCGAGGAGCTGTGGCTCGCCACTCCCGACCACGGCCTGGCCGCCGCGATGTACGCGCCCAGCACGGTGACCGCGAAGGTCGCCGGCGGCACCCGGGTGACCCTCACCGAGACCACCGACTACCCCTTCGCCGACACCGTGACGCTCACCGTCGCCACCCCGGGACCGCTGGCCTTCCCGCTGTATCTGCGCATTCCCGGCTGGTGCGGATCACCCCGCCTCACCGTCAACGGCGCCGCCGTCACCGCCCCCGCGGGACCGGCCTTCACCGTCGTCGACCGCACCTGGAACAACGGCGACTCGGTCGTCCTCACGCTGCCGCAGACCACCACGACCA
Organism: Actinacidiphila paucisporea; assembly: GCF_900142575.1. GTDB lineage: Bacteria > Actinomycetota > Actinomycetes > Streptomycetales > Streptomycetaceae > Actinacidiphila > Actinacidiphila paucisporea. Next base: position 33,122 of record NZ_FRBI01000004.1, read on the forward strand.
GGACCTGGCCCGGCAACCACGGCGCCACCGGTGTCGACCACGGCCCGCTCAGCTACTCGCTGGACCTCGGCGAGACCTACGTGCAGACCGGCGGCACGTCGCAGTTCCCCGAATACGCCGTGCACACCGCCGCCGCCTGGAACTACGGCCTCGCACTCGACGCCGGCGCCACCACCTTCACCCGCAACGGCGGCCCGCTGCCCGCCGACCCCTTCAGCCACGGCGGGACCCCGGTGCGTATCACCGCCCCCGCCCGGCGGATCGCCGAATGGCAGGCCGACAGCCAGCACGTCGTCACCCCGCTCCAGGACTCGCCGGCCCGCAGCACCGCGGCCGTCGAGACGGTCTCCCTCATCCCGATGGGCGCCGCCCGGCTGCGGATCTCCGCCTTCCCCACCACCTCGACCGGCGGCCACCAGTGGTCGGCGCCCGCCCCCTACCGCAGGATCAGGAACAAGAACTCCGGCAAGGTCATGGGTGTCGACCTGATGTCGACCGCGAACAGCGCGCATGTCGTGCAGTACGACGACAACGGCACCGCCGACCACCTGTGGCAG
>NZ_FRBI01000004.1:33908-400873 GCF_900142575.1 Actinacidiphila paucisporea
GCGAACAGCGCGCATGTCGTGCAGTACGACGACAACGGCACCGCCGACCACCTGTGGCAGTTCCTCTGACCGGCCGGGCTCCGCGGCTCCCCGCGCCCGCCCCTGGCGATCCCGCCCCGCCCCTCGCGCCCCCCACCCCTTCCCGAGGACGGATCCCCGTGACTTCCGACGACTCCCGCACGCCCCAAACCGGGCGCCGCGACCTGCTCAAGTGGAGCGGCGCGCTGACCGCGGCCGCCGCCACCGGCGGCTTCTTCACCCTCACCGCCGCCCCGGCCCGCGCACAGGCCGCCGCCCCCGGCCTCGCCCCGGCCGCGAGCACCTTCGGCCCGCTGCGTCCGCCCGCCGTGCCGCTCGCCGTCCGCTCGATGTACCTGTCGACCTGGCTGCCCGCCGACAACCTGGCCGGCACCTGGCCCACCTTCTGGAACGGCCATGTCACCGCGCTGTGCGGCCTGGCCAGGATCGACGGCGCCGCCTACGTCTTCGCCGGCGCCCCCGCCCTGCCCGCGGGACCCGCGCTGACCGCCATGCAGCAGGTGTCACTGCAACTGACCGCGACCCGCTCCGTCTACACCCTCACCGGCGGCGGCGTCACCCTGACCGTCACCTTCTTCTCCCCGGTCGACCTCGGCAATCTGCAACGCCAGTCGGTGCCGCTCAGCTACGTCACCGTGCAGGCCGCGAGCGCCGACGGCCGCGCCCACGCCGTCGACGTCCACATCGACGTGTCGGGGGAGTGGGTGCACGGCGACAATGCCACGCCCATCACCTGGGACCTCCAGCAGGCAGGCCGGATGACCGTGCTCAGCGCGCAGCCCGCCACCCCCGGCGTGCTCCAGGAGCACGGCGACCAGGCGTCCTGGGGCCGGCTGGTGCTGGCCGCGCCCAGCGGCGCCGGGCTCACCGCGCAGATCGGCCAGGACACCGTCGTCCGGGCCGCCTCCGCGGGCGGCGGGCGGCTCGACGGCTCGGTCGACAGCGCCAAACCCCGCGCCATCAGCGACCGCTGGCCGGTACTCGGCCTCAACCGCGACTTCGGCACCGTCAACCCGGGCACCGCCTCCCCCGAGTTCACCGTCACCCTCGGGCACGTCCGCACCCCCGCGGTCACTTACCTCGGCGCCCAGCTCCAGCCCTGGTGGACGCACTACTGGGAGTCCTGGACCGACATGGTCGGCTGGTTCGACGCCGACCACGCCGCCGCGCTGGCCGCGGCCACCGCGCTCGACCAGCGCATCCGCGGCGACGCGGCCGCCGCGGCGGGCGGCGGCGCCACCGGCGACCACTACGCCGCCGTCTGCGCCCTCGCGCTGCGCCAGGCCGTGGCGGGCACCGAACTGGTCGACCGGGGCGGCTCGCCCTGGGCCTTCCTGAAGGAGATCTCCTCCGACGGCAACATGTCGACCGTCGACGTCACCTACCCGGCCTTCCCCGCCTACCTCTACCTCTCGCCCGGCTATCTGCGGCTGCTGCTCGAACCGCTGCTGGACTACCCCGAACACGGCGGCTGGCCCAAGGAGTTCGCCGAGCACGACCTCGGCTCCGGCTACCCGAACGCGACCGGCCACAACGACGGCAACGAGGAGGACATGCCGGTCGAGGAGTCCGCGAACATGCTCATCATGGCCGCCGCCCTCCTCCAGCGGCTGCCCGCGACCGAGGCCGCCGCCTTCGCCGCCGCGCACTACCCGACGCTGCGCCGGTGGGCCGAATACCTCGCCGCCAACGCCCTCGACCCCGGCTTCCAGAACCAGACCGACGACTTCACCGGCTTCATCGCGCACAGCGCCAACCTCGCGCTCAAGGGCATCGTCGGCATCGGCGCCATGAGCGTCGTCGCCGCCGCGAACGGCAACACCGCCGACGCCGCCCACTACCGCACCCTGGCCCGCAGCTACGTCAGCCGCTGGACGTCACTGGCCGAGGACTCCTCCGGCGCCCACCTCAAGCTCGCCTACGACCAGGACGGCACCTGGAGCCTGAAGTACAACGGCTTCCCCGACCGCCTGCTCGGCCTCGACCTGGTCCCCACCGGCACCGCCGCCCGCGAGGCCGGCTGGTACTCCGCGCAGGCCGGCGCCTACGGCGTCGTGCTCGACCCGCGCAACGACTACACCAAGGGCGACTGGGAGCTGTGGACCGCCGCCTGGCTCGCCGACCACGGCCCGATCCGCGACCGGCTCGTCAACGGCGTCTATGACTTCGCGAACACCTCGCCGCAGCGCGTCCCGTTCAGCGACTGGTACGTCGTCGCCAGCGGCGCCCAACGCGGCTTCCAGGACCGGCCCGTGGTCGGCGGGATGTTCGCCCTGCTGCTGCGGCCCGCCGCGTCCACGGTGAGCTGGCACCGCATCCAGAACCGCAACAGCGGCAAGGTGCTCGCCGTCTCCGGCATGTCGCTGGCCGACACCGCCGAGGTCACGCAGTACGCCGACAACGGCACCGCCGACCACGTGTGGACCCTGCTCGACAACGGCGACGGCACCGTGCGCATCGCCAACCGCAACAGCGGCAAGGTGCTCGCCGTCCACGACCAGAGCACCGACGACGGCGCCCACGTCCAGCAGTACCAGGACAACGGCACCCCCGACCACCTGTGGCGCATCACCGACAACGGTGACGGCTGGTCGAAGATCGTCAACGTCCGCTCGGGCAAGGTGCTCGCCGTCTCCGGCATGTCGCAGGCCGACGGCGCCCAGGTCACCCAGTGGACCGACAACGGCACGGCCGACCACCTGTGGCGGCTGATCTGAGGAGCGGTCAGCAGGCCTCGCGCCAGGCGTCGAGCACCAGGTGCTTGCGCATCGAGCTGAAGCCCAACCTCCGCACCTCGGGGCAGAACTGGGCGGGCTTCAGCTCGTACTCGACGTGGAAGACCGGCTTGCCCGCCGCCACGAAGGGCGACAGCTTCCCGCACTCGTCGTACTGCGCGCACTGCTCGTCGACCGAGAAGTCGAAGTCCGGCAGCAGCTCGCGCACCTGGCCGAGGTCGTTCTTGAGCCCGACGGCGAGCCCGCGCGCGTGGGCGAGCCCGGCGATCATGCGGTTGTACGCCACCTGGTCGGCGGCCGTCAGCGGGAAGCCGGTGGTGTTGGCGTAGCCCTCCAGCAGATCGGGTTCGACCGCGTCGAAGCCCTTGGCGCGGCACATGTCGAACCGGGCCGCCATCAGCGGCCGCAGCCGGTCCAGCGCGCGGATGTCCAGCCAGCGCTCGCCGTCCCAGCCGTCTCCGCGGCCCAGCAGGGCGGCCGGGAAGGCCTTCGCGTCCGCCCGGAAGGACTCCCACGCACCCGCGTTGACGTAGCAGATCACCCGCCGTCCGTCGCCGTGCAGCCGCGCGACGACGGAGGCGTCGTTCTCGAACCCGTCGATGTCGTAGACGGGTACGTCGACGGACGTGTCGACGGTGCCGCTGAGCTGCCACTGCCAGGCGACCCCCGGCCGCGGCTGCCAGCGCCGCGTCACCCGTTTCGACCCGGGCGCGGACGCAGGCGGCGCCGCGGGCCGCGTCGGGGGCGCGGACGCCGGTGCGGACGGTGCCGCGGGGCGGCCCGCCGCCGGCCGGCCGTCGTCGTGGCCGCCGGAGGCGGAACAGCCGGCCGCCGCGAGCAGCAGCATGCCCGCGACGACGGACCCGAGCCGGCGGGCGGCGCGAATCGCCAGGCCAGTGCCGGTGGCGGTGCCGGTGCCGATGGCGCCACCGGTGGCCCGGACCGCGCGGCCGGTCACGCGGCGCCCGCCGGGACGTGCTGCCAGGGGTTCGGCGGGCCGCCAGGCACCGCGCAGTGGACCGCCGCGCCCCGACCCGCGGCCGTACGCGCCACCGCCCGCGCGGCCGCGGTGCCGGGCACGCCGTAGACCAGGTGGCAGAAGCGGTCCGGGGGATGGGCGGCCGTCCAGCCGGGGACGGTCGCCGCGGCGTAGTCCGTCCAGTTGCCCTCGTACGTCACCAGCAGGTCGCCCACCGCCGCGTAACCCGGGTCCGGATGAACCCCCGGGTTCAGCACCGCGGTCCGCGCGCCGCCGCGCCGGGCGGCCGACACCACCCGCCGGTAGTACGGCAGCCGGTCGCGTCCCGCCGCGGCCCGGTCGAGGAACACCCCGCACACCCCGTACCACTCCCGGTGCCACCGCACATCGCGCTCGACCTCCTGGGCGGGCCGGGTCGCGTAGTCGGTGTCCACGTAGCCGAACAGCCGTACCCCTGCGGCCCGCAGCCGTCCCGCCGCCCCGGCGATCATGGCGTCGGGACCGCCGCGCCCCGGCCCGTCGGCGACGTTGACGACCACTCCGTAGAGCCGCTCCGCCGCCCGCTCCAGCGCCCGCCACGCCCCCGGGTCGACGGCGGGATGCACGTACAGCGGCACCAGCAGCGACCGGGCGGGCGCGCCCGTCGCCGCCACCGGCCGCGGTAGGGGATCGGTCGCGTACGGCCCCCGGGGGCGCGGCGGCACGCCCGCCGGTGCGGCCGTCACGCCGGGGCGCCGGCGGGCGATGCGGGGGCACGGCACAGCGCCGCCAGCGCGTCGTGCAGGGTGCGGATCGGCCGCCAGCCCAGCGCGGCCGCGGCCAGGGAGATGTCCGCCCGGACCCAGGAGACCGCCGCCGAGCGCTCCGACCCCGCGCCCGACTCCTCGATCCGGCCGGTGAAGCCGCACAGCCCGGCCAGTTCCGCGGCCAGGTCGCGTACCGCGGTGGCCTGTCCCGAGCCGACGTTGAGCACCGGCGGGAGCGGCCCGGCGGCGGTCGCGGCCCGGGCCACCGCTTCCGCCACGTCTTTCACGTCCACGAAGTCACGGTACGCGCCCAGGTCGCCGGTGGTGACCGCCCCGTCCGGCGCCGCGCCGCGGAAGGCCGCGGCCAGCCGCCCCGGAAGACCGGACCCGGGGGCGCCTGCACCGACCGGGTTGAAGACCCGCAGCACCACCGCGTCGAGCCCGGAAGAGGCCACCGCGAAGGTGCCCGCCAGCTTCGTGGCGCCGTAGACGCCGGTGGGCCGGGCCGCGGCCGACTCGCTGAGCGCCGTCCCGGGCACCCCCGGGCCGTACTCGGCCGCCGAACCCAAGTGCACCAGCCGGGCCGCGGGCACCGCCGCCGCCATCGCCTCGCACAGCGCCGCGGCCCCCCGCGCGTTGACCGCCGCCAGCGCGCTCGCCGGACCGGCCGTGAGCCCGGCGCAGTTGACGACCACGTCGGGTCCGAGCCCCGCGAGTCCGCCCGCCAGCACGTCCACCGGCACCGTGCCGAGGTCGACGGGCAGGTCGGGCGCCCGCCGCCGGCCGGAGGCCGGCCGCCCGCCGTGCAGCACGGTCGCCCCCGGCGTCTCGCCGAGCCGCGCGGTCACCGGGCCGCCGAGGAAGCCCGGGCCGCCCAGCACCAGAATCCTGCTCATGCGCCGCTCACGCCCCCTTGAGCAGCGACCCGCGCAGGCTGCTGAACTCGGCGTTGGCCCGGTCGTAGTCGTCGGGCCGGCCGATGTCCAGCCAGTAGCCGCCGAAGTCGTGCGCGCGGGGCGGGCGGTTGGCGGCCAGCAGGTCGAGCACCACCTCGTCGAAGCCCAGCGGCAGGCCCGGGGTGTAGTCGGACAGCGTGCTGCGGGAGACCCCGTAGACGCCCATGGAGACCCGGTAGTCCATGCTCGGCTTCTCGGTGAAGCCCACCACCTGCCCCTCGTCCGTGGTGAGCACTCCGAAGTCGATGCTGACGGTGCGCCGGTAGGTGGCGATCGTCAGCGGCGAGCCGGATCCGCGGTGCCCGCGCAGCAGTTCGCCGAAGTCCAGGTCGGTGAGCACGTCACCGTTCATCACGAGGAAGTGCTCGGGCAGTTGATCACGCATGGTCAGCAACGGGCCCATCGTGCCCAGCGGGTTGTCCTCGGTCGCGTAGTCGACGTCGAGCCCCCACTGCGAACCGTCGCCCACATAGGCGCGGATGATGTTCCCCAGGTGCCCGATGGCGATCGTGCAGCGGCGGAAACCGGCCGAGGCCAGCTGTCTGAGCACGATCTCCAGGATCGCGTGGCTGTCGCCGATCGGCACCAGCGGTTTGGGCAGTGCGGTGGTGTACGGCCGCAGCCGTACGCCCTTGCCGCCCGCGAGGATGACAGCGTGCATGGCGGGTTCCCCCAGAAGCGGTGCGTTCATGGTGATATCAGGTCCTGAGATCGCAGTGACAGGGCATCAGACGTTGTACGAGGCGGTCTTGTAGCGGGCCAGGTGCGCGGGGTCGCGGAAGAAGTCGATGGTGCGGGCGAGGCCGTCCTCCAGCCCGTGCGCCGGCGCCCAGCCGGTCGCCTCGCGCAGCCGGGCCGCGTCGCACACCAGCCGCATCACCTCGGAGCCGGCCGGGCGCAGCCGCTGCGGGTCCTCCAGGACCGCGAGATCGGCGTCCATCAGGGTGCCGATCAGCCGCACCAGGTCGCCGACCGAGATCTCGCCGCCCGTGCCCGCGTTGAAGGTCCGACCCACCACCCGCTCGGCCGGTGCGGTCCCCACCGCGAGGAAGGCGGCCGCGGTGTCCTTGACGTAGGTGAAGTCCCTGGTGGGTCGCAGGTCGCCCAGCGTGACCTTCCGCTCGCCCGCGGCGACCTGCCCGATCACCGTCGGGATCACCGCCCGCATCGACTGCCGCGGCCCGAAGGTGTTGAACGGCCGCAGCGTCACCACGGGGGTGCCGAAACTGGCGTGGTAGCTGTCCGCGAGCCGGTCCCCGCCGGCCTTGGACGCCGCGTACGGCGACTGCGTCACGATCGGGTGGTCCTCGGTGATCGGTACGGTCCGCGCGGTGCCGTACGTCTCGCTGGTCGAGGTGTGCACCATGCGCGGGATGCCCGACTCACGCACCGCCTCGAGGACGTTGAGGGTGCCGCTGACATTGGTGTCGACGTAGCTGCGCGGTGCGCGGTACGAGTACGGGATCGCGATCAGCGCGGCCAGGTGGTAGACGGTGTCGCAGTCCGCGACCAGGTCGCGCACGGAACCGGAGTCGCGGACGTCGCCCAGGACGACGTCCACGCAGTCCATCACCTCCGACGGCAGCAGCTCCAGCCAGCCGTGCGACGAGAAGGAGTTGTACTGCACCATCGCGCGCACCCGGCGGCCCGAGGCGACCAGCGCCTCGACCAGGTGCGAGCCGATGAAGCCCTCGGCGCCGGTGACGGCGACGGCAGTTGCGGTGGACACGGATGATCTCCTCGTGGGGAAAGGTGGGTTGACGTGGGTGCGGTTCAGCGGTGGGTGGTCACCCGGGCCGTGACGGTGGTCGCCGCGGCGAGCAGGACGGCGGCCGCGCCCGCGCCGGCGAGACCGATGACGGTGCCGGGCGAGCCGGTGTGCGCCGCCAGCAGCGGCACGGCGGTGCCCGTCGCCGCGCAGAGCACGGCGGCCGCCGTCCAGGGCCGCCCGCACGACTGGAGCAGCAGCGCGAGCCACAACATGCAGCCCAGCGCGAGCAGCACCCCCAGATGCGGGGCGTCCCACGCCGCCGCCCCCGGCAAGGCCGCCGACTCGACGCCTGCCAGCGCCGCCAGCGCGGCCGCGTAGGCCCCCAGGCACCGCGCCAGCACCGGCCACGACCGCCGCAGCAGCCGGTCGGCGACCCCGGTCCGCCGCAAGGCCACCAGACTCCGGCTCCGCAGCCGGAAGAGCAGCCACTCGGCCACCCCCATGCTCACGGTGAGCGCCGCGACGAACTCCCCGGCCAACGCGGCGGCGAGCACCATCCCCCCGGCGGCGAGCCCCCCGACGGCCAACGGCACGGACCGCCGCAGGGGTACTCGCGTGGGCGCGCCGTGCGGGGCGGCGCTGGGCGGGCCGCCGCGCCTTCGCAGCCGGGTCGCCTTGCGGGGCGGGCCGTCACCGGCCGGCGCGCGGCGGCCGCGTAGTAGCCGGTCGGCCAAGGTGCGGTTGGTGCCGGCCGGGTGGAGGGGCGTGGTGACCGCGGCAGTCTCGCTTGCGGCGGGGGTAGCGCCCTCCCGCGGGGTGCGCCGGGCTGTACGGGGCGCGTCGCCGCGCCTTCGCCGTCGGGTCGCGAGCGAGCGCGCGCCGGGCGGGCTGGCATCGGTCGGTGCGCGGCGGGTGCGCAGCCGGTCGGCCAAGGCGCGGCGGATCGGGGTGCGGCCAGTGCCGGCCGGGCGCAGGGCCGTGATGACCGCCGCCGCCGTGGCGGCGGCGACCGTCGCCGTGAGCAGCGCGGCGACCGCGGGGGAGGGGAGGCCGCCCGCGCCGCAGGCGGCCGAGACGGTCAGCGGGACCAGGACGTAGAGCAGGGAGCGCTCGCGGCTGAGGACCAGCAGGACGGTGGCCGCCGCCATGTAGAGGGCCTGGCCGAAGGCGAAGGCGGGGGCCGACGGGCGGGCGAGGCCCGTGACGGCGACGGCCGCGGCCGTCGCCAGCACGGTGCCCGCGGCGCCGCCGGTGAGCAGGCAGCGCGCGGCGGCCCGCGGGCGCTGCGCGAGCAGCAGCAGGCCGGCCCGGTGCGCGAGCCCCTGGTTCCAGCTCCAGCTGCACAGGGCCGCCGCCGCCCAACCCGCGACCGCCGCGGTCAGCCCGAACGGCCCGCCGGGCCCGTCCGCCCAGCGCCCGCCGACGACGTAGGCGACGCCCGGCAAGGCGAAGGTCAGGCCGCGCAGGACGCAGCGCCCGGCGTCCGTCTGCCACGGGTCGGTGCCCGGCTCCGGCTCGGGATAGGCGCGCGGCACCAGCGCGAAGAGCGCCTCGGCGAGCGTGAACAGGTCGCGGTGACCGTAGCGTTCGGTGATCTGCTCGTCGGTCAGGCCCTCCGACTCCAGCAGCGCCGCGATCTCGTCCGCGTGCGCGGCACCGGCGCACGGCCCGGCCAGCCGCTCCGCCAGCTCCACGACCGGGTCGACGGCCCCTGACGCCGCCACCCCCCGCGCCTGCGGCAGCCGCACGACGGACCCCGCCGCCCCATCCCCCACCCCGTACGGCGCCTCGACCAAAGGCAGCGGCCCACTCATGCCCCACCCCCGGCACCAACCGGACCTTGCACACTGCCCTTACTTCGCCGACCACGCCTGAGCGGTCGCCCTTCCCCCGCCTGGGAAGCAGCCGCTGACCAGGCCCCCTCGGCACCTGCCCGCGGGGCGCGCGCCGCCGCCCCGGTCGCATTGCGCGGACCACGCGGGCGCGCATCGGCCTGCGGGCGTGCCCCGTTGGGGGCGCTCCCTCGAAGGGAGATCGCCTGGGGCCCGCCGATGTCGCCCGACCGGGCGCGTGACGCCGTCCCGCCCTCGAAGCGCGAACCGGCGTGCGGGCGTAACCCCTTGGTGCCGCCAGCTCGGTGGCCGGCCGTCCCCGGCCTGGCGGCGCGCCCTGGCCCGGCGCAGGCAGCCGCCCCGCCCCCGAATCCCGCTTCGGCCTGCGGGCAAGGCCCGTTGAAGCCGTCGCCTCGGGAGGAGGCCGTCCGCGGCCCGGTGGTGGCGTCCGACCGAGTCGGTATCGCGGGGATGGTCATGCCGTGCCCTCCGTCGGTGTGGGGCGCCAGACGCGGGACGTCCATGTCACGCCGCCGTACTGCTGGGCGGTGCGGGGTTCGGACGGGGACAGGTCGGTGTAGATGGTGCGGAAGGCGTCGATGGTCTGGCGCAGGGTGAACTGGTCGATCACCCGGAGCCGGGCCGCCTCGCCGAGGGAGGCGCGGCGGGCCGGGTCGCGCAGGAGCGCGACAGTGGCCGCGGCCATGGCGGCCGGGTCGCGCGGGGGGACGACGAGACCCGTGTCGCCGACGGCCTCGCGGACGCCGCCGACGTCCGTCGAGACGGTGCAGCGGCCGCAGGACATCGCCTCGATCAGGGTGAAGGGGAAGCCTTCGCTGATGCTGGAGAGCATCACCACCTGGCCGGCCGCGTAGGCGGTGCGGATGTCGTCGACGCGGCCCTCGAAGCGGACGGCGTCGGCCGCGCCCACGGTCGCGGCCAGCGCCTCGCACCGCGCCCGGTATTCCTCGCCGCCGCGCGGCGTGCCGCCGAAGATGCGCAGCCGCGCCGCCGGTATCTCCTCGCGGACCAGTGCGAACGCGCGGATGAGGGTCTCCAGGTCCTTGATCGGGTCGATCCGCCCGGCCCAGGACAGAGTCGGCACCTCGGGCTCAGGGCCCGCGGGCGGGAAGGCGCCGGGGTCGACCCCGTTGTAGACGGTACGGATACGGTCGGCGTCGGCGCCGCCGTGCTCCTCCCAGCGGCGGTTGTAGCGGTTGCCCGGGGTGATCAGCGCGCTGTGCCGGTAGCCCTCGCGGGCCAGCAGTCGGAAGAAGTGCAGTATCAGGGACTTGACCGGCCAGCGGTGGGGGCCGGTGCGGCTGCCGAGGTAGCGCTCGCGCTGGTAGACGCCGTGCTCGGTGAGCAGCAGCGGCACTTCCTCGCGGTGGTGCGCGAGCAGCCCGGGCAGGGTGGCGAGGCCGCCGCTGACCGCGTGCGCCACCCCGGTCGGCGCCGTGGCGGCGAGCGGGCGCAGGGCGTGCTCCAGCAGGTCCGTGCCGGTCAGCGCGTCGTGCTGGGTGGGACGTGCCGCCGCCACGTCCGTACCCGGCCGCCGCCACAGCCCGACCAGGGTGCGTACCGCCGCTTCCGACCGCAGCCCGGCCGGCAGCACCCCGGCGTCCGCCCAGCCGGCGAGTTCGTACAGCGCGGGGCCGAACAGCTCGTCGGCGCCGCTCCCTTCGGCCAGCAGCGCGGTCAGCAGCCGCTCCCAGGCGCCGAGGAAGGCCCGCCGGTCCCGGCCGCGCGGCTTCCGGCCGTCCGGCGTGCCGCCCCACATCGGAACGGCTTCCAACGCCCGCACCTGCGGCGGCAGTTCCCATACCGGCTGTTCGAGTCCGGTCGCGGTGAGGGCCGTCACCCGGAAGTCGACGTCGGGCAGGGCGCGGACGAGCTGGTCGCACCACACGCTGACCCCGCCCGGGGCGTGCGGATACGTCCCCTCGGTCAGCAGCGTCACCTGCGCGATGCGCGACGGCGGATCGCCGAAGACTGCGTGCATGAAGTGGTGTCCCCCCTGGACAGGCCGGTACGGCGAAGGTGGTGACGGGCGAGGGCTCGTACGTCCGGAGGCGCGGGCGGGACCGGAACCCGCCCCGCCCGCACGCGTGCGCCGGTACCGCGGGTTACTGCCGCGCGCTGTCGGCGGGCCCCGCGGGCACGGCGTCGGCGACGCCCTTGGGCACCGGCAGCCGGCCGACCGGGGCGGCGGGTTCGGCCAGGGTGTGCGCGGCGGCCGCGGGCGCCGCGGGGACCGCGGCGGCCGGCAGCGTCAACGTGACCGACCCCTGGAGCAGGCCTGGTTGGGCCCAGCCGGACAGCCGGCCGGCGTACGCGCCGCCGAAGGCCGTCGTGCCGAGCAGTTGCGCCTGCCGGGTGCCGGCCGGTGCGGTGGCGTCGACCTGGACACCGCTCGGCGCGCTGACGGTGACCGTGTCCCCGATGCGGTAGGCGGTGACCTTGCCGCCCTTCCAGGCCGCGCTCCAGGCGGCTCTGCGCTGCAGCTCCGTGGCGATGTCCGCGGTCCGCAGGCTCACCGCGGGCGTGTTCGCCGCGAAGAGGCCCGCGTAGCCGGCGAGCACCCGTTCCAGCACCGGGTAGGCGATCCTGTCCTCGGCCAGGTTCGACTGGTGCATGAAGTGCGGGCGCGGGTTGTTGCCGAGGACGTGGCCGAGGTCGATCCTCGCCTCCAGCGGCACGATGTACGACGCGTAGCCGGTCGCCGGGTCCAACGGGGCGATCAGGCAGGTGGAGTTGCCCGAGGTCGCGCAGGCGCCGCTGCCGCCCTGCGCCAGGTTGGTGTAGATCCAGTTGTACTCGTCGGTCTCCTCCTGGGCCGTGCCGGCGTTGTAGAAGACGTTCATCGGGAAGCGCGGCACGGTCAGCGCCGGGCCTACCTGGCGCTGGTCGGGCTCGCGGGAGTTGTCGCTCGCCAGGGCCGTCACGCCGAGCCCGCTCAGCGCGGTCGCGAGGTTGGGGTTGTCGGCGGGCTGCTGCGGCAGCACCTTGAGGCCGGAGTGCTCGCCGGTCACCAACTCCTGGTTGTCCAGGGTCAGCCCGTGGGACGAGGCCCAGCTGCGGTTGTCCTTGACCGCGGCGGTGATGTCGGCCCTGCTCACCCACTGCGGGGCGCCGCTCGCAGTGGTCTGGCAGCGCCACGGCACGACGCTGACGTCCTGCACGCAGCCCAGGAAGGGGTGCAGGTAGGTGTGGTTGACCCAGCGGTAGCTGTTCTTGTCCGCCATCAGCTGGGTCACCAACGGGTCGGACGTCGTCGCGTGGTCGGACTTCCAGTCCTCGCTGCCGCCGCCGTTGAAGACGAAGTCGAAGGTGAAGCCGTGCGCGGCCGACCACTGTGCGGCATAGGCGGCGTCCGCCGGCGTCATCCGGATCGGGTCGGAGTCCTCGCCGGTGCCGATCGGGCAGTCCACGTCGCCCGGTGTGCAGTTGAGGGCGGCGTTCCACCGGTCGTCGGCCAGGAAGACATCGTCGACCTGCACCTCGAAGTAGTTCCGGTCGGCGCCCAGGTGGATGCCCTGGGTCATCCACTCCACGATGCCGCGGGCCAGCAGCCGGAACTGCTGCTGGTACTGGTTGTAGACGAAGGGGATCACCAGCTCGGTGCGCCCGTCGTGTGCGTACTGCCCGACCAGCACACCGCGCTGCGCGCTGCCCGGGATCGGGGCGTCGACCAGCGGTGTGAAGGTCGCCCCGGCCGCCTGGGTGGCCAGCGGTGTGGCCAGGTAGCCGTAACTCTCCGACTGGTAGGGATCGTTGTCCTCGAAGGGCACCGCCCCCCCGAGGTATCCGAAGTCACCCGCCGCGCCCTGGTCGGTCACCTGCCCCTGCATACCGTCCAGCCGGCCGATGTAGCCGCCGTTCTGCGCGTAGTCCAGTCCGACAGCGGGCTGCGCGTAGGTGTACGCGTCCACCTGCCTGATGCCGAACGCCGTCTCGTACGCCGCCAGCGCCGTCATCTCCGCGGAGCCCGCACCGAAGGGGTTGTCGTTCGGCAGCACCACCGCCTGGAATTTCGCACGCGGCCGCCCGGACACGGTGTCGCTCAGGAAGCCCGCGGTGATCACCGGCCGGCCCGCGGCGGTGAGGTCCACCGTGGTGTACGGAGTGCCCGCGCCGTCCAGCTCGGAGGTGAGGGCGGCGGTCGCCGGACCCCCGTCGTCCACCACCAGCACCCTGAGATCGATCCGCGGCGGCACCGCGGCGTGCCCCGCTGTCGGCGCGACCGCCAGTGCCACCAGTGCCGCCGCCGAAGCGACGGATGCGGCGCGCAATGCTCTGCCCATGAATTTCCTCCCCCGGGAGCCCGATTCCAGATCGGCGTACTCCCACGCACAACGGCCCTTTTCCGGCCGTATTTCCGGGGACCATGGTGGAGCACTTCGCGGAGGACTTGTGACCATTTTGCGGAGGTGATCAGGAAGGGTGCCCCCTACACCTGGGGGCGTCCGAAGAGGTGGGGCTCCGACCTGCGGTGATGGCAGGTGTCAAGCCCGCGGTGCGCGCTGATTATCAACCTTAATGATGAACGTCCGGGCATATTTTCGATTTGTACTCCGATCGGGGAAGAATCGGAAGCGCATACGAAAACGGGGTGGCTGGGCGGGCCGTTCTCCGGGGAGAACGGCCCGCCCAGCCACCCCGCGGGGGGGCACCCCTGGGTCAGGGCCGCACGGAGTCGATCGGGGGCGGGGCGGGTGCCGGTGTGGGTTCGGGGGAGGGAGGTACCGGCGAAGGCGGGGTCGGCACGGGATCCGGCGCCGGGCCGGGGACCGGATGGGGCTCGGGCGACGGGACCGGGGGCCCCGGCACCGGCTCGTCCGGCGGCGGCACCGGCGGGAATGGGTCAGGATACGGACTGGTCATCGCACACTCCGTAGAGATCGCTTGTCTTTCGCCCCCTCGCGTACCCCACCCTCGCGTGCCCATGCGGCGCACGCCCCCTCATGCGCCCCGCGCGCGCTCCCGTGGGGGTGAACCCGGCCCGGCACCGCAACTGCGCTCCCGCCCGCCGCGGTCACGGGTCCGGTGGCCTTCGCCGTGCTGGCGCCGACCCGCGCGCCGGAAGCCGGCTGAGCGGGCCACCCGAACGGGCCCACCGGCCGGGGGCGTACCGCCGTGGCCAACACGGCCCGCCCGTAAGGCAGTCGACCCTGCCGCCGGCCCCGCCCGGGGCGATTTCGGCGGGCGGGCCGGGCGGCGGCGCCGTTGGATGTCCGCAAGTGCCGGCCGCGCCGTTGGAGCGGTCACGGGACCGCCCCCGGCACGGGAGTGCCGTATGCGCGCTCGGCTCATATCCGCAGCCGTCCTCGCCCTGGCCGCCCTCACGGCGGCCCCGGCGGCCCCGGCCACCGCGGCCGCGTCCGGCGGCCCCGGCTTCACCGCCGCCCCGGCCACCGCCGCCCCCGGCGACACCGTCACCCTGCGGGCGACCGGCTGCCCGGGCCCCGCCACCGCCTCCGCCCCCGGCCTGTTCGGCACCGTGGCCCTCGGTCCGGCGGGCGGGACCGGGCAGAGTGCCGCCGTCATCGTCGGGCGCTACGCCCGGCCCGGCGCGCGCTACGACGTCACCTTCGGCTGCGACGCCGGGCAGGGCACCGTACGGCTGGCCGTCGAGGAGCGCGGCGGGCTCGTGCCCGGCGCCGTGCACACCGGGCTCGGCGGGGGTGTGACCGGCCCGGGCTCGGTCAAGGTGGTCGCCGTCGGCGCCCTGGTCGCCGCGACCGGCCTGGTCGCCGTACGCCGTCGCCGACCCGCCGCGCACTGAACCGGCCGCGCACCGACCCGTGCGGGTGATGCGGATGCGGGCGGTAGGGACGACGTGGTGACGCGGAGGACGCGGATAATCGGGCAAAGCGGAGCATAATGGTCCTCATGCCTGTGCATCATGCCGAAGGTGTCCCGATGGTCCGCCTCGCGGAAGCGGCCCGTTGACCGCAGGTCCGACCCCCCGGAGCGAGTGCATGACAGTGCCCAAGCGGCCGGCCCGCCGTGGTTACGACCCCAGGGTCGGCCCGGTCCCGGAGCGGGGACGGCCTCCCGAGGCGGAGATCGGCCCCGGGGAGCGGCTGTCCCTGAACGGCATGGGCAGCTTCGACTGGCATCTCGACGACCAGACCTTCGAGCTGGACGCGGCCGGGCTCCAGGTGTTCGACCTCGACCCCGAGGAGTACGACTCGCGCCCCGAGTCGCTGGTGCTGCGGATCTCGCCGGAGGAGGGCGCCCGGCTGGACTACGCGCTCAGGAGGGCGCTGCAAGCGGGCGACCGCGGCTACGGCGGCTACTTCCGGATCACCCGCAGGGACGGCACCAAGCAGTGGACCCACACGCAGGGCACCATCCTGCGCGACCCCCGGGGCAACGCGTACCGCATCGTCGGCATTGTCAGGGACGCCACCGACGAGCTGACCCAGGCGCCCGACATGCAGCCGGGGCCGCCGCCGCGCGAGCCGCAGGCCATCGCCCTGGTCGTCCGGCAGACCATCGAGGCACTGTCCCGCGCGGTGACCGTCGAGGACGTGGCCGCCGTGCTGACCGGCGCGGGCGGCCTGGACCGCTTCGGCGCCGACGCTCTGGTGCTCGGGCTGATCGAGGGCGGCAACCTGCGGTTCGTCGGGGCCAGCGGCAGCGTGATCAGGGGCGTGGGCGAGCTGCCGCCGCGCCGCCTGGACGGATCGCTGCCGCTGGGTGAGGCCGTGGTGACCCAGCAGCCGAGTTTCGCCACCTCCCTCGCGGGGCTGGTGGAGCGGTTCCCGGCGCTGCGCACCTACGTCGCGGCCATGCCGGACGTGCACGCCGCCGCCTTCCTGCCGCTGGTCGCCCAGGCGCGCTCCATCGGCGGCCTCGCGCTCTTCTACCGCTCCGGGGACGTCCTGACCCCCGCGCACCGCGAGCTGTGCGCGGCGCTCGCCGCCATCGTGGCGCAGTCACTGCAGAGGGCGATCCTCTTCGACCGGGAGCGGGAGGTCGCCACCGGCCTGCAGGCCGCGATGCTGCCCAGGGACATACCGCGGGTCGCCGGCGCCGGTGTCGCGGTCCGCTACCACGCGGCGTCCAGCGGCCGGGAGGTCGGCGGCGACTGGTACGACGTGGTGACGCTTCCGCAGAACCGGGTGGGCCTGGTCGTCGGGGACGTCCAGGGGCACGACACGCACGCCGCGGCCGTCATGGGCCAGCTGCGGATCGCGCTTCGTGCCTACGCCGCCGAGGGCCACCCGCCGTCGACCGTACTGGCCAGGGCGTCCCGCTTCCTCGCCGAGCTGGACACCGAGCGCTTCGCGACCTGCGCCTACGCGGAGCTTGACCTCGTCGGCGGCTCGGTGCGCACGGCCCGGGCCGGCCACCTCGGTCCGCTGGTGCGGCACACCGACGGCCGCACCGGCTGGCCCAACGTGCGCGGCGGTCTGCCGCTGGGCCTGGCCACCAGCTTGAACCTGCAGGAATTCCCCGAGACCCGGCTCGACCTGGTGCCCGGCGAGACCCTGGTGTTCTGTACCGACGGGCTGGTCGAGGAGCGCGGCCTGGACATCACCATCGGCATGGAGGCGCTGGCCGAGGCGGTACGCGACGGCCCCGACGACCACGAGGCGCTGGCCGACCACCTCGCGGACAACCTCTGGGAGCGCTGGGGCTCGCAGGACGACGTGGCCCTGCTGATCCTGCGCCGCGACCCCGATCCCGGCACCCCGCGGGCACCCCGCATGCACTCCTACGTCCACCAGGCCGACCCTGAGGGCCTGGCCGACGCCCGCCTCGCGCTGCGCCAGGCGCTGGAGGCGTGGGAGCTGCCCGGGCTGGCCGACGACGTGGAGGTCGCCGCGGGCGAGCTGCTGGTCAACGTGCTGCTGCACACCGAGGGCGGTGCGGTGATGACCCTGGAGGTGCTGCCCGAGCCGGTCCGCCGGGTCCGGCTGACGGTGCAGGACCGCTCCAGCGTCTGGCCGAGCCGCCGCTCCCCGGGCGAGGCCGCCACCTCGGGGCGCGGGCTGCTGATGATCGACGCGCTGTCCACCCATTGGGGCGTCGAGCCGCGGGGCGACGGCAAGGCCGTCTGGTGCGAGTTCGGCCCCGCGGCCCAGCGCAGCCTGCTGGGCTGACGGGCCCCGGCCTGCGGCCTCCCGCCGGCGGCCGGTCGGCCGGCCGGCGGGAGGCCCCCGGTCAGCTGACGTTGACCGCCGTGTCGTCGATGACGAAGGACGTCTGCAGCTTGGAGCCCTCGGTCCCGGTGAATTTCACCGTGACGGTCTGCCCGGCATAGGCGCTCAGGTCGAACGAGCGCTGCGTGAAGCCGGACGCCGCGTTGGCGTTGCTGTACGTCGCCAGCGTGCTCAGCACCGTGCCCGAGGAGTTCAGCACCTGGGCCTTGAGGGTGTCGTACACCGTGCTGCCGGTCTCCGCGGTGTCGACGTGCAGCCAGAAGCTCAACTGGGCCGCGCAGCCGGAGGGGATGGCGACCGGCTGGGAGAGCGTGTCGGTGGTCGCGGTGCCGTAGCCGTCGAGCCAGGCCTTGTACGAGCCGCTGTGCGCGGCCTCGCCGCTGTCGTTGCTGATCACGCCGCTGCTCTCCGACCAGGAGGAAGCGCCCGACTCGAAGCCGGGGTTGGCGAGCAGCTGGCGGGCGGTGCAGCCGCCGCCACCGCCGGTGGTGCCCCCGGTGGATGTGGTCGGCGGGGTGGTGGGCGGTGTGGTGCTGCCGGAACCGGCGAGCCAGGCGGTGGCGTTGAGCGCGAGTGCCGCGTCGGTGCCGGCCGGGTCGTTCCAGCCGTCGAAGAGCGTGTTGCCCGACTGGCCGGTGCCGTCGTCCGCCGGCGAACTGTCGCCCCAGATGGCCACCCGGCCGCTGCCGAAGGTGCTGGTGGCGAAGAAGGCGCCGCTGTTGCCGGACGAACCGGTGTGGTACAGCAGGCCCTTGACGTTGGGGTTGTCGGCCGGTTTGAGGGTGAAGGTGGTGCCGTCACGCAGGATGCTGCCGGTGACCGTACCGAACGGGCCGTGCAGCACCGGGTCGGAGGCGCTGCTGATCGCCCGCGGGTTGTCGGTGCTGATGTCGAGCAGGTCGACGGAGAAGCCGAACGGGTCGGTGTTGTCCACGCCGTTGCTGGTCAGCAGGTCGTTGATCACGCACGGCGAGTCGCAACCGTCGTTGTTGCGGTCGCTGTTGTTGTGGTCGGAGATCAGGAACAGCCCGCCGCCGTTCTTCACGAAGGTCATCACCGCGGTCTTCTCCGCGGCGCTGAGCTTGACGTTGGGCTCGGTCAGCACGAAGGCGTCGAAATTGCTCAGGTCCTGGGCGTTGGAGCTGTTGCCGTAGGTGATGGTCCGCCCGGACGGAAGGGTGTTGAGGCTGTAGCCGCCGGCCTTCTGCAGGGCGACGCCCCACGAGGACAGCGCGCCGGTCCAGTCGGTCTCCGCGTTGGGCGTGGAGTCCTGGCCGAGCGGGTCGGGCTGGCTGGTGCTGATGATCCAGTCGGCGTTGCCGGCCGTCTCCGCCTTGGTGTTGTCGAACAGCACGCGGTGCGTGCCGGTCGCGGCGGGTGCGGCGGAACCGGACGGCGCGGCCTGTGCGCTGCCGGTGGCGACGCCGGCCGCGGCCAGGGCGATCACGCCTAGTGCCGCGGTCGCGCCGAGCGCGATCCTGCTACGGGACGTACGGGGACCATGCATCCGTCAACCTCCATGTGGGGGCGGTGGGTGGGGTGCGGTAAACGATTCTGCGCGCGTAGAACCCGTGGCTGATGTGGCTGGCGTTACCAATGGATGAACGCTGCAGGTCAGCTGGTTCCCGGCAGCGCGCCGCCGGGCGCGGATTCACCCGGACGGCGGCGTGTCCGGATGCCGGGTTGAGCCGGGCGGGTGCCGTGCGCCGGTGCGCGGGCGCCGCGCCGCCGCCCGGCGCGGCGGCGCAGGGCAGGATGGCGGCGCAGCCGCATGGACACGGCCGGCGCGGGTACCCGCGCCTCGTGGGCGCCCGGCCCGCGCGCCCGCCCGGCCGGCCCGCGGCACGAGGAGGAGCAGCATGCCGATCGCCACCGTGAACCCCGCCACCGGGGAGACGGTCCGTACCTTCGACGCGCTCGACGCGGACGGTGTCGAGCAGCGGATCGCCGCTGCGTACAGCGCGTCGCGCAGTTGGCGGGAGTCCGACTTCGGGACCCGGGCGCGGCTGATGAAGGCCGCCGCCGACCTGCTCGACAAGGAGCGGGACGACATCGCCCACATCATGACCCTGGAGATGGGCAAGACGCTGGCCGCGGCCCGCGCGGAGGCCGCCAAGTGCGCCAAGTCGATGCGCTGGTACGCCGACCGCGCCGAGGGCCTGCTCGCCGACGAGCACCCGGATCCCGCCGACGTCGAGGACAGCGGCGCGGTGCGGGCGTACGTCCGCTACCGGCCGGTGGGCGTGGTGCTCGCGGTGATGCCGTGGAACTTCCCGCTCTGGCAGGTGGTCAGGTTCGCCGCGCCCGCGCTGATGGCGGGCAACGTCGGGCTGCTCAAGCACGCCTCCAACGTCCCGCAGACCGCGCTCTACCTCGGCGAGCTGTTCCATCGCGCCGGCTTCCCCGAGGGCTGCTTCCAGACCCTGCTGGTCGGCTCGGGCGCGATCGAGCAGATCCTGCGCGACCCGCGGGTGGCCGCGGCGACCCTCACCGGCAGCGAGGGCGCCGGCCGGGCGGTGGCCTCGGTGGCGGGCGACGAGGTGAAGAAGACGGTGCTCGAACTGGGCGGCAGCGACCCCTTCGTGGTGATGCCCTCGGCCGCCGCGGACCTGGACCGCGCGGTGCAGGTCGCGGTGACCGCCCGGGTGCAGAACAACGGCCAGTCCTGTATCGCCGCCAAGCGCTTCATCGTGCACGCCGACATCCACGACGCCTTCGCCGAGCGCTTCACCCGCGCGATGAGCGCCCTGCGGGTCGGCGACCCGACGACACCGTCCACCGACGTCGGCCCGCTGGCCACCGAGCAGGGCAGGGCCGATCTGGAGGAGCTGGTCGAGGACGCGCTGTCCCAGGGGGCTGAGGCGTTGTGCGGCGCCCGCCGGCCCAAGGCGCTGCCGCCGGGCTGGTACTACGAGCCGACCGTGCTCACCGGGGTCACCCCGGCGATGCGCATCCACCGCGAGGAGGCCTTCGGCCCGGTCGCCACCCTCTACCGCGTACCGGACCTGGACGCGGCGGTCGCCCTGGCCAACGACTCGACGTTCGGGCTGAGTTCCAACGTGTGGACCACGGACGAGGACGAGCAGCGGCGGTTCGTGCGGGATCTGGAGGCGGGCGGGGTGTTCTTCAACGGCATGACCGCCTCGCACCCGGCGCTGCCCTTCGGCGGCGTCAAGCGCTCGGGCTACGGCCGCGAGCTGTCCCAGCACGGCATCCGCGAGTTCTGCAACATCACCACCGTCTGGTACGGCCGCTGAACCCGCTCGCATTGTCATGTACATCTGCCTCCCCACGGGGAGTCGTCTTCACCCGTGGGGAGGCAGAATTGATGGGGCCGGGACCCGTCGGGCCTCAGCCCGGCACCGTCAGGTGACCGTCCAGACGAAGGTCGCGGTGTCGGCCGCGCCCTTCCCGTCCGTGGCGGTCACGCTCACCGTGCTGGTGCCTGCCCTGCCGGGCGTACCGGAGATCACCCCGTCCCGGCTGATGGCCAGCCCGGCCGGCAGCCCGGTCGCGCTGAAGACCGGGGTGGCGCCGCCGGTCGCCTTCACCGCGACCACGAGCCGCACCGAGGTGTCCGCCGGGCTGCTCATGCCCTGCGGGTTGACCACGGTGACCCTCGACGCGCCGGTGGCCGACGCGCCGACCGTCGCGGCTTTCATCGCGGTGGCCACGGTGAGCGTGCCGGTCAGCGGAAGGTTCCGCGACGAGTCGCCGACCATGATCTGGTAGGCGCCCGCCGGCGTCGTCCAGGCCGACGTCGTGGTGTTCCAGTACGCCAGGTCGTGCGCGCTGACCGTGAAGGTCACCTTCGCACTCGCGCCCGGCTGCAGGTCCACCCGCTGGAAGCCCTTGAGCTGCTTGGCGGGTTCGCCCGTGGACGCCGGGTCGCCGACGTAGAGCTGGGCGATCTCGGCGCCGGCCCGGGTGCCGGTGTTGGTGACGGTCGCGCTCACCGTCGCGTTGCCGCTGCCGTCCAGGGCGCCCACCTGCAGACCGGAGAAGGAGAAGGTGGTGTACGACAGGCCGAACCCGAACGGGAAGAGCGGCGCGATGTTCTGCGCGTCGTACCAGCGGTAGCCGACCTTGAGGCCCTCGCTGTACTGCACGTTGCCGCTGCCCGGCCACTGCGCCGCGGTGTGCGCGGGCACGTCGTTCAGCGAGGCGGGGAAGGTCACCGGCAGCTTGCCCGACGGGTTGACGTCGCCGAACAGCAGCGCGGCAAGGGAGGTGCCGACCTCCTGGCCCGCGTACCACTCCTCGATGACGCCCTTGACCTGCCCGAGCCACGGCATGGTCACCGCGGAGCCGGTGTTGAGCACCACGACGGTGTTCGGGTTGGCCGCCGCCACCTGCTGGACCAGCTGGTTCTGCGCGCTGGACAGGTCGATGCCACCCAGGTCGGTGCCCTCGTTCTCGCCGTAGCCGACGCAGACGACGGCCACGCTCGCCGAACGGGCCGCGTTCACCGCCGCGTTGACGTCGGTGCCGTCGTTGTACGTCACCGTGGCGCCCGCGCCCGCCCGGGCCTTGATGGCGTCGATCGGCGCCTTCGTACCCGAACTGGTCGCGGTGGCGCTGCCGCCGCCGACGCTGCGGACCCCGGCGCCGCCGTCCGGGCCGATCACCGCGATCGAGGTGGCGGCCGCGCCCGACAGCGGCAGCACCCCGCTGTTCTTCAGCAGCACCGAGCCCTGCTCCGCGACCTGCCGCGCGGTGGCCTGGTGGGCGGCGCTGGTCACCACCGAGTCGCGGTTGCCGGTCTTGTGCTTCTCGAAGATGCCGAAGCTGAACATCTGGGTCAGCACCCGGGTGACCATGGTGTCCAGCGTCGCCTGGCTGACCTGGCCGCTTGCGAGCGCCTGGGACAGGAAGTCGGCGTAGAAGTAGCCGCCCGGCATCTCGACGGTCATGCCGTTGTTGGCGGCGTCCACCGTGGAGTGCGCGCCGCCCCAGTCGCTGGTGACGAACCCGTTGAAGCCGGCCTCCTGGTACAGGCCCTTCTTGAGCAGGTCCGCATTCTGGCACGCGTAGACCCCGTTGACGGTGGAGTAGGCGCACATCACCGACGCCGAGGCGCCCTTGCTGACCGCCGCCTGGAAGGCCGGCAGGTAGATCTCGTGCAGGGTGCGCTGGTCGACGATCGCGTTGTCGGCGGGACCGTTGCGGTTGGTCTCCTGGTTGTAGACCGCCACGTGCTTGGCCTGCGCCATCACGCCCTGGCTCTGGATGCCCTGGATGTTCGCGGTGGCCATCTGGGCGCTCAGGTACGGGTCCTCGCTGTACGTCTCGAACGCCCGTCCCCAGCGCGGGTCGCGCACGATGTTCATCGTCGGGCCGAGCGCCACATCCGCGCCCTTGCCGGCGAACTCGGCGCCGGCGACCGTGCCGTACTGCTTCTGCAGGCCGGTGTCCCAGGTCGCCGCGGACGACACCGCGGCGGGCAGCTGCGTGACGCCGCCGAAGCCGTCGCCGACGCCGCTGGGACCGTCGTGGAAGCCCATGGCCGGAATGCACAGCGGCGGGATCGCGTCGGTGTTGCCGATGTACGGCTGGGCGGCGCCGTTGCCGTGCAGCATGGTGAGCTTCTGCGCCTGCGTCATGTGCGACAGCACCTGCGCCACCCGGTCGGCGACCGGAGCGGTCGAACCCACCCACGGGCAGACGCCGTTGCCGCCGTCACCGCCGGTACCGCCGCCCGGCGGCTCGGTCTGGCCGCCACCGGGGGAGAGCACCTGCACCTCCCACAGCGAGTAGCCCCACTGGGTCGCGCGCTGGGTGCCGTACACCCGCAGATAGCGGGCGTGCGCGGTGAAGTTGCGGGTCTCGGTGCCGCCGGTGCCCGCCGCGGTCGAGTACGCGGTCGCCCAGGTGCTGCCGTTGTCGCTGGTCTGGATCTGGTAGGCGGTGCCGTAGGCGGCCTCCCAGTTCAGCGTCACCCCGCAGATGTCCTGCGAGGAGCCGAGGTCCACCTGCACCCACTGCGGGTCGGCGGCCGCCGACGACCAGCGGGTGCCGTTGTTGCCGTCGAAGGCCGCGGACGCCGGGAAGGTGCCCGCGTCCTGGGTGGACGACGCGGTGGCCGGACGGCCGGTCGCCGCACCGGAGTTGCCGCAGGTGCCCGGCGTGCCGCCACCGCCGGTGGTGCCGCCGGTGGTGCCGCCGGTGGTGGTGCCGCCCGAGCCGCCGAAGACCTGGAATTCCCACAGCGAGTAGCCGTACTGGGTGGCGCGGGCGGTCCCGTAGACGCGCACGTAGCGGCCGGTGCCCGAGACGTTCAGCGTCTGGTTTCCGCCGGTCGCCGTGGTGGTGGAGTAGACGCCCGTCCAGGTGGTGGCGTTGTCGGAGACCTGGATCTGGAAGGACTTGGCGTAGGCAGCCTCCCAGTGCAGGACGACCTGGGTGACGGGCTGCGAGGAGCCGAGGTCGACCTGGAGCCACTGCGGGTCGGCGGCCGCCGAGGACCAGCGGGTGGCGTCGTTGCCGTCGACCGCGGCGGAGGCGGGCGTGCCGGCGTTCTCGGTGGAGGACGCGATGGCCGGCTTGCCCTGGGAGAGCAGCACCGGGCCGGCCGCGCGGGCGGCCCTGGGGGTGGCCACCAGGGCCAGCGCGACGACGAGGACGAAGCCGACGAGGGCGGCGAGCCGGGTCTGGGCGGCGGTCGGCCGCCGTCGCCGAAGGGGTGGGGGAGCGCCGAACGAGGCTTGCAGCATGGGGGGTCGCCTCTCTCACCGGCGGCCCAGGGCCGCCGGGCTGGTGTGGGGGGAAGGCCGGATGCCCGGGTCCCGTGCTGCGTGGGACCCGGGCATCCGGGAGTGGGGCTACTGCGAGACGCGCACGTAGTCGACCAGCATGCGCTGCGGGAAGACCGAGGTGGCGTCCGGTGCGCCGGGCCAGTCGCCGCCCACCGCGTTGTTGAGGATGATGTAGAACGGGTGGTCGTACACCCACGGGCCCCGGGTGGACTCCACCGTCGCCTTGTCGGCGGTGAAGAAGGCGTGGCCGTCGACCGAGAAGGTCATGTGGCTGGAGTCCCAGTCCACGGCGTAGGTGTGGAAGTCGTTCGCGAAGTCCGAGCCCGCCACGGTGTAGGGGGAGCCGTAGCCGTTGCCACCGTTGTACGCAGGGGCGTGCAGCGTGGAGTAGACCGAGTCCGCGACCTTGCCGACATGCTCCATGATGTCGATCTCACCGGAGTTCGGCCACGGCGTGCCGGTCTTGAAGTTCGACCCCAGCATCCAGAACGCCGGCCACAGGCCCTGCGTGCCGGACACCTTGATCCGCGCCTCGGCGTGGCCGTAGGTGAAGTTGAAGTGGTCCGAGGTGTTGATCCGGCCCGAGGTGTACTGGTGGCCCTGGACGTTCTCCTTCCTGGCCTCGATGACCAGGTTGCCGTTGCCGTCCATGGTGGTGTTGTCGCCGTTGGTGTAGTACTCCAGCTCGCCGTTCTGGCCGCCGCCGACGTCCTGGGTCCACTTGGAGGTGTCCGGCTTGGTGCCGGAGGCGCCGTTGAACTCGTCGCTCCACACCAGGTGTTCGGGGTTGCCCGGGTTCGGCGGCAGGGCGGGCGGCGGGGTGGGGTTGCCGCCGGTGCCGTAGACGTCGAAGGTCCACAGCGAGTAGCCGTACTGGGTGGCGCGCTGGGTGCCGTACATCCGCACGTAGCGGCCGTTGCCGTCCACGGTCAGGGTCTCCTTGAAGCCCTTGCCCGTGGTGGTGGAGTAGATGCTCGTCCAGTTGGTGCCGTCGGCCGAGGTCTGGATCTGGTAGGCGGTCGCGTAGGCCGGGTCCCACTGCAGGACGACCTTGGTGACGTGCGCGGTCGCGCCGAGGTCCACCGCGATCCAGCCCGGGTCCACCCAGCCGTTGCTGTCACTGGTCGCCCAGCGGGTCGCCGGGTCCTCGTCGAAGGCCTTGGCCGGGGTGCAGCCGGTGCAGCTGTTGGCGTCCTGGTACGTCGAGGCGGTGGCCGGCTTGTTGTACGACAGCAGGGTCGCGTTGCCGGGCGGCGTGGTGGTGCCGCCCGTCGTACCGCCGTTGGTGCCGCCGCCGTTGGTGCCGCTGCCGCCGGTGAAGACCTGGATCTCCCACAGCGAGTAGCCGTACTGGGTGGCGCGCTGGGTGCCGTACATCCGCACGTAGCGGCCGGTGCCGGTGAGCGTGATCAGCTCGGTGGCGCCGGGTCCGGTGGTGGTGGAGTACGCGGTGGTCCAGTTGGTGCCGTCGGCCGAGACCTGGATCTGGTAGGCCTTGGCGTAGGCGTTCTCCCAGGCGAGCTGGACGCCGCAGATGTTCTGCGACGAGCCGAGGTCGACCTGGAGCCACTGCGGGTCGGCGGCCGCCGAGGACCAGCGGGTGCCGTTGTTGCCGTCCACGGCGGAGGAGGCCGGGGTGCCGGCGTTCTCGGTGGAGGAGGCGGTGGCGGTCTTGTTCAGCGCCGCGTTGGTGGTGCCGCAGGCCGAGTTGCCGGTGCCGGCGGTGCCGTAGACCTGGAACTCCCAGAGGGAGACGCCGTACTGGGTGGCGCGCTGGGTCGTGTTGATCCGGACATAGCGCCCGGAACCGTTTACGGAAAGTGTCTCGTTGCCACCGGCCGAGGTGGTGGTGGAGTAGACGGTGGTCCATGTCGTGCCGTTGGCCGAGGTCTGGATCTGGTAGGCCTTGGCGTAGGCGGTCTCCCAGTTCAGCGTCACCGAGCTGACGGTGTCGGTGGCGCCGAGGTCGACCTGCAGCCACTGCGGGTCGGCGGCCGCCGACGACCAGCGGGTGCCGGTGTTGCCGTCGACGGCGGCCGAGGCGGGAGTGCCGGCGTTCTCCGTGGAGGAGGCGGTGGCGGTCTTGCCCTGCGAGAGCAGGGTGCCCGCGGCCTTGGCCTGGCTCTGGGTGACCGCGAGCGCGAACGCCGCGAGCACGGCCGCGACGAAAGCGAAGATCAACGAGCGGGGTATGCGTCTGGACAGCTGTGGGGGGTTGCCGGTCACGGCGTCTCCTGGGTGCGGGTGAGAGCGCTCTCTGGTTGCTGCGATGATTACGGCGCTGTTGCTGAGACGTCAAGAAAGTGAACGAGATTGGTTCTACTGTTTCGCGGTGTCCCGGCTTGCCGTCGACCTCCGAACGATCAGTGAACCCCTTGCCCGAATAGGCGAGTTATGCGGCAATTCGCTGAGTGCAAGGACTTGACACGCCGTCCGCCCCGCCCGGGCCCGTGGCGCCGGGGGTGTGAACCCGCCGCGCCGCGACGCGCCGTACGGCCCTGATCCCCTCCCTCGTGCCTAGGCTGTGCCGGGCCAGTGAGATCGCCCGGAGCGGGAAAGGTCATGGGATGCCCGACGTTCCAGAACCCATGGTCAAGCTCGTGCGGTGGTCGGCGGAGCCCGCTTCCGCCCAGGTGCTGAGGTCCACCGCCGCGTCCGTTATCTCCTATGTCGTCGCCGTGTGGCTGCTGCCGAACCCGGCCCCCCTGACGGCGCCGCTCACCGCGCTGCTGGTGGTCCAGGTGACGCTGTACTCGACGCTCACCACCGGCATCAGCCGGGTCAACGCGGTGGTCGCCGGCGTGCTGATCGCCATCGGCTTCAGCGCGCTGGTGGGCCTGAGCTGGTGGAGCCTGGGCCTGATCATCCTGACCTCGCTGCTCATTGGCCGGTTCGTGCGGGCTGGAGAGTTCGAGATCGAGGTGGCGATCAGTGCGATGCTGGTCCTCGGGGTGACCCGGGTGGCCAACACCGCCTGGGACCGGATCTGGGAGACCCTCATCGGGGCCGGTGTCGGGCTGCTGTTCAACCTGCTCGCGCCGCCGGTGTGGGTGCAGCCGGCGGGCGACTCGATCGAGTCGATGGCCCGCCGGATGGGCCGGCTCTTCCGGGAGATCGGCGGCGAGGTCGCCGGGCACCTCCCGGTCTCGCGCGCCGCCGCCCGGCTGCACGAGGCGCGCCGGGTCGACCACGCCATCGCCGAGGTGGACGCCTCGCTGCGGCAGGCGGAGGACAGCCTGCGGTGGAACCCCCGGGTGCGCGAGGGAGCGCTCTCCCGGATCGTGCTGCGGACCGGTCTCGACACCCTGGAGATCTGCGCGGTGGTGATGCGGGTGCTGTCCCGCACGCTCACCGACCTCGCCAAGCACCGCACCGACGAACCTCTCTTCCCCGACGAGGTGTCGGATCAGCTTGAGCAGTTGTTCGACCACATCGCCTACGCCATCGAGAGCTTCGCGGTGCTGATCACCAGTCAGGTTTCGGCCAATGCGGAGACCGCGGAGGAACGGCTCACGAAAGCGCTTGCCGACAGCGCCGAGAGCCGGGACCGCATCGCCGACATGCTGCTGCGGAACGTCCAGGAGCACCCCAGGCAGTGGCAGTTGCACGGCGCCCTGCTGGCGGAGGTGGACCGCATCCTGGACGAGCTGGGGCTGGAGAAGCGCTCCGAGCGGCTGGTGGAGGAACTGGACAGGGCCGGCCGGGAGGCGACGGAGCGTTACCCGCGGCTCGCCCTGGTCAAGCGCCGGCTCGGCGACATCGGGCTCTACCGGCGTTCGTCCGCCGCGGTCCGCGACGTCTTCAAGTAGGCCGGTGCGCCGACTTCCTTTGCCCGCACATGAATCGTTGCCTTCCGAGGCGTAGACGCCGCCGTAGCGCGTCTGTAACACTCTGCCAACACGCACGCAAATAATGAGCAGAACCACGATGGATCTGCATGGGATGAGCGCAACTTCACATGCTGATCTCGCACGTTTCGAATAGCCCGTCTCGCCCTTCCCCTGATCTTCCCCACACGACACAGAGGGACGTTATGAGAACGAAGCGCTCGATCCCACGGCTGATGGCGGGGGTGGTCGCCACCAGCCTGCTGCTGCTGGGCGGTTCCGCCCTGCCCGCCATGGCCGCGGGAGTGCCGGACCTTGCCGCGGGCAAGGCGGCCTCGGCCAGCAGCACCAGCGGCGGGAACACCGCCGACCGGCTCAACGACGGCGACCGAAACTCCTACTGGGAGAGTTCGGGCAAAGCCCTGCCCCAGTGGGCGCAGGTCAACCTGGGCAGCAGCACCCTGATCGACAAGGTGCAGCTCAAGGTGCCGGCTTCCTGGAGCGCGCGCACCGAGACCCTGTCGCTCCAGGCGAGCGACGACGGCACGCTGTTCTCCACGGTGGTCGGCTCGAAGGCGTATACCTTCACGCCGGCCAAGGACAACACGGTCACGATCAGCTTCCCGGCCACCAAGGCCCGCTACCTGCGTGCCGACGTGACGGGGAACACCGCGGGCAAGACCGCGCAGCTCTCCGAGATGACCGCACAGGCCGCCGCGGCCGCCACCGTCAACCTCGCCGCGGGCAAGCCCACCGCCGAGTCCAGCCACGCCGACGTCTACGGCTCGGGCAACGCGGTCGACGGCAACGCCAACTCCTACTGGGAGAGCGCCAACAACGCCTTCCCGCAGTGGCTCAGGGTCGACCTGGGCTCCGCGGTGCCGGTCAACCAGGTGGTGCTGAAGCTGCCGCCCGCCACCGCGTGGGCGACCCGTACCCAGACGCTCGCCGTCCAGGGCAGCACCGACGGCACGACCTTCAACGACCTGGTCGCGTCCACGGGTTACGCCTTCAACCCGGCCACCGGCAACACGGTGACGATCACCTTCAACAGCGCCACCACCCGGTACGTCCGGCTGAACATCACCGGCAACACCGGCTGGCCGGCCGGCCAGATATCCGAGTTCGAGGTGTACGGCCCGGCCACCGGTGACGTCACCGCCCCCTCGGCGCCGGCGAACCTGGCGTACACCCAGCCCGCCTCCGGCCAGATCAAGCTGACCTGGAGCGCCGCGACCGACAACACCGGCGTCACGGGCTACGACGTCTACGCCAACGGCCAGCTGCGCACCTCGGTCGCCGGCAACGTGCTGACCTACACCGACAGCCAGCCCGACACCGCGACGGTGTCGTACTACGTACGGGCCAAGGACGCGGCGGGCAACCAGTCCGCGAACAGCAACACCGTCACCCGTACCGGCACCTCCGGCGACACCCAGGCGCCCACCGCGCCCGGCAGCCTCGCCTACACCCAGCCCGCCTCCGGCCAGGTCAAACTGACCTGGAGCGCCTCAAGCGACAACACGGCCGTCACCGGCTACGAGGTCTTCGCGAACGGCAGCAAGGTCGCCACCACCGGCGGCAGCACGCTGACCTACACCGACAGCCAGCCGGACTCCGCCACGGTCGCCTACTTCGTGCGCGCGATCGACGCGGCCGGCAACGAGTCGGGCAACAGCAACACGGTGACCCGCAACGGCACCACCCCGCCCCCCGGCGGCACCAACCAGGCGGTCGGCAAGCCGATCACCGCCACCTCCACCGTGCAGAACTTCGTCGCGGCCAACGCCGACGACGACGACCTGACCACCTACTGGGAGGGCGCCGGCACCAGCTCGCTGACCGTCTCGCTGGGCTCCAACGTCGACACCAGCTCGGTCGTGGTCAAGCTCAACCCCAGCAGCGCGTGGGGCCCGCGCACCCAGACCATCGAGGTCCAGGGACGCGAGCAGAGCGCCACGGGCTTCACCCAGCTGGTCGCGCCCAAGAGCTACTCCTTCGACCCGGCCTCCGGCAACTCGGTGACCATCCCGGTCACCTCGCGGATCGCCGACGCCCGGCTGGTCTTCAGCAGCAACTCCGGCGCCGGCGGCGGCCAGGCCGCAGAATTCCAGGTCATCGGCGTCCCCGGCCCGAACCCGGACCTCACCGTGACCGGGCTGACCGCGTCGCCCGCCGCCCCGGTGGAGACCGACCCGATCACGCTCAGCGCGACGGTGAAGAACGCCGGCACCAACGCCTCGCCGGCCAGCAACGTCAACTTCTACCTCGGCACCGTCAAGGTCGGCACCGCGAACGTCGGCGCCCTGGCGGCCGGCGCGAGCAGCGTCGTGACGGCCAACATCGGGGCCAAGGACGCGGCCAGCTACCAGCTGACCGCCAAGGTGGACGAGGCCAACACGGTCGTCGAGCAGAACGAGACCAACAACTCCTACACCAACCCGACCGCCCTGGTGGTCAAGCCGGTCGACACCTCCGACCTGGTCGCCTCCCCGGTGGCCTGGTCGCCGGGCAACCCGTCGGCGGGCAACAACGTCGCCTTCTCGGTCGCCATCAAGAACCAGGGCACCGTCGCGGCCGCCTCCGGCGCGCACAACGTCACCCTGACCGTCGCTGACGCGACCACCGGCAGCGTCGTCAAGACGCTCACCGGCTCCTACAGCGGCGCGATCGCGGCCGGGGCCACCACCAGCCCGGTCAGCCTGGGCAGCTGGACGGCCGTCAACGGCAAGTACACGGTCAAGACCGTGATCGCCGCCGACGCCAACGAGCTGTCGGTCAAGCAGGCCAACAACACCAGCACGCAGTCGCTGTTCGTGGGCCGCGGTGCCAACATGCCCTACGACAGCTACGAGGCCGAGTCCGGTGTGCTGGCCGGCGGCGCGACGGTGCTCGGGCCGAACCGCACCATCGGCGACCCCGCGGGCGAGGCGTCCGGCCGCAAGGCCGTGCACCTGGCGAGCAACGGCGCCTCGGTCGAGATCACCACGCTGAACAGCACCAACACGCTGGTAACCCGCTTCAACATCCCGGACGGCACCGACTCGACGACGCTGGACATCTACGTCGACGGCACCTTCCTGAAGACCATCAGCCTGACCTCGAAGTACGAGTGGCTGTACGGCGACGAGGCCAGCCCCGGCAATTCGCCCGGCTCCGGCGCCCCGCGGCACATCTACGACGAGGCCAACGTGCTGCTCGGGACCACCGTCCCGGCCGGCCACAAGATCCGGCTGCAGAAGGACGCGGCGAACTCCGCGGCCTACTACAACATCGACTCGATCGACCTGGAGCAGGCGACCGCGATCGCCAACCCGGACCCGACGAAGTACGTCGTGCCGGCCGGCTTCACCCAGCAGGACGTGCAGAACGCGCTGGACACCGCACGGCAGGACACCACCAAGCTCGGCGTCTACCTGCCCGCCGGCGACTACCAGACCTCCAGCAAGTTCAACGTGTACGGCCGCGCCATCAACGTGCTCGGCGCCGGCCCCTGGTTCACCCGCTTCTTCACGCCCACCGGGCAGGAGAACACCGACGCCGGCTTCCTGGCCTCCGCCAGCGGCACGAAGTTCAGCGGCTTCGGCTTCTTCGGCAACTACACCAGCCGCATCGACGGCCCCGGCAAGCCCTGGGATCTGACCGGCGTGACCGGTATGACCATCGACAACGTGTGGATCGAGCACACCATCGTCGGTGTCTGGGGCACCAACGTCGACAACTCGACCATCAGCAACCTGCGGATCAGGGACACCTTCGCCGACGGCGTCAACCTGACCAACGGGTCGAGCGGCAACACGGTCAGCAACATCGAGGCCAGGTCCACCGGCGACGACAGCTTCGCGCTCTTCCCGGCGACCGACCACACCAACGAGCAGGAGGTCAACAACACCTTCCAGAACCTGACGGTGAAGAACGTCTGGCGGGCGGCGGGCCTCGCGGTCTACGGCGGCGGCGGCAACACCTTCAGCAACCTCTACATCGCCGACAGCCTCACCTACCCGGGCATCACCATCGGGTCGCTGCAGTTCGGCGGCATCCCGGCGCTCGGCTTCGAGTCCACACCGCAGACCACCTTCTCCAACATCTCGCTGGCCAGGGACGGCGGTCACTTCTGGGGACAGCAGGCCTTCCCCGCGCTGTGGATCTTCTCGGCGGAGTTCAAGCTGCAGGGGCTGCGGCTGAACAACATCGACATCACCGACCCGACGTACTCCGGTGTGATGTTCCAGACCAAGTGGAACGGCAGCACCTCGCTCAACCCGATCAGCGACACGGTCTTCACCAACCTGTCGGTGACCGGCGCCCACAAGAGCGGCGACGCCTTCGACGCCAAGTCGGGATTCGGACTGTGGGCCAACCCGCAGCCGGAGCCCGGGCAGGGCCCGGCGGTCGGCTCCGTGACGATCAACGGGCTGCACGAGAGTGACAACGCGGTGGACATCCAGAACACCACGACCACCTTCACCATCAACGCCAGCTAGGGCCGCAGGCCAGAGGCGGTGCCCGCGTTCGACACCTGAACGCGGGCACCGCGCTGCGCCGGTGACGGGCCGTGAGGCCGCCGGGATTGTATTCAGGTGATGTACGTGGGGGCTTGACGGCGCATTGGTCTAGTCCTACGGTCACCGATGCGCCGACATTCAGGTCGGCGTCCACCGTTCATTCATCTGAATCAACGGACCGGGCTGTCCGCTATCGGAAGGCCTCCCCCCATGCAAAGACCGCGCATCGCGCTGAAGACGCTCGGCGCCCTCACCGCAGTGCCCACCCTGGCCGCCGGCCTCCTGCTCGCCACCGGCGCCCCCGCACACGCCGCGGCGAACCCGGGCCCCGGCTTCCCCGCGCAATACGCCGCGCCCTACGCCGAGGTGTGGAATTCGCCGTCGGCGCTGACCAACGCCAAGAACGCCACCGGCATCAAGTACTTCACCCTCGCCTTCGTCATCGACGGCGGCGGCTGCAACGCCACCTTCAACGGCGACACCTCCATCACCGATGCGAGCTGGACCTCGGCCATCAACAGCCTGCGGTCCGGCGGCGGCGACGTCATCGCGTCCTTCGGCGGCGCCTCGGGCACCGAGGAGGCCCTGGCCTGTACGTCGGTCTCCACGCTGGAGGCGCAGTACAAGCGGGTCATCGACGGGCTCAACCTGACCAGGGTCGACTTCGACATCGAGGGCAGCGCGCTCAGCAACACCGCCGCCAACGACCGCCGCAACACCGCGCTCGCCGACCTCCAGCAGCAGTACGCCGCCCAGGGCAAGCGCCTGGACGTGCAGTACACCCTGCCGGTCAACCCCACCGGCCTGGAGTCCAACTCCCTGAGCCTGCTGAACAACGCCAAGAGCCACAACCTGACCGTCAACCTCGTCAACATCATGACGATGGACTACGGGTCCGCGATGGACATGGGCAACGCCGCCATCAGCGCGGCGCAGGCCCTGCACACCCAGCTCGGCCAGATCTGGACCACCAAGTCCTCCGCCCAGCTGTGGGCGATGGAGGGCAACACCCCGATGATCGGCGTCAACGACACCTCCAGCGAGGTCTTCTCCACCTCCGACGCCCAGGACGTGGAGAACTTCGCCAAGTCCAACGGCATCCAGGAGCTGTCCTTCTGGGCGCTCGGCCGCGACAAGGCCTGCGCCACCAACGGCGGCTCCGCCCAGAGCGGCTGCAGCGGCACCTCGCAGTCCGCCTGGCAGTTCTCCAGCATCTTCAACGCCATCACCGGCGGCGCCACCATCCCGCCGCCGACCGGCGGCGGCGGGCCGATCCACTCCGGCTACGCCAACAAGTGCGTGGACATCGCGTCGGCCGGCACCGCGAACGGCACCGCCGTCCAGCTCTACGACTGCAACGGCACCACCGCGCAGAACTGGACCGTCGGCGCCGGCGGCACCCTGCAGGCGCTCGGCAAGTGCATGGACGTCGCGGCGGCCGGCACCGCCAACGGCACCGTCGTGCAGATCTACGACTGCAACGGCACCGGCTCCCAGGTCTGGCAGAAGGGCACCGGCAACACGCTGATGAACCCGCAGTCGGGCAAGTGCCTGGACGCCACCGGCCCCAGCTCGGCCAACGGCACCCGGCTGCAGATCTGGACCTGCGCGGGCGGAACCAACCAGCAGTGGACGCTGCCGTCCTGACCGGACGGCGGCGCCGCGGGGCCGGACCGGACCGGCGCCCGACGGCCTGACGGAACGCCACCCCGCGGGTGTCCGGCCCCGGGCGGGTCACGCGACCCGCCCGGGGCCGGTGCAAATCGCGCGCTCCCGCGGCGGTGATCGGCGAGTATCGGATCATCAGGCCGCCGCGGGACCGCCGCGGCGGCGCCGCCCGTCCTCGCGAGGAGCCCCGATGAACACCGCTGAACTGCTGGCCGACGCCTTCGGCAGGATCAAGGAGGTCGTCCACGACGCCGTCGAGGGTCTGACCGCCGACGAGTTGGCCGACCGCCTCGACCCGGCGGCGAACTCCGTCGGCTGGCTGGTCTGGCACCTCACCCGGGTCCACGACGACCATGTCGCCGCCGTCGCCGGCCGCCCGCAGACCTGGACCGAGGACGGCTGGGAGCAGCGCTTCGGCCTGCCCTTCGACGCCGCCGACATCGGCTACGGCCACAGCCCCGACCAGGTCGCCGAGGTCAGGGTCGGCTCCGCGGAACTGCTCACCGGCTACTACGACGCGGTGCACGAGCAGACGCTCCGCTACCTGCGCACGCTCACCGACGCCGACCTCGACACGGTGGTGGACCGCCGGTGGAACCCGCCGGTCACCCTCGGGGTGCGGCTGGTCAGCGTGATCTCCGACGACCTCCAGCACGCCGGCCAGGCCGCCTTCCTGCGCGGCATCCTGCTGCGCCGCCGCGACTGAGCCGAGCGGGCGCAGCAGCAGCCGGAGCAGCCCGATGCTAGAATTACTTAACCTAAGTTAAGTAACTGACCCGGGCGGGGTGTGAAGGGCCTGATGGCGACCGAAGACGCGACCAAGCGAATACAGCGGCGGCCACCGCGTATCGCGGCCGACCATCCGCACTACAAGTGGGTGGCACTGTCCAACACCACCCTCGGCATGCTCATCGCCACGATCAACTCCTCGATCGTGCTGATCTCGCTGCCCGCGATCTTCAACGGCATCAGGCTCGATCCGCTCCAGCCCGGGAACGTCAGCTATCTGCTGTGGATGCTGATGGGCTACATGCTGGTCACCGCGGTCCTGGTGGTCACCCTCGGCCGGCTCGGCGACATCCTGGGCCGGGTCAAGATCTACAACGCCGGCTTCCTGATCTTCACCGTCACCTCGGTGATCCTCTCCGTCGACCCGATGCACGGCGGCGGCGGAGCGCTCTGGCTGATCGGCTGGCGGGTCGCCCAGGCGGTCGGCGGATCCATGCTGATGGCCAACTCGGCGGCGATCATCACCGACGCCTTCCCGGCCCGCCAGCGCGGCATGGCCCTCGGCGTGAACATGGTGGCCGGTATCGCCGGCTCCTTCATCGGCCTGGTCCTCGGCGGCCTGCTCGCCGAGTGGAACTGGCGCTCCATCTTCTGGGTCAACGTGCCGATCGGCCTGATCGGCACCGTGTGGGCCTACCGCTCGCTGCACGAGACCGGGATGCGCCGCCCGGCGAAGATGGACTGGTGGGGCAACATCTCCTTCGCGGTCGGCCTGACCGCGCTGCTGGCCGGCATCACCTACGGCATCCAGCCCTACGGCGGCCACACCATGGGCTGGACCAACCCCTGGGTGCTCGCCGGGCTCATCGGCGGCGTCGCGATGCTGGTGGCCTTCTGCCTGATCGAGAACGCGGTCGCGGAGCCGATGTTCCCGCTCAAGCTGTTCCGCAACGCGGCCTTCGCCGGCGGCAACGCGGCCACCCTGCTGGGCTCCATCGCCCGCGGCGGCCTGCAGTTCATGCTGATCATCTGGCTGCAGGGCATCTGGCTGCCGCTGCACGGCTACAACTACGCCGACACCCCGCTGTGGGCCGGCATCTACCTGCTGCCGCTCACCGTCGGCTTCCTGGCCGCCGGGCCCGTCGCGGGCGCGCTGTCCGACCGCTACGGCGCCCGGCTGTTCGCCGCCTCCGGCTTCGTGGTGATGGCCGGCTCCTTCGCCGGGCTGCTGCTGATCCCCACCGACTTCAGCTACTGGGTCTTCGCGCTGGTGGTATTCCTCAACGGCCTGGGCGGCGGCCTGTTCGCCGCTCCCAACACCTCGATCATCATGGCCAGCGTGCCCGCGGAGTCCCGCGGCGCCGCCTCCGGCATGCGCGCCACGTTCCAGAACGCCGGCATGGTGCTGTCCATCGGCGTGTTCTTCTCGCTGATGGTCGCCGGCCTCGCCCGCTCGCTGCCGAACACCCTCAGCACCGGCCTGACGGGCCAGGGCGTCCCCGCGGCCAACGCCCACGCGGTGGCGAACCTGCCCCCGGTCGGCACCCTCTTCGCGGCCTTCCTCGGCTACAACCCCATCCAGCAACTGCTCGGCCCCGACCTGCTCGGCAAGCTCCCCGCGGCCAACGCGCACACCCTGACCGGCCGGGAGTTCTTCCCACACCTGATCTCGGGTCCCTTCCACGACGGCCTGGTCGTGGTGTTCGCACTGGCGATCGTGATGTCCTTGGTCGCAGCAGGCGCGTCGCTGATCCGCAGTCGCCGCACCAGCACGGACAGCTGACCGCGGTACGACCCAGGAGGCGCCCCCGCCATGACCGACACCGACGGGCGCGGGGCGCCCTCCTCCGCTGCCGTCTCCCGGCTGCGGCTGGTCATCGCCCGGCTCTACCGGCAGCTCGCGCAGGCCTCGGGCGACGACCTCAACCTCACCTACGCCCAGCTGTCCGCGCTGGCCAGGACCCTGGAGCACGGCCCCTTGCGGATCGGTGAGCTGGCCGCCCAGGAGCAGGTCGCCGCCCCCTCGCTGACCCGTACGATGGCGCCGCTGATCGCCGCAGGCCTGGTCGCCAAGCAGCCCGACCCCTCCGACGGCCGCTCCTGGCTGGTCAGCACCACCGCCGAGGGCGCCGACCTGCTCGGCCGCATCCGCCGCGAGCGCTCCGAGCTGCTCGCCCGCAGGATGGCCCGGCTCGACCCCGGCCGGCTCGACACGCTGCTGGCGGCGCTGCCCGTACTGGAGGAGCTGCTGACCGAGCCGCAGCCCGCGCCCCCACCCGAGGAAGACGGGAGCTGACCGGCCGTCACCGCCGGGTCGCGCCGCCCGGGCCCGGCTCCAGCGGCGGGGCGGACAGGCCGCAGTGCGCCCGGCACTCCGGCTGGGGCGCGGCAGGCGCCCCCACCTCCTGCAACGCCCCGGTCGGCACCAGCGCGAAGGCCAGCAGCGCCGCCAGCCCGCACAGGCCCGCGCAGAGGTACATCGACGAGCCGAAGGCCGAGTCCACCCTGTGCGGCGAGCGGTACGCCTGGTCCGACAGGCCCACCAGCAGCGGCAGCGCGGCCACGATCAGCAGTTGCGCCACCCGGGCCGCCGCGTTGTTCACACCGCTGGCGACGCCGGCGTGGTCGACCTGCACCGACGCCAGCACGGTGGCCGTCAGCGGCGCCACGAACATGCTCATCCCCAGGCCCTGCACCACCACCGCGGGCAGCACGTCGGCCACGTACGACGACGAGCCGGGGCCGAGCCGGGTGAGCAGCAGCAGGCCGGCCGCGGTCACCAGCGGACCCACCGTCAGCGGCAGCCGCGGTCCGATCCGCTGGGCCAGCGCGCCGGCCGGCGCCGACAGCAGCAGCATCAGCACGGTCACCGGCAGCGTCGCCAGCCCGGCCCGCAGCGCGCTGTAGCCGGCGGCGATCTGCAGCTGCACGGGCAGCACGAAGAACACCCCGCCGATCGCCGCGTACAGACACAGCGTCACCACGTTCATCGAGGTGAACAGGCGGGAGGAGAAGACCGACAGCGGCAGCATCGGGTGCTCGCGGCCGCGCTCGGTCCGCACGAAGGCGACCCCGCACGCCACACCCGCCGCCGCGGGCACCACGATCGACGGCCACGACGGGTGGCCGCCCGCGGTGATCAGCGCGTAGGTGACGCCGGCCAGGCACAGCGCGGCCAGCGCGGCGCCCCGCACGTCGAAACTGCCGGACGCCGTACGGTCGCGGCTCTCGGGCACGTGGCGGACCGCGATCGCCACCACCACCGCGGCCAGCGGCAGGTTGACCAGGAAGATCCACCGCCAGCCCGGGCCGTCCACCAGGTAGCCGCCCAGGAAGGGCCCGACCGCGCCGGCCACCCCGCCGAGCCCCGACCAGGCGCCGACCGCCTTGGCCCGGTCCTCGGGCCGGAAGGACGACTGCACCAGCGCCAGCGAACCCGGCGTCAGCAGCGCGCCGCCCACCCCCTGCAGGGCGCGGGCGGCGATCAGTACCCCGCTGTCCGGCGCGGCCCCGCACGCCGCGGAGGCCAGCGCGAACCACACCACGCCGATGACGAAGACCTTGCGGCGCCCGTAGCGGTCGCCGAGGCCGCCGCCGAGCAGGATCAGCCCCGCCAGCGTCAGCAGGTAGCCGTTCACGGTCCACTGGAGGTCGGCGAGGGTGGCGCCCAGATCCTCGCCGATGCGCGGGAGCGCGATGTTGACGATGGTGCCGTCGAGCAGCGCCATCCCGGACCCGAGCACCGAGCACGCCAGCACCCAGCGGCCGGTCGCGGATGCCAGCGGTACGCCCGCGGCGGGCTGCTCCGGTGTCATACGGCCACCCTATGGTCTCCCGGCCGCCGGCAGGCCGCGGCGCCGTCGCGGCTCGCGCGGGAGGGGCGGTGCTGCGGTGCGGGCGGGCGGCGGATAACAATGGTCAGGCCCGACGCAAGCCGTAGCTAAGGAGACGTGGATGCCGCACCAGCGTGCCGGGACACCGGCCCGGCCGGAGGACCTGGTGGACGTACCCCGCCTGATCACGGCGTACTACGCGCTGCACCCCGACCCGGCGGATCCCGGGCAGCGGGTGGCGTTCGGGACGTCGGGGCACCGCGGTTCGTCGCTCGACACCGCCTTCAACGAGGACCACATCGCCGCGACCAGCCAGGCGATCTGCGACTACCGCAGCGAGCAGGGCACCACCGGCCCGCTCTTCCTCGGCGCCGACACCCACGCGCTGTCGGAACCCGCCAGGGTCACCGCGCTGGAGGTCTTCGCCGCCAACGATGTGACGGTGCTGCTCGACGAGCAGGACGGCTGGACGCCGACCCCCGCGGTCTCGCACGCCATCTTGACCTTCAACAACGGCCGCACCGCCAACCTGGCGGACGGCGTCGTCGTCACCCCGTCGCACAACCCGCCGGGCGACGGCGGCTTCAAGTACAACCCGCCGAGCGGCGGCCCCGCCGCCTCCGACGCGACCACCTGGATCCAGGACCGGGCCAACCAGCTGATCACCGACGGCCTCAAGGGCGTCCACCGCATCGCCTATGCGCGGGCGCTGGCCGCACCCACCACCTCACGCTACGACTTCCTCG
Source organism: Actinacidiphila paucisporea (assembly GCF_900142575.1). Lineage (GTDB taxonomy): Bacteria > Actinomycetota > Actinomycetes > Streptomycetales > Streptomycetaceae > Actinacidiphila > Actinacidiphila paucisporea. The sequence goes on from NZ_FRBI01000004.1 coordinate 73,144, forward strand.
GCCGCTACGTGGACGACCTGCCGTCCGTGCTCGACCTGGTGGCGGTGCGGCGGGCCGGCGTCACGATCGGCGCCGACCCGCTGGGCGGCGCCTCCGTCGACTACTGGGGCCGGATCGCCGAAAGGCACGGCCTGGACCTGACGGTGGTCAACCCGCAGGCCGACCCCACCTGGCGGTTCATGACGCTGGACTGGGACGGCAAGATCCGGATGGACTGCTCGTCGCCGTACGCGATGGCCTCGCTGATCGCCCGCAAGGACGAGTACGCCATCGCCACCGGCAACGACGCCGACGCCGACCGGCACGGCATCGTCACCCCGGACGGCGGGCTGATGAACCCCAACCACTACCTCGCGGTGGCCATCTCCTACCTCTCCGGGCACCGCGAGCAGTGGGGCCCCGAGCTGGCCATCGGCAAGACCCTGGTGTCGTCCTCGATGATCGACAAGGTCGTCGCCGACCTCGGCCGGCCGCTCACCGAAGTGCCGGTCGGCTTCAAGTGGTTCGTCGACGGGCTGCGCGGCGGCACCCTGGCCTTCGGCGGCGAGGAGTCGGCCGGCGCGTCCTTCCTGCGGCGCGACGGCAGTGCCTGGACCACCGACAAGGACGGCATCCTGCTGGCGCTGCTCGCCGCCGAGATCACCGCGGTCACCGGGCGCACGCCGTCCGAGCACTACGCCGACCTGACGGGGCGGTTCGGCTCGCCCGCCTACGCCAGGATCGACGCGCCCGCCGACCGCCGGCAGAAGGCCGTACTGGCGAAGCTGTCGGCCGACCAGGTCCCGGCCAGGGAGCTGGCGGGCGAGCCGGTCACCGCGGTGCTCACCGAGGCGCCCGGCAACGGCGCGGCGCTGGGGGGAATCAAGGTGTGCACCGAGAACGCCTGGTTCGCCGCCCGCCCTTCGGGCACCGAGGACGTCTACAAGATCTACGCCGAGTCCTTCCACGGCGCCGACCACCTCGCCGAGGTGCAGCAGGAGGCGCAGCGGATCGTCGGCGCCGCACTCGGCGGCTGAGCCCGCGCGCCGCGACCGGGGGCCCCGCGGGGCCGGGGCCCCCGGCGCGGCCCGGCTCAGGCCAGCTGGGCGGCCTGCAGGCCGGCGTAGGCACCGCCGCCGCGCAGCAGTTCCTCGTGGGAGCCGATCTCCGCGATCCGGCCCTCGTCCAGCACCACGATCCGGTCGGCGTTCCTGATGGTCGACAGCCGGTGCGCCACCACGAAGACCGTGCGGCCGCGCACCAGCCGGGTGAGCGCCTGCTGCACCAGGGCCTCGGAGCGCGAGTCCAGCGCCGAGGTGGCCTCGTCCAGGATCAGCACCCGGGGGTCGCGGATCAGCGCCCTGGCGATGGCGAGGCGCTGCTTCTGCCCGCCGGACAGCCGGGCGCCGCGCTCGCCGACGACCGTGTCAAGGCCGTGCGGCAGCCGGTCGATGAACTCCAGCGCGTTGGCGTCCCGCAGCGCCGCCCGCACCCGCTCCTCGGGGACGTCGTCCATGCCGTAGGTGACGTTCTCACCGATGCTGCCCTCGAACAGGATCGACTCCTGCGGCACCACCGACAGCCAGCTGCGGTAGTCGCGCAGGTCCAGTGTCTCCATGTCGACACCGTCGAGCAGGATGCTGCCCTCGGTCGGCCGCAGGAAGCCGATCACCAGGTTGAGCACGGTGGACTTGCCGGCGCCCGAGCCGCCGACCAGCGCGATCGTCTCGCCGGGCCGCACGTCCAGGTCGAAGCCGGCGACCGAGGGCCGGTCCGCTTCGGGATAGGTGTGGCCGACACCGCGGAACTCGAACCGCCCGACCACCCCGGACACCGGCGCCTTGCCGTCGTTCTGCTCCAGGTCCGGCGCCTGCAGCACCTCGCCGATCGAGCGGACCGACTCCAGCCCCTTGCCGATCTGCGGCGTCAGGGTCAGCAGCGTGGTGACCGAGCCGGTGAGGCTGGAGAAGTACGCGCTGAGCATCACCACGGTGCCGGGCGTGACGCTCAGCCAGCCGTAGTACGCCACCAGCGCCGAGCCCGCCAGGCACGCCACGCCGATCGCGTTGAGCAGGATCCAGGCGATCGAGCCGAACCAGCCGTTGAGCCGGTCCAGTCGCAGACCGGCGTGCAGCACCTCGCCCAGCGTGCGGTCCACCCGGTGCAGCGCGGTGTTCTCCAGGCCGTGGGCGCGGGTGATGGGGATCAGCGCGGTCATCTCGTTGACCCGCGACGACAGCTGCTCGACCTGCTGGCGGAAGGACTCGTTGCGGTCCCGCAGGCGCCGCCGCAGCCTGACCACCAGGACGGCGGACGCGGGCACCACGACCAGGTAGACCGGCAGGAAGGCGGGCGCCTGGACGCCGATCACGACCAGGCCGCCGGTCAGCGTGGCGATCGCGGCGAGTCCGTTGTCCGCGGTCTGCTGGGCGGCGGTCTCGATCGCCTCGACGTCCCTGATCACCTTGGCCTGCAGCACACCGGCGCTGACCCGGGAGTGGTAGCCGATGGACAGCTGCTGCATCCGGTGGCACAGCGCGGTCCGCAACCGGGTGCCCGTACGGCGGATGGAGCCCTGCATGCAGCGGACGTACGTCAGGTGCAGCGGCAGGTTGAGCACCAGGATCACCAGCAGCACCGCGGAATTCCACCACAGGACGGATATCGGGCGGTGCTGGACGACCACGTCGACGACGTTGGCGGTGATCAGCGGCAGCAGCCACACCGGCGTGTGCTTGCCGAAGAAGGCGGCGACGGCCACGGCGACCCGCCGCCGGTCGGGGTGGAAGAGGTAGAGGAGGGTTCGTACGGGGTGCTCGCCACGGTAGCGGTGGCTGAGCGTGCCTTGCGGCAACGCCATTGCAGGCTCCTCGAATCACGTCTTCACGATGCCTTGCGGGCGCACCCGATCGGCACCTCGACGCTGAGGCGCCGCCCGTTCGATGCGCGCGCATCCACCCTAGGGCCCGGGCGGCCTGCCGCGCCCGGGCCCTTCCCCGCCGCCGCGGGCCCTACATCACCACGACGGACCGCAGGACGTCACCGGCCTGCATCCGCGTGAAGGCGTCCTCGATCTCGTCCAGCGCGATGGTCTCGCTGACGAACGCCCCCAGGTCCAGGCGCCCCTGCAGGTGCAGGTCGATCAGCATCGGGAAGTCGCGCGACGGCAGGCAGTCGCCGTACCAGGACGACTTGAGCGCGCCGCCGCGGCCGAAGACGTCGAGCAGCGGGAGCTCCAGCCGCATCTCCGGGGTGGGCACCCCGACCAGGACGACGGTGCCGGCCAGATCCCGGGCGTAGAAGGCCTGCTCGTACGTCTCCGGGCGGCCGACCGCCTCGATCACCACGTCGGCGCCGTGCCCGCCGGTCAGCTCGCGGATCGCCTCGACGGGGTCCTGGACCCGGGAGTTGACGGTGTGGGTGGCGCCCAGCGCCGAGGCGGCGGCGAGCTTGCGGTCGTCCAGGTCCACCGCGATGATCCGGGCGGCACCGGCCAGCCGCGCCCCGGCGACCGCCGCATTGCCCACCCCTCCGCAGCCGATCACCGCGACCGAGTCGCCGCGGCCGACCGCGCCGGTGTTGACCGCGGCCCCGATACCGGCCATCACCCCGCAGCCGAGCAGCCCGGCCACCGACGGCGACACCGAAGGGTCGACCTTGGTGCACTGCCCGGCCGCCACCAGGGTCTTCTCGGCGAAGGCGCCGATGCCCAGGGCGGGGGACAGGGCGGTGCCCGCGGCCGTGGTCATCTTCTGCCGGGCATTGTGGGTGTCGAAGCAGTACCAGGGCCGCCCGCGCCGACATGCCCGGCACCGGCCGCACACCGCACGCCAGTTGAGGATCACGAAGTCGCCGGGCGCCACGTCGGTGACGCCCTCCCCGACCTCCTCGACCAGGCCCGCGGCCTCGTGCCCGAGCAGATACGGGAAGTCGTCGCCGATACCGCCCTGCCGGTAGTGCAGATCGGTGTGGCAGACCCCGCACGCCTGGACCCGCACCACCGCCTCGCCGGGGCCGGGATCAGGCACCGTCACCGTCTCGATCCGCACCCGCTCGCCCTTGCCGGGTGCGACCACCCCGCGGACTTCCTGTGCCATGGCTGAGCCCTCCTTCGCCGACGTCCACCGCCGACCATAGGGGGCGGGAGCGGGCCCGCGGCAGTATGCGGCGGAGTCCGACCGGGGGGTGGCGCGGCCGGCGCCCAAGCGCCGCCCGGCTACCCGCCCGCGGCCGGGCCCCCGGTCAGCGGCGGCCCGCCGCCCTGGCCCGGCGGTAGAGCACCGTGCCGCCGAGCAGCATCGCCAGGCTGCCCGCGGCCGCCGTGCCCACGCCGTCGGCCCCGGTGTGGGCCAGCGCCGGGGCTTCGGGCGTCGCCTCGGCGGGCGAGACCTGCTCGGGCCCGGGCGGCGCGGGGATCGGGGTGTGCGCCGGCGGGGGCGGCGGGGTCTCGCCGTTCACCGCCGTGTTGCCGCTGGACGGATTGCCGACACCGATCACGCTCACCCCGTTGCCCGACACGTTCAGCGGCAGGTCGAGCGGCAGCCGCAGCCCGTTGCCCGCCAGCACACCACCCGAGTCACGCGTGTCGCCCGCGGCGAGCGCACCGCCGCCCGAGCGGCTGCCCGCCGTACCCGAGGCCGCCGGCTCGTCGGCCGCGGAGCCCGCGCGGCGGGCGGGGCGGGCCGAACCATTCCTGCCGGGCGCCGCGTGCGAGGCCGCCGACGACCCCGACGACGCGTTCGCACACACATTGCCCGACACCGCGTTCAGCAGGCCGACCACACTGATCGTATTTCCACACACATTCACCGGCACATGCACGGGGACCTGCACCGAATTGCCCGACAGGACTCCCGGCGAACCCGCGGCATCCCCTTCGGCGGCCGCATCGGCCTGTGCATATCCCGCGGAGGCCAGTACCCCGCCGGCGACCATCGCGGAGACAAGTCCCTTTCGGGTGAGCCTGTTCATACGATTCCTGCCTTCCGGACATCAACACGGGCCGTATGCCCGCACCGTGACAACGTCGCAGAGGGGAAATCAGGTCATGCCGGCGGATGATTTCATCCCAACGGGTTTATTTTCGCCACCCGATTCTTACAGCCCGATATTCATATCGGGCAGTGCGGGGAAGACATGGCGATCCGTCAGGCGGCCGCCGCATCCTCGCCGTCGAGACGGGACCGGGCCGCCGCCAGCGCCGCGGTGATCTCCCTGGTGCCGGTCGTCACGCACAACGTGTAGGCGGTGTCCCGCAGTTGCTGCGCGACGCGCGGGTCCGTGCTCTCGGTGCCGGAAAGCGCCTCGTAGCGCTCCACCAGGTTCCGCAGGACCGTCGGGTGGGCCATCAGCATCGTCGTACTCCTCGGTGATCGGTGAAGTCGCCCCCCGTATGCCCGCTCCCCGAGGCGCGCATGCGCGATGGACCCGCGATGTCGCGCAGGTCTCATTCGGCCCGCCCGCCCGCCGCGGCGCCCAACTGCCGCCGCACGGCAGCGGGCCGGGCGGGGGCACCCGGATGGATGTCCCCCGCCCGGCCCGCGAAAGCCTGGCGCTTTTCGCCGATGGAGCGATGAGCCGACAAGTCGACAGCGGCTGTGACCACTACCGCCTAGTCGATACTGCGCAGGATGTGCGTCTCGCTCAGATCGTCCTCATACCCCGCGAGCCGGATCGGGGCGCACCGGGACCAGGTGTCCAGGGGACCCTCGTCGTCCATGAGCGCCGCGGACTCGCCGCTGTGCTCCGCCGCTGTCTCTTTGCGCTTGAGCTGATCTCGTGACACCGCGCACTCCTTAGCGTCGCGTCGACCGGATGCGCCCTACGCGGCCTTGGCCCTGCGTCGGACGCCCGGCTGGATTCCAGAATTCGGGCGGTGCGGACGCGGTGGCGCCTTGCGGTAGCCGGAATCGTGGCCGAGGTGGCGACTCGCTCCGGGACGGGTCCAGGGGGCCGGTACATCCCCCGGGACCTGCTCGTCCCGCACAGCTTATTCCTGTCCACCCCGCCGCCACCAGCCGGTTTTGCCTTCTGTTCAGCTCCGGGGCGCCGCCCGTACAGCCGGCCGGGGGCCGACCCGGCCGCCGCAGCACTGGGCACGGTTGCTACCGTCTCCCGTGCTCAAGAGCGAGAAGTACCGTAAAAACCGGACTGGGCCATCCGGGTCTGCGATACCCGTCCCGGTGCCTTCCGGGCGCAAGAACCGGCTGCTCGCGGACATCGGCCCGCTGCGCGACCACGCCGACTTCCGCCGGCTGTGGTTCGGCAACACCGTGTCCTACATCGGCCAGCAGATGACGGCGATGGCCGTCGCGCTCCAGGTCTACGCGATCACCGGCTCCAGCTTCTACGTCGGCCTTGTCGGCCTGTGCTCGCTGGTGCCGCTGGTCGTCTTCGGGCTCTACGGCGGCGCCGTCGCCGACGCCGTGGACCGCCGCAGGCTCGGCCTGGTGACCTCCACCGGCCTGACGGTCCTGTCCGCGGTGCTCGCCGCCGTGGCCGTACTCCACGTGCGGTCGGTCGCGGTGTTCTACGCGATCGTCGCCCTCCAGGCGGTCTGCTTCGCCATGAACTCCCCGGCCCGCTCCTCCATGATCCCCAGGCTGCTGCCCCCCGAGCAGCTGCCCGCGGCCAACGCGCTCGCCTCGCTGGCCGGCGGCGTCGGCCAGATGGCCGGACCCATGCTCGGCGGTGTCTTCGTCGGCCTGTGGGGCTACCAGGCCGCCTACCTGATCGACGCCGCCGCCTTCACCGCCTCCCTCTACGCGATGTGGCGGCTGCCCGCGATGCTGCCCGGCGACGGTGACGGAGCCGTCCGCCGCCGCCCCTCGGTCGTCGAGGGCCTGCGCTACCTCGCCGCCCGGCCCAACCTGCGCACCACCTTCGTCTCCGACCTCGCGGCCATGGTGCTGGCCCAGCCACGCGTCCTCTTCCCGGCGGTCGCCGGCCTGTGGTTCGGCGGCGACACCCGGACGGTGGGCCTGCTGGCCGCCGCGCCCGCGGTGGGCGCCCTGCTCGGCAGCGTCTTCTCCGGCTGGTACGGCCGGGTCCGCCGCCAGGGCTTCGCCGTGCTGGCCGCGGTGGCCTCCTGGGGCGCCGCGGTCGCCGTCTTCGGCGTGACCCGCAACCTCTGGCTCGGCCTGTGCTTCCTCGCCCTCGCCGGGTGCGCCGACACCGTCAGCATGGTCTTCCGCAACACCATGCTCCAGTCCGCCGCCCCCGACGACATGCGCGGCCGCCTCCAGGGCGTCTTCCTCGTCGTGGTCGTCGGCGGCCCGCGGCTCGGCGACTTCCTCGCCGGCAGCACCGCCGACCTCTTCACCCCGGCCACCGCCGTCGTCGGCGGCGGCCTCGCGTGCATCGCCGCGGTCACGCTGATCGCGCTGTTCCAGCGCGGCTTCCTCTCCTACGACTCCCGGCGCCCGGTCGCCTGAGCCGCCGCGGCCCTTACCGCCGGGTCCAGGTCCGTCTCCCCCCCGCGGTCACCGCCCCGGGCGCCCGGCCTCGCCGACGTAGACCCACGCGCCGCCCTCCCGCACGAAGCGGCTGTCCTCGTGCTGCTCGCCCGCCGCACGGCCGCTGCGGTAGTGCGCCCGGAATTCCACCGTCCCCTCCGAGTGGAAGGCGCTGCCGCCCGTACCGCCGAGGATCTCCAGGCCGGTCCAGCGCACCTCCCGGTCCAGGGCCAGCTCCGGCGGCCTGGTCGAGGAGTGCCAGCTGCGCAGCAGATAGCCGGCGTCGCCGACGGCGAAGGCGCTGTAGCGCGACCGCATCAGCTGCTCGGCCGTCGCGGCGGCGGTACGACCCGCGTGCAGCGCACCGCAGCAGTCGGCGTACGCGGTGGCCAGGCCGCAGGGGCAGGGGGCGGGCTTGCGTGCGGCGGACATGCTCCGATTGTCGCGGACGATCGCTGCGCCATTCGCAGCAGCGGGTGTTTCGTCCGCGCGTGAACGGAAATCCGCTGAGCGGGACAGCGGCAACCCGCGCGACGGAAGGAACCCCCCTTGAGTACGGCACCCCAGCAGCCCGCAGAACCCTCGGCCCAGGTCACCGTCACCCTCGACAGCTGCGCCAAGGAGGACGCCAGGACCGTGCTCGACGCGCTCCACAGCAGCTTCGCGGGCGACCGCGCCGCCGAGGACGCGCCGGGCGAGGCGTCCGGCGGCGGCCCCGCCGTCTGGACCGCCACCTTCGACGTGTCCCGCACCCTCGCCGAGCCGGGCACCCCCGCCCGGCTGGACGACCCCGTCACCCTCACCGCCCAGGGCGGCTACCACGCGGTCGACCGCCTCCGCGAAACCCTCGCCAAATCCTTCGACGTCACCGTCCTCGGCACCGCCTCCGGCGACCAGGAACAGGAAGTGACCTTCCGCCTGACCAACCGCTGACCCCTCCGCACCCAGCCCCTCACGCCCCCGAGGGACACCCCCGGGGGCGCGGGGAACTGCGCGCCCAGCCGCGACGCGGCGGCAGGCAGGCAACGCACCGGAAGGGGCACTCACCCAGGGGCGCGGGGAACTGCGCGACCAGCTACGACGGTGGGAAGAAGGCGGCGTCACCGCAAGCAGCAGCCGGCCCCCCCGCTCCGGCGGAGCCGATATTCAGGACGGTGGCGCGTGCGCCGCACGCACCGCGGCGACCGTGTCGGCCTCGGCCGGCCCCTTGTCCGGGCGGTAGCGGACGACGCGGGCGAAGCGGAGGGTGAGCCCGGCCGGGTAGCGGGGCGAGGTCTGGATCCCGTCGTAGGCGATCTCGACGACGAGTTCGGGGCGGACGGTCACGACGTGGCCGTCGTCGTGCACCGCGAGGTCGAGGAGGCGTTCCGTCTGCCAGGAGAGCACCGCGTCGGTGAGGCCCTTGAAGGTCTTGCCGAGCATGACCAGGGACCCGTCCTCGCCCCGCGCCCCCAGGTGCAGGTTGGACAGCTTGCCGGTGCGCCGCCCGTGCCCCCACTCCGCGGCGAGGACCACGAGGTCCAGCGTGTGGACGGGCTTGACCTTGACCCAGGAGGCCCCGCGGCGCCCGGCCGCGTAAGGACCGTCGTCGGCCTTGACGACGACCCCCTCGTGCCCGCGCTCCAGCGTGGCCGCCATGAAGTCCTCGGCGGCACGCAGCGCCGCGGGGTCCGCGGGGTCGGCGACGACGGCCCGCCGTACCCGGGCCTGCTCGGGGACGAGCGCGTCGAGCGCCGCGTGGCGCTCGGCGTACGGCAGGTCGAGCAGGTCGCGGTCGTCCGCGTAGAGCACGTCGAAGAAGACCGCGCGCACCGGCATGGCGCGGGCGGCCGCCGCGACGTCGACCCGGGAGCCGACGCGGCCGGCGGTCTCCTGGAAGGGCCGCGGCCGCCCGTCGGCGCCGAAGGCCAGCACCTCCCCGTCGAGGACGAACCGCCGGCCGAGCAGGCCGCGTACGGTCGCGACGATCTCCGGCAGGCGGTCGGTGACGTCGTCGAGCGTGCGGGTGAACAGCCGTACGTCGTCGCCGTCGCGGTGGGCCTGGACGCGGATACCGTCGAGCTTCTCCTCGACCGCGCAGAGCCCGCCGGCCTTGGAGACGGCTTCCGGCAGGGACTTGGCGGAGGCCGCGAGCATCGGCAGCAGCGGCCGGCCCACGGCGAGCCGGAAGCCGGCGAGCGCGACGGGCCCGCGGGCGAGCAGCGCCTGCGCGACCGGTTCGAGCGCGCCGGCCAGCATGACCGCCCGCCGCACGTCGGCGGGCGACGCCCCGGTGGCCGCCGCCAGGCCCTCCGCCGCGGCGGCGTCGAGCGCGCCCTGCCTGACCTCGCCGGTGATCAGGCCGATCAGATACTCCTGCTCGGTGGCGGTGGCCGCGCCGAGCAGGTCCTGGAGCAGGCCGCGCCGCCCGGCCTGCGCGCCCTGGCCGGATACGGCGGCGACCGCGGTGAGCGCCGCGTCCACCTCGGCGACGGTCAGCGACTCGACGGGCGCGGGCGCCGCGCGGTCCCGGAGCGCGGCCCAGCCGACGCCGAGCCGGCCCTGCGGGAGCCGGCCGGCGAGGTAGGCGATGGCGATGGGGGCGTCCTGCGGCCCGACGTCACGGAAGAAGTCGGCGAGCAGTTCGGTCTTGCGGGACCGGGACGCTGTGCCGGCGACCTCCCGCGAGACCCGGGCGACCTCGGCGAAGAGCATGTCTCCATCGTGCGACGGCCCGGGGCGAAGTGCGCGGGTTCACTCGAATAGGTAATCGAAATGGTGTGCGAATCTGGTTATGGTGGAGGCATGACCCACCAGCAGACGTCACTCTTCGCCACCGGCGCACCGGCTCTCGGCAGCCTGGACCGGGCGCGGCGCACCGCGCTCGGGCACGGCGCGTGGATCGACGTGCTGCCCGGCTGGCTGAGCGGTGCCGACGACCTCTTCGCCGAGCTGGCCGACCGGGTGCCGTGGCGCGAGGAGCGCCGCGCCATGTATGACAACGTGGTGGCGGTGCCGCGCCTGCTCGCGCACTACGGCGCGGGCGAGGAGTTGCCCGACCCGGTGCTCACCGAGGCCCGCGACCGGCTGAGCGGGCACTATGCGGCCGAGCTGGGCGAGCCCTTCGTCAGCGCGGGCCTGTGCTTCTACCGCGACGGCCGGGACAGCGTCGCCTGGCACGGCGACCGATTCGGACGCGGTGCCACGCACGACACGATGGTCGCGATCCTCTCGCTCGGCGAGCCCCGGCCGCTGCTGCTGCGCCCGCGCGGCGGCGGCGCCCCGGCCACCAGGGTGCCGCTGGGCCACGGCGACCTGATCGTGATGGGCGGTAGTTGCCAGCGCACCTGGGACCACGCGATACCCAAGACCCGGTCGGCGGTCGGCGGCCGGATCAGCGTGCAGTTCCGCCCCCGCGGCGTGGCCTGAGCCCCGCCGCGGGCCACCGGGTGGCGGGCCGGTTCCGCCCGTGTCGGGCGCACGGGAGGTGTCCGCAGGCGCGGGACGCGGGTGGGCGCGCATGATGGAGGGGGGCCCTCCCGGGTATCCGCCGGGCGGTGTTCCCGGCCGGTTTCCGCCGCTGACGGGCGGGCAGGCGGGTGGACGAGCCGGCGCGGCGGCGCAGGCGTAGCACCCCGAGCAGGAAGGACGTGGTGATCCGTGCGAACCGCATCCCTCTCAGCGCGCCCAGTCATCGTCCCGCGGGCGGTGGCCGGGGCGCCCCTCCGGCCGCCGGGTGAAGCAGGTGCGGCACTATGACCGAGCGGATCGACGGCACCATGGGTGACGACGTGTACCAGCCGGACAAGGACAGCGAGATCCTGGAGGACGCCGGGCCGCTGGAGGTTGAGGACACCCTGGAGGACCGTGGGTTCCCGCAGGTGTTCGACGAGGGGTATTCCCCTCCCGACCGGCCCCTCGCGGTGGACGAGATCGGTACGACGGCGGCCGAGCAGCGGTCGGGCGAGAGCCTTGACGAGCGGTTGCCGCGCGAGCGCCCCGACGTCCAGCCCGATCTGGACGACGGCCTGGGCGATGCGAGCGACACCGACGGCGAGCTGGTCGACCCGGAGGCGGGCGAGATGCGCTCCGGCCGGCTGGTCGCCCCCGACGAGGGGGTGCACGAGCGCCGGGACGGCATGGTCGGCGAGGACGTCGGCATCGACGGCGGCGCGGCGTCGGCGGAGGAGGCGGCCGTCCATGTCGTGGAGGACGCGGAGTGGCCGGTGGAGGACGACGAGGAGTGACCGCGGGATCGGCGGCCCGGTGGTGAGCCCCCGGGCCGTGCGTGCGGAGGCGACGCAGCGAAGGCGAGGAGTCGGTGGCATGAGCGAACTGATGAGGCCCCAGGACACGGCCGGTGTTCCCGCCGGTCACGAACGCATCAGCGGGCCGGCGAACGTCCGCAACGAGGCGGAGTTCTTCGACGCCCGCGCCCGCGCGGACGAGGAGGCCGTCGAGGAGGCCCGCGTCCACCACGAGGGCCTGGCGGCCCGGGTGGTGGCGTCGGGCGAGAGCGTGCACGAGCTGCTGGAGCGGCTGCGGCGCCGTACGATCCCGAACCGCGCCGAGCTGCGGCTGCTGGCCGACGCGTTCGCCAAGCACAACGAGGCCACCGAGGTCACCGCCCGGCGGGCGCTGGAGCGCCACCCCGGGGCGGTCGAGGCCGTGCAGGAGGACCGCGCCGAGGGCGAACGACTGCTCCAGATGCTGTCCTACCTGATAGCCGGCGAGCTGCCGGAAACCACCTACGGCCTGACGGTGAGCGGCACGTTGGCCGCCATCGACCAGTACGTCGGCCACGAGCGGCGCGACCTGGTCCCGGCGATCGACCGCGAGCTGTCCCCTATCGAAAACGCCCGCCTGGCACGGTCCTTCCCGGCCTGAGCCCCGCCCTCGCGGCGCCGCCCATCCCTGTTGGGTCGGCGCCGCGAGGCCTGCCTCAGAGCGCACGGCCCTGGCGGGCTCACCAGGCGGCCTGCCGCAGCGGCACCTCACAGTCCGATGAACTGGTAATCCGTCGCGATCCGCCCGTCCGGGCCGAGGAGCAGGACCTGGAGGCCGCCGCCCTGGGGCTCGGCGCCGGAGAGCGGGGCCCACACTCCAACTGAACCTGACCAGGTCGTGCAGCCGCTGGACGTTGCCGCGGACGCGGAATTCCACACCGCGATATAGCGGCCGGCGAACGTGTCGAGATCGATGTCGGCCATCGGAACCACCTCGCTGAGAAGCCGTCGTGTGTCGTCGCGACCCCGACTGTGCCGCGCCCGGCCGAACCGGACAATTCCCGCCCGGGAATGACCGGTCGGGGGCAGCCCCACGCCGGTGTGCACCGCGAGCTGAGCCCGGCCGGGTCGGCCCCGCGGCGCCGGCGGTGAAATGAACTGGCTCCGGGCGCGGGCTCGCGGCGATGATGTGATCATGACGCATGCATTCGACGACCTGGTGGCCGAGGCGGACTCGGCGCCCGTGGAGGGCTGGGACTTCTCCTGGCTCGACGGGCGGGCCACCGAGCAGCGCCCCTCCTGGGGGTATCAGCGGCTGATGGGGGAGCGGCTGGCGCGTGCCACGGCCGCGCTGGACATCCAGACCGGTGGCGGCGAGGTGCTCGCCGGGGTGCCGCGGCTGCCGCCGCTGATGGCCGCGACCGAGTCCTGGCCGCCGAATCTGGCCAAGGCCACCGCGCTGCTGCACCCGCTCGGGGCCGTCGTGGTCGCCGACACCGACGAGCCGCCGCTGCCCTTCGCCGACGCGGCCTTCGACCTGGTCGTCAGCCGGCACCCGGTCACCGTGTGGTGGCACGAGATCGCCCGGGTGCTGCGGCCCGGCGGCACGTACTTCTCCCAGCAGGTCGGCCCGGCCAGCGGTGTCGAGCTGGTCGAGTTCTTCCTCGGCCCGCAGCCCGGCGCGCGCGGCGGCCCGCGCCACCCGGACCGGGCCAGGGACGGCGTGCGGTCGGCCGGGCTGGAACTGGTCCAGCTGCACCCCGAGACGCTGCGGATGGAATTCCACGACATCGGCGCGGTCGTCTACTTCCTGCGCAAGGTGATCTGGATGGTGCCCGACTTCACCGTCGACCGCTACCGGGACCGGCTGCGCGAGCTGCACGAGCGCATCACGGCCGAGGGCCCGTTCGTCACCCGCTCCACCCGGATGCTGGTCGAGGCCCGCAAACCGGCGGTGTGACGGGGACGCGCGACGGAGGAGGGCCGCCGCCCTGGGACAGGGCGGCGGCCCTCCGGATCACCGTGTCGGATCGGCCGTCAGTCTCCCGGCCAGCCGTTTACGGGTACGACGTCACCGTCGAGGGCGTCGTGCCGGTGCCGGACGTTCCCGGGCCGGTGTTGTTGATGACATGGGCGTATTGGCCCATCCCGCCGAGCGAGACCACCAGGAGGTCGTGGAATTTGACCCCCGCCGTGGTCGGCGCCTCGAACCCGTGGTCCTGGATGATCGTCGGGTCCGCGGTGTAGTTGCAGTAGCTGCCAAGGCCCCAGCCCTCGTGCGTGGTGACGTTGTCGTCCACCTTGTACGCGGCGAAGCCCCGGACGCTGCCGTTCTGAACCGCAGCCTGGTTGGGGGCGTCGTACGCCTTCTCGTTCTGGAAGAAGATCGTCCTGCCGTTCTGGCCGTGCCACTCCACGTCGTACTTCTTGAAGTGCTCCACGAACAGACCGGTGGCCAGCACGTTGTTGCCGTTGACCTTCAGGCCGATGTCGGCCGGGTTGACCGTCCAGCCCGTCGGGGCGCTGCCGTGGTCGGCCCGCCAGATCCAGGTGTGGTCGATGATCACGTCGTTGCTGTTGATCTCGAACGCGGTCTGCGCCTGCGCCGGACGGGCGCCGCCGACCCGGACGAAGACGTCCTGGACGGTGGTCGGGTTGGCCGCGTGGCTCGCGGTCGAACCCTGCGCGCCCACCTGGAGCAGCTGCGGCGAGTTGCCCGCACCCGCGTCGATCAGGAAGCCGGCCAGCCGGACGCCGTCGACGTCCGAGACCTTCACCGCGTCGACCCCGTTGTCCGGGACGATCGTGGCGTAACCGAGCCCGAGCACCACGGTGTTGGCGCGGGTCACGTTGATCGGCTGGTCCACGTGGTAGATGCCCGGCGTGAAGACCAGGTTGAGGCCCTGGGCCAGCGCCGCGTTGATGGTCGCCGCGGACACGCCCGGCTTCGCCACGTAGAACTGGCTCAGCGGGATGGACGTCCCCGGGGTGTTCGGCCACGACACGCCACTGGCGTTGGTGCGCAGGTTCGGCACGAACACCGCGTAGTTGCCGCTGCCGTCCAGGTACATGTACGGCTTCTCGCGCGACTCCGGGGTGGTGTTCAGCGTCGTGTAGACCGGGTTCGGGAAGCCCTGCGCCGGAGCGCCCTGGACACCCGAGAACACCATGTTCCACACGCCGTTGGTCCAGCCCTGGATGGAGCTGTCGCGGGTGTACCACTGCTGCTGCGAGTACGGGCCCACCGTGCCGTCGATCTTGCTGTCGGCGATGTAGCCGCCGGAGGCCCAGCCGTAGCTGGCGGGTGCCAGGTTCAGGCCGCCCTCGACGTGGATACGGCGGAAGGGCGCCGCCTGCGCGACGGCCCAGCGGTCGGTGCCGCTGACCGGCTTGATGGCCAGGTTCTCGGCCGAACGCCAGAAGTTCTGGGTGGCGTTGCCGTTGAACCAGCCCGCGTCCACGGTGATGTCACCGTTGATCTGGACGTCGTCGGGGTTCTTGCCCAGGCCCGAGACCGAGGTGTAGAAGCCGACCTGGTCGTTGAGCCCGTTGTAGGTGCCCGGCTTGAAGAACACCTGGTAGCGGGCGTCGCCGAACTGGTTGCTCTCCTGCTGCTGGAAGATCGTGTCCAGCTGGCCCTGGATGTTCGGCGTCGAGGGGTCGAAGACCTTGACGTTGGGGCCGAGGTCGCCGCCGCCCTGGATCGGGCCACCGGGGTCGGTGGGCGGCGGGGTGGTCGTGCCGCCGCCGCCACCGGCGGTGCCGAAGACCTGGAACTCCCACAGCGAGTAGCCGTAGCCGGTCGCGCGGGTGGTCCCGTACAGCCGGACGTAGCGGCCGGAGCCGGTGACGGCGAGCGTCTGCACGCCGCCGGTGCCGGTGGTGGTGGAGTAGACGTCGGTCCAGTTGGTGCCGTCAGCCGACGTCTGGATCTTGAAGGCCTTGCCGTACGCGGACTCCCAGTTCAGCGTCACCGAGCTGATGGTGTCCGTGGCGCCGAGGTCGACCTGCAGCCACTGCGGGTCGGCCGCCGCGCTGGACCAGCGGGTGCCGGTGTTGCCGTCGACGGCCGCGGACGCCGGGGTGCCGGCGTTCTCGGTCGATGAGGCGGTGGCGGTCTTGCCCTGCGAGAGCAGGGTGCCCCCGGCCGGCGGGGTGGTGCTGCCCGTGGAGCCGAAGACCTGGAACTCCCACAGCGAGTAGCCGTAGCCGGTCGCGCGGGCCGTCCCGTACATCCGGACATAACGCCCGGAACCGTTTACGGCGAGCGTCTGCACGCCGCCGGTGCCGGTCGTGGTGGAGTAGACGTCGGTCCAGTTGGTGCCGTCCGCGGACGTCTGGATCTTGAAGGCCTTGCCGTACGCGGACTCCCAGTTGAGGGTGACGGACGAGATCGTGTCCGTGGCGCCGAGGTCGACCTGCAGCCACTGCGGGTCGGTCGCCGCGCTGGACCAGCGGGTGCCGGTGTTGCCGTCCACCGCCGCGGACGCCGGGGTGCCGGCGTTCTCGGTCGATGAGGCGGTGGCAGTCTTGCCCTGCGACAGCAGGGTGTCGGCGGCATGCGCGGAGCGCATGG
The DNA here is from genome assembly GCF_900142575.1 of Actinacidiphila paucisporea. Taxonomy (GTDB): domain Bacteria; phylum Actinomycetota; class Actinomycetes; order Streptomycetales; family Streptomycetaceae; genus Actinacidiphila; species Actinacidiphila paucisporea. The sequence goes on from NZ_FRBI01000004.1 coordinate 89,358, forward strand.
GCACGAAGAGCAGCAGCGAGGCGATCAGCGCAGTGATGACCGCCGCGGCCGTCTTGCGCCGGTTCGACAACACCGAGGTTCTCAGTGCGGTCGTACCGGTGGGGGGAGCGAGCATGGGCAACTCTCCTGGTTCCACGGGTGGGGGAGCAGTGGGGTGCGCGTCCGGCCGTCCCGCGGCCGGACGTGGAAAACAGGTGCCGTTCACATCCAGGGGAGCGCTCTCCCGGCGGAAACCCGGTAGAAATGAGAGCGCTCTCCCGGCACACACGGTGATGTTTCTCCCTGTGTTTCATCCATGTCAAGAGTTGTGCACAAAGCCGGGGCGGCGAAAAGGTGAAGCCTCCTCAAGTCCGGCATATAGCCCGTAACTTGCGACAGGGCTTGAACTTGGGGCGGTGACCAGCGCGTATCGCTCTGGGTGTTCGGAATCCGGCCCGACCGTCACCCTTGCCGCACCTCGGTCGGGCAAGGGGCGGTGGCCGAAGGGGCCGTGACGCGCCTTCAGTTCGTGAACGCGGAAGGGACGGGTCCTCTTCTGCTGGGGGGCGTCAGGCGACCAGCGGTCCTGCCAGCACCGAGGAGGCAGCCTCGCGGTCGCCCTTCCACACCAGGCCGGCGCCGTCGGCCGACCGCCGGCCCCAGAGCGTCAGCAGCAGTTCCGCGGCCGTCCCGGTGACCCCGGCGGCCGGCGTACCGGGACCGTACGTCCAGGAACTGCCGGTGTCGGTCGCCTCGAACAGCACCGCGCAGGCCGGCGCGGCCGCCCTGCCGACCGCGATCTGCCGGGGCGCGAAGGTGTCGAGGACCTCGGCGATCCCGTCGGCGGCCAGCTCCGGGTCCATGGGGTCGGGGACGGCTCCCAGCGCGTGCTGGGCGTCCCAGCGGTGCACCAGGGTCTCCAGGCAGCGCCGCCGCTGCCAGAAGCCCACCGTGTGCGGCGGGTGGAAGGTCCAGGCGGGCGCGGCCGGATCGGCGTCGAGCGCGGCGAGCAGGTCCGCCGTCCGCCGGTCGAACCAGCGCAGCAGCGCCGCGCGGTCCCGCGGCGCAGCGGGGGAGCGGTGCCCCGGATGGCGGCCCGTGATCGCCGTGGCGGCCCGCCGGTGGCCGGCGCCCAGATGCGACGCGAGGTCGTAGAGTGTCCAGCTGCCGCAGTGCTCGACCCGCGCGGCCAGGTCGCCGAGCAGCGCGCCGCGGAAGGCGTCGGTCTCGCGGCGCAGTGCGGGGAGATATCCGGCGGTTTCCATGCATCGACCCTAAACCCGGCGATTCCCACCGGCCTGCTGCGACGCGGCCCGCGCGACACGCCCGGTTTCCCGGTACGGTCGCGCGAAGGCCGCCCCGGCGGGTGCCGGGGCGGCCTCGGGGAACCGGCGTCAGGGTGCCGGTTCAGCCGTGCGCGAGTCGCGGGCGTGCTGGTGCTACGGGGTGTCAGGCGGCGGTGGCGCCGGCCTGGCGGCGGTTCCTGCGCGCGTAGGCGAGCGCGCCGCCGCCGACCAGCAGGACGCCGGCCGTGATGCCCAGCGGCAGGACCGGCGAGGAGCCGCCGGTCTCGGCCAGGGTCTGGGTGGAGGCGTCGTTGCCGGCGCCGCCGGACGTGGAGCCGTGGCCGCCGGTGGAACCGCCGTTCCCGTTGCCACCGCCGTGGCCGCCGGTGGAGCCGCCGTTGCCGTGGGTGTCGATCGGCTTGACCGACTTCACGGAGCCGTCGGTGTTCAGCAGCACCTGCTTGTTGTTCGGGTGCTTGAAGTCGAAGGCGCCGTTCAGCGAGTTGGCGCGGCTGTCGAAGGCCGCGTCACCGATGCGGCCGGTGCTCCAGTTGTCCTCGATGAACTTGGTGATCGAGGTCTGCTCGGTGCGGGTGTGGTCGACGGAGTTGACCTTGCTGTAGGGCGAGACGACCAGCAGCGGCTGCCGCGTACCCGGGCCGCAGCGGTCGGCGTAGCCGCCGGCCGACGCCGGACCCGCCTGGCAGGCCGGGCTGTCGACGGCCTTGCCGTTGGAGCCGACCGTGGCGTCCTTCGAGCCGTTCTGCGGCGTGGCGTACGCGTGGTCGTACCAGCCGTCGGAGTCGTCGTAGGAGATGACGACCGCCGTGTCCTTCCACTCCGGCGACTGCTGGAGCTGGTTGATCTCCTTGATCAGGAAGTTCTGCTCGTCGATCGGGTCCGAGTACGCGCCGTGGCCGTCCTGGAACTCCGCCGCCTTCAGGAAGCTGACGGCCGGCAGGTTGCCCGCCTTGAGCGCCGAGTCGAAGTCCGTCAGGTCGTAGTTGTGGTTCGCCTGGCCGTCGTGGCCGATCTCGGCGGTGTTCTCCGGCGCCAGGTGGTGCGGGTTCGACGTCGACTTGTAGTACTGGAACGGCGAGTGGTGCGGGCTGTAGTCCACCGAGGCGGCGCCGCCGACGTTGGTGTGGGTGCTCGCCTGGCAGTTGGCATAGTCACCCGCCTTGCCGTCCCACGCGGTGGAGGGACGGAAGCCGCCCTGGAACCAGCCCCATGTCACGCCCTGCTTGTTGAGCAGGTCGCCGACGTTCTTGCCCTGCATCACGGCCAGCGCGTTGCTGCCGGTGTGGCTGGCGTCCGAGCAGTCGTCGAAGGCCGGGTCGGGGTCGTTGATGACCGTGCCGACACCCTTGGCGTCCGGCGAGAGCACCGTGTACTTGTCCGGCGTCGCGGTCTGCGTGGGGTTCTCGGTGCCGGACTTGGGGTCGACCGAGATCACCCCGTGCGTCTGGCCGGAGACCAGGTTGAGCGCGCCGGGGGTGGAGGGGCCGTACGTGGTGCTGTACGAGTTGTCGCCGAGCGAGTAGTGCTGGGCGTAGTTCCACAGCCCCGTGACGGTGTTGCCGTCGTAGTAGTCCATCACCAGGCCGGGCTCGCCGAACAGGCCGCCGGAGCAGGTGCTGGTCTCGGTGTTCTGCACGTACTGGTCGGCCTTGCCGCCGTTGGCGGCGTACTGCTCGGCGCCGTAGTTGTGGTTCTGGTCGCAGGTCACGGCCTGGCTCGGGCCGAGCCGCTTGGGTGCGTACTGGTTCGGGTTCTTCTTGAGCAGGCCCGCGTGGCTGAGGGTGTCGATGTTCTTCGGCGTGTTCTTGGCCGCGGTGAACTTCGTGCCGTCGGTGTTGGCCGCGACCGGGTAGCTGCCGAAGTAGTGGTCGAACGAGATGTTCTCGTCGAAGATGACCACCAGGTGCTTGATCGGCGTGGCGGTCTTGCCGCCGCCGTGGTTGTTCGAGTCGGCGTAGGCAGGGGCCGTGCCGCCCGCCAGTACGAGTGCCGCTGCTCCGGCGAACGCACCCAAGCGCGCCGCGCGCCTGCGCGAGCCCGCCCTTCCTGCCCTGCTCGTACCGCCTGTGGTGCTCATGCTTTCTCAGCCTCCGCTAAGTGGCGTTTTACGCGTGCCGCTGTGGATTCGTGCGCGTTGTCGAACGCGATCGTCCGGGCGGTCTGCGACATGACAAAGGCCCGGTGGTGGCGCGGGGGTGAACAGCGGGTCAGTAAATCCAGGGCAAGTCTTGACCCCCTCTTTGCCCCCGTCGGGCGCCGCCTCAGGCGAGCAGGGTCCGCCCCAGCCAGTCGGCGCGGTCGCGCACCCCAGGCAGAGCGTAGAAGTACCCGCCACCGAAAGGTGAGACGTAGTCCACCAGGGGTTCACCCGCGAGTCGCCGCTGCACCGCGGCGAACTGCCGCTCCAGGTCCTGCTGGTAGCAGACGAAGATCAGCCCCATGTCGAGGTTGCCGTTGCCGTCCATGCCGCGGTCGTAGTTGTAGGCCCGGCGCAGCAGGCGGGAGTCGTCGGTCTTCGCGGTCCGCGGGTTGGCCAGCCGGATGTGGCTGTCCAGCGGGATGATGTCGCCGGTCGGGTCCTCGGCGAACTTCGGCACGTCGAACTCGCGCGAGCCGTCGAGCGGCGCGCCGGTGTCCCTGCTGCGGCCGAACATCCGCTCCTGCTCGGTCAGGGAGACGCGGTCCCAGAACTCCACCAGCATCCGGATCAGCCGCACCACCTGGTACGAACCGCCCGCCGTCCAGGCCGGTTCGGCCCCGGCGCCGACCCACACCACCTCGTCGGCGACCGCCGGGTCGGTGACGTCAGGATTGGCCGTGCCGTCCTTGAAGCCCAGGTGGTTGCGCGGGGTGCCGCTGGGCCGCGGCGGGCTGCTGAAGCCGTCCATCCGCCAGCGCGCCTGCATCCCGCCGCGCGTGTTGCGGGCGATGTCGCGCAGCGCGTGCAGCACGGTGTCCGGGTGCGGCGCGCTCAGCTGCAGGCTCAGATCGCCGTGGCACCAGGCCTCGTCCAGGTCGTCGTCGGCGAAGGCCGGCATCCGCGAGAGCCGCAGCGGCCTGCGGTCGGTGAGGCCGAACCGCCGGTCGAAGAGCGACGCGCCCACCCCCGCCGTCACCGTCAGCCCGTCGCCCGGCAGTCGCGGGCCCAGCGTGCCGCTGTCCGACGGCGAGTCGGTGATGCCCAGCGGGGCGGGCGTGCCGCCCGCGGTCAGGAAGCGCGCCCGGTCGGTGACGGTGTGCAGCAGTTCGGTCAGCTCCCGCCGGTCCGCCGCCGTGACGTCGAACGACAGGAAGGCGGTGGACAGCTGGACGTTCTCCACGATGCCGGCCTGGTGCGACCCGTGGAAGCCCGCGCCGCGCCCGGCGGGAGCGGCCGACGGCGTGGCCGCCGACGCGGTGGAGCCGGCCAGGGCGGTGGCACCGCCGGCGACCGCGCCCACCGCCCCCACGCCCAGTGCCGCGCCGCGCAGGAAACCGCGCCTGCGCAGGTCGCCGCTGCCGCGGGTGTCGGTCATGCCGTCCTCCGTACTTCGAAGATCGCCGCCACCGGGGCGAGTTGTTCGAGCAGATCGCCGAAGTCGGCGTTGACCTGCTGGCGCTGGGCGTGGGTGAGCTTGTCGACCGACGTCCACACCCCGCCGTGCCGCAGGGCGTCCAGCGTCGCCTGCGTACGGACGAGCGCCGCGTCGAGCTTCGCGATACCGGCGTCGCGGGGCTCCAGCAGGGGGCGCAACTCGTCGAGGATCGCCCGGGTGCCGTCCAGGTTCGCGCGGGCGGTGGCCAGACTCGTCCCGCTGCCGTAGTCGGTGCGGGCGGTCAGCTCGAACTGCTCGGTGTCCTCGACGATCTCGTGGGCGCGCAGGCCCATCGCCGCCGGGTCCATCCGCTGATCCGGCCAGCCGCCGAGCAGGTCGTGCACCGCGCCGTCCAGCGCGGTGGCCGGGCCGCGCAGCGAGGCCGCCGACCGGCCGTGCCACAGCCCGTACTCGATCCGGTGGAAACCGGTGAAGTGCGGGTCGTCGACCGCGCCGGGCGTACGGGCCGCGATCCCGTTGATGGCCGCGTCGGCGTCACCGAAGGTGTCGTAGGCCGCGCCCATCCGCTCGTAGACCAGGTGCGCGGGCAGCCAGTCCCGGCGGGCGGCGGCCAGGTCGCCGCGGTCGATGTCGGCCTTCAGCCTGCCGGTGTCCGCGGCGAGTTCGGCGATCCGCTGCCCCACCCACTTCTGGTAGGCCAGCGTCGGCGGGATCAGGTCGTGCTGGTCGACCGGCGCGGCGGCCGGCCCCTGCGGCTGCTTCCCGGCCACCACGACGGTCGGCCCGGTCACCGCGTCCGCGTCGTTCTGCAGGCACTTGAACGCGTAGCTGCCGCTGCCCAGTCGCACGGTCATCGGCCGGGTGGTGCCGGGCGCCAGGCCCTCCACCTCGCCGTAGACCTTGCCGGTGCGCGGGTCGGTCAGGTCGACCTCGGCGGCCGCGCCCGACGTGTTGTGCAGATCGAAGACCTGCGTTCCGCTCCGCGGCCGGCTCCAGCCCTGCCCGCACGTACCGGTCGAGACGTCGATCGCGGTGTGCCGCAGCCCGTCGGCGGGTGCCTGCGCCTTCGCTGCTGCGTGCTCTCCGCCGCCGCCCGACCCGGCGACCAGCACCGTGGCGGTGACCGCCGCGGCGACGGCGACCACCGCGGCGGTGGCCTGCCACCTGCGGGTCATGCGCGTCCCGGAGGGCGGGGGCGGGAACGGCGGCACTATGCCGTCAGGTTCGGCGGACACACCGGACCTCCAGTTTCGGTGCAGTGGATCGGGGTGCCGCTCATGCTAAGCACCACCTGACCGCACCGTGCGCTTGGCGATCGGCGGGAAACCACAATTCCGCGCCAGTTCACCCGCCGGCCACCTGAGGGCACCCTCAGGCGGGCTTTCCCGCGCCCCGGTGCCGCTGCGTGCGCGCGACCTCCACGGTCGGACAGGGGGTGCCCGCCGGAACGGGCACCCCCCTGCGCGGGCAGCGCTACGTGCAGGCCACCCCGTTCAGCGAGAAGCCGGACGGCGCCGCGTTACTGGCGGAATACGTGGCCGTGAAGCCGGGGTCCACCGTGCCGCCGGCCGGGAGGGACGGGGCGTACGACGGGTTGGTCACCGTGACCTTCTGCCCGGACTGGGCGAAGGTGCCGTTCCAGCCGCTGCCGATCTTCTGGTCGCCTCCGAAGGTGAAGGCCAGCGTCCAGCCGCTGAGCGCGGCGGAACCGGTGTTGGTGACCAGGACGTCCGCCTGGAAGCCGCCCGACCAGGCGTTCGTCACCCGGTAGACGGCGGTGCAGGCGGCCCCGCCGCCGGGGGGCGGCGTACCGGTCGAGGCGGTGGTCACCGACAGCGCGGGGGACGCCGCCGACGCGGTGCCCGCGGTGTCGACCGCCTTCACGGTGAAGGAGTAGGCCGTGGCCGCCGTCAGCCCGGTGACGGCCAGGCTCGTACCCGTCGGGGAGCCGACCAGTACCGGCCCGGCGCCGCGGTTGGCGTAGACCTGGTAGCCGGCCAGCGGGAGGGTGCCCGGGGTGGCCGCGGGCCAGGTCAGGGTGAGCGAGGTGCTGGTGACGGCGGACGCCGTGGGGGTGCCGGGGGCGCCGGGCGGGGTCGCGGGCGGGTCGGTGGTGCCCGAGCCGCTGGGCGCGGTGCCCCACACGGGGGTCGAACCGTCGTAGAGGACCATGTCGTTGACGGTGACCGGCGTCGAGCCGGGCACGGTGGAGACCCCCTGGTAGGACCAGTCGCCGGCCGGGTTGTGCGGCCCGGGGAAGGCGAGCCGGAACTGCACCTCGCGGTGGAAGGCGGACTGCCCGGCGGGGGCGATGTCCTGGCCCTCGCAACTGATCGTCACGTAGTAGACGTTGCCGGAGAACTGCGTGGGACCGCTCGGCGCCAGGCACTGGTTGTAGGCCGAGGTCACCGTGACCTGCGACGGGCTGGTGCCGGCGTCGAGGGTGAAGTAGTAGCGGAAGCTGCCGTGCGTGAGGTGGCGGGCCGGCCAGCCGGACTTGTTGACCACCTGCGCCTTGATCTCGTAGAAGTTCGTGCCCGCCGCGTTGACCGAGGCCTGCAGGAATTCCTCGGGGCCGTCGGGGGTCTCCTTCGGCGGGAAGTTGGCCAGCGGCGTGCCGCCGTAGTCGTCGGTCAGCGCGGCGAGCGCGCCGGAGAAGCCGGCGTTGTAGTCCAGCGCCCCTTCGGTCTCACCGTAGTTGGACCGCTCGTCGGAGAAGCCGTCGTCCGCGGAGCCGGGGCCGCCGACCAGCAGGCCGTAGTCGAGGTGCCGGGTCGCGGCCGGTTCGGTCATCGACTGCGACCAGGAGCCGTGCGCGGCCCTGCTGTGCGGGTTCTGCGGCCACTTGGTGTTCTTCCCGGAGTTGGTGAAGCCGATCTCGTAGCTCTCCTTGGCCGGGTTGTCGCCGAGGACGTAGTCGATCTGCCGTACTCCGAAGTCGCGGTAGGTCTGCGCCTTGGCCGCGTCCTTGCCGTGCGCGGTCAGCCAGTCGGAGAACTGCAGGGCGGCGTACGCGGTGTTGGAGGAGTAGCGCAGCGAGCCCCAGGTGTCGAGGAAGGCCTCGCCGCCGGGGGAGTAGGTCACCTTCTGGCCGTTCACGCCGGTGGTCCACCAGTCGAGCCAGCGCTCGGCGTCGTCGACGTAGACCTGCTTGCCGGTGAGTTCGGCGAGCAGCACGTAGTCGCCGTAGGACTTGTCGTCCCAGGCCAGCGTCCAGTTGTACTCGGGCGTGGTCGTCTGGTTCATCTTGGGCAGCTGGGCGTAGTACGTCTCCGCCTTCGCCAGGTACGTGCTGTCGCCGGTGGCGCGGTAGAGCCACAGGGCGCCCCACACCAGCTCGTCCCAGTAGCCGCTCCAGGAGTTGTAGTAGCCCTGGGCGGCGGTGATGCACTTGTCGTAGGTGCCGCGGTAGGTGTCGGCGAAGGTGTAGAGCTGCTTGGCGTTGGTCAGCAGGATGGCGGCGTAGGCCGGGTCGCTCGCCTTGAAGACCATGGACGAGGAGGCGAGCGCCGCGGCGGACTCGCCCGCGAGGTCGGAGCCGGGGCAGGAGGCGTCGATCTTGAAGGCGGGCCGCGGCGACGGGTTGACCTCGGGCGGGCCCCAGAAGGAGTGGTCGCTGCTGCCGTCACCCACCTGGCCGTACAGGACGTTGGCCGACGGGTGGGCCTTGAGCAGCCAGTCGTCGCCCCACCGGAGGTTGCGCAGCAGGTAGGTGTTCTGCCCGCTCTTGGTGTAGCCGGCGGCCTCGTCGACGCCGCCCCAGCCGAGCATGGTCATCGAGAAGGCCATCGGGAAGCCGAACTTCACCTCGTCGCCGGCGTCGTGGTAGCCGCCGGTCAGATCGACGCCGGTGCCGGCGCCGTCGGTGAGGTCGGAGTCGCCGCGCCAGGCGACGCGGTTGTCCGGGGGCAGCTTGCCGGAGCGCTGGGACTCGTAGAAGAGCATCGAGCCCTGGAGGGCCTCGGCGTAGTTGTAGCCGCCGGCCGCGGCGGGGGCGGCCGCCGGGGTGGCGGCGCGGGCCGCGGGAGCGCCCGCGGCGGCCGCCATCGCGAGCGGCAGCAGGGCGGCGACGGCGGTGACCGCGGCGGCACGGGCGCGGCGGATGGCGCGCAGGGGCGGTTTTCCGAAGATGGGCACGCGTCCTCCTGGGAGGGCGATGGTCGTGGTGGGGGGAGCGCGCCCGCGGGCCGCGGTCGGCCGACGGGGAGCCACTGACCGCCCGGTCACCCATGGGAGCGCTCCCACATGCTCGCCCCGGTTCTCCCGCACCGTCAAGCACCGTGCGTACGCCAGTGCGTACGGCCTGGTCGCATCCGAGAAGGGCGGCGCTCAGAAGATGCGCGACAGGGCCGTCAGGGGGCATCCTGATCCACTCATGAGGGTTTCTTTTCTTCACATGAGATGACTGGTGTCTCGGGTGGCAGGAAGAAAGTGAGACGCAACCGCCGTTTCCGGCCCTTCCCGACGACCGACGAGGTGTGAGGTCCACCGTGCGCCAGCCGACCCGTTCCCTTGCCGACCCGCGACCGCATCGCGCGCCGCAACGCGCCGGATCCCGCGGCCGCCTCCTCACCGGCGCGGCCGGCGGGGTCCGCGGCGCCGGACTCGTACTGGGCCTGCTGGCCACCGCCACCGCCGGCCTCACCGCGTGCGGCGACAACAGCTCGAACTCCTCCCCCGGCACCAGCTCGGCGTCCGCCCCCGAGTCCTCCGCCATGACCACCTCGGGCACGCCCAGTGCCACCACCACATCGGCCTCGCCCTCCGCCTCGCGCACCACGGCCGTACCGCCGCCCGCGAAGACCGGCACCACCGAGCCCGCCAGCTGCGTGAGCAAGGCGGCCGCCGGGATGAGCCGGGCGCAGCAGGTCGGCCAGCTGTTCATGAGCGCCGTGGGCTCCTCGCACATGACCGGCGCCCAGTCCGCCGCCATCACCGGCGGCCGGGTCGGCTCGGTCTTCCTGATGGGCCACACCTCCGCGGGCGTGGCGACCGTCAGGCAGGTCACCGACCAGGTCAGGAAGCTGGCGCCGTCGGTGAAGGGCGCCACGGTGAGGATGCTGGTCTCCACCGACCAGGAGGGCGGCCAGGTCCAGGTGCTCAACGGCCCCGGCTTCAGCGCCATCCCGACGGCGGTGCAGCAGGGCAAGCTGTCGGCGAGCACCCTGCAGAAGGACGCGAAGACCTGGGGACAGCAGCTCAAGGCCGCCGGGGTGACGATGAACCTCGCACCGGTCGCCGACACCGTGCCGCCGAACCTGGTCGGCGTCAACGCGCCGATCGGCAAGCTGCAGCGCGAGTACGGCACCAATCCCACCACGGTGGCCACCCACAGCACCGCCTTCGTGCGCGGCATGCTCCAGGCCGGCGTCATCACCAGCGCCAAGCACTTCCCCGGTCTCGGCCGGGTCACCGGCAACACCGACTTCACCGCCGGCGTCACCGACTCCACCACCACGCGCACCGACCCCTTCCTCGAACCGTTCCGCAGCGCGGTCAAGGCCGGCACGCCCTTCGTGATGGTGTCCTCCGCGATCTACTCGCGGATCGACCCCAACACCCAGGCGGCCTTCTCCTCCAAGGTGATGCGCGACCTGCTGCGCGGCTCGCTCGGCTTCAAGGGCGCGATCATCTCCGACGACCTCGGCGCGGCCGCGGCGGTCAGTGACCACACGCCCGCCCAGCGGGCGGTGGACTTCTTCAAGGCGGGCGGCAACGTGCTGCTCACCGTCAAGCCGAGCGACATCGTGCCGATGACCGCGGCGGTGATCAGCCGGATGCCGCAGGACGCCGCGCTGCGCGGCGCGGTGTCCGACAGCCTGCGGCGGGTCCTGACGGCCAAGCAGAACGCCGGGCTGCTGACCTGCTGAGCCAGGCGGCTCAGCTCCCGGCGGGCGGCCCGGCGCGCAGCGCCGCCGCGATGAAGGCGGCGGCCGACGGCGCGGGCCGCCGCGCCGGGCGGGCCAGCGCGACCTGGTCCTGCGGCAGGTCGGCCACCGGCCGGTAGACCACGTCGGGGCGGCTGTGCAGCAGGGCGGCGGACCGCGGCAGGCAGGTCACCCCGCGGCCCGCCGCCACGTACTCCAGCTTCTCCTCGACCGTGCGGACCGCGGAGGGAGCCCGCGGGTCCGCCGCGTCGGGATTGACGCACAGGTGCAGGATCTCGGTCTGCGCCGCCAGTTCCGCCGCGGTCAGGCGCTCGCGGGCGGCCAGCGGATGCCCGGCGGGCAGCGCGGCCATCCGCGGCTCGCCGTACAGCGGGGTCAGCGCGAGCCCGGCCTCGATCACCGGCAGCCGTACGTAGGCCACGTCGACCCGCCCGTCGAGTACGGCCTCGGCCTGGTCGTCCCACTCCAGCCGGCGCACCTCGACGCTCACCCCGGGGTGCTCGGCACCGAAGGCGCGGACCGCTTCGGTGACCCGGACGCCCGTAGGGAAGCCCACCACCAGCCGGCCGGGCTCCTCGGCGGCCCGCCCGGCCCGCCGGCGGGCCGCGTCGGCGGCGGCCAGCAGTGGGCCCGCGTCGTCCAGCAGTTGGCGCCCGGCCGCGGTCAGCGCCACGCGGTGGCTGTCCCGCACGAACAGCTCGGCCCGCAGCTCCCTCTCCAGGGCGCGGATCTGCCGGCTCAGCGCCGGCTGGGCTATGAGCAGGTCCTCGGCGGCCCGGCCGAAGTGCAGGCGCTCGGCGACGGCGACGAAGTAGCGCAGCTTGCGCAGGTCCAGATCCACGGCCGCCCCCCGGGTGCCGCCGCGGGTGCGGCGGCGATGCGCCGAGGGTATCGCCGCGGACAGAACGGGTCTTGGACGCGGTGTCGGCGGCCGCCGCAGACTCGGTCGCGTCACCTGACCCACGCAAGGAGAGTCCTCGTCATGGAAGCGACAACCGGTACGGTCGGCATCCCGGTGGCCGGGGCGGCGGAACCGATGACCGCGTACGTCAGCAGGCCGGCGGGCGACGGGCCGTGGCCCGCGGTGATCGTGGGCTTCGAGATGTTCGGCCTGACGCCGTACATCCGCAGGACCGCCGACCGGCTCGCCGGGCTCGGCCTGCTCGCCGTCGTACCGGACTTCTACCACCGCACCGCGCCGGGCTTCTCCGGCACCGCCGACGACCAGGGCCGCGCCGAGGCCTACACCCTGCTCGACCGGCTCACCCGGGAGGAGGTCACGGCCGACCTGCGGGCCACACTCGCCCATCTGGAGCGGCGCGAGGACACCGCGGGGCGGCCGCGGATGGCCGGCTTCAGCCTCGGCGGCCACATCGCCTTCTACGCGGCGAGCCAGGTGCCGCTGGACGCCGTCGCGGTGGTCTACCCCGGCTGGCTCGACACCCCCGGCACCGCGCTGAGCCGCCCCGACCCGCTGCTCGACCTCACGCCCGGCATCGCCGAGCAGGGCTGCCGCGTCCTGTACCTGGCCGGTGCCGACGACCACGTCGTGACCCCCGACCAGACCCGGCTGACCGCCCGCCGGCTCGCCGCCGCGGGCGTCCCCCACGAGATCGTGGTCTACCCCGAGACTCCGCACGGCTTCCTCGCCGACGACCGCCCCACCTTCCGCCCCTCCGCCTCCGCGGAGGCCTGGCACCACCTGGCCTCCACCCTGCGCTGACTCCGCCCGGGGAGCGCTGCTGCCGCCCGCGGCCTGACGTGCCGTCCGGGTCCTGGGCGACGCGACGGGGTCGGCGGGTCACCTCGGGAGGGCGAGTTCGGCCAGGCGGGTGGAACGCCTGCGCCGCCCGCGGCTTGATGTGCCGTCGGGTCCGGCTGACGCGACCTGGCTGGCGGATCACCCCCGGGGGGAGTTCGGCCAGGCGGGCGGAACGCCCGCGCATCCCGCCGCCTGACGTGCCGTCGGGTCCTGGGCGACGTGGCGGGGACGACCGGTCACCCCTGCGCGGCGAGTTCGGCCAGGCGGGACGCCAGGTAGCGGCGTTCGGCCTCCGTGGGGGCCAGGGCGAGGGCCTCGCGGTAGGCGGAGGCGGCCTCCTGCGGGCGGTCGAGGCGGCGCAGCAGGTCGGCACGGGTCGCAGGGAGGAGGTGGTAGGCGGCGAGCTCGCCGGCCGAGGCGATGGCGTCGACCAGGGCCAGGCCGGCGCGCGGGCCCTGCGACATCGCCACCGCCACCGCCCGGTTCAGCTCGACGACGGGGCCGGGGGACATGCGGGCCAGCTCCCCGTAGAGCAGCGCGATCTGCGGCCAGTCCGTGGCCGCCGCGTCGGCCGCCTCCGCGTGGCAGGCGGCGATCGCGGCCTGCACCTGGTAGGGCCCGGGCCGCCGGGCGGCGAGCGCGGCCTCCAGCACGGCGGTGCCCTCGGCGATGCGGTGGCGGTCCCAGCGGGAGCGGTCCTGCGCGTCCAGCGGCACCAGGTCGCCGGCCGCGTCGGTCCTGGCCGCGGACCGCGCGTCGTGCAGCAGCATGAGTGCCAGCAGCCCGGCCGCCTCCGGCTCGTCCGGCAGCAGGGCCGCGAGCAGCCGGGCGAGGCGGATCGCCTCCGCGGTGACCCGGCGCTGGTCGAGGCCCGCGGCCCCTGGCGCGTAACCGGCGTTGAAGAGCAGGTAGAGCACGGCGAGCACGGCCGCGGTGCGCTCGGGCAGCAGGTCGGGCGGCGGCACCCGGAAGGGGATGCCGGCGTATCTGATCTTGTTCTTGGCGCGGGTCAGCCGCTGCGCCATCGTGCCCTCGGGCACCAGGAAGGCGCGGGCGATCTCCGCGGTGCTCAGCCCGGTCAGGGTGCGCAGCGTCAGGGCGACCTGCGCGGGCAGCGGGAGCGCCGGGTGGCAGCAGGTGAAGATCAGCCGCAGCCGGTCGTCGGGCAGCGCCTCGTCCCGCGGCAGCTCGTCCGGCGCCGCGGGGCGCGGCGGCTCGGGGGCGAGCCGGGCCGCCTCGCGCAGTTTGACGCTCTCGTTGGCGGCCCGGCGCAGCCGGTCGAGCGCCCGGTTGCGGGCGGTGGTGGTCAGCCAGGCGCCGGGGCGGCGCGGCACACCGTCGCGCGGCCAGCGTTCGAGCGCCCGCTCGAACGCGTCCTGCGCGCACTCCTCGGCCAGGTCCCAGTTCCCGGTCTGCCGGATCACCGCCGCCACGACCCGGCCCCACTCCTGGGACCAGGCCGTGGCGACGGCCTCCTTCACCGCGTCGTCGCGCACGCCGGCGTCACTCCGTCCAGAACGGCCGCACCTCGACCATGCCGAATTTCGCCACCGGGTGCTTGGCCGCGATCTCGATGGCCTCGTCCAGGTCGGCGCAGTCGATGATGTCGAAGCCGGCCATCTGCTCCTTGGTCTCGGCGTAGGGCCCGTCGGTGAGCAGTTGGGCGCCGTTCCTGACCCGTACGGTCGTGGCGTCCTCGGCGGCCCGGGTCCTGTTGCCGTCCAGCCGGACGCCCCTGCGGGTCATCTCCTCGACCCACGGCGTGGCGTCCATCTCCTCGGGCGTGGCGCCCGGGAAGCCGTCGGCGGTCTCACTGCAGATCAGCAGCAGGTACTTCATGGCACATCTCCTCGTCCGTCTCCTCGCCGGGGGATCCCCCGGTCACCCCTACGACGATCGGGAACCGCCGCGATGTACACCTCGCGCGGGATCCGCCGGAAATTTTTCCAGGGGCGCTCCCCGCCGCCCGCGGTGGACCGGCGTGCGGCGACGAGGGGACGGCCCTCAGGCCGTCCACCGGCGGGTGGAGTGGCGCTGCGTGAGGAGCGCGGCCGACACCGAGGCCAGCACCGCCGCGGCCACCGGCAGCGGCAGTTCGCGGCCGGCGTGCCCGATCAGCGCGGCCCCGGCCAGCGCGCCGACGAACATCGCGGACGCCGACAGCAGTCTGCTGCCCACCTTGGCGCCGGTCCCGCCCGCGAGGCGGCCGTCGGAGGCCATCCCGGTGATCGTCATGGTCAGTACGGTGGTGGTCAGCTCGGGCACGGCCAGCCGCCGCACCACCGCGTTCTGCCCGCCCATCGCCAGCCCCAGCAGCACGATCAGCGCCGCCCGCCAGCCGCCCCGCGCGGGCAGGTCGGCGACCGACGCCAGCACCCAGGCCGCCACCACCAGCGCGGTCTGCGCCGCGGTGACCGCCAGCAGCAGCCGCCCGCGGTGGCCGGGCATGGCGTGGGCCAGCCGCCCGCCGAGCAGCGCGCCGACGGCGAAGGCGGCCAGCGACACCACGGAGGCGGTCACCGAGAAGCCGCTCGCCCCGGCCAGCGAGAAGCCGAGGAAGACGACATTGCCGGTCATGTTCGCCACGAAGACCCGGCCCAGGGCCAGGTAGCTGAAGGCGTCCACCAGACCGGTGACCAGGGTCAGCGCCAGCAGCAGCGGCGGCAGCGGGCCGTGCGGGCCCGCCGGGTCCGGGACGAGCGTGTCGCGGGCTTCGCGGAGTACGGGGTGCACGGCTGACGACCTCCTTCAGGGCGTATCCACGGGCGGGCGGGACAGATGTACCCACCGGGGTGGGACCCCTCCCGGACCTGGCTCCGGGGGAGCCCGACGCCATCGTGCACGGCCGGACGTACCGGGCGTGGCAGCCGCGCGAACAACGGCGGCCGATGTGAGACTTCGACGCGGAGGTGATCTTCGATGGACGGATCCGCGGCCCGACCCGACGGGGCGGCCGGTGACACCATCACCACGGATGTGCCCGCACGGCTCGACCGACTGCCCTGGTCGCGCTGGCACTGGATGATCGTCATCGGACTCGGGACGGTGTGGATCCTCGACGGCCTGGAAGTGACGACCGTCGGCAACATCGCCGGCCGGATCGCGGAGGACGGCAGCGGCCTGTCGGTGTCGGCCGCCCAGATCACCGGCCTGGCCGCCGCGCTCTACGTGGCGGGCGCCTGCTCGGGTGCGCTGTTCTTCGGCTGGCTGACCGACCGGTACGGCCGCAAGAAGCTCTTCATGATCACCCTCGCGGTGTATCTGAGCGCCACCGCGATGACCGCGCTGTCCTTCCAGCCCTGGTGGTTCTTCACCTTCCGCTTCCTGACCGGCTTCGGCATCGGCGGTGAGTACGCGGCCATCAACTCCGCCATCGACGAGCTGATCCCGTCCCGCTTCCGCGGCCGCGTCGACCTGATCATCAACGGCAGCTACTGGCTGGGCGCGATCGGCGGCTCGCTGCTGTCGATCGTGATGCTCAACACGAACATCTTCCCCATCAACGTCGGCTGGCGCCTCACCTTCGCCCTCGGCGTGGTGCTCGGCCTGGTGATCATGCTGGTCCGCCGCCACGTGCCGGAGAGCCCGCGCTGGCAGTTCATCCACGGCCACGGCAACGAGGCGAAAGAGCTGGTCGGCACGGTCGAGAAGGAGATCGAGGAGGAGAAGCACGAGCGGCTGCCCGAGCCCAAGACGAAGATCACCATCCACCAGCGGGCCAGTGTCGGCTTCGGGTTGATCGCCAGGACCGTCTTCACCCGCTACCCCAGGCGGGCGGTGCTCAGCCTGTCGCTCTTCATCGGCCAGGCCTTCCTCTACAACGCCATCACCTTCGGCTTCGGCAACATCCTGACCACCTTCTTCGGCGTGTCGACCGGCAAGACCGGCTACTACTTCGCGGTGATCGCGGCCGGCAACTTCGTGGGCCCGCTGCTGCTCGGCAGGCTCTTCGACACCGTCGGCCGGCGGATCATGATCTCCTCCACCTACGTGCTGTCCGGCCTGCTGCTCTTCGGTACCGCGTGGCTGTTCGACCGCGGTTCGCTGAACGCCACGACGATGACGGCGTGCTGGTGCGCGGTGCTGTTCTTCGCGTCGGCCGGCGCGAGCAGCGCGTATCTGACCGTCTCGGAGATCTTCCCGATGGAGACCAGGGCGATGGCCATCGCCTTCTTCTACGCGATCGGCACCGCCGCCGGCGGCATCAGCGGCCCGCTGGTCTTCGCCGACCTGACCAAGTCGGGCGTGGTCGGCGACACCGTGACAGCCTTCGTGATCGGCGCGTCGCTGATGGTCGCGGCCGGTCTGGTCGCGGCCTTCCTGGCGATCAAGGCCGAGGGCAGGTCGCTGGAGGACATCGCCACCCCGCTGTCCCAGGCCTCCACGCCCGGCTCCGCTGCCGCAGGCGCCCAGGTCTGACGAACCACGGTGGGCGCCCGCGGAGTTCGCCCTGCGCGATCTCTTGTGGGCGCCCTGCGCGCGTGTTAGTTTCACGGCCATTCGAGCTTGTCGAATCAGTTCGACACTTCGGCCGGTACGGCGGCCGGCTCGATGCTCCAGCAGCACCACGGCGACGATGGGGTCGGTCATGACGGTGACGATTGCGGACGTCGCGCGGCACGCGGGCGTGTCGCGCAGCACGGTGTCGTACGTGCTCAGCGGCAACCGCACCATCTCGCCGGAGACCATCAAGCGGGTCGAGGGCAGCATCGCGGCCCTGGGCTTCCGGCCGCACGCCGGCGCGCGGTCGATCCGTACCCGCCGCACCGGGGTGATCGCCATGGCGCTGCCGATGGTGCACGGCCCGCACAACCAGGTGCAGATGCCGTACGTCTGGGCGGCCCTGACCGCCGCCCAGGACAGCGGCCTGAAGGTGCTGATGCTCACCGACGACGACGGTGAGGCCGCGATCAGGGACGCCGTCGCCAGCGCCCTGGTCGACGGGGTGATGCTGATGGAGGTGCAGCGGCGGGATCCGCGTATCCCGCTGCTCACCGAGTTGAAATGCCCCGCGGTGCTGGTCGGTACCCCTGACCGGCCGCACGGGTTGCCCCGGGTGGACTTCGACTTCGCGCTGGCCGCCCGGGCGTGCGCCGAGCACCTGCACGAGTCGGGGCACACCTCGGTCGGGTATCTCGGCCAGCCGCCCGAGGCGTTCGGCCGGGACGTCGCCTACGCCGTGCACGCCAGGGAGTCCGTGCTGACCGCGCTGGAGTCGCGTGGCCAGCGCACCGTGTGGGCGGCCTGCGACCCGACACCGGCCGGGGTGGTCGCGGCGCTGGACGACCTGCTGGCCAGGCAGCCCGACCTGACGGCGCTGATCGTCTACAACGAACGGGTGCTGCCGCTGGTGCGCGACCGGCTCGCCGGGCTCGGCCACCGGGTGCCCGACGACATCTCGCTCATCGCGATCTGTCCCGACGACGAGGCCGAGCGGTGCGATCCGCCGCTGACCTCGGTGTCGCTGCCCGCCGAGGAACTGGCCAGGGTCGCGGTCCGCAGCCTCGCCCGGCGGATCGAGGGGGAGGAGCTGCCGGCCGAGACGCTGCTGGCGCCCGCCCTGAAGATCCGGGCGAGCACCGGACCGCGGCGCGGCTCCGCCGCCGACGGCCCCCGGCCGCGGCGTACCTGAACGGGCGAGGACAAGTCCGGCCCACGGCGCGAGCCGGACCGACCCGTCGCCACTGTCGAATCAATTCGAATGCCACGTCAAGCCGCCTGCACCGCAGGGCATCAGCTTCCCGCTGCCTCCCGGCACCCGCTGGTGCCGCGCCCCTTGACCACAGCTCAGTACCGCACACAGTGAAAGGCACGTCACCATGAGCCGCTTGCTTCGTACGTCCCGTCTGTTCCGCCCGGCCGCAAGACCCGGCGCGCTGGCCGCACTCGCCGCAGCGGGCGCGCTCACGCTGGCCGCCTGCGGTACCGGCTCGGGATCAGGTGGTTCCGGTGGCGCGCCGGACACCCTCACCGAGATCGACTACTACGACGCGGCGCCGCAGAACACCCAGCTGCCGCAGATCCTCGACGAGTGCGGGGTCAGGAACGGGGTGAAGATCAAGCACCAGCAGGTGCCGCGCGCCCAGTTCATGCCCAAGCTGCTCCAGCAGGCCTCCGCCCGCTCCCTGCCCGACCTGGCCCTGATCGACAACCCCGACCTGCAGCAGGTCGCCGCGACCGGTGGCCTGGTGTCGCTGTCGAAGGCCGGACTGAGCACCGAGGGGCTCTACCCCTCCATCGCGCAGGCCGGGCAGTACCAGGGGCAGACGTACGGCATAGCCCCCGGCGTCAACGGCCTGGCGCTCTACTACAACACCGACTTCTTCACCCGGGCCGGCCTCGAACCGCCCACCACCTGGGCGGAGTTGGCCGCCGACGCCAAGAAGCTCACCCAGGGACCGCGCTACGGCGTGGCCTTCAGTGCGGTCGGCACCGAGG
Organism: Actinacidiphila paucisporea; assembly: GCF_900142575.1. Lineage (GTDB taxonomy): Bacteria > Actinomycetota > Actinomycetes > Streptomycetales > Streptomycetaceae > Actinacidiphila > Actinacidiphila paucisporea. The sequence goes on from NZ_FRBI01000004.1 coordinate 108,268, forward strand.
AGGGCACCTTCCAGTTCGAGCCGTTCTTCTGGACCGCGCGCGGCAATCTGAAGGAGCTGGACTCCCCGCAGGCGGTGAAGGCGCTCACCTTGTGGAAGGACCTGGTCGGCTCGGGTTCCGCGTCGAAGTCCGTGGTGACCTGGACGCAGGCCGACGTCAACGACCAGTTCATGGCGGGCAACGCCGCGATGATGGTCAACGGCCCCTGGCAGCTGCCCACCCTGAACGCGGACAAGAAGCTGCACTTCGGCGTCGTCCCGATCCCGGTTCCCAGCCCCGACGCCAAGCCGGTCACTCCGCTGGGCGGCGAGGTCTGGACGGTCGGCCACAGCAAGCCGGCCCGCGAGGCCAAGGCCGTCGCGGTGGTGAAGTGCCTGCTCAGCCAGGACGAGAGCGCCAAGTGGTCCAAGGACGCCGGCTACATCCCCAGCAACCAGCGGGCCGCCGCCCAACTCGCCTCGGCTGACCCGCAGCTGGCCGCCTTCGTGCAGGAGGTCGGCACCGCGAAGGCCAGGACCACCGAGCTGGGCACCGCCTACCCCAAGGTCAGCCAGGCCCTCGCGGACGCGATCCAGGCGGTGCTGGCCGGTGGCACCAGCCCCGGGTCGGCGCTGTCCCAGGCCCAGAGCGCGGCGAAGAACTGACCGCGGACCCGACCCCGATCACGTACCAGACGGGAAGCGCACCATGTCCATCACCGTTCAGGGCAGGCAGGCCGCGACAACCGCGGCCCCCGCCCCGCCCGGCGGGCGCAGCCGCGGACCGGCGCGAGTCCGCTGGGCGGCCGTCGCCTTCGTCGCCCCCGCGTGGCTCTACGTCGCCGGCTTCTACCTCTACCCCCTGGCCAGCAGCATCAGGATGGGCTTCCAGGACTACACCGTCTCGTCCTTCTACACCGGTGTGGCGCCCTACGTCGGCTGGGACAACTACAGCAAGGTCCTCCACGACGGCCACTTCGGCGAGACGGTGCTCAACACCGTGCTGTTCACCGCCGGTTCGCTGGCCTTCCAGTTCGCGATCGGCCTGGCGCTCGCGGTGTTCTTCAGCCGCAGGTTCCCGCTGGGCGGCCCGCTGCGCTCGCTGCTGCTGGTGCCCTGGCTGCTGCCGCTGGTGGTGTCGGGCACCGCCTGGCGGTGGATCCTCGACACCGACTCCGGCGTGCTCAACCACGTCCTGCTGAACGTGCACCTCATCGCCCATCCGGTGCCCTGGCTGGCCAGCACCCACGACTCGCTGACCGCGGTGACGCTGGTGAACATCTGGGTCGGCATCCCGTTCAACATGGTGATCCTCTACGGGGGCCTGCAGTCCATCCCGGGGGAGCTGTACGAGGCCGCGTCGCTGGACGGCGCGGGCGGCTGGCAGCGCTTCCGGCACATCACCCTGCCGCTGCTGCGGCCGGTCACCGCCGTGGTGCTCACCCTCGGCCTGATCTACACCGTCAAGGTCTTCGACGTGATCATGATCCTCACCCAGGGCGGTCCCGCGGGCTCCTCCCAGACGCTGACCACCTTCGCGTACAACCTGTCCTTCCAGCAACTGGAGTTCGGCCGCGGTGCGGCGGTGGGCAACCTGCTCATCGGTGTCGCGGTGGTCTTCGCCGTGGTCTATCTGCGGGCCACCCGCGAGCAGCGGCAGGCCGGCCGGTGAGCGCCACGACGCACCGGCGGGCCGCGGGCCGGGCCGCCGGGACGGGACGGGCAACCGGCGGCGCGTACACGGCTGTCGCGCTGCTGATCCTCGCGGTGATGCTCTTCCCGCTCTACTGGATGCTGAACGCCTCGCTGCTGCCGTCCACCGAGCTGGTCAGGCATGCGCCGACCTGGTTCCCGGTGCACGGCACCCTGCAGGGCTACCGCCGGGCGCTGTCCACCCAGGGCAGCCACCTGCTGATCAGCCTCGGCGTGTCGGCCGGCACCGTCGTGCTGGTGCTGCTGATCGCGGTGCCCGCCGCCTACGGGCTGGCCCAACTGCGGGCGCCCGGCGGCCGGCTGCTGACCTTCGCCTTCCTCGTCGCGCAGATGATCCCCGGCGTGGTGATGGCCAACTCCTTCTACACCGCGGCCAACCGGCTGGGGCTGCTCGACTCGCCCCTGGCACTGGTCCTCGCCGACTCGACTCTGTGCGTGCCCTTCGCGGTGCTGATCCTGCAGGCCTCGATGCGCGGCGTGCCGGCCGAGCTGAGCGAGGCCGCGCTGTTGGACGGGGCGTCGAAACTGCGCACCCTGCTGTCGGTGATCCTGCCGGTCAGCAGGAACGCCGTGGTCACCGCGAGCCTGTTCTCCTTCCTCTTCGCCTGGGCCGACTTCCTCTTCGCGGTCACCCTGACCACCCGGGACGACCGGGCGCCGGTGACCGTCGGCATCTACCGCTTCATCGGGGCGCACCTGAGCGACTGGAACAGCGTGATGGCCACCGGGATCATCGCGTCGCTGCCCGCGGCCGTCCTGCTCGTCGTCGCGCAGCGCTACGTCGCCGCCGGCGTCACCAGCGGCGCGGTCAAGGACTGACCGCCCCCGGCCGCCCGAGTCCCTGCGCCGCCCCGTCCGTACCACGAACCGAGGAGAAAGACCTTGCCGTCCGCGTTCACCCAGCTCCCGAACCTCCTGCGGTGGCGACACGGCCACCACGTGCTGGAGGTCCAGCCGTGGGGTCCCGACAGCGCCCGGGTGCGGGCCGGCGTCCACCGGGTCGCCGACGGGCTGCCCGGCGCCCTCGACCCCGAGCCCGCGACTGCCGCGGACGCCGCCGTCGAGGTCCACGACACGCACGCGGTGGTGACCAACGGGCTGCTGCGGATCACCGTCGGCGCCGCCGGCGGGCTGCTCACCGCGACCCGCGCCGACACCGGCGAGGAGCTGCTGCGCGAGGAGCCGCCGCACTTCTGGTGGCCCGGCGCCCGGCACTTCGAATCGGCCGGCGGCGGCCTGCACCGTATCGAGCAGCGCTTCGCCGCCTACGACGGCGAGCGCATCCACGGCCTGGGGCAGCACGGCCACGGCCGGTTCGACCAGAAGGGCACGGTGCTCGAACTCCAGCAGCGCAACGGCGAGGTGTCCATCCCCTTCGCGGTCTCCAGCCGCGGCTACGGCTTCCTGTGGAACAGCCCCGCCGTCGGCCGGGTGGAATTCGCCGCGAACGGCACCCGCTGGGTCGCCGACCGGGCCAGGCAGCTGGACTACTGGCTCACCGCGGGCCGCACCCCCGCCGACATCCTCGGACACTACGCCGACGCCACCGGCCACGCCCCGGCCTTCCCGCAGTGGGCTTCGGGCCTGTGGCAGAGCAAGCTGCGCTACCGCAACCAGGCCGAAGTCCTGGACGTGGCACGCGAGTACGCCCGCCGCGGGCTGCCGCTGTCGGTGATCGTCATCGACTACCTGCACTGGCGCAACCTGGGCGACTGGGACTTCGACCGCCGTGACTGGCCGGACCCGCGCGGCATGGTCGACGAACTGCGCTCGCTCGGCGTGGAGCCGGCGGTCTCGGTGTGGCCGTCAGTGAGCCCGCTGTCCGAGGGCTACGCGGGGCTGCGGGACGCCGGGCAGCTGGTGGCCACCTACAGCGGGGCGACCGTGCACGCCGACTGGCCCGACACCGAGGAGGCACCCGAGGGCATCGGCGTCGCCTTCTACGACGCGACCGACCCGGCGGCCAGGGCCGCGCTGTGGGACCGGCTGCAGGAGAACTACTACAAGCTCGGCATCCGTGCCTTCTGGCTGGACGCCTGCGAGCCCGAGATGCGCCCCGGGCACCCGCACAACCTGGACTACGCGGCGGGCAGCGGCTCCGAGGTCGCCAACCTCTACCCGCGCGAGCACGCCCGCGGCATCCACGAGCACCTCACCGCGCAGGGCGAGACCGAGGTGCTGTCCCTGGTGAGGTCCGCGTGGGCCGGATCGCAGCGCTACGGCGCCGCGCTGTGGTCGGGCGACATCCCCGCGACCTTCGAGGCGCTCGCCGACTCCGTACGCGCCGGCCTCAACGTCGCGATGAGCGGCATCCCGTGGTGGACCACCGACATCGGCGGGTTCCACGGCGGCGACCCGGACGACGAGCACTACCGCGAACTGATGGTCCGCTGGTTCCAGTTCGCCGCCTTCTGCCCGCTGCTGCGGCTGCACGGCCACCGCGAACCGCGGGTCTTCCACGGCCCGATCGGGGTCGGCGGCGGCCCCAACGAGATCTGGTCCTACGGCGAGCGGGCGCAGGCCGCCATGACCGCCGCCCTGGACCTGCGCACCCGCCTGCGGCCGTATCTGCACGAGCAGCTGGCGGCCGGCCGCACCGACGGGCTGCCGCTGATCCGCCCGCTGCTGCTGGAATTCCCCGCCGACCGGGCGGGCTGGGACATCGACGACCAGTTCCTGTGCGGCCGCGACCTGCTGGTGGCCCCGGTGCTGCGGCCCGGCGCCACCGAGCGCCGGGTCTACCTGCCGGCCGGCGCGCGGTGGCGCGACCCGGCCACCGGCACCTTCCACCCGGGCGGCCAGTGGGTGACCGCCGCCGCCCCGCTGGACACCGTCCCGCTCTTCCTCCGCGACCACGCCGATCCCTTCACCCCCCTCAGGGAGAAACGATGAAACGCAACCCCGCACGGAAGTCCGCCGCCCGCCCCGGGTGGCGCCCCTGGACGCTGCCGGTCCTGGCGGCGCTCGGCGCCGCCGTACTGGCGGCGGCCACCCTCGACCCGGCGCCGGCGGCAGCCGCCGACTCCGAGGTGACCGTCGACCTGGCAGCCCAGGGCGCGGCCCCCACCGCCGTCGGCTCCGGCTTCCTGTACGGCCTCAGCCAGGACGGCTCCGCGCCGGCCGACAACCTGCTCCAGCCGCTCAAGCCCGCCCTCTTCCGCGGCGGCGGGGCCAGGATCGCCGGCGGCGGCTGGCTCGGCGACGGCTACACCGCGGGAGCGGGCTACCGGGTACGGATCAACTCGGCTCTCTCCCAGGCCCGCCGGGTCACCGCGGCTCCCTACCGCGCCACCTACCACCTGCTGGTCTCCGACGTGTGGGGCGCCGACACCACCCAGCCGGCCAGCACCGTCTACCCCTGCGACAACGGCGACTGCTCCAACTGGGCCGCCTTCGTCGACCGCGTGGTGGCGGACGTGCAGGCCTCCGGCATACCGGTGGCGTACGACATCTGGAATGAGCCGGACGGCACCGGATTCTGGCAGCGCGGCGTCAACAGCCCGCAGTACTACCGGATGTGGGACACCGCGGTACGCGAGATCCGCCGCCTGGTCCCGGCCGCGCAGATCGTCGGCCCCTCCTACAGCGGCTACAACCACGGCTGGCTGGACTCCTGGCTCGGGCAGACCAAGGCGGACAACACCCTGCCGAACGTGCTCAACTGGCACTTCGGCGACGACCCGGCCACCGACGCGGCCGACGCCAGGGCCCTGGAGTCCGCGCACGGCATCGCCCCGCTGCCGCTGACCATCAACGAGTACCTCTTCTCGCAGCAGCAGAACTCCGCCTACACCGCCTGGTTCCTCGACCGGCTGTCCGCGTCCGGCGTCACCGCGGCCGCGCACGCGATCTGGTCCGACTGCTGCGGCGCCGGCACCCTGGACTCGCTGCTGGCCGGCGGGCAGCCCACCGGGCAGTGGTGGGTCTACCAGGCGTACGCCCGGCTCAGCGGCCGGCTGCTGGCCACCACCGGCGGCGGCGGGGTGGCCGTCGCCGCGGCCGCCGACTCCTCCGCCCACCAGGTGCTGGCGCTGCTCGGCAACAACTCCGGGCAGGGCGGCACCACCACCGTGACCGTACGGAACCTGTCCGCGGCGTCCTGGCTGCTCCACAGCGGGGCCGTGCACGCCACCGTCCAGCGCATCCCCGACCAGAGCCCGCTGTCCGCGCCCGTCACCGTCTTCGACGCGGATGTGGCGACCGACGGCGCCACCCTGCACCTGCCGGTGACCCGTACCAGCGGCTCCGACGCCTACACAGTCACCCTCACCCCGGGCAACGGCAGCACCGGCCCCGTCGACCCGACCGTGGTGGTGGACGGCACCGACACCAGCACCTCGGACCTCGACCACTTCGGCTACGGGGCGAACTGGGGCGTCACCAACGGCGTCAGCGACATGTACCAGCAGACCGCCAACTGGTCGTACACCGGCGGCGCGGTCGCGACCTTCACCTTCCGCGGCACCCAGGTCGCCCTGCACGCGGTGCGCGACGCCGACCAGGGCATCATGTCGCTGTCCGTCGACGGCGGTTCACCGGTCACCGTCGACAACTACGCCCCGAGCCGCAACGCCTCGGGCGTGGTGTGGACCAGCCCGCGGCTGGCGGTCGGCACGCACACCGTGACCATCACCAACACCGGGCAGCGCAACGGCGCCAGCGGCGGCACCAACATCGCCCTGGACCGGGCGGACGTCACACCGTCCTGACCCCGGACGCCCGCGACCCCCCGGCCCGCTCGGGCCGGGGGGTCGCGGGGCGGTGCCGGCGGCGTCAGTCCTGCACCAGGAGGCCCTTGCGGAGCCGGGCGACGATCCGGCTCAGCAGCCGGGAGACGTGCATCTGCGAGCAGCCCAGCTGCTCACCGATCTGCGCCTGGGTCAGCTCGTCGCCGAACCGCAGGCGCAGCAGCAGCCGGTCGCGCTCCGGCAGCTTCTCGATCAGCGGGGCCAGGGTGTGGAAGTCCTCGAAGAGGTCCATCGCCGGGTCGCACTCGCCGAACGTCTCACCCAGCGTGCGGCCCTCGCCGTCGGTCGCGCTGTCGGAGTCGCTGTAGGGGGTGTCGATGGACCCCGCCGTGTAGCCGTTGGCGGCCACCAGACCCTCGATGACCTCCTGCTCCGTCAGGCCCAGGTGCGCGGCCAGTTCGGCCACCGTCGGGTCGCGGTCCAGGTCGAGCGACAGCGCCTCCTTGGCCTTGCTCAGCTCCACCCGCAGCTCCTGGAGCCGCCGCGGCACATGCACCGCCCAGGTGGTGTCGCGGAAGAAGCGCTTCATCTCCCCGACGATGTACGGCACCGCGAAGGTGGTGAACTCCGTCTCACGGGAGAGGTCGAAGCGGTCGATCGCCTTGATCAGGCCGATGGTGCCGACCTGCACGATCTCCTCGTGGTCGGTGGCGGGCCGGTTGCGGTAGCGGCCGGCGGCGAAGTGCACCAGCGACAGGTTCATCTCGATCAGCGTGTTGCGCGCGTAACTGTAGGCCGCGGTGCCCTCCTCCAGCTCCTGGAGGCGGTCGAAGAACAGCTTCGAGAGCATCCGCGCGTCCTGCGGCGCCACGGTCGTCGCGTCGTCGATCAACGGCAGCCCGCCGGTGGCGGCCTCCGGCCCGCTCGGCCACCGGGCGGCCTGTGACGGCTCAAGGGTCGCGGTAGCCGACCTGTCCGTGCCTATCGACTGCTCAACCATTGCGCTCACGTCATCGCCTCGCACTCGTACGACTGGTGACGTCCCGCCTTCCCCGGTTCCACCGGGCTATTCCTCTTTTTTGTTTCCGGCCAACGCGCCCGGCAGCCACCGCAGCTGGGCCGCCTGCTGGTAGGGACCGCCGCCCTCGTGGCCGTTGAAGTCGTAGACCTCGATCTGCTTGTCCTCGCCGGCGTAGGCGTTGAAGGCCGCGAAGACGGTGGAAGGCGGGCAGGTCTCGTCCTCCAGCGCGGTGGAGAAGAGCGCGGGCGCCCGGCCGCGGGCGGCGAAGTGCACGCCGTCGAAGTACGCCAGGGTGTCCAGCACCCGTGCCCTGCGGTCGCGGTGCACCGACAGGTACGTGCCGACCTCGCGGTAGGGGAGCGTGTCGGTGAGGGTGACGGCCCGGGGGAAGTCGCACAGGAAGGGGACGTCGGGGGCGATCGCCGCCAGGTCGGGCACCAGTCCGCCGACCGCCAGCGTGATGCCGCCGCCCTGGCTTATCCCCGCCGCCACCGTGCGCGAGGCGTCGGCCAGCGGGTGCGAGCGGGCCGCCTCGACCGCTCGGACGGCGTCGGTGAAGACCCGGCGGTAGTAGAAGTCGTAGGGGTCCTCTATGCCGCGGGTCAGGAAGCCGGGGGAGGCCGGGCTACTGCCGACCGGGTCCTCGGTGTGGCCGGCCGACCAGCCGGCGCCCTGGCCGCGGGTGTCCATCAGGAAGTGCGCGTAGCCCGCCGACGCCCACAGCAGATGGGTGTGCGGCAGACCGCGGCCGCCGCCGTAGCCGACGAACTCCACGACGACCGGCAACGGCTCCGCGGTGCCGGCGGGCACCGTGAACCAGCCCTTGACCGGGTGGCCGCCGAAGCCCGCGAAGGTCACGTCGTAGGTGTCCAGCGTGGTCAGCCCGGTCGGCACCCGCTCGAAGCGCGCGTCGAGGGCGTACTGCCGCGCCTGGCCGAGGGTGTCGGTCCAGAACTGGTCGAAGTCCGCGGGCTCCGCCGAGCTGCTGCGACGGTCGCGAAGCTGGTCGAGCGGCAGGTCGAAGAGGGCCATACGGAGTCCTTCGCGGCAGGGTCGTGGTCGATCGGTGACACCGTACGTCCTGTCGAGCCTGCACAGAAGCCCCCGCTTAACCGGTTGAGTGGCGAGGGAGGGCACGGAGGCGGCCGGGCGGGTCCCGTGCGATGCGGTACGGGGAGCAGCCCGGCCGTCCGGATAATGCGGATTCGCGAAGAATGGGGGGATAGCCGCCGGTCAGTGCTTGGAGTCGCCGCTGCCGGTCGGCCGGCCTCGGCCCGGATCGGTCGTGCAGCCGCCCTTGCGGCAGTTCACGTCGGGGCAGGACATGGTGGTCACCTCTTCTCTGCGAGTCACTTCTTGCCCGTGCTTCACTTCTTCTCTGCGAGCCACTTCTTATGTCCGAGACAACGCGAATCACCGCTGTTTCCGCCGAGGTCGTCGGGCACGCAGTCGAACAGCAGCTTGTCGACCCGCCTGCCGTGCCACAGGGCGGCGCTGCGCAACCGTCCGGCGGCCCGGAAGCCGGCCTTGAGATAGGCGTTGATCGCGGGAGTGTGGGGCGCGGGTACCTCCAGCCACACCGAACTGAGCGAGGCGATCGTGAACGCCCACTCGAGGGTCAGTGCGGTGGCTTCTGCCGCGTAGCCCCGGCCGCGCTGCTCCGGGGCGATCACGAGGGTGAACTCGGCACTGTTGACGGACTGGTCGACGCTGAGGGCGGTGCTTCCCACCGGGGTCCCGCCCGGTGCGGTGATCACCTCGAAGAGCTGGGAGTGAGCCGACGTGTGGCCGGTGCGGAAGCGCGCGCGGAAGACCTCCCAGGACACCGGCCAGCGGGCGCCGAAGCCGACGACGGTCGCCGGGTCGGTCTCCCACCGGTGGTACTCCTGCATCATCTCTTCCCGCGCCAGTGCCAACGACAACCGCGTCCCGGCGCGCAGCGGGACGGGTGCGGTCGGTGGGGTGTTGGTCATCACGTTCTGTCTCTCCTACGTGTGCCCGGGCTCCGGCCCTCGCAGCCGTCCATAAAGCGTCAATCCGCCGGGGGGCGAAAAGGGCCGGATCCGCGGTATTGCCGCCGCCCGGGCCGTCCTGTGCTTCGTCCGCCGGTCGCCGTGAGCGACCGGCGGTCGCCGCAGGTGAGCCCTGCCGGTCCCAGCAGTCGCTTCGATAGGCTGACACCACATCAGCCGTCGGGGACGTAAAGGAGAGTTCAATGAGCGAGCCCGGGGACTACAACGCCCAGATCGTGGCCGAATTCCGCGCCAGCCACGGGAAGGTCGGCGGAAATTTCGAGGGCGCCCCGCTGCTTCTGCTGCACAACACGGGAGCCCGCACCGGGCGGAAGTTCGTCAAGCCGATGATGTACCTGCGCGACGGCGAGCGCTATCTGGTCTTCGCCTCCAAGGGCGGCGCCCCCGACAACCCCGCCTGGTTCCACAACCTGGTCGCCAACCCCGACGCCGAGATCGAGGTCGGCGACCGGACGGTCCCGGTCCGCGCCGAGGTTCTCACCGGTGAGGAGCGGGACCGCAAGTACGCGGAACAGGCCGCCCTCTACCCTGGGTTCGCCGACTACCAGGAGAAGACCGACCGGGTCATCCCGGTGGTCGCGCTGGTTCCGACCGGTCCCGCGCGGTAGGCGGCCGCCGATCGGGGAAGGCAACAGGCACGGACGGTCGAGGGCGGGAGAGGGTGCTGGTGAAGGTCGGGCTGCTGACCCGGGAGTATCCGCCGGATGTCTACGGCGGAGCCGGGGTCCATGTGGAGTTCCTGGCGCGGGAATTGCGCGCGCTGGTCGACGTGGAGGTGCACTGCTGGGGTGACGCCGCCGCGGAGGGCGGCGTCGTCAGGCACCGGGCGCCGGCCTCGCTCGACGGCGCCAACGACGCGCTGCGCACCTTCTCCGTCGACCTGGCCATGGCCGCCGCCGTCCAGGGCCGCGACCTGGTGCACTCCCACACCTGGTACGCCAACCTGGCCGGGCACATCGGCAAGCTGCTGCACGGCGTCCCGCACGTGCTGACCGCGCACTCCCTCGAACCGCTGCGGCCCTGGAAGGCCGAGCAGCTCGGCGGCGGCTACGCGCTGTCCAGCTGGGCCGAGCGGACCGCGATGGAGTCGGCGGACGCGGTCGTCGCGGTCTCCGACGGGATGCGCCGCGACATCCTGTCCTGCTACCCGGAGCTCACTCCCGAGCGTGTCCACGTCATCCGCAACGGCATCGACACCGCCACCTACCGCCCCGACGAGCGCACCGACGTGCTGCGCAGGATAGGCGTCGACCCTGACCGCCCCTATGTGGTCTTCGTCGGCCGTATCACCCGGCAGAAGGGCGTACCGCACCTGCTGCGGGCGGCCAGGGACCTCGACCCCGCCGCGCAGCTGGTGCTGTGCGCGGGCGCGCCCGACACCCCCGCGCTGGACCGGGAGTTCCGCGCGCTGTTCGACGAGCTGAACGCGGTGCGCGACGGCGTCCACTGGATCCCCGCGATGCTGCCGCGCCCCGCGGTCGTCCAACTCCTCACCCACGCCACCGCCTTCGCCTGCCCCTCGGTCTACGAGCCGCTGGGCATCGTCAACCTGGAGGCGATGGCCTGCGGCACCGCCGTGGTCGCCTCCGCGGTCGGCGGCATCCCCGAGGTCGTCGACGACGGCACCACCGGACTGCTGGTGCCCTACGACGAGCAGCGCCCCGCGGACTTCGAGGCGGGACTGGCCGCCGCGCTCAACCGGCTCGTCCGCGACCCCGACCAGGCCGCCGCCCTCGGCGCCGCGGGCCGGGAGCGCGCGGAGAGGGAATTCGGCTGGGACACCGTCGCCCGCCGTACGGTCGCCCTTTACGAGAAGGTGCTCGCCGCCGGGTAGGAGTACCGGTGGAGGAGACCGACTCGCACGACCGACACGCAGGACCGACACACACAGACCGGTTCGCGGCACATCGCGGAACCGGTGGCAAGCACCGCACGGCACAGCCCGGCGCGGTGCGGCACAGCAGGGCGGCAGACGGCAGGGCGGTACACGAACCCAAGGGGGACGTCGATGCGCGGTGCACCTTCGGTGCTAGGCATAGTGCTGGCCGGCGGCGCGGGAAAGCGGCTGATGCCGCTGACCGCCGACCGGGCGAAACCGGCGGTGACCTTCGGCGGCACGTACCGCCTGGTGGACTTCGTGCTGTCCAACCTGGTCAACGGCGGCATGATGCGGATCTGCGTGCTCACGCAGTACAAATCGCACTCACTCGACCGCCATGTGACCACCACCTGGCGGATGTCCAGCCTGCTGGGCAACTACGTCACGCCGGTCCCGGCGCAGCAGCGGCTCGGCCCGCGCTGGTATCTGGGCAGCGCCGACGCGATCCTCCAGTCGCTGAACCTGGTGCACGACGAGCAGCCCGACTACGTCGCGGTCTTCGGCGCCGACCACGTCTACCGGATGGACCCGCGCCAGATGCTCGCCCAGCACGTCGAGCACGGTGCCGGGGTGACCGTCGCGGGCATCAAGGTGCCGCGGGCCGACGCCTCGGGCTTCGGGGTGATCTCGCCGGCCGCCGACGGCATCTCGGTGGAGCGCTTCCTGGAGAAGCCCGCGGACCCGCCCGCGCTGCCCGGCGACCCCGGGCACGTCTTCGCCTCGATGGGGAACTACCTGTTCACCACCAAGACGCTGATCGACGCCCTGCACGAGGACGCCGAGGACCAGCAGTCCGTGCACGACATGGGCGGCAGCATCCTGCCCCGGCTCACCGCCGCCGGCGTCGCGCAGGTCTACGACTTCGACACCAACCACGTGCCGGGCGAGACGGCCCGCGACCACGGCTACTGGCGGGACGTGGGCACCCTGGACGCCTACTACGACGCGCACATGGACCTGATCTCCGACCAGCCCGCCTTCAGCCTCTACAACAGGCGCTGGCCGATCTACACCCACCCCGGCCAGCTGCCGCCCGCCAAGATCGCGGCGGGCGGCATCGTGGGGGAGTCGGTGGTCAGCCCCGGCTGCGTGATCCGCGGCCAGGTCACCCGCTCGGTGCTGTCGCCCGGCGTGGTGATCGACGCGGGCGCGGTCGTCCAGGGCTCGGTGCTGCACGACAACGTACGGGTCGGGCGCGGCGCGATCGTCCGCGGCGCGGTGCTGGACAAGAACGTGGATGTGCCGCCGGGCGCCACCATAGGCGTGAACCCCGACCGCGACCGCGAGCTGTACACGGTGTCCGCGGCCGGGGTCATCGCCCTGGGCAAGGCCCAGTTGGTGGGGTGACGGCTCGGGCCGTCAGCTCACCGACCACTGCTGGTTGGTGCCGCCGCTGCAGGTCCACACGTCCAGCTGGGTGCCGTTGGCGGTGTTCGACCCCGGCACGTCGAGGCATTTGTTCGCCGCGGCGTTGATCAGCTGCTTGCCGCTGACGGTCCACTTCTGGGCGCTGCTGCTGTTGCAGTCCCACAGCTGCACCAGCGTCCCGTCGGCGGTGCCGGAGCCGGCGTCGTCCAGGCACTTGCCGAGTGCCTGCACGGTGCCGTCGGCTCCCACGGTCCAGGACTGCGCGTCGCTGCCGTTGCAGTCGTAGAGCTGCACGTGGGTGCCGTTGGCGGTGCCGGAGTTGGCGATGTCCACGCACTTGCCGGCCAGACCGGTGATGGCGTGCGGGGCCGCGCCGCCCGACTGCCCGTAGACCTCCAGTTCGTAGATGCGGGCCGCGGTGTCGCCGCCGGTGTTGCTGGGCGCCGAGATCGCCAGCCGGACGTAGCGCGCCTGCCGTGTCGCGATGGAGTGGTAGGTGCGGCTGGAGCGCGAGCCGGTGACGTTGGCCGCCAGTGACCAGGTGCTGTTGTCGGTGCTGGTCAGGATCTGGAAGGCCGAGGTGTTCCAGCTGGTGTTCTCGCCGCCGAGGCCCGCGTGCTTGACCACGAAGGACCCCACGGTCTGCGTCGAGCCGAGGTCGACCGTCAGCGTCGGACTTGCCGCCTTCGAGCACCACTTGCTGTTGTTCTGCAGCGAGTTGTCGACCGCCTTGTCCCCGGACTCCGCCGCCGCGCACGGCGTGGAGGTGGTGACCGCCTTGCCCCGGGCCAGGTTGGTGCCCAGGCTCGGCGCGGTCGGCACCGGGGTGGCCCCGTCCTGGAAGGACGGCGGTACGTCCCCGGCGCCGGTGCCCCAGCTGCTGCTGGGGGTGCCGCCCATGGTGTAGTCGAGCGTGCCGCCGCCGGCGATGTCCGGGTAGCGCAGGTAGTTGTGGCTGGTGGCGGTGCCGTCGACCTTCAGGCCCTGGACGTAGCCGCCGCTGCCGGAGGAGTTGACGGTGATGTTGCCGCCGGGGCGCTGCAGCAGCACCGAGGGGAACTGCGGGCCGTTGACGGCCAGCGTGTCCGCGCCGGGGGTCGCCGGGTACATCCCCAGCGCCGCCCACACATACCACGCCGAGGTCGCCCCGAGGTCGTCGTTGCCGGGCAGGCCGCCCGCGCCGGTGGTGAACGACTCGGTCATCACCTTGCGCACCGCGTCCGCCGTGCCCGCGGGGTCGCGGGCGAAGTTGTACGCCCACGGCACGCCGTGCTCCGGTTCGTTGCCGATGTAGTAATAGGGCAGGCTCTGCCCGGCGTTGACCTGCGTGAAGTGGTGGTCGAGCCGCTGGGCCGCGGTCGCGGGGCCGCCCATGTCGTTGATCAGGTCGGCGAAGTCGTAGGGCACCATCCAGGTGTACTGCGCCGCGTTGCCCTCGGTGAAGTTGCTCGGGCTCGCCGGGTCCAGCGGCCACGACCAGCTGCCGTCGGAGTTGCGCGGCTGCACGTAGCCGGACTCGGTGCTGAAGGTGTTGCGCCACCACTGGGCGCGCGTCATGTGCGTGGAGTAGCTCGCGGTGTTGCCGAGCGCCTTGGCGAACTGCGCCACCGCGAAGTCCGACGCGCTGTATTCGAGTGAGTCCGAGGGCGCGGACAGGTAGTGCTGGCTGGTGTATGTGCTCTGGTTGCCGCGGATCGGCGAGCCCTGCGCCGTGCCGCCGTTGGAGGCCTTCTCCATCAGCGACAGCGCCGCGGCGGTGTCGAAGTCCCGCACCCCGAAGGCGTACATGCTGCTGACGATGATCGGTCCCGGGTCGCCGGTCATCACGAAGTCCTCGTTGGTCTGCTGCGACCACTTGGGCAGCAGGCCGCCCTGCTGGCCGTCGAGGACCATGGACTTGGCGATGTCGGCGGCCTCGGTCGGCGCGATGAGCGCGACCAGCGCCGCCCACGAGCGGTAGATGTCCCAGCCCGAGTAGTTCTGGTAGACCGGCCGGGCCGAGTTGTGCACCGCTCCGTCGAAGCCGCGGTAGTCGCCGTTGACGTCGCTGGAGATGTTGGGGCTCTGGAAGACGTGGTAGAGCGCCGTGTAGAACTTCTTCAGGTCCGCCGTGGCACCTCCGGTGACCTGGGCGCGGTTCAGCATCGCGTTCCACGACGTGTCGGCCGCGGTGCGGGTCGCGCTGAAGTCCCAGCCGTTGTTCTCCGCGGTCAGGTTGGCCTGCGCGCCCGCCACGCTGACGTAGCTCAGGCCGACCTTGGTCTGCACGGTCTGGTTGCCGGTGGTGTCGAAGGTGACGTAGGCACCGGTGTTGGTGCCCGAGGTGCTGCTGGAGCCGGCCGAGACCGTACCGCCGTTCCAGGTGCCGAAGCCGGACGGGGCGCGGTCGAAGCGGATGTCGAAGTAGATCTGGTAGGTCTTCGACGAGCCGCAGAAGCCGCCGGCGGTGACGCTGCCGGTCACCTCGGACCCGCTGACCTTCACCGACCCGCTGCGGTTGCCGGTCGCGCTGCGGCCGGTGTTGATCAGCAGGCCGGCGCTGGTGGTCGAGGGGTAGGTCAGCCGGGCCATGCCGGTGCGGGTGGTGGCCGTCAGCTCCACGCCGGTGCCGTACTTGTCCAGGCGGTTCTTGTAGTAGCCGGGCGCGGCCGACTCGTTGGACTTGGTGTAGCCCGACGCGTAGCCGGTCCAGTTGCTGCCGGGGGAGGTGCCGACCGCGCCGGTGATCGGCATCAGCGGCAGGTCCTCGTTGTTGGGGCAGCCGGCACCGTCGAAGTGGGTGAGGCTGAAGTCCTCGATCGAGGTGTCGGAGTAGCGGTAGCCGGACGGCGAGGCGGTCGGCGTGTCGGGGCTGAACTGCACGCCGCCGAAGGGCGCCACGGCCCCCGGGTAGGTGCTGCCGCCGGCGCCGCCGCCGACCGGGTTGGGGGCGTTGCTGTCGTCGGACCCGACGAAGGTGTCGACGTACTGCGTGAGGTTGGCGTTGGCGGCGTGGGCGGGGGCCGAGGTGAGGCCGCCGATGCCGAGGGCGGCCAGTAAGAGGGCGCTGACGGCGCCCGCGGTTCTGCTGCGGAGCACGGGAGGGAGCACGGAGGACCACCTTCTCGCGGAGGCGGCAGGCCGTGGGATGACGCACGGCGAGCGGCCTCGGGGCACGGGGGGGATGCTCGTACGGATGTGAACGTTACCAAGCAAATCAGCATCTTGATGTGTACCTGATCTGATGTCAAGGGTGCGTGCGGCAGTCAGGTTTCCCATCCGTGCGGTGTCCCGTGGTGGATGCGGTGACCCGCCACGCGGCGTATTGACATGCCGTCAGGAGCCCAGCACAATCCCGGAACGCTTGCGAACGTTACCAAGGAACCGCGTTACCACGACGCTGGGAGACAGCCGATGGCACAACCACTCCTGGAAGCCCGACGCCTGACCAAGCGGTTCGGTCACGTCAGGGCGCTCCAGGACGCCGACTTCACCGCCTACCCGGGCGAGGTCGTCGCCCTGATCGGCGACAACGGCGCCGGCAAGAGCAGTCTCGTCAAAACCCTCTCAGGCACCATCCGGCCCGACGCCGGCCAGATCCTCGTCGACGGCAGCCCGGTCGAGCTGTCAGGACCGCTCGACGCCAGGCGCCACGGCATCGAGACCGTCTACCAGGACCTCGCGCTGGCCCCCGACCTCGACGCCGCCGCCAACCTGCACCTGGGCCGCGAGCTCTACCGCGGCGGCCTGCTCGGCCGCCTCGGCGTCCTGGACCACGCCGCCATGCGCCGCTCCGCCGTCACCGCCTTCGCCGAACTGGGCGTCGACCTCCAGGACGTCGGCGCCCCCGTCGCCACCCTGTCCGGCGGTCAGCGCCAGTCCGTCGCGGTGGCCCGGGCGGTGGCCTTCGCCAACCGGATCATCTTCATGGACGAGCCCACCGCCGCCCTCGGGGTGCTCCAGCGCGGCCGGGTGCTCGACACCGTCAGACGCGTACGGGACCGCGGCATCTGCGTCGTCCTGATCAGCCACAACATGCCGGAAGTGCTGTCCGTCGCCGACCGGGTGGAGGTGCTGCGGCTCGGCCGCCGGGTGGCCCGCTTCACCGCCGCGGACACCACCGTCGAGGAACTGGTCGGCGCGATGACCGGCGCCCTGGACGCCGAGGAGGCCGGCGGCGCGATCGAGGGCGACGGGACCGCAGGAGCACCGGACGCCGACGCCCCACGAAAGGACGGCGCCGCATGACCGCCCAGGCCCCCGCCCCCGTCGAGGAACGGCGGCAGCCCGCCCGCCGGCCCCCCGTACCGTCCTGGCTGCGGCGGCTGGCCGCGGCCAACGAGGCCTGGACCTTCGGCGTCCTGGCCCTGCTCGTCGCCTTCTTCACCGCCGCCCGGCCCAGCACCTTCCTGACCCGCTACGACATCACGCAGATCGCCACCAACGCGGCCATCTACCTGGTGCTCGGCGTCGGCATGACCTACGTGATCATCGTCGCCGGCATCGACCTGTCCGTCGGCTCCGTACTGGTGCTGTCCGCCGTCCTGTCCGCCGAGTACACCATCCACCACGGCGGAGCGAAGTCCGGCTGGGGCACCATCGCGGTCAGCACCCTCATCGCCCTGGCCACCGGCCTGGTGTGGGGCGCCCTCCAGGGCTGGCTGGTCGCCAAGGCCAAGGTCCCCCCGCTGATCGTCACCCTCGGCGGCTTCGGCGCCGCACTCGGCGCCGCCCAGATCATCACCGGCGGCCAGGACCCGGCCGGCGCCGTGTCCGGCAGGCTCCAGCGCACCATCGGCTTCGGCAAGCTCTTCGGCCAGATCCCCTGGCTGGTCGTCATCGCCTTCGGCGCCACCCTCGTCTTCGGCCTGATTTTGGCCTTCACCCGCTTCGGCCGCCACACCTACGCCATCGGCTCCAACCCCGAGGCCGCCCGCCGGGTCGGCGTCGACGTCGACGCCCACCTGATCAAGGTCTACGCCCTGGTGGGCCTGCTGTCCGGACTGGGCAGCGTCATGTGGCTGGCCTACTTCGGCACCACCTCCATCGCCGGCCACTCCACCGACAACCTCAAGGTCATCACCGCCGTCGTGCTGGGCGGCGCCAGCCTCTTCGGCGGCCGCGGATCCGTACTCGGCACGGTCATCGGCGTCTTCATCCCCGCCGTGCTGAGCACCGGCCTGATCATCATGGGCGTCCAGCAGTACTGGCAGGACGTCGCCATCGGCGTCGTCCTGGTCGCCGCCGTCTACCTCGACCAGCTCCGCAGGCGCGGCAGGGACCACGGCTGACCCGCCGGCCCGTCGCCCGCGCCCGCACCACGCCCTCCACGGAAAGGCTCCGCCATGCGCCCGACCAGCACGCGTACCACCCGCAGACCGATGGCCTTCGCCGGACTCTGCGCCGTCCTCGCCCTGACCGCCGCGACCACCGCCGGCTGCGGCGGCGGCTCCGGCGGCTCGGGATCGACGTCCCTCGACCTGATCACCGGCGTCAAGAGCGACCCCTTCTACATCACCATGACCTGCGCGGCCCAGCAGGAGGCCAAGAAGCGCGGCGTCCACCTGACCGTCAACGGCTCCGCCCAGTGGGACGTCGCCGTGCAGCGCCCGATCATCGACTCGGTCGCCGCCACCCACCCCGGCGGGCTGCTGATCTCCCCGGTCGACACCGCGGCCCTGACCCCCTCGCTCCAGCAGATCCAAAGCGCCGGCACCAAGGTCGTACTGGTCGACACCGAGGTCACCGACACCTCCATCGGCGTGTCCCGGATATCGTCGGACAACGAGGCCGGCGGCAGGACCGCCGCGAAGTCCCTCGCGCAGCTGATGGGCGACAAGGGATCGGCGATCGTCATCAGCGTCAAGCCGGGCGTGTCCACCACCGACGCCCGTATCAAGGGCTTCACCGAGGAGATGCGGGACAACCACCCGGGCATCACCCTGCTCCCGGTGCTCTACGACAACGACCTGCCCGCCACCGCCGCCTCGCAGATCCAGTCCACCCTGGCCGCACACCCCGACCTCGGCGGGGTCTTCGCCGGCAACACCAACACCGCGCAGGGCATCTCCACCGGGCTGCAGGCCGCGGGCAAGCAGGGCAAGGTCAAGGTCGCCGCCTTCGACGCCGAACCCGACGAGATCACCGCGCTCACCAACGGCACCCTCGACGTCCTGGTCGCCCAGGACCCCGGCGCCATCGGCCGGCAGGGTGTCGACCAGGCGCTCGCCGCGATCGACAAGAAGAAGGTCACCGCGCACATCGGCACCGACATGGTGGCCATCACCAAGGCCAACATGGACCGGCCCGAGGTCAAGAAGTTCTTCTACCAAGCCGCCTGCTGATCAGGGGGAGCCCGGAATTCACCTGCCAGGGGCCCGCCTGCCATCATCGACGCACGAGCCGGCCGGCCGCCGGTGACCGGTGGTCCGCCGGTCACCGGCCCGGCCGGCCGGCACAGCGACGAGGAGGCTCGTGAAACGCCCGACGATGAAGGACGTGGCCCGCGCAGCCGGGGTCAGTCCGATGACGGTCTCCCGGGTCGTGTCGGGCGAAGCGGGCGTCGCCCCCGAGACCGCCGCCCGGGTCGGCCAGGCGGTGCGCAAACTCGGCTACCAGCGCAACGACAACGCCCGCAGCCTGCGCCAGAAGAACCTCGGCACCTCCACCATCGGCCTGGTCGTCGACGACCTGGCCAACCCCTTCTACGCCCTGATGGCCCGTTCGGTGGAGGACGAGGCCCACCGCCGCGGCCATGTGGTGCTGGTCGGCAGCACCAACGACGAACCGCAGCGCGAACGCGAGGTCATCGCCGCCTTCACCGCCCGCCAGGTGGACGGCCTGATCATCGTCCCCACCATCGGCGGCCACGGCTTCCTCAAACGCCCCATGGCCGGCGGCACCCAGGTGGTCTGCGTCGACCGTCCGGCCAGGGGCCTGGCCGTCGACACCGTCACCGTCGACAACCGGGCCGCCGCCGGACGGGCCGTCACCCACCTGCTCGGCCACGGCCACACCCGCATCGCCTACCTCGGCGACCGCTTCGACATCTGGACCCAGGCCGAGCGCTACGCCGGCTACCTCGACGCGCTCGCCGCCCACGGCATCCCCGAGGACCCCGCGCTCGTACGGCACGAGTTGCGCTCCCACCCGCAGGCCCGCGACGCGCTGGCCGTGCTGCGTACGCTGCCCGACCCGCCGACCGCGCTGTTCACCAGCAACGACCTGATCACCCTGGGTGTGCTCGACGGCCTCGACCACCCGGCGCCGCTCGCCCTGGTCGGCTTCGACGACCTGCCGCTCGGCGAGCGGCTGACCCCGCCGCTGACCGTGGTCAGCCAGGACCCGGTCGCGCTCGGCGGCACCGCGGCCAACCTGCTCTTCTCCCGGATCGCCGGCGACCGCTCGGCGCCCCGGTCGGTGGTGCTGCTCACCCGCTTCGTGGTCCGCGGCTCGGGTGCGATGCGCACCGCGGGCGGCTGAGGCCGGGGTCCCGGTGCGGCACCGCACCGGGACGCGGGGGCGCATCAGGGGGCGCACTGCGCGCCGGCGTGCGCGAGGCGCACGCACCGGCGCACGGGCGCGCGGACGGCCGGCCGGCTCAGCTGGGAATCCAGTTGAAGGTGTCCGGGTCGGGGCCGAGGCGCTCGCCGCGGTCCAGTGCGGTGATCGCCGCCATGTCGGCCGGGGTCAGCTCGAAGTCGAAGAGCCGGAAATTCTCCTCGACCCGGGCCGGCGTCACCGACTTGGGGAAGACGATGTCCCCGCGCTGGATATGCCAGCGCAGCGTGACCTGGGCGGGCGTGCGCTCCAGCCGCCCGGCGATCTCCGTGATCACCGGGTCGTCGAGCACCTTGCCCTGCGCGATGGGCGACCACGCCTCGGTCGCGATGCCGTGGTCGGTGCCGAACGCGCGGACGTCGTCCTGCGTCAGGTACGGGTGGATCTCGATCTGGTTGACCGCCGGGACCGTGCCGGTCTCCCGCAGCAGCCGCTCCAGATGCGACGGCTGGAAGTTGGACACCCCGATCGCCTTGGCCCGGCCCGAGCGGTAGATCTCCTCCAGCGCCTGCCAGGTCTCGACGTAGTCCCCGACCGCGGGCAGCGGCCAGTGGATCAGGAAGAGGTCCAGATACTCCAGGTCCAGGTCCTCCATGCTGCGGTCGAACGCGGCGAGCGCGTCACCGTAGGCGTGGTGGCCGTTGTTGAGCTTGCTGGTGACGAAGACCTCGCCGCGCGGCAGCCCCGAGTCCCTGACGGCCTGGCCGACCTCCTTCTCGTTGCCGTACATCTCCGCGGTGTCGATATGGCGGTATCCGGTCTCCAGTGCGGTGCGCACCGCCTCCCGGGTGTCCTGCGGCTCGATCTGGTACACCCCGAAGCCCAGTTGCGGGATCGAGGTGCCGTTGTTGAGCGTGAGACTGGGGATGTGGGTCATGGATGTCTTCCCTTGCTCTCCTTGGCTGCTGTCCCTGCTGCTCTTCCCCTCACCCACGGTAGCGGCGGCATGCGCGGCAGTCCTGCCGGATCCTTTCAGAGAGCGCTCTCATGCTCGGCGCCGACCCGATACGCTGTGGCCCTGCCCGGCCGTCGGCCCACCGTCCGCGCCGGTCCGCGCCTCCGTATGTGCCCGTGCCCGTCCCGCGTCACGTCCCGCGTCACGTCCTGTCCCGCGTCAACGTCCCGCGTCCGCCGCGCGAAGGAGACATCCCGTTGCCCGCACGGCCCGCCGCCCACCGACCCACTCTCGAAGCCGTCGCAGCCAGGGCCGGGGTGTCGCGAGCCACCGTGTCGCGGGTGGTCAACGGCGGAGCGGGGGTGCGCGGCCCGCTCGCCGAGCGGGTGCGCGCGGCCGTCGACGAGCTGGGCTACATCCCCAACCAGGCCGCCCGCACCCTGGTCACCCGGCGCAACGGCGCCATCGCCGTGGTCGTCGCGGAACCCGAGTCCCGGTTCTTCACCGACCCCTTCTTCGCGCAGCAGGTGCGCGGCATCAGCCGGGAGCTCGCCGCGCACGACAACCAGCTGGTGCTGCTGCTCACCGGGGGCGCCGCCGACCACGAGCGGGTCGGCCGCTACCTGACCGGCGGGCACGTGGACGGCGCGCTGATCTTCTCGCTGCACGCCGACGACTCGCTGCCGGTGATCGCCCGCAACGCGGGCGTGCCCACCGTCATCGGCGGCCGCCCCACCTGGCCGGACCCCGACACCCGCCGCCGCACCCTCTACGTCGACTGCGACAACCGCGGCGGCGCGCGCGACGCCGTACGCCGGCTGCTGGCGCTCGGCCGCCGGCGGATCGCGCACATCGCGGGGCCGCTGGACCAGCCCGCCTCGATCGACCGGCTCGACGGCTTCCGCGACGTGCTGCCCGACATCGCCCCGGGGCTGATCGCCGAGGGCGACTTCACCCCCGAGGGCGGAGCGCGGGCGATGGAGAGGCTGCTGGAGCGCTCTCCTGACCTCGACGGGGTCTTCGCCGCCTCCGACGTGATGGCCTCGGGGGCGCTGCGGGTGCTGCGGGCCCGCGGCCGGCGGGTGCCCGACGACGTGGCCGTGGTCGGCTTCGACGACATGGTGTCGGTCGCGGAGTGGACCGATCCGCCGCTGACCACCATCAGGCAGGACATCGAGGAGATGGGCCGGCTGATGGCCCAGCTGCTGCTGCACGCCTTGGAGCCGGCGTCCGACCCGGACGGGGTGCCCGCCGTGTCCTCGATCATCACCCCCACCCGGCTGGTCGTCCGCGCTTCCGCGTAAGACCCGCCTCGCGGCGGGCGCGACCCGGTCCAGGCCTGCTGGAGAGGGCTCTCCCGGTGCTTCCGGAGCGCCGCCCGTGCCCCGCGGGTCGTCGGTAGGTCCCGCTCCGGTGCCGGTTCGCCGTGCCCCGCGCCCCGCCGCGCGCGATGATCGGAGGATGAGGCGTAGCGGCCACGAGACGGGTGCGCCCGAGCTCGAACCCGAAGTGTTCGACAGCGCCATCGTGCCGATCGTGATCACCGCGGGCGGCGACCATGTGCTGGTCTACTACAACGAAGCCTTCCGCGCCCTGTTCGGCCCCCGCCCGCTCGGCGTCCCGGCGCGCGCGGCCTTCGGTGAGCCCCTGGCCGCCCCCTTCGTCAGCATGCTCGACGAGGTCTACGGCGACCGCACCGCCCGCCAGGTCACCTCCCCGCGCAGCACCGACGGCAGCACCCCCGGCGTCTCCGGCGTCCGGCACTTCGTCTACAGCTGCTCGCCGGTGGTCTCCCGGTACGGCGCCGGTGTCCTCACGGTGGCCATCGACACCACCGCCCAGGTGGAGGCGGCCGAGCACGCCGGGCAGCTGTCCGAGGAGCGGCACCAGGCGCTCCAGCGCTACGAGGCGCTGATGTCCGCGGTGAACCAGATCGTCTGGCTGATGCAGCCCAGCGGCGAGATCGAGGAACTGGTCGGCGGCTTCGAGAAGTTCACCGGCATCCCCTGGCGTCCGATGATCGACCAGGACTGGCTGGCCGCGGTCCACCCGCACGACCGCGGCCCGCTGGTGAGGTCCTGGCGGGAGGCGGCCGAGGGCAGCCCGTCGATGTTCGTGTGCACCTTCCGGATGCGGACCGCGTCCGGCGTCTACCGCCGCGTGCAGTCCCGCGCGGTGCCCATCGTGCGCGGCGGCGCCGCCGTCGAGTGGATCGGCACCACCGCCGACGTCGAGGACCAGTGGCGCAACCGGCTGCGCGAGCGGCTGATGGCCAAGGTCGCCACCGTGATCTCGGCGAACGACGTACCGCAGGCCTTCGCCGCCGTGACGGAGGCGGTGGTGCCCGACCTGACCGACGCGTGCGCGGTCTTCCTGCTCCCCCCGGCCGCCCTGTCCGGCTCCGACGGCACCCTGACCGCCGTCCGCATCGCCTCCACCGCCCGTGAGGGACTGCCCGCGCTGCCGCCGCTGAGCAACCAGCCGCGGCAGTTCGGCCCGATCGTCCGGGAGGTCGTCGACAGCCGTCGGCCGCGGCTGTTCACCTTCCCGCCGGGCGAGGCGCCCGACGGAATCGTGCCCGAGCTGTCCATGGGCTGGCTCCGCGACGCCCGCGCCACCAGCATCACCATGGTGCCGATCGTGATCGACTCGGCGGTCCTCGCCTTCGCGGTGGCCGCCGGCTGCGCGGACAGCCCGCCGCCCGGCCCCGCCGACCTGCAGATGCTCGGCGAGGTGCTGCACGAGGTGCGCGACCCGCTGCGGCAGGCGATGGAGTTGCAGCGCACCCGGCACACCGCGCTGACCCTGCAACGCGCCCTGCTCACCCCCACCCCCGACGTGCCGGGCGCCGAGCTGGCGGCGAACTACCAGCCGGCCAGCAGGACCGCGGAGGTCGGCGGCGACTGGTACGACTCGCTGCTGCTGCCCGACGGCTCGGTCACCCTCACCATCGGCGACATCGCCGGCCACGACCTGGAGGCGGCCACCTCGATGAGCCAGCTGCGCAGCATGCTGCGGGTCATCGCCTACGACCGGTCGCACGGGAACACCCCGGCCGAGAGCCTGGCCCGGCTGGACACGGTGGCCGAAGGACTCGCCATCGCGCCGCTGGTCACCGCCGTGCACGTCCGGTTGGAGCGGCGCCCGGACGGCGACTGGCACGCGGCCTGGTCCAACGCGGGCCACCCGCCGCCGCTGCTGCTCCCGGCGTCGGGGACGCCGCGCTTCCTGGAGGGTGACGGCCCCGACCTGCCGCTGTGCGTGGCCCCCTGGATGCCCCGCACCACCTGGCACCACGAGCTGCGCCCCGGCGACACGCTGCTGCTCTACACCGACGGCCTGATCGAGGTGCCGGGCACCGACCTGACCGAGGGCATGTCGGCGCTGGCCGCGCACGCCGAGCAGGCCCGCGTCCGCGGGCTGCCGCTGGCCGCGCTGTGCGAGAGGCTGCTGGCGGCCGCCGCGGAGCGCCGCGACGACGCGGCTGTCATCGGTTTCCGGCCGATCGCCCAGGGCCGGGTGTGGAGCGCCCGGCTGCCCTGACGCGCTTGGGCTACGGCGGCGGGGCGGTCAGGGCGCGGTCGGACGGGACCGCCTCCCGCGCGGGGCCGCCGCTCAGGTGCGCGCCGCCATCAGCACTCCCAGGGTGATCATCGTGCCGGCGATCACCACGTCCAGCGCCCGCCACGAGCCCGGCCGGGAGAAGGGCCGCTCCAGCAGCCTGGCGCCGAAGCCCAGGCCGCTGAACCACAGCACGCTGCCGGCCGCCGCCCCGGCGCCGAAGGGCCAGCGCGAGCCGCCGTAGCCGTTGGCGACCGAGCCCAGCAGCAGGACGGTGTCGAGGTAGACGTGGGGGTTGAGCCAGGTCATCGCGAGGCAGGTGAGCACCGCGGCCCGCAGCGAGCCGCCCGCGGCGCCCGCCGCCTCAAGCCGCTGCGGACGCAGTGCCCGGCGGGCGGCCAGCAGGCCGTACGACACCAGGAAGGCGCCGCCGATCCAGCCGGTCACGGTGACCGCCGACGGCCACGCCCTGAGCACCGAGCCGACGCCGCTGACGCCCACCGAGATCAGCACGGCGTCCGACAGGGCGCAGATCGCGACCACCGCGGCGACGTGCTCGCGGCGGATGCCCTGGCGCAGGACGAAGGCGTTCTGGGCGCCGATCGCCACGATCAGCGACAGGCCGGTGCCGAGGCCGGCGAGGGCCGCGAGGAGGGCGGTGTTCACGGGCCGAGGCTATGAAGTGCCCGGGCCTTCAGTCCAGCTCATGTTTCTTACCTAAGATGAGCGATTGTGATGACAACAGCCGGCTTGCCGCTCGACCAGGTGCGTACGCTGCTCGCCGCGGTGGACGAGGGCACCTTCGAGGCCGCCGCCGCCCGCCTCCATGTGACGCCGTCCGCGGTCAGCCAGCGGATCAAGGCGCTGGAGCAGCGCACCGGGCGGGTCCTGCTGCTGCGGTCCAAGCCGGTGCGGCCGACCGCCTCCGGCGAGGTCGTCGTGCGCTTCGGGCGGCAGCTGGCCCGGCTCGAACAGGACGCGGCGGCCGAGATCGGCATGACCGGTGCCGGGCCCACGACGCTGTCGATCGCGGTCAACGCGGACTCGCTCGCCACCTGGCTCCTGCCCGCCCTCGCCGAGGCCGCCGGCGTCCTCGACGTCTGCTTCGACCTGCACCGCGACGACCAGGACCACACCGCCCTGCTGCTGCGCCAGGGCCGGGTGATGGCCGCGGTCACCTCGTCGCCCGAGCCCGTGCAGGGCTGCTCGGTGCGCCCGCTCGGCCGGATGACCTACCGCGCCTACGCGACCCCCGCCTTCGCCGCCCGCCACCTCGCGCACGGCGCGCTCGCCGACGTACTGCCCGCCGCGCCGATGGTCGTCTTCGACCGCAAGGACGACATCCAGGACGGCTTCCTGCGCCGTCTCGCTCCCGGCCGCCCCACCTCGGGACAGCCCCGGCACTACGTCCCCGCGTCGGAGTCCTTCGCGGCCGCTGTCGCCGCCGGCCTCGGCTGGGGCATGGTCCCCGACGCGCAGGCCGCCCCCTACCGCGCCGCCGGCGCCCTGGCCGACCTCGCCGCGGACCGGCCCATGGACGTACCGCTCTACTGGCAGCAGTGGAAGCTCGACTCGCCCCCGCTGGCCGTCCTCGCCGCCGCCGTGGTCCGCGCCGCCGCCGGCGCACTGGACCAGGCGCCGGTCAGGACCAGGTCATCGTGAGGGTGCGCTCGAAGTCGACGTAGCCGGCGCGGGCGAAGGCGCGGGCCATCGGGGTGTTGCCCAGGTCGGTGGACGCGCGGACCCGCGGGGCGTCGTGGGCGGCGAGCACCCGGGTGCCCTCGGCCAGCAGGTCGTCGATGTGGCCGCGGCCGCGGTGGGCGGGCAGGACGCCGATGTAGGCGATGATCGGGTGGTAGTCGTTGCGGGCCGGGACGACGAAGCCGACGGCCTCGCCGTCCGGGAGGGTGGCGACCCGCCACCAGTGGCGCGGGCTGCGGTAGCGGTCCAGCTCGTCGCCGTAGTGCGCGGCCGCGGTCTCGCGCGGGCTCATCGTCGTGAGGTCGGCGAGGCTGTGGGCGTCGAGCGTGCCCTCCAGCACCGTGGTCATCAGGGCGACGATCTCCTCGGCGTCCCGCACCGGCCGGAAGGCGACCCGCCCGGAGGCGGCGGGTATCGGCGTTCCCGGCCGCCACTCCAGCCGCAGTCGCTCCACGAAGAGCCGCGCCCCGGTCCGCCCGAGCACCGCCATCCGCTCCTCGACGCCCTGCCTGACCTGCGCGTCCTCCCGCCACCCGGGCGGTACGAAGCGGATGTACTCCGGCGGTACGGCCCCGGCCGGCACGACCGCCGCCATCGCGGTACGCATCAGGTGCTCGGCGACCTCCAGCCGGTCGGGAACGTCGCCGTCCAGATCGAAGACGTCGAGGTGGCTCGGCGTGTCGTCGCCGCGGCTCCACCACCCGACCCTGGCGAGCACCCGCCCGCCGCGCAGCGCGACCCACATCCACCCGGGCCGCCGCCGGCCCTCCGCGAGGTCGTCCGCGAGCTCGCCGTTGAGCGTGTAGGGCAGCCGCGAGAACAGCCCCACCTCTTCAGCCCCGCTGATCGGGCGCACGGTCACATCGCCGGCTACCGGCGTCGAGCCGTTCGCTCCGCGGGGGTGAGGCTGCCAGTTCATCTGCGGCAGTCAACACCGCACCCCGCCCGGACGCGAACCGTTTTCTGTCCGGGGCGGTCCGGGGCGGTCCGGGGCGGTCCGGGGCGGTCCGGGGCGGTCCGGGGCGGTCCGGGGCGGCCTGGTGGCGCGCGGCGCCGGCCGGGCGGGGGCTCATTCCGCCCTCGCGGTCACGCGGGGCCTCATTCCCCCTTCGCCCCCGGTGGCTGGACGGGGCTCATTCACCCATCGCCCCCGGCGACGTGAAGTCCGGGCTCGAGTAGCCCGGGGCGGAGAAGCCGGCCTTGTCAGGGACGGGGTCATCGGCGTCCTCGGCCTCGTAGTCGGGGCCCTCGAAGGGCGGGACGACGTAGTCGGGCGGGGTGTAGTCGGGGATCGCGGAGTCGGGGCCGGAGAAATCCGGGCTGGAGAAGTCGGGCCCTGAGAAGTCGGGGCTGGAGAAACCGGGGGAGAAGTCCGGCTCCTCGCTCGGCGGGGGCCGGGATTCGTCGCTCGGCGGGAGCTGGGATTCGTCGCTCATACGTCACCTCCGTACGGGCGGCGCCGTGCGGAATGAAAAGGGGGGCGCCGCCGTTGTGGTCCCTGCACGACGAGTATGACGAGCACGCGAAGAGAAAGGCGCCCCCATGAAAGTACGCAATTCCCTGCGGTCGTTGAAGAATCGCCCGGGCGCCCAGATCGTGCGCCGTCGCGGCAAGGTCTACGTGATCAACCGCAAGGACCCGCGCTCCAAGGCCCGCCAGGGCTGACCCGGCGCACGAGGGGCCCGGAAACCGGGAACGGTGACCGGCGCACCCAGCCCATCCGGCCCTGACGCTCGGCCCCCACGCCGGCGTCGGGGCCGCGGCACGTCCGCCGCCGGCCTCGTCCGCCCCGATGCGCTTGCCACGGGCCACGGACCGCGGGCCGCGCTCCCCGGTTGCGGGGCGGCGGGCAATGCCGCGCCGCGGGCCGAGATGCCGCGGCATCGCACCGGCATGTGGCGCCGGTGCGATGCCGGAAGGCCCCCTGACCGCCGCGGCCGCGCGCCGGGTGTTCGGCGCGCGACACCGCAGACGGGGGTCGTAGGGATCACCGCGGCGCCCCGGGCACCGCGGAACGTCCGGCTGTCGGCCAGCCGTTGATCTTGACCTCTACTATGCCGTGCCGAGTCGCCTGGGGTCTAGACCACTTGTAGTGAATATCGGGATTCGTGTGCATCGCCGCGGGTCACCACCTGCGCCGCCTGCCGTACCGGAAGCCGGTGTCACGACTCCGCGGCCGTGCCGGCCGTGCCCGCCGCGCCCGTGCCGATCTGCCGGAGCTGGGCGCGGGTCACCGCCGGCGGGCTGTCCGCGGGGACGGTCGCGGCGCGCAGGCCGGCCAGCTGGATGTCGAGCTGGCGGCGCCAGGCGTCGGGGACGACTGCTCCGCTGGTCTCCACGATGCCGCGCAGGCCCCAGATCAGGGCCATGATGTCGCCCAGTTCGACGCCGGGCGCGATACGGGCCGACTCCTGGGCCTGGAGCAGGAGTTCGGCGATGCGGTCGCGCAGGACCTCGACGCAGGAGGCCTTGGAGTGGCCGACCAGCTTGTCGGCGTAACCACGGTGCTCGGCAAGGGAATTGCCGAGGACCCGGAGGAACCGCTCCAGGCCGGTGCCGTCCGGCAGGGCGAGGGACCGGCGTGCCACCTCGGTGAGTTCGCGCAGCATCAGGCCGGCGATCTCGTCGACCAGCGCCTCCTTGTTGGGGAAGCGCCGGTAGACCGTGCCGACGCCGACGCCGGCCCGGGAGGCGATCAGCTCCATGCTGGCGTCGGTGCCGAACTCGGAGAGCACCTCCCGGGCCGCCTCGACCACCAGCTGGTGGTTGCGTACGGCGTCGCGCCGCAGCGGCTTGACCGCGGGCGGGGCCTGGTCCGGTGCGCGGCCGGGGCCCGGTGTCTTCGGGTGCGCGTGTCCAGTCATGTCGCTCGCTCACTCCCGCCGGGTCCCCGCCGCCCCGCAGCTCATTCCGGCTTGTCACCCACGACGGTACCTCCCGGCACCAGCGCCATCTCCGGGTGCTGCGGCTCGTCGGCGAAGTCGACCCGGCTGGTGCGCCGGCCGACCGGGATGAGCGTCGCCGCGAGGGCGGCGATCACCATGGCGGCGCCCAGCATCGCGAAGCCCGCCGTGTAGCCGGCCTCCCGCGGCAGGCCGTCGGCCGCCGGGCTGGCGGTGACGACGCTGGCCATCAGGGCGGCGCCGATGGAGCCGCCGATGGTGCGGATGTTGGCGTTCATGCCGCTGGCCACACCGGTCTGCGCGGCCGGGACCGCGCTGACGATCAGGCTGGACATCGCGGCGAAGGTCAGTCCGAAGCCGGCGCCCATGACGGCGGTGGCCACGTACAGCTCCCAGGTGCTGGTGTGCGCGAAGGCCAGCAGCGCCATCGACAGGGCGCCGATCAGCGAGCCCATCAGCACGACCTTCTTGCCGCCGATGCGGTTGGCCAGGTTGTTCGCACCGAGCCCGACCAGGAACATCATCACCGACATCGGCAGCAGGATCAGCCCCGACTGGGTGATGCCGGCGCCGAAGCCGTAGCCGGTGGACTTCGGGGTCTGCACGAATTCCGGCAGGAAGGCGAAGACCGCGTACATCCCGACGCCGACCAGCAGCGCCACCAGGTTGTTGGTCCACACAGCGGGGCGGGCCATCATCTTCATGTCGATCAGCGGTGTCGCCGCGCGCAGTTCGACCAGCACCCAGACCACGGCGAGCACGACGGCCGCCGCTATCAGGCCGAGCACCTTGCCGGAGCCCCAGCCCCACACCGGGGCCTGGCTGAGCGCCACGAGCAGTGCCACCAGCCACGCGGACAGCAGCACCGCCGGTGCCCAGCTGATCCGGCCCGCCGTGCGCACCGGCGACTCGGGGACGAAGAAGTGGGCGGCGACGGCCGAGATCAGGGTGAGGATCATCGGCAGCCAGAACAGCCAGTGGTAGTCCAGCGCGTTGACGATCGGGCCGGCGAGCACGATGCCAAGACCGCCGCCGACCGCGAGGATCGAGGCGATCAGGCCGACCGCGCCGTTCAGCTTCTCGCGGGGGAATTCGTCGCGGATGATGCCGAAGGCCAGTGGCAGCACACCGCCGCCGATGCCCTGGATGGCACGGGCGACGATCATCGTCTGCACGTTGGTGGCCAGCGCCGCGAGCAGCGATCCGGCGGCCAGGGCGCCGAGCGTCGCGACGAAGACGCGCTCCTTGCCGATCATGTCGCCTACCCGGCCCATGATCGGCGTGAATATCGAGGCCGACAGCAGGTACGCGGTCAGCACCCAGGTGACGGTGTTCTGGTTGGTGTGCAGGTCGGCCTGGATCGTCGGCAGCACCGGGGTGACCAGGGACTGGAGCAGCGCGTAAGCGCTCACGCCCGCCGCGAGGACCGCGAACGTGACCTGGTGGTGCGTGCGCCGGGTCTCGGACGCCATGGAACTCCTTCGCAAGGATGAAACGGAACGATCATTCCGGAAGCCAGGATAAGGGATCAGGAATGACGGTTCCGTTTCCTGACGATGAGGGAAAGCGCACACCCGGTCCGGGAATTTTCCGGGCGCTCCGCGCACACCGGCCGTGACCTGAGCCTTTTCCACCCGGCCCGCGGGTGCGGGAACCGGAAGCTGTGGGAGCGCTTACCCGCCGCCGCACTCCCCGCGTTTCCCGCCCATGTCCCGCCCGGCGGACGGCCCGTGGTGTCCTACGCTCGGCGAACGGGAAAGGACACCACCATGCGGATCGCCTCTCCGGCCTACGCCCTCTACACGCGCCGGCTGCGCCGCCGGCTGCGCGGCGGTGCGCTGCCCCGGCACGTCGGTCTGATCATGGACGGCAACCGGCGCTGGGCCCGGCAGGCCGGCCTGGCCGGTCCGAGCCTGGGGCACCGAGCGGGCGCCGAGCACGTGGACGACCTGCTGCGCTGGTGCGAGGCGCTCGGTATCCGCCATGTCACCGTCTTCGTCTGCTCCGCCGAGAACCTCGCGCGCCGCGGCGAGGCCGAAGTCGCCTTCCTGATGGGCCTGGTCGAGCAGGTCGTCGTCCCCGGGATCGCCCGGCCGGGGGCCCGCTGGCGGCTGCACGTCGCCGGCAGCCTCGACTCCCTGCCCGACCGCACCGCGCGCGCCCTCAAGGAGGCCGTGGCCGCCACCGAGGACCGCGCCACCGGCGCCCACGTCACCCTCGCCATCGGCTACGGGGGCCGGCAGGAAGTGGTCGAGGCGCTGCGCGAACTGCTCACCCAACGCGCCGAGTCGGGCCAGTCGCTGGCCGAACTCGCCGAGGTGGTCGGCCCCGAGGACATCGCCGGGCACCTGTGGACGGCCGGCCGCCCCGACCCCGACCTGGTGATCAGGACCAGCGGCGAGCGGCGGATGTCCAACTTCCTGCTCTGGCAGAGCGCCGCCAGCGAGCTGTACTTCTGCGACGCCCACTGGCCGGCCTTCCGCGAGGTCGACTTCCTGCGGGCGCTGCGCAGCTACGCCGCCCGGCGGCGTAGGCACGAGGCCTGACGGCCCGCGGGCGACACCCGCCTATCCTGACCGGGTGTTCTCACCCGAGGGGCCCACCCTGCGCGAACTGGCCGTCCAGGCGCTGTCGTCCGTCGACCACGGCTACGACCTGCTCGCCCCGGCCTTCGACCACACGCCCTTCCGCACCCCCGACCGCTTCCTCGACGCGACCGCCGCCGCCCTCGCACCGCTCGGCCCCTTCGACGCCGGACTCGACCTGTGCTGCGGTACGGGCGCGGGCCTGCGGGCGCTGGCCCCGCTGTGCCGCGAGCGGGTGACCGGCGTCGACTTCAGCGCGGGCATGCTGGCCGGGGCGGCCGCCGCGGCGGGCCCCGCCGGCGGTCCGCGGCGGCAGTGGGTTCGGGCCGACGCCCGCGCGCTGCCCTTCACGGCGGCCTTCGACCTGGTGGTGAGCTTCGGCGCCTTCGGGCACTTCCTGCCCGCGGAACGCCCCGGGCTGTTCGCCCAGGTCCACCGGGCGCTGCGCCCGGGCGGCCTGTTCGCCTTCCCGATCGGGGCGCCGCCGCCGGTGACCTCGCCCTGGTACTGGGCGATGGCCGGCTTCGACGGCGCCATGCGGCTGCGCAACGCGGTGTGGCGCCCGGCCTTCGTGATGTATTACCGCACCTTCCCCTACTCGGCGGTGCGGGACGACCTCGCGGCGGCCGGCTTCGAGGTGGGCCTGCGCCCGCTCGGCGAATTCGGCCGCCGCGAGGACGGCAGCCCGCGGGCCGGGCTCGTGCTGGCCCGCAGGGCGTGAGACCGGGCGGCCGCGGTCAGCAGCCGCCGTCCGCGATCACGTAGTAGTCCGCGCCGGTCTGCTTCAGGGTGTGGGTGGTGAACACGTTCCACAGCCCCATGTTCTGGTTGGACCCGTCCGCGTACGCGTAGCCGCCGCTCTGGTGGGCGCGGCCCGCCGCGACCTGGTTGTAGTTGCTGTCGGTGAAGCACTGTCCTGAGCCGCCGCCGGACCCGGTGGTGGTCACCGTGACCGGGGCCGACACGGTCCCCGCGGCGCCCGAGGAGTCGACGGCGGCCACCGTGTAGCTGTACGCCGTGCCCGCGGCCAGCCCGGTGTCGGTGTAGGAGGTCGCGGTGGGCGAGCCGACCTGCGTGCCGCCCCGGTAGACCCGGTAGGACGCCGCGCCGGAGACCGCGCTCCAGCTCAGCGAGACCGTGCTGCCGGTGGTGCCGGACACGCTGAGCCCGCCGGGCGCCGGCAGCGTACCGCCACCGCCGCCGGGCGGCGTCGAGCCGTCGAGGCCCCAGAAGCGGGCGGTGTAGTAGCTGGAGCAGATGGTGTCCAGGTAGTAGGAACCCGCCGTGCCGCACTGCTCGGTGCCGGAGCCGGGGTCCACCGCGAGGCCGTGGGCCATGCCGGCGATCTGGTAGAGCTGCACCGCGGGCTTGCCCGAGGGGTCGTTGTAGACGCTCAGCGTCGTGCCGCCCGGCAGCGCCTGGGTGGACGACGCGGTCTGCCCGACGCCCCACACGTTCGTCCACTGGTCGCGCAGCTCGGTGCCGTTGACCGGGTAGACGGTGTAGTCCGAGGCGCCCTGCCAGATCGCCACCCGCGGCCAGGGGCCCTGGTAGCCGGGGTCGGAGGCGCGTACCTTGTCGCCGAGCTGGGCCGGCGTCAGGTTGACGCTGCCGTACTGGCAGGTGGAGGCCGCGCTCAGCGAGGTCGCGCACTGCGCGGGCAGGCCCGAGTCGACCGCGCCGCCGGCGAAGACGTCCGGGTAGTCGGCGAGCAGGTCCGCGGTCATGCCGCCACCCGCGGACAGCCCGGTGACGTAGACCCGTCGGCCGTCCGAGCCGTACTGCGTCACCGCGTGCGTGACCATCGAGACCACCGAGGCCGCCTCTCCCTTGCCGCGGGTGTCCTTGGCCGGGTCGAACCAGCTGAAGCAGGACTGCGAGTTGTTGGCCGAGCTGGTCTGCGGCAGGACCAGGGCGAAGCCCCACAGATCGGCGTACTTCTGCCAGCCGGAGTGGGCGAAGTAGTCGCTCGCGGACTGGGTGCAGCCGTGCAGCGCGACCACCACCGGCGCGCCGGCCGGCAGCCCGGCGGGCGCGTACTCGTACATCGTCAGGTTGCCCGGGTTCGAGCCGAACGAGGTGACCTGGGCCAGGCCCGCCGCGGCGGCGGGTCCGGCGCCCGCGACGGCGCCGAGGCACGCGGCGAGCAGGGCGAGCACACCGGTCACGGCGGTGGCGATCCGGCGGCGGACGGGGCGCGGGGGGCGGGCGGTCGTCGGGGGGCGGGGGAGCGGAGAGCTGTTCATGGCGCACTCCAAAGGGGGGATCCGTTTGGCGTTGGACGGTAGGACCGCGCCACGGCGGCAGACACGTGACGGACCGCCATGCCCGCGCGCCCGAAGTGGCGGACACGGCCATTGCGGGGGCGCGGCCGCGTGACCGGCGGTGCGCCGCCGGCCGCCGGGGTGCCGCCGTGCAGCCCGGCCGGCCGCCGCGACATGGGTGCGGCCGCCACCCCCGGCGGGGGAAGTATGGGCGCGGGACACGTGTGCGCTGTGCCGCAACCTTCCTAGCGTGGCCGCCATGCAGAGCACTCAGCGCCCCGGCCGGGACCAGGTCCCCGCCGCGCCACCGGCCGACGCCACCGCCGCGCTACCGGTCGGCGGGCCCTTCCTCGCCGGCCGGACCGCCCTGGTCACCGGGGCCGCCGCCGGGATCGGCCGGGCCTGCGCGGTGGCCTTCGCCGCGGCCGGCGCGACGGTCTACGTCGTGGACCGGGACGCGGCGGGCGCGAAGGAGACGGCGGCGCAGACCGGTGGGATCTGCGTGGTCGCCGACCTGTCGCGGGCCGACGCGGTCGACGCGCTGCCCGCCGACGCCGACATCGTCGTCAACAACGCCGGCCTCCAGCACGTCGCCCCCGTCCACGAATTCCCCCCGGAGCGCTTCACGCTGATCCAGCGGGTGATGGTCGAGGCGCCCTTCCGCATCCTGCGCAGGAACCTGCCGCACATGTACGCCCGCGGCTGGGGCCGGGTGGTCAACATCTCCTCCGTGCACGGCCTGCGCGCCAGCCCGTACAAGTCCGCCTACGTCGTCGCCAAGCACGGCCTGGAAGGCCTCAGCAAGACCGTCGCCCTGGAAGGCGCCGAATTCGGCGTCACCAGCAACTGCATCAGCCCCGGCTACGTCCGCACCCGGCTGGTCGAGGGCCAGATCGCCACGCAGGCGCTCGCCCACGGCATCCCCGAGGCCGACGTCATCGCCCAGGTGATGCTGGACCGCACCGCGATCAAGCGGCTCATCGAACCGGTCGAGGTCGCCGCCGCCGCGCTGTGGCTGTGCTCCCCGCACACCGGCTACATCACCGGCACATCGCTGCCGCTGGACGGCGGCTGGACGGCGCACTGACCCCCGACGGGGCCCGGACGTGCGGTGATCCGTGACGACCGGCCCGTACTTCGTGCGGTACGAGGTCTGGGAGGCCGCACGGCCAGGTGATTGGATGACGCCCCATGGCAGACAGCCCCGCCCCCATCGCCCGCCCGCTGCGCCGGCTGCTCGAACTCATCGCCGAGGACGCGCCGGCCGAGGCCTACGGGGCGCTCGCCGCGCAGGCCCGGGCGCACGGGGCGAGCACCGCCGACCTCGCGGAGATGGAGCAGGCCACCGCGACGGCCCTGCGGGTCCGCGGCACCCTGCGCCAGCACCGCCGCCGCGAGACCGAACTGGCCGCGCTCTTCGACACCGCGGGCGACCTCGCGGCGCTGCGCGACCTCGACGCGGTGCTCCAGTCGATCGTCCGCCGGGTACGGATGCTGCTCGGCACCGACACCGCGTATCTGACGCTGCGGGACGAGGAGGCCGGCGACACCTACATGCGGGTCACCGACGGGTCCGTCTCCCCGCTCTTCCAGAACCTGCGGCTCAGCTACGGCGACGGCCTCGGCGGACTCGTCGCCCAGACCGCCCGCCCCTACGCCACCCCCGACTACCGCACCGACGAGCGCTTCCGGCACACCGGCTCCATCGACGAGGGCGTCCTGGACGAGGGCCTGGTCGGCATCCTCGGGGTGCCGCTGCTGCTCGGCGCCCGCGGCGGCGCCGCGGGCGGCGACGTCATCGGCGTGCTCTTCGCCGCCGACCGCACCCCTCGGCCCTTCTCGCCCGACGAGGTCGCGCTGCTCTGCTCGCTGGCCGCGCACGCCGCCATCGCCATCGACACCGCCAAGGCCATCACCGACCTCGCGCAGGCCGGCGCGGTCATCAAGGAGCACGCGGCCGCGATGCAGCGCGCCGAGGAGGCCCACGACCGGCTCACCGACCTGGTCCTGCGCGGCGGCGACCTGCCAGAGGTGGCCGCGGCCGTCGCCGGACTGCTCGACGGCGCCATCACCATCCACGACCCGGAAGGCCGCACCCTGGCCGCGGTCGGCCCCGGCGGCGCCCCCTTCGACGCGGGCCCGCCGCCCGCACCCGCCACCGCGCCCACCGCCCGCGCCGAGCACCGCGCCGGTCGCTGGACCTGTGCGGTGCTCGCCGGCCAGGAAGTGCTGGGCGGCATGGTCCTGCACGGCCGCGACCGGCTCGACGACTCCGACCGGCGGCTGTTCGAGCGGGCCGGCGTCGTCACCGCACTCCTGCTGCTGCTCAGCCGCTCCGTCGCCGAGACCGAGAACCGGGTGCGCGGCGAGCTGATCACCGACCTGCTGACCGCCCCCGAGCGCGACCCGGTCGGCCTGGTCGTCCGCGGCCGGCGGCTCGGCGTCGACCTCAGCCGGCCGTGCCTGGTGCTGGTCGCCCAGGCCGCGGACGGCTCCCACGACCGGCTGCCGGCCGCCGCGGGCCGCTACCTCTTCGGCAGCGACGGCATCAGCGCGGAGCGCTCCGGCACGGTGGTGCTGCTCCTCCCGCACGACGGCGCCGCACCCGGCGCCGTCGCCCGCACCGCGGCCGGGCAGCTCACCGCGCTCGTCGGCGCCCCCGTCACCGTCGCCGCCGCCGGCCCCGCGTCCGGACCGCAGCCGCTCGCCGACGCCCACGCCGAGGCGCTGCGCTGCCTTCGCGCGCTGTGCGCGCTCGGCCGCGTCGGGGACGGGGCCGGGGCCGCGGAACTCGGTTTCCTCGGGGTGCTGCTCGGCAACGAGCGCGACGTCGCGTCCTTCGTCACCGCCACGCTCGGGCCGCTGCTGGCGTACGACGCCAAGCGCGGTACGGAACTGGTCCGCACGCTCGGGGCGTACTTCGCGTGCGGGGGCACGCTGACCCGCACGAAGGACGAGCTGCACCTGCACGTCAACACGGTGGTCCAGCGGCTGGACCGCATCCAGGCGCTCCTCGGCCCCGACTGGAACGCCCCCGAGCGCGCGCTCGAACTCCAACTGGCGCTCCGCCTCCACATGCTGGCGGCGCCTTCTTAGGCGGGCGCCCCTGCGCCTCGGGGTGCGCCCTGTGCCTGCGGGTGCGTAAGGGTGCGGCCGCGCGCCGCTCGTGGAGCGTGTCCGAACCCGCGCGGATACGGCCCCGCGGGGCCGTATCCGCGCGGGTTCGGACGCAACCGGCGGGCTCCCGCGCGCATCAGATATAAATGGGCCTTCGCGCGGACGGCACGGCCGCTTCGCGTGCTTGTCCATGGGTGGGGAACGACATCGCGGGGGGATTCCATGAGCTGGAGCCAGCAGGGCGGAAGCGGCGGTCATGAGGGAGGCGGCTTCGGTCCGCCGCCGCCTCCCTCGGGCGGCGGCTATCCGCCTCCGCCGGGCGGTTACCCGCCTCCTCCGCCGTTCGGTCCACCGCCGATGCCCGCCGCGCCGCCGGTCCCGCGCGAGCCGGCCGACCCGCTGCGCGCGGTCGCCGTGGGCGTGCTCAACCTCAGCGGACTGGGCATCGGCTATCTGCTGACCCGCCGCTGGATCGGCTTCGCGGTGGCCCTGATAGCCACCGGCGTCTTCCTGGCGAGCGCGCTGCCCGCCGACGCCGACGGCGTGTCCGGCGGGGTGCTGGTCGCCTACCTGGTCTTCCTGGGCCTGGCCGCCGTGCACGGCGCGGTGCGCGGCCTGCGCACCCGGCTGTCCTTCCCGCCGCAGGCGCCGCTCGCGCTGCTGCTCGGCCTGGTGATGCTCGCGGTGCCCGCGGGCGCGGTCGTCTACTACGACGGTGCCAAGGACGACGCCACCCAGCAGATGCTGCTCGACCGGCTCGACAAGGCCGACCAGCTGGTGCAGGCGGCGAAGGCGAAGCCCTTCGAGAGCGCGAAGCCCGACTACAGCTCGGCGCTAGGCTCCTACCAGGACCTCAGCAGCGGGCACCCGGGCTCCAAGGCCGCCAAGCAGGTGCCCGGCCGGCTGCAGGCCTTCTACACGGCCGTCGGCGCGCCCTACGACCAGAAGAAGTACTGCGACGCGATAGAGCCGCTGAAGTACCTGCGCACGGTCCCCGACCACGTCGACCGCAAGGCGCTCGGCACGCTGACCGGCTGGCCCGACGACCGCCTCGCGACCTCGCTGTACGAGTGCGGCGTGACCGAACTGACCCAGCCCGCGGCGGGCTCCGCCTCCGGCAGCGGCAAGTTCGGCGAGCTGCTCACCACCTTCCCCCAGTCGCCGCAGGCAGCCAAGGTCGAGCCGGCGGTCAAGGCGAACATCGACGCCACCGCGAAGGGCCTGGGCGGCAGCGACCCGTGCGGCACCACCGACAAGCTGCGCACCCTCGGCTCCAACGCCGCGTCCCTGCCCGGTGACAAGGCGGGCGTCACCGACGCCCTGAAAGCGGACTCCCAGCGGGTCGACGGCTACGTGCAGACCGGTATGTACAACTGCGGCCTCTCGCAGTACCGGAGCGGCAGCTTCGACGACGCGCTCACCACGATGAAGTCCTTCACCGGCAAGTACCCGCACGACAAGCACCGCCCGCTCGCGCTCAAGATAGCGATCGCCGCGGAGATCGCCACGAAGGTGCCCGCGGCCGGCAAGAAGGTCCCGTCGATGGGCTCCGGCGGCTCCATCAGCATCACCTTCACCAACGACAGCCCCGACGCCGTCGAGATCCTCTACACCGGACCGGTCACCGGCAGCTTCACCCTCAAGGGCTGCAGCTCCTGCTCGCGCTACTCCAGCGAGTCGCTGGCGCACAGCCTGGCGTGCAAGGCCACGGGCAAGCACTACGCGAAGAAGACGCTGCACCTGCCGACCGGGACGTCGTACATCATGCAGAAGCCGATCGACGACACCGACTCGGCGACGCCCATCGCCGACACGCACCAGTTCAGGAGCGGGTACATCTACACGGAATGCGCGTACGTCCTGGAGTCGTACAGCTTCTGAGGCCTGCCACCCCCTACCCTGCCCCGCGCCGCCCGTCGAAGCGCAGCCGTTGGCGTGAAAACGTCCCCCGTGCGGCCGCTGCGACGGGCGGCGCGCGTGCGCGCGGCGGAAGGTGGCCCTGAGGCGGCCGGCCGGGGCGCCACGACTGGTGAGGTGGCCATGGCGGGTGGTGCTGTGCGGCGGCGTGTCGGGGTGCTGAGCGCGGTGGGCGTGCTGCTCGCGCTCACCGGTTGCTCCAGTTCGGACTCCGGCGTGTCGGGCTCGACCGCGAGCGCGTCGGCGCCCGCCTCCTCGTCCGCGGGCGGCGGCGCCGACCGGATCGACATCAAGAACTTCGCCTTCAACCCCGCGTCCTCCACCGTCGCGCCGGGTGCCGTGGTGACCGTCACCAACAGCGACTCCACCACCCA
The DNA here is from genome assembly GCF_900142575.1 of Actinacidiphila paucisporea. GTDB lineage: Bacteria > Actinomycetota > Actinomycetes > Streptomycetales > Streptomycetaceae > Actinacidiphila > Actinacidiphila paucisporea. The sequence continues at coordinate 147,804 of NZ_FRBI01000004.1, forward strand.
CACGGTGACCGCGACCGGTGCCAAGGCGTTCGACACCGGCGACATCGCGCCGGGCGGGACGATGACCTTCACCGCGCCCTCGAAGGCGGGTGCCTACCCGTACATCTGCTCGATCCACACGTTCATGAAGGGCACCCTGACCGTCGGCTGAGGAGGCCTGATGCAGATCCGTATCGCGGTCTGGGCCGCCCGGGTGCTGGCCGCGGCGGGGCTCGCGGTCGACGCCTACGTGCACGCCGACCTCGCCCAGCAGTACGACGCGGTGAAGGCCACCTTCAGCCAGGGCGACCTCTTCCGCGCGGAGGCGGCGCTCGCCGCACTGGCCGCGGTGGTCGTCCTGCTGTGGCGCCGCTTCCTCGGCGACGCCTTCGCCTGGCTGGTCGCCGCGGGCGGCTTCGCGCTGCTCGTCATCTACCGCTATATCGACGTGGGCAAGCTGGGACCGCTGCCCAACATGTACGAACCGGTCTGGTACACCGAGAAGAAGGTCGTCGCCGTGGCGCAGCTGGTGACGGTCGCGGCCGCGACCGTCCTGATGGCGGTCGACCTGACCGACCGGCACCGCAGGCGCCGCCTAGGCTGACACCAGCGAGCCGCCGTGCAGGACCAGCAGGCCCACGGCCGTCACCGCCATGGCGAGCGTCGCCAGGAACGGCAGCCGGCCGGCCGTGCGGGCGCCCCGCGAGGTCGCGGCGGTCGTCGCGGCCGCCAGCCCCGAGGTCACCGCAAGCGCCGCCCAGCCGGCCCGTCCGACCGGCCCCGGCGGGCCCAGCACCAGCACCGCCGACGCGGCGAGCAGCGGCAGCGGTGCCAGCACGCGGCTCCGCCGCCGGCCGAGCCGCTGCGGCAGGCCGCGTACGCCCGCGGCCAGATCCGCGTCGATGTCGGGCAGCACATTGGTGAAGTGGGCGCCAACGCCGAGCAGGCCGCCCGCGGCCATCGCCCAGGCGGGCGGCCACGGCCGTCCCGGCAGCCCCAGCGTCACGAACGCCGGCAGCAGCCCGAACGCCAGCGCGTACGGCACCCAGGAGGCCGCCGTGCGCTTCAGCCCGAGGTTGTACGCCCACGCAGCCGCCACGCCGGTCAGATGCGCCGCCCCGGCCCAGCGGCCCGCGGCCAGCGAGAGGACGACGCACGAGGCCAGTGCGGCGGCCGCTGCCGCGGCCACCGTGCGCTCCGCCGCCGTGCCCGCCGCCAGCGGTTTGTCCGCGCGGCCCGCCGCGGTGTCGCGGGCGGCGTCCACGACGTCGTTGCACCAGCCCACCGACAACTGGCCGCACAGGACGGCCGCGCCGATCAGGACACACGCCTGGACGCTGCGGCCTGACGCCGCCGCCAGCGCCGTCACCAGCACGGTCACCGCGACCGTCGGCTCGGGATGACACGCCCTCAAGACCCCGCTGCCGCTGCCCACCCCGCCCACCCTAGGGCCTGTCGTTTGGATCTCCGTGGAGGAAGGAGCGGTGCTCGGTGCGTGCAGCTGCAAGGCGGAGGAAGGAGGCGACGCGGAGCCGTCGTCGACTGACGACAACGCGGCAGATGTGCGTGCCGGGCGCCGCGACGCCGCGGAGATCCAAACGACAGGCCCTAGGTGCCACCCGGGCTCCTCCCGGGCCGCCGTTCCGGCGGTTGCGCCGTGTGGGTGGTCGCCCGCGCGGTTCCCGCCACCGGCACGGCGGGAGTGCGGAGTTCGCCACGGCGCCGGCAGGGCGCGGGGGACGGCACGACACACCGGGCCGAGCCGGGGGGATCGGGGCAGGTCGTACCTATGATGCGCAAATGACGCGAATCGGCGCCGTGCATGCGGTGCTCCCGCCGTATCGCTACGACCAGTACGAGATCACGGAAGCGCTCGCGGGGCTGGGAGCGGCGCCCCCGGCGGCGCGCGGGGTGCTGGAGCGGGTGCACGCCGCTTCCGCCGTGCGCTCGCGGCGGCTCGCGCTGCCCCTGGAGCGGTACGCGACACTGCGCGGCTTCGGCGAGGCCAACGACTGCTTCATCGAGGCCGCCCAGGACCTGGGGGAGCAGGCGATCAGCGGCGCCCTGCGGGACGCGGGGGTCCGGCCCGACGAGGTGGACCTCGTGATCTCCACCTCGGTGACCGGCATCGCCGCGCCTTCCATCGAGGCGAGGATCGCGGGACGGCTCGGGCTGCGGCCCGACGTGAAGCGCCTCCCGGTGTTCGGCCTGGGATGCGTGGCCGGGGCCGCGGGCCTGGCGCGGCTGCACGACTACCTGGAGGCCCGCCCGCGGGCCGTGGCCGTCCTGCTGTCGGTGGAGCTGTGCTCGCTGACGCTGCAGCGCGACGACACCTCGACGGCCAACGTCGTGGCCTGCTCGCTGTTCGGAGACGGAGCCGCCGCGGTCGTGGCGGTCGGCCGCGACCGGGCCGCCGCGGGGCCGGAGGTGGTGGCGACCCGCAGCCGGCTGTATCCGGACACCGAGCACCTGCTGGGCTGGGCCGTCGGCGACAGCGGCTTCCGCATCGTGCTCGGCAGCGACCTGCCCGACCTGGTCAGGAGCCATCTCGGGCCCGAGGTGCGGGACTTCCTGGCCGACCACGACCTCAAGCCGCAGGACGTGACCGGCTGGGTGGTGCACCCGGGCGGCCCGAAGGTGCTCGAAGCGGTCAGGGAGGCCCTCGCGCTGCCGGCCAGGGCGATGGAGCCGGCGTGGCGCTCGCTCGCCGAGGTCGGCAACCTCTCGTCCGCGTCGGTGCTGCACATCCTGCGGGACGTGCTGGCCGGCGACCGCCCGCTGCCGGGCAGCCCGGGGCTGCTGATGGCGATGGGCCCCGGCTTCTGTTCCGAACTCGTCCTTCTGCGCTGGTAGGTGCCCCCCGATGCCCCCTTACACCCTGCTCGTCCTGCTGGTCGCCTTCGAGCGGCTGATCGAGCTGAACACCGCCCGCCGCAATGCCGAGTGGAGCTACGACCGCGGCGGCACCGAGCACGGCGGCGGCCACTACCCGGTGATGGTGCTGCTGCACACCGGGCTGCTGGCCGGCTGCCTGGCCGAGGTCCACTACGGCGGGCGGCCGTTCGTCGCCGCGCTGGCCTGGCCGATGCTGGCGCTCGTGGTGGCCGCACAGGTGCTGCGCTGGTGGTGTGTCGCCGTGCTGGGGCCGCGCTGGAACACCCGGGTGATCGTGGTGCCCGGCCTGCCGCTGGTGGACCGCGGGCCCTACCGGTTCATGCGGCACCCCAACTACCTGGCGGTGGCGGTGGAGGGCGCCGCGCTGCCGCTGGTGCACGGGGCGTGGATCACCGCGCTGTGCTTCACCCTGGCCAACGCGCCGCTGCTGGCGGTGCGGCTGCGCTGCGAGAACGCCGCGCTCGGCCTGGCGCCGGCGTGATCGACCTGCTGGTCGCGGGCGGCGGTCCCGCGGGGCTCGCCACCGCGATCCACGCCGCGCGGGCCGGGCTCGACGTGGTGGTCGCCGAGCCGCGCCCCGGGCCCGTCGACAAGGCGTGCGGCGAGGGCCTGATGCCCTCCGCGGTCCGGTCGCTGGCCGCGCTCGGCGTGAGCGTCGCGGGCCGGCCGCTGCACGGCATCGCCTACGTCGACGAGCGGCACCGGGCCGAGGCCCGCTTCCGGGCGGGACCGGGGCGGGGCGTGCGGCGTACCGAGCTGCAGGCGGCGCTCGCCGCGACCGCCGCCGAACTGGGCGTCCCGGTGCTGCCGTTGCGGGTCGACGGGGTCCGGCAGGACGGTGACCGCGTGACCGCGGCGGGGATCACCGCCCGCTATCTGGCCGCCGCCGACGGCCTGCACTCGCCGATCAGGCGCGGGCTGCGGCTCGGCGCCGGACCCGACCCGCGGCCGGCCCGCTACGGGCTGCGCCGGCATTTCGCCATGCCTCCCTGGTCGGACTGCGTCGAGGTCCACTGGTCGGCCCGGGCCGAGGCGTACGTCACCCCGCTGGGACCGCGGCTGGTCGGCGTGGCGGTGCTGACCTGCGACCGTGCGCCCTTCTCCCGCCAACTGGCCGCCTTCCCCCGGCTGCTGGAGCGGCTGCCCGCCGAGGCGGTGACGCCCGCCCGCGGCGCGGGCCCGCTGCGGCAGCGGGTCCGCACCCGGGCGGCGGGCCGGGTGCTGCTGGTCGGCGACGCGGCCGGCTACGTCGACGCGCTGACCGGCGAGGGCATCGCGGTGGCGCTGGCCTCGGCCGAGCAACTGGTGCGCTGCGTGCTGGCCGACCGGCCGCAGGACTACGACCGGGCCTGGCGGCAGGCCTCCCGGGACTACCGGCTGCTGACCGCCTCGCTGCTGTGGCTGCGCGGCCGCCCGTGGTCCGCCCGCCGCATCGTGCCGGCGGCGGCCCGATGCCCCGCGCTCTTCGCGGCCGCCGTCAACCGGCTGTCCTGAGACCGGCAGACCGCCGCCGCGGCGGGGGAGCGGGGGTCGGTGGCGGTGTACGCGCCCGGGTCGGCGGGCCGCGGCCCGCCGGTGGTGCCCCGGGTCCGGGCCGCCGCCGTCCCGAGGACGCCGCCCAAGGCGGTGGGCAGCGCCGCCAGGCCGCGGCCCGCGCCGGGGACCGACCTGCGTTTCGGCCCGGCGTCGCGGCCGGCGGGTTCCCGCCGTGCGTGCTGCCTGTCCTCGCCGTCGCTCACTGCCGTCCCTCTCGCCGGTGATACCGCACCGGTGCCGGGAGCCCTGGGCGTCCGGGCTCCGGTGCGGATGATCGCATTCGAAAGTTGCGTAATGCGCTCGGAATTTTCGAGAACACTAGAAGCGCCGGCGGGTCCCGTCAACCCGCCGGGCGCCGGGCGGCGGGAAAGGGGCGCCGCCTTCTCCACGGCGCGGGGGCGCTGCCTATGCTGGGAGCCCACTGCGACAGGAGGCACCGGTGGCGTCAGACAGCGCGGGCCGGGTCACGATCGCCGACATCGCCCGCGAGGCCGGGGTGTCGCTGCCCACGGTCTCCCGGGTGCTCAACGGGCGCAGCGACGTGGCGGCGGCGACCCGCCGCCGGGTCGAGGACCTGCTGGCCGAACACGGCTACCGGCGCAGGGCGGCCGGCACCGCCAGCCGCGCCAACCTCATCGACCTGGTGTTCAACGACCTCGACAGCCCGTGGGCGGTGGAGATCCTGCGCGGCGTGGAGAAGGTCGCGCACGCCGCGGGCGTCGGCGCGGTGGTCTCCGCCGTGCACCACCAGGCGGCCTCCGCCCGGCAGTGGCTGATCGGGGTGCGCTCCCGCAACTCCGACGGCGCGATCCTGGTCACCTCCGAGCCCGCCCCGCAGCTGAACGCGGAACTGCGCCGGCTCGGCATGCCGCTGGTGGTCATCGACCCGGCCGGGGTGCCCACCTTCGACATCCCGACCATCGGCGCCACCAACTGGGCCGGCGGCCGCAGCGCGGTGCTGCACCTGCTCTCGCTCGGACACCGCAGGATCGGCATGATCACGGGGCCGCCCGCGCTGCTGTGCAGCCGGGCCCGCCTGGACGGCTACCGCTCGGCCCTGGAGTCGGCCGGCGTCGAGGTGGACGACGACCTGGTCCGGGTCGGCGACTTCTCGCACGAGTCCGGCTTCACCCTGGGCTCCGGGCTGCTCGGCGGCCCGCACCCGCCGACCGCGGTCTTCGCCTCCAGTGACCAGATGGCGCTGGGTGTCTACGAGGCCGCCAGGCAGTACGGCCTGCGGGTCCCCGACGACCTGAGCGTCGTCGGCTTCGACGACCTGCCGCAGGCCCGCTGGTCGCCGCCGCCGCTGACCACAGTGCGGCAGCCGCTCGCCGAGATGGGCGCCGCGGCTGCCGACATGCTGCTCCAACTCGTCCAGGGCAGGACCCCCGACGTGCTGCGGGTCGAGCTGTCCACCAGCCTGGTGGTACGGGAGAGCTCGGCCGCGCCGCGTCAGACCTCCGGTTCCGGCTTGGACCTCGGCACCCGGCCGGCCGGCTCCGGCTCCGCGGTGGGCAGGAAGCGCCCGACGAAGACCTTGTAGACCGTGCCGCCGACCAGACCGCCGATCAGCGGTCCCACGATCGGCACCCACCAGTAGAGATTCCCCCATTGGTCCCGCCAGGCCGTGCCGTACCCGGTGATGTAGCTGGCCAGGCGCGGCCCGAGGTCACGGGCCGGGTTGATGGCGTAGCCGGCGTCGGCACCGTAGGCCATGCCGATCGCCACCACGATCAGGCCGACGATGAAGGCGCCGAGGTTGGCGCCCGGAGGGGTGTTGAGCACGTCGGTGACCGCCAGGACCAGCATCAGCAGGATCGCGGTGCCGATCACCTGGTCGCGGAAGGCGCCCCACTCGTGGATGCCCGCGGTCAGCGAGCCGTTGCCCGGCAGCGTGGAGAAGACGGTCTGCGTCTTGATGGTGTGCCCCGGGTCGGCGTGGCCCAGGATCTCGGTGTAGTTCCACCGCACGATCAGCGCGGCGACGAAGGCGCCGAGGAACTGCGCGACCCAGTAGGGCAGGATCTTTTTCATGGGGAAGCCCCTGAAGGCCGCCAGGGTCAGGGTCACCGCCGGATTGAGGTGGGCGCCGGAGAGCCGGGCCGCCACGTAGACACCCAGCGTCACACCCAGGCCCCAGGCCCAGGCGATGGAGTCGTGCCCGCCCAGACCGCCTTTGGGATCCGTCAGGGCGCCGCCGGCGACCACCTGGGCCACCACGCCGACACCGATCAGGATCAGGATCATGGTGCCGGCGAATTCCGCCGCCATCTCCCCGATCAGCCCCGAGCCGCGTACACGTGTCGCCATGGCTACCGCTTCCCGCCGGCCCTCAGAGCCGGCTGTGGCTTGTCGGTGTTTCTGCACCGTTCAGGTACGTGATTGCTCCACCGAAACACGGCCCCCCTGCCACGGCGCGCGGGGTTAGGCCGTCCGCCGGACCCCGGAGTGCGTGCCCCGGTAGTCGAGCCCGCGGCGGGCACGGGATATCTTGATATCAAGCAATGTTTGGCAATGCTGGAAACTGGAGCGGAGTAACCGGTGGCTGACTCGACCATCATCTATACGCACACCGACGAGGCGCCGGCCCTGGCGACGTATTCGTTCCTGCCGGTGATCGAGGCCTACGCCTCGACCGCCGGCGTCACGGTCGAGAGCCGTGACATCTCGCTGGCGGGCCGGATCATCGCCCACTTCCCCGAGTACCTGGAGGAAGGGCAGCGGATCGACGACGCGCTGGCCGAGCTGGGCCGGCTGGCCGGCACGCCGGGCGCGAACATCATCAAGCTGCCGAACGTGTCGGCGTCGATCCCGCAGCTCAAGGCCGCCGTGGCCGAACTGCAGCAGCAGGGCTACGCGCTGCCCGACTACCCGGACGACCCGAAGACCGACCAGGACCGCGACGTCCGCGCCCGCTACGACAGCATCAAGGGCAGCGCCGTCAACCCGGTGCTCCGCGAGGGCAACTCCGACCGCCGCGCCCCCGCCTCGGTGAAGAACTACGCCAAGGCCCACCCGCACCGGATGGGCGCCTGGACGCCTGAGTCGAAGACCAACGTGGCGACCATGGACGCCGACGACTTCAGGAGCACCGAGAAGTCCGCGGTCATCGCCGCCGACGGCACCCTGCGTATCGAGCTGGCGGGCGACGACGGCTCCACCACCGTGCTGCGCGAGTCGGTGCCGGTGCTGGCCGGCGAGGTCGTCGACGCGTCGGTGATGCGGGTCGCCGCGCTGCGCGAGTTCCTCACCGCCCAGGTCGCCAGGGCCAAGGCGGAGGGCGTGCTGTTCTCGGTGCACCTCAAGGCCACCATGATGAAGGTCTCCGACCCGATCATCTTCGGCCACGTCGTCCGCGCCTTCTTCCCCAGGACCTTCGCCGAGCACGGCGCCGCGCTCGCCGCCGCCGGCCTCACCCCGAACGACGGCCTCGGCGGCATCCTCAAGGGCCTCGAGTCGCTGCCCGACGGCGCCGCGATCGCCGCGTCCTTCGAGGCTGAGCTGGCCGAGGGCCCGGCGCTGGCCATGGTCGACTCCGACCGCGGCATCACCAACCTGCACGTGCCCAGCGACGTCATCGTGGACGCCTCGATGCCGGCGATGATCCGCACCTCGGGCCACATGTGGGGCCCCGACGGCCAGGAGGCCGACACCCTCGCGGTGATCCCGGACAGCAGCTACTCCGGCGTCTACCAGGTCGTCATCGACGACTGCCGCGCGAACGGCGCCTTCGACCCGGCCACCATGGGCTCGGTGCCCAACGTCGGCCTGATGGCGCAGGCCGCCGAGGAGTACGGCAGCCACGACAAGACCTTCGAGATCCCGGTCACCGGCACCGTCCGGGTGGTCGGCGCCGACGGCGAGGCGGTGCTCGAGCAGGTCGTCAGCGCCGGCGACGTCTTCCGGATGTGCCAGACCAAGGACGTCCCGATCCGCGACTGGGTCAAGCTCGCCGTCACCCGCGCCCGCGCCACCGGCAGCCCGGCGGTCTTCTGGCTCGACGAGAGCCGCGCGCACGACGCCAACCTGATCGCCAAGGTCGCCCAGTACCTGCCCGAGCACGACACCGACGGGCTGCAGATCGAGATCATGACGCCGCAGGCCGCGACCGCCTTCTCGCTGGAGCGGATCCGCCGCAGCGAGGACACCATCTCGGTCACCGGCAACGTGCTGCGCGACTACCTGACCGACCTCTTCCCGATCCTGGAGCTGGGCACCAGCGCCAAGATGCTCTCGGTGGTCCCGCTGATCAACGGCGGCGGCCTGTTCGAGACCGGCGCGGGCGGCTCGGCGCCCAAGCACGTGCAGCAGCTGGTCAAGGAGAACTACCTGCGCTGGGACAGCCTCGGCGAGTTCTTCGCGCTGGCGGCCAGCTTCGAGCACCTGGCCACCTCCACCGGCAACGCGCGTGCGCAGATCCTCGCCGACACCCTGGACCGCGCCACCGGGACCTTCCTCAACGAGGACCGCTCGCCCAGCCGCCGCCTCGGCGGCATCGACAACCGCGGCAGCCACTTCTACCTCGCGCTGTACTGGGCGCAGGAGCTGGCGTCGCAGACCGAGGACGCGGCGCTCGCGGCGGCCTTCGACGGGCTCGCCAAGACCCTCACCGAGCAGCAGGACGCCATCGTTACCGAATTGATCGCTGTCCAGGGCGAGCCGGTCGACATCGGCGGTTACTACCAGCCGGACCCCGCCAAGGCGGCCGCCGTGATGCGCCCCTCGGCGACGTTCAACCAGGCCATCGCCTCGCTCGCCTGATCGAACGCACGCGGCAATACCGCCGCAACGCCCTCGTCACCCCGGCCGGTTCGTCACCGCGCCGGGGTGGCGGCGTCTCACGGAGTGATCGCTCCGATGATTTACTTCTTGACGCGCGGGCAGGCAGACGAGTTGACTCACCCGCACTTGGGTCGCGTCGTGGCGGCCCTCTCAGGGGAGGCACCGCCGCAATGAACGCGATATCGCGCCGTCTTGTCGTGGGAAGCGCAGTGATCACTCTTGCGCTGACCATGGCCGCGTGTGGCAAGGCCGGCGACAAGTCGGGTAGTTCGGACGACAAGGGCAAGACCATCGGTCTCCTGCTGCCCGACACCGTGACGGCTCGGTACGAGAGGTTCGACAGGCCGCTGATCACCAAGAAGGTCCAGGAGCTGTGCTCGGACTGCAAGGTGCAGTACGACAACGCCGCCGGTGACGCCGCCAAGCAGGCCCAGCAGGTCAGCAGCATGATCGCCAAGGGCGTCAAGGTGCTGATCCTGGACGCGCAGGACGCGGTCGGCATCAAGTCCTCCGTCCAGGCCGCCGTCGACAAGGGCATCAAGGTCGTCGCCTACGACCGCCTGGCCCAGGGCCCGGTCTCCGCGTACGTCTCCTACGACAACGAGAAGGTCGGCGAGCTGCAGGGCCAGGCCCTGCTCGACGCCATGGGATCGGCCGCCACCCCGCAGAGCAAGATCGTCATGATCAACGGCGACGACGCCGACCCCAACGCGGCCGAGTTCAAGGCCGGTGCGCACAAGATCCTGGACGGCAAGGTCACCGTCGCCTACGAGCAGTCCGGCCTGTGGAAGGACACAGTCGCCAACCAGAAGGTGCAGGCGGCGATCACCTCGGTCGGCAAGGCCAACATCAAGGGCGTCTACTCGGCCAACGACACGATGGCCGGCGGTATCGCGACCGCCCTCAAGGCGAACAACATCAGCGTGCCGCTGACCGGTCAGGACGCCGACCTCACCGCGATCCAGCGGATCCTGGCCGGCGTCCAGAGCTCCACGGTCTACAAGGCGGCCAAGCCCGAGGCCGAGGCCACCGCGGAGATCGCGGTGGATCTGCTGCAGGGCAAGGACTTCAAGTCCGTCGCCGACACCACCAAGAAGAGCGGTTCGCTCAACATCGTGCCCTCCAAGCTGCTCGCCGCGGTCTCGGTGACCAAGGCCAACGTCAAGGACACCGTCCTCGCCGACGGGACGTACACCGCGGGCCAGATCTGCACCGCGGACTACGCCACCGCCTGCAAGGAGAACGGCATCAAGTAAGCCGGGACCGGGCCGGCCCGACAGCGGCCGGCCCGGTTTCGCACCGGGGACCCAGAGCGGGATTCACGCGTTCAGCGCGTGAATCCCGCTCATCTTCTTGACGGCTCGCCATGGCCCCTTGACACTGCCTTACGGATCCGGGGTATCCCCCATCCGCAGATTGAGAGCGTTTTCAATCGGCTGAATCAAGGGTCATGGCCCCGCCGTGGCCTGGTATGTGCAGTGCTGAGCGCGATTCCACCCCCACATCCGCGCTGTCCTGGAGTTCACGGAGTGAACCCAGGGAAAGGACTCCACTCATGCGCAAGCCCTTCCCCCCAGGCCGGTCCGGGCACCGGTCGCACATCCGCCGGCGGCCCGTCGCCCTGCTCGCCGCCTTCATCCTGGCCCTCGCCGGCATGCTGGGCCTGATCGGCGGCATCGGCAGCGCGTCGGCCGCCGCCGACTACACCCAGAGCGTCAGCGAACCGAGCAGCACCCAGGCGAAGCTGACCTTCACCCCGACCACGCCCGCGAGTTACGTGATCGTCCACTACCAGGTGGGCAGCGGCGGGCAGTTGAACGTCCAGATGGCGGCGTCCGGCAGCAGCTGGACGTACACCGTCTCGCCGATCTCGGCCGGAACGGTGCTGACGTACTCGTTCACCTACACCAAGAACGGCCCGCAGTACGACACCCCGCAGTTCACGTACACCCAGGGCAGCGGCGGCAGCACCAGCACCGGGACGAGCACGGGCACCTCCACCGGCACCTCCACCGGAACGAGTACCGGCACCAGCACCGGGACCAGTACGGGCACGAGCACCGGCAGCACCGGCGGTTCCACCACCCCGCCGCCGGGGAACTGCCCGACGCAGTCGGACACCCCCGACTTCGGGCCGAACGTCCACATCTACGACCCGTCGATGTCGGCCGCCACCATCCAGGGGCAGCTCGACGCGCAGTTCAACCAGCAGAAGGACACCAACACCGCCCAGTTCAGCAACAACCGGGTGGCGCAGCTCTTCAAGCCCGGCACGTACAACGTGAACGACAACGTCGGCTTCTACACCTCGGTGGCCGGCCTGGGCCAGAACCCGGACGACGTCACCTTCAACGGCAACATCACCGTGGACGCCTTCAACGCCTCCGACGCGGGCAACGCGACGCAGAACTTCTGGCGTTCCGCGGAGAACCTGGCCATCAACCCCGGCGGCGGCAGTGACCGTTGGGCCGTGGCGCAGGCCGCGCCCTTCCGGCGGATCGATGTCCACGGCAGCCTCCAGCTCTACCCGGCCAGCTACGGCTACGCCAGTGGCGGCTACATCGCCGACACCAAGGTCAGCGGTCAGGCCGCGTCGGTCTCCCAGCAGCAGTGGTACACCCGTGACAGCAACCTCGGCAGCTGGGCCGGCGGCGTGTGGAACATGGTCTTCTCCGGCGTCAACGGCGCCCCGGCCAACACCTTCCCGAACCCGCCCGAGACCACCCTGGCCACCACCCCGGTCTCCCGTGACGTGCCGTATCTGTACGTCGACAGCGCGGGCAAGTACCGGGTGTTCCTGCCGTCGTTGCGGACCAACGCCTCCGGCCCGAGCTGGGCGAGCGGCAGCACTCCCGGCACCTCGCTGCCGATGAGCCAGTTCTACGTGGTCAAGGCCGGAGACACCGCCGCGACCATCAACAGCGCGCTGGCCTCCGGCTGCAACCTCTTCGTCACCCCGGGTGTCTACCACCTGAACCAGACGCTCAACGTGACCCGGGCCAACACCACGATCCTCGGCATCGGCTACCCGACGCTGGTCCCGGACAACGGGGTCAACGCCATGCAGGTCGCCGACGTGGACGGCGTACGCCTCAAGGGCCTGCTGTTCGACGCGGGCACCACCAACTCAGCTGCCCTGCTCACCGTCGGGCCTTCCGGTTCCTCCGCGAGCCACGCGAGCAACCCGACCACCATCCAGGACGTGTTCTTCCGGATCGGCGGCCAGGTCGCGGGCAAGGCCACCAACAGCCTGATCGTGAACAGCAGCAACACGATCATCGACCACATCTGGGCCTGGCGCGCCGACCACGGCAGCGGCGTGGGCTGGACCTCCAACACCGCCGACAACGGCCTGACCGTCAACGGCAACAACGTGCTGGCCACCGGCCTGTTCGTCGAGCACTACCAGAAGTACGAGGTGGTCTGGAACGGCCAGGGCGGCAAGACCATCTTCTTCCAGAACGAGATGCCGTACGACCCGCCGGATCAGGCGTCCTGGAAGAGCTCGTCGTCGGTGAACGGCTACGCCGCCTACAAGGTCGGCGCGAACGTCACCACGCACGAGGCGTGGGGGCTGGGCAGCTACTGCTACTTCAACGTCAATCCGGCGGTGAACAGCTACCACGCGTTCGAGGTGCCCAACACCTCGGGCGTGAAGTTCCATGACGCGCTGACCGTCTCGCTCGGCGGCGTGGGCACCATCACCCACGTCATCAACGACACCGGAGCCGTCACCGCGTCCAACACCACTCCCAGCAACGTCGTCAACTACCCCTGACTCAGGGCCTGATCGCACGAGGGGTCGTCCGCCCGGCCGGGAGGCCGGGCGGACAACCCGTGCACGAACCGTGCCACTTCCCGGCAGCCGGGCCATAATCCGACCATGAGGTCGGTGATCACCGTGGTGTCCGTGACGCTGGTGATCGCCGGCGCCGCGGCCGCCCTCTTCTGGCTGGTCCGCGGGCGACGCGGCTTCGGCACCCCCGTGGAGCGGGCGGCCTTCGCGGCGCTGCACGAGGCGTCGCTCGCCGCCCCGCTGCTGCGCGACGGGCTGGGCCCCGACTCGGCCCGCAAGGCCGCCCGCCACCTGCGGGCCCTGCTGGCCGCCCCCGCACTGGCCGTCGTCGGCGACGGCGAGCTGCTGGCCTGGGACGGCGTCGGCCGGCACCACACCGCGCAGGCCGTCGCCCACACCGGGGACGCCATCGACGCCGGGCGCCCCTGGCTGGTGCCCGCCGACACCATCGACTGCGGCGACCTGGAGTGCCCGGTCCGCGCGGCGGTCGTGGTGCCGCTGGTCGTCGACGGGCTGGTCGTCGGCGCCCTGACCGTCTACGCCCGGCAGATGTCCGCCGGCCTGGTGCGGGCCGCGGGCGAGGTCGCGCACTGGGTGATAGCGCAGCTGGAACTCGCGGAGCTGGACCGGTCCCGCACCCGGATGATGGAGGCCGAACTGCGCGCCCTGCGCGCCCAGATATCCCCGCATTTCGTCTACAACTCGCTCACCGCCATCGCCTCCTTCGTCCGCACCGACCCGGCCCAGGCCCGCGAGCTCCTGCTGGAATTCGCCGAGCTGACCCGCTACAGCCTGCGCAAGCACGGCGAGTTCAGTACCCTCGCCGAAGAGTTGCGATCGGTGGACCGATACTTGCGGCTGGAACGCGCCCGCTTCGGCGCCCGGTTGCGGGTCGACCTGCTGATCGCGCCGGAGGTCCTGCCGGTCGCGGTGCCCTTCCTGTGCCTCCAGCCGATCGTGGAGAACGCGGTACGCCATGGCCTGGGCCCCAAGGCCGCTCCCGGCCTGATCACCATCAGGGCCGAGGACGCCGGCGCCGAGTGCCGGATCAGTGTGGAGGACGACGGGGTGGGCATGGACCCGGAGCAGGTCCGGTTGCAGCTCGCCGGGGAAGCGGAAGGCGACTCGCTGGGCCTGGGCAATGTCGACGAGCGGCTGCGGGCGGTCTTCGGCGACGAGTACGGCCTGGTCGTGGAGACCGCGCCGGGCGCCGGGACGAAGATCAGCGTCCGGGTGCCGAAGTACCGGAACGGAGTGCGCGCTTCATGAGACCGCTGCGGATCCTGGCCGTGGACGACGAGCCGCCCGCACTGGACGACCTCAGCTACCTGCTCCGCGGCGACCACCGCGTCGGCCGGGTGCTGGCCGCCGACAGCAGCGACGCGGCGCTGCGGCTGCTGGAGGCCGAGCCGATCGACGCGGTCTTCCTCGACATCAGGATGCCCGGGCTCGACGGGCTCGACCTGGTCCGGGTGCTCAGCCGCTTCGCCCACCCGCCGGCCGTCGTCTTCGTCACCGCCTACGAGGACTTCGCCGTCGACGCCTTCGCCCTGAAAGCCTGCGACTACCTGCTCAAACCGGTCGGCGGCGAACGCCTGGCCGAGGCCGTGCGCCGGGTCGCCGCGCTGCTCGACGGCGGGGCGGGACCGGGACAGGCGGCGGCCGCCGACCCCGTCCCCGAGCGGATCCCCGTCGACCTCGGCGGCATCACCCGCTTCGTGTCCCGCGACGACGTGGCCTACGTCGAGGCCCAGGGCGACTACGTCCGCCTGCACACCGCGGGCCACGCGCCGCTGGTGCGGGTGCCGCTCGCGGTGCTGGCGGAACGCTGGGAGCCGTACGGCTTCCTGCGCATCCACCGCAGCTTCCTGGTCGCGCTGCGGCACGTGGAGGAGCTGCGCTCGGACGCCGGGCACTGGACGGTCAGGGTCGCGGGCAGTGAGCTGCCGGTGAGCCGCCGCCACACCAGGCAGCTGCGCGACGTCCTGGTCCGCTGGGCGCCCGCGCAGGGCCCCGAACCGTCATGACCGGCCTGAGCGGGCCGCGCCGTCCCCGCAGAGGCCGGCCGGAACCGGGGCCGGAACCGGAACCGGGGCCGGAGCCGGGTGAGCCGCCCCGGCACAAGCCCCTGCCCGGGCAGAAGCCGCCGCCGGGACCCGCCCCCCGGCCGCCCGCGCAGCCGCCGGCCGCGCCGGAATCGCCGGCGCCCCGCCGGGTCGCCGTCTCCGCGCCGCGCCGCCACCGCACCGGCGGCTACTCCGCCCGCGCCGGCGCCGCCGACCTGCACGCGCAGCCGCAGCTCGGCCAGCTCTACGTACGGTCCCTGGTCCGCAACCAGCTGCGGCTCTCGCTCGGCGTGCTGGCCGTACTCGCCGCGGTGCTCGGCGGGCTGCCCGTCGCCCTCGCCGCGCTGCCCGGCCTGCGCACCGCCGAGGTCGCCGGGATACGGCTGCCCTGGCTGCTGCTCGGCGTGGTCGCCTACCCGCTGCTGGTGGGCGCCGCCTATTTCCACGTCCGGCACGCCGAACGCGTCGAGCGCGACTTCACCGACCTGCTCGGCGGCCCCGACGCGCCACCCGCCGCGCCCCCGCGCGCCGCCCGGTGAACCCCGGCCACGGCCTGGCGGCGCTGGCCGTGGTGCTGGTCGCCACCCTCGCCTTCGGTGTCTACGGGCTGCGGCTGTCCCGCGGCACCTCCGACTTCTACGTCGCCTCCCGCGAGATCTCGCCGCTGCTCAACGCCTCCGCGATCGGCGGCGAGTACCTGTCGGCAGCCTCCTTCCTCGGCGTCGCGGGCCTGGTGATGGCCTACGGCGTGGACATGCTGGCCTACCCGGTCGGCTACACCGCCGGCTACCTGGTCCTGCTCCTGCTGGTCGCCGCCCCGCTCCGGCGCTCCGGCGCCTACACGCTGCCGGACTTCGCCGAGGAGCGCCTCGGGTCGCTCGCGGTCCGCCGGGTGGCCGGCGTCCTGGTCGCCGTGATCGCCTGGCTCTACCTGGTCCCGCAGCTCCAGGGCGCCGGCCTGACCCTCCAGACGGTGACCGGCGCCCCGCGCTGGGCCGGCGCGGTGGTGGTCGCGGCCGTCGTGGTCGGCGTCGCCGCGGCCGGCGGCATGCGCAGCGTCACCCTCGTGCAGGGCTTCCAGTTCTGGCTGAAACTCACCGCCATCGCGGTGCCCGCGCTCTTCCTGGTGATGGCCTGGCGCTCGGCCGGGGCGCCAGCGCTGACCGGCCCCGATATCCCCCGCTTCGACCGCACCACGGTCGTCACCCTCCAGGACCCGGTCCGCTTCGACGTGACGCAGCCCGTCACCGTGAGGGTCACCGGCCGGCTCGACGGGACGCCGTACACGGCGGGCGCGGTCCGCCTCGGCGACGGCGGGCACACCGCGACGGCCGGCACCGCCCTGACCTTCCCGCCCGGGGCCGCCGTCCCGCACCGGCACGGCCTGGCGCCCGCGTCCGGCGCCCGCTGGGCGGACCCGCTGTCCGGGGCGGGCGGCAGGTCCCACCCGCTCTACGCCCTCTACTCGATCCTGCTCGCCACGCTGCTCGGCACCATGGGGCTGCCGCACGTCCTGGTGCGCTTCTACACCAACCCCGACGGGCGGGCCGCCCGCCGTACGACCTTGCTGGTGCTCGTGCTGCTCAGCGGCTTCTACCTGCTGCCCACCGTCTACGGGGCGCTGGGCCGGGTGCTGGCGCCGCAGCTGCTGCTCACCGGGCAGACGGACACCGCCGTCCTGGTCCTGCCGCAGCTCACCCAGGCCGGCGAGGGCGGCCGGCTGCTCGCCGCGCTCGCCACCGCCGGTGCCTTCGCCGCGTTCGTGTCCACCGCGTCGGGCCTGACGGTGTCCGTGGCCGGTGTGGTCTCGCAGGACCTGCTGCGCGGCTCGACCCGCGGCTTCCGCTGGGCGTCGCTGGCCGCCGGCATACCGCCACTGGTGATGGCCACCGCGACCCACGGGCTGCCGGTGGCCGACGCCATCGGCCTGGCCTTCGCGGTCGCCGCCTCCTCGTTCTGCCCGCTGCTGGTGCTCGGCATCTGGTGGCGCGGCCTGACCGACCTGGGCGCGCTGCTCGGCCTGGTGGCCGGCGGCGGCCTGGCCGCGGTCGCGGTGGTGCTGACCAGCGTCCGGGGGGCGGGGCACGGCTGGAGCGCGGCCCTGCTGGCGCAGCCCGCGGCCTGGACGGTGCCGGTCGCCTTCACCGTGATGATCACCGTGTCGCTACTGACCAGGCACCGGCTGTCGCCGGCCGCGGTGGACCGGGTGATGCTGCGGATGCACCTGCCCGAGGAGGTCGGCTCCGGCGGCTCCGCGCTGCCGCCGGTCCGGCCGCCGACCGCTGGGCGCAGCTGACGTACCGTCCGCCGTGCCGACCGCACCGCTCGGCGACGGACGGTGACGGGCGCCTCGTCGCGGGTGGCGGCCGGTCCTAGCGTGAGGCGCGACCGGGACGGTCCCCCCACCGCCCTGCCGTTCCTCAACGAGGAGGGAAACCGCAGATGACCACTTCCGCGCCCGAGCCCGCCATCGCCGACCCCGGCCCGCTCGGCCTGGCCGGCTTCGCCGCCACCACCTTCGTCCTGAGCTCCTTCAACGCCCACCTCATCGACGCCGACCTGCTGCCGGTGGTGCTGCCGCTCGCGCTGTTCTACGGCGGCCTGGTCCAACTGCTCGCCGGCATGTGGGAGTTCAGGAAGGGCAACACCTTCGGGGCGACCGCCTTCGGGTCCTACGGCGCCTTCTGGCTGTCGTACGCCGCGTACGTGAAGTTCGTGGCCGCCGACCTGCCCGCCGCCACCGCCCACCAGGCGACCGGGCTGTTCCTGCTGATCTGGGCCATCTTCACGGTCTACATGGCGATCGCCGCGCTGCGCACCAACGGCGCCCTGCTCGCGGTCTTCGTCGCCCTGGCGGCGACCTTCATCGTGCTGACCGTCGCCGAGTTCGCCCAGTCGACCGGCGCCACCAAGGTCGGCGGCTGGCTCGGCCTGCTCACCGCGCTCCTCGCCTGGTACGCCTCCTTCGCGGTGGTCACCAACAGCACCTGGAAGCGCGCTGTCGTACCGGTCTTCGCCGGACCGCGCTCGGGCGGCGTGGCCGCGTCCGGCCCGGTCGAGAGCGCCCACTCATGACGGACGCGACCCTGTCCAACCTGCTCAGGGAGGAACGGCGCTTCCCCCCGCCGGCCGACCTGGCCGAGCAGGCGAACGTCACCGCGGCGGCCTACGACGAGGCCGCCGCGGACAGCGAGGCCTTCTGGGCGGCCCAGGCCGCCCGGCTGGACTGGGCCGAGCCGTGGACGCAGGTGCTGGACTGGAGCCGGCCGCCCTTCGCCCGCTGGTTCGTCGGCGGCCGGCTCAACGTGGCCGACAACTGCGTCGACCGCCACGTGCGAGCGGGCCGCGGCGACCGGGTCGCCTTCCACTGGGAGGGCGAGCCGGGCGACACCCGCACGCTGACGTACACCGAGCTCAAGGACGAGGTCTCCAGGGCCGCCAACGCGCTGCTGGCCCTGGGTGTCCAGGCCGGCGACCGGGTCGCGATCTACCTGCCGATGATCCCCGAGACCGTGGTGGCGATGCTGGCCTGCGCCCGTATCGGCGCCCCGCACACCGTGGTCTTCGGCGGCTTCTCCGCCGAGGCGCTGCGCGGCCGGATCCTGGACTGCGACGCCCGGGTCGTCATCACCGCCGACGGCGGCTACCGCAAGGGCGCGGCCTCCGCGCTCAAGCCCGCCGTGGACGAGGCCCTGGAGCAGTGCCCCGACGTCCGCAGCGTGCTGGTGGTCCGCCGCACCGGGCAGGACGTCGGCTGGACCGAGGGGCGCGACGCGTGGTGGCACGACCTGGTCGCCGCCCAGTCGGCCGAGCACACCCCCGAGGCCTTCGACAGCGAGCACCCGCTCTACATCATGTACACCTCGGGAACCACCGCCCGCCCCAAGGGCATCCTGCACACCACCGGCGGCTACCTCACCCAGGTCGCCTGGTCGCACTACGCCGTCTTCGACGTCAAGCCGGAGACCGACGTCTACTGGACGGCCGCCGACATCGGCTGGGTCACCGGCCACTCCTACATCGTCTACGGCCCGCTCGCCAACGGCGTGACCTCCGTCCTCTACGAGGGCACTCCCGACACCCCGCACCAGGGCCGCTGGTGGGAGATCGTGCGCAAGTACGGCGTCACGATCCTCTACTGCGCCCCCACCGCGATCCGCACCTTCATGAAGTGGGGCGACGCGGTCCCCGGCCGCTACGACCTCACGTCGCTGCGGCTGCTCGGCTCGGTGGGGGAGCCCATCAACCCCGAGGCGTGGATGTGGTACCGCAGGGTCATCGGCGGCGACCGCACCCCGATCGTCGACACCTGGTGGCAGACCGAGACCGGCGCCCAGATGATCAGCCCGCTGCCCGGGGTGAGCACCTGCAAGCCGGGCTCCGCGCTGCGCCCGCTGCCCGGCATCCAGGCCGAGGTGGTGGACGACGCGGGCGAGCCGGTGCCCAACGGCTCTGGCGGGTACCTCGTGCTGACCCGGCCCTGGCCGGCGATGCTGCGCACCATCTGGGGCGACGAGCAGCGCTACCTGGACACGTACTGGTCGCGCTTCCCCGGGCGCTACTTCGCCGGTGACGGCGCCAAGAAGGACGACGACGGCGACATATGGCTGCTGGGCCGGGTCGACGACGTGATGAACGTGTCCGGGCACCGGATCTCCACCACCGAGGTGGAGTCCGCGCTGGTGTCCCACCCGCTGGTCGCCGAGGCCGCGGTCGTCGGCGCGGCCGACGCGACCACCGGCCAGGGCATCGTCGCCTTCGTGATCCTGCGCGGCGACGCGGCCGGCAAGGGCGCCGACGAGGACCCGGCGCAGGAGCTGCGGGCCCATGTGGCCAAGGAGATCGGGCCGATCGCCCGGCCGCGGCAGATCCTGGTCGTCGCCGAACTGCCCAAGACCCGCTCGGGCAAGATCATGCGCAGGCTGCTGCGGGACATCGCGGAGAACCGCGAACTCGGCGACGTCACCACGCTCACCGACTCCACGGTGATGGACGCGATCCGCGAACGGCTGCCGGAAGGGTCCTGAGGCCCCGCCGCACCACCGCCACCACGCCCCGGAGGGTGAAGCGGGCGGCCGGTCCGCCACCGACGGCGGACCGGCCGCCCACACGTGCGACGCGCGAGCGGTACGGCCTCAGCAGCCGATCGGCGCGGTGCCGACCGCCACGTCGTCGAACCACAGCGTGTCGTCACCGGTGCCGTAGCTCTCCCAGCCCAGCCGCAGCGCGGTCGGCCGCGGCGGGGTGGTGCGGGACAGCCACTGCTGGTCGATGTCGGCCGTCGGCACGCCGTCCACCCGCAGGCCCGGCACGTCCTGGCCGTTCAGCCAGGTCTGCAGGTTCGGCGAGGTGGTGCCGATGGCGAACCGCAGGCACTGCCAGCTGCCGGTCGGCAGCGGGGCGCTCAGCGCGACGCCCGCCGGGCTCTGGGCGGGCAGCGTCGCGTCGTCGCTCTCGCGGTTCCACTGCAGGGCGCCGTTCTGGCCGCCGATCCGCAGCGCCCGGCCGGCCTGCGAGGAGTCCGGCATCGACACGAAGGCGACATGGGCGGCCGGCAGCGCGGTGGTGTGCCGCACCCACATGCGTACGTACATCACCGGGCCGACCGCGGACAGGTCCTGGGTGTCGGCGACGAAGACGTGGTTGCAGTAGCCGGCGTGGCCGTTCACCCGGATCGACCGGGTGCCGCTGTGCGCGACGGAGGTGTCGACGGTGGCCGTGCCGGTGCCGGAGCAGTCAGGTGCCGCCGTCGTCCACTGTCCCGACGGGGCGGTGCCGCTCTGGTCCTCGAAGTCCGCGCAGATCACGGCGCCGGAGCAGCCGGCCGGCGGAGCCGAGGTCGGCGGGGTGGTGGGCGGTGTCGTCGGGGGAGTGGTCGGTGGCGTGGTCGGCGGGGTGGTGGGGGGCGTCGTCGGGGGAGTGGTCGGCGGGTCGGTCGGGGGCGACCCGTTCGCGGTGCAGCCGAGGCCGTTGAGGGTGATCACGGTCGGCGACGGGTCGGCCGAGCTCCAGGTGCCCTGCACCCCGAAGTCGGCGGAGCCGTTGGTCGGGATCGAGGCGTTGTAGCCGGCGTCGGTCGCCGTGACGGCGGTACCGCTCTGGGTGACGGTGGCGTTCCAGCCCGAGGTGATGTGCTGGTCGCCCTGGTAGCTCCAGGTCGCCTTCCACCCGGTGATCGCCGGGCCGAGGTTGGTGATCTTGATCTGTGCGGTGAAGCCGCCGGTCCACTGGTTGACGGTGTACGTCATCGAGCAGCCGGTGGCGGCGCCGTGGGCGGCGGGCAGGGCGACCAGGGCCGGCAGCAGCAGTGCCACCGCCGCCACCGGCCACAGCCATGGTCTGACGACTAACCGCCGCGAGGATGCGCGCACGGGGACCTCCAGGGCATGTGGGGGGATTTCTGCTCCCGAACAGGGGGTGGGAGCGCTCCCACACTATGGAAGCGCGCCCCACGGCTGTCAATGCCCCTCGCGCGCCCCCGGCCGGAAGGCACCGGCCCCGCCGGAGCGCGCGCGGCGGGGCCGGGGGCGCCTTCGCGCCGCCGGCCCCGTCCCGTGCCTCCGCCCGCGCCGTCAGCCCTTGCTGGCGCCCAGCGACAGGCCGGCGATGAACTGCTTCTGCAGCAGGATGTAGACCACCAGGGTCGGCACCGCCGCGATCATCGCGGCCGCCGCGATGAGGTTCTGGTTGCTGACGAACTGCCCCTGGAGGTTGGCCAGCGCCGAGGTCACCGGCCGCTTGTCGCCCGACGACATCAGGGTGATCGCCCAGAAGAAGTCGTTGTAGATCCAGGTGGTCAGCAGCGTGGCCAGGGCCGCCAGTGCCGGGCGGCACAGCGGGATGGTCAGCCGCCAGAAGCGGGTCCACAGCGACGCCCCGTCGACGAGCGCGGCCTCGTACATCTCCTCGGGCACCGACTTCATGTAGTTGCTCAGCACGAAGACGCAGAAGCCCAGCTGGAAGGCCACGTTGATGGCGATCAGGCCGAAGATCGAGTTGTACATCAGGCCGCTGTCGCTGAGGAAGTGCGGCAGCGTGATCTTCAGGTACAGCCGGTAGAGCGGGGTGATGATGACCTGCTGGGGCAGCAGGTTCCCGGCCGTGAACAGGATCAGCAGCGCGACGTTGAACTTGACGTTCACCCGGGTCAGCACGAAGGCCACACCCGAGGCGAGCGCCAGCACGATGATCACCGCGGGTACGGTGATGAGCACCGAGTTCCAGAAGAAGTGCAGCATGTCGGACTGCGTCCAGGCGTCGCTGAAGTTCTTCAGCGTCAGATGGTGCGGCAGCGAGACGTAGCCGTACTTGCGGGTGTCGCTGTACGGCCGGACCGCCACGTACAGCGCGAACGCGATCGGCAGCAGCCACAGCACGGACGCGACGATGAGGAAGGCCTGGGAGGCCACCTGACCCCACGGCCGGGTCCTCCTGCGGCCGGGCGCGGACGGCACTGCCGTCCCCGGCCTGGTGAGGGCTTCGGTCGTCATGACGCTTCCTCCCGGCGGAACGTCTGGTAGAGGAACACCGAGATCGGCACCAGCGAGATGACCAGCAGTACCACGCCCAGCGCGGAGCCGAAGCCGACCCGCTGGGTCTCCCCGACGATGTTCGAGGTGACCAGCACCGACAGCAGTTCCAGGCCGTTGATGCCCTTGTTGGTGATGTAGACCAGGTCGAAGGCGCGCAGCGACTCGATGACGGTGACCACCATGACGACGATGTTGATCGGCTTCATCACCGGGAAGATCACCCGCCAGAAGGTCTGCCAGGCGTTGGCGCCGTCCACCGTCGCCGCCTCGCGCAGCGTCGGGTCGACGGCCTTCAGGCCGGCCAGGTACAGCACCATCACGTAGCCGGACTGCCGCCAGGTCGCCTCGACCAGCACCGACCACAGGTTCAGGTGCGGATTGCCGAGCCAGTCGATGGCGTTGCTGTCACTGGTGTGCCCGATGACGGTGTTGATCAGCCCGTAGTTCTGCGAGTACATGAACTCCCAGATGATGCCGACCAGCGCCAGCGACAGCATGACCGGCAGGAAGAGGATGCTCTGGTACATCCGGCTGCCCCGGATGCCGCGGTCGATCAGCACCGCGAAGAGCATGCCCAGCGGGGTGGCGATCACCACGAAGACGGCCAGCCAGATGAGGTTGTGGCGGACCGCCGGCCAGAACTCGGGGTAGATCGTGGCGGCCTGGTGGTAGTTCTGGACCCCGTACCAGCAGCCGTTGTTCAGGATCGAGGGGACGTTGGGCTTGCAGGTCTGGGTGTGCAGGCTGCCGACGCCGTTCCACTTGGTGAACGACAGCAGCGCGGTCCCGATCGCCGGGAACCACACGAAGGCCAGATCCAGCAGCAGCGGTATGCCCAGCAGCACGCCGACCACGATGCGGTCGCGGAGGCTGAGCCTGCGCACGCCGCGGCGGCGGCGCGAGGCCGGGGCCGGAGCCCCGTCCTGCGCCGCTGCCGCGGTGTCCGCGTGGGACGTCGAACTCATGAGGTATAGATCGCCTTCGCCTGCTGCTCCGCGCTCTTCTGCAGGGAGGCGATGTTGCCGGTGCTGGGGTCGTCGATGAACTTCTGGATGATCGAGATCATGGCCTTGGCCATGGCCGGGTCGGCGTCGCGGTCCATGAACTGCGCGACGGCCTTGCACTTGCCGATCTCGGCGACCGACTTCTTCTGGATCGCGTTGTACGTCGGCACCTGCAGGCCGTTGGCCAGGCCGACGTCCCACTGGTCGGTCTTGAGGTACTCCGCCTCGGCCGGGCCGGTGCCGATGTACTCCAGGATCGCCTTGGCCGCGTCGGTGTTCTTGGCCTTCTTGCTCAGCATGAACCCGTCGGTGGGCGCGTCCATGTAGTCCTGGCCCCACTTGGGGTTCACCGTCGGGAAGGTGAAGAAGTCCAGGTCGTCCAGGTTCGCCTTGTCGGTGACGTACTGCGCGGCCACCTGGTTGGTGCCCTGGAACATCATGCCGGCCTGCTTGGCCTCCAGCGTCTTGGCGGCGTCCTGCCAGATCCGGCCGTTGGCGCCGGACTGCGTGTACGGCAGCAGCTCGGCCCAGTGCTGGAAGACCGTGGCGACGCCCGCGTCCGTCCACGGGATCTTGTGGCTCATCAGCTTCATGTGGTAGTCGTAGCCGTTGATCCGCATGTTGAGGATGTCGAAGGTCCCCAGCGCGGGCCAGCCGTCCTTGTCCGCGAAGGCGATCGGGATCAGGCCGTCGGTCTTCATCTTCTTGGCCAGCGTCACGTACTCGTCCCACGTGGTGGGCACGGTGTAGTGGCGCTTGGCGAACTCGCTCTTGTTGTAGAAGACCACCCACGGGTAGTTGTAGAGGGGCACCAGGTACTGGTGGCCGTCCAGACCGGTGGACAGCTGCTTGGCCGCGGGCCCGAAGTTGCCGCCGATCTTCTCCCAGACGTCGTCGAGCGGCTGGGCCAGTCCCTGCGCGGCGAAGTACTGCATGCGGTAGCCGGCGAACCAGGTGAACAGGTCGTCCGGGGTGCCCTGCAGGTAGCTGGTGATGTTGTCCTGGAAAGTGTTGTGGTCGACCGTGTTGACGGTGACCTTCACCTTGGACGACGTGGTGGCCGCGGTGGTGAGCGCGGCGAACGCGGTCTTGGCGGCCGGGTCGGAGTAGTTCGACCCGAAGGTGACGGTGCTGCCGGCCACCGAAGCGGTGCCGCCCGAGCCGCCGGACTTCTTGTCCGACGAGTCGGAGCTGCTGCACGCCGTCAGCAGGCCGCCGGAGACTGCCGCGAGCCCCGCGGCACCGGCCACGCCCCTGAGCAGATTCCTCCGCGACGGGGACGGGCCGCTGCCCGTGCCGATTCCCGACGTCTCGACGTCCGACATGGTGCCTCCATGTGTGTGTGGGCGCTTATAGGGGACTTGTGGGAGAGCTGAAGGCGAGATGCTGACGGAGCGGAGACTCAGGCGGGTGTCTAGCGCCGAGCCGTTTCCAACAGAAGTCACCAAGATGAAACGCCATCGCAACTGCAGGGTAGTTCTACGCCACATGCAGGGGGCCGTCAACGCCCTGATCCTGATGCGTTGCCGGACCGTGATGTCCAGTGGATGTTGAAACATGTTCGCTTCGGTTGGCATCGGGTAACACCACGCACAGCGGCCGCCGTACGCCCCGTGAAGGGCGTACGGCGGCCGCTCGGTTCGGCGGGCGCCTCAGGGCCGCGGACACGCCCGTGCCGCGGCCCGCCGGACTCGCCGCGCGGTCACCCGACGGTAGCCGGTCGCTGGATGAGCAGGTCGGCCGTCCTGCTCGCCAGCACGACCCCGCCCTGGCTCACGGAGACCGACACCCGCAGCCGGTCGGCCGTGCAGCCGGCGAAGGTCAGGTAGGTCGTCGTCGTCACCACCTGCGCGCGCGGGGCGAAGGTGACCGTCCGCGGCAGCGGGTCGTAGACCGGGCAGCCGGTCGGGTAGCCGGTCGAGGTGTCGGACAGGAAGCGGCCCGACCACGTCTCGTTGACCGTCTGGGACCTAACGGTGCAGTTGGTGGCGGTGAGGGTGGCCGCCGAGGAGCCGCCGGCGGGCACCGACGGCGGACTGAAGGCGAAGCCGTCCACCCTGATGACGGAGGAGGCGGCGGCGCAGGGCGTGCCGGACGTGGGGGGAGCCGCCGCGGCGGGGCCGCCGGCCGTCACCGCGGCGGCGGTGGCGAGCGCGGCGGCGGCCGTCAGGAGGACGGAGAGTCTGCGGAGCACATCGGGTCCTTTCCGTACGCCGGGCGTGGGGGGCCGCCCGGGGCCCGAACATGACGGCACCAAAGTGGGGCCCCGAGGAGGGTGTTGGCAACGGCCGGGACGCCCGGGACGCGGGCACAGACCCGAACCGGCCGTCCCGGCGGGCGCCCGCGGCGCGACCGGCCCGGTGACGGCTCGTTCACCGGCGGAACAAACCCGCGCCATACAATGACAGCCGGGTCGGACGCCGGTCCCCGCACCGGCGGCGGCCGCTGCGGACCATGGAGATCACGCCCAGGTACCGTGGTCCGGTCCCGTCCCGGCCGATGGCCTGAAAGGCTCCCATGAAAGCTGAGATCGCCGTGTCCGCAGGCGCGCGGCACACCCGGATCCTCGGGGTCGGCGCGTACCGCCCCCGCCGGGTCGTCGACAACGCGGAGGTGTGCCGGCACATCGACTCCACCGACGAGTGGATCCGGTCGAGAACCGGCATCGTCACCCGCCGCTGGGCCGGGCCCGACGAGACCCTGGGCGTCATGGCGGAACAGGCCGCGAGCAAGGCGATCGCGGCGGCCGGGATCACCCCCGACGCCATCACCTGCGTGATCGCCGCGACCTTCACGCATCTCAAGCAGACTCCCGCCGTCGCCACCGAGATCGGCTACCGCGTCGGCGCCACCGGGGCGGCCGGCTTCGACATCTCGGCCGGCTGCGCCGGCTTCGTGCACGGCGTCGCGCTGGCCTCCGACGCGGTCAGGGCCCGCGGCGGCCATGTGCTGGTCGTCGGCGTCGAGCGGATGTCCGACATCCTCGACCTGACCGACCGCTCCACCGCGTTCATCTTCGGCGACGGCGCCGGCGCGGTCGTCGTCGGACCGTCGGACACCCCGGGCATCGGCCCGGTCGTCTGGGGCGCCGACGGCTCCCAGGCCGACGCCATCGAGCAGAGCGCGCCGTGGGACGCGCTGCGGGACGCCCCGGACCAGCCCTTCCCCGCCTTGCGGCAGGACGGGCAGCGGGTCTTCCGCTGGGCGGTCTACGAGATGTCCAAGGTCGCCGTCCAGGCGCTCGACGCGGCCGGCATCGCCGCCGACGACCTCGACGCCTTCATCCCGCACCAGGCGAACGAGCGGATCATCGACTCCATGACCCGCTCCATGGGCCTGCCGGCCCGGGTCGCGGTCGCCAAGGACATCGTCACCACCGGCAACACCTCGGGCGCCTCCATCCCGCTGGCGATGGAGTCGCTGCTCGCCTCCGGCCGGGCCGCCACCGGCGGCACCGCCCTGCTGCTCGGCTACGGTTCCGGGCTGTCCTACGCGGCACTCGTCGCGACCCTGCCGTAACGGACGCCCGGACCGCCGCCGGCGGCGGTCCGGGCGTCCGTCACGGGCGGGAGGGGCGGTCAGCCGCCCCCGGCCACCGTGTCGAGCGCCGCGGTCAGCCGCGGGGCGGTGAAGTCCCGCACCCAGGCCAGGTGCTCGCCCCGCGTGCCGCGCGGCACGACCTCGACCAGCATGATCAGATACAGGTAGCAGCGGTAGAGCGCCAGGCGCACCCGCGCCGCGTCATCGAAGGCCGTACGCCCGCCCGCCGCCCCGTAGCCGGCCAGGAAGGCCGGATCGTCCTCCAGCGGAGCGCTCAGCAGCGACAGCGACGCGAAGTCCGCCAGCGGGTCGCCCCAGAACATCCGCTCGCCGTCGATCAGCCCGCTGACCGCCCGCGCCCCCGGCGCACCGTCCAGCAGGATGTTGCCGGGCCACAGGTCGAAGTGCACGAGCGCCGGCTCGGCCACCTCCGCGAGCGCCGCCGCCCCGCCCGCCAGCGCGGACCGTATCGCGCCTGCCGGCAGCGGCAGCCAGGACCCGAAGGCCGCGGCGTCCGCCAGCACGGCGTCGGTCATCGCCTCGAAGGCCGGCGCCCAGCGCTCGGCGAGCGGCGCCACGCGCTGCGCCGGATAGCCGAAGCCCGGCCCGCGCACCGTGTGCAGCCGGGCCACCAGGCCGCCCAGCTCCTCCCGCAGCCGGTCGCGTTCACCGCCCGCCATCGACCCGCCGGCCTCCTGCCACGACACCCCGGGCGTGTGCGACATCAGCAGGAAGGGCGCCGCTCCCGCGTCCTCGGACCACTCGGCGTGCACCACCCGCGGCGCCGGCACCCCCACCGTGGCGGCGGACTCGTAGAACAGCGCCTCCCCGCACAGCAGTTCCGCCTCGTACCGCAACCGCGGGCTGCCCGCGGGCGGCGGGACCTTCAGGACCAGCCGGGTGCCGTCGGTGAGGCCGACCTCGTACAGCGCGTTGTACGAGCCGCCGGTCATCGCCGTCCGCGAGGCGACCCGCTCCGCCGCCGTCCCGGCCCGCGCGAGCAGGCCGTCCACCGCCTCCGCGCCCACCGTGTGCACCGCCACCGGCCCTCCCCCTGTCGTCCGGGGGGCACCTTACGCCGTCACCGCACTCCAGCAGAGCGCGCCCACCGCGGCGGCCGCGTACAGCCACACCCCCGCGAGCACCGCCCGCCGCTGCCGGGCCGCCGGCCACCCCGTGTGCGAGACCGCCCAGGCCAGCGCGGGCAGCACCAGCACCGCGTGCAGCGTCACCCCGTGCAGCGGTTTGAGCATCCCCGTCGAGTGATACGCCGCCTGCTGGTGGCCGGTCCTGGTGTCCGCGACCCCGCGGGCGATCATCGCCGCCCCCGACAGCAGCCCGACCACCAGCAGCGCGAACCCGGCCCGCAGCGCGAGCGGCATCCCCGCCGGCCCGGCCGGCGCCTCGCGGAAGGCGGCCACCGCGAAGGTGCCGAGCACCCCCACCAGCAGGGCGCCCCCCACCGCGAGCGCCATCGCCACCGCCGTGTCCGCGGGCGTCTCCATGTCGAAGTGCGAGGGCACCCCACGCCACGCCTGCACGGTGATCCCGCCGACCTCCAGCACGCAGTCCGCGCTGAACAGCGCCAGCAGCACCTCCCGGGTCCGCGCGGGTATCCGCACGTACGACGTCACCCAGGCGACCGCGACCAGCGTCAGGCCGAACGACACCCCGAAGGTGAAGGGCTTGCGCCAGGACACCGGGCCGTCCCACGGACCGCCGTCCACGAAGAAGACGCCCAGGTGGAAAAGCCCCGACCCGACCAGCGCGGCCCCGACAGCGCAGGCGAGCCGCTCGACGGGCCGCGCCCCGCGGACGGCTCCTGCGACGGCCGCCGCAGCGGTGGTGGTGGTGGCGGACATGGCCGGCTCCCGACTCCTCGTCACCCGGGCCCGCACCCGGGTCGGACGCGCCCACGCTAGGGCGGGCCGGCCCGCGGCCGCGTCGTCGCGCGGGAGGCCGTACGCCTGCTCCCGGCGCAGTACGTACCCCCGCCGGGGTGGCGTCGCTGCGGCGTGCGGGTGCTTCCCGGGCCCCGGGCGATTGGCACGCCCGCCGGCCGGACAGGCAGAGCACCGGAAATATCCGGGCGGCGGAAGGACCGGGATGAGCCAGCAGACCACCGACCCGCGGCCGGACGACCGCGCCGCGGGCCCCGACGGCGCCCCGCCCGGCAGGACCCGCCTCCGCCGGCTGCTGCCGTGGAAGCACCGGCGCGACCTCACCCCCGGGCAGCTCCGCCGCCGCAAGCTGGTCACCCGCTCGGTCACCGGGGTCTGCGTCGTCTGCGTCGGCACCCTCGGCTGGTCCGTCGGCCGGGCGCTCACCTACCCGGGCAAGGACAGCACCACGGCCCGCCTGGCCGAATGGGCCCGCGACCACGAACTGGGCTTCGCCGTCGACAAGCTGGAGGACCTGCAGTATTCGATGGACCCGCCGAAGGTCGGCGGCACCCTGCCTGCCGACGCGCTGGCCCGGATGAGGGCCACCCAGGGCGCCGTCCCCACCCCCGCGCACGTCCCCGCCCAGCCCCTGGTCCCGCTGCACGCCCCGATGCGGCCGCTGGTCACCCCCGCACTCCCCGGCGAGGGCGTCTACCGCACGCTGGCCGCCGCCCACGACCAGCCGATCGTCCAGGGGACCTACGTACGCCCCGACGGCGCCCACACCTCCTACGAGGCCGCGGTCGCCTGGATCAGCGGCAAATACGCCCGCTTCCAGCTCCACCCGGGCTTCCGCGAGCCCGGCGGCACCTTCGACGTGCCGCCGACCATCCCCAAGGGGCGGCGCACCGGCCTGGTCGCCACCTGGAACGGCGGTTTCCGCATCACCGACGGCGGCTCCCGCGGCGGGTTCTACCTCGACGGCCGCACCGCCGGCGAACTGCGCGACGGCGCCGCCTCGGAGGTCTTCTCCCGTGACGGCTCCTTCCGTATCGGCGTCTGGGGCCGCGACGTCCGGATGACCCCCGACGTCACGGGCGTCCGCCAGTGCCTGGAGCTGATGGTCGACGGCGGCCAGGTCGTGCCCGACATCGGGAACGACTCCAAGTGGGGCGTCAGCGACCAGAGCCGGATGTTCGTGCCGCGCTCCGGCGTCGGCGTCACCGCGCAGGGCGACGTCGTGATGGTCGTCGGCCAGGCGCTGTCCGCGCGGACGCTGGCGGAGCTGATGCAGCGGGCCGGGGCGGTGCGCGCCATGCCGCTGGACATGAACAGGGCCTGGCCCTCCTTCATGTCCTACGACGGCACCCGCACCCCCGCCGATCCGACCCCCACCAACATCCTCGACTTCGAGGACCCCCCGGACCGCTACTACGCCCAGGCCACCCGGGACTTCGTCGCGGTCTACGCCCGCTGAGGCCCCCGGCGAGGTGTCCGACATCCGTGGTCGGCATGCCCCGGCCCGCTGCGCTGGCGTGTACGTACGTGACCGGGGTTCATCTGCTGGAGAAGGCACTGCTGACCCCTCCGCGGGGCAGGGGGCGAAACCACCGTGCCCCGGCGGCGCCCGCCGCGTTAGGCTCGCAGGTATGGCAGCTGCTGCACAGGACGGGCCCGGCGGGAGCGTACGGGTCGACAGCTGGATCTGGTGCGTACGGCTCACCAAGACCCGGTCGCTGGCCGCCGCCGCGTGCCGCGCGGGCCACGTCCGGGTCAACGGGGAGCGGGTCAAGCCCGCCCAGGCGGTCAGGCCCGGCGACGAGGTGCGGCTGCACCACGCCGGGCGCGAGCGGATCGTCGTGGTGTCCAAGGTGCTGAACAAGAGGGTCGGCGCCGCCGTCGCCGCCGACTGCTTCGTGGACAACAGCCCGCCCCCGCCGCCCCGCGAGGACGTCCTCGCGCTCGGCCTGCGCGACCGGGGTGCGGGGCGCCCCACCAAGCGGGACCGGCGCGAGCTGGAAAGGCTCCGGCTGCACGGCTCGGCCCGCCCCGGCGCGGGCGGTTGAACCGGCCCGGCCGCCCAACCCCTGAAGATCGGTAGGGGGTTGGCCGCCGGGCGGCCGTCTGGGAGAATCGACGGCGTGCTGTTGCCGACACGACGAGGGCGGAGTCGCCATGACCGGCGCTGACGGGGCGCATCTGCTAGCGATCAGCGACCTGCACGTCGGATACCAGGCCAACCGGCTGATCGTCGAAGGACTCAGGCCCGAGCACGACGACGACTGGCTGCTGGTCGCCGGGGACGTCGCCGAGCGCTCCACCGACATCACCTGGGCGCTGAGCACCCTCAAGAAGCACTTCTCCACCGTCATCTGGCTGCCGGGCAACCACGAGCTGTGGACACCGCCCGACGACCCGGTCCAGCTCCGCGGCGAGCACCGCTACCGCTACCTGGTCCAGGAGGCCCGCCGGCTCGGCGTGATCACCCCCGAGGACCCGTACCCGCTGTGGGAGGGCCCCGACGGGCCGGTCGCCGTCGTCCCGATGTTCCTGCTGTACGACTACACCTGGCGCGACGGCACCCCCGGCGCCCGCACCAAGGAGGAGGCGCTCGCCCAGGCACGCGAGGCGGGCGTCGTGTGCACCGACGAGATGTTCCTGCACCCCGACCCGCTGCCGGGCCGCGACGACTGGTGCCGCGCCAGGGTCGCCGAGACCGCGCGCCGCCTCGAAGCGCTCGACCCCGCCCTGCCCACGGTGCTCGCCAACCACTGGCCGCTGCACCGCGAGCCCACCGCCGTTCTGCACTACCCGTCCTTCGCCCTGTGGTGCGGCACCGAGCTGACCGAGCAGTGGCACACCCGCTTCCGCGCCACCGAGGTCGTCTACGGCCACCTGCACATCCCCCGCGTCATCTGGCGCGACGGCGTCCGCTTCACCGAGGTCTCGCTCGGCTACCCCCGCGAATGGGGCCGCCGCCCCACCGGCCCCGCCGGACCCCGGCGCATCCTGGCCGGCCGGCAGCAGGCGGCGCGCCGGTGATCGAGCACCTGCTGCCGCCGGGCGCCTTCTCCCGCGCCGCCTACGGCGGCGAACTCGACGAGGCGCCGCTGTATCCCGAGGAGGAGCCTGTCGTCGCCCGCGCCGTCGCCAAACGGCGGCGCGAATACGCGGCCGGCCGCGCCTGCGCCCGCGAGGCCCTCGCCCGGCTCGGCGTCCCGGCGGGGCCGATCCTGCGCGACGCGCACCGCGGCGCACCGCACTGGCCGGACGGCGTCGTCGGCAGCATCACCCACTGCGACGGCTACCGCGCGGCAGCCGTCGCCCGCAGCACGGACATCCTCGCCCTCGGCATCGACGCCGAACCCCACGACCGGCTCCCCGCGGGCGTCCTGGACTCCATCGTCGCCACCGACGCCGAGCGGGCCGCGCTCGCCGCCCTCGCGGAGAGCGATCCCCGGATCCACTGGGACCGGCTGTTCTTCAGCGCCAAGGAGACCGTCTACAAGGCCTGGTATCCCTACCACCACCGCATGCTCGGCTTCCATGAGGCGGAGCTGCTCTTCACCGCCGACCCGGACACGCCGGACGCCGTAGCGGGAGGCGAGCGCGACACGCCCGACCGCGGCGGCTACACCGCGCGGGTGCTGGTGCCGGGGCCGCTGCTCGCCGAGGGCATCGGGCCCGAGGTCTTCACCGGCCGCTGGATCGTCCGCGACGGCCTGCTGGTGACCGCCATCGTCGTCCCGGCGCACGGCAACGGCGGCCCGGCGGCCTGACCGGCCCCGGGCTGGCCCCGCGAGTGCGGGCGTACCCCAGGGGGGCAGGGCTCAGGGCCGCCCCACGCCGGGCGCCGGTGCCGTCACCGTGAGCAGCTGTCCCGTACGCGGGCCGCCCCGCGCGTTCTCCACGCCGGCCCACTTCGTCGCGACCAGGAAGAGCGTCCTGCCGTCCGGGCCGCCCAGCGCGCACGCGAAGCAGCCGCGGTCCAGCTCGACGGCCGCGAGGACCTCGCCGCCCTCCCGCACCCGTACGCACCGCTGGTTGGGCACATCGGCGTACCAGACCGCGCCCTGCGCGTCGAGGCAGATGCCGTCCGGGCAGCCGTCGCCCAGGTCCGCCCACACCCTGCGGTGCGACAGGGCGCCGTCCGGGCCGATGTCGAAGGCGGTGAGCCGGTTCGCGTACGACTCGGCGACGATGAGCGTCGAGTCGTCGGACGTGACCAGCATGCCGTTGGGGAAGGCGATGCCGTCCGCGACCTGCCGCGCCGCGCCGTCCGGGGTGGCCAGCGCGATCACCCCGGGCCTGAACTCCTCGCCGGCCATCAGGTCGAAGCCGCCGCCGTTGACGTAGACATGGCCGCGGCCGTCCGCCACGATCTCGTTCCAGCCGTGCGCCACCGCGCTCAGATCCGCGTACGGCACCAGCGAACCGTCCGCCGCCCGGCGCAGCACCCGGTCCTGGCTCGACGACACCACCAGCAGGCCGCCGCCGTCCGGCAGCCACGTGACGCACATCGGAAAGGTCGGGAAGTCCGGGCGCAGCACCACCTCGTGCGCGCCGTCCGCACCGACCGCGACCACCTCGCCGGCGCCCCAGTCGGCGAACCACAACCGGTCGCCGTACCAGCGCGGCGACTCGCCGAAGGCGATGCCCTCCAGCAGGACGCGCGGCGTGCCCATCTCCATGGCGGAACTCCCTGCCCCGGCCGACCGCCGGCCGTCGCAAGCACAGACCGGTCCGGGCGGCGGAAGTCATCGCTCCCGCCGCTTTTCGCACCCGCCTGGCCGCGTACGCGCTGCTTTTCGCTGCTGCCCGGCCGCGTACGCGCTGCTTTTCGCCCGTGCCCGGCCGCATACGCGTCGCTTTCGCACCCGCCGTCCGCGCAACCGCCTCCGTCGCGGCCCGCCGCGACCCCGGCTCAGGCGGAATCGCGCAGAACCAGCGTCGTCTTGAAGATCACCGACCGGGTCTCCTGCGACGGATCGTCGATCAGCGCCATCAGCAGCTTCGCCATCTCCGCCGCCATGTCCTCCACCGGCTGCCTGATGGTGGTCAGCAGCGGCCGCGAGGCCAGCGCCGCGCTGCTGTCGTCGAAACCGATCACCGCCACGTCGTCGGGCACCCGGCGCCCCGCGTCCCGCAGCACCAGCAGCGCGCCCTGCGCCATCAGGTCGTTGGCGACGAAGACCCCGTCGGTGTCGGGAAAGCGCTGGAGCAGCTCCCGCATCGCCCGCTCACCGCCGACCTGCGTGAAACTGCCCTCCACGCTGGGCACGTACGCGTGCCCGTGCTCGGCCATCGCCTCCCGGAAACCCGCGAGGCGGTCCTGCCCGGCCGGCGAGTCGAAGGGGCCGGCGATCGTGGTGATCCGCCGGCACCCGCGGGCCAGCAGCCGCTCGGCGGCCAGCTTGGCGCCCGCCTGCTGCGCCACGTCCACGTAGCTGATGGGGATCGGCATCGACGGCCGCGCGAACAGCACAGTCGGCAGCCCCGCCTCGGTCAGCAGGAACGGCAGCGAGTCGCCCGGCGCTATCGACACCAGAGCGACCCCGTCGATGTGCTCCTGGCGCAGATTGGCGACGAGGGTGTGCCGCGCGTCCTCGGAGTCGGCGAGCATCAGCACCGGGTGCACCCCGCGCGGCCGCAGCACCGTCAGCAGACCACCGACCACCCGCCCGAAGAACGGGTCGCTGAAGACCTGCCCGAGGAAGGGGTCCTCGGCTGTGCGGTGGGCCGGCACCGAGAAGACCAGGGCCACCGAGTCGGTGCGCCGGGTCACCAGGGTCCTGGCCGCCCGGTTGGGCACGTAACCGGTGGCCGCCACCGCCTCCTGGACGATCCGCTGGATCTCCGGGTCCACATTCCGCGTCCCGTTGACCACCCGCGAGACCGTCGCCCGCGACACCCCGGCGGACCGGGCGACGTCTTCCAGAGTGGGCTGGCGTGGCCCCGCCGGACGGCTGCTCGTCATGCGTGCAGTTATACCATGGTGCGGAGAGCGCTCTCCGGGTTCCGGCGCAGGCCACAGCCCGAATGGGGCGGGGTACGGCAGCCCCCCACAGGCCTGCCGCGCCCCGCCCCGGTCTCATCCGGTCCTGCCGCTCACGGTCGCCCGCTCACGGCCGGCCGGTCACACGCCTGGCCGGTCACACGCTCGGCCGCTCACGCGTAGACCCCGAACTCGTACAGCGAATCGCCGTACGTCGTCCCGCGCGTCCCGATCGTCACGCGCACGTAGCGCCCGGAGCCGCTGACGTCGAGCGTGTCGACCCCGCCGGTCCCGGTCGTCGTGGAGTAGGCGCTCGTCCAGTTGCTGCCGTCGTTCGACAACTGCACCTGGTACGCCTTGCCGTAGGCCGACTCCCACGCCAACTGGACGTGCTTGACCGCGGTGGTCGCGCCCAGGTCGACCTGGATCCACTGCGGGTCGCTCCAGTCGCTCGCCCACCGGGTGCTCATGTTGCCGTCCGTCGCCATGCCCGGTGTGCACGGGCAGCCGCCGGTCGGGTCGGTCTGGTAGGTCGAGGCCGTGGTCGGCTTGCCGAGCGCCACGTTGGTGCCGCTCACCGGCGGCGGGACCACCCGGAAGGACTTGGTCTCGATCCCGACGTTGCCGTGCCCGTCGTAGACGTAGACGTAGACCTTCCACACCCCGAGCGTCTTCGGCGCGGTCACCGTGAACTGCCCGTTCCCGGTCTGCGTGAAGTCCACCTGGTGCAGCCCGGTGCCGTTGTCCACGTACTTCGACGAGTACATCAGCTGATACCGCAGCGCGTCCCCGTTCGGGTCGCTCGCCGTCGCCGACACCGCGAACTGCCCGCCGGCCGGCACCGACCCACTGTTGGCGACCGTCAGCGAGCTGATCACCGGCGGGGTGTTGGCCTGCGGCGTGCCGCCGTAGTCCTTGGCCACCGAGTAGTACGCCAGCCGCTTCCAGCCGCTGGGGCGGACGTTGAACCACACACCGCCGAAGTCGTTCTCGTCGCCGTAGTGGAAGATCGTCGCCCCGAGCCCGACGCCGGTGTGCCCGACGATGCAATTCCACGCGGAGACGTACGCGTCCCGCTTCTGCACGTCGGTCGGCTCCGTCGGCACCCCGTTGGCGTCGTTCGGCACCTCCCACTCGCCGGCCTCACCGGTCTCGGTCACGATGTACGGCTTGCTGTAACCGCCGTTGATCCAGTCCTGCTTCACATTGCAGACCGCGCCGTAGGAGTTGACCGCGTAGAGGTCCAGCGACGGCGTGTACTGCTTGTAGTACGCCCACGCGCCGGTCCACGCGTCGGTCGAGGTCACCGGGTGGTTCGGGTCGATCGCGTGGATCGCCTGCACCACCTGCTCCACGTACTTCGCGTACGCGATGCGCTGCTGCTCGACCGCCGCACCGGTGTAGTGGTCCTGCGTGGTCAGGATGACCTCGTTGCCGACGTCCCACATCAGCACGCCGGGATGGTTCTTGTAGGTGGTCACCCAGTTCTTGATGTCGTTGAGGGTGTTGGTCTTGTAGGTCGTGTCGTTGACGTAGTCGGCCCCCTGGTTGAGCCAGAAGCCGTTGACGACCTTGAGCCCGTAGGCGGCCGCCGCGTCCAGCAGCGGCTTGCTGCCCGCGTCGGTGCCCCAGGTGCGCAGCGTGTTGACGCCCATCGACTTCAGGTCCCGCATGTGCGAGTCGGCCGTGGTGTTGGCCGGGCCCCACGTCACGCCCTTGACCTGGTAGGGCTTCCCGTCCACCGTCAGCTGCCAGTTGCCCTGGCCGCCGGTGACGTGCACGTTGCTCGGCGCGGTCGGCACCGGCGGGTCGGTCAGCGGGGCGGGGGCGCTGCCGGTGGTCTGCGAGACCGTCACGTTGTCGAGGCTCAGCACACCGCCGGAGGTCGTGTCGGCGGCCGGCGAGGTGCAGCCGCAGACCGCGTTCGGGTACGAACCGCCGATGCGCAGGCTGAAGTCGACGTAGACCCCGTGGTGCACCGCCGCGTTCCAGGTGGACACCCCGACCTGCGACTCGTTGACCTGCCACACCTGGTTGCCGTCGAGATACCAGCGGATCTGCTCGTCGGAGGTGGTGCGGTCGATGATCTCCGAGTAGGTGTGGTAGCCGCTCTGGCAGCTGGTGCAGCTCGCCAGACCGCTGGTCAGGCCGTTGTACTCGGAGCAGTTGCCGCCCGGTGCGGTCCCGCAGTGCAGGGTCGCCGACAGCTGGTTGCGCCCGTTGACGTCCTCCATGATGTCGCTCTCGCCGACGGCCGGCCAGGAGGCGAGGTTGCCGCGGTAGTCGGCGCCCATCGCCCGGAAGGACGGCCAGTAGCCCAGCGCCTTGGCAACCGAGGGCTGCTTGAGGGTCGCGGAGATCTGCAGCCGGCCGCCGGCCGGCGCGGTGAAGTCGGCGCGCTTGGTCTCGATCCGGCCCGACGTCCACGCCGTACCCGACTTCAGCGCCGTCAGGTTGAGGTGGCCGCTGCCGTCCAGGCCGACGTTGGCGGGGGAGTTGGTGGCCGTCTCGACCTCGCCGGTGCCCCAGTTGGCGGGGCCGCCGGGGTAGGCGGTGCCGGTGTCGGTGATCCAGTTGCCCGCGTTGGGCGAGGTGCCGGCGGCGCCGTTGAAGTCGTCGCTCCACACCGTGGTCCAGTCGCCGGGCGGCGGGGTGCCGGTGCTGCCGCCGTTGGCGCCGCCGGTGTCCCCACCGGTGGTGCCGCCCGTGGTGCCGCCGGTGCCCGTGGTGCCGTAGACCTGGAATTCCCACAGCGAGTAGCCGTAGCCGTTGCTGCGGGCGGTGCCGTACATCCGCACGTAGCGGCCGGAGCCGCTGACGGTCAGCGTCTCGGTGCCCGTGGCGCCGGTCGTGGTCGAGTAGACCGGCGTCCAGTGCGAGGCGTCGTCGGAGACCTGGATCTGGTACGCCGACGCGTGGTTCTCCCAGTTCAGCACCACTTTGCTGACGGTGGAGGCGGCGCCGAGGTCGACCTGCAGCCACTGCGGGTCGGCCCAGGCGCTGGCCCAGCGGGTGGTGGCGTCGCCGTCGACGGCGCCGGCGGCCGGGTAACCGGCGCCCTCGGTGGAGGAGGCGGTCGCGGGCTTGCCCTGGGAGAGCAGGGTGTCTGCGGCGTGCGCGGGGGTGGTGGGGACGGCCAGCGCGTACAGCGCGAGGCCGACCGCCAGCAGCAGCAGGAAGGCGACACGCAGCGGGGGAGGAAGGGCTCCTGGTCGCAGGCGTGCCGGGGGTGACGCTCTCATGGCGGACTCCAGCGGTGGGGGGTGGGATGGGGAGAGCGGAGAGCGGCCCCGGGGTGCGGTGTGAGCAGGTGGGAGGAGGGTGCGTGACTCCGGGAGAGCGCTCTCTCAGTGGCCCCGATGGTTGCCGCTGGGTTTCCGGGGTGTCAAGGGATCGGACGCGAACGGTCTTCGCCTGCCGGGCCAGTTGGCCGTGATGTGCCGGAATGCCCCGTCCGTACGGCCGCTCTCCCGGCGGTCCGGCGCGGGCGGGCCTTGACACGGGGACCGGCGGCAGGCGAGTCTACGCGGTGTCGGGAGAGCGCTCTCCCAGTTGTTGTCCCCGTCCTTCCGCGACGCTCGTCTCCAGCCTGCCGCTCACCGCGGCCCCCCTGCCGATGGGCCGTCACGCCGCGGGCGGCGCCACGCAGGAGGCCATGAAGGGATGACCATGATCACCCCCGGGTCCGTGTCCGCCCCGCAGCCCGCCGCCGCGCCCTCGGTCACCGAGGCGGAGCTCGACGCCCTCGTCGCCCGGCTCGACCTGCCGGCCAGGATACGGCTGCTGTCGGGCGGGAGCACCTTCCGTACCCGGCCCGAACCCGCGGTCGGGCTGCGGGCGATGGGCGTGTCGGACGGCCCGGCCGGCGTACGCGGCGAGAAGTGGGACGAGCGCGACACCGCCCTCGTGCTGCCCTCCGCGACCGCGCTGGCCGCCGCCTGGGACGACGACCTCGTCACCGGGCTCGGCGTGCTGCTCGCCGCGGAGGCCCGCCGCAAGCAGATCCACATCCTGCTGGCCCCGACGCTCAATCTGCACCGCACCCCCGCCGCGGGACGGCACTTCGAGTGCTACGCGGAGGACCCGCTGCTCGTCGGGCGCACCGCGGCCGCCTACATCCGCGGCGTCCAGGCCGGCGGGGTCGCCGCCACCGCCAAGCACTACGTCGCCAACGACTCCGAGACCGACCGCCTCACGCTCGACGCCCGGGTCGACGAACGCACCCTGCACGAGGTCTACCTGGCGCCCTTCGAGGCCGCGGTGCGGGCCGGGGTGTGGGTGGTGATGTCCGCCTACAACCGGGTCAACGGCATCACCATGTCGGAAAGCCCGCTGCTGGCCGAGCCGTTGAAGGGCTCCTGGGGCTTCGACGGCGTCGTGGTCTCCGACTGGGGCGCGGTCCGCAGCACCGAGGGCGCCGCGCTGGCGCCGCAGGACCTCGCGATGCCGGGGCCCCACCCGCTGTGGGGCGAGCCGCTGCTGGCGGCGGTGCGCGAGGGCCGGGTGCCGCAGGAGGCGATCGACGACAAGGTGCGGCGCATCCTGCGGCTGGCCGCCCGGGTCGGCGCGCTGGACGGCGTCCTGCCGCCCCGGTCGGCCCCCGCCCCCACGCCGGAAGCCGCCCGCCGGCTGCTGCGGCGCGCGGTGGCGGCCGGCTGCGTCCTGCTGCGCAACGAGGGCGGCCTGCTCCCGCTGACCCCCGCGCCGGCCCCCACCGGCGCGTCGACGAACCCCGCGCCGGGCGGTACGACCGGGGGGCTGCCCGGCGCGGACATGGGCGGGGCGGCGCCGGGCGCCGGCGGTGCGGTGGCCGGCGGGGGCCCGGGCGGGGCGAACCCGCCGGTCAGGCGGCTCGCGGTGATCGGGCCGAACGCGGCCGCCGCGCGGGTGCAGGGCGGCGGCAGCGCCGGGGTCTTCCCCGAGGCGGTCGTGTCGCCGCTCGAAGGCATCGGGGAAGCGCTCTCCGGTACCGGAACCGAGGTCGTCTACGCCGAAGGTGTCAGCCTCGCCACCCGCCCGACCCCCCTGCACCCCGGCAACTCCCGCGACCCGCGCACCGGCGAGCCCGGCGTGCTGGTCCGCTACCTCGCCGCCGACGGCACGGAAGTCTGCGCCGAGCACCGGCTCAGCGGACGCATTCTTGAGCCCGGCGACGCACCGGAACTTGCCCGTACCGCCGCCACCGTCGAGGTCAGCGCCCTGGTCACCCCCGCGACCCCGGGCGAGTGGCGCTTCGCGGTGGTGGGCCTCGGCGCGGTCACTCTGCACGCGGACGGCGAGCCGCTCATCGACACCCATGTGGCCGCCGAATCGGACGACCCGACCTATGTGCACGTCGCCCCCTCCTTCCGTACCGCGACCCGCAAGGTCGTCCCCGGCGAGCCGCTGCACCTGGTCGCCACCCGGCAACTGGCGCCGGACCAGGGCCTCGCCGTGGCGCTGGCCGCCGACCCGCCACGTCCCGACGAGGACCAGGCGCTCGCCGAGGCCGTGGCATGCGCGCGCGGCGCCGACGCCGCGGTCGTGGTGGTCGGCACCACCGACGAGATCGAGAGCGAGGGTTTCGACCGGCCCTCGCTGGCGCTGCCAGGCCGCCAGGACGAACTGGTCGCCGCGGTGGCCGCGGTGAACCCGCGCACCGTCGTGATCGTCAACTCCGGCGGCCCGGTCGAGCTGCCCTGGCGGGAGAGCGCTCCCGCGGTGCTGCTGTGCTGGTTCCCCGGCCAGGAGGCCGGACACGGCCTGGCCGACGTGCTGTTCGGCCGCGCGGAGCCGGGCGGCCGGCTCCCCACCACCTGGGCCGCCGGCGCCGCCGGCGCCCCGCTGCCCGCCACCGCCCCCGACGCCGGGGTGCTGCACTACGCGGAAGGCCCCTACCTCGGCCACCGCGCCTGGCGCCGGGCGGGCGCGGCGCCCGCGTACTGGTTCGGACACGGCCTGGGCTACACGACGTGGGCGTACGAGTCGCTGCGGGCCGACGACGACGGCACCCTGGCCCTGGTGACGGTACGCAACACCGGCGCGCGGGCGGGCCGCGAGGTCGTGCAGGTGTATCTGACCACCGGCCCCGACGACCACGACGACGGCAGCCCGCGCCTGGCCGGCTACGCCGCCGTCCAGGCCGCCCCCGGCGCCACGGCGGTCGCCGAGGTCAGGATCGACCCGCGCGCCTTCCAGCGCTGGTCGCCCCGGCACGCCGCCTGGATCCCCCGCCCCGCCCCCTATACCCTTCACGCCGGGCCCTCCTGCGCCTACCACCCCCTTTCCCACCCCCTGTAACCCCAGATCCGGGCGCCCCCCGACCCTGACACGGGGGGCGCCCGTCCAGCGCGCGGTCACCCTCCGAGCCGGTCACCGGTCGCGCGCGACGAGGCCGCGACGGGACCGCGCAAGCCCCAAGCCGCCGCAGGAGCTGGTGACCGGGTGGCGGGCGGGACGGTGGGGACCTGTCGGCGCCCCCGAAGGGCCGGCCAGCGGCGTCGGCAGGCAGGGGCCCGCGATCCGGCCGGGCGGCGCAATTCCGGGAGAGCGCTCCCCGAAGGGCGGCGGGGAGGCCGCGATCTGGCACTATGTGCCATGGCGTCGCGATTCCAGGGGGGGCCGTGCAGTCGAACGGCAGCCCGGCTCCGCCCGGCCGGGTCCCGCGCCCGGGCCGGCGGGCCACGCGGACCGCGGGGACCGAGACGATGAGGGGGAGCCCGGTGACGCGCGAGGTGGGCCGGACGACGAGGGACCTTCGTCGGCACAACCGCACCTCCGTGCTGACCAGGCTCTACCTGCACGGCGCCGCCAGCCGGTTCGACCTGATGAAGGCCACCGGGCTCAGCTCCGCCACGGTGAGCAACGTCGTCACCGGCCTGGTGGCCGACGGCCTGGTCGCCGAGGCGGGACTCCTGGACTCCGACGGCGGCCGGCCCCGTACGCTGCTGGAGGTGCGCCCCGGATACGCCCAGGTGGTCGGGGTCGACATCGGCGAGACCCATGTCCAGGTCGGCCTCTTCGACTGGACCCTGGACACCGTCGCCACCGCGACCTACCCGATGGACGAGGGCCGGCCGGAACCGGCGGTGCTCGCCGAGCTGGTGCGGGCCGGTATCGAGGAGGTCACCGCGAAGGCCGGCGCCGACCCGGCCGCGCTGCTCGGTGTCGGCGTCGGGGTGCCCGGCGCCGTCCTGCCCGACGGGGTGGTGCACGCGCCGACCCTGGGCTGGTCCGACGTCCCCTTCGACATGCTGCTGCGCCCGCACGTGCCGGCGCCCCTGCACCTGGACAACTGCGCCCGCACCCTCGGCCAGGCTGAGATGTGGCGCGGCGCGGGGCGCGGCGCCCAGCGGGCCATCGTCGGCCTGCTCGCGGTCGGCGTCGGCGCCGCGGTCGCCACCGGCTCGCCGGGCGGGGTGACCAGCACCACCAGCGAGTGGGGCCACACCGTCGTGGAGGCCGGCGGAGCACTGTGCCGCTGCGGCTCGCACGGCTGCCTGGAGGCCTACGTCGGCGCGGATGCGATCCTGGAGCGCTACGGGCGGCTGGCCGGCCTGCCGGAAGTGCCCTCGGCCGGGCGCGGGGCGGGCGGCGGCGCCGACACCGAGGCGCGGCTGGCCGCGCTGGTCGCCGACGCGGGCCGGCCGGGCCCGGCGGCCGACACCGTTCGCGCCACCGCCGAATACCTCGGCATCGGGATCGCGAACCTGATCAATCTGCTCGGCCCCGACCGGGTGATCCTGTCCGGCTGGGTCAGTGCCGCCATGGGCCCGGCGATGCTGCCCGCGGTTCGCGACGCCACCCGCCGGCACACCCTGGACTACCTGCGGCGGCACACCGTGCTCGAACTGGGCCGGCTCGGCCCCGAGCAGGTCGCGCTGGGAGCGGCCACCCTCCCGGTGCACGAACTGCTCACCGCCGGTGGCCCGCTGAGCTGACCGGCCGCGGCGGCGTACGCGCCCGCCCCGGCGGCTGAGTGCCCGCGCCCGCCCCGGCGCCGGTCCGCGCACCCGTCCCGGTGCTGAGTACCCGTGCCTGTGCCCGTGCCCGTGCCCGCGCCCGCCCCGGCGCCGGCCCTCGGGCCAGCCCCAGCGCCCGCCCTCGCCCCGGCCCCTCCTATCGCCCTCGCCGTCCCGGCGTTCGGCAATCTCGGTGAAATTTGTTCGTCACGACCGTTGACCCCCCATTGGCTGCTACTTAGTTTAAGTCCTGGAAAAAGCGGCGACCGTTCGCCACCCTCCCGCACCCTGGAGCCCGTATGCCCTCCCAACCCGGCGACGGCCGGCTGTACATCGACGGAGCCTTCGTGCCCGCCGCCTCCGGACGTACCGGGGTCGTCGAGGAGAAGGCGACCGGCAGGCCGATCGGCAGTTACGCGCTCGGCTCGGCCGTCGACATCGACCGGGCGGTGGCCGCGGCCCGGGCCGCGCAGCCCGGCTGGGCAGCGCTCTCCGCGCCCGAGCGGGCCGGGTATCTGCGCGCCTTCTGCGGCTATCTGGAGGCGCACTACGGCGAGTTGGTCGAGCAGAGCATGCGCGAGACCGGCGGCGTGCGGGCCAAGGCGGAGGACGAGGTCGGCACCAGCATCCGGCAGCTCGCGCTGTCCGCGGTCCAGGTCGGCGAGAGCGGGGGCGACATCCTGCCGCCGTACAAGGCGGGCAAGCTCTCGCTGTCCCGGGCGGTGCCGCTGGGGGTGCTGGGCCTGATCACCCCGTGGAACTACCCGATGAACCTGGCGATGCGGGCCCTCGCGCCGGGCCTGGCCTTCGGCAACACCGTGGTCCTCAAACCCGCCGAGCTGACCCCGGTGATCGGCGGCCAGGTGCTCGCCGCCGCCGCCGACCACGCGGGCCTGCCGCCCGGCGTGTTCAACGTCGTCACCGGCGACGGCCCCGACGCCGGCTGGCCGCTGGCCCGCCACCAGGGCCTGGACATGCTGGACTTCACCGGGTCGCGCGAGGTCGGCCTGGCCATCGACCGCGCCGCGGCGGGGGAGTTGCGGGACATCCGCCTCGAACTCGGCGGCAGCAACGCCTTCGTGGTGCTCGACGACGCCGACATCGAAGCGGCCGCGAACTGCGCCATGATCGCCTCGCTGGAATTCCAGGGCCAGACCTGCATCAGCGCCAGCCGGCACATCGTGCAGCGCGCGGTCGCCGACGACTACCTCGACGCCCTGACCCGCCGGGCGGCGGCCCTCGCCGTCGGCGACCCCTTCGACCCGGGAACGGCGCTCGGACCGCTGATCAGCGCGGCCCAGCTCGACCGGGTGCACCGCGCCATCGTGGAACCCTCGCTGGCGATGGGCGCCCGGCTGGTGACCGGCGGCACCTACGACGGGCTCTTCTACCGGCCCACGGTGCTCGCCGACGTGACCGAGGCGATGCCCGCCTTCCGCGAGGAGATATTCGGGCCCGTCATCCCCGTCACCGTCGTGGACACCGAGGCCGAGGCCGTCGCCCTGACCAACGGCCTGCCCATGCTGATGAGTTCGGTCTTCACCCGGGACCTGATCCGCGGCCTGTCCGTCGCGGAGCAGCTGCGGGCCGGCGAGGTGCACGTCAACGACGCGCACGCCAGGCACGGTGCCGAGAACCAGATGCCGGGCTTCACCCGGCGCCAGTGGATCGGCCTGCAGCGCACCCCGCTGGACTTCCCCGACTGGGCCACCGCGCCCGCCACGACCGCCACACACGAGAGCTGAGGACGACCCCATGAGCGTGATACCGAGAAG
Organism: Actinacidiphila paucisporea; assembly: GCF_900142575.1. Classification (GTDB taxonomy): domain Bacteria; phylum Actinomycetota; class Actinomycetes; order Streptomycetales; family Streptomycetaceae; genus Actinacidiphila; species Actinacidiphila paucisporea. The sequence goes on from NZ_FRBI01000004.1 coordinate 192,527, forward strand.
ACGGCGCGGCGCCGCCGCAGTCGCGCTGCTGGCAGCCGGGCTGCTGGTCGCGACCGCGGCCTGCGGGGGCGGGAGTTCCGGCAAGAAGTCCGACGCGTCCGGCACCGCGAAGAGCAAGGGCAAGGTCACGCTGACCTTCTGGGACTGGGACCCGAACATCGACAAGGTGGTGGCCACCTGGAACAGCAGCCACCCCGACATCCAGGTCAAGCTCTCCAACCCGGCCGGCGGCGACCAGCTGGTGGCGAAGATGATCACCGCCCACGAAGCGAAGAACGGCCCCGACATCGCCAAGGTCGAATACCAGTCGCTGCCCGCGCTGGTGTCCAAGGGCGTCGTCGCCGACATCACCGACTACACCAAGGACACCGTCACCAGGTACGACGACGCCACCTTGAAGAGCACCGTCTTCCAGGGCAAGGTCTACGGCGTCCCGCAGGACGTCGCCCCGCTGATGCTCTTCTACCGCACCGACCTGTTCGCCAAGTACGGCCTGAGCGTGCCGAAGACCTGGGACGAATTCGCCGCCGAGGCCAAGTCCGTGCGCAGCAGGGCCCCGAGGTCGTACCTGACCAACTTCGACGCGGCCGACCCCGGCTGGTTCACCGGTCTGGCCCAGCAGGCGGGCGCCGACTGGTGGTCCACCACCGGCGACTCCTGGAAGGTCGACATCGCCGACGCGCCCACCAAGAAGGTGGCCGGATACTGGCAGGGCCTGGTCGACGGCGGCAGCATCGCCAAGAACCCGTCCTTCTCCCCGCAGTGGAACAAGCAGATGAACGACGGCACGCTCCTCAGCTGGATCTCCGGCGCCTGGGCGCCCGCCCAGCTCGGCGGCATCGCGCCCGGCACGAAGGGCAAGTGGGCGGTGGCGCCACTGCCGGCCTGGACCGCGGGCGACCCGGCCACCGGCATCTGGGGCGGCTCGGCGACCACCGTCACCACTGACTCCGAGCACCCGGCGGAGGCAGCCGAGTTCGCGTCCTGGCTGAACACCGACGACGCCGCGGTGACCGAGCAGGTCAAGCAGATCAACGTCTACCCGGCCGCCACCTCGGGCCGTTCACTGCCGGTGCTCCAGGCCGCGCCCGCCTTCTTCCCCAACCAGCCCGACTTCTACGCAGAGGTGAAGAAGGTCGCCCCCGCCGCCCGCAGCTTCCCGATGTGGGGCCCCGACGTGACCGTCACCTTCACCGGCTACACCGACGGTTTCAGCAAGGCCCTGCAGTCCGGCGGCTCCTTCAGCGGCGCGCTGGACAGCATGCAGAACGCGACCGTCGCGGACATGAAGAAGCTCGGATTCACGGTCGGCTGATGGCACGCACCACGACGCCCGCGCGCAGGACCGGCGGATTCCCGTACCTGCTGGTCCTGCCCGCCGTACTGCTCTTCGCCGCCTTCGTGGTGGCCCCCGGCGGCTACGCGCTGCTGCTCAGCTTCCAGCGCCGCAAGGTCAACGGCGGCCTGCTCGGCGGCGGCACCCACACCGTCTTCGCCGGCCTTGCCAACTACCGTGACGTGCTGGGCGATTCCGACCTCTGGTCGGGAGTGCTGCGGATGCTGGCGCTGGGCGCCGTCACCGTGCCCGCCACGGTCTTCTTCGCCCTGCTCTTCGCGGTGCTGCTCGATCTGGAGCGCACCCGGCTCAAGCGGATCACCCGGCTGACGATCTTCCTGCCGTACGCGGTCCCCGGCGTGATCGCCTCGCTGATGTGGGGGTTCCTCTACCTGCCCGCCACCAGCCCCATCGGCGGCGACCGGGTGGACTTCTTCGGCCAGGTCGCCGTCTACTTCTCGGTCGGCAACGTCGCGGTGTGGGGAGCGGTCGGCTTCAACATGATCGTCATCTACACCGCGCTGCGCGCCCTGCCCGCCGAACTCTCCGAGTCCGCCCGCCTCGACGGCGCCTCGGAGCGGCAGATCGTGCTGCGCGTCAAGGTGCCGATGGTGATGCCCGCCGTCGTGATGTGCACGCTGTTCACGGTGCTCGCCGCACTCCAGGTCTTCAACGAGCCCAACACCCTCAAACCGCTGTCCAACGCGGTGTCGTCCACCTGGGTGCCGCTGATGAAGATCTACGACGACGCCTTCGGCAACTCCGACATCTACTCGGCCGCCGCCACCTCCGTGGTGCTGACCGCGGCTGCCCTCGCGGTGTCCTTCGCCACCGCCCGCATCATCCAGTCCCGGGTCCAGCAGGAGGCCGCATGACCGCCATGGCCGGGACCTCGGCCCCGCCCCGCGACCGCAGCGCCCCGGTGCCGGCGGCCCGCCGCCCGCGGCGGATCGCGGTCCTCCCCACCACCGCCCTGGTGCTCGGCGCGCTCTACTGCGTCGTGCCCACGCTGTGGATCCTCGTCGCGGCGACCAAGTCCCGCACCAAGCTCTTCTCCACCGACACCTACACGCCGTCCCTCGACCTCGGCATCGTGCACAACATCCGCGACCTGTCCGCCTACCAGGGCGGCATCTTCTGGCACTGGATGCTCAACAGCTTCTTCTACGCCGCCGCAGGCGGGCTGCTCGCGTCGTTCGTGTCGGCCGCGACCGGCTACGCGCTGGCGAAGTACGAGTTCCGCGGCAGGAGCGCGCTGTTCAACACCATCCTCGCCGGGGTGCTGCTGCCGCAGATCGTGCTCGCCGTGCCGCAGTACCTGCTGCTGTCCAAGGCCGGTCTGACGGACAGCCTGGTCGGGGTGCTGCTGCCGCAGCTGTTCAACCCCTACGGCATCTACCTGTGCAAGATCTACGCCCAGTCCGCCGTCCCCGACTCGCTGCTCGAAGCCGGGCGGATCGACGGGGCGGGGGAGGGGCGGCTGTTCGTCTCGGTGGGCCTGCGACTGATGGGGCCTGGACTCGTGACCGTGTTCCTGCTCCAGTTCATCGCGATCTGGAACAACTTCCTGCTGCCGTACGTGATGCTCACCTCCGACGACAAGTTCCCGCTCACGGTGGGGCTTTACAGCATGCTGCGGCACGGCGCCGCCGAGGCCTCGCTCTACTCGCTGGTGATCACCGGGACCCTGCTCTCCGTCCTCCCGGTGATCGCGCTGTTCCTGTCGCTCCAGCGCTTCTGGCGGATCGACCTGGTGACGGGGGCCCTCAAGTAGGGGACCGCGACTCGCGCCTGTGTCCGGCCCCGACCCTGTGCGGGCTTGAAGAGTCTTCATTTCTTGAAGCCCGCACAGGGGATTGACTGCAGTCAGTGCTGAGGAGTTAATTCCTTGTGAACGTGGGAGCGCTCCCACCCCCCACTCGGGGAGTGCTCCCAGAACGGCACTCGTGTCCGCTTCCCAAGGAGCCCACCCGCATGACCGCACGCGTCCGCGCACGTACCCGTACGCTCACCGTCGCCGCGGCCACCGCCGCACTTGCCGCCGTCACGGCCGCCGTGCCGGCGCACGCCACGGCGCCCGGCCACCAAGCAGCCGCCCCCACGGCGCTGTTCACCCCGCCGGCCAACCCGGACGCGAACGCGCAGATCCTGGACCTCCTCAAGCACCGGCAGCTCAAGGACGCCGCCGGCCTGCTGGCCATGACCCTGACCCCGCAGGCCGTCTGGTTCGACGGCGGCACCAGCCCCGCCGACACCCGCAAGGCCGTCGACAAGACCGTCTCCGACGCCGCCCGCCGGCACGCCCTGCCGGTGCTCGCGCTCTACAACATCCCCGGCCGCGACTGCGCCCAGTACTCCGCCGGCGGCGCCGCCGACAGCGCCGAGTACCAGGCCTGGATCGACGCGGTGAAGGCCGGCATCGGCAACCGGCCCGCCGACGTCGTCCTGGAGCCCGACTCGCTGGCCCTGGTGCCCTCCGACTGCGGCATGGACGACGCCCAGGGCACCATGACCGCCCAGCGCTACGCCCAGATCCACTACGCCGTCGACGCCCTGGAGCCGCTCGCCGGCACCAAGGTCTACCTCGACGCGGGCCACAGCGGCTGGCACAGCATCAACGACATCGTGCCGCGGCTGATCGCCGGCGGTGTCGCCGACGCCACCGGCTTCTACCTCAACATCTCCAACTACCGCTCCGACAGCGAGATCGCCTGGTACGGCAAGCTGCTGTCGTCCTGCCTCGCCTACGTCTCGGACGGCGGCGCCGCGACCGCCTGCCCCAACCAGTACTGGCCGGTCAACGACGCCCAGACATGGCTGGACGCCAACGTCCGCACCGCGCCCTCGGCGATGAAGCACTTCATCGCCGACACCAGCCGCAACGGCCAGGGCCCCTGGACCCCGCCTGCCGGCGTCTACAGCGACGCCCAGGACTGGTGCAACCCGCCCGGACGCGGCCTCGGCGCCCGCCCGACCCTGAACACCGGCGACCCGCTCCAGGACGCCAGGCTCTGGGTGAAGATCCCCGGCGAGTCCGACGGCCAGTGCACCCGCGGCACGGCGGGCCCCGCCGACCCCGAGCGCGGCTACCAGGACCCGGCGGCGGGCAAGTGGTTCCCGCAGCAGGCCCTCGAACTCGTCCACAACGCCAGTCCCTCGCTGTTCCCGCACTGAGCACCGTGCCCTTCCCGGCCCCGGTCCTGTCCCCGGCCCCGTCCGCACCCGCGCCGCAGCCCTTGCACGCGGGGTGCGGATGGGGCCGGTGTGACGTTTTCGGCGTCCTGAGCGCTGTGAGAAGCAGGACCGTGCGCCCGAGGGCGGCGCGCGGTCCGCCATCGAGCGAGGGGGGCCGGCGGCATGGCGCCACGCGCGTACCGCCCGGCTCCCGGCACCGCGCCCTGCCGGGGCGCGGTGTGACACCTGTCGCGGCCCCGGCGCTGTACCTGTCGGGACGGCCACCCCGCGGGGACCACCGCCCCGGGGACATGGGCACGATGCGCGGTGCCGCGACGTACGAAGAGGGAACGGTGGTCGGTGCCGGTGGGCGGCGGCGTGCCCGGGCGGACGACGGGGCGCTCGGCCGCGCCGTGACGCGAGCCCGCGACGGCGACGAGGCCGCCTTCGGTGTCGTCTACCGCGCGGTCCAGCCGATGCTGCTGGGATACGTACGCGGTCTGGTCGGCGACGACGCGGACGACGTGGCCGCCGACGCCTGGCACGACATCGTCCGCGACCTGGCCGCCTTCCACGGCGACGGCGCCGCCTTCCGCGCCTGGACGGCGACCATCGCCAGGCACCGCGCGCTGGACCACCTGCGCCGTCTCGGCTCCCGCCCGCGTACCACCGCCCTCGACACGGTCGCGGGCGAACCCGCGGCCGCACCCGACACCGCGGGGGTCGCCCTGGAGAACCTGTCCACCGCCCGCGCCCTGGCGATGATCGCCGCCCTGCCCCCCGACCAGGCGGAAGCCGTCCTGCTCCGCGTGGTCGTCGGCCTGAGCAGCCCGGCCGCGGCCGAGGTCCTCGGCAAACGCCCCGGCGCCGTCCGCACCGCCGCCCACCGCGGCCTGCGCCGCCTCGCGGAGCAACTCGCCCCGCCGCGCGGCTCTGCCGCGGAGGGCGCGCCGGGCGCGGGTGACGCGATGGACGGGCCAGGTGTGCTCGGCGTGCCGGGCGCGGTGGACGCGGGCGGTGGGGGAGACGGGCGGGAAGCGGTGGGCGGGCCCGGCGAGCAGGAGCCGGCGGGCGCGAGCGACCCGCCGGGCGGCGGGGGGTCGGGCTGCGGTGGCGACGGGGAGGCGTGAGGTGCGGGGCGGGAGCGAGCCGGGGGCGGCGGAGGTCGAGCGACTGGTGGACCGGGTGGCCGGCGGGGAGGCGGGGGATCCGCGGTGGAGCGCTCTCCTGGTGGTGCTGACCGCCGCGGCACGCGGAAGTGCCGTCGATCCCGCGCGGGAGCAGGCCGCGGTCTCCGCCTTCCGGGCCGCCGCGACCGTCCGGTCGGCAGGTGCGGCCAGGCCGGCCCAGGGCGGCCGGCGGCGCCGCCGGTCCCTGCGGTCCGCGCGGGCGCTGGCCGGCGGGCTGGTCGCGGTCTTCGCGCTGTGCGGCGTCGCGGTCGCGGCGGGCGCCGGCGTCCTGCCGGCCCGCGGGCACGTCGCCCACGGCGGCCCGCCGCGCGCGCCCGCGGCCCGTACGGCCGCCCCGGCGCCTGCCACGGGCGCCCCTTCCGGCAGCCCCCTGACCGTGCCGGGCGGCACGGCACCCCAGGCGCCCGTGTCCCGGACGCCCGCCACCGGAGCGCCGCCGCCCCCGCACACCCGGGTCGCCGTGCCGCCGCACGCGGTCAAGGCGCTGTGCCGGGTGTACGCGGCGGCCGTACGCGACGGCCGCCCGCCCGCGGCCAAGTTGACGGCCCGGTTGCAGCGGGAGGCCGGCGGGAGCCGCCGGGTCGCCGCCTACTGCAACGCCCTGCTGGCGGCCACGTCCGGCGCGGCGGCGAAATGACCTTGGTTCCCGGGGCCCATCGGGCAGAGTGGGCCGCATGCAGCCAGAGGTCCCGTCGCCGAACGACCCGCACGTGCGCCACATGCGGGCGATGTTCCTCGCCGTCATCACCGGAAGCTTCCTGTTCCTGATCCCGTGGATCGCCTACCTGTCGGTCAGCCTGCCGACCCACCGCACGGTCGCGAACTGGCGCTACGCCTGGGTCGGCTTCGACGGCGCGCTGATCGTCGCGCTCGGCATCACCGCGCTGTGCGCCTGGCGCCGGTTGCAGATCTTCATCCCGTGGGCGGTGGCCACGGCCACGCTGCTGTGCTGCGACGCGTGGTTCGACATCGTGCTCGACTGGAACAGCGACGATCTGACCGGCGCCGTCGTGACCGCCGTGGTCGCCGAACTGCCGCTGGCCGCACTGCTGCTGTACGCGGCCAGGAAGATGATCCGGCTGACCGTGACCATCGCCTGGCGCCGGGCGGGCCGCAGTGGACCCGTACCGCCGCTGTCGCGGCTCTCGCTGATCGTGCTCACCGACCACGAGGAGCACGAGCGCGCCCGGGAGTGGGAGCGGGAGAGCGACTGGCAGCGCGTCCACGGCGAGCGGCGGGACGGCGACCGGAACAACCGCCGCCGGCCATGATCTCTTGCGGACCCGGGCGGTTCGGCAATATCTTGCAGCAAGTTGCAGCGCGACGAGGCGCGTTGGACGGCGGCGGGGAGCACGGATGACCAGCACCGCACCGGCCGGCCCTGACTACGACGTGCTGGTGGTCGGCGGCACCGGCGTGGACACCATCGTCCTGGTGGACGAACTGGCCGTCCCCGGTGGCGACTTCCTCGCCGTCCCGCCGATCAGGGACTACGTGGCGCACACCGGCAACGGCGTGGCCCTGGGCTTCCACGCGCTGGGCCTGTCCACGAAGTTCGTCGACTTCCTCGGCGACGACCCGCAGGGCCGGATGATCCTGGACCGCTACGCGGCCGCCGGCCTCGACTTCAGCCATCTGCCGGCGCCGGCCGGCACCCCGCGCAGCGTCAACCTGGTGGACCGCGAGGGGCGGCGCTTCTCCTTCTTCGACGGCCGCCACCCGCACGACCTCGCACTGCCCCGCGACTTCTACCTGCCGTATCTCGGAGCCGCCCGGCATGTGCACGTCTCCCGCTCGCCGCACGCGGAAGCCGTCTTCGCCGACGCGGTGCGGCTCGGCCGTACCGTCTCCACCGACCTGCACGCCTGGGACGGCGAGGACGCCTCGGCACACCCCTGGGCCTACGGCGCCGACCTGGTCTTTCTCAGCGCCGCCACCGTCGGGGAGCGCATTCCCGCGGTCATGCGGCAGATCCTGGAGCACGGCAGGGCGGTCCTGGTGGTGGCGACGGACGGCGCCGCGGGCTGCCACGTCATGGAGCGCGGCGACAGCGGGCCGCGGCACTTCCCCGCCGTCGCGCCGGAACGCCCGGTGGTGGACAGCAACGGCGCCGGGGACGCCTTCCTCACCGCCTTCCTGCACAGCCGCTTCTCCGGTGCCACGTTGGAGGCGTGCGTGCTGGCCGGATCGGTCTCGGGCGCCTATGCCTGCGGCAGCCCCGGCACCCACGAGGAGCTGATCAGCGCCGCGGCGCTCGCCGCGGCCGTCGAGAGGGCGGGGCGCCCCGGCGCCGGCGTGCCGGTGAACTGACCCGCCGGTGAGCCGACCCGCTGCCGTCCGGCCCCGGCCAGCGGCCGCCGCGCAGCGCTCAGCCCGCCTCGATCCGCCGGATCGCGGTGTCCATCGCGGCGTCCTGCGAGGCGTAGACCTCGCACACCGGGTCGCCGCTCGGCGTGCGGGTGTGGTCGATCTCCCACAGGCTCACCTCGCTGCCGTCCAGCAGCAGGAACGCGTGCTCGTACAGTGACCAGGACACGTGGCGGCCGGCGACCAGCGCCGTTCCACGGGTGACGATGCTGATGTCGTGCGCGATGGCCGCGCGCAGCCGGATACCGACGTCGCTGCCCGGCGCGCCGGCGCCGGTGTTGGCCGCCCTGCGCAGCAGCCGCCTGGCGTGCTCGGCCGAGTCGCCCTCGGTGTAGGCCCGCCGGAGAGCGTTCTCCGGGCCCGGTGCGAGCAGGGCGTCCACGTCCTCGGTGGCGCGGTCCAGCCGCGGGGCGCCGGTCCGCGCGTCGTAGGGCATCTCCTGCGGGCCCGTGGACCCGCCGAAGGCCGTGTCGACCTCCCACTCGGCGAGCGTCAGCCCCTCCTGCTCGGTGAAGACCGAGCGGTGGGTCAGCGCGTCAGGGCCGGTGTCGTGCTCCAGCTCCCACAGCACCCGCACGCTGCCGTCCGGCAGCAGGAAGCTGTGCCGGAAGGTCCGCCGGTTCATCCGCCGCGGCGGGCCCTTGGTGTGGCGGCACGACTGGAGGCCGCAGTAGTGCATCAAAGCGAAGCGGACGGCGTCCAGTCGACGTGCCGCCGCGGCCCCGTTGTCCGCCCTTTCGAGCAGCCGGGCCAACTGGTCGGCCGGCGCACCGCCCGACCGCTCGGGTTCTGCCGTGTCCGCGCCGCTCACGTCCATACGGTCCTCCCGGCCTTCGCCGTACCCAACCCCGCCCGGCGACTCAGGGTAGTAGCGTCGTCGCCGATTGCGCCCGCGAACGCCGACATTTCCGGGCGTGCGGCCGGTTTTCGCGCCCCCCGGCGACCGGATCAGCCCTGCGCGCGCCCGGCCGACCACAGCAGCGCCCCCCGCAGATGCGCGAGGAAGCGCGGGTCGGCGTAGGCCTCTTCCGTGTGGCCGAGCGCGGTGGAGAACGACCGGCCCGCACCGACCTGCCGGCACCAGGCCAGCGGATGGTCGGCGCCCATCGTGCCGCCTTCATACCGCCGTTCGTCCACCGACGCCAGTACCCGCACACCGGCGCCGCGCGGACTGGCGGCGAAGTCGTACCACTCGTCGGTCCATTCCCAGGCGCGCGGCAGGTGCGAGGTCGCGGGATGGCCCGGGTCCTCCACCGTCACCGCGGCGGTCTGCACGGCGGGATGCCCGGTGAACCGCGCCCCGGTCAGCTCGCCGTACCAATCCCAGTCGTATTCGGCGCAGGTCGCGGCGTGCACCCCGAGGAAGCCGCCGCCCCCGGTGACGTACGCCCGCAGCGCGTGCCGGGCGCCGTCGTCGAGCACCTCGCCGGTGGGGGAGAGGAAGACCACCGCGGCGCAGTCCGACGCCAGCAGGCGGGTCAGCTCCCGGGGATCCTCGGTGTGCCGTACCGACAGGCCCTCGGGTGCGGCGAGTTCGGCGAGCGCGGCGGCGCCGGCGCCGATCGAGTCGTGCCGGTAGCCGGCGGTCGCGCTGAAGACGGCGACGTGCTCGGACATGTGCTGGTCGCTCCTGCGGTACGGGAGAAGGGGACTCGGGGGTCGAGCGGGATCAGCCGGCGGGCGGCTGCCGCGTACCGCCCGGGTGTTCGGCGCCGGGGAAGGGGGCGTCGCAGCGGGCGCAGCGGTCGGCCCTCATGTCCTCGCGCATCGCACCGCACGTGACGCAGACCCGGTCGAGCCAGCACACCGGGTCGCCGCCCTCGGCGTGCTCCCCGGGCTCCCGCCGGTCGTCGTGGCCGCCGGTCATGCGCTCACGGCTCCTGTTCCGGTCGGGGGGCCGGCGCCGCCGCCCGGCCGGTGTCGCGGGCGTCCCACCGGTTCATCGCCCGCCGCAGCGACCGGGTCTCGGCGAAGCCGAGCCGTGCGGCGGCGCGTTGGGCGGAGTCGGTGCCGGAGCGGCGCAGGCCGGCCGAGCGTTCCCTGCGTACGGAGTCGAGTTCGGCCCGCCAGGTGGTGCCGGACTCGGCGAGCCGCCGCTGCAAGGTGCGCGGGCTGACCGCGAGACTGCGGGCGGTGCTGCTCAACGACGGTCGGCCGTCGGCCAGTTGCGCGAGGATCGCGGTCCGCAGGCCCGGCAGCGGGTCGGCCGGCCCCAGCGGTGGGGGCGGGAAGGCCGCGGCGGACCGCTTGATGATCGCGGCGAGCGCCGGGTCCGCGGTGACCATCGGCAGCGCCAGGTCCCTGCGGTGCAGGGTGAGCGTATCGGCGGGGGCGCCGAAGTCGACCCTGGCGCTGCCGAAGCAGTCGGCGTGCGCGGTGGTCCGCCGCGGTGCCCGGTGGGCGAAGGACACCCGGATCGGCGAGAGCGCTTTCCCGGTGCCGTGCCGCAGCTGCCCGGTGAGTACCGCGAGGACGAACTCGGCCACCACGCCGCGCATCTCGTGGTCCGGGCGCAGGATGTCGTAGGTGACCGTGACCTCGTCGCCCGACACGTCGGTGGTGAGCCGGGAACTGCTGCTCACCAGGTGCACGTGCCTGGCGCCGAGCGCGAGGCCCTCCCCCAGGGTCGGCGCGGTGCTGATCAGATAGTCGACCAGGTCGAAGTGCCCGTGCCGGTAGCGCATGGCGGTCAGCAGGCCCGCGTCGGCCCGCCCGGTGCGGGTCAGCACCTCGCGCCACAGCCGGAAGGTGCCGGCCGACGGCATCCGCGCGGTGTCCGGGGCGCGCAGCGCGGTCGGCAGGCCCGCGGCCCTCACCAGCGCGTCGGCCTCCGCGCCGTCACGCGCGGCGGCTCTGGCGATGAATCTGGGCACCACGACGCAGTCGGTCAGCGCGGCGGTCGCGGCCGGCTCGGCGGCGGCCGGCGGCGGAGGCTCGGAGTGCGGCATGCCAGTCACCTCGGCAAGTCTGCTGTCTGCGGCGGTCTGTGCGGGTGGGGGCGACCAGGGGACAGCCCGGTGCGCGCCGCGTCGGGAGCGCTCCCGAAGCCTACGCCCGGGCTGGCGCGTTCCGTCCGCTGTCTGGCGCGTTCTGTCCTCCCGTGGACGAACTGCCTGGTCCACCATCGGGGCAATGGTGCCCAAGGGCGCCGGGTTCGCTCGCGCGGGGGAGCGCGGCGACATCAGGGGGAGGGCGCCGGCGCGAGCGGTTCACCGTTCGCGCCGGCGAGAGCGCGCGCCCCGCCGCCGGCAGCGCTGGGCGTGATCACGCCGGCCTCTCGTCCCAGTGCCTCCGCCCCACGCTGATGATCTGCATCTGCAGCCGGGCCGCGCGGGTGATCTCCTCCCGCGCCGCCCGATCGTCCTGCGGCGCCTCCATGATGGCCGCGGCCGTCAGCACCATGTGGTCGACGTACAGCCCGGCCAGCACCCGCAGGTCCGCCGCGTTCCACCCCGCCGACACCGGTTGTGACGCGAGCCCGGCCGCCACCTCGTCGGTGAAGCGCCCCAGTTCGGCGGCGATCGCCTGGCGTACCGGCCGCACCCCGCCGTAACGCTCGCGCGCGATGAAGCGGACGTGCGCGCGGTGCTCGTCCACGTAGCCCGCGGTTATGGCCACCGTGCGGTCGATCAGCTCGTCGGAGTCCTGGCCGCCGGCGGTCATCGCGTTCCTGATCACCGCGTGCAGGCTGCCCAGCGCCTCGCTGACCAGGGCCACGCCCAGCGCCGCCATGTCGGGGAAGTGCCGGTAGAAGGCGGCCGGCGTCACTCCGACCGCCCGGGTCACCTCGCGCAGACCCAGGCTGCTCAGGCTCTGCCGGTCGAGAAGCCGCAGCCCGGCGTCCAGCAGTGCCTGCCGGGTCTGCTCCTTCTGGGCCTGCCGGATGCCCGGTGTGTGACTCATGTCATTCAGTAAACAACCGTTCTCCCGAATCCGCCACTGTAGAATCGGACTCAGTGAACAAGTGTTATCCCAAATTCCCACACCTCGGAGGTGCAGTCGGCATGAGCCTCGTCGTCCTCCTGCTCTGCTTCGGCGTGATCATGGGCACCAGCGCCCACATCTCGCTTACCGCGTTCACCGTCGCGTCCGCCGCCATCGCGGTCTGGCTGCTCGCCTTCGCGATACGCGAGGCCGTCGGCCGGCACCGCGGCTGACCCGACGCCGCGCCGCGAACGCGGCGGAACCCCGAACCGCGCACTTCCCCCGGCTTCCTGGAGAGGACACCGTGAACACCGCAGCCCACCCGGCCGCGACCGGCACGCCGGCCGCTCCCACCCGTGACGCCGACGGCATGGCCGTCGCCTCCTTCCTGCTCGGCCTGCCCGGCCTGCTGGTCCTCAACCTGGTGCTCGGCCCGGCCGCGATCGTGCTGGCCCTCACCGCCCTGGCCCGCGGCACCCGCCGCCGCGCCCGCGCCTTCCTCGGCCTCGCCCTCGGTGTCGCGGCCCTCGCGATCCAGGTCGGGGTGGTGATCGCGGGCCACGGCGTGCTCTGGTCCTTCACCTGACGCGGCCTTCACCTACGCGTCTTTCACCTGACGCGTAGGGCACATGGCGAAGGCCCGGCCGAACCGGCCGGGCCTTCGCCATGTGCGGTACGCGGGTCAGCTCAGGTCGATGCCCGGGTAGAGCGGGAAGCCGGCCAGCAGGTCGCAGGCCCGCTTGGCGACCTGGTCGGCGACCGCCGCGTCCAGCACGTGGTGCGCCTTGGACAGCCCGCCCTTGGGCGCCGCCGCGGCCGTCGTGCCCGACAGCACCGTGTCGATGAGCCCGGCGATCTCGTCCATCTCCTGGACGCCGAGGCCGCGGGTGGTCAGCGCGGGAGTGCCGATCCTGATGCCCGAGGTGTACCAGGCGCCGTTCGGGTCCTGCGGCACCGAGTTGCGGTTGGTGACGATGCCCGCGTCCAGCAGCGCCGCCTCGGCCTGCCGGCCCGTCAGGCCGTAGCCGGACACGTCGATCAGCACCAGATGGTTGTCCGTGCCGCCGGTGACCAGCTTCGCGCCCCGGGTGAGCAGCCCCTTGGCCAGCGCCCGCGCGTTGTCCACGATCCGCTGCGCGTACGCCCCGAACTCCGGCCTGGACGCCTCGGCCAGCGCCACCGCCTTCGCCGCCATCACATGCGGCAGGGGGCCGCCGAGCACCATCGGGCAGCCGCGGTCGACGTGCTCGGCCAGCGAGTCGTCGCACAGCACCATGCCGCCGCGCGGCCCGCGCAGCGACTTGTGGGTGGTGGTGGTGACGACGTTCGCGTGCGGCACCGGGTCGAAGTCGCCGGTCAGCACCTTGCCGGCGACCAGGCCCGCGAAGTGGGCCATGTCGACCATCAAGGTCGCGCCCACCTCGTCGGCGATCTCCCGCATGATGCGGAAGTTCACCAGCCGGGGGTAGGCGGAGTAGCCCGCCACGATGATCAGCGGGCGGAACTCGCGGGCCGTCGCCCGCAGCGCCTCGTAGTCCAGCAGACCGGTCACCGGGTCGGTGCCGTAGCTGCGCTGGTCGAACATCTTCCCCGAGATGTTCGGCCGGAAGCCGTGTGTGAGGTGGCCGCCGGCGTCCAGCGACATGCCCAGCATCCGCTGGTTGCCGAACTCCGCCCGCAGTTGCGCCCAGTCCTGCTCCGACAGGTCGTTGACCTGCCGCACCCCGGCCCTGGCGAGCCCCGGTGTCTCCACCCGCTGCGAGAGCACCGCCCAGAAAGCCACCAGGTTCGCGTCGATCCCGGAGTGCGGCTGCACATACGCGTGCGCCGCGCCGAAGACGTTGCGGGCGTGCTCGGCGGCCAGGGCCTCGACGGTGTCGACATTGCGGCAGCCGGCGTAGAAGCGGCGGCCGACCGTGCCCTCGGCGTACTTGTCGCTGAACCAGTTGCCCATCGCCAGCAGCACGGCGGGGGAGGCGTAGTTCTCGCTGGCGATCAGCTTGAGCATCTCGCGCTGGTCGGCCAGCTCCGCGCCGATGGCGTCGGCCACCCGCGGCTCGACCCCGCGGATCACCTCAAGGGCACTGCGGAAGGCGATCGACTCCGTGCTGTACGCGTCTGCTGCCATGGCGGTCCTCCGGTTGTCGTCAACGGACGGCCCAGGCGCACGGCTCTCATCTCCCGCCGAGCCGCTCCCCGATGGTTGACCCCATCCCAGCGCGCCAGTCACGACCCGCCCGCACCTTATCAATTCCCGGGTGCGCCCCCGCCCCGCCCCGCGCGCCGGGGTGCGGCCGGCAGATCCGGCGGCCTCAGGAAAGGCCTGCAAGGGCCGGGTGTTTTCATGGAGCGGCAGCCTGCGAAGGGCAGGCCGTTCGACGCAGGGGAGCCAGCATGCGCAAGCCGGACCGGGCCGAACCCGCGGACTCCGTGCAGACCCGGGTCGACGACAGCGGCACCGCGGTCCTGGCGCTGGCGCGCCCCGCCGCGCTGAACGCCCTGGACCTCACGATGGTCCGCCGCATGACCGCTGCCCTCACGGCGTGGCGGGACGACCCCGCCGTACGGTCCGTGGTCGTCCGCAGCACCTCGCCCAAGGCGTTCTGCGCGGGCGGCGACATCCTGGCCGTACGGGCCGCCGGCCTGGCCGGCGACGACACCGCGGTCCGTACGTACTTCTCCGCCGAATACGGGCTCAACGCGCTGATCGCCCGCTATCCCAAGCCGTACACCGCCGTGATCGACGGCTACGCGATGGGCGGCGGCCTGGGCATCTCCGTGCACGGCTCCGCGCGGGTGGTGACCGAGCGCGCCGTGCTCGCCATGCCGGAGACGGGCATCGGCTTCTTCCCCGACATCGGCGCGAGCTGGTTCCTTCCCCGCCTGCCGGGCGCCTTCGGCTGGTATCTGGGGCTGACCGGGGCGCGGGTCGGCGGGCAGGACGCCGTGGCCTGCGGGCTCGCCACCCACTACGTCACGGCGGCCGACCTGCCGGCTCTGGAGGCCGCGCTGGCGGCGGCCGGCGACGGGCCCGACGCCGTGCTGCGGCACTTCGCCGCGAGGACGCAGAGCCCGCCGCCCCCTGCCCACGTGGAAGAGATCGCCCGCTGCTTCTCCGCCCCCGACCTCGCGCAGGTGCGGGCCAGGCTGGCGGCCGAGACGCGGGCGCGGGACTGGGCAGGCGACACGCTGGCCCTGCTGGACGCGGCCTCGCCGGCGAGCCTGGCGATGACCTTCGACCTGCTGCGGGCCGGCGCGGACTCGACGCTGGAGCAGTGCCTGGCGCGGGAGCTGGAGTCGGCGTGCCGCACCGCACGCACCGCCGACTTCCACGAGGGCGTGCGCGCCGCGCTGGTCGACAAGGACCGCAAACCCGCCTGGTCGACCACCGTGTAGCCCACATCGTGAGACGGCGGTGTCATCATGCGGACGCCGAGGCGTAGCGTGATCCCCGAACCCCCAACGACGACGGGAACACCACGCCATGCCTCGGGAATGGGACGCGAAGACCTACGACGCCCTGCCGCTGCCGCACCTCGGCTGGGGACGGCGCACGCTGGCCAGACTGCCGCTCAAGGGCGACGAGCGGGTGCTCGACGCGGGTTGCGGCACCGGCCGCGACACCGAGGGCCTGCTCGACCTGCTGCCGGACGGCAGGGTGGTCGCGGTGGACGGTTCGGTCCGCATGCTGGACCAACTACGGGAGCGGCTGGCCGGCCGGCTGGACCGGGTCGAGGTCGTGCACGCCGACCTGACCGAACCGCTGCCCTTCGAGGGCGAGGTCGACGCGGTCTTCAGCGTCGCCGCCTTCCACTGGATCGAGGACCACGCCGCGCTCTTCCGCGCGCTGGCCGCCCGGATGCGCCCCGGTGCCCGCCTGGTCACCGAGTGCGGCGGCCGCGGCAACATCGCCGCGGTCAACGCGGCCGTCGCCGACGTCCGCGGCGGCGCCCCGGACATGTGGGACTTCGCCGGCGAGGAGGACACCCGGCGGCGCCTGGCAGCGGCCGGCTTCACCGACGTCGAGGTGGCGCTGCGGCCCGACCCGGCCAGGTTCGAGCCGGGCGAGCAGTTCGAGGCGTATCTGGCCACCGTGATCCTGGGCGCCCACCTGGACGCGATGGCGGACGCCGACCGCGAGCCGTTCGTCAAGGCGGTGGCCGGCCGCCTCGCCGAGCCGGTCGCGGACTACGTGCGGCTGGAGATCTCGGCCACCCGGGCGTGAGCGGTCAGGGCCGGTCCCTCCACGGAGCTTCCTGGGACCGGCCCTCCCGCTCAACCGGTTGAGGGCGAGCGGTCGGACCGGCGGCCGGCGGGCCGTGCCGGGGCGCGTTCCGCGTTGTTAAGGTGTGCGGGCCGATCACCCGCGCCACCGGGGGCGGACCCGCCCGGCACCGACACAAGCCAGCCCATCCCCCCACGCCCCACCCGCCGTTCACGGCCCGCGGGCCGCCCTGCCGTATCGAGGCCGACATGAGCCCCAAGAAGCGTCCCACCATCGCCGACATCGCCGAGGCCGCCGGCGTGTCCAAGGGTGCCGTGTCCTACGCGCTGAACGGCAAGGCGGGCGTCTCCGAGCAGACCAGGGCCAGGATCCTGGAGATCGCCGCGCGGATGGGCTGGCACCCCAGCAGCGCGGCCCGCGCGCTGTCCGACGGGCGCAGCGGCGCCATCGGGCTGGTGGTGGACCGGCCGGCGTGGGTGCTGGGCATCGAGCCGTTCTTCATGCAGCTGATCTCCGGCGTCGAGGCGGGCCTCGCCCCGACCGGTACCGCGCTGCTGCTCCAGGTCACCGACGACGCCAGGGCCGAGGAGCTCGCCTACCGGCGGTGGTGGGGCGAGCGCCGGGTCGACGGCGTGCTGCTGGTCGACCTGCGCGAGCAGGACCACCGGCTCGGCCTGGTCGCCGAACTGGGCCTGCCCGCGGTCGTGATCGGCCACGCGGCCGTCACCTCCGGCGTGCCGTCGGTGTGGATCAACGACGGCGCCGCGGTGCGCGAGACGCTGGCGTACCTGGCCGCGATGGGGCACCGCAGGATCGCCCGGGTCGCGGGCCCCGCGCACTTCGTGCACACCAGGGAGCGCGGCGAGGCCTTCGACGCGGCCACGGCGGAACTGGGCATCGACGGCGTGCCGTGCGTCTACACCGACTACTCGGGCGAGGACGGCGCGCGGGCCACCCGGCGGCTGCTGTCCGGGTCGCTGCGGCCCACCGCGATCGTCTACGACAACGACGTGATGGCGGTGGCCGCGCTGAGCGTCACCCAGGAGATGGGCGTGGCGGTCCCCGCCGAACTGTCGCTCGTCGCCTGGGACGACAGCGAGCTGTGCCGGCTGGTGCACCCCGCGCTGACCGCGGTGAGCCGGCGGGTCATGGAGTACGGGGAGCGGGCCGCCACCGCGCTGCTCTCGCTGATCGACGGAACCCCCGTCCCCGACATCCTGCTCCCGCCGCCGGCCCTCGTGCCCCGCGGCAGCACCGCGCCCTGCCTGGCCTGACCGACCCGCTCCACCAGCGTCCCCGCACCTGTCGTGCGCGGGCCCTCAGGTATGCCCGTACGCCGGGCCGCGGCATCCGCTGAAGCGGTCAACCGCCTTGCGTTACATGGTGTTTCACCGCAGCGCACGCCGTTCGATCCCTTGACGGCCGTGATGCGCCCTAGTTAAATCACGTCGCGATATAAGTCGTGAAACAAGGTGTGAAACAAGCGTGCGGACCCCCTCACCGCATGCCTGACCATGTCAGGCCCATGCCATCGCGCCGTGCCGAGAAAGGCAACGACCCATGAGCGCAGCAACCCGGCCCCACACGGGCAGATCCTCCGGATCCCGACTGCGACGCGTCATCGTCGGGACGCTCACCGCCGCAGCCGCGGCGATCACCCCCATGCTCGCCGTACCCGCGACCGCGCACGCCGCGGGCGAGGGCGTGCAGGTCTACCTCACCACCACCAACGACTCCGGCGGCCGCAACGTCGTCAAGGGCCTGGAACAGCAGGCCCCGCTGTCCTTCGCGTCCGGCACCGGCGGGTCGGGGCAGAACGTGACGGTGGACGAAGGCACCACCTACCAGCAGTTCACCGGCGGCGGCGCGTCGTTCACCGACACCGCGGCCTGGCTGATGAACAGCAGCGGCGCCCTGTCGGCGTCGACCCGCAACACGGTCATGCAGAAGCTGTTCGACCCGGTCAACGGGATCGGCCTGGGCTTCCTGCGCAACCCCATGGGCGCCTCCGACCTGGCGCGCGGCAACTACACGTACGACGACATGCCCGCGGGCCAGACGGACCCGTCGCTGGCGCACTTCTCCATCGCCCACGACCTGGCCGACGTCGTCCCGCTCACCAAGCAGGCCCGGCAGCTCAACCCGAACGTCAAGGTCATGGGCACGCCCTGGACCCCGCCGCCGTGGATGAAGGACAACGGCGCCTACAGCCAGGGCTGGCTGCAGTCGCAGTACTACGCCGCCTACGCGCAGTACTTCGTCAAGTACCTGCAGGCCTACCAGGCGCAGGGCGTCCCGGTGGACTACGTCACCGTGCAGAACGAGCCCACCTGCTGCAGCGGCTACCCGTCGGCGCAGTGGGACGGCTCGGGCCTGGCGTATTTCACCAAGACCAACCTGCTGCCCGCCCTGCACGCGGCCGGGCTGTCCACCAAGGTCCTGGCGCTGGACTGGAACTGGGACACGTACGACAGCTACGCGGCCCCCACCGTCACCGACGCCGCCGTGCGCAACGACCCCAACTTCGGCGGGATCGCCTGGCACGGCTACGGCGGCAGCGTCGGTGAGCAGACCACGATCCACAACCAGTACCCGAACCTGCCCGCCTTCGACACCGAGCACTCCGGTGGCACCTGGATCGCCAACCAGCAGAAGGAGGACATGGAGAACCTGATCGACTACACCCGCAACTGGGGCCAGAGCTGGGTCAAATGGAGCCTGGCGGTCGACCAGAACATGGGGCCGCACAACGGCGGCTGCGGCACCTGCACCGGACTGATCACCGTGCACAACGGCGACAGCCGCAGCGGGCAGGTGGACTACACGATCGAGTACTACACGATGGGCCAGCTCACCAAGTTCGTGAAGCCCGGTGCCACCCGGATCGCCTCCTCCGACAACGCCACCGTCCGCAACGTCGCCTGGCGCAACCCCGACGGCTCCAAGGCGCTCATCGCCTACAACGAGTCGTCGTCCGCGCAGACCCTGCGGGTCAACTGGGGCAACGAGAACTTCTCCTACTCGCTGCCCGGCGGCGCCTCCGCCACCTTCACCTGGGCCGGCACCCCGGGGTCCGGCGGGAGCACCGGCGGCCACACCGGCACCATCACCGGCTACGGCGGCAAGTGCGTCGACGTCGCCGGCGCCTCGTCCACCAACGGCTCCGCCGTGCAGCTGTACGACTGCAACGGCACCACCGCCCAGTCCTGGACCGCCTCGGGCACCACCTTCCAGGCGCTCGGCAAGTGCATGGACGTCGCGTCCGCCGGCACCGCCAACGGCACCAAGGTGCAGCTGTACGACTGCAACGGCACCGCCTCGCAGGTCTGGACCAGAGGCGCCAACAACACGCTGGTCAACCCGCAGTCCGGCAGATGCCTGGACGCGACGGGGCCCAGTTCCGCCAACGGCACCCGGCTGCAGATATGGGACTGCAGCGGCGCCGCCAACCAGCAGTGGACCGCGCCGGCCGCGTGATCCGCTGACCCCCTGAACGGCCGGTCCGCGGACCTCTCACCGCGCCCGGCCTCGCCGAAAGGAAGAGGAAGACGGCCGCCGGTCCCGCGCAGCCAGCGCGGGCCGGCGGTCCGGCGTGCCAGGAGGCGGAATGTCCGGATCGGCCGCCTACCGAGTCGTCGACAGCTGTTTGTCAGACGTTGACCCAGGTGGCCGTGTGCGATGGGGACGAGGTGGCCGCGGCCGCCTAACCTGGGCTGGAGCGTCCGCCCGCCGTGCCCCACGCGACGAGGAGTCCCCGTGTCCATCGCCCGCAACGAGGGTGCCGGCTGGCAGCGCACTTCTGCGCGGTCGATGGCGGTGGTACTGCCGGTGGTCGCCGTGGCGGCCCTGGTGACCAGCAAGTGGGCGATGATCAACACCAGTGCCGGCCAGCTGGGGTCCGCGGACGGCGAGTGGATCGCCGTGGCCTGCCTGGCCGCCTTCATGACCTGGGTCTTCTCGGCCACCGCCCTGCAGGGCGCGGTGATCGAACGGCTGCCCTCCGGGCTGCTGCTCGCCGCGCAGTTCGCCGCCTCCGCGGCCAACCACATCCTGCCCGCGGGCGTCGGCGGCAATGCCGTCAACCTGCGGTTCCTGGTGCGCAGGGGACTGACCCCGACGCGTTCCGTGGCGGCGCTCGCGGTACGCGCCGGCGCCGCGGCGATCGGCCGGATCGCGCTGCTGCTCGCGGTGCTCGGGCTCTTTCCCGGCGCCCTGCACCTGCACCGGGTCATCGGCGGCGGACCCGGGCTCCCCAGGCATCCCCTGGTGATCGCCGGTGTGGCGGCGGCGATCGTGGCGGGCGGCGTCGTGCTGATCCGGTGCGCCCGCCGGCTGCGCGACCGGCTGCGGGACTTCCTCGGCTCGGTCGCGCACGACGTCCGGGTGCTGCACGGCAACCGCGCCCGGGTGGCGGCGCTGTGGGGCGGCTCGCTCGCCTTCCCGGCCATGCACGCGGCCGTGCTGGTCTCGGTGGCCCGCGCGGTGCACGCCCCGGTGCCGGTGAGTGGCGTGGTGGTGGCGTACCTGTTCGCCAGCACCGCGGCCGGCTGGCTGCCGACGCCGGCCGGGCTCGGCTCGCTCGACGCGGCACTGGGCCTGGCCCTGATCACCGCGGGCGCCTCCGCGGTCGCGGCCACCTCGGCGGTCCTCGGCTACCGGCTGGTCACGACCTGGCTGCCGCTGATGCCCGGCGTCCTGGTGCTGGCGATGCTGGTGCGACGCCGCGAACTCTGAGCGGCCCGAGGAAAGTTCTTGGTACAGACCTTTGCCGGAAGTATTGACGGCACTTCTCCCCGCCATTTAAATCACGTCCTGAACTAAGACGTGAGCGAAGTAGCCCCCCGGTGCACACGACTCGCCGGGGGTGCGATTCGGCTCGCCGCCTGTCAGGAGCATGACCTCCCTGTGTGCTCCGGTCCCGTGTTTCCGCCGCCCCTACCGAGGAGCCCGGCATGTCGGCATCACCCCCCACCCGACGGATCAGACGGATACGCCCCCTCCCGCTGCTGGCCGCCGCCGCCCTGCTGCTCGGCGGGCTGCTGCAGCAGACCGCGTCCCCGCACCGGGCCGCCGCCGCGCCCGACGTGGCCCCCGCGGCCGCCACCGCCACCTTCACCGACGACTTCAACGGCGCCGCGGGCAGCGCGGTCGACAGCTCCAAATGGGGCTACGAAACCGGTGACAACGTCAACAACCACGAGCGCGAGTACTACACCAGCGGCACCCACAACGCCGCGCTCGACGGGCAGGGCGACCTGGTCATCACCGCCCGCAAGGAGAACCCGGCCAACTACCAGTGCTGGTACGGCACCTGCCAGTACACCTCGGCCCGGCTGTCCACCCCGCAGAAATTCAGCCAGGCCTACGGCCACTTCGAGACCCGCATGAAGCTCCCCCGCGGGCAGGGCATGTGGCCGGCCTTCTGGATGCTCGGCGGCGGCAACTGGCCGACCGACGGCGAGATCGACATCATGGAGAACGTCGGCTTCGAGCCCGGCAGCGTGCACGGCACCATCCACGGCCCCGGCTACTCCGGTGCCAACGGCATCGGCGCCGGCTACACCCTGCCGAACGGGCAGAGCTTCTCCGACGCCTTCCACACCT
Organism: Actinacidiphila paucisporea; assembly: GCF_900142575.1. Taxonomy (GTDB): domain Bacteria; phylum Actinomycetota; class Actinomycetes; order Streptomycetales; family Streptomycetaceae; genus Actinacidiphila; species Actinacidiphila paucisporea. The sequence goes on from NZ_FRBI01000004.1 coordinate 214,347, forward strand.
TCGCCGTCGACTGGGCGCCGAACTCGATCAAGTGGTCCGTCGACGGCAACGTCTACGAGACCCGCACCCCCGCCGACCTCAACGGCAACCGCTGGGTGTACGACCACCCCTTCTACCTGATCATGAACCTGGCGGTCGGCGGCTACTGGCCCGGTGACCCGGACGGCAGCACCACCTTCCCGCAGCAGCTCGTGGTCGACTACGTCCACGTCACGACCTCCGACACCTCGGGCGGCGGCACCGGCGGACACCCCATCACCGGCATCGGCGGCAAGTGCGTCGACGTCGCGGGCGCCAGCACCGCCAACGGCGCCGCGGTCCAGCTCTACGACTGCAACGGCACCTCGGCGCAGTCCTGGACGGTCGGCTCCGACGGGACGATCAGGGCGCTCGGCAAGTGCCTGGACGTGACCGCGGCAGGCACCGCCGACGGCACCAAGGTCCAGCTCTACGACTGCAACGGCAGCAACGCCCAGAAGTGGACGGTCTCGGCCGCCCACGACATCGTCAACCCCGCGGCGAACAAGTGCCTCGACGCGACGGGCAGCAGCTCGGCCAACGGCACCCGGCTGCAGATCTGGACCTGCGCAGGAACCGCCAACCAGAAGTGGACGGTGACCGGCTGATGAGAAGGCAGCACGCCGTCATCCTCGCCACCGCGCTGGCCGCCGGCACCCTGGGCACCTTCGGTGTCACGCAGGCCGCCGGCGCCGACCCCGCGGGCGCCGTCACCGGCTACGGCGGCAAGTGCGTCGACGTCGCGGGCGCCAGCAGCGCCAACGGCGCGGCCGTCCAGCTCTACGACTGCAACGGCAGCACCGCGCAGTCCTGGACGGTCGCCTCCGACGGCACGCTCAGGGCGCTCGGCAAATGCATGGACGTCACCGCCGCCGGCACCGCCAACGGCACGAAGATCCAGCTCTACGACTGCAACGGCACCAGCGCCCAGAAGTGGACCGCCGGCGGCGGCACACTGGTCAACTCCGGCTCCGGCCGCTGCCTGGACGCCACCGGCCCCAGCTCCGCCAACGGCACCCGGCTGCAGATCTGGGACTGCGCCGGCTCCGCCAACCAGACCTGGACGTTGCCCACCGGTACCGGTACCCCACCGACCAGCCCGCCGCCCGCCAACGGCGTGCAGGCCGTGGCGCCGTACCTCTACAACGGCTGGGGCAACCCGCCCGACCCGACCACGATCATGAACGCCACAGGGGTGAAGTGGTTCACCCTGGCCTTCGTGCTCAGCAACGGCACCTGCAACCCGCAGTGGGACGGCGGCCGCGCGCTGACCGGCGGCGTCGACCAGGCCACCATCACCAAGATCAGGGCGGCGGGCGGCGACGTGGTCCCGTCCTTCGGCGGCTACAGCGGCAACAAGCTGGAGCAGTCCTGCACCAGCGCGAGCGCGCTGGCCGGGGCCTACCAGAAGGTCATCAGCGCCTACGGGCTCAAGGCCATCGACATCGACATCGAGGCCGACGCCTACAGCAACGGCACCGTCCAGCAGCGCACCGTCGACGCGCTCAAGACCGTCAAGGCCAACAACCCCGGCATCGCGGTCTACGTCACCATCGGCACCGGGCAGAGCGGCCCGGACACCGGGCTGATCAACAAGGCGGCCGCCTCCGGGCTGACCGTCGACAGCTGGACGATCATGCCGTTCGACTTCGGCGGCGCGGGCCAGAACATGGGCACCCTGACCACCAGGGCCGCCGACGGCCTGAAGAACGCCCTCAAGAGCGCCTACGGCTACACCGACGACCAGGCCTACCGGCACAGCGGCATCTCCTCGATGAACGGCATCACCGACAACAACGAGACCGTCACCGTGGCCGACTTCCGCACCATCCTGGCCTACGCGCAGAGCCACCACCTGGCCCGGCTGACCTTCTGGTCCGCCAACCGGGACCGGCCCTGCCCCGGCGGCTACCCCAACGACGACACCTGCTCGGGTGTCTCGCAGCAGGCCTGGGACTTCACCCGCACCTTCGCGCAGTACGGCGGATGAGACCCCGGTGACAGCACTCCGCTCCCCGGCCGTGTAGGCATGGTTCCCGCGATGCACCATGCGACGGCGGCCGGGGAGCGGAGGCAGGGCGGACATGAGGGTCAGCACGGGAACCCCGGAAACCGGCGGCGGTGACCTGCGCGGGCGGGTCCTGGTGGTGGACGACGACGCCGCCATCCGCCGCTCGCTCGGCCGCGCCCTGCGGCTGTGCGGCTTCACCGTCGGCGAGGCGGACGGCGGCGCCGCCGCCCTGGAACAGCTCCGCGGCCCCGGCGCCCCCGACGTGCTGGTGCTCGACATCTCCATGCCCGGCATCGACGGCATCGAGGTCTGCCGCACCCTGCGCGCCGCCGGCGACGACCTGCCGGTCCTGGTGCTCTCCGCACTCGACGAGGTGGCCGACCGGGTCGCCGGACTCCAGGCCGGCGCCGACGACTACCTCGTCAAACCCTTCGCACTGGAAGAGCTGGTGCTTCGGCTGAACGCCCTGCTGCGCCGCCGCCCGCCCGGGCCCGAGGACCAGGTGCGCGCCTGCGGCCTGGTCCTCGACCCCGCGGCCAGGACCGCCACCAGGGACGGCGACCCGCTCGACCTGACCCGGCGGGAGTTCGAGCTGCTGGAGACGCTGGCCCGCAACACCGGCATCGTGCTGACCCGCGACCAGCTGCTCGACCGGGTCTGGGGCTACGACTTCGAGGTCCGCACCGACGCCGTCGACACGTTCGTCAGCTATCTGCGGCGCAAGCTGGAGGCCGGCGGTCGCCCCCGCATCCTGCACACCGTCCGCGGCGTCGGCTTCGTCCTGCGCCAGGGCGACGGCGGCGGGAGCGGCACATGAGACTCTCCACCCGCATCGCCGTGGCCGTCGCGGTCGTGGTCCCGCTGCTGGTCCTCGGCTCCGGCTGGATCATGGTCAGGCTCGTCAGCCGGGACGTGCACGCCGCCGGCGACGCCCACCTGCGCGAACGCGCCACCGCCGTACGCCCGGAAGCCCTCGGACTGCTGCGGGCGATGGCCAACGACCGCCCGGCGAGCGTCGAGCAGGCCAGGCAGCGCCGGCTGTTCACCGCCGCGCTCGACGTCGGCATCCGGGTGACCGGGGCGGACGGCACCGTCACCGGCGGCCCGCAGCCCGCCGCCCCGGTCACCCTGCCCTCGCCGCCGGACGCCACCCGCCCGGTCACCGTGGCGGCCGGGGCTCAGGGCTGGCGCGTGCTCGCCGTGCCGCTCACCGCGGTCCGGCCCGCCGCGAGCGGCACCCTGTGGCTGTTCTCCCCCGACGGCGCGGGCCGGCGGCAGATCGCGCAGGTACGCCGCCGGGTCGTCACCGTGGCCCTGCTGACCGCCCCGGTCGCCGGCCTGCTCGCCTGGCTGGCCGCCGTACGCCTGGCCCGCCCGCTGCTCGCCCTCCAGCGCCGCGCCGCCGGCATCGACCCGCGGACCAGCGCGGCCCGGCTCGACCACGCCCGCACCGGGGTGTCCGAGGTCGACGACCTGGCGGGCACCCTGCAGACCGTCCTGGCCCGCTACGACGAGCAGGCCGCCCGCACCGCCGAAGCACTGGTCACCGCGCGCTCCTTCTCCGCCGCCGCCTCGCACGAGCTGCGCACCCCGCTGATGAGCATGCGGATCGACCTCGACGTGCTGGACGGCGACCCGGCGCCCGAGGGCGCCGAGCGCGCCGAGGTCGTCGCCGACCTGCGGGCCGCCCACGAACGGCTGCTGGGCCTGCTGGTGATGCTGCGCACCCTCGCCCAGGGCGACCTGGTCGAGGCCGACGCCTTCGTGCCCGTCGACCTCGCCGACCTGCTCGACTCCGCGGTACGCGACCTGCGCCGCGACCACCCCGCGGCCAGGATCACCGTGCGGACCGCGGGACCCTGTGCCGTACGCGCCTGGCCGCAGGGCCTGCGCTCCGCCGTCGACAACCTGCTCAGCAACGCCGTGGTGCACGGCTCCGGCCCGGTCGAGGCGGCGCTGGCGCCCACCGCGGACGGCGCCGCCGTGCGGCTCACCGTCGGCGACCACGGCCCCGGAGTCCCGCCCGGGGCGCGGGCGTCGGTCTTCACCCGCTTCCAACGCCGCCAGGACAGCCCGGGTTCGGGCCTCGGCCTGGCTCTGGTCGGCCAGCAGGCCGCCCTGCACAGCGGCACCGTCACCGTCACCGACCGCCCCGACGGCACGCCCGGCGCCTGGTTCGTCCTCGACATCCCGCACATGGCGCAGGGCCCTGCCCTGCCACGGCAGCGCGACTGGCTCACCGCGGCTCCCGCAGGCTCGGACGCCGGCCCGGACGCGACCCCACAAGATTTCCACAAAGACCGCTCCTAGCCTCCGGCGAACCGGCACCGCGCAGCAGCCGGTGCCGTCACCGAGGCGGGCAAGGCGCCGACCGGCGACGGCGCCCGCGCGCTGTGCAAGCGCCTGCCGGCCGTCGACGCGCGCATCGACCGCGCCCTGGCCAGGCTGAACGGCCCGGTGACCGAACGCGGCTCCGTCGCCCGGCTCCAGCAGCGCATCACCAATGCCGACGCCAAGGGCGACACGGCCGTGTCGACCTTCCTCAAGGACCGGCTGACCTTCCGACAGTCGCTGGTCGCCAGCCTCGGCAAGCGCTCCACCGACCTGGACGCCGTCCGCACCTGGTGCGGCACCCAGCACTTCCCGGCCAAGGTCAAGAAGGGCAGCGGCAAATGAGCGGGGCGCGCGGGAAGGCCCTCGCCCTGCTGCCGGCCGCGGCGCTGGCCGCGCTGCTGCTCACCGGCTGCGGCAGCCACAGCGGCGCCGCCGGTCCCGCCGGCCCGGGCAGCACCTCGCCGACGCCGGCCGCCTCCGAACTCGCCCACATGCAGAAGCTGGTGGACGACGCGGACTCGGCCGCGGCGGTGGCCGACTCCGACGCGGCGGCGGACAGATGACCGCAGCAGACAAGTGACCATGGCAGACAAGTGACCGCGGCCGACGGCTGACCGCGGCCCGACGTCCGGCGGGCTACTTCGCGTCCGCGTAGCGCTCCACCGCGTGGGTCTCCAGGGGGAAGGGCACCGGGGTCGCGCCGAAGACCAGGCGGCGGGCCTCGTCGGCCGCCGCCGCGACCGCGGACTCCACGGCGGGCGCGAGGTCCGCCGGGGTGTGCACGACCACCTCGTCGTGCTGGAAGAACACCAGCCGCGGGGCGGACCCGATCGCCGCCAGCTCCCTGCGCAGCGCCGCCAGCATCGCCAGCGCCCAGTCCGCCGCGCTCGCCTGGATCACGAAATTCCGGGTGAAGCGCCCCCAGGACCGGGCCGCCCTGCGATCCGGCGACGCCCCGTCCGCCGGGTCCGCCGCCTCGTCCACGAAACGGTCGGCGGACGGCGCGGGGGACGTCCGGCCGAGCTGCGAGCGTACAATCCCGCCCGCCTCGCCGGTACGGGCCGCGGCCTCCACCAGCGCGAGCGCCACCGGGAAGCGCCGCCGCATCACCGCGAGCAACTGGCCCGCCTCACCACTGGTCTGCCCGTACATCGCGGCGAGCAGGGCGATCTTGGCCCGCGGCCGGTCCCCGCCGAAGGCGTCCTGCGCGACCGCCGCGTACAGGTCGCCGCCGGCCGCCGCCCCCGCCAGACCCTGGTCGCCGGACATCGCGGCAAGCACCCGCGGCTCCAACTGGCCGGCGTCCGCGACCACCAGCAGATGGCCGGGGTCGGCGACCACGGCCGCCCGCAGCGGGCGGGGAATCTGCAGCGCCCCGCCGCCCCGCGTCGCCCAGCGCCCCGACACCACACCGCCGACCACGTACTCGGGCCGGAAGCGCCCGTCACGCACCCAGGCCTCGCGCCATGCCCAGCCGTGCGCGGCATGGATACGCGACAGCTCCTTGTACCGCAGCAGCAGCCCGGCTGCCGGGTGCTCCACCTTGCGCAGCTCGTGCGAACGGGTCGATGCCAGCGGCACCCCCACCCGCGCGAAGGCCGGCAGCAACTGAGCGGGGGAGTCGGGATTGACCGGGCGGCCCAGCGCGTCCTGGATGCGCTGCGCCAGCTCGCCGAGCCTGGCCGGCCTGGCACCGCCCGCCGGGCGCGGCCCGAGCAGCCCGGTCAGCAGCTCGTCGTGCGCCCGCGCGCTCCACGGCAGACCGTCCCTGCCCATCTCGACCGCCGCCAGTGCGCCGGCGGACTCCGCCGCGCACAGCAACCGCATCCGGTCCGGCCGGTCGCCCGCCCCGATCCGCCGCTGCTGGGCGGCATGCACCTCGACCAGCGCCGCCAGCGGGTCCGCGTCCGGCGGCAGATGGTGCCGGTCGGCGGCGAACAGCACCGGCTGGTCGTCGCCGCCCGCCTCCGGCGCGTCCGGCGGCTCGGGCAGTCCGTGCAGCCGCGCCCAGGCCGCCCCCAGCGAGCGCGGCCTGCCGTGCCTGCCCTCCTGGCCGAGCAGCAGCGACTCGACCAGCTTCACGTCATGGCACCGCCCGACCCGGACCCCGCCCCGGTCCAGCAGCCCCTGATAGACCTCCTCCGTCCCGCCCCACACCCAGCGCGGGCCGGCCGCAGCCTCGACCTCCCGCACCGCCCGGGCGAGATCGGCCACCACCGCGGTCCCGCCGACCGTCCCGCCGTCCTCCCCGAGCCCGCACAGCCGCCCGCCGCTCCCGACCGGATCGGCCACCACGGCCACCCGCCCGGCTCCTGCGTCAACGGCTGCGTCCACTCCCCGAGAGTAGGTCCGACCACTGACAATGCCGCCGGCGGCCGTCTTGGGAACGCCGAAGAGCCCGGCGGCGTGTGGCGCCTGCCGGGCTCGGGGGCGAGGGGTCAGTCCTGCTTCGCCTGGGCTTCCTCGACGGACTTGTGTACCTCCGCCATGTCCAGCGCGCGGGCCTGCGCGATGACGTCCTCCAGCGCGGGCTCGGGCAGCGCGCCCGGCTGCGCGAAGATCGCCACCTTGTCCCTGACGATCATCAGCGTCGGGATCGACTGGATCTGGAAGGCCGCCGCAAGCTCGGGCTGGGCCTCCGTGTCGACCTTCGCGAAGACCAGGTCCTGGTGCTTCTCTGACGACTTGTCGTAGACCGGCGCGAACGACCGGCACGGCCCGCACCAGGCGGCCCAGAAGTCGATGAGGACGAAGTCGTTGGCGGACACGACCTCGTCGAAATTCTCCTTGGTCAGCTCCACAGTGCTCATGCCCTCCCCAACGGGTGGCGGTGCCGGGAAATTCCGTCCTTCACTCGTCCGGGTGGAGCCGCCCGCGCCTCCATGGCGTGGGGCCCCGCGCACTCGTTGTCCGCGTATGGCACCGATGCAGAGGAACGCGCGAGCCGCCGGGAACCCGGCTCCAGCTGGAACGGTTCTGCACCACACCCGCGCCGACGCGCCGGTCTTCGCCGCCCTGGCCGACCAATGGCGCTCCGCCGGCCGCATGGTCCCCGGCCAGGCCGACCCCGAATGGTCCACCCTGACCACCCGCATCCCCCGCGTGACCTTGCCCTGACCCCGGACCCCCAGGGGCGCGGGGAAGTGCGCGAGCAACCACATCGGACGGGAAGCAAGCATCGCCCCGGCAAGGGGCACCCCCCAGGGGCGCGGGGAACTGCGCGAGCAACCCCGACGGCGGGAAAGATGACGACGCCCCGGCAAGGGGCACTCACCCGGGGGCGCGGGGAACTGCGCGCACAACCCCCCGGCCGGCAGCCGCGCCCCCTCACCCCCGCGGTAGCGGCACCGGCTGGGGCGCCCCCACCCCGGCATAGACCCCCCTGGGCCGCAGCCGCAGCGCCCGCTCCCCGTACTCCTCCAGCGCGTGCGCGACCCACCCCGCGGTCCTGCCCACGGCGAAGACGGCCTCGCCGGCTTCCGCCGGCATCCCGGAGGCGACCGACAGGACGGCGAGCGCGAGGTCGACGTTGGCGTGCAGCGGTGTGTGCCGCGCCGCCGTGGCGATCGTGTCGCGTGCCGCGGCGAGCGCGTCCGCCGCCGCGGGCACGTCGGCGAGGAGGGTGAGGAGCAGCCGCGCCCGCGGGTCCTCGCCGTGGTAGAGCCGGTGCCCGAGCCCCGGCACGCGCTGCCCGGCGCGCAGGTGCGCCGCGACGACGGGACCGGCGCCGCCGGCCAGGACGTCGGCGAGCATCCGGTGGGCGAGCGCGCTGGCCTGCCCGTGCAGCGGCCCGTCGAGCGCCCCGAGCCCGGCCGAGACCGCGGCGTAGGGGTGCGCGCGGCCGGAGGCCGCGACACGGACGGCGAGGGTCGACGTGGCCAGGTCGTGGTCGATGAGCAGGACGAGCGCGGCGTCGAGGACCCGCAGCGACGCCGCGTCCGGCTCCTGTGCGGTGAGCCGTGTCCACAGCCGCCGGGCGATCGGCGCGTCGCCGGGGGCATCCTCCCCGCCGGCCGGCGGCAGCGCGTCGACCAACGTCGGGATCAGCCCGCGGGCGCAGCCGAGCACCGCCTCCCGGGTGAGGTCGAAGCGCAGCGGATCGGCCGCGCCGGCGGCGATCACCGCGACCCGCATCCGGTCCATCGGCCCGCTGCCCGCGGGCAGTGAGCCAGCCGCGGCCCGGGCGGCGGCCAGCGGCTGCGGAGGAGCGATGAAGCGGACGCCGACCTCCAGCTCCCCGGTCCACAGCCACTGCGCGACGTCCTCGTATGCGTAGGCCTCCGCAAGGGCGACCGCGTCCACGCCGCGGAAGGCGTAGCTGTCGGTCGCCGCGTCGATGAGGGTGATGCCGGTGCGGATGCGGCCCCATCCCTCGGCCTCGCCGTCGGAGGGGGAGCCCGAGGCGGCGGTGCCCGCTCCGGCCCGTCCCCTGGCGGCCAGGGCCGCGACCTCGGCCGGGTCGAAGGTGCTGCCCCGCCCGCCGGCGGCCCGCCGGCTGTCGAGCAGCCCCCGGCTGACGTAGGCGTACAGCGTCTCCGGCTTGACGCCGAGCCGCGCCGCCGCCTCCCGCGTGCTGATGCGGGCGTCGTCGCCGCCCGCTGCCCCGTCCGTCATGGGCGCCACCGTATCCACCTCAGGTCAACTCTTGCTCACGTTGATTAATCAACATTGACAGGCTACCGATCAAGCATGGACAGTCAAGTAAGGAGTCAAGGAGGAGAACCGATGCCCACCACCGCACCCCCCGCCCCCTCGCAGTCCGCCCCGCCGCAGCCGGCGCCGCCCGAAGTCCCGCGCGGCCTCAAGGGCGTGGTCGTCACCGACACCGTGCTCGGCGATGTCCGTGGAGCCGAGGGCTTCTACCACTACCGCGAGTATTCGGCGGTCGAGCTGGCGGCGAGCCGCGGCTTCGAGGACGTGTGGCATCTGATGTTCCACGGCACGCTGCCGACGGCCGAGGAGCGTTCCCGCTTCACCCGGCAGACCGCGGGACTGCGCCGTCTGCCCGCCGCCGTACGGGACGCGTTGCCCGCCGTCGCCCGCGCCACCGGCGGGTCGGGGCCGCTGGCCGGGCTGCGTACGGCCCTGTCGCTGACCGGCGCCGCCGCCGGATTCCGGCCGCTGTACGACCTTGATCCCGAACAGCGGCAGGCCGACGCGCTGGCCGCCTGCGCGGTGGTGCCGACGCTGCTGACAGCGCTGCACCGGCTCGGCCGCGGCCTGGCGCCGATCGAGCCGCGCGACGACCTGCCGTATGCGGCGAACTACCTGTACATGCTGACCGGCGAGGAGCCGGTCCCGGACCGGGCGCGGGCCGTCGAGCAGTATCTGATCTCGACCGTCGACCACGGCTTCAACGCCTCGACCTTCACCTCCCGGGTCATCGCCTCGACCGGCGCGGACCTGGCGGCCTGCCTGGTCGGGGCGATCGGCGCGCTGTCCGGGCCGCTGCACGGCGGGGCGCCGAGCCGCGCGCTGGACACGCTGGACGAGATCGGCACCCCGGACCGCGTCGACCCCTGGCTGCGCGAGCACATCGCGGCCGGCGAGCGGATCATGGGCTTCGGCCACCCCGTCTACCGCACCGAGGACCCGCGCTCCCGGCTGCTCAAGGGGATAGCCCGGGGTATCGGCGGTGACCTCGTCGACTTCGCCGTGCAGGTCGAGGCGCGCGCGGAGGCGCTGCTGGCCGAGCTGAAGCCGGGGCGGGACCTGCACATCAATGTGGAGTTCTACGCCGGCGTGGTGATGGAGCTGTGCGGATTGCCGCGGGAGATGTTCACGCCGACCTTCGCGGCGGCCCGGGTGGTCGGCTGGAGCGCCAACATCCTGGAGCAGGCCGCCGACAGCAAGATCATCCGCCCGTCCGCCCGCTATGTGGGGCCGCCGCCGCCCCGCCCGGTCCCCGCGGTCTGACCGCGGCGCCCGGCGGCACGGGTGGAAGGGGCCGGGTGGAACAGGCGCCGGGTGGAAGAGGTCGGGTGGAAAGGCGAGCGCGGCGCCGGAAAGGCGCGGCACATTGCCACGGCTGGTCTGCATACCGACCAGTCGGTAGTGTGAGACCGTTGCCGGGGACCCGGCACGGACCCACCCCCGGAGGAGCCGGCGTGCGCGCGATCCAGATCACCGAATTCGGCGGACCCGAGGTCCTGCGGGAGACGGAACTGCCCGACCCGGTCGCCGGCGAGGGACAGCTGCTGCTGGACGTCGACTCCGCGGGGGTGAACTACGCCGACACGCACACCGTGGAGAATTCCTACCTCTCCCGCTCGGCGCTGCCCATGGTGCCGGGCGCCGAGGTGGTCGGCCGCACCGCCGACGGCCGCCGGGTCGTCGCCCTCACCGACAACGGGGGATACGCCCAGAAGGCCGCCGTCCAGACGTACCTGGCCCACGAGCTGCCCGACACGGTCACCGACGGGCAGGCGCTCGCGCTGGTCGTCCAGGGCCTCACCGCCTGGCATCTGCTGCGGACGTCGGCGCGGCTGGCGCCCGGTGAGAGCGTCGTGGTGCACGCGGCCGCCGGCGGCACCGGCTCGCTCGCCGTCCAGCTCGCCCGGCAGTTCGGCGCGGGCCGGGTGATCGCGACCGCGTCCTCCCAGGACAAGCGCGACCTGGCGCTGGAGATGGGCGCCGACGTCGCGGTCGACTCCGACCCCGAGGGGCTCACCGAGCGGCTGACCGCGGCAAACGGCGGGCGCAAGGTCGACATCGTGCTGGAGATGACCGGTGGCCCGGTCTTCGACGCCTCGCTCGCGGCCCTGGCCCCCTTCGGCCGGCTGGTCGCGTACGGCATGGCCTCCAGGACCGCCCCCACCCCCGTCCAGCCCGCGCAGCTGATGGGCCGCTCGCGGGCGGTCGTCGGCTTCTGGCTGATGCACTGCCTGGGCCGCCCGGGGATGTACCGCGAGCCGATGGCGGAACTGCTGGCGATGACCGCGGACGGCCGGCTGCGGCCGCGCGTCGGCGGCGTCTACGGCCTGTCGGAGGCGGCCCGGGCGCACGAGGACCTGCGCGCCAGGCGCACAACCGGCAAGCTGGTGCTCGATGTGACCCGATGAGCGGAACCGGACGGGTCGTCCCGGTCGTTGGATCGGTGCAACAGTTGGAGTTGCACACACCATCATGACCAGTGGAGCACGCAGGGCCGCCGCCCGCGACCCGCGCCCCCGCACAGCTCGGGAGGGGCCATGCCACGCAACCGCTTCGCACAGGACCGGGGACTGACGACCCGCATGGTCGTCACGATGTTCCTGATCGGACTGCTCTACGTCGTCTTCGTCGGAGCGCTGCTCGCCCTGCTGCGCGGCGCCTGGCCGATGATCCTGATCATCGCGGGACTGCTCTTCGTCGTCCAGTTCTGGTTCAGCGACCGCATCGCCGCCTTCAGCATGGGCGCCCGCGAGGTCACCCCCGAGCAGCAGCCGGAGCTGCACGGCGTCGTCGACCGGATCTGCGCGCTCGCCGACCTGCCCAAACCGAAGGTCGCCGTCGCCCAGTCCGACGTGCCCAACGCGTTCGCGACCGGCCGCAACCACAAGAACACGGTGGTGTGCGTGACCACCGGGCTGCTGCGCCGGCTGGAGCCCGAGGAGCTGGAGGGCGTCGTCGCCCATGAGCTGTCCCACGTCGCCCACAAGGACGTCGCCGTGATGACGATCGCCTCCTTCCTCGGCATCCTGGCCGGCGTCATCACCAGGATCGGCCTGTGGGGCGGCTTCCGGCGCAGCCGCGACCCCGGCACCGCCGCGCTGTTCATCCTGGTGCCGCTGGTCAGCGCGGTGGTCTACGCGATCAGCTTCCTGCTCACCCGGATGCTGTCGCGCTACCGCGAGCTGTCCGCCGACCGCAGCGCCGCCCTGCTGACCGGCCGCCCCTCCGCGCTGGCCTCCGCCCTCACCAAGGTCAGCGGCGAGCTGGCCGCGATCCCCACCAAGGACCTGCGCGCGGCCGAGCCCTTCAACGCGTTCTACTTCGCCCCGGCACTCACCACCAGCCCGACCGTCTCCAAGCTGCTCGCCACCCACCCCAGCCTCGAGCAGCGGCTGGCCCAGCTGGCCGCGATCACCGTCGAGCTGGACCACCGCTGATGGGCCTGCTCGATGTGCTGCTCGGCCGCAGCAAACCGGTCCGGCCCGACCTCGACCAGCTCTTCGGCCTGTCCTCGGCCGCCATCACCCTCCAGGCCGCGAGCGAGCTGCGCCCGACAGGGTCGGGCTCGGTGTGCTTCGCCGCCGTCGAGGGCGGCGCGTTCGCCGAGATCCAGCAGGACCTGCGCAGCCTGCTGTCGGTCGAGGCGAGCCGCGACAGCTACGGCTACACCTGGCTCCGGTCACGGCACGACCCCAGCGAGGTCACCGACCTCGTCACCGACCTGCACGCCGTCAATTCCGCGTTGGAGTCCGGCGGTTTCGGACCGCAGCTGCTGTGCTCGCTGGTCGGCTTCGAGGACCCGCAGGGGCACCGCGTCGCCCTGGTCTACCTCTACAAGCGCGGGTCGTTCTACCCCTTCGCCCCGCTGCCCGGGGAGAAGCGCGACCACGCGCTGGAGCTCCAGGTCAGGGCCCTGGTCGCCGACGACCTGCGGCTGGAGGCCGACCTCTCGCGCTGGTTCCCGGTCTGGGGCGCGCCCGGCATGGCCGGGTGAGGGGGGCGCGGTAGCGGCGGCGGAATCGAACCGGCGTGCGTCGAAAGGCGGTTGCCGGGCAGGAGGTCGGTGACGGACGCCACCGGCGTCCGCGGCCCGACCGCCGCCCGCACGGGCGGCCTTCGCCGAGGAGAATGCGCATGCTGGCAGCCGTGGGCGCCGTAATTTTCGCGATCGCTTATCTGATCAACGTCACGAGCACCGACACCGACGCGGCCTTCACGCCGATAAGCCTGATGATCGCCGGGTTGTTCTTCGTGGCCCTGCACTTCGCCGGAGTCGGCTCCGGCTGGTCGTACCCCACCAGACGGCGGCGCCGTCGCTGAGCAGGGACCGGGCGCGATCTACAGTGGGGGAGCGTAGCCGACAACACCCCCCAGGAGGCATACGGATGACTGTCTACGACCCCGCCGACGTGAAGAGCAGCAGCGAGTCGTGGGTGGCGGATCAGGCCAGGCGGTACGAGGAGTCCAACGGCACCGAGGGCACCGACATGAAGGGCGCGCCCTGCCTGCTGCTCGACTACCAGGGCTACCGGACCGGGGAGTGGCGCCGCACGGTGCTGATCTACGGCCGGGACGGCGAGGACTTCCTGGTCGTGGCGTCCAAGGGCGGCGCCCCCGAGCACCCGCAGTGGTTCCGCGGCCTGCTCGCGTACCCCGAGGTCCACGTGCGGGTGCTCGGTGAGCGGTTCACCGCCAGGGCCGAGCCGCTGACACCCGAGGAGAAGAGCGAGGTCTGGGCGGACCTGGTCGAGATCTGGCCGCCCTACGCCGACTACCAGAAGAGCACCGACCGCGAGATCCCCGTTGTCCGCCTCACCCGCGTCTGACAGCGCGCCTCCCCTCGGCGCGTAGGTCCCGGGGGACCGGGGGGAATCCCGGACCGGGCCGCGGCACTGTGCACACGTAAGGGGCGCCCATCCAGTAATGGGCGCCCCTTACGCTTGCGTGTCAGTCACCTCCCGGCCTTCGGCCGGCGGACGGTCAGCGCCGCCAGCACCAGTTCGAGGGCCAGCAGGAAGGCCAGGCCGAGCCCGAAGGCGTGCGGGTAGCGGTCCGTCGCCCCGTCCCCCACGGAGCCGTAGAAGACGATGCCGATCAGCGCGATCCCCAGCGCGCCGCTGACCTGCTGGATCGTCGCCACCACCCCGGAGGCCGCGCCCACCAGTGGAGCGGGGACCGTGTCGAGCGCGTCATGGGTGAGCGGGGCGATCACCATGCCCATTCCCACGCCGTCGAGGAAGAGCCCGGGCACCAGTTCCCCCAGGCCGCCGGTGGTGCCCGACGCGTGAACGGCCGCCCACAGCGCCCCCAGACCCACGGCCATGATCAGCGCGCCGGCCGGGACCGTACGGCGTCCCAGGCGTTCGGCGATCCGGTGCGCCGCGGTCGAGGTGAGCAGGTAGCCGCCGCCGATCGCCAGGAAGACCACGCCCGAGGCCAGCGCGTCCAGCCCGCGTCCCGCCTGCAAATACAGCGCGAGAATCAGGAAGAAGGACCCCTGCCCGGTCCAGAAGACCAGCTGCGCCAGCGCCCCCGCGCGGAAACCGCGCTGCCGGAAGAGCGCGAGGTCGAGCACCGGGTCGCCGCCCGCCGCGCCCAGCCGCCGCTGGTGCGCCACGAAGACCGCGAAGAGCACCGCGGAGCCCGCCAGGCACAGCCACGTCCACACCGGCCAGCCCAGCGACCTGCCCTGGATCAGCGGCAGCACCAGGGCGACGACCGCCGCGGTGGAAAGTGCCACGCCCGTGCTGTCCAGCCGCGGCCGCCGCGGCGCCCGCGACTCGCGCAGGGCCCGCGGGGTCGCGGCCAGCGCGGCCAGCCCGACCGGCAGGTTGATCAGGAAGCATGCCCGCCAGCCCAGACCCAGCAGGTCCGCCTTGATCAACAGGCCGCCGATCAGCTGCCCGAAGACCGCTCCGACACCCATCGTCAGCCCGTACATGCTGAACGCGCGGGCCTGCGCCCGGCCCGTCCACCCGGTCTGCAGGATCGCCAGCACCTGGGGGCCCATCAGGGCCGCGGACAGCCCCTGCAACACCCGTGCCGCCACCAGTGTCCCGGCGGACGGCGCGAGACCGCAGGCCGCCGAAGTCGCCGTGAACAGCGCGAGCCCCACCGCGAACACCCGGCGGCGGCCGAAGACGTCACCCAGCCGGCCCGCGGTGACCAGGCCGGTGGCCACGGCCAGACCGAAGCCGGCCACCACCCACTGGATCGCCGCGGAACCGGCCCGCAGATCGCTCTGCACCGCGGGTATCGCCACGTTGACGATGAAGAGGTCCAGCGAGGTCATGAAGGTGGCGGCCAGCAGGACCAGCAGGCCGAGAGCGGACCGCCCGGCGTCCGGAGCTGCGCTCCGTGGCGCGGACGGGGAGAGCGTGGAAGAGGCCGAGGCCATGGCGGAACTCCTGTCGCGAGGGTCGGAGGGGGCTGGGGGCGGCCCGCCGGTCAGGCGGCGGCCGGCACCTTGTCGAGGAATCCGAGGACGCGCCGCACGAGCCCGTCGTCGCCGGTGGTGACCACGTCGAAGCCGACGACCAGCGACTCGCCGCCGGCCGGCCCCAGCTCCCAGGTGAAGCGGGCGATGCCGTGGTGCGCGTCGACCGGGCCGAGGGTGAAGACCAGGCCGGTGAACTGCGCCTGCACCGCGGCGATGACCGCGTCGAGCGCGTCAGGTCCCGTGACGTCGGCCAGCGGGTCGGTGTAGCGGGCGTCGGCCGCGAAGACCGCGTCGATCCCGCGCCGCCTGGCGGCCGGGTCGGTCTCGTTCCACACCGCGATGTACTGCTCGACCAGCTGCTGGATGTCGCTCATGACTGTCGTCTCCCTGCTGTCGCCGGCGCCGGGTTGCGCCGTCTCCTTGCAGGTCACGAAGTTACGGAGCCGGTCGAGCGGGGGAATCGGTCATCGTTAGGTAAGGGCCGGCCTGTCCCGCGAGCCGTCCCGGTCCAGACACGCCTTGAGCGCGTCGAGCGCGGCCGCCAGCCGCGGTGAACCGCACTGCCTGGACAGCCGGGCGGCCTCCCGGCCCAGCGCCAGCGCGCGGTCCCGGTCCCCGGCGCGGGCATGGGCCTCGGCGGCGCGGGCGCAATAGAGGCTGCGGTCGCGGACGAAGGACGGCTCCAGGTCGTCGAGCGCCCGGTCGAGCAGCGGTGCCGCCTCGGCCGCGCGGCCGAGCGCCAGCAGGCAGAGCCCGTGCTGCGCCGTCAGTTCCGCGCCGTCCAGCCAGTACAGCCACGGCGGTCCCGGGTCCGCGCCCGCCGCCGCCAGTTGCCGCTCCGCCTCCGCCGCGGCCCGCAGGCAGGCGCCCTCCGCGCCGGCCGCCGCGTGCGCCCTGGCCAGCCGGGAGGCGGCGAGCGCGCGGACCGGGGGCGGAGCGCCGCCCGCCGCCCGTACCGCCGCCTCCGCGGCGGCCACCGCGTCCCCCGGCCGCTCCGCGATCACCGACTGGAGCGCGAGGCCGCCCCAGACCGCGACCGCCAGCGGCCGGTCGCCCGCGCTGTGCGCGAGCCGCAGAGCCGTCAGGTAGTGCCGCTGGGCGGCCCCGTGGCGCCCGGAGTCGGTGGCGGCCCAGCCGCCGAGCTGCGCGAGATCCGCGGCGACCCGTAGCAGCCGCCGCTCCGCGCCCCGCCCGCCGGGCCCGGGCACCTCGCGCCGCAGCAGGCCGCCGACCAGCCGCAGGTCGGCGTCCACCCGGTGCCGTACGGCCGCGCCGCCGAGCCGGTCGTCCAGCTGCCGCAGACCGGTCACACCGGACTCCAGCCAGTCCAGCACCGGCTCGTCGACGCTGTACGACCCCGCGGTGGCCTGCGCCGGGACCCGCTCGCGGCCCGCCGCACCGCGGTGCCTGGCGTCCTCCGCGCCGGCCGCGTCCCAGTCGGCGATCGCGTCGAGCAGCCCCTGCCCGTCGGCGATCGGGAAGCCGCGGGGGTCGGCCGCCGCGTCGTCCAGGACCGACGCCAGCGCGGTCAGGCTGCCCTGGGTGGTCCACGGCAGCCCGTCGGGCATGCCGCCGTGCGCGGGCAGCCAGCGCGGCCACGGGCGCGCGTCGACCTCGCGCGCCGGTATGCCCAGCGCGCGGGCCAGCGCGCGCTGGCTGTCGGCCTCGGGGACGACGCCCCAGTGCTCCCAGCGCCACACCTTCTCCCGGCGGGCGGCCATCGGCACGCCGAGCGCCCGCGCGTGCTCGGCGATCACCCGGGCCACGTCCTGGTAGCTCCAGCCGTGTCTGCGCCGTACGTAGGCCAGCGGATGTGTCGACGCGGCGGAATCCTCGCGTGCCACGTTTGTGCCGTCCATTCACCGGTCCCTGCCGCGCCGCCCACGCCGGCGCCACTTCGTAGCGGAATCGCCTATTCGAATACCAGTCCGGCGATCGTCCCCGCAGCGGATCACGCAAATCCGCGGTCTGCACGTTCCAAACCGACGCCACCCTACGGGACTACAGCGAGACAACAGGTCCGGACTTGTCCCCGACGGCCGCCAACCGATTGGCTGTTGGCGATCACATGACGTAACGCGCGCCGTGGAGGGCTGCCCGCGGATGACCCCACCGCCGCCACCCTTCCGCTTCTCGCGTGGCAAGGACGACGTGGCATTCGATACCGCCCTCGGCGACGAGGAGCTGGTCGCCGTTCGCGCTGCCCTGGTACAGGGCCGTTGGACGGAGGTCCGCGCGCTGCTGGCGCGTACCGGAGACGACTGGGACCTGCGCGGCCACCGGCTGGTCGTCCTGGGTGAGGGCCGCTCGGCCGCCACCTGGGCCGACGAGTGGCGGCTCGCGGAGCCCGAGAGCGCCGACGCCGCCGCTCTGTACGCCACCGCCGCGGTCTTCCGTGCCGCGGCCGGCCGGCAGAGCCCCGAGTCGGCCCGCGACGCCTGCCTGCGCGCGGCCCGGATGACGCCCGCCGACCCCTCGCCGTGGCTCGGCCTGCTCATCCTGGCCCGGCACACCGGCAGCGACGACGAGCAGGTCCGCGCCTTCGACCAGGTCCGCGGCCGGCACCGCGGCCACCACCACGGGCACTACCTGATGACCCGCTGCCTGGCCGAGCGTCAGAAGACCGACGGCGACGACCCCTTCCACGAGGTGTACGAATTCGCCGAGTGGGCCGCGGACGAGGCCGGCCCGGGCTCACCGCTGGGCGCGCTACCGCTGGTCGCCCTCGTCGAGCGCTACCACGCGCTGGCCGCCGCGGGCGCGCTGCCCGCCGACCCGGGACGGCTGGCGTACTGGACCAGCCCGCGGGCCAGGGCGAACCTGCGCAGCGCCTTCGACTGGTGGCTGGACTGGGACGGCCGCAGCCACCCGCGGCTGCTGCTGGACCTCAACCACCTGGCCTTCGTGCACGTCCACGCGGGCGACATGGTGGCCGCCGCCGCACTGTTCAACCGCATCGGTCGTGACGCGACCCGCGTCCCCTGGTCGTACTTCGACCGCGACCCCAAGAAGTCGTTCCGTGCCGCGCGCAACGCCGCGCTCGGTTTCGGTACCTCGTAGGCCCCGCTCCCTCAGGCACCACCCCACGGAAGGACCCACACAGCCATGCTGACGGGCAGTACGACCGGCATCAGCACGTTCAAGGGAGAGCAGCGCGCGCTGCGCGCGGATCGGATCGGCGCGCCGGCCCTGCTGCTCTCGGTTCTCGCGGCCACCGCCCCGCTGCTGGTGGTGGCGGGCGTCATCCCGACCACCTTCGCCACCATGGGCATCGTCGGGGTGCCGTTGTTGTTCGTCATCGTGGGCGCCGTGCTGATCCTCTTCAGCTTCGGTTACGCCGAGATGAGCCGGCACGTGCACAATGCCGGTGCCCTGTACGCCTACATATCCCGCGGCCTCGGCGGCACGGTCGGCGCCGGCGCGTCCTATGTGGCGCTGTTCGCCTACAGCCTCATGCAGTGCGGCAGCTACGGCCTCTTCGGCTTCGAGATCTCCAGCCAGATCGCCCAGCACTGGCAGCACAACGTCGCCTGGTGGATCCCGGCGCTCGGCGGTGTCGCGATCACCGCGGTCTTCGGCGCCCTGAAGATCGACCTCAACGCCAAGACCCTCGGTGTGCTGCTGCTCATCGAGACCACGATGATCGTCGTCCTGGACATCGGCTTCCTCGGCGACCCGGGCACGCAGGGCGTCTCGGTACACGCCTTCAACCCCAGCACCCTCAGCGGCGCGGGCCTGGGCACCGCGCTGTGCTTCACCATCGCCGGCTTCCTCGGCTTCGAGCAGGCCCCGGTCTACGCCGAGGAGACCAGCGACCCGCAGCGGGTGGTGTCCAAGGTGATGTTCCTGGCCGTCGGCTTCGCCACCGTCTTCTTCGCCTTGAGCGCGTGGGCGATCACGGTCGCCACCGGCCCCTCGGGCGTCATCGCCGGGGCGCAGAAGGAGGGCCCGAACCTGATCTTCGCGCTCAGCCAGGACCGGCTCGGCACCGCCTTCACCGACGTCCTCAACGTCTTCTTCATCACCGGGATCTTCGCCTGCATGCTCAGCTTCCACAACGTGGTGGCCCGCTACGCCTTCGCCATGGGCCGCGACGGGCTGCTGCCCGCGGCGGTCGGCCGCACCTCGAAGACCAGCGGCGCCCCGGCCATCGGCTCGTTCCTGCAGTCCGCCGTCGCGCTGGTGGTCGTCATCGTCTTCGCCGTCACCGACGACAAGCCGGTGGGCGACCCGACGGCGCCGGTGCTGCGGCTGTTCACCTGGGCGGGCAACGTCGGCGCGCTCGGCGTGGTGCTGCTGATGTGCACCGCGGCGGTGGCGGTGATCGCCTTCTTCGTCAAGCGCGGCGCCGCCCGCGTCCAGGGGTGGCGGCTGGTCACCTCCGGGCTCGCGGCGCTCGCGCTCGGGACGATCTTCGTCTACTCGGTGAAGGACTTCTCGGTACTGCTGGGCGCCAACCCCGGCTACGGGCTGCGCTGGACGCTGCCCGGCATCATCGCGCTGGCCGCCGTCATCGGGCTGGTCTGCGGTCAGGTGCTGCGCGTCAGGAAGCCCGAGGTGCACGCCAGGATCGGCCAGGGCAACGAGGCCTTCCAGCTGGAGAAGGCGGCCTCCGCGGCCGAGTCCGCCTGACCGTCAGGTCACGGCTCGCAGGCAGTGGCCCGCCCCGCCCGCCCCGGGCGCGGCGGGCCGCTGCCTTTCCCCAGCCCCACCCGCCCATTTCGCCGTCAGGACACGCCATGACCTGCTGCTCAACGGACGCCGAGACCGCACCCGCCGCCGCCCCGCACCCGCTGGACCCGCTGACCGCCGCCGAGATCGACGCCGCCCGCGCGGCCCTCGAAGCCGAGGGCAAGGTCACCGAGGCCACCCGCTTCCCGCTGGTGCTGCCCGACGAGCCCGACCGGCACGCGGTGCTCGCGCACCGCCCCGGCGACGCCGTGACCCGCCGGATCCGGATCACCCTGCTGGACTCCGGCACCGGCCGGGCGGCCGAGGCGCTGGTGGACGTCACCGACACCACCGCGGGCGTGCTGCTGTCCTACCGCGACCTCGACCCGGCGGCGGACGGCCAGCCGCCGCTGCTGTTCGAGGAGTACGAGACCTGCGACGAGATCGTCAAGGCCGACACCGGCTGGCGCAAGGCGATGGCGGAACGCGGCGTCACCGACCTCTCGCTGGCCATCGCGGCCCCGCTGGCGGCGGGCAACTTCGGCATCGCCTCGGAGACCGGCCGGCGGATGCTGCGGTCGCTGACCTTCCTGCGCTGCAACGCCAGTGACAACCCGTTCGCCCACCCGGTCGGCGGCCTCGTCGCCGAGGTCGACCTGACCGCCCGCCGGGTGGTGCGGCTGATCGACACCGGCGCCGTACCCGTACCCGCCGAATGCGGGCGCTACGACGCCGAGACGACAGGGGCCGCCCGCACCGACCTGCGCCCGCTGGAGATCACCCAGCCGGACGGGCCGTCCTTCGCCCTGGATGGGCCGGTGCTGCGCTGGCAGAACTGGCGGCTGCGACTGGACTTCAACGCCCGCGAAGGCCTGGTGCTGCACGAGATCACCCACCGCGACGGCGACCGCGACCGGCCGGTGCTGCACCGCGCCTCGATCGCCGAGATGGCCGTGCCGTACGCAGAGCCCGACCCGGCGCGCAACTGGGTCTGCTACCTGGACGCCGGCGAGTACCTGCTCGGCAGGAACGCCAACGCCCTGCGGCTGGGCTGCGACTGCCTCGGCGAGATCGCCTACGTCGACGCGGTCCTCGCCGACGACCTCGGCCGCCCCGAGACGCTGCACAACGCGATCTGCATCCACGAGGAGGACATCGGCCTGCTCTGGAAGCACACCGACATCTTCGACGACTTCGCGGTGGACTCCCGCCGTGCGCGCCGCCTGGTGATCTCCTACATCGCCACCCTCGGCAACTACGACTACGGCTTCTACTGGTATCTCCACCAGGACGGCACGATCGCCTTCGAGGCCAAGGCCACCGGCCTGCTGCAGACCTCCGCCGGGCAGCCCGGCGCCGGGTCGCCGTACGCCACCGAGATCGCCCCCGGCCTGCTCGCGCCCTTCCACCAGCACCTCTTCTGCGCCCGCCTCGACGTGACCGTGGACGGCCCGGGGAACACGGTCGAGGAGGTCGACGTGGTCCGGCTGCCAACCGGCCCCGGCAACCCCAACGGCAACGCCTTCACCGCCAAGGCCACGCCGGTCGCCGACAGCGGCGAGGCCGGGCGGGTGGCCGACCCGTCGGTCAGCCGGCGCTGGCGGATCGTCAACCCGGGCGTGCGCAACCGGATGGGCGCCCCGGTCGCCTACACCCTCGTACCGGACACCGGACCGCTGCTGCTCGCGCAGCCGGGCTCGCCGGTCGCCGAGCGGGTCGCGTACGCCACCAGGCACCTGTGGGTGACCCGCTACCGGCCCGAGCGGCACTACCCGGACGGCGACTACCCCAACCAGCACGCGGGCGGCGAGGGCGTGACCGCGTGGTCGCGGCCCGGCGAGGCGCTGGAGGACACCGACCTGACGGTGTGGCACTCCTTCGGGCCGACCCATCTGCCGCGCCTGGAGGACTGGCCGGTGATGCCGGTGGACGTCTGCGGCTTCAGCCTGCGGCCGACCGGCTTCTTCGACCGCAACCCGGCGCTGGACCTGCCGAAGGAGACCGGCGACGGATCCGGCGGACACTGCCACGTCTGAGCGCACACCGCCACGCCAGGACCGCCGCACCAGGCGCGGGGCGCGGCGATGTACGGCGGCGGGCGGCGACACCTAAGCGGTTGCTCAGCCGGGGCCTTGCGGAAACTGGAACACGTTCCTACCATCACAGGTGTGACATCACCAGTGTCAAACCGGCCGCCGCAGGCCCCGGCCGCACCCGGCCCGCTGGCCGGTGTGCGGGTGGTCGAACTGGCCGGGATCGGTCCGGGACCCTTCGCGGCGATGCTGCTCGCGGACCTCGGCGCCGACGTCGTACGCGTCGACCGGCCGGGCGCCCCGGCGCTCGGCATCGACCCGGCCACCGACCTCACCAACCGCAACAAGCGGTCCGTGCTGGTCGACCTCAAGTCGCCGCACGGCCCCGCCACCGTGCTCGACCTGGTGGAGCGCGCCGACCTGCTCATCGAGGGCTACCGCCCCGGCGTCGCGGAACGCCTCGGCGTCGGCCCGCGCGAGTGCCTGGACCGCAACCCGCGGCTGGTCTACGGCCGGATGACCGGCTGGGGCCAGGAAGGGCCGCTGGCCGCGACGGCCGGGCACGACATCGGCTACATCGCGATCACCGGCGCGCTGGGCCTGGCGGGACCGGCGGACGGCGACCCGGCAGCCCCCGCCAACCTGCTCGGCGACTACGCGGGCGGCTCGCTCTACCTGGTCACCGGCCTGCTCGCGGCACTTCACCACGCCCGCGAGCACGGCAGAGGCCAGGTCGTGGACGCCGCCATCGTGGACGGCACCGCCCACCTGGGCACGATGCTGCACGGCATGCTCGCCGCCGGCACCTGGCAGGACCGCCGCGCCGGCAACCTCCTCGACGGCGGCGCCCCGTTCTACGGCGTCTACCCGACCGCCGGCGGCGGCCACATGGCCGTCGGCGCCCTGGAGCAGCGCTTCTACGACACCTTCGCCGAGCTGCTCGGCCTGACCGCGGACCAGGCCGCGCTGCGCGACGACCCGGCCCGCTGGCCGGAGTTGCGCGCCGCCGTCGCCGCCCGCTTCCTGACCCGTACCCGGGAGGAGTGGACCGCGGTCTTCACCGGCACCGACGCCTGCGCGGCGCCCGTACTGTCGCTGACCGAGGCGCCGCTGCACCCGCACCTGGCCGCCCGCGGCACCTTCACCGAGGCGTACGGCACCACCCAGCCGGCCCCCGCGCCCCGCTTCTCCGCGACACCCGCCGCGCTGCGCCGCCCGCCCGCGCTGCCGGGCGCGCACACTGCGGAGGTGGCCCGCGACTGGGACACGCCCGCCCTGACCGACCCCGCCGCCAGCCCGCACAGAAAGGTATGACGTTGAGCACCGACGCCTACGTCTACGACGCCGTCCGCACCCCGCGAGGGCGCGGAAAGGCCAACGGATCCCTGCACGGCACCAAGCCGATCGACCTGGTCGTCGGCCTCATCCACGAGCTGCGCGACCGCTACCCGAACCTCGACCCGGCCGCGATCGACGACATCGTGCTCGGCGTGGTCAGCCCGATCGGCGACCAGGGCTCCGACATCGCCCGTATCGCGGCGGTCGCCGCCGGCCTGCCCGACACGGTGGCCGGCGTCCAGGCGAACCGCTTCTGCGCCTCGGGCCTCGAAGCGGTCAACATGGCGGCGGCCAAGGTGCGCTCCGGCTGGGAGGACCTGGTGCTGGCCGGCGGGGTCGAGTCGATGTCCCGCGTGGCGATGGGCACCGACGGCGGCGCCTGGGCCATGGACCCGATGACCAGCTTCGCGACCGGGTTCGCCCCGCAGGGCATCGGCGCCGACCTCATCGCCACCATCGGCGGCTACTCCCGGCACGACGTGGACAGCTACGCGGCCCTGTCGCAGGAGCGCGCCGCCGAGGCCTGGAAGGACGGCCGCTTCGCCCGCTCGGTGGTGCCGGTACGGGACCGCAACGGCCTCGTGGTGCTCGACCACGACGAGCACCTGCGCCCCGGCACCACCCCCGAGTCGCTGGCCTCGCTCAAGCCGTCCTTCGCCGACATCGGCGACCTCGGAGGTTTCGACGCGGTCGCGCTGCAGAAATACCACTGGGTCGAGAAGATCGACCATGTCCACCACGCGGGGAATTCCTCCGGCATCGTGGACGGCGCCGCCCTGGTGGCGATCGGCAGCCGGGAGATCGGCGAGCGCTACGGCCTGGTCCCGCGCGCCCGTATCGTCTCCGCGGCCGTCTCCGGCTCCGAGCCGACCATCATGCTCACCGGCCCGGCCCCCGCCAGCCGCAAGGCGCTCGCCAAGGCCGGACTGACCATCGACGACATCGACCTCATCGAGATGAACGAGGCCTTCGCCGCCGTCGTGCTGCGCTTCGCCGCGGACATGGGCGTCGGCCTGGACAAGGTCAACGTCAACGGCGGCGCCATCGCCATGGGCCACCCGCTCGGCGCCACCGGCGCGATGCTGCTCGGCACCCTCGTCGACGAGCTGGAGCGCCGCGACCTGCGCCGCGGGCTCGTCACCCTCTGCGTCGGCGGCGGCATGGGCGTCGCCACCGTCGTCGAACGCGTCTGACCCGCCCTGCCCCCGCCCCGACCCGCCGCAAACGGAGCCAACCCGACATGAGCGAGCCCACCACCATCCGCTGGGAGCAGGACGCGGACGGCGTCGTCACCCTCGTCCTCGACGACCCCGCGCAGTCGGCCAACACCATGAACGCCGCCTTCACCGAATCCCTCGACGCCGTGGTCGACCGGCTGGAAGCCGGCATCGACGACATCCGCGGTGTCGTCGTCACCTCCGCGAAGAAGACCTTCTTCGCCGGCGGCGACCTCCGCGACCTGATCCGCGCCACCCCCGAGGACGCCGAGCAGGTCTTCGCCGGCACCCTGCGCATCAAGCGCCTGCTGCGCCGCCTGGAGACCCTCGGCAAGCCCGTCGTCGCCGCCATCAACGGCGCGGCACTGGGCGGCGGCTACGAGATCGCGCTGGCCTGCCACCACCGGATCGCCCTCGACACGCCGGGCACCAAGATCGGCCTGCCCGAGGTCACCCTCGGCCTGCTGCCCGGCGGCGGCGGTGTCGTCAGGACCGTACGGCTGCTCGGCATCGCCGACGCCCTGCTCAAGGTGCTGCTCCAGGGCACCCAGTACTCGGCGCCGCGCGCCCTGGCCGCGGGCCTGATCCACGAGGTCGCCGCCGACCGCGACGCCATGCTCGCCGCCGCCCGCGCCTTCATCGACGCCAACCCCGAGTCCCGGCAGCCCTGGGACGTCCCCGGCTACAAGATCCCCGGCGGCACCCCGAAGACACCCGCCTTCGCCGCCAACCTTCCGGCCTTCCCCGCCAACCTGAGCAAGCAGCTGGCGGGAGCCCCCTACCCGGCGCCGCGCAACATCCTGGCGGCCGCCGTCGAGGGTTCCCAGGTGGACTTCGAGAACGCCTCGGTGATCGAGGCGCGCTACTTCACCGAGCTTGCCTGCGGCCCGATCTCGAAGAACATGATCCAGGCCTTCTTCTTCGACATGCAGGCCGTCAACTCCGGCGCCGGCCGCCCAGCGGGCGTACCGGCCCGCCAGGTCACCCGGGTGGCGGTGCTCGGCGCCGGCATGATGGGCGCGGGCATCGCCTACTCCTGCGCCAGGGCCGGCATCGACGTCGTACTCAAGGACGTCACCCTGGAGGCCGCGGAGCGCGGCAAGGCCTACTCCGCGAGGCTGCTGGACAAGGCGCTCGCCAAGGGGCGTACGACCGCCGAGAAGCGGGAGGCGCTGCTGGCCAGGATCACCCCCACCGCCGAGCCCGCGGACCTGGCCGGCTGCGACGCGGTCATCGAGGCGGTCTTCGAGGACGCCGCGCTCAAGCACAAGGTCTTCCAGGAGATCGAGGACATCGTGGCGCCTGACGCGCTGCTGTGCTCCAACACCTCCACGCTGCCCATCTCGGAGCTCGCGGAAGGCGTCGGCCGCGCCGCGGACTTCATCGGCCTGCACTTCTTCTCACCGGTCGACCGGATGCCGCTGGTGGAGATCATCAAGGGCGAGCGGACCGGCGAGGAGGCGCTGGCCCGTGCCTTCGACCTGGTGCGGCAGATCCGCAAGACACCGATCGTGGTGAACGACTCGCGCGGCTTCTTCACCTCCCGGGTGATCAGCAACTTCATCAACGAGGGCGTCGCGATGATCGCCGAGGGCGTCCCGGCCGCCTCCGTCGAGCAGGCGGCCGCACAGGCCGGCTACCCGGCCAAGGTGCTGTCGCTGCTCGACGAGCTGACCCTGACGCTGTTCGTCCGGATCAGCCGGGAGACCCGCGCCGCGGTCGAGGCGGCCGGCGGCGACTGGAGCGCGCACCCGGCCGAGGCGGTCATCGACCGGATGGTCGAGGAGTTCGGCCGCACCGGCCGCAGCGGCGGCGCCGGCTTCTACGACTACGCCGACGGCCGCAGGACCGGCCTGTGGCCGGGGCTGGCCGAGCACTTCGGCAAGAAGGACGTCGAGATCCCCTTCGCCGACCTGAAGGAGCGGATGCTCTTCTCCGAGTCGCTCGACAGCGTGCGGCTGCTGGAGGAGGGCGTGCTCACCTCGGTCGCCGACGCCAACGTCGGCTCGGTGCTCGGCATCGGCTTCCCCGCCTGGACCGGCGGCGTCCTGCAGTACGTCAACGGCTACCCGGGCGGCGTCGCCGGCTTCACCGCCAGGGCGCGGGAACTGGCCGCGGCATACGGCGAGCGCTTCAACCCGCCGGCGCTGCTGGTGGCCATGGCCGAACGCGGCGAGACCTTCACCGACCGCAGGGCCGCCGGCTGACACCTGGGCCCCTTCCCGGCGCCCCGCCGGGAAGGGGCCCACACGGGCCGCTGCCCGCCTCCCGCGGTCGGGTCAGGGCTTGCTCCGCGGCGGGCGCCGGCCAGGCCCACAGCTGCTCGTTCAGCGACCGCTGGAAGGTCGTCACCAGCGCCTGCACCACCAGCGGCTGCATCTGCGCCGACAGCGACCGCATCGCGGCGTCCGGTTCGGACTCCCGCACCGGCTCCCACACCGACTCGCGGAAGATCCGGCTGATCGCCGACGCGGCCGCCCGCGCGTGCCGCTGCATCGCCTCCCTGGCCGCGACGATCGCCTCCAGCGGTATCGGCATGTCGAGCAGCCGCATCCCCAGGTGCAGGGTGCCCGGGTCGACCACGAAGACATCAGGGTCCGCGGTCGGCTGAAGGACGTTCATCGCCGCGAGCCGCTCCACGTCGGCGTCGCCGAGCGGGCGGCCCGCCCGCTGCTCCAGCTGCTCCCGGCCGACCCGCGCGCTGCCCCCGGGCAGCCAGGACGCCACCAGCGCCCGGTGGATCGCCAGGTCGTGCTCGCTGATCGACTCGGGCAGCTGCGCCAGGTAGCGCTCGATCGCCGCCAGCGTCAGGCCCTGCTGCTGCAGCTCCTCGATCAGCGCCAGCCGGGCCAGATGCCGGCCGCCGTACCGCCCTACCCGGCGCGGCCCGATCTCGGGCGGCGGCAGCAGGCCGCGGGCGCTGTAGAAGCGGACGGTGCGTACGGTCACCCCGGCGCGGGCGGCCAGCTCGTCGATGGTCAGGGCGGTCTGCGGCACCGCAACAGTATCGCTGTGCCACCGGCGCTGTGAAAGACGCCGCCGCATCGCTGCCACCGGCCGGCCACGGAAGACGCCACAGTCCCCCGCCACCCGCGGGCGTCCCTCCCCACCTCGTACGCTGGCGCCCGTGCCCCTGCGCAGAACCGCCCCGCGCGCCCTCCCGCACGCCGCCCGGCGGCCGCTCTCGGCCTGCCTCGCCGGCGCCGCGCTGGCCTGCCTGCTGTCCTGCTCCGGCGGCGGCACACCGTCCGCCGGCGCCCCCGGCCTGGGCGACCGGCTCTTCCCCGCGGCGGGCAACGGCGGCTACGACGTCACGCACTACGGGCTCGACCTGTCCTACGACCCCGGCTCCGGGCGGCTGTCCGGCACCGCGCTGATCACCGCCACCGCGACCCGGGACCTCAGCAGCTTCGACCTCGACCTCGCCGGCCTGACCGTCAGCCGCGTCGGCGTCGACGGGCGCACGGCCCGCGCCACCCGCTCCGGCACCGAGCTGACCGTCCGGCCCGCCCGTACATTGCGGCGGGGAGCCCGCTTCGAGACCACCGTGGCCTACGCGGGAGTACCCCGGCTTGTCACCGACCCCGACGGCTCGCACGAGGGCTGGTTCCGTACCGACGACGGCGCCCTGGCGCTCGGCGAACCCGTCGGGTCGATGGCCTGGTTCCCCGGCGACGACCACCCGTCGGACAAGGCCGCCTTCGACCTGACCATGTCGGTACCCGACGGGCTGACCGCGGTGTCCAACGGCGAGCTCGCCGGCACACGTACCGCCGGGGGACGCACCGCCTTCCACTGGCACAGTGCCGCGCCCATGGCCACGTATCTGGCCACCGTCGGCATCGGGCACTACACCGTCACCCGCTCCCGCACCCCGGGCGGGGTGGCGCTGTACACCGCGGTGGACCCGCGCTCCGACGACCCGCGGACCGCGGCCGCGCTGCGCCGATTGCCGCAGATCGTGGACTGGGAGAGCGGCCTCTTCGGCAGCTACCCCTTCGGCTCCGCCGGCGCCGTCGTGGACCACCTGCCGTCCGGGCAGGTCGGCTACGCGCTGGAGACCCAGAACCGCCCGGTCTTCCCCGGCGACGGCGACGGCCCCGCGGTGGCCGTGCCGACGCTCGTGCACGAGCTGTCGCACCAGTGGTTCGGCGACTCCGTCACCCCGAGCAGCTGGCAGGACATGTGGCTCAACGAGGGCTTCGCGACCTACGCGACATGGCTCTGGGAGGAGCGCGAGGACGGCGTTCCCGTCTCCCGCAGTGCGGCCGCCGCCTTCGCCGACCCGGCGGCGTGGGCCTTCCCGCCCGCCGCGCCGCCCACGGCCGCCGACGTCTCCGCGCGGCCCGTCTACGACCGAGGCGCCCTGGTCCTCTACCAGCTCCACCAGGCCCTCGGGGACGCTGCGTTCGCGAAACTGCTGCGCGGCTGGCCCGCCGCCCATTTCCACGGCAACGCCTCCACCGCCGACTTCACCGCCTATTGCGCCGGGCTGACCACCCGCGACCTGAAGCCGCTCTTCGCGACCTGGCTGTACGGGACCGCCGAACCCGCCCGGCTGTGAGCCCGGTGCGCCTTCCGGTCGGCTGCGCGCCCGCCGTCGCGGCCGGCCTCGCGGTCAGCGCAGCGGAGCGCCGACCGCGTGCATGTGGCCGAGCGCCTGCGCATAGGAGTCGTACAGCCCCGTCTCGGTGTACGGGACGCCGACGCGGGCGCAATGGGCGCGCACCAGCGGGCGCGCGAGCCGCAGGTGCGGGCGGGGCAGGCTCGGGAAGAGGTGGTGCTCTATCTGGTAGTTGAGCCCGCCGAGGAGAAAGTCCACCACCGGGTTGCCGCGTACATTGCGCGAGGTCAGCACCTGGCGCCGCAGATGCCCCCAGCGCGCACCTTCCTCCGGCATCTCCATGCCCTTGTGGTTCGGGGCGAAGGCGCAGCCCAGGTGCAGCCCGAACAGCGCGTGGTGCAGGGCGGCGAAGGCGATGGCCTGCGGCAGCGGGAGCGCGGTCAGCAGCAGCGCCGCGTAACCCGCCAGATGCGCCACCAGCAGCGAGCCCTCGATCAGCCGCCCCCTGCGGTCGAGCCGGCGCAGGTCCTGGAAGCTGGCCACCTTCAGCGCCAGCCCTTCGAGCAGCAGCATCGGGAAGAACAGCCGCGCCTGATGCCGGGTCAGGAAGCGGGCGAAGCCCTGCCTTTCGACGGCCTGCGCCCGCGTCCACACCAGCGCGCCCACCTCCACGTCCGGGTCCTTGCCCACGTGGTTGGGATTCGCGTGGTGCCTGTTGTGCTTGTCGGCCCACCAGGCCGCGCCCATACCCAGCAGCAGATTGCCGTGGAAAAGCGCGAGGGTCCGGTTCGTACGGCGGCCCGCGGCTATCTGCTGGTGCCCGGCGTCATGCCCGACGAAGCCGCTGCGCGCCGACAGCACCGCGGCCGGCAGCGCGAGCGCCAGCACCCACCACGACCCGGTGCCGCCGACCAGCGCCACGGCGGTCCACACCGCGGCCATCGCCAGCAGGTTCACCGCGATCGACGTCACGTAGTGCCCCCGCCGGCGCCGCAGCAACCCGGCCTCCCGCACCGCGCGCAGCAGCGGGGTGAATTCGCTGGACCCGGCGTCGGGGACCCGCTCGGGAGGTTCGACGGTGGTCAGAACGGTCGGCATGGACGCTCCTCGGTTGACGGGCGGTGTCCGGCATGACGACCCGGCCGGGCCGTACTGCGACGCTACGAACCACCGCCCGTCGCGGACCATGGCGCCATCACCCGGCTCACCGGGGTGCCAGACCCCCCGAAAACCGGGGGATATCCCCACCCGACTGCTGCCAGGATGGACCGCATGACCACGGACGATCTCTGCACGGCCGACTGGACGGCCGCGCCCCTACCAGTGTCGCACCCCGACTCGGTCACGCTGATCCGCCGGTATTACGCCGAGTTGATCACCCGTTACCACGGCCGGCCGGCCGATGACGCGGAAGTCTCCGAGGTGATCACGCGGGAGCCGAGCGACGACCTGGTGCCGCCCACCGGCATCTTCGTCGTCGCCAGGATCGGCGGCGCCGCGGTGGGCTGCCTGGGCGTGCGGGTGCTGACCGCCGACATGGCGGAGCTGACCCGGATGTACGTCGGCCCCGAGGCCCGCAGGCGCGGCGTGGCGGGCGGCCTGATCGCCGCCGCCGAGGGCTTCGCCCGCGACACCTTCGGCGCCGAGCGGCTGCGCCTGGACACCCGTGCGGACCTGGTGGAGGCCCGTGCGCTCTACGCCCGGCACGGCTACCGCGAGATCGAGCGGTACAACGACAGCCCGTACGCCGACCACTGGTTCGAGAAGGCGCTTGCCTGACCGCCGGCCGACCCGCGGCCGCCTTGCCGCATACGGGCGCCCGGCGGCGTCTACGATGCTGGCAACGCCGAGCGTCACGCGTCTCGGCCCGGGTCTGAGGAGCGGCATCATCAGCGGCAACGTTTCGGTCGAACGCAGGATCGCCGAGGAGTTGGGCGTACGCGAAGGTCAGGTGCGGGCGGCCGTCGACCTGCTCGACGGCGGGGCCACCGTGCCGTTCATCGCGCGCTACCGCAAGGAGGCCACCGGCACCCTGGACGACGAGCAGCTGCGCAACCTGGAGGAGCGGCTGCGCTATCTACGGGAGCTGGACGAGCGGCGAGCCGCCGTCCTGGAGTCGATCGAGGCGCAGGGCAAGCTCGACGACGCGCTCAAGGCGCAGATCATGGCCGCGGATTCCAAGGCCCGCCTTGAGGACATCTACCTGCCGTACAAGCCCAAGCGGCGCACCAAGGCGCAGATCGCCCGCGAGGCCGGCCTGGAACCCCTCGCGGACTCCCTGCTCGCCGACCCCGGGCTCGACCCGCAGACCGCGGCGGCCGCGTACGTCTCCGCGGACAACGGCGTGGAGGACGCGGCGGCCGCCCTGGACGGCGCGCGGTCCATCCTCACCGAGCGCTTCTCCGAGGACGCCGACCTGGTCGGCGAGCTGCGCACCCGGATGTGGAACCGCGGCCGGCTGGTGGCGAAGGTGCGCGAGGGCAAGGAGGAGGCCGGCGCGAAGTTCGCCGACTACTTCGACTTCGCCGAGCCCTTCACCAAGCTGCCCTCACACCGGGTGCTGGCGATGCTGCGCGGCGAGAAGGAGGAGGTCCTCGACCTGACCCTGGAGCCCGAGGAGCCCGGCGAGGGCCCGACGAGCTTCGAGCGGCGCATCGCCCAGCGCTTCGGCGTCGCCGACCGCGGCCGCCCCGGCGACAAGTGGCTCGCCGACACCGTCCGCTGGGCCTGGCGCACCCGCTTCCTGGTCAGGCTCGGCATCGACCTGCGGGTCCGGCTGCGCCAGGAGGCCGAGGACGAGGCCGTCCGGGTCTTCGCCACCAACCTGCGGGACCTGCTGCTGGCCGCCCCCGCCGGCACCCGGGCCACCATGGGCCTCGACCCGGGCCTGCGCACCGGCGTCAAGGTCGCCGTGGTCGACGCGACCGGCAAGGTGGTCGCCACCGACACGATCTATCCCCATGTGCCGCGCAACCGCTGGGACGAGTCGCTGGCGACCCTGGCCCGCCTCGCCGCGGCCCACCGGGTCGACCTGATCGCGATCGGCAACGGCACCGCGTCGCGCGAGACCGACAAGCTCGCCGCGGAGCTGATCAAGGCGCACCCCGAGCTGGACCTGACCAAGGCCGTGGTCTCCGAGGCGGGCGCCTCGGTCTACTCCGCCTCCGCCTACGCCTCCGCGGAACTGCCCGAGCTCGACGTGTCACTGCGCGGCGCGGTGTCCATCGCCCGCCGCCTCCAGGACCCGCTGGCCGAGCTGGTCAAGATCGACCCGCGGTCCATCGGAGTCGGGCAGTACCAGCACGACCTGTCCGAGGTGAAGCTGTCCCGCTCCCTCGACGCGGTCGTCGAGGACTGCGTCAACGGCGTCGGGGTCGACGTGAACACCGCGTCCGTACCGCTGCTGCGCCGGGTCTCCGGCATCACCGAGGGCCTCGCCGCCAACATCGTCACCCACCGCGACGCCAACGGCCCCTTCCGCACCCGCAAGGACCTCAAGGACGTCGCCAGGCTCGGCCCGAAGGCGTACGAGCAGTGCGCGGGCTTCCTGCGCATCCTCGGAGGCGACGACCCGCTCGACGCCTCCGCGGTGCACCCTGAGGCGTATCCGGTGGTCCGCAGGATCGGTAAGACCGCGGGCACCGGCATCGCCGAGCTGATCGGCAACGGGACCGTGCTGCGCGGCCTGCGCCCGCAGGACTTCGTCGACGACTCCTTCGGCCTGCCGACCGTCACCGACATCCTCGCCGAGCTGGAGAAGCCGGGCCGCGACCCGCGTCCGGCCTTCAAGACCGCGGCCTTCAAGGAGGGCGTGGAGGAGATGAAGGACCTGCGGCCGGGGATGCTGCTCGAAGGCGTCGTGACCAATGTGGCGGCCTTCGGCGCGTTCGTGGACGTCGGCGTCCACCAGGACGGACTGGTGCACGTGTCGGCGCTGTCCCGCAGCTACGTGTCGGACCCGCGCGACGTGGTGAAGTCCGGCGACATCGTGCGGGTCAAGGTGCTCGACGTGGACCTGCCGCGCAAGCGGATCTCGCTGACGCTGCGGCTCGACGACGAACCCAAGGCGGCCGCCGGCGGCGCAGAGGGCGGTGGCAACGGCGCAGGCGGCGGCGAGCGCCGCGGCAAGGCACCGCGGCAGGGCGGCAGGCCGGCGCAGGGCGACCGGCGCGGCGGCGGCTCCGCGCCGCAGCAGGCCGGCGGCGCGATGGCCGACGCCCTGCGGCGGGCGGGCCTGACCCGCGGCAGGTGAGGCAGGGAACCAGAACGGCCTGGGCCGCGTTGTTGTGGGTAGGCGTAAGGCGATGAGGGCGTGGCGTTCGGCCACGGGGCGCCGTGAACGGAGGCGGGGACAATGTCGGGTCGTGCAAAGGTCGCCATCGGCGGTGTGGTGCTCGGGCTGATCCTGCTGCACTGGATCCCGCTGTGGCTGTTCTTCCTGATCATCGTCGGTATCCCGGTCGCCGGGTATCTCGCCCTCGACTCCTCGCAGCGCCGCAGGCTGCGCCGGGTGAGCCGGCGGCAAATCGGTCGCTGACCTGGTCATTCCCCCAATAGGGTGAGTCATCGGGTCAGGGCATCCGATCGAGGGGAAGACCATCCGATGAGTCACGCCACCGTCACCGCGGTCAGCAGCGACACGGACCACCGGTTCAGCAAGGCCAACCGTCCCGCCATCCGGCTGCTCGCCGGCCTCGGCGTGGAGGGCGACGCCCATCTCGGGGCCACCGTCCAGCACCTGTCCCGCATCGCCCAGGACCCCACGCAGCCCAACCTCCGCCAGGTCCACCTGATCCATGCCGAGCTGTTCGACGAGCTGCGCGAGGCGGGCTATGCGGTGGCCCCCGGCGACCTGGGGGAGAACGTCACGACCCGCGGCATCGACCTGCTCGCCCTGCCCGCCGGCACCCGGCTGCGTCTCGGCCCCGACGCGGTCGTGGAGGTCACCGGCCTGCGCAATCCCTGCCGCCAGATCGACCGCTTCCGCACCGGCCTGCTCAAGCAGGTCGTCGGCCACGACGAGTCCGGCGCCGTCGTCCGCAAGGCCGGCGTCATGGCCGTCGTGCTGGCCCCCGGCACCCTCCACCCCGGCGACACGGTCACCGCCGAATTCCCCCCGCCCCCGCACCGCCCCCTGGAAAGGGTCTGACCCGCCATGCCCTGCCCCCCGACCCCGCTGCGCTCGGTCGACGCGCTGATCGCGTACGCCGCCGCCGGCCCCCGGGTGAAGTACCTCCACTTCTGGGGCCACCAGCCGCAGCGTGACGGCAGCATAGGACCCGGCTGCCTCAGCCAGTGGTGGCCCGCGCCCTTCACCGTCGACGGCGTCACCTATGCCACCGCCGAGCACTGGATGATGGCCGGCAAGGCACGGCTGTTCGGTGACGCGGACGCCGAGCGGCGCGCTGTGGCCGCCACCCATCCCAAGGCGGCCAAGGACGTCGGCCGTTCCGTGCGCGGCTTCGACGACGCGGTCTGGTGCCGGGAGCGGTTCGCCCTGGTCGCGGAGGGCAGCAGGCACAAATTCGAGCAGCACCGTGACCTGCGGCGCTTCCTGCTGGCGACCGGCGGCCGGGTGCTGGTCGAGGCCAGCCCGCTGGACCGGGTGTGGGGCATCGGGCTGGCGGCCGACGACGAGCGCGCCGACGACCCGGCGCGTTGGAAGGGGCTCAACCTGCTCGGCTTCGCGCTGATGGACGCCAGGGACCGGCTCGCCGCCGAGGACGACGCCGGCGCGTGACCGCGGGCGCCTCCGGGCGTGCCGTGCCCGCCCGGTCCTCCGCGGCACGGGAGGACCGGGCGGGCACGGCTGGAGGGGGCCGGCCTACTTGAGGTAGGGGCCGTCCGCGCCGACCTTGCCCGGTGCTGCGTTGCGGCCGCCGAGGTCGAGCACGTAGACGCGCATGTCGCCCTTGCCGGGCGCGGCGATGGACAGGGTGCCGCCGGTGACGGTCCTGACGTCGCCGCTGACGGCGTCCACGTAGCGGCCGTCGGGGATGCCGCTGAAGCTCGCGGCGTCGGTCACCGTCACCAGGGCGAAGCTGTCCACGCCCGACGCGGTGTCGGTGTAGCGGCGCTTGAAGGACATCCCGCCGCCGCTGACACCGTCGGTGCTGTACTGCCCCATCTGCAGCGCGGGGATCGCCCGCCGGATCTGGTTCAGCCGCTGGAGATGTTTGACCAGCGGCTGCGCAAGAGTGGTGGCCACCGGACCCGACGCACTGGCGACGGTTCCGAAGTCCGAGGCGGTGACCGTCCCCTCCACATGGTCGCCGTAGTAGGCGCGGCCGGTGGTCGCCAGCGGGCAGCTCGGCCCGCAGTCGATGGTCTTGCCGGCCTGGAACTGGATCTCCGAGCCGTAGTAGAGCGTCGGGATCCCGCGGAAGGTCCACATCAGCGCCATGTTCTCGGCCCAGGCGTCCTGCCCGCCGGTGTAGCGCACCGACGACTTGTTGGGGCCGTAGTCGTGGCTGTCGACGTAGACGACGTTGTAGGTGGCGTCGTTGGTCGAGTCGTCGGAGTCCTTGCCGTTGTTGAAGGCATTGTGCGCGTCACCGAAATTCATGTGCATGCGCATGTCGATGACGTTCATCCCGGAGAATTTGCTGTGGTCCGGGGTGTGGTAGACGTTGCCTTCGAGAAAGGCGTTGGCCGACGTCGGCTGGTTGCCGGTGCCCAGCTGCTCCTCGTAGTTGTACTGCTCGATCGCCGCGGTCGCGTCGTCCGGGCTGTAGTCCTTGCGCTCCTTCCACGTGTAGAACTGCGCCGAGTGGTTGACCGACCCGCGGTTCCACTTGTCGTTGACGAAGGCGCCGACCTCGCCGAAGACGAAGAAATTCTGCGCCTTGTCCGGACCCCAGTCCTGCAGCACCCGCTGCTGGATCGCCGGCAGGAAGCGGCGGTTCCAGGTGACCCGGGGGATGTGTACCGCGGTGTCGATGCGGAAACCGTCGACTCCCATGTCGATGTACTTGTTGTACGCGCCGATCAGGTAGTTCTGCACCACCGGGCTCTCGGTGTTGAAGTCGGCGAGGTCGTCGGCGAGCCAGCACGAACGCGAGTCCTCGCCCTCCCAGTTGCCGATCCAGCACTGGTGGTAGAGCGAGGCGGGGAACATCCCCGAGGTCGGGTTCGGCCACTGGCAGTTGTAGAGCGTGTAGCCCTCCGGGCTCTTCTGACCGGTGGGCCTGCCCCAGTTCAGGCAGGTGTTGCCCGTCGGCTCCGCAGTGGACCACAGGTCGCCGTTGTAGTACGACTTGCCGGTCTTGGGGTCGATCGTCAGACCGTCGTAGGCGAAGCCCGGCTCCTTCTCGTCGTAGTACCAGGACCACTGCGAGTCCCTGACACCGTAGACCGTGGGCACGAACAGGCCCTTGGCGCCCCACCGCGAGCTGTGGTTGTAGACCACGTCCTGGTAGATCTTGATCCCCTTGGCATGGGCCGCGTTGATCAGGTCCTGATACGACGCCCCCGCCGACTCCAGGCGCGGGTCGACCCGGTAGAAGTCCCAGCCGTGGTAGCCGTGGTAGTCGTAGTCGCTGCGGTTCAGCACGACCGGGGTGATCCAGATCGCGGAGAAGCCGAGCGCCTTGACGTAGTCGAGCTTCTGCACCAGCCCCTTGAAGTCGCCGCGGAACATCGGGTCGTTGTTCGCCGCGTTGCCGGAGGCCACGTTCTGGTTGCCGCCGCGGTCGTTGCCGGTGTCGCCGTCGTAGAAGCGGGCGGTCAGCACGAAGTAGATCGGGTCCTTGCGCGGGTCGGTGCCGATCATCTGGCCGGGGGTGGCCGGCGGCGGGGCGTGCCCGGTGGTGGCGGTCGCCGCGGCCGAGGCGGCGGAGGCGTTGCCCGCCGCGTCCAGGGCCACGACGGTGTAGGTGTAGGCGGTCTCCGCCTCCAGGCCGGACTCCGAGAAGACCGTGGAGCCCACGCTGGTCACCACGGTGCCCTTGGTTCCGCCGCTGCGGGTCACCTGGTAGCCCGCCACGGCCGTGTCGTCGGTCGACGGGTTCCAGGTCAGCACCACGGCCGTGTCGGTGGCGGTGGCCTTCACCGCGCTTGGCACGGTGGGCGGCGTGGTGTCGGGGACGACCGCCGCGCAGGGGTCGGCGGCATGGGAGGTGACCTTGGTGTCCTTGACGGTGCTGACACCCGAGGACAGCGCGTAGTTGGCGCCGTTGTCGTTGTCCCAGGTGCCGTTCCCGTTGTTGAAGGTGGCCGCGAGACCGGTCGCCCCCTGGAGGTCCACGGTCTTCTTCACCCAGCCGGTGCAGGCCGCGTCCATGCCGACGCCCGGCACGGTCGTCCAGGCCTTCCCGGTGGGCGCGTAATGCAGGTTGACGCTGGTCCAGCCCACCGTGGCGGTGGAGTAGAAGACCGTCGCGGAGGTGATGGGCGGGTCGGTGGTGCCGCCCGCACACGGGTCGCTGTGCGCTATGGCGCCGTCCTTGACGGTGATGGTGCCGGTTCCAAGGGAGTAGTTCTTGCCGCCGTTGTTGTCCCAGGTGCCCTGGCCGTTGTTGAAGGTGGCCTGCCACCCGGTGGCCGTGCCCAGGTCGACGGTCTTCTTCACCCAGCCGGTGCAGGCGGCGTCCATGGCGACGCCCGGCACGGTGGTCCAGCTGCCGCCGTCCGGCGCCCAGTGCAGCTTGTACGCCGACCAGTTGGACGCCGTGGTGGAGTAGTAGACGGTGGCGGTGTTCCCGCTCGTGGCGGCCGCCGCGGGGGCCGCGCCGGTGGACAGCGCGGGGAGCAGGGCGGCAAGCAGCCCGGTGACGACGGCGAGGACGGCCGCGAGCGGGCCTGGCCTGATGGTGCGGTGATGGCGCGAAAGGTATCTCACGTCGGACTCCTCGGACGGGGCCGCGCGGGCGGCCGGTGTCGGGGAGGCCGTCACTTCCGCGCGCCACGGAACGAACGGCCGAATATCTTGCGCAAGTTACTGCAAGAACCTTCGTGAGGTTACTGGGACATGTGAGTGACGTAAAGAGGCGTGTACGGGTCCGGTGTTCCGTCGCACGTAGGGTGCTGTGCGGGTGCGGCTGCTGCATCCGATCCGCACCGGTCGCAGAGGAGTGGCACGGCATATGACGGAGCGCCTGGTGGTCATCGGCGGCGACGCGGCGGGCATGTCGGCCGCCTCCCAGGCGCGGCGCCGCCGGGCGGCCGACGACCTGGAGATCGTCGCCTTCGAACGCGGGCACCACACCTCCTACTCCGCCTGCGGCATCCCGTACTGGATCGGCGGCGCCGTGCCGGGCCCCGACGCGCTGGTCGCCAGGACCGCGGCGGAGCACCGCGCCCGCGACATCGACCTGCGGCTCGGCACCGAGGTCGTCGGGATCGACCCGGAGCGCGGCCGGGTCCGCAGCAGGGACGCCGACGGCGGCGAGCAGTGGACCGGCTACGACCACCTGGTCATCGCGACCGGCGCGGTTCCCGTACGCCCGCCGCTGCCCGGCATCGACGCGCCGGGCGTCCACGGTGTGCAGACCCTGGACGACGGCGAGGCGGTGCTCCGCGGCCTGGACCGCGCGGAAGTTCGCCGCGCCGTGGTGATGGGCGGCGGCTACATCGGCGTGGAGATGGCCGAGGCGATGCTGCGGCACGGTCTGGACGTGACGCTGATCGACCGCAACGAGCAGCCGATGACGACCCTCGACCCGGATATGGGGCGACTGGTGCGCGACGCGCTCGAAGGTCTCGGGGTGCGCGTGGTCTCCGGCGCCCCGGCCCGCGCGGTGCTCACCGGCGAGGACGGCCGGGTCCGCGCCGTCGCCACCGACGCCGCGGAACATCCCGCCGACCTGGTGGTCCTCGGCCTCGGCGTACGTCCGCAGACCGACCTCGCAGCCGAGGCGGGACTGCCGCTCGGCGCACACGGCGGCCTGCTCACCGACCTGTCCATGCGAGTGCGCGGCACCGAGCGGATCTGGGCGGGAGGCGACTGCGTCGAAGTGCTCAACCTGGTCTCCGGCGCCCTCCAGCACATCGCGCTCGGCACCCACGCCAACAAGCACGGCAAGACCATCGGCACCAACATCGGCGGCGGCTACGCCACCTTCCCCGGCGTGGTCGGCACCGCCGTCAGCAAGGTCTGCGACGTCGAGATCGCCCGCACCGGCCTCAAGGAGTCCCAGGCCCGTGCCGCCGGGCTGCGGTACGTGACCGCGGTCATCGAGTCCACCAGCCGCGCGGGCTACTACCCCGACGCCGCCCCGATGACGGTCAAGATGCTCGCGGAACGCCGCACAGGGCGGCTGCTCGGCCTGCAGATGGTCGGCGGCGAGGGCGCGGCCAAGCGCGTCGACGTCGGAGCGGTCGCACTGACCGCGGGCATGACCGTGGAACAGGTGGTGGGCCTGGACCTCGGCTACGCCCCGCCCTTCTCACCGGTGTGGGACCCGGTGCTGGTCGCGGCGCGCAAGGCGGCCGACGCGGTGGCGGCGGACATCGCGGCGGACTGACCTTGGCGCTTACGACCTGGGCGCTTACGACCCGGGCGCGTACGCCCCGGGCCGGGCCGCCCGGTCAGGACGGCGCGGACGCCAGCTTGCCGAGGGCTTCGAGCAGCGGAGGGAGCGCGGGGCCGCGGCCGACGGGCAGCACTTCGCCGGGCGCCTCGTCGAGCAGGACGAAGGCGACGTCGTCGGCCCTGGCGACCAGGCTCCAGCCCGGCCCGTCGGCCCGCAGCGAGCCGCCGGTGGTGCGCACCCGTCCGGGCGGCGGGGGAGTGCGGAGGTATTCCTCCGCGCCTTGCAGCGCGCGGCGTATGCCGCCGTGGGAGATCGAGGGGCGGGGTGCCGCCTCGTGGGAGGCCGCGGGTGCTTCGGCGGGTGTTACGGGCGCGGCCGCCGGGGTCGCGGGCGTTTCGTCCTCCGCGGGGTCCGGGGGCGCTGCCTCCGCCTCCTCGGCCTCCTCCGCGTCCTGCCCGGGTGCCGGCGCCTCCCGCTGCT
The DNA here is from genome assembly GCF_900142575.1 of Actinacidiphila paucisporea. GTDB lineage: Bacteria > Actinomycetota > Actinomycetes > Streptomycetales > Streptomycetaceae > Actinacidiphila > Actinacidiphila paucisporea. The sequence continues at coordinate 254,577 of NZ_FRBI01000004.1, forward strand.
CCTGCTCCACCGGCGCCGCCGCGGAGTCCGCTTCCGGTTCCGTTTCCGGCGTGGACTCCGTTTCAGCGTCCGTTTCCTGCGTGGCCGTCGGCATCAGCTGGTCGCGCCACTCGTACCACCGGGCGGCGATCTCGTCGGCCCCCAGCCGCCGCTGCGGCGGTCCCCACACCGAGACGTCGGGCGGCGTGAGCGCGGGTCCCGCCGTCTCGTCCACGGGATCGTGCGGCGCCGGGATGCCCGGCACGGAGACGGCGACCGGCAGCGGCCAACCCGGCAGCGAGGCGGCCAGCGTGTCCTCGTCGGGGGCGAGTTCGTATTCGAGGCCGCAGTCCCAGGCGGCGAGCGCGCACGCGACCATGGCGGCGTCGGTGGTCGCGACCGTCCAGCGCGCGCCGCTGCCGTCCTGACCGAACATCAGGCCGTAGCCGTCGGTCAGCGGGGTCAGGCCCAGGTGCGCGCACGCGGCGGGGTAGTCGTCGCCGAGCACCCCGGGGAAGCGCTCCGGCGTGAGCATCGCGGCCGTCAGCACGAACAGCTCGTCGTCTTCGTCCGTGTGATCCGCCGCGGCCATGGGGCGCCCTCCCTCTCGATTCCGGTCCGCGCACCTTAACCAGCGGGTAACGTCCGCGTCGAGGGGGTGGGCGCCCGCGCCCGGGGAACCGCGGCGCCGGCTTGGCCGTCGCTTTCGCGTCGGCTATGGCGCCGGCCTTTCGCCCCGGCTCACGCGGCCGCGTCGAGCGCCGCCAAGGTGGTCCGCAGCCAGTCGAGTTCGGCCCTGCTGGTGGCGCGGGCGATGACCAGTACGCCCTGCCGGAAGGGGTCGTCCACCTCTTCCGCGCTCACCGGGCGGTCGTCGGCGTAGAAGAAGCTCGACGGCTCCTCCAGGAAGGCGAGCCTGCGACGCAGCACCACGGCCTGCGCGGCGGGATCGGCGAGGTGCCGCAGGAAGGCGAGCACGGTGAACCAGCGGTTCTCGTTGCTGATGTCCAGGGGCTCGGGCTCGGCGAGCCGGCGCATCAGCTCCGCCCTGCCCCCGTCCGTCAGGCTCAGTACGTGCCGCGGCGCGGCGACCGCGCCGGGCTGCTGGTCGCGCCGCAGCCAGCCCGACTTCTCCAGTCGTTTGATCGCCGGGTAGAGCGTGCTCTCCGCGATCGGCTTGATGTGCCCGGTCAGCGCGGCGACGCGTTTGCGCAGCTCGTAGCCGTGCAGCGGCGTCTCGTGGAGGAAGCCCAGGATCGAGAGTTCCAGCATGGCGCCATTCTGCCACGCCTCCGCTGTACACCGTTGACGTAGTACCTCGACACCGATGTATAGTTCGGCTGTCGTCATGGAACGGCACCCGGCGAGAGAGGCGGCAGTGATGCGGCAGACGGAATTCGGCCCCGACGGCGCGTACATCCGGTGGACCGAGGCGGAGGGGGCGGGCCCCGCCCGCGTCCATGTGCACGGCCTGGGCGCGGCGACGGGCCCCTATACGGCCCACCTGTCCGCGTATCCGGAACTCGGCGGGCGGCGGACGCTCTACGTCGACCTGCCCGGCTTCGGCATCAGCGACCGCCCCGCCGGCTTCGGCTACTCCCTGGAGGACCACGCGGCCGCGCTCGCGGCGGTCCTGGACGCCGCCGGGGTGCGGGGCGCCGAGGTGGTCGGGCACAGCATGGGCGGCTCGGTGGCGATCGTGCTGGCCTACCGCAGGCCCGACCTGGTCTCCAGGCTCGTGCTGGCGGAGGCCAACCTCGACCCCGGGCCCGTCCCAGGTGCCGGCAGCAGCGGCATCGCCCGCTGGTCCGAGGAGGAGTTCGTGCACGGCGGCGGCTTCGCCGCCACTTTGGAGCGGGTCGGCTGGCTGTGGCGCTCCACCATGCGCCTCGCCGACCCGCTGGCCCTGCACCGCAGCGCGTGCGGCCTGCTCCGCGGCACGGAGCCGACCATGCGCGCCATGCTGACCGGCCTCGACATCCCCCGCACCTACCTGGTGGGCGACGCCGGCGACGAGATCGCCGACCTGGCGGACCTGACCGCGTCGGGCGTCCGGGTGGTCGGGGTGCCGGACTCGGGGCACTGCATCATGTTCGACAACCCGCGGGCCTATGCGGCGGCGATCAGTGCCGCTGCCTGACCGCGACCGCGAGATAGCGCTCCTCGGAGTCGTCGAGCAGCGACAGCTCCCAGCCCGTCGCGGACAGCAGCGGGTCGAGCTGCGGCCGCGCCCTGACATCGTCGGTACGCAACCGGTGGCCGCGGCGGGCGGCGAGCGCGGCCCGCCCCAGCGGATGGAAGAGCGCGAGCCGGCCGCCCGGTCGCGTCACCCTGGCCAGTTCGCGCAGCCCGGCTGCCGGATCGGGCAGATGGTGGAGCAGGCCCGCTGCGAAGACGACGTCGAAGGCCCGGTCCTGGAGCGGCAGTTGTGCGCTGTCCGCCTCGATCAGCGCGCCGTCCGCCTGCCTCCCGAGCCGGACGGCCTCGCGCAGCATCTCCGGCGTCAGGTCGACGCCCACGACCTCGCCCGCCGGGCCGACCGCCGCTCGCAGCAGCGGCAGTGCCCGCGCGCTGCCGCAGCCCGCGTCCAGGGCCCTACCGCCGGGCGGCGTCTCCAGCGCCGCGACCGCCGCCGTGTAGGCGGGCGTGTCGCCGGGATAGCGGGTCTCCCAGCCCTCGGCGCGCTCGCCGAAGAAGAGGCGCAGCCGCTGCCGTTCGCTTCCGATACTGGCCATGCATCATGGTGGCATGATCACCCTGCGTTCCGCGGCCCTCTTCGTTCTCGCCGCCCTGCTGGAGATCGGCGGCGCGTGGCTGATCTGGCAAGGGGTGCGCGAGCACCGCGGCATCGGGTGGATGGGCGCGGGCATCGTGGCCCTGGGCCTCTACGGATTCGTCGCGACCCTCCAGCCGGACGCCGACTTCGGCCGCATCCTGGCCGCGTACGGCGGTGTCTTCGTGGCGGGCTCCCTCATCTGGGGCGTGGTAGCCGACGGTTACCGTCCGGACCGCTTCGACATCGCGGGAGCGGTGATCTGCCTGGTCGGGGTGGGTGTCATCATGTACGCGCCGCGCGGCGGCTGAATTCCGCCGTTCCCGGGCGGCGCCCGGCACTTCGGCGGGTGCGGCGCGCCGAGGCGGGGTTGCCGAAGCGGGCCCGGCGCGACAGGCTCTAGGGCAGGGGGAGACGGGAGGCAGGGCGATGACGGTGAGCAACAGGCTCGCGTGGCTGCTCGACGATCTGACACAGCGCGTGCCGCACGTCCAGCACGCACTCGTCCTGTCCAACGACGGTCTGGTCACCGGCGCCAGCGGCGGCCTCGACCGGCCGGCCGCCGAGCATCTGGCCGCCGTCTCGTCGGGCTTCCACAGCCTCGCCAAAGGCGCGGGCCGGCAGTTCGGAACGGGCGGGGTCCGGCAGACGATGGTCGAGTTCGACGAGGGCTATCTTTTCGTGACCGCGGCGGGCGACGGCAGTTGCCTGTCGGTCCTCAGCGGCATGGAGGCCGATGTCGGCCGGGTCGCCTACGAGATGACGCTGCTGGTGCACCGGGTGGGCGAGCATCTGGGCGTCGCCGCCCGCGGACCGGGCTCGCCGTACTGACCCGATGACGGCTGCGGCCGCCGGCCGGGCAGGCGGGCTGAGCTGCGGGGAAGCGAGTTATCCACAGGGCTGGGAACGGGTGTTCGCCGCGCGCGCTAGAGTCGTCACTGTCAGTAGTTGAGCAAGACGGGGAGTGACGACAGTGATGACGACGAAGGTGCGCACGACCGGCAAGGCGACGGCCGCGGGCGGTACGGGCAGGGCCAGCGGTACGCGCAGGGCGGGTGCGGCGGGCGATACCGGCCGGGCGGGCAGGGTGGTGGCGCGCGGTCAGGACCCGGGCGGGCCGCCGACCCTCACCCTCGACCGGGCATGCGAGGAACTGAGCCTGGGCTACCCGGACTTCGAGCTGGCGCTGGTGCTCGGTGAGATCGCCACGGTCGGCGGCGGCACGGGCCGGCTGCGGGTGCCCGCGCAGGAGATCGCCAGGGTCCGGGAGGCCGAGGGCGGGGCGCGGGCCCTGCTCGCGAGGATCCAGCTGGTCAACACCACGGACGGCGCCGAGCTGCTGGGGATCAGCCGCGACCGGCTGCTCCGGCTGACCAGAGCCGGCTGCGTCCGCCCGGTGCGCTGGTATGTCAACCGCTACCGCGCGCTGGTCTGGCTCTATCTCGCCAGCGAGCTGCGGGACTTCGCGGCGGCCAGCCCCGCGCTGCTGTCCGGCCGGCTCCCCGCGGCGGTGCGCGAGTCGGCCGACGACGGCGAGGACCAGCGGCCGCGCGGCTGGCGGTCACGCCGGGTCGCCCAGCTGGTCAGGGACGCGCCGGGCCCCTGGGAGGAAGCCGCGGTGTGGGCGGCACTCCTCGGGCCCGAGATGACCTTGTCCGCGGTCCCCGATCCGTACGAGCGCGCACGGCTGCAGAGGATCCATCCGGCGCTGCCGCCGGGCCGCCCCGGGCCGCTGGCGGACGCAGCGCTGATCGGGCGGCTCACCACCGCGGACCACCCGGACGAGATCGCCCTCGGCCTGGTCGCGCTCGCCGACGCCCTGGGCCGGGCCCGCGACCGCGACCCGGTGCCGCGGCACCAGTCCCTGTCCCAGCCCGAGCTACGGCCGCCCGGCGCGGTCCGCGCCGAGCTGCCCGCCGTGTCCGAGGCGCCCGCCGTGCCCGACGCGCCACCGGCACCGGTGGCCGGTGCGGTGGTGCCGGTGCGAGCGCCACTGCCGGCACCGGCGCCCTGGCCGGTCGAGGATCGGCCGCGGCGCAGTCTGCGCCGGTTGCTGCGGGGCCGCAGGCAGGTCACCGACGGGTGAGCGCCCCAGGTGGCCGTGCGCCCGGCCGGGCCGCCCTGGTGCTGCCCTACGGCGCCGTCCGAGCCGTCACAGCTCGCCGACACCGGTGAGCCTGATCACCGCGCGGCCCTCTTCGTCGGAGGCCGCCAGGTCCACCTCGGCTGAGATGCCCCAGCCGTGGTCGCCGGCCGGGTCGGCGAAGGTCTGGCGCACGCGCCACAACCCGTGCTCCGGTTGTTCCTCGATCTGCAGCAGCTTCGGGCCGCGGGCGTCGGGGCCGGTGCCCAGGTCGTCGTATTCGTCCCAGTAGGCGTCCATCGACTCCGCCCACGTGTCGGCGTCCCAGCCGGACTCCGCGTCCAGTTCGCCGAGCTGGTGGTATTTCTCCAGCGCCGCCAGCTCCACCCGGCGGAAGAGCGCGTTGCGGACCAGCACCCGGAAGGCGCGGGCATTCGCGGTGACCGGCTTGACCTGGTCGGCGCGCTCGGCGGCCTCTTCCGCGGTTTCCACCTCGGGGTTGGCCAGCTGCTCCCACTCGTCCAGCAGGCTGGAGTCGACCTGCCGGACCAGCTCCCCGAGCCAGGCGGTCAGATCCTGGAAGTCCTCGGACTTGAGGTCGTCGGGCACGGTGTGCTCCAGCGCCTTGTAGGCGCCGGCGAGATAGCGCAGCACGATGCCCTCGGTCCTGGCCAGCTCGTAGTACGAGGTGAATTCGGAGAACGTCATCGCGCGCTCGTACATGTCGCGCACCACGGATTTGGGGGAGAGCGGATGATCACCGACCCACGGGTGGCTCTTGCGGTACACGCCGTAGGCATGCAGCAGGATCTCTTCCATCGGCTTGGGGTAGGACACGTCCTGCAGGCGCTCCATGCGCTCCTCGTACTCGACGCCGTCGGCCTTCATCGCGGCCACCGCGTCGCCCCTGGCCTTGTTCTGCTGGGCGGCCAGGATCTGCCGCGGGTCGTCCAGCGTCGACTCCACGACCGACACCATGTCCAGCGCGTAGGAGGGGGAGTCGGGGTCGAGCAGTTCGAAGGAGGCCAGCGCGAAGGTCGACAGCGGCTGGTTCAGCGCGAAGTCCTGCTGCAGGTCGACGGTCAGCCGGACGATCCTGCCCTCCGCGTCCGGCTCGTCGAGCCGCTCCACCACACCGCCGGCCAGCAGCGAGCGGTAGATGGCGATGGCCCGGCGGATGTGCCGCAGCTGTGCGCGGCGGTCCTCGTGGTTGTCCTCCAGCAGCCTGCGCATCGCGTCGAAGGCGTTGCCCGGGCGGGCGATCACCGACAGCAGCATCGCGTGGGTGACCCGGAAGCGGGACGTCAGCGGTTCGGGGTCGGAGGCGATCAGCTTCTCGAAGGTCGCCTGCGACCAGCCGACGAAGCCCTCGGGCGCCTTCTTGCGCACCACCTTGCGGCGCTTCTTCGGGTCGTCGCCGGCCTTCGCGAGCGCCTTCTCGTTCTCGATGACGTATTCGGGCGCCTGCGCCTCGACGAAGCCCGCGGTGTCGAAGCCGGCCCGTCCGGCGCGGCCGGCGATCTGGTGGAATTCCCGGGCGCGCAGCACCCGCACCCGCTGCCCGTCGTATTTGGTGAGCGCGGTGAAGAGCACCGTGCGGATCGGCACGTTGACGCCGACGCCGAGCGTGTCCGTACCGCAGATCACCTTGAGCAGCCCCGCCTGCGCCAGCTTCTCCACCAGCCGGCGGTATTTCGGCAGCATCCCCGCGTGGTGCACCCCGATGCCGTGCCGGACGTAGCGGGACAGATTGCGGCCGAAGGCGGTGGTGAAGCGGAAGTTGCCGATCAGGTCGGCGATCGCGTCCTTCTCGGCCCGGGTGCACATGTTGATGCTCATCAGCGCCTGCGCCCGCTCGACGGCCGCGGCCTGGGTGAAGTGCACGATGTAGACCGGCGACTGACGGGTCTCCAGCAGTTCGGTCAGCGTCTCGGTCAGCGGGGTGCCGCGGTATTCGTAGCTCAGCGGCACCGGACGGTTCGCCGACCGCACCACGGTGGTGGGCCGCCCGGTGCGGCGGGTCATGTCCTCCTCGAAGCGGGACACGTCACCGAGCGTCGCCGACATCAGCAGGAACTGCGCCTGCGGCAGCTCCAGCAGGGGGATCTGCCAGGCCCATCCGCGGTCCGGCTCGGCGTAGAAGTGGAATTCGTCCATGACCACCTGGCCGACGTCCGCCGACCTGCCGTCCCGCAGTGCGATCGAGGCCAGCACCTCGGCGGTGCAGCAGATGACCGGCGCGTCGGGATTCACCGAGGCATCACCGGTCAGCATGCCGACGTTCTCGGTGCCGAAGAGCTTGCACAGGTCGAAGAACTTCTCCGAGACCAGCGCCTTGATCGGCGCGGTGTAGAAGGTGACCTCGTCGCGGGCCAGCGCCGCGAAGTGAGCACCCGCCGCGACCAGGCTCTTTCCGGATCCGGTCGGGGTGGAAAGGATCACGTTCGCACCCGAGACCACCTCGATCAGCGCCTCCTCCTGGGCCGGGTAGAGCGAGATGCCCTGCCCCTCGGCCCACGTCGAGAACGCTTCGAAGAGGGCATCGGGGTCGGCATCGGACGGCAGCTGATCGATAAGGGTCACCCCACCATCTTGCCTGTCCCAAGCGTCACAGGCGGAACCGGAGGCCGCGGTCGTGATCATCGGCGATAGGGTGTGCCGTCGACCACGCGTCAACTCCGCCCGCGGGCGGCACTTCAGGGGGACGGAGCAGCACCATGATGGGACCTGCGCACTCACTGTCCGGAGCGGCGGCCTGGCTGGGCGTCGGGGCCGTCGCGGCGGGCCTCGGCCACCCGATGCCCTGGCCGACGGTCCTGGTGGGCGCGCTGATCTGCGCGGGTGCGGCGCTGGCCCCCGACCTGGACCACCAGGCGGCGACGATCTCCCGTGCCTTCGGCCCGCTGTCCCGGGCGCTGTGCAGGGTCGTGGACAGGCTGGCGCACGCCACGTACAAGGCGACCCGCAAGCCGGGCGACCCGCGCAGGGCCGGCGGGCACCGCACCCTCACCCACACCTGGCTGTGGGCGGTGCTGGTGGGCGCCGGCTTCTCGGCGGCCGCGGTCTACGGCGGCCGCTGGGCGGTGCTGGTCATCCTCTTCATCCACATGGTGCTCGCCGTGGAGGGCCTGCTGTGGCGGCAGGCCAGGATGTCGAGCGACGTGCTGGTCTGGCTGCTCGGGGCGACCAGCGCCTGGATGCTCGCCGACGTACTGGACGACCCGGGCAACGGCAAGGACTGGCTGTTCACCCAGCCCGGGCAGCACTACCTGTGGATCGGCCTGCCAATCGTGCTGGGCTCCCTAGTGCACTGCATCGGCGACGCGCTGACCGTGTCCGGCTGCCCGGTGCTGTGGCCGATCCCGATCGGCCGGCGCCGCTGGTATCCGGTCGGCCCGCCGCGCTTCATGCGCTTCCGGGCCGGCAGCTGGGTGGAGATCAAGGTCCTCACCCCGGTCTTCTTCCTCGTCGGCGGCGGCTGCGCCCTGGGCGCGCTGGGCGTCATCGGCTGACCTCCCGCCCGCCGGACCCGCGCGCCGGGCGGGAGGCGGGGGGCGCGGTCAGCCGTGCCAGGACCGCCACAGAGCCGCGTAGGCGCCGTCCGCGGCGACCAGCTGGTGGTGGCTGCCCAGTTCACTGATCCGGCCGTCCTCGACCACGGCGATCACGTCCGCGTCGTGCGCGGTGTGCAGCCGGTGCGCGATGGCGACGACCGTGCGGCCGTCGAGGACCCGGGACAGCGACCGCTCCAGGTGGCGGGCCGCCCGCGGGTCCAGCAGCGAGGTGGCCTCGTCGAGGACCAGCGTGTGCGGGTCGGCGAGCACCAGTCGGGCCAGCGCGAGCTGCTGAGCCTGGGCGGGGGTGAGGACGGCGCCTCCCGAGCCGACCTCGGTGTCCAGGCCGTCGGACAGCGCCCGCGCCCAGCCGTCGGCGTCCACCGCACCCAGCGCCTCCCACAGCTCGGCGTCCACCGCGGACGCCCGGGCGAGCTGCAGGTTGTCGCGGAGCGTGCCGACGAAGACGTGGTGCTCCTGGTTGACCAGGGCGACATGCTCGCGCACCCGCTCGGCGGGCATCCTGGCCAGCTCCGCGCCGCCCAGGGTGACCTCGCCGGTCCGCGGAGCGTAGATCCCCGCGAGCAGCCGGCCGAGGGTGGACTTGCCCGCGCCGGAGGGACCGACCAGCGCCAGCCGGGTGCCGGGCGGCACCTGGAGGGTGATGCCGTGCAGGACGTCGCCGCCCCTGCGGTAGCCGAAGCGCACCTGGTCGGCGGCGACCTCGCGGCCCTGCGGGGAGATCCGGTCGTCCCCGGCCGACTCCTCGACCTCGCGCACACCGACCAGCCGGGCCAGCGAGACCTGGGCGACCTGCAGTTCGTCGTACCAGCGCAGGATGAGGTTGACCGGGTCCACCAGCATCTGCGCGTAGAGCGCACCGGTGGTCAGCTCGCCGGCCGTCACCCATCCGTTCAGGGCGAAGGCGCCGCCGATCATCAGTACCGAGGTCAGGATCAGCGTGTGGGTGGCGTTGATCACCGGGAAGAGGACGGTGCGCAGCCACATCGTGTAGCGCTCCCACGCCACCCACTGGCCGATCCGCTGCCGCGACAGTTCCTCCCGGCGCTCGCCCAGGCCGTGCGCCTCGATGGTGCGTCCCGCGTCGACGGATTCGGCGAGCACGGCGGCGACGGCGGCGTATCCGGCGGCCTCGGAGCGGTAGGCCTGCGGGGCCCGGTGGAAATACCAGCGGACGCCCACCAGCAGCAGCGGCAGGGCGATCAGCACCGACAGCGCGAGCGGCGGCGAGGTCACGGCGAGCGCGCCCAGCAGCAGCCCGGCCCAGACCACGGCGATGGCCAGTTCCGGTACGGCCTCGCGCATCGCGTTGGCCAGCCGGTCGATGTCGGTGGTGATCCGGGAGAGCAGATCGCCCGTTCCGGCCCGCTCCAGGACACCGGGCGGCAGCGAGACCGCCCGTACCAGGAAGTCCTCCCGCAGGTCGGCCAGCATCAGCTCGCCGAGCACCGCCCCGCGCAGCCGGACCAGCCGGACGAAATACGCCTGCACCGCGAGCGCCACCAGGAAGAAGGCCACCGCCCGGCCCAGGTGGACGTCCCGCCTGCCCTCCGACAGGTCCTGCACCAGCCCGCCGAGCAGATACGGGCCCACCATCGACGCCAGCACGGCGACCGTGTTCACGCCCACCAGCAGGGCGAAGGCACCGCGGTGCCTTCGGGCCAGCTCGCGGACGTAGCCGCGTACGGTCCCCGGCGAGCCCACCGGCAGGGTGGTGCTCTGCTGCGGCGCGGCAGGATCGTGGTCCGGGGGTCTCACGCCGATCATGCGGACTCCTCCATCGTGGCGGTGGTGCGCGGGGCGCCGGCGGGCGCGGGGAGCGGGTCGGTGCCGGGGTCGGCCTCCCGGGTGACGACGGCGCGGTAGCGCGGGTCGGTGCGCAGCAGGTCGTGGTGGCCGCCGGCGGCAACGGCGGTGCCGTCGTCGACGAAGACCACCCGGTCGGCGCGGTCGAGCACCAGCGGGCTCGACGTGAGGACGACGGTGGTGCGGCCGGTCCTGAGCGTGCCGAGCGCGCGGGCGATCCTGGCCTCGGTGTGGGCGTCGACCGCCGACGTCGGCTCGTCCAGCACCAGCACCTCGGGGTCGGCGACCAGGGAGCGGGCCAGAGCGAGGCGCTGCCGCTGCCCGCCGGACAGCGAGCGCCCGCGCTCGGTGATCCTGGCGCGCATCGGATCCGCCGCTCCCGCACCGTCGCCCGGTTCGACCAGCGACTGGGCCAGCGCGTCCAGCACGTCGCCGCACTGGGCCGCGGTCAGCGCCGCCTCGGGGGTGACGCGGCCCGAGGAGGGCACCGCGAGCAGTTCGGCCAGCGTGCCGGACAGCAGCACCGGGTCCTTGTCCTGGACCAGCACCGCGGCCCTGACCGCGGCCAGCGGCAGCGCGTCGAGCCGGTGGCCGCCGAGCGTCGCCGAGGGGTCAGCGCCGACCCCCGACGGGCTGTGGCCGCCCAGCCGGTCGGCCAGTCGCCCCGCGGCGTCCGGGTCTCCGCACACCACCGCGGTCAGCTCCCCGGGCGCGGCGCGCAGCCCGGTCAGCGGGTCGTGCAGCTCCCCGGTCAGCTCGGGCGGCGCGGCGGCGCCTGGCGTCGCGGAGGAGGCCACGCCGTCGTGTCCGCGCCGCAGCGCCAGCACCCGGGCCGCGCGCTTCGCCGACGGGCGGGAGAAGGACCACGCCATGGCGATCTCCTCGAAATTGCGCAGCGGCATCATCAGGAAGGCCACCGAGCCGTAGACCGTGACCAGTTCGCCCACCGAGATCCGTCCGTCCAGCGCGAGCCGGGCGCCGTACCAGGCGACGGCCACCAGCAGCAGTCCTGGCAGCAGCACCTGCACCGCGCTGATCAGCGCCCACATGCGGGCGCTGTGCACCGCGGCGGTCCGCACCTGCTGGGAGGCGCGGCGGTAGCGCTCGAGGAAGAGTTCCTCGCCGCCGATGCCGCGCAGCACCCGCAGCCCGGCGACCGTGTCGGAGGCCAGTTCGGTGGCCTTGCCCGCCTTCTCCCGCTGGAGGTCGGCCCGCCGGGTCGCCGCGGGCAGCAGCGGCAGCACCGCGAGCGCCAGCACCGGCACGGACGCGGCCACGATCACGCCGAGCGCGGGCTGGTAGACCACCAGGGCGACGGCCACCCCGACCGTGGCGAGCAGGGCGGAGGCGAAGCGGGCCAGTGCCTCGACGAACCAGCCGATCTTCTCGACGTCGCCGGTGCTGACCGCCACCACCTCGCCGGCCGCCACCCGCCGGGTCAGCACCGCGCCCAGCTCGACGGTCTTGCCCGCCAGCAGTTGCTGGACGCGGGCAGCGGCACTGATCCAGTTGGTCACGGCGGTGCGGTGCAGCATCGTGTCGCCGAGCGCGGTGAGCAGCCCGAGGAGCAGCATCAGCCCGCCGGCCAGGCCCAGCCGCACGCCCGACCGGTCCACCACCGCCTGGACGGCGAGGCCCACGGCGGCGGGGAAGGACGCGACGGCGGCCATGTGCAGGGTGCCCCAGGCGGTGGCGAGCACCTGTCCGCGCCACTGTCGTACCTCCAGCCACAGCAGCAGGCGGAAGCCGGATCGGGCGTCGGGCACGCCGGGGTCGGACAGCGGAAGGTCGCGTAGGGACGTCATGGTGTCCTGGGCTCGGAGCGGTGGACCGGGAGGGCGGACGGACCGGCGGGGCGGATCGGGAGAAAGCGCGCGAAGTGCCGTCCTGAACCGTGCAACTTTCGCGAAGTCGCCCGCGCGGGGTCAACAGGTTTTCCTGCCGGCTGACAGGACGGCAACAACTTGCAGTAAGGCGACGAAAGTTCTTCCGTCAACATCCTTGACGTGTACGCACTGACGGCGGGAAGCTCCTGGGCGGAACCCGAGGGACCGGTGTTCCGGTAACTCCCCCCACCCGGCGGCCAGGCGCGTGGCTGCCTTCGCAGGGCACCGCTGTGCCCGCTCATCGAAGGAGCCGCCCATGAGATCCCGCGCCCTGAACGGTTCGCTGGCCGCCGTCGTCGCGGCGGCCGGACTGTTCGCCGTCTCCGTCCAGCAGGCACACGCGACGCCACCGGGAGCCAAGGACGTCACCGCGACGCTCTTCCAGTGGCGCTACGACTCGGTCGCCAAGGCCTGCACCGACCAGCTCGGCCCGGCCGGCTACGGCTATGTCGAGGTCTCGCCCGCCACCGAGAACATCCAGGGCGACCAGTGGTGGACCTCCTACCAGCCCGTCAGTTACAAGCTGAACAACCGCCTCGGCAACGAGTCGTCTTTCGCGAGCATGGTGAACACCTGCCACGCCGCCGGCGTGAAGGTCGTCGCCGACGCGGTGATCAACCACATGTCGGCGGGCTCCGGCACCGGCACCGCGGGGACGAACTACAGCAAGTACAACTACCCCGGCTACTACCAGGACCAGGACTTCCACACCTGCCGGACGAGCATCTCCAACTACCAGGACCGCTCCAACGTCCAGAACTGCGAGCTGGTCGGGCTCGCCGACCTCGACACCGGCAGCGACTACGTGCGCAGCACCATCGCCGGCTACCTGAACCACCTGATCTCGCTCGGCGTGGACGGCTTCCGCGTCGACGCCGCCAAGCACATGGCCGAGACCGACCTCGCGGCGATCAAGTCCAAGCTCAGCAACCCGAACATCTACTGGGCCCAGGAGGCGATCTACGGCGCCGGCGAGGCCGTGCAGCCCGGCGAGTACGTCAACACCGGCGACGTGGACGCCTTCCAGGGCGCCTTCGACCTCAAGCGGATCTTCACCGGGCAGCAGCTGGCGTCGCTGAAGACCTGGGGCGCGTCCTGGGGCGCCGGCTACCTCGCGAGCGACAAGGCCCGCACCTTCGTCGACAACTGGGACACCGAGCGCAACGGCTCGACGCTCAGCTACAAGAACAACGCCACCTACACCCTGGCCAACGTCTACGTGCTGGCCTGGCCCTACGGCTCACCGAACGTCTTCTCCGGCTACGAGTTCTCCAACAACGACGCGGGCCCGCCGAACGGCGGCTCCGTCAACGCCTGCTACAGCGACGGCTGGAAGTGCCAGCACGCGTGGCCGCAGATCTCCGGCATGGTCGGCTTCCGCAACGCCGTCGCCGGCACCGCGGTGACCAACTGGTGGGACAACGGCAACAACGCCATCGCCTTCGGCCGCGGCAGCAAGGGCTTCGTCGCGATCAACCACGAGGGCGGCGCGCTCACCCAGACCTTCACCACCTCGCTGCCCGCCGGCACCTACTGCGACGTCCAGCACGCCGGCACCACCTATTCCGTGGGCTCAGACGGCAGGTTCGCCGCCACCATCGGCGCCAACGACGCCGTCGCCCTCTACACCGGGGGGCCGTGCGGTACGACCGGCGGCACCACCGGTGGCACGACCGGCGGCGGCACGCCCAACCCCGCGGCCGGAGCGTCCTTCGCGGTGAACGCCACCACCGTCCCGGGCCAGAACATCTACGTCGTCGGCGACAACTCCACCCTGGGCAACTGGAACACCGGCAGCGCCCTGCTGCTGTCCTCGGCGAGCTACCCGGTGTGGAAGCTGGACGTCACGATGGCCGCGGGCACGGCCTTCCAGTACAAGTACATCCGGAAGGACGGCAGTGGGAACGTGACGTGGGAATCCGGCGCCAACCGGACGGCCACCGTGCCGGCCGGCGGGAAGGTCGTGCTGAACGACACCTGGCGCAACTGACCGCGACCGCGGCCCGCGCACAGCCGATTCACCCCTCTGCGGCAGGACCCGGCACACTGTGGTCTTCCACCGATCTTGACCACAGAGGGGACCCCCATCCATGAAGGGCTTCCGCACCTTCCTGCTCCGCGGCAACGTCGTAGACCTGGCGGTCGGCATCGTCATCGGCGCCGCCTTCACCGCCCTGGTCAACGGCTTCGTCAAGGCGTTCCTGACCCCGGTCGTCGGCCTGGTCAGCGGTGCCACCGGTGACTTCAGCGCCAGGACCTTCCACGCCTCGGGCGTCACCTTCCCGTACGGCACCTTCATCGACGCGACGATCAGCTTCGTGATCGTCGCGGCGGTGATCTACTTCCTGGTCGTGCTGCCGATGAACCGGATGCAGGAGAAGTTCTTCCCGAAGGCCGCGAGCGCTCCGATGCGCGAGTGCCCGGAGTGCCTGACCGCGATCCCGGCGGCGGCCAAGCGGTGCAGCGCCTGCACCGCGCCGATAGGGCCGGGCGTGGGTGTCCAGGGCGGCCCTGTCGACCTCGGCAAGTAAGGGCTCGCCCACGAGGAGCCGCGGCCCTGCCTCAGCAGTGCCGCGGCTCCGCCGTCTCGTCCCGATCGAGCGCGGCGAGCAGCCCGGTCAGTGCCGCACGGCTCGCGTCGTCCAGCGGCGCGAGGATCTCGGCGGCCGCCGTACGCCTGGCGTGCCGCAGGTCGGCCAGCGCGCGGCGGCCGCCGTCGAGCAGCTCGATCCTGATCACCCGGCGGTTGTGCGGATCGGGCACCCGGCGCAGCAGGTGCTGCTCCTCCAGCGCGTCCACCAGCGTCGTCACCGCCCGCGGCACCACGTCGAGGCGCTGGGCGAGATCGGCCATCCGCGGCGGTTCCTCGCAGTGCGCGAGCGTCCGCAGCAGCCGGGCCTGCGCGGGCGTGATGCCCAGCGGTTCGAGCAACCGGCGCTGGGCCCGGTGCAGCCGGCGGCTCAGCCGCAGCAGCTGGTCGGCGAGTCGCCCGGTGACCTCGTCCGCGGGTGCCTGCGCGGGAGCTGGCACGGTGACCGGGGGCGCGGCCTCGGTGGTGCGGGTGTCCATGGAATACAGCGTAGCAGGACTTAGTTCATTGTGAGCGTAGGTAACAATGACCTACACTCTCTGTCGAGAGTCCCGCAGGCACTACCCCGCCAGTTCCATCGCCCCACACCGCTGTCACGTCCCGAGGAGTCCTTTGCGCCCCGAAAACGATCTCGCGTCCCGGTGGACGCCGCCGAGCAGGAAACCCGCCGCGCCCACCGACGTCCGCCGCATCACGCGGCTCTTCCGCCCCTACCGCGGCCGGCTGGCCGTCGTGGGTGGCCTGGTCGCCCTGTCCTCGCTGGTCTCCGTCGCCTCGCCGTTCCTGCTGCGGGCGATCCTGGACACCGCGATCCCGCAGGGCCGCACCGGCCTGCTGAGCCTGCTGGTGCTCGGCATGATCGGCACCGCGGTCGCCACCGGCGTCTTCGGCGTCCTGCAGACCCTGATCTCCACCACCGTCGGCCAGCGCGTCATGCACGACCTGCGGACCGCCGTCTACGAGCGGCTGCAGCGCATGTCGCTGGCCTTCTTCACCCGCACCCGCACCGGCGAGGTGCAGTCCAGGATCGCCAACGACATCGGCGGCATGCAGGCCACCGTCACCTCCACCGCGACCTCGCTGGTCTCCAACGCCACCGCTGTGATCGCCTCGGTCGTGGCTATGGCCGCACTGGACTGGCGGCTGACCGTCGTCTCCCTCCTGCTGCTCCCGCTGTTCGTCTGGATCGCCCGCCGGGTCGGGCGCGAACGCAAGAAGATCGCCACCGAGCGGCAGAAGCAGATGGCCTCGATGTCCGCGATCGTCACCGAGTCGCTGTCGGTCAGCGGCATCCTGCTCGGCCGCACCATGGGCCGCGCCGACTCGCTCACCCGTGACTTCTCCGCCGAGTCCGAGCGCCTGGTGGACCTGGAAGTGCGCTCCAACATGCAGGGCCGCTGGCGGATGGCCATCATCGGCATCGTGATGTCCGCGATGCCCGCGCTGCTGTACTGGGCGGCCGGACTGACCACCGGGCACGGCGGCTCCGCGATCTCCATCGGCACCCTGGTCGCCTTCGTCTCGCTCCAGCAGGGCCTCTTCCGGCCCACCGTCTCGCTGCTGGCCACCGGCGTGCAGGTGCAGACGTCCCTGGCACTCTTCCAGCGCATCTTCGAATACCTCGACCTGCCGCTCGACATCACTGAGCGCCCCGGCGCGCGGAACCTGGGGACCGTGCGCGGCGACGTCGCCTTCGAGGGCGTGGACTTCGCCTACGACCCCGAGTCCGGCTCTCCGACGCTGACCGCCATCGACGTGGCCGTGCCCGCGGGTGGCAGCCTGGCCGTCGTCGGCGCGACCGGTTCCGGCAAGAGCACCCTGAGCTATCTGGTGCCGCGGCTCTACGACGTCACCGCGGGCCGCGTCACGATCGACGGCATCGACGTCCGCGACCTGACCTTCGACACGCTGGCCGCCGCGGTCGGCGTGGTCTCCCAGGAGACCTACCTCTTCCACGCCTCGGTCGCGGAGAACCTGCGCTTCGCCAAGCCGGACGCGACCGACGAGGAGATCCACGCCGCCGCCCGCGCCGCGCAGATCCATGACCACATCACCGGCCTGCCCGACGGCTACGACACCCTCGTCGGTGAGCGCGGCTACCGCTTCTCCGGCGGCGAGAAGCAGCGTCTGGCCATCGCCCGCACGATCCTGCGCAATCCGCCGGTGCTGATCCTCGACGAGGCCACCAGCGCCCTGGACACCAGGACGGAGCAGGCCGTCCAGGACGCCATCGACACCCTGTCGGCCGGCCGCACCACCATCACCATCGCCCACCGGCTGTCCACCATCCGCGACGCCGACCGGATCGTGGTCCTCGACGCCGGGCGGATCGTCGAAAGCGGCACCCACGACGAACTCCTCGCGGCGGGCGGCCGCTATGCCGCGCTGGTCCGGCGCGACACGCAGATGGCCGTCAGCGCGCCCTGACCGGTGCGGGTCGGGTCAGTCGCGGTTGTCGTGGATGAGGATGACGTCGAGGGTGCGGGGGCCGTGGACGCCTTCGACGCGGTCGAGTTCGATGTCGCTGGTGGCGGAGGGGCCGGAGATCCAGGTGAGGGGGTGTGTGGGGTCGAGGTGGGGGAGTGCTTGGGGGAGTGAGTCGACCACCTGTGTGGGGGTGTTGATGATGCAGATGTGGTGGTCGGGGACGAGGGTGAGGATGCGGCGTCCTTGGTCGGGTGAGGTGTCCAGGACGATCGTGCCGGTTTCTGCGATGGCCAGGGCGCAGCCGGTGATGACGGTGTCGATGGTGTCGAGTTGGTGGGCGGTCAGCTCACCGTGGTCGTGGTGGATGTGGATACCGGTTGTGGCGCTGAGCCAGTCGGTTGGGACGCCCGGTGGGATGACGGCGCTGCGGGTGCCGTGGTCGGTCAGCAGGCGGGCGATGGTGGTGGGTAGGGCGGTTGTGTCGGTGTGGTGGACGTGGGCGCGGTAGTCGGTGAGGTTGTCCGCGAGTAGGTGGGTGCGTTGCTCGGGGGTGCGGGTGGCGTGGGTGGTCTGGTAGGTGCGGGGGATGGTGGTGGGGTCGGGTGTGGTGCCGGGCTGGTCGCCGAGGGCCTGGCGGACGCGGCGCAGGATCTCGTCCCGGCTGGTGGTGGTCACTGCGGGGTGTCCTTCGCATCGGCGTCGCGGTGTTGCCACCAGTCGCGGAAGGTGCGGGCGGGGACGGGGGGCAGGTCCCGGGTGGCGGTCCAGGCGCGGGCGGTCTTGCCGGGTAGGCGCCGCGGGTGGAGTGCCCTGGTGCGGGTGGTGAGGCGCTGGGTTGCGGTCCATGCGGCGGGGTGGTTCAGCGTCCAGGCGGCGGTGCGCATGGTGGTGCGTTCTGTGGTGTGTCGCTTGGCGGGTTTGATGGTGGTTTTGGTGCCGTTGGTGGTGGTGGGTCCGCCTTGGGTGATGCGTTCGCGGAGGTGGACGAGGACCTCGGGGATGTTGATGGCGACGGGGCAGACGTCGTAGCAGGCGCCGCAGAGGGTGGACGCGTAGGGGAGTGAGGCGTTCAGTGGTGTGGTGGTGCCGTGGAGTTGGGGGGTGAGGATGGCGCCGATGGGGCCGGGGTAGGGGGTGCCGTAGGCGTGGCCGCCGGCGCGTTCGTAGACGGGGCAGACGTTGAGGCAGGCGGAGCAGCGGATGCAGCGGAGGGCTTGGCGTCCGGTGGTGTCGGCGAGGGTGTCGGTGCGGCCGTTGTCGAGTAGGACGAGGTGGAAGGTTTGGGGTCCGTCGCCGAGGGTGGTGCCGGTCCAGGTGGTGGTGTAGGGGTTCATGCGTTCTGCGGTGGAGGAGCGGGGGAGGGTTTGGAGGAAGACTTCCAGGTCGCGCCAGGTGGGGATGGTCTTCTCGATGCCGACCAGGGTGATGAGGGTGTCGGGGAGGGTCAGGCACATGCGTCCGTTGCCTTCGGATTCCAGGACGACCATGGTGCCGGTTTCGGCGATCATGAAGTTCGCGCCGGAGATGGCGACTTTGGTGCGGAGGAATTTCTCGCGTAGGTGCAGGCGGGCGGCTTCGGCGAGGTCGGCGGGGGTGTCGGTGAGGTCATCGGGTGCCGGGCGGCCCCACGCCCCCATGCGGGTGTGGAAGATGTCGCGGATCTGGGTGCGGTTTTTGTGGATGGCGGGGACGAGGATGTGGGAGGGCCGGTCGTTGTCGAGTTGGACGATGAGTTCGGCCAGGTCGGTCTCGTAGGCGGTGATACCGGCCTGTGTGAGGGCTTCGTTGAGGCCGGTCTCCTGGGTGGCCATGGATTTGACTTTGACGACTTCACTTTCGCCGGTGGCGTGGATGAGGTCGGTGATGATGCGGTTGGCGTCGTCGGCGTCGATGGCCCAGTGGACGGTGCCGCCTGCGGTGGTGACGGCGGTTTCGAGTTGTTCGAGGTAGTGGTCGAGGTGGTGCAGGGTGTGGTCTTTGATGGCCGCGCCCGCGGCCCGCAGCTGGGGCCAGTCGGACAGTTCGCTGGTGGCGGTGGCGCGTTTGGTGCGGATGGTGCTGGTGGCGTGGCGCAGGTTCGCGCGGAGTTGCTCGTCGCGGGTCGACAGGCGTGCTGCTTGGGGGAAGGTCGGCAGGCCGAGGTGTGTGCGGCTCATCGGAGGTTTCCTGCTTTGGTTGCCGGGGTGTAGGGGTGTTCTTTGGTGGAGGCGAGGATTTCGGCGAGGTGCACGGTGTGCAGGGGGGTGTGTTGGCGGGTGATGAGGCCGTGCAGGTGCATGAGGCAGGAGTTGTCGGCGCCGCAGAGGATGTCGGCGCCGGTGGTGAGGGCGTGGGTGATTTTGTCGTGGCCCATGGCGGTGGACACGTCGGGGTTTTTGATGGCGAAGGTGCCGCCGAAGCCGCAGCATTCGTCGGCGGCGGGGAGTTCGCGCAGGGTGATGCCGCGGACGGCTTGGAGGAGCCGGTGGGGGCGGTCTCCCAGGCCGAGCGTGCGCAGGCCGTGGCAGGAGGGGTGGTAGGTCACGGTGTGGGGGAAGTACGCGCCGACATCGGTCACTCCCAGAACGTCGACCAGGAACTCGGTGAGTTCGTAGGTCTTCGGCACCGCAGCCGCTGCGGCCCGGCTCAGCCCGCTCTCGCGGCCTTCGGCGGTGGCCCGCTGGGCGATTTTGGGGTAGTTGTCGCGGACCATGGCCGCACACGACCCTGACGGGGTCACGATGTAGTCGTAGTCGGTGAAGACGGTGGCGTAGCGGTGGACCAGTGGCTCGGTCTGGTGCCGGTAGCCGGTGTTGTACTGCGGCTGGCCGCAGCAGGACTGGCCGGTGGGGAAGTCGACGTCCACGCCGAGCCGTTCCAGCAGCGTGACCACCGCCCGCCCGGTATCGGGATACAACACATCATTCACACAGGTCACGAAAAGCGCTACACGCATGGGTCCTCCGCGCCGCCCCGGTGCAGGCCGGGCTGATCTCGATCACGCATGCGCCCATAGTGCCGCAATCCCCTTCCGCAAGGAAGAAGACATCCGATGTTTATTCGCATGAGCGCGGCAGAGGCCACGCGGTGGGCTCAGCGCACGCCTTCGAGCGGGCGAGCCGGTGCGG
Organism: Actinacidiphila paucisporea; assembly: GCF_900142575.1. GTDB lineage: Bacteria > Actinomycetota > Actinomycetes > Streptomycetales > Streptomycetaceae > Actinacidiphila > Actinacidiphila paucisporea. The sequence goes on from NZ_FRBI01000004.1 coordinate 274,803, forward strand.
CTTCGGTGGCCTGGTCCTGCTCCGCCAGCAGGGTGCGTATGTCCCGCACGGCGGTACGGCCGGCGCGGTTGGCGCCGATGGTGCTCGCTGACGGCCCGTAGCCGACCAGGTGGACCCGCGGGTCCTTGACCACCCGGGTGCCCTCCACCGCGATGCCGCCGCCGGGCTCGCGCAGCCGCAGCGGGGCGAGGTGGTCGAGCGCGGCGCGGAATCCCGTCGCCCACAAGATGACGTCGGCGTCCAAGGAGCGGCCGTCGCTCCAGGCGACGCCGTGCGGGGTGATCCGGTCGAACATCTCCTGCCGCCGCAATATGCCGCGGTCCACGGCCTGCCGGACAGCGCCGGTCGCCGCAAGGCCGGTCACGCTCACCACGCTCTGCGGCGGGAGCCCCTGGCGTACCCGCCGCTCGACCATCGCGACCGCCTCGCGCCCCCAGTCCTCGGTGAAGGGCTCGCTGCGGAAGACCGGCGGGCGCCGGGTCACCCAGGTGGTGCGCGCCACCTCGGCCAGCTCCATCAGCAACTGCACCGCCGAGGTGCCGCCGCCGACCACGATCACGTGCAGGCCGGCGAAGTCCGCCGCGCCCCGGTAGCCCGCGGTGTGCAACTGGCGGCCGAGGAAGGTCTCCTGGCCCGGGTAGTAGGGCATAAAGGGCCGGTCCCAGGTGCCCGTCGCGTTGATCAGCGCCCGAGCCGACCAGGTCCCGGCGCCGGTCTCGATCCGCAGTCGCCCGCCATCCCCCTCGCGTACCGCCGCGACGTCGACCGGGCGCCGCACCCGGAGGTCGAACTCCCGCTCGTAGCGGGCGAAGTAGTCGCCCACCACCTCCGCCGACGGCCGGTCGGGGTCCGCGTCGCCCAACGGCATGCCGGGCAGTTCGTGCACCCGGTGCGCCTTGCCGTACGTCAGCGACGGCCAGCGGTACTGCCAGGCGCCGCCGGGCCCCGGGGAGTGGTCGAACACGACGAAGCCGGTGTCCGGGGCGAAGCCCGAGCGGCGCAGGAAATACCCCGCGGACAGGCCGGCCTGGCCTGCGCCGACGACCGCCACCCCGACCTCGCGCACCGCGTCGTTCATGACTGTGCCAACTGCGGGACCAGGGGAATGCTTCCCGCCCGGCCCTCGGCAGGTGCCGTCAGCCCGCGCCGGCGTCGCAGCACCCGCCCTTGGCAGGTGCCGTCAGCCCGCGCCCGTGCCCGCGGCCGGCGCGGGCTCCGCGGCCGGCATCCGCGGCATCCGCGGCTCCGAGGCCCAGCGTCGCAGCCGCGCGACGCGCTCCGCGGCCTCCTCCAGCCGCGACTGGGGCAGGTCGCCGTCGGCCACCGCCCTGGCCGCGGCGGCGTGGATCGCGTCCCGCACCCCCGCGCCGCTTGACGGGCCGAGCCGTACCAGGTCGACGCCGGCGATCCACGCCAGCACCGCGGCGCCGGGTACACCCCAGCCGTCGACGATCGTCGGTGCGTCGAGCGTGTCGCTCAGCACCACCCCGCCGTATCCCAGCTCGCCGCGCAACACCCCGGTCACCGCCCGGGCGCTGAGCATCGCGGGCAGCTGCCCGTCGTCCGGCACCGGGGTCCGCCCCGCGGTGATCGCCCGTACGCCCGCGGCGGCGCCCTCGGCGAACGGCCGCAGGCTGCCCGCGGCGGTGAAGGGGCCGAGCGCGGCGGCCACGCCGTGCGTCTGGAGGTCGGTGACGAAGACCCGGGTCTCGTCGGCGCGAAGTCCCGGGCGGACGGCCAGGTGGAGGTTCGCGCCCGCCGCGACGAGTCCGGCGGCCGCGGCGTCGCCGCCGGCACCCTGCCGGGCCGGGCCCGGATGCCCGGTGAGCGCGTCGGGAAGTGCCGCCCGCAGCGCGTCGGCCGTCGCCCGCGCCGCCGGACCCTGCGTGTCCACGGCGACGCCCGGGGTGCCGTTGTCCAGCCCCCGCAGAATCCACTCGGGGAGCCGGCCGTGCCGGCCGCGCACCGTGGGCAGCAGGCAGGAGTCGACGAGCGCGGTGAGCCGGCGCAACACCTTCACCCCCTCCGGGCTTGCGGCAAGGACGGGACGGCGTCCAGGCCCGCTGAATGGTACAGACCAATTGCCGCTCGCGGCAATGACTCCGACCGCCCGTCGGCCGATCACACTTCCGGGCGGCGCCCTCGTCCGCGGTCGATTCCCCCAAGGGCCCACTGCGCTGGACGGGTGGCGGGGTCGCGCGGTTCCGCGCTCCCGAAAGGCCCCGCCCTCCGCGGCAGAAGCGCATGCCCCCTGCCAGGGGCCGACCGCGGTCGAGGGGGACCCAGGCCGCCAGGCGACAGGCGACAGGCGACGGTGGCGCGGCAGCGCCACGCCGCGGGACGTGGCACCCTCCTGGTGCGCCCGGGAGGAGAATGGCGGCATGGCCGACCGCTACCGCTCGCGCGTGATCGACGTCTCCACCGGCTCGGTGGAGCGTGTCCACGACCTCACCGCCGCTTGCGCCGACTTCCTCCGGGAGGAGGCGAGCGGCGGCGACGGGCTGCTGAACGTGTTCGTGCCGCATGCCACTGCTGGAATCGCCGTCATCGAGACGGGCGCGGGCAGCGACGACGATCTGCTGAGCGCGCTGCGGGAGTTGCTGCCCGCCGACGACCGGTGGCAGCACCGGCACGGGAGCCCCGGGCACGGCCGCGACCATGTGCTGCCGGCGCTCGTGCCGCCGCACGCCACGCTGCCCGTGGTCGGCGGCCGGCTGGAACTGGGCACCTGGCAGTCGGTGGTGCTGGTGGACACCAACCGGGACAACCCGCGCCGCCAGGTGCGGCTCACCTTCCTCGGCTGAGGGCCGTCCCGCCGTCCGCGGTGGATCGGCGTACGGCGTCGGGAGCGGCGCGTCGCCGGGGCGCAGGGCCGTCCACCCGCCGGTCGGACGGGCCCGACAGCGCCGCGGGGCGCCGCCGTTGCCGTCGCACGCCCGCCGGGGCCGACGGGCCGGCCCTCAGCGCTCCGCCTCCGCGGAAAGGAAGTCCGCCAGGTCGTATCCGACCGGCTCCTCCAGTTGCGCGTATGTGCACTGCTCGGGCTCGCGGTCCGGCCGCCAGCGGCGGAATTGCGCTGTGTGCCGGAAGCGGTCGCCCTGCATGTGGTCGTAGGCGACCTCGACGACCCGTTCGGGGCGCAGCGGTACCCAGGACAGGTCCTTCTTGCCGGTCCACCGGCTGGGGCCGCCCGGCAGCCGGTCGGCGGCCTGGGCATCCTCGCTGGCCCACTCCTGCCAGGGGTGGCCGGCCACCGACTCCATCCGCAGCGGGGCCAGTTCCTCCATCAGCTCGGCGCGCCGCCGCATCGGGAAGGAGGCGCAGACGCCGACGTGCTGGAGGCGGCCGTCGCCGTCGTACAGGCCGAGCAGCAGGGAGCCGACCACCGGCCCGCTCTTGTGCGGGCGCAGGCCCGCGACGACGCAGTCGGCGGTGCGCTCGTGCTTGACCTTGACCAGGACGCGTTCGCCCGGCCGGTACGCCAGGCCCGGGGGCTTGGCGACGACCCCGTCGAGGCCCGCGCCTTCGAAGCGGTCGAACCAGTCCGCGGCGAGTGCGATGTCGTGCGTGGCGGGCGCGAGGTGGACCGGCGCCGCGGCGTCGCCCAGCGCCGACACCAGCGCCGCCCTGCGGTCCTGCTGCGGCTCCGCCATCAGCGACCTGTCGCCGAGCGCGAGCAGGTCGAAGCCGACGAAACTCGCGGGCGTCACCTCCGCCAGATGGCGTACCCGCGAGTCCGCCGGGTGGATCCGCTCCAGCAGCGCGTCGAAGTCCAGCCGCCCCTCGCGCGCGATGACGATCTCACCGTCGAGCACGCAGCGCGGCGGGATACGGGTCCGGAGCGCCTCGACCACCTCGGGGAAGTAGCGGGTGAGGGGCTTGGTGGAGCGGCTGCCCAGCTCGATCTCGTCGCCGTCGCGGAAGACGATCGCGCGGAAGCCGTCCCACTTGGCCTCGTACTGCATGCCCGCCGGGATGGCCTTGGCGGCCTTGGCCAGCATCGGCTGCAAGGGGGGCATCACCGGCAGGTCCATGCTCCGATTGTGCGCGTCCGTGCCGTACAAGGCGCGCGGGCCGACCGTCCGCTCTAGCGTGGGGGCATGGCAGAGACGCTGGAGCTGACCGTCGGCGAACGGACCGTGCGGGTCTCGCATCCCGACAAGGTCTACTTCCCGCAACGCGGACTGACCAAGGCCGACCTGGTGCGCTACTACCTGAGCGTCGGCGACGGGATCCTGCGGGCGCTCAGGGACCGGCCCACCACGCTGGAGCGCTACATCAGCGGGGTGGAGGGCGACTCGTTCTTCCAGAAGCGCGCGCCGAAGAACCTGCCCGACTGGATCCCGACCGGCCGCATCGCCTTCCCCAGCGGCCGCCACGCCGACGAGATCTGCCCGACGGAGACCGCGGCCGTGCTGTGGGCGGCGAATCTCGGCACCTTCACCTTCCACCCCTGGCCGGTCCGGCGCGGCGACACCGAGCACCCCGACGAGTTGCGGATCGACCTCGACCCGCAGCCCGGCACCGACTTCTCCGACGCGGTGCGCGCCGCGCTGGAGTTGCGCGACGTCCTGGACGGGCTGGGCCTGACCGGCTGGCCGAAGACCTCCGGCGGCCGGGGCCTGCACGTATTCGTGCCGATCGCGCCCGAGTGGACCTTCCCCCAGGTGCGCCGCTCGGCCATCGCGGTGGCCCGCGAGCTGGAGCGCCGGGCACCCGAGCGGATCACCACGGCCTGGTGGAAGGAGGAGCGCGGCGAGAAGATCTTCGTGGACTACAACCAGACGGCGCGCGACCGTACGATCGCCAGCGCCTACTCCGTACGCCCCTTCCCGCACGCGCCGGTCTCGGCCCCGCTGCGCTGGGAGGAGGTGACCGAGGTGGCGCCTGCCGACTTCGACCTGGTCACCATGCCCGGCCGGTTCGCCGAGTTCGGCGACCTGCACGCCGACATGGACGACCACGCCTTCCGGCTCGACGCGGCTCTCGAACTGGCCGACCGCGACGAGCGCGAGCACGGCCTCGGCGACCTGCCGTACCCGCCGGAGCACCCGAAGGCGGCGGGCGAACCGAAGCGGGTCCAGCCGAGCAGGGCCAGGAAGACCGACGAGGGCTGAGCGCGGCGCGGCTCAGCCGAAGGTCTCGACGTATTCCTCCGGCGGTCCCAGCTCGGGGCGGTCGCGCAGCTCGATGCGGTCGCCGAAGCGTTCGAGCTCCAGCACGGTGATCGTGTTGCGGCCCGCGGTCAGCAGCGGCGCCGGCACGTAGAGGGTGATCTGCGGGCCGATCTCCCAGTGGCGGCCCAGCAGCTTCCCGTTGACCCATACGAAGCCCTTGCCGAAGCCCGGTAGGGCCAGGAAGGTGTCGGCGGGCGTGTCGAGGTCCAGGTCGGCGGTCGCGAACCCGCTGCCGCCCGCGGGCAGCGCGACGGTCGGGGCGCGGTGCACGTCCTCCCGCGTCCACTCGTCGAGCGGCAGCCCGTGCACCGACCAGCTGTGCACCAGGCGCGGACCGATACGCACTCCGCCCAGGATGCCCTTGCCCTGGCCGAGCAGCGGGCCGTAGTTGATCCTGCCCTGGTTCTCCACCAGCAGGTCGAGCGCTACCCGCCGCCCGGTCCCGGTCAGCGGCAGGGTGCCGGTCTCCTGGTCGAGCACGCCCAGCGGCGTACCGTCGGCGAAGACCTGGGCACGGTCGTGCAGCCCGTGCACCGTCAACTCGTGGCTGCCCTCGGGCACCAGCGGCCGGGCCCGGTAGAGCAGCAGGCCCGACGGCTGGCCCAGCTCCTCGAAGCTCGGCGGGTGCGGTGAGACGACGGCAGGGGCGAGCGCGGCCAGCCCCGCGAGCAGGCCCGCGCCAGGGACCGGCCGCAGCGTCCGGGGCGCCAGCAGCGGCGGATCGGGCGGCAGCGGGCGGGGAACCGCGCCGGTCGCGGCGAGCAGCAGGTCTCGGAAGCGGTGGAATTTCGGTCGCAGGGCGCCGTTCTCCGCGATCGGGGCGTCGGAGTCGTAGCTGGTCACGGTCGGCTGGAGCCGCGCCCCGTCGTGGTTGGCGCCGGAGCCGAGACCGGCGTTGGTGCCGCCGTGCGCCATGTAGAGGCTCACCGAGCCGCCGGCGTCCAGGATGCCGGCGAGGGTGCCCGCCGCGCTGTCCACCGACCGGACGTGGTGCCGTTCGCCCCAGTGGTCGAACCAGCCGTTCCAGAACTCCGCGCACAGGAAGGGTTCACCGGCCCGCCGCGACCGCAGCAGCGCCGCGGCGGCGGCCGGGTCGGAGCCGAAGGTCGCCGCCGCTAGCGTGCCGGGCAGGCTGCCGCCGTCCTGCATCAGCGCGGTGGGCCCGTCGGCGGTGAAGAGCAGCTCGCCGACGCCCCGCCCGGTCAGCGCGTCGCGCAGCCACTCCAGGTGGGCGCGGTCGTCGCCGTAGCTGCCGTACTCGTTCTCCACCTGCACCGCGACCACCGGCCCGCCGTACGCCGCCTGCGCCGCCGCGATCTGCGGCACCAGCGTGTCGAACCAGCGCGCCACCTCGTCGAGATACGGCGGGTACGAGGACCGCGGCCGCATCCCCGGCATCCCGGTCAGCCAGGCGGGCAGCCCGCCGTTGTCCCATTCGGCGCAGATGTACGGGCCCGGCCGGACGATCACGTCGAGGCCGGTGTCCTGGGCGAGGTCGAAGAAGCGCCCGAGGTCCCGGCCACCGTCGAAGCGGAGCCTGCCGCGGCGCTGCTCGTGGACATTCCACGCGATGTACGCGTCCACGGTGTTCAGGCCCATGGCGGCCAGGCGCTCCAGCCGGTCGGCCCATTGCGCCGGGTGGACCCGGAAGTAGTGCAGGGACCCGGCGAGAACGCGGTGCGGGGTGCCGTCACGCAGCAGCCGGCCGTGGGGGTACGACAGCAGGGCCGGCGCGGAAGGCGCGGCAATGTGCCGCGGGTCGGGCTCGTGCGCGGGCGGTTCCATGTCCTTGGCGACGCCGTGGAAGGACACCGCGACCTTCCCGTCCGTTGACGGCTCCACGTCGATGACCTCCGCTCGCCCGCGCCCGCGCACATGGCGTCGGCGGCACTCTGGCACAGGACGTTATCGATGCCAAGAGCGGGCTTCGTGCAGAGATCCAGGTAGAAGCCCTGGACACTGGATGCGCGTGGGATCGCTATCATCGAGCGGGGCCGCAGTCGGCCGGAAGGAGCGCGGGATGCGGCAGGGCACGGGGGACGGCGGCAGAGCGCCGGCAATGGCCGATGTGGCACGGGTCGCGGGGGTGTCCGCGCAGACCGTCTCCAGGGCGCTGGGCGGCCACCCGAACGTGCAGGAGACGACCCGGGCGAAAGTGCTCGCCGCCGTCGAGCAGTTGGGGTACCGCAAGAACACCGCGGCCGGGATGCTCTCGTCGGGCCGCAGCCGCACCCTCGGCGTGGTCACCCTGCAGACCGGCTTCTTCTCCCGCACCGCGCTGACCGTCGGGGTCGAACGCGCCGCCCGCGCCGCCGGTTACGCGGTCAGCACCGCCGCCACCGCCTCGCTCGACCCCGCCGCGGTCGAGGACGCTTTGCTGCGGCTCGCCGACCAGCGAGTCGAGGGCGTCGTGCTGGCCGTGCCGCTGATCCGGGTCAGCCGGCGGATCGAGCAGCTGACCGCCGCCGTGCCCACCGTCGCGGTGGACGGCTCCCGCACCCCGGACACCGAGGTCGTCGCCGTCGACCAGTCGGCCGCGGCGAGGCTGGCCACCACCCATCTGCTGGAGCTGGGCCACCGGACGGTGTGGCATGTAGCGGGCCCCGGCGAGTGGCTGGACGCCGCAAGCCGTGCCCAGGGGTGGCGGGACGTCCTGGAGGCCGCGGGCGCCGACGTGCCGCCCGCACTGGCCGGCGACTGGTCGCCCGCCTCCGGGCACCGGGCCGGGCTGATCCTGGGCCGGATCCCGGAGGTGACCGCGGTCTTCGTGGCCAGCGACGAGATGGCCTTCGGGGTGATCCGCGCGCTGCACGACCTGGGCCGCCGGGTGCCCGAGGACGTCTCCGTGGTAGGCGTGGACGACATCGCGCTCGCCGCGTACTGCTCGCCGCCGCTGACCACCGTGGCGCAGCCCTTCGCCGAGATGGGCGCCCTCGCGGTCGCGCACCTGCTGCGCCAGGTGGCGCGGCCGGCGGCGCCGCCCGCACCGGTCTCGGTCGAGCCGACCCTGGTCGTACGGTCGAGCACCGCGGCCGTCCGCGCGTCCTGAGCCGCTCGCCGGGCCCGAGGTGATCGGCGGCGATGGCCGAAATCGTCACAAGGACGTCCTTGCCGCCATCGCGACCCGCGGCCGACGATGAGGGCATGACCACCCGCCGTGTCGTCTTCGCCGTCTTCCCCGGCTTCCAGCTGCTCGATCTCGCCGGTCCGAACGAGGTCTTCGTGCAGGCCGGGCGGCTGACGGCGGGTCCGGGGGAGGGGACGCGGGTGGTCGTGGACACGGTGGCCGCGGCCCCCGGTCCCGTCGTCAGCAGCGGTGGCCTCGCGGTCTCGCCGACACTGACGACAGGGGAGGCCACCGGACCGGTGGACACCCTGGTCGCCGTCGGCGGCGGAGGCGTCCACCAGGCGTGCCAGGACGCGGCCTTCGTGGACTGGTTCGCCCGCACCTCCCGGCTGGCCCGCCGCACCGCTTCGGTGTGCAGTGGCGCCTTCCTGCTCGGCGCGGCCGGGCTGCTCGACGGGCGGCGGGCGGTCACCCACTGGTCGATGTGCGAGCGGCTCGCCGCGCGCCATCCCGGCGTCACGGTCGAGTCCGACCCGATCTTCGTCCGCGACGGCGACCTGTGGACGTCGGCGGGCGTCACCGCGGGAATGGACCTCGCCCTGGCAATGGTCGAGGCGGACCACGGCCCCGAGGTGTCCAGGGCCGTCGCCAGGCAACTGGTGATGTTCGTCCAGCGCCCCGGCGGCCAGGCGCAGTTCAGCGCCCAGCTGGCCGCCCAGCGCCCCGAGCGGCAGTCGCTGCGCGACGTCATCGACTGGGTCGCCGACCACCTGGCCGACGACCTCGGGGTGCCGGCGCTCGCGGCCAGGGCCGGTATGAGCGAGCGCCACTTCACCCGGGTCTTCCGCGCCGAGACCGGCCGTACCCCGGCGGCGTACGTCGACAGCGCCCGGGTGGAGGCCGCCCGCCGGCTGCTGGAGTCGACCGGCACCACCGTGGACGCCGTGGCCCGCGCCTGCGGCTACCGCAACCCCGAGACCCTCCAGCGCAGCTTCAAACGCACCGTGCAGGTCACGCCCGGGGAATACCGCAGGCGTTTCGCCCCGCACTCCGCCGTGCGCTGAGCCGAGCATCCTGATTTCCCGGCCGGGAGTCCCCGGCCAGAAAGGCCACCCATGCGCATCGTCTTCCCGATCTTCGAGGGCCTCACCGCGCTCGACGCCGTCGGCCCCTACGAGGTCCTGCGGATGCTGCCGGCCGCCGATGTCGTCTTCGCCGCCGCCGAGCCGGGACCCGTCACCGACGGGGCCGGCCTGCTGACGCTGACCGCGACCGCGGCCTTCGCCGACGTCACCGAGGCCGACGTCCTGGTCGTCCCCGGCGGCCCCGGTGCCCGCGCGAACCTCGGCAACGAGGCGCTTCTCGACTGGATCCGGCGGATCGACGCCACCACCGCCTGGACCACGTCGGTCTGCACCGGCTCGCTGCTGCTGGGCGCGGCGGGGCTGCTGGAAGGCCTCAGGGCGACCAGTCACTGGAGCGCCACCGACCTCCTGGAGTCCTACGGCGCCACGTACACCGAGCAGCGCGTCGTGGAGCAGCGCAGGATCATCACCGCCGCCGGGGTGTCGTCCGGGATCGACATGGCGCTGCGGCTGGCCGAGCTGATCGCCGGACCCGTCGCGGCCCAGGCCCTGCAACTGGCCATCGAGTACGACCCGCAGCCGCCCTTCGACGCCGGGTCGTACGCCAAGGCGCCGCAGGCCGCGAAGGACTATCTGGCGTCGCGCTGAGCACCCTCCGGAGGATCGGGATCGGGCTCGGGGGCGGAGTCCGGCTCGGGCCCCTGATCCGGGGTCAGCGACTCGACCAGCGGCAGGACCCGGTGCGGTACGCGCTCGCTCAGCGCTATCTCGGTGCGGGTGCGCACCACACCGGGAAGCCGGCCCAGCCGCTGGATGACCCCCTCCAGATGCGCGTTGTCCCGGGCGACGACCCGGGTCAGCAGGTCACCGCCGCTGCCGGTGATGGAGAAGGCCTCGACGATCTCGGGTACCCCGGCGAGCGCGTCGGCCACGTCGTCCAGGTGACCCCTGGCGACCTCGATGCGTACGAAGGCCAGCACCGGATGCCCCAGTGCGGCGGGGGAGACCCTGGGGCCCGCCATCACGATCACCCCGTCGCGTTCCAGCCGTTCGAGACGGGCCTGCAGGGTCCCGCGGGCGACGCCGAGGATGCGGGCGTACTCGCGGACGCTGGTACGCGGCCGGTCGAGGAGCAGCCGCAGTATGCGGGCGTCCAGGGCGTCGAAGGGCATGGGCCCGCGGTCTCCTCACCATCGTCGCGATGTCATGATCACCGTACTGATGGCCTGGGCGGGACCGGCTACTTTGAGCCATCACCGCAGCAAGCGCCCGCCCGCAGCGCCCAACGGCCCCGGCGGACCGCCGCATCGGCGGGCCACTGGCGGCCCGCGGGAGGCCCCGGGGGCGACGCGCCCGGCGCCAGGTACTACTCTCAGCCGCCGTACAGACATCAGGCGGAAGAGGTACGGCAGTGGCCGGGCACGTTTACATCGGGTCGTTCACTTCGGCGGGTGGGCGCGGCCTCACCACGGCCACCGTCGACCCGGACACGGGTGCGCTGACGGCTCTCGGGGACACCGCCGTCGTGCCCAACCCGTCGTTCCTCGCGGCGTCCCCCGACGGCAGGACGCTCTACACCGTCAGCGAGACCGAACCCGAGGGCGCGGCGGCGGCCTTCTCGCTCGCCGACCCCGCGGCCCCCGAACTGCTCGGCGCCCCCGTCTCCGTGCACGGCGGGTCGCCCACCCACCTCACCGTCCACCGCGGCCACCTGCTGACCGCCAACTACGCCGAGCCCGGCAGCGTCAGCGTGCTGGCGATCCAGGCCGACGGCAGCCTCGGCGGGATGCGCTCGCTGCTGGAGCACGAGGGCGACGGGCCGAACCCGGAGCGCCAGCGGGGCCCGCACGCCCACGCCGTGCTGACCGACCCCACCGGCCGCTGGGCGGTCAGCGTGGACCTGGGCACCGACTCGGTGCGGGTCTGCGAACTCGACGACGCCACCGGCGAGCTGGAGATCGAACGGGAACTCGGCCTGCGCTCCGGCATCGGCCCGCGCCATCTGACCTTCCACCCCGCGGGCGGCCACGCCTACGTGATCAACGAACTGGACTCCGTGGCCACCGTCTGCACCTGGGACGCCGAGCGCGGCAGCCTGCGCCCGGTCGCCGAGACCCGCGTGCTGCCCGCGGGCGCCGAAGGCGAGAACTACCCCTCCGAGCTGGTCGTCTCGCACGACGGCCGGTTCGCGTGGGCGGCCAACCGCGGGCACAACAGCATCGCGGTGCTCGCCCTGGACGACATCGGCGAGAGCCTGGAACTGCTGGACACGGTCAGCTGCGGCGGCGACTGGCCGCGGCACCTGACCCTCGACCCGTCCGGCACCCGGCTCTACGCCGCCAACGAGCGCTCCGGCAACGTCACCTGGTTCGACGTCGACCCGGCCACGGGCATCCCCAAGCAGGCCGGCTCGCTCGACGTGCCCGCAGCGTCCTGCGTGCTCTTCGTCTGACAGCCGGGGGCCGCACCCCTACGGCAACGCGGCGGCGGGCCGCCCCTCGAAGGAGGGGCGGCCCGCCGCCGCGTCGTCGTACCGTACGCCCGCTCGCCCGTCAGTGGATCGGCGCGCCGTGCTGCTGCATCGCAAGGCCCAGCGCGGCCGCGTACTGCGTGACCACCAGCTTGCCGACCGCCGGGTAGGGGCCCAGGGCGTCGGCGCCCGAGCAGCCCGCCTCTGCGGCGGCGGTGTGCAGCAGCTGGGGGGCGATCTCCGGGCCGATCAGGCACGGCGCGAGCGCCAGCGTGCCGGACCCGGAGGACCGCAGCTGCTCGGCGGCCTGCGCGATGGCGCCGTCCTCGTCCAGCGCCGCGGCCAGCACCGGCACCGCGAGCCTGGCGGCCAGCAGCAGCCCGGTCACGCCCGCCGCCTGCGCGGCCTCTTCGCCGCCGACCGTGGCCAGGATGATGCCGTCGGCGGCGGTCGCCACCGTGAACAGCCGCGCCCGGTCGGCGCGGGCCAGGCCTGCCTCGGAGAGCCTGACGTGCAGCGCCTCGGCGAGCAGCGGGTGCGGGCCGAGCACCTCGGTCAGCTCCACCTGCGCCTTGCTGTCGGCGACGGCCTGCCGGATCCGGCGGAGCACCGACGCCTCCGGCCCTGCCAGCAGCGGCACCACGACCGCCGCGGTGTCCTCGCCGGCACGCTCGCCCGCGACCTGGTCGAGCACGCTGCGCAGCGACGGGAATTCGCTGTCCTGGTCACCGTCGCCGTCCACGAATCCGATCCGCGGGTCGAGCCCGGACAGCTCGGAGCGGGCGATGCTGACAACCTCCTCCGCCAGGCTCAACACGGCGGCGGAAGGATTGCCGGGGACGGCGAGGACCAGCACCGGGGCGCCCTCGGGGGCGGACAGCGCCTCCGGTCGGCGGTGGCGTCCGGTCTGGCGCGGGCGCGGCATGCGAACGGGAAGGCCGGAGGCGGGGCCGCCTGTGGTAGTGCTCATGGCGACGCATGCTAACGCCTTGCGGCGCCGTCACGCTCAGCCGGGTACGAGACAGGCCAGACCTGTCCAGAAGTGTCCGTTTCCCCGGTGACGTTCGGTCACCCGCCCATCATCGTACGCTCTGAGCAGCGGCTATCGCCGTGCGACGTGGAGCAGGGCGCCGTCCTGGGGCAGCGTCAGCCCGTCGCGGTGCAGCGCCCGCGCGATCAGCAGGGCGCCGTCCAGCGGGTTGCCGGCCGCGGGCACCAGGACCGCGTCGGGCAGCAGCCACTCCGCCTGGTCGCGCAGCGGCCCGAGCAGCGGCTCGCCCATCCGGAAGAGGCCGCCGGCCAGGCCCACCTCGGTCTCGCCGGAGCGTGCCGGCCGGGCGGCCGCGGCCGACTCCAGGATGTGCTGGGCCGCCTGCCGCAGGATCTCGGAAGCCACCGGATCCTGCGCGGCGCACCGCGCCACGTCGGGGGCGAAGGACGCCAGCACCGCGGGCCGGTCGGTGCGCGGGTAGACCGCGCCGGGCATCGAGCCCGCCGGGCCGAAGCGTTCCTGCGCGCAGGCCAGCAGCGCGGCAGAGCCGCCCGCCCTGCCGTCGTACGCGCGCATGGCCGCGTCAAGGCCGGCCCGGCCGATCCACGCGCCACCGCCGGCGTCGCCCAGCAGATGGCCCCAGCCGTCGGCACGCCGCCAGGCGTCACCCGAGGTGCCCAGCGCGATCAGGCCGGTGCCGGCCGCGACCACGACGCCGGGACGCATCCCGAGCGCGCCCGCGTAGGCGGTGACGGCGTCGCCGGCCAGCGCCAGCGCCCGTACGCCGAAGGCCTCCTCCAGCGCCGCGGGCAGCACCGCGCGCAGGTCGTCGCCGAGCGTCGCCATGCCGGCCGCGCCGACGCAGGCCGCGGTCAGCGAGCCGGCCGGCACCTCGCGCAGCAGTCCCGCCACCCGCGGCAGCACCCGCTCCAGCAGGCTCGCCGCGTCGATGCCGCGCTCACCGGTCGCCACCGGACGGTCGTCGGCGACCGCGCCAGGACCGCCCGACCCGTCGGCCCGGGCGATCGCCACCCGCACCCCCGAACCGCCGGAGTCGACGCCCAGCACCCAGTGCGTTGTGCCCGGCACGGATCAGCCGAGCCCGCGGGAGTCCTGCTTGAGGGCGGTGTCCACGGTCAGGGCGGAGGCGACGACCATGCTCAGCAGCGGGTCCGCGAGCTGCCGGTGGATCTGCAGCACGTAGTTGTCCGCGGTGGTGAACATCGTCTTGGCCAGGCCCTCCCAGGTCTTGGTGATCCGGGCGATCTCGGTGTCGGTGTGGTCGACGATGGCGAAATTCCAGGCCCGCCAGTTCTCCGCCTTGATCGCGCCGATCTGCTGGCCGTTGTACATGAAGCCGAACTTGATCTTGCCGAAGGCGTTCTGCTGGACGATCTCGCCCAGCGGCTCACCGTTCGCCCGGTGCACGAGCACCTTGGACTTGATGAACTTCGCCGGCCGGGTCAGCACCAGGTGCGGCTGCCCCTGGGCGTCCCTGACCTCCAGCTTGTGGGTCAGGAACTGGTCGACGCTGGAGACGAAGCGCAGCACCTTCTTCGCGGTGCTCTGCCCGACCTCGACGACCGACCCGAGGGTCCGTCCCTGCTGGTCGAAGACGGTGTACTCGTTGACCAGCTCGATGAGCTTGGCCTTCTGGTTGACCACCAGCACCGGCTCGGTGAACAGCGTGCCGCCGCCGTACGCGTTCGGTGCCACGCCCGCCTGCTGCTGCACCTGCTGCTGCACCTTCGCCGGGTCGGGGGTGCGGCTGACGTTCAGCTCCCAGGCGCTGCCCCCGCTCTGCTGCTGGGGCACCTGACCGGGGTTGGTGTGCTCGGTCCACTGGGAGCCGTCCCAGTAGCGGAGCAGGTTCGGAGTGCCTTGCGGGTCCGCGTACCAGCCCGCCGGGGTATTCGAATGCGTTGTCACCCGGGCAGGGTACCGTCAAGCACCAGCCGGGGGAGGCTCCCTTCCACCGGCCGCGCGACCGGTCCGCGGGCGGCCGCTCGCGGTCGTGGGCGCACGCGGTGGGCCAGTAGAGTGATCGGCCGTGGCAGCACGAGAGTTGAGCGAACTTGTCGAGCCGGGATGGGCGCAGGCGCTGCGCCCGGTGGCCGGGCGGATCGCGGCGATGGGCGACTTCCTGCGCGCGGAGATCGCGGCCGGCCGCACCTATCTGCCGGCGGGCCCGAACGTGCTGCGCGCGTTCCAGCAGCCCTTCGACGAGGTACGGGTGCTGATCGTCGGGCAGGACCCGTATCCGACGCCCGGCATGGCCGTCGGGCTCAGCTTCTCGGTGGCAGCCGAGGTGCGCCAGCTGCCCGGCAGCCTGGAGAACATCTTCCGCGAGCTGGCCACCGACCTGGACCTGCCGCGGCCGTCCAACGGCGACCTCACCCCGTGGACCCGGCAGGGCGTGCTGCTGCTGAACCGGGCGCTGACCACCGCCCCGCGCAAGCCCGCCGCGCACCGCGGCAAGGGCTGGGAGGAGGTCACCGAGCAGGCGATCCGCGCGCTCGCCGGCCGGGGCAAGCCGCTGGTGTCGGTGCTGTGGGGGCGCGACGCCCGCAATCTGCGGCCTTTCCTCGACGGCTTTCCGGCGATCGAGTCGGCGCACCCCTCACCGATGTCCGCGGACCGCGGCTTCTTCGGCTCCCGCCCCTTCAGCCGCACCAACGACCTGCTGATCCGCCAGGGCGCCCAGCCGGTCGACTGGCGCCTGCCGTAGCCGGGCCCGGGGCGGCCAGGCGCGGGGGAGTCGACCTCGGGTCGCTGCCGCGGCTGTGACCTCTCGCCGGCGGAGGCGTCGCCCGGGTCAGGCCCGCGTCGCCGGCGGCATGCCGCCCACCGGGGAGCGACGGGGCACGGCCACCGGGTCGTAGTCCTCGGCGCCCGCCGGCGGCGCCCCCGACTCCCAGGGGAGCCCGTAGCGCTGGAACAGTTCGGCCCGCAGCGGGTGGATCGGCATCGGCGCCCCCGGCAGCAGCATGGCCACCGACGCGCCCATCAGCAGCGCCCGCAGCAGCCGGTATTCCTCTTCCGGGTCGGCCGCGCCCCAGCAGGTCATCGTGTGGCGCAGCAGCTGCGCGAGCCGCTGCTGCTCGGGGCACTGGATGAAGCCCTCCTCCTGGAGGATCGAGGCCATGTGCGTGCGCATCAGCGTGGTGTGCCCCGCGCTGACGCCGAGCATCGCGTCGATGGCCCGGGCCAGCAGTTCCTCCCCGTCGTCGGTGCGGGGCTCGCGCTCCAGTGCCGCGGCCAGCTCGGCCGCCATCAGGCGGTGCACGGCGGACTGCAGCAGCGCCCGCTTGCCGGAGAAGTAGTACGACACCAGGCCCCTGGCCGAACCGGCGCGCTGCGTGATGTCGGCCAGCGTGGTGGCCTCGTAACCGCGCTCCTCGATGAGTTCGACGGTGGCCTGCAGCAGCCGTTCCCGGGAACGCCTGCGCATCGCTTCATTGACCGAAGCGCTCCGAGGGGACATGCTTTACTCCTGCGTTGACTGGCTCCGGGCCAATATACTCAGCGCATCCCGCCGGGCCAGCGTCCGTGCGGGGTACGGGGACGGGCGCCGGTCCCGGCGACGCGGGGGATCGCCGGGACCGGCGTCCGCCGCATCCAGGGCCGGTCAGCCCAGCAGGTCGAGCACCCCGCGCAGCGCGTCGGGTCTGCGGTCCGCCGGGAGGTGGTCCACGAAGAAGACCGGGCAGCCCAGCGCCGCCGCGCCGCCGTCGGCTCTCCGGTCGTCCCCCACCATCAGGGTCTCCCGCGGCGTCAGCCCCAATTGCGCGCAGGCCGTGTGGAAGATCGCCGGATCGGGTTTCTGCCGGCCGACCTCGTAACTCAGCACGAAGGCGTCGACCAGGTCCGCGAGGCCGTGCGCGGCGAAGACCGGCCGGGGGTCCCAGCCGATGTTGCTGACCACCGCCACCGGCACGCCCCGCTCCCGCAGCGCGGCCAGCACCTCGGCGGCGTCCGGGTACGGCCGCCAGGCCGCCGGGGTCATGTGCCGGTCGTAGAGCACGTCGTGGATGTCCCACGGCAGTCCGCTGGACCTGGACTGCGCTGTGTACGCCCGCCGGTGCAGCGCGGCGTTGAGGTCGCGCCGCGCCCAGTCCTCGGCCGAGTCCGGTCGCCAATCGGCGGGCGGCGCCCCGCCGGGCTGGGCGCCCGACCGCTCCAGGCGCGCGGCCCAGTGCGCGATCTCGTCCTCGGGCGCCTTGACGCCCACCGCGTCCAGTGCCCCGAGCAGCCAGTCCGCGCAGGGCTCGATGCGGAAGACGGTGCCGGAGAAGTCGAACATGCAGCCTTTGGCCTTCATCGCCTCGCCTGTCCAGGTCGGGTCGCCGGCCCGCCGCCGGCGATGTGCGAGCCGGGTGCCGGCGCGCCCGGCGCCCGACCCCTGCCGGCCCGATCGGTCACCGGCTCAGGGCGCCGAGCCCCGGGCCGAACGCGATCAGCAGCGGCACCGCGGGCACCAGCAGCGCGCAGGCGCTCATCCGCACCCGGCGGCCCAGCGGCAGCCGGGGCGCCGGGTCGAGCAGCCGGTGCACCCGGCCGGGCAGCGCGGCGAGCGGTACGGGAGCCGGGCCGAAGACGCCGCGCTCCTCGTTCAGCTCCACCAGCGCCAGGGCCGTGGTGAGCCGACCGAAGCGGCGCGAGGCGGTGTCGTCGGCGGCCAACTCGACCAGGTGGTGCACCTGGTCGCGAAAGGCGGCGAAGATCGGCACCTGCGGGAAACCGCCGGCGAGCGCCCCCGCGCAGTGCAGCAGCACATCGTGCCTGGCCCGCATGTGCCCCTGCTCGTGCGCGAGCACCGCGTCGAGCTGGCGTCCCTTGAGCCGGCCGAGCGCCGCGGTGGTGATCACCAGCTGCGGCTCCGCCCCCGACAGCCACCAGGCGTCGGACCTCGGGTCCTCCAGTACGACCAGGCGCTCGCCCGCGGGCACCTCCTCACCGGGCAGCCGCGGTGAGCGCAGCCGCAGCTCGGCACGGCGCTGCCGGCGCCTGCCGCGCGCGATGCGGACCTCGCGGGTGAGCATCGCCGCCGTCCACAGCCCGCCCAGCGCGAGCATCGCCGCCAACGTGCCCGCGCCGCGGCCGTATCCGGACAGGCCGTACGCGTCGACCACGCCGTGCGGTGCGAAGGCGAAGACGTGCCAGCGCACCGCCGCCCAGGCGGCCGAGGCGGTAAGGGCCAGCGCCGAGAGGCAGCACAGCAGCACGGCGGCGACCACGCACTGCCAGACCCACAGGGCCAGCACCGGTTCGCGGTCCGGCCAGTCGGCACGGGAGAGCAGACGCGGCGCCGTCGCCGCCGCCAGTGCGCCCAGGATCAGCAGCACGAACGGGACCGTCATGCCGATCACCCTAGGAGCGCGCGGTGGGCGGCGGGGGCAGCCGGCACCTGATGTGACGCATCACTCACAGAAACCACCCGACCGCAGGCGCCGCAAGGGCTGCGGGGCGGTGAAAGCGCTCTCGTCACAGGGCCAGCAGCATCGCGAACATCGCCAGGGCCATCGCCACCCGGCACGCCGCCGCCACCTCGGGGGCGTGCCGCAGCCGTATCGCACCGCCGGGCGCCACCGGAACGGCCAGATGCGGCCCGTGCGGGCCGTCGGGCATGGCCAGCCGGCTGCCGGCGCGGAGCACGTACCCGGCGAAATACGCCAGCAGCAGGCCGGTCAGCAGCGGGGTGCCCGCGGTGGCGTGCGCGGCATGGCCGGCGTGGGCGGGGCCGGCTCCCGCCATCGCGGCCGACATGTAGACCATCGCACCGGCGCACAGCGAGTGGTGCATCCGGTGGGACGCCCGGTGCCCGGACGGGCGCAGGGCGTGCACGGCGACGGCGGCGAAGACGAGCGCGAGCGTCGCCGTACTCCAGCGAGGCGGTTCGAAGACGGACAGCGGTACGGCCATCACCGCCATCCCCACGCCGAGCAGCGCCTCGCTGCGCGCCTCCTTGCGCAGCACGCACGAGACCGCCGCGGCGGCGCTGAGCGCCACGAGCAGCCAGGCCACCAGCGGCGGTCCGTGCATCGCCCCTCCCCCCTCGGGCTGGCGGACCGCCCCGGTGCGACCGGCGGTCCGCGGACAATCTGCCCAATCGCGGCGGCGCACACGCGAGCGCACTGAGGTGGAAGGGGGAGCGTGCGTCCGCCGCGCGCGCCGGACGGCCCCGGGCGCGTACCGGCGCCCGCTGCGGCGCCGCGGGCGCGGCCGGACACCCCCCGCGGCGGCCGAACCGGCTCGGTTAGCCTGTCGGCCATGGACACCGCCGCCGGCCCAGGCTTCCGACCCGCCACCGCACACGACGTCCCCGCGCTCGTCGAGCTGATCGAGTCCGCCTACCGCGGCGAGGCGAGCCGCGCCGGGTGGACGACGGAGGCGGACATCCTTCAGGGGCAGCGCACCGACCCCGAGGGCGTCCTCGCCGTCATCGAGCGGGCCGACAGCCGGCTGGTCGTGGTCGAGAGCGGCGGCCGGCTGGTGGGCTGCTGCCAGCTGGAGCACCGCGGCGACCACGCGTACTTCGGGATGTTCGCGGTACGCCCCACGCTCCAGGGCGCCGGGCTCGGCAAGGCCGTCATGGCGGAGGCGGAGCGCTTCGCGCGCGACGAGTGGGGCGTCGCCGAGATGCACATGACGGTGATCTCGGTGCGGCAGGACCTCATCGCCTGGTACGAGCGGCGCGGCTACACCAGGACCGGGCAGACCAGTGCCTTCCCCTACGGCGACGAGCGCTTCGGGCAGCCGACCCGCGACGACCTGGAGTTCGAGCTGCTGACCAAGAAGCTCGGCTGACGCCCTCCGCTCGTCCAGGACGCCACGGGCGGGACGCCGCTATGCCGCGGGCTCCGCGGGCAGGTCGGTCGCGGCGCCGTCCAGCCGCAGTGCCCGGGCCAGCGCCCAGTCCTGCGCGGTGTTCACCGTCCAGGCCATGACCGCGATCCCCGCGGCCTGGCAGCGGCGGACCACGTCCAGGCTGAGCCGGGTGAGGTCCAGGCTGACCAGCCGCGCGCCGACCGCCTGGGCGCGGGGCACGATCTCCGGGCCGAGGTCACTGGCCACCAACACCGTGCGGACGTCGGGCAGCAGCGCGTGGATCTCGGCCAGCGCGTCGTCGTGGAAGGACAGCACGCTGACCCGGTCGGTCACGCCGTGCTCGCGCAGCGCCCCGGCCAGCACGCGGGCCGCCGCGGCGTCCTTGATCTCGGCCTGGATCGGCCGGTCCACCGCGTCGAGCACCTCCCCGAAGACCGGCACCCGCTCGCCCAGACCGGCGTCCAGGGTGCGGATCTCGGCCAGTGTGAGATCGCGGATCAGCCCGCTGCCGTCCGTGGTGCGGTCCACCGCGGCGTCGTGCATCACCACCAGCGCGCCGTCCTTGCTCAGGTGCAGGTCCAGCTCGATCTGATCGAGGCCGGCCTGCTCGGCACGGCGGAAGGACCGCAGGGTGTTCTCCGGCTCGACGCCCATGACGCCGCGGTGGCCGACGGTGAGGAAGCTCATACCGGCACCCTAAGCGGCCCGGGCGACACGGGGCCGAACGCGCCGTGACGAGTCGGCGCGCCGCACGCGCCGCTGATTCCCATGCCTCATATCGGGCGACGGCCGCAAGAACGGCAGCGGAAGGGCTATTCGACGGGACGATCCGCTTCGGCCGGTCTTGAAGCGGGAACAACCTCATAGATACGGTGTGGCTACGGAAGATTTTTCAGTAGAGGAGCGGTCATGGGTGAAGTTCTTTCGGCAGCGGCGGCCCGCGCCGACCGGATATCCGGTGAGGATGTGGTCGGTCACCCCGCGTGGGCGGCGCTCAAGCAGGCCGTCGAGGCCGTCAGGCCCTGGCAGCTCAAGGACGGCTCGATCGACTTCGACGCCGAGGGCGCGCCCTCCCGTGAGGACGCCGAGCGCGTGGTGGCCCGGGTGGCGGACGCGGTCGGGCAGCTGACCGAGCTGCTGCCGCACGACGCCGCCTATCACCAGGCCCTGGCCGCCGACCTGCGCCGCTGGGCCGACGACGGCTTCGGCGTGCCCGACTTCCTCGACTCGCTGCTGGCCTTCCAGCCGTCCGCCGACCGACGTGACGGCCGCCGCCATGTCGTCGTCTTCCCGATGTACACGCAGAACGGCAATCCGGACCGGAATCTGGAAGCCGTCGCCCTGCGCGTGACGTGGCCGGACTGGCTCGCCGAGCTGGAGCGCACCAGGTACGACAACCCGCAGTTCGTACCGATCACCTTCGAGGACTTCACGCCGGGCTACGACACCAACTCCGCGGTGCTCTTCCCGGAGACCGTCGCCGTGCGCAAACCCCCGGAGCGCTGGAGCTGGGGCGCGATCTTCTGCGACCGCGAGGCCGCCCGCTTCCGCGCGGTGACCGCCGCCGCCGTGGACACCCTCGGCCTGGAACTGCCGCCGGAGGCCGCGCGGCTGGTCGCCGACCAGGACCTGGCCCAGCAGACGTACGTGCTCTGGGACATGATCCACGACCGCACCCACAGCCACGGCGACCTGCCGTTCGACCCGTTCATGATCAAGCAGCGGGCCCCGTTCTGGATGTACGGCCTGGAGGAGCTGCGCTGCGACCTCACCACCTTCCGCGAGGCCGTCAAGCTCCAGGCCGAGGGCCACCCCATGGGGCTCGGCGTGCAGTACGCGATCCTCTTCGACCGGCTCTTCCGCTTCCCGGTCACCGGCGAGCGGGTCCGCAACTACGACGGACTGGGCGGCCAGCTGCTGTTCTCGTACCTGCACAAGCACGACGCCGTACGCTGGACGGACAACACCCTGCACATCGACTGGGAGCGCGCACCGCAGGTCACCAACCAGCTCTGCGCCGAGATCGAGACGCTCTACCGGGACGGTATCGACCGCCCCAAGCTTGTGCACTGGTTCGCCGCCTACGACCTGGTGGCAAGCTATCTGTCGCCGCATCCCGGCTCGGTCTGGGCCAAGGGGCCGGACGCCCTCGACCTGACGCTGCCCCCGCGCAAGCTCGTCGACGACGTGCTGCCGGACGAGTTTCCGCTCAGCATGTTCTACGAGGCCCTTGCCAAGAAGCTCCGTGAGGTGATCGCCTCCACCAAGGGGATCACGGGCGAACGCCCGGTACGGAGCGCCGCGTGACCGGTGCGGCCGAGGAGGCGGACATGACGACCGACACGTATTCCGGCGGTCTGGACGGAGCGGTGATCGCGGTGGCGGGAGCCGGCGGACCGGCCGGCCGGGCGGTACTGCAGCGGCTGGCCCGTGAGGGCGGCCATGTGATCGCCGCGGACGCCGACCCCGAGCGCCTGGCCGAGGCGGTCGACGCGGCGCGCTACGACGCCGGCGGCGCGGACATCACCGGCGAGATCGTCGACCTGCTCGATCTGGAGGCCACCCAGGACTGGGCGGGCCGGATCGAGAAGGACCACGGCCGGGTCGACGGCCTGGTGCACCTGGTCGGCGGCTGGCGCGGCTCCGCCTCCTTCCCCGAGACCGAGCTCGCCGACTGGGACGTGCTGCACAAGCTGCTGATCCAGACGGTGCAGCACACCTCGCTCGCCTTCCACGACGGCCTGATGCGCAGCGCCGGCGGCCGCTTCGTGCTGGTCAGCGCGTCCGCCGCGAGCCGCCCCACCGCGGGGAACGCGGCCTATGCCGCGGCGAAGGCCGCCGCCGAGGCCTGGACGCTCGCGCTCGGCGACTCCTTCGACAAGCTCAGCGGCGCCGCGGGACCCACCGCGGCGGCCACCGTCCTGGTGATCAAGGCGCTGGTGCACGATGGACTGCGGGCCCAGCGCCCGCAGTCCAAATTCACCGGTTTCACCGATGTGCGCGATCTCGCCGACGCGATCGCCGGCGTGTGGGACCGCACCGCCGACGATGTGAACGGGACCCGCCAGTGGCTGACGCCCCAACCATGACCGAGCCGACCGACCGGGCGGGCGCCGCCGGCCCCGCGGACGCGGCCGTCTCCCCGACCGACGCCGTGAGGCGCCACGACCCCGCCTCGCGCGGCTTCGCCAGCGACAACTACGCCGGGGTCCACCCCGAGGTGCTGGCCGCCCTGGCGCTGGCCAACGGCGGCCACCAGGTCGCTTACGGCGACGACGCCTACACCGCCCATCTGCAGGAGGTCTTCCGGCGGCACTTCGGCCCCACAGCCGAGGTCTTCCCGGTCTTCAACGGCACCGGTGCCAACGTGACGGCGCTGCAGGCCGTGACCGAGCGCTGGGGCGCGGTGATCTGCGCGGAGTCCGCGCACATCAACGTGGACGAGTGCGGGGCGCCCGAGCGGGTCGGCGGCCTGAAGCTGCTCACCGTGCCGACCGCCGACGGCAAGCTCACCCCCGAGCTGATCGACCGGCAGGCGTACGGCTTCACCGACGAGCACCGGGCGCAGCCGCAGGTCGTCTCGATCACCCAGACCACCGAGCTGGGCACCTGCTACACGCCCGAGGAGATCAGGGCCGTCTGCGACCACGCCCACCAGCTGGGCATGGCCGTGCACCTGGACGGCGCCCGGCTGGCCAACGCGGCGGCGAGTCTCGGGGTGCCCCTGGCCCGCTTCACCACCGACGCCGGCGTCGACATCCTGTCCTTCGGCGGCACCAAGAACGGCCTGTTGCTCGGCGAGTGCGTGGTCGTGCTCAGCCCGGAGCGGGTCCGCGCGCTGCCGTATCTGCGCAAGCTGTCGATGCAGCTGGCGTCGAAGATGCGCTTCGTCTCCGTGCAGTTCGAGGCGCTGCTGGCCGGCGACCTGTGGCTGCGCAGCGCGGAGCACGCCAACGCGATGGCCCGCAGGCTCGACGCGGCGGTGCGCGGCATCGAGGGTGTGCGGGTGCTGCGGCCCGTGCAGTCCAACGCGGTCTTCGCGTTGCTGCCGCGCGAGGTCAGCGAGCGGCTGCAGAAGCGCTACCGCTTCTACTTCTGGGACGAGTCGACCGGCGAGGTCCGCTGGATGTGCGCCTTCGACACGACCGAGGACGACGTGGACGGCTTCGCCGCGGCGATCGCCGAGGAGATGGCGTCCGGCTCCTGACGCCCGGGTGGGCGCCGCGTACAGGGCTTTCTGAATATATATGCGGAGTATGGTAATTCGATTGATCAACAGGTCGGTGGCTCTCTAGGGTCGTTCCATGGAACCGATCCCGGAGAACCCCGACCTCTCCGCATACCTCGCAGCCGACGACGTCATCGACCACCATGACCCGCTGGTGCGCGAGACCGCGGCGCTGCTGGCGGAAGGTACCGCAAATCCGCATGAATATGCGGAGATGGCCTTCGAATACGTCCGGGACGCGATCCCGCACTCCTTCGACTCGGGGGATCCGCGGATCAGCTGGCGGGCGTCCGACGTGCTGGAGCAGCGCAACGGCATCTGCTACGCCAAGTCCCACGCCCTGGCCGCGCTGCTGCGGGCACGCGGCATCCCCGCCGGGCTCTGCTACCAGCGGCTGACGCAGGACGACGGCTCCGACCCCGTGCTGCACGGCCTGACAGCCCTGCTGCTGCCGGGGGCCTCGCGCTGGAGCCGGCTGGACGCCAGGGGAAACAAGCCGGGCGTGGATGCCCGGTTCGGCCTGACGACCGAGCGGCTGGCCTTCCCGGTGCGCCCCGAACTGGGCGAGCGCGACTACCCGCTGGTGTACGCGGCCCCGCCACCGCCCGTGGTGGCCTGCCTGCGGGCCGCGCGGAGCACTACCGGGATCGTCCTGCCCACCGCACTGCCGGAAGCGCGCTAGCCGGCCTTCTGCTGCTCGCGGTCCCGCTCCGCCGCCGCCTCGGGCGTCGGGGCGGTGCCGCCCAGGTGCGAGGGCAGCCACCACCGGTCGTCGGGACCGGACGGGCGGCCCGGGTACGTACGCTGCGCGTCGTCGAGCAGTTCCTGCACGCGCAGCCGCAGCCGCCGGGTCAGGGCGCCGGCCTTCTCGTCGGCGTGCGGCAGCATCGGCTCGCCGATCCGCAGCGAGATCGGGAAGCGGGTCCTGCCCAGGCTGCGCGGCCGGCCCTTGGTCCACAGCCGCTGGGTGCCCCACAGCGCCATCGGCAGCAGCGGCACCCCCGCCTCCATCGCCAGCCGGGCGGCGCCGGACTTGAACGACTTGAGGGTGAAGGACTGCGAGATGGTCGCCTCGGGGAAGACGCCGATGATCTCGCCCCTGCGCAGTGCCTCCAGCGCGTGCGCGTAGGCGTGCATGCCCTCGGAGCGGTCCACCGGGATGTGCTTCATCGCGCGCATCAGCGGTCCCGACACCTTGTGCCGGAAAACCGACTCCTTGGCCATGAAGCGCACCAGCCGCTTGTGCGGCAGGGTCGTCAGGCCGCAGAAGACGAAGTCGAGGTAGCCGATGTGATTGCTCACCAGGAGGGCGCCGCCCTCGCGCGGGACGTTCTCGGTGCCCCGGATGTCGAACCGCAGGCCCTGCATCTTGAACATGGTGCGGGCGAAACCGATCACCGGCGGGTAGACGAGTTCGGCCATGTCAGGGCACCTGCTCTCTCCGGGGCGGCGCTCCCGGCGGAAGTTACGCGCCCGTAGGTTGTCCGGCCGCTGAGCGATGGTGCCCTGGCAGCGGGTCCGCTGTCACCCCGGGCGGTCCCGCCACGGGGAGATTCTTCTCACGTCACGGCGATGTCACCCGCGCTCCTGCTCCGCGTCGTGGGCCGGCCGCCCGGCCCAGTCGAGCGTACGCCCCGGGGGCCGCCCCGTCGGATAAGCTGACGTGTTTCACCGGAGTCGGAATCGGGAGGTCCGGATGAGCGCCGACGACGGCGAGCGGCTGACCGCGGCCGACCTCGGCGGGCCGCTGGGGGAGCGGGCCACCCTGGTGCAGTTCTCCAGCGCCTTCTGCGCACCCTGCCGCGCCACCCGCCGGGTGCTCGCCGAGGTCACCGGCATGGTCGAGGGGGTGCGCCATGTGGAGATCGACGCCGAGGCGCGGCTCGGCCTCGTCCGGCGGCTGCGTATAGCCAAAACGCCCACCGTGCTGGTGCTCGACGCGGACGGCTCGGTGGTTCGCCGAGCCTCGGGCGCGCCCCGCCGCGCCGACGTGATCGCCGCGCTGGGCGCCGCGCTCTGACGGCACGGGCGTGCGCAGGCCCGGCGGCGTAGGGCAGGTCACAGTGGAGGAAGCTTGCCAAGCGGCGCCGCGATCGATGTACTGACGAGTAATATATCCACCGGGGTACTCGTCGCGACGCGTGCTGCGTTCCGGCGGGGAGCCGCGACCGCAGGCGCCTATGCTGCCAATTCCGGGGCACTTGCCAGGGCGCTGCCGGGGCAGTTGACGAAGACGTGCAGGACGAAGCAGTAGGAGAGCAGGCGTGAGCTTGAGGATCGTAGTCGCTGTGAAGTACGTGCCCGACGCCACCGGCGACCGTCACTTCGCCGATGACCTGACCACCGACCGCGACGCGGTCGACGGCCTGCTGTCGGAGCTGGACGAATACGCCGTCGAGCAGGCGCTGCAGATCGCCGAGGCCTCCGGCGACGCGGAGATCACCGTGCTGACGGTCGGTCCCGAGGACGCCAAGGACGCGCTGCGCAAGGCGCTGTCCATGGGCGCGCACAAGGCGATCCATGTCGAGGACGACGCGCTGCACGGCACCGACGTCATCGGTACGTCGCTGGTGCTCGCCAAGGCCGTGGAGCACGCCGGCTACGACCTGGTCGTCACCGGCATGGCCTCGACTGACGGCACGGCCGGCGTGGTGCCCGCGCTGCTCGCGGAGCGGCTCGGCATCCCGCAGGTCACCCTGCTGTCCGAGGTCGCGGTGGCCGACGGCAAGGTGACCGGACGCCGCGACGGCGACGCGGCCAGCGAGCAGCTCGAGGCGTCGCTGCCCGCGCTGGTGTCGGTCACCGACCAGTCGGGCGAGGCGCGCTACCCGTCCTTCAAGGGCATCATGGCCGCCAAGAAGAAGCCGGTGGAGTCCCTCGACCTGTCCGACCTCGGCATCGACGCCGCCGAGGTGGGCCTCGGCGGCGCGTGGACCGCCGTGCAGGACGCCACCGCCCGCCCGCCGCGTACCGCGGGCACGATCGTCAAGGACGAGGGCGAGGGCGGCAAGCAGCTCGCCGCCTACCTCGCGGAGCAGAAGTTCATCTGATGAACGGCCCGGACCGGCGCCGCGCGCCCGGGCCGGGCAGCCGCCGCAGGCCCGCCCCCGCCCCTCACTTTCCGCAGGAGAACGATTCCCATGGCTGAAGTCCTCGTCCTCGTCGACCACGTGGACGGTGCCGTCCGCAAGCCGACCCTCGAACTGCTCACCCTGGCCCGCCGGATCGGCGACCCGGTCGCCGTCCACCTCGGCCCGGGCGCCGAGACGGCCGCCCCGGTCCTGGCCGAGCACGGCGCTGTCAGGGTGCTCACCGCCGACGCGCCCGAATTCACCGACTACCTGGTGGTGCCCAAGGTGGACGCGCTGCAGGCCGCGGCCGCCGCCACCTCGCCCGTCGCCGTCCTGGTGGCGTCCTCCGCCGAGGGCAAGGAGGTCGCGGCCCGCCTCGCGCTGCGGCTCGGCTCCGGCATCATCACCGACGCCACCGACCTGGTGGCCGGCGACGACGGCCCCGTCGCGACCCAGTCCGTCTTCGCGGCCGCCTTCACCACCAAGTCCCGGGTCAGCCACGGCGTGCCGGTGATCACCGTCAAGCCGAACTCGGCGCCGGTGGAGCCGGCCGCGGCGGCCGGCACGGTCGAGCCGCTCGCGGTCACCTTCGGCGAGCTGGCCACCGGCACCAAGGTCGTCTCGCGCACCCCGCGCCAGTCGACCGGCCGCCCCGAGCTGACCGAGGCCGCGATCGTGGTCTCCGGCGGCCGCGGCGTCAACGGCGCCGAGAACTTCTCGGTCATCGAGGAGCTCGCCGACTCCCTCGGCGCGGCTGTCGGCGCCTCCCGCGCCGCGGTGGACGCCGGCTGGTACCCGCACACGAACCAGGTCGGCCAGACCGGCAAGTCGGTCTCGCCGCAGCTCTACATCGCCAACGGCATCTCCGGGGCCATCCAGCACCGGGCCGGCATGCAGACCTCCAAGACCATCGTGGCGGTCAACAAGGACGCCGAAGCGCCGATCTTCGACCTGGTCGACTACGGCGTGGTCGGCGACCTCTTCCAGGTCGTCCCCCAGCTCACCGAGGAGATCAAGGCCCGCAAGGGCTGATCTGCGCCCCGCACCACCATCGGCCGGCCCCCGTACGCACCGCGTACGGGGGCCGCGCCGTGCGCCCCTTGAGGGTGTTGACCCGGCGGAAGGCCCCGGGCTAGCGTCCCTTCAACGATTTGTTGAAATTCGGGAGGGTGGCCCATGCCGCAGCCGGCCGGAACGACACTTGCGGACGCCTACGTCGCCGGAATCGGCGCGTCACTGGCCGCCACGGACGCCGAACTGGCCCGCCGCTACCCCGGCGACCCCGGCACCCGGCAGCCGGTGCACACCGTCTACGTGCCCGCCGACGCCTTCACCGCCGGGACGGCACGGGAGTGGGGCGACCGGGCACTCGCCGCGCTCGACGAGCACGCCCCGGACGCCGCGGCGCTCGCCTCCGTACTCGGCCTGCCCGGCGCGCTCGCCGCCGAGGTCCACGACCGGGTGCGGGACAAGTTGCGGCGCGAACCGGTGGAGGACCTGCGGATCGACTTCGAGGACGGCTATGGCGCCAGGCCCGACGCCGAGGAGGACGCCGCCGCGGTGGCCGCCGCGCACACCGTCACCGCGCTGACCGCGGAGGGCGGCGCGCCGCCCTGGATCGGCATCCGCATGAAGTGCATGGAGGCGGCCGTCCGCGACCGCGGCATCCGCACCCTCGACCTCTTCCTGACCGCGCTGCTCGACGGCGGCGGGCTGCCGGACGGGCTGGCGCTCACCCTGCCGAAGGTGACCTTCCCCGCCCAGGTGGCCGCCATGGCCGCGCTGTGCGGGCAGTTCGAACAGGCCGCGGGACTGCCCGACGGCCGCATCGGGTTCGAGATCCAGATCGAGACCACCCAGGCGATCCTCGGCCCCGACGGCGCCGCCACCGTGCCCCGGCTCATCGACGCGGCGGCGGGCCGCGCCACCTCCCTGCACTACGGCACCTTCGACTACAGCGCCGCCTGCGGGGTCAGCGCGGCCCACCAGGCCCCCGACCACCCGGCCGCCGACCACGCCAAGGCCGTGATGCAGGTCGCCGCCGCGGGCACCGGGGTACGGCTCTGCGACGGCTCCACCAATGTGCTGCCGGTCGGCCCGGCGCAGGCCGTGCACGACGCCTGGCGCCTGCACTACGGACTCGTACGCCGCTCGCTGGCGCGTGCCTACTACCAGGGCTGGGACATGCACCCGGCGCAGCTCCCGACCCGTTACGCGGCCGTCTACGCCTTCTGCCGGGAGGGCCTGGACACCGCGTCCGCCCGGCTGGCCGGCTACGTGGCCAGGACGGCGGGCGCGGTGCTCGACGAGCCGGCCACGGCCCGTGCCCTGAGCGGATATCTGCTCAGGGGCCTGGACTGCGGAGCCGTGGACCCGGCGGAGGTAGCGGAACGCACCGGACTGACCCGCGCCGAACTGGACGCGCTGGCCGGCCGCTGAGAGGTCGCCCTCCGTCGTCAGGAGGCCGGCGGGATCTCGCCCGAGCCGCGCGGGATCAGCCGCGCCGGCAGCTCGATGCGGCTGGCCTCCTCCGAGGTGGCGCCGTCCAGCCGGCGGAAGAGCAGCTGCGCGGCGCTGCGGCCGAGCCCCGGGGCGTCCTGTGCCACGACGGTGACCGGCGGGTCGAGCAGGTCGGCCAGTTCGAAGTCGTCGAAGCCGACGAGCGCGACCGGCCGCGGGCGGCCGGACAGGACGCGTACGGCCGTGACCGTGACCCGGTTGTTCCCCGCGAAGAGGGCGGTGACCGGTTCGGGCCCGGCGAGCATGGTGGCCAGCGCCGCCCTGACCCGCTCCGGCGTGGTGGGGCCCATCGCGTACCACTCAGGGCGCACCGGCAGCCCCGCGTCGGCCATCGCCTCGCGGTAGCCGCGCAGCCGCTCCGTGGCGGTGTGGATGCCGGGCTGGTCGCCGATGAAGCCGATCCTGCGGTGGCCGTGCGCGATCAGGTGCGCCACACCGGTGCGGGTGCCGCCCGCGTTGTCGGTGAGCACGACGTCCGCGTCGATCCGGCCGGCGGGCCGGTCCACGAACACCGTCGCGACACCCGCGTCGATCTCCGGGGTGAGGTAGCGGTGGTCGTCGCCGGCGGGCACCACGACCAGCCCGTCGACCCGGCGGGCGCAGAATGCCAGTACCAGCTCCTGCTCGCGGCGCGGGTTCTCGGCGCTCGAACCGGTGAAGAGCAGCGCGCCGTGCGCGCGGGCCACGTCCTCCACGGCGCGGCTGAGGGCGCCGTAGAACGGGTCGGCGAGGTCCTCGAGCACCAGCCCGACGCTCGCGGTCCTGCGGGTGCGCAGCAGCCGCGCGCTGTCGTTGCGCCGGAATCCGAGCGCGTCGATGGCCGACTGGACGCGCGCCACGGTGTCGGGCGTCACGCCCGGTTCCTCGTTCACCACCCGGGACACCGTCTTGAGGCCGACGCCCGCCCTGGCGGCGACATCCTTCATGGTGGGCCGGGGGACACGTCCAGGAGTATGGGTCACGGTCGTAGTATTCCCTGCGGCAAGAGATGGACAACGTTGTCACGATCAGGCGAGACTACCTCTGGGGCCGCCGTCGCGGAACCCGCGCGACACAACGACGAAGGAGACCCCCGAACGATGCACCCCCACGGCGCGACCGGTCCACTCGTGGCCGCACTGGACATCGGCGGAACGAAGATCGCCGGGGCGCTCATCGACACCGAGGGCCGCCCCGTGGTGCGGTCCCTGCGGCCGACACCCCCCGGCGGGGACGGCGAGACGGTGATGCGGGCCGTCGCCGAGGCCGTCGCGGAGC
Source organism: Actinacidiphila paucisporea (assembly GCF_900142575.1). Lineage (GTDB taxonomy): Bacteria > Actinomycetota > Actinomycetes > Streptomycetales > Streptomycetaceae > Actinacidiphila > Actinacidiphila paucisporea. The sequence continues at coordinate 305,497 of NZ_FRBI01000004.1, forward strand.
TGCGCGCCGCCCCGCAGTGGTCCGCGGTGGTCGCCGTGGGCATCGGCAGCGCCGGCCCCGTGGACGCCCTGCACGGCACCGTCAGCCCGGTCAACGTGCCCGGCTGGCGCGACTTCCCGCTGGTCCCGCGGGTCGGCGAGGCGGCCGGCGGCCTGCCGGTGGTGCTCACCGGCGACGGTGTCGCGATGACCGCGGCCGAGCACTGGCAGGGCGCCGCCCGCGGCTACGACAACGCGCTGTGCATGGTGGTCTCGACCGGGGTCGGCGGCGGGCTGGTGCTCGGCGGCGCCCTGCTGCCCGGCCCCACCGGCAATGCCGGGCACATCGGCCACATCAGCGTCGACCTCGACGGCGACCTGTGCCCGTGCGGCTCGCGCGGCTGCGTCGAACGCATCGCCAGCGGCCCCAACATCGCCCGCCGCGCGCTGGAGTCCGGCTGGCTGCCGCCGGCCGGCACCGAACCCACCGCGGCAGCCGTCGCCGAGTCCGCGCGGGGCGGCGACCCGCTCGCGGTGGCGTCCTTCGACCGCGCCGCCCAGGCACTCGCCGCCGGCATCGCCGCGACCGCCACGCTTGTCGAGATCAACGTCGCCGTGATCGGCGGCGGCGTCGCGGGCGCGGGCCCGGTGCTCTTCGACCCGCTGCGCGACCACCTGTCCCGCTACGCGACCCTCTCCTTCGCGGCGGGCGTGGAGGTCGTCCCGGCCAAACTCGGCACGGACGCGGGCCTGGTGGGCGCGGCCGCCGCGGCGGCGCAGGGCCTCGGGCTCTCGGGTTTCGTGGCCGGCTGACCGTGTACGGCGCGGGGAACTGCGCCGCCCATCGCTCCGGCCGCGTGCGCGCGGCCACCGTCGTCGGCGGGACGGCTGCCTCTCAGGGGTGCGAGGCCGCCGGCGAGCGCGGGGACGGGGAACGGCCCGTCGGTCGTACGGGCGGAGGACCATGTGGTGCGGCGGATCGGCCGAGGCCTGCGTCCTGCTGCGGCATCTGCGCCGTTCCTGCCGGTCCGCTCAGCCGCGCGTCCTCAAATGCACCGCGTGGACCTATTGCCGCGCCGCCGCGGCCGGCGTGCGGGCGCGGCGGCAGGGAAGCGGCCGTGGGTGGCGGCCACGACGGAGGCGGTCAGTGCGACGCCCGGGGGCGGAACGGGCGGAACCGGCGGAACCGGCGGAGCGGGCGGAACCGGCGGAACGGGCGGTGCAGCCGGCGCCCGAACCCGTCCCGCTGCGTACGGCCGGGACGTAGCCGGGGGCGGTGAGTCCGGTTCGTCGGGCTCACCTCGTTGGCCGAAGCCGAGCTAAGTCTGTTCAATAAACCTGCCGATAGGCTGAGCCCTATGGCACTCGGCACGGATTACGCGCAGCAGGACTGCACGCTCGCCCGCGCCTTGGAGGTGGTTGGGGAGCGGTGGAGCCTGCTGATCGTGCGGGACGCCTTCTACGGCGTGCGCAGGTTCAATGACTTCCTCGTCCACCTGGACATCCCGCGGGCCGTGCTCACCGCGCGACTGGCCTCTCTCACCGCGGCGGGGGTGCTGCGCAAGGAGGCCTACCAGCAGTCGCCGCCGCGCTACGACTACGTCCTCACCGACGCCGGACTCGACCTGTGGCCGCCGCTGCACGCGCTGATGCGCTGGGGCGGCCGGTACGCCTCGGAGGGCGAGCCGACCAGGACCTTCCACCACGCCGACTGCGGGAGCCGGCTCGACATGACCGGCGGCTGCCCGGCCTGCGGGGTGCCGCAGGTGGCTCCCGCCGACGTCGAGACGCGCTCCGTGGCCGGCCCGGACCCCCTGCGCCGCGCCGACCCGGTCGCCGCCGCGCTCGTCACCCCGTCCCGCCTGCTGCGGCCGGTGCGCGGCGCCGCCGGGGCCGGCGCGTTTGCCGGGGGCGAGGATCCGGGCAATTCGTAGGGGTCTACGGAGAAGGGGGCACCGTGATCATCTGGGTGAACGGGGCGTTCGGCGCGGGCAAGAGCACTGCCGCACGGGAGCTGCTCGACCTCGTACCGGAAAGCACCCTGTACGACCCCGGCGTGCTGGGGAGCTGCCTGCGGCAACTGCTGCCGGAGAAGCGGCTCCAGGAGGTCACCGACTACCAGGAACTCCCCATCTGGCGGCGGCTGGTGATCGAGAGCGCCGCCGCGCTGCTGGCCGAGGTCGGCGGGGTCCTCGTGGTCCCGATGACGCTGCTGCGGCAGGAGCACCGCGACGAGATATTCGGCGGGTTCGCCTCCCGTGGGATCGAGGTCCGGCATCTGCTGCTCGACCCGGGAGAAACGATCCTGCGAGCCCGTATCGCCGACTGGACCGAACACCCCGACCACTCACCGGTCGGTGACGCCGCCCGCCGCTGGGCGCTGGAGCGCGTCCCCGACTACCTCGACGCGCTGCCCTGGCTGACGCTGGACGCCCACGTGCTGCCTACGGCCGGGCTGACACCGCGGGAGACGGCGCTGCGGCTCACCGAAGCCGTCAGCCAGGGCGCCGGGGCCTGCGGCATCGTACAGACACCGGAGCCGCGCGCCGAGACGGTGGCCGCCGGGGTGCTGCTCTTCGACGACGCCGACCGCGTCCTGCTGGTCGACCCCACCTACAAACCCGGCTGGGAATTCCCCGGCGGCGTCGTCGAGCGCGGCGAGTCACCGGCACAGGCCGGGCACCGCGAGGTCGCCGAGGAACTGGGTATCGAACTGACCGGCGGCCTCGAACTGCTGGTGGTCGACTGGGAACCGCCGCACCCGCCGGGCCACGGCGGACTGCGGCTGCTCTTCGACGGCGGCCGGGTGCCGACCGCCGACATCGACCGGCTGCTCCTGCCGCCCACCGAACTGCGCGGCTGGCGCTTCGTCACCGAGGAAGAGGCCGCCGACCTGCTGCCATCGGTCCGGCTCGACCGGCTGCGCTGGGCACTGCGCGCCCGCGAACAGGGCCGTCCCCTCAACCTGGAAGCCGGCCACCCCGCCGAATGACCCGCCGCCGGACCCGCCCCGCAGGCCGCGGGGCGGGATCGCGGCACCCGCGGCCCGGCGGCGGCTCAGCCGGCCGACACGGGCGCCTTGGACGCCGCGTACCGCTGCAGGAAGACCGCCTCAGCCAGCGAGAGCCGCTCCAACTCCTCCGGCGACACGCTCTCGTTGACCGCATGGATCTGCGCCTCCGGCTCGCTCAGCCCGATCAGCAGGATCTCCGCCTCGGGATACAGCGTCCCCAGCGTGTTGCACAGCGGGATCGACCCGCCCTGGCCGGCGATCGCCAACTCCTGCCCGTACGCCTCCCGCATCGCCTCGGCCATCGCGGAGTAGGCGGGGCTCGAGGTGTCGGCGTGGAAGGGCTGGCCGCTGCCGCGCTGGGTCACCTCGACCCGGGCACCCCAGGGCGCCGCCGACCGCAGATGGGCCGTCAGGGCCTCCGCGGCCTGCTCCGCCGTCACACCGGGCGGCACCCTGACGCTCACCAGGGCCCCGGCCGTGGCGTGCACCGACGGCGTGGCGCCGATGACCGGCGGAGCGTCGATGCCCAGCACCGTCACCGAGGGGCGGGCCCAGATACGGTCGGCGACGCTGCCGGTGCCGATCAGCTCCACCCCGTCGAGCACCTTGGCGTCCCGGCGGAAGTCCTCCTCCGGATAGTCCAGTCCCGTCCAGGTGCCCGAGCCGTCGAGGCCGTCGACGGTGGTCGCCCCCGAGGCGTCCCGCAACGAGTCGAGCATCCTGATCAGCGCCGCCAGCGCGTCGGGCGCGGCCCCGCCGAACTGGCCCGAGTGCAGATTGCCCTCAAGCGTGGCGACCCGCACCACCAGTTGCACCATCCCGCGCAGCGTCGAGGTCACGGTCGGCAGGCCCACCCGGAAATTCCCCGCGTCGCCGATCACGATCGCGTCGGCGGTGAGCAGATCCGGGTGCGCCTCGGCATAGCGCTCGAGCCCGCCGGTGCCCTGTTCCTCGGAACCCTCCACGATCACCTTGACGGTCACCGGCACCCCGCCGTGCTCCTTCAGCGCCCGCAGCGCCGTCAGGTGCATCAGGACCCCGCCCTTGCAGTCCGCGGCGCCCCGGCCGTACCACCGCCCGTCGCGCTCGGTCAGCTCGAACGGCGGCGACAGCCACGCCGACTCGTCCAACGGCGGCTGCACGTCGTAGTGCGCGTACAGCAGCACCGTCGGCGCGCCCACCGGCCCCGGCAGCAGACCGTAGACCGATTGGGTGCCGTCCGGTGTGTCGAGCAGGGCCACGTCCTGGAAGCCCTCGCCGCGCAGGGCGTCCGCCACCCAGCCCGCCGCCTTCTCGCTCTCGCTGCGCGGGAACTGCCGCTCGTCGGCGACCGACGCGTACGAGACCAGCTCTGCCAGCTCGGTGCGTGCACGGGGCATGAGTGAGGCCACGGTCTCGGACAGCGGGACGGACGGCATGGGCTGCTCCTCGCAGGAATCGGGGGACTGCTGTGGTCGTTGGTGCGCACAACGGGTCGCTGCCGATGGTGCCACAGCGAGCCGACCCCGACGGGCGCAATAGGATGCCCTGAGCAGGGGCGACGACAGCCGGACGGGCCGAGCGGAGCGGAATCAGACGTGAGCGGTGAGCAGGCGGCGCAGGACAGCGGTGCGGGAGACGGCGAGACTCCCACGGTCTGGGACGTCGTGGTGATCGGCGCGGGTCCCGCGGGAGCGTCGGCGGCCCATGCGGCAGCTGTCACCGGCCGCCGGGTCCTGCTCCTGGAAAAGGCCGAACTTCCCAGGTACAAGACCTGCGGCGGCGGCATCATCGGCCCGTCGCGGGACGCGCTGCCGCCCGGTTTCGAACTGCCGTTGCGCGACCGGGTGCACGCGGTCACCTTCAGCCTCAACGGCCGGCTGTCCAGGACCAAGCGCTCCCGGCAGATGCTCTTCGGGCTGATCAACCGCCCCGAGTTCGACGCGGCCCTGGTCGACGCGGCCCGCGAGGCCGGTGCCGAGGTGCGCACCGGTGTGACCGTCTCCCGGGTCGAGCAGCACGGCCCCGGTGTGCCCGACCGGCGCACGGTCGCGGTGATACTGAACGCCAGCGGCGCGGCAGCCGGAAAGCGCGACGAGGAGATCGTCTACGCCCGCGCCGTGGTCGGCGCCGACGGCAGCGCCAGCCGGATAGGAGCCCATGTCGGGGTCAAGCTCGACCAGGTGGACCTCGGCCTGGAAGCGGAGATCCCGGTGCCGACCGCCGTGGCCGAGGACTGGAGCGGCCGGGTGCTCATCGACTGGGGCCCGCTGCCCGGCAGTTACGGCTGGGTCTTCCCCAAGGGCGACTCCCTCACCGTGGGCGTCATCTCCGCCCGCGGCGATGGTGGTGCCACCAAGCGCTACCTGGACGACTTCATCGCCCGCCTCGGCCTGGCCGGCTTCGAGCCCAGCGTGTCCAGCGGGCACCTCACCCGCTGCCGCGCCGACGACTCGCCGCTGTCCCGCGGCCGGGTGCTGGTGTGCGGTGACGCGGCGGGCCTGCTCGAACCCTGGACCCGGGAGGGCATCTCCTACGCGCTGCGCTCCGGCCGGCTCGCGGGGGAGTGGGCGGTGCGCATCGCCGAGTCGCACGACGCAGTGGACGCCCGCCGGCAGGCGCTCAACTACGCCTTCGCCGTCAAGGCCGGCCTCGGCGTCGAGATGGGCGTCGGCCGCCGGATGCTCACCCTCTTCGAGCGGCGCCCCGGGCTGCTGCACGCGGCGCTCACCACTTTCCCGCCGGCCTGGCGGGCCTTCGCCGGCATCACCCGCGGCAAGCGCTCGCTCGCCGAACTCGTCCGCACCCACCCGATGGCCCGCCGGGCGCTGGACAGCGTGAACAACCGGGCCTGATCGCCGGACCGCGGCGGCAGCCGGGGGCCGCGCGCACGGTCCGGCGCCTCGGGCGACGTCACCTGCCCGCGCTCCCGGTCGCGCCCTCGGCCTCGTCGGCCCGCCGTATCCGGAAGACCGGGTGCTTGGGCGCTATCGCCCGCAGCTCCTCGTCGCTGGAATCCGGGCCCACGCCGGCGAAGAAGACGCCCACCTCGGCCTTCCAGCGCTTGAGGTACCCGCGCAATATCGGGCTCTTGTCGTCGTCCGCGATCTCGACCGCGGTGAACTCCTCGACCTTCTTGCCGAGGTGCAGCTCGCCGCCGCCGGCCGCCCGCATGTTGTACGTCCACTGGACATGGCCGCGCGGGGCCACCAGATAGCGCTCGCCGTCCAGCGTGAGCACGTTGACCGGAGTGGTCCGCCACTCCCCGCTCTTGCGGCCGCGGACCGCGAGCACCCGCGAACCCCAGACGCTGAAGCCGCGGCGGGTCAGGAAGGCGACTGCCCGGTTCATGACGTTGACGGTGAGCCAGCCGGGCTTCTTGACGTGCTGAGCCTGCTGGGGCTGCTGCTGGGTCTGCTCGGACATGATGGCGTCTCCCTGTTTTGTGAGCGGTGCTCTCGCTTGAGAACAGTGTGCCTGAGCCGGTCGCTCGAAAGCAAGAGCACCGCTCTCCAATTTTTTCAGGGCTCTCGTTCTTGGTCATCGCTCTCGGGGATGGCACACTGGATTCCATGAGTGCGATCAGAGGAGCAAGAGAACGGGCCAGGGTGGAGATCACCGCAGCCATCAAGGAGGAAGCGGCGCGGCAGCTGGCGGCGCAGGGCTCCGCCGGGCTGTCGCTGCGGGCGGTCGCCCGCGAGCTGGGCATGGCGTCCTCCGCTCTCTACCGCTACTACCCCAGTCGCGACGACCTGCTCACCGCCCTCATCATCGATGCGTACGACGCGGTCGGCGCCGCCGTCGAGGAGGCGCTGGCCGCGGTCGACGGCAGCCGGCCGGCCGCGGAACCGGTCGACCGGTGGGTCGCGGTGTGCCGAGCGGTCCGCGACTGGGCGATCGCCCATCCTTACGAATACGCCCTGATCTACGGCTCGCCCGTGCCGGGTTACGCGGCGCCCCAGGACACCGTCGTGCCCGCGTCCCGGGTCCCTCTCGCGCTGGTGTCGGTGGTCCGCGACGCCCACACCGCCGGCCTGCTCGGCGAGCCGGCCGGCCGCCCGCTGGCCGGTCCGGTGCGCGCGGACGCCGGCCGGCTGGCCGCCGAGCTGGCGCCCGAGCTGCCGATCCGGGTGATCGCCGCGCTCGTCGCCGCCTGGGCCCAGGTCTTCGGGATCGTGAGCTTCGAGCTCTTCGGCCAGTTCAACCAGGTCGTGGAGGCCCGGGGCGAGTTCTTCGAGCAGGCCGCGGTCGCGCTGGCCGCGCAGGTGGGGCTGCGGACCGACGGCGCCGCCCAGGACGGTGCGACAGCCGCGGGCGACTCGGAGGGCGCATCCGGCGCCGACGGCATACTCCGGGAGAAGTAGCCGCGGTGCCCCCCGGCGGCGGACGCGGGGGCCGCGGGGCGCGGTCTAGCGTGGACGCATGACGTACGAGGACGCATGAGCTACGAGGCGCAGCCGGGGCCGCCGCGGCGCGGGCGCCTTTCCGCAGGCCGGGGCCATCGCGGCGGGTTCTCGCTGTGGGTGCCCGCGGTGGTGCTGGCCTTCGTCCAGGTGGTCGGCTCCAGCGTGGCGGGGCGGCACCAGACCGTACGCGTCGACCTGGACTGGGTCGGCTACCTGCTGCTGCTCGCGGGCCCCGCGCTTCTGCTGCTGCGTCGCCGCATGCCCGTCGCGGTGGCCGCGGGCACCGCCGTGGTGACGCTGCTCTACACCGTCCTCGGATATCCCTACGGGCCGGTCTTCGCCAGCCTGGTGGTGGCCTTCTTCGGCGCGGTCGCCGCCGGGCACCGCAGGGCCGTGCTCATCGTGGCCGGCGCCGCCTTCGCCGGCCACGCGCTGGTCGGCGAGTGGCTCTACCGCCGGCTGCCGCCGTCCGGCGACGGCCGCACGTCCTGGCAGGAGCTGTCCGGGGCGGCGGCCTGGCTGCTCGCGGTGCTGGCCGGGGCGGAGCTCTTCCGGGTGCGGCGCGACCAGATCGCCAAGGAGCGGCGGGAGCGGGCCGCGGCGGAGCAGCGCCAGGTCGACGAGGAGCGGATGCGGATCGCCCGGGAGCTGCACGATGTGCTGGCGCACAGCATCTCGTTGATCAACGTGCAGGCCGGCGTCGCCCTCGCGCTGATGGACGAGCGCCCTGAGCAGGCCCGCACCGCGCTCACCACGATCAAGGCGGCGAGCAAGGAGGCGCTGGGGGAGGTGCGGCAGGTGCTCAGTACGCTGCGGGCGCCCGGCGAGGCGCCGCGCGCCCCCGCGCCCGGCCTCGACCGGCTCCCCGAACTGCTGGAGCAGGCCACGGCCGCGGGGCTGCACGCCGAGGTGACCGTCGAGGGCGATGCGGTGCCGCTTCCCGCGGGCGCCGACCTGGCGGCCTTCCGCATCATCCAGGAGGCGCTGACCAATATCGTGCGCCACTCCGGATCCCGCACCGCACGGATCCGTCTCGGCTACGAACCCGGCTCCGTGCAGGTGCGGGTGGACGACCAGGGGCCGGCGGCGGCCGGCGGCGAGGGCGGCGGCAACGGCCTGGTCGGCATGCGCGAACGCGCTGCCGCGCTGGGCGGCACGGTCGAGACCGGGATCCGCCCCGACGGAGGCTTCCGCGTCCTGGCCCGACTGCCCCTCACCGCCCCCGAGCCCCCGACGACGCCGGCGTCGCCGTCCCCCGGCTCGGCACCTGCCGGACCCGTGCCGGGTACTGACTCGCGGACGGGCTCCGCACCCGCTGGGCCGGCCTCTGGCGGTGACTCCGCACCTGCCGGACCCGCGCACGGCACTGACCCGCGGGCGGGCTCGACACCGGCCGTACCGGCATCGGGAGCTGACTCGCCGGCCGGCACGGACCGACCGCAGGCCGCCTCCGAGCGGCCCCACCGGTCAGACGCCGCCGCGGCGGCCGCCCCGGCCGGACCCCTCGGACCGCCCGCCCCGGCCCGACCCGCGGGCCCGGCCGACCCGGCCGCCCACGCCCGAGCCGCCGACCCCGCACACCGCGACCCCGCCCGCCGCGACCGCCCGCACCGCGACCCCGTCCCGGGCAGCCGCCCGGCTCCCGGCACCACCGGCCGTGCGGCAGGACGGGCCGCCGGCGAGGAGCGTCGTCCATGATTCGGGTCGTGCTGGCCGACGACCAGGCGCTGGTGCGGGCCGGTTTCCGGGCGTTGCTCGACGCGCAGAGCGACATCGAGGTCGTCGGGGAGGCGGCCGACGGGCAGCAGGCGCTGCGGACCGTCCGGGAGGTGCGGCCGGACGCGGTGCTGATGGACATCCGCATGCCGGTGATGGACGGGCTCGCCGCCACCCGGCACATCACCGGGGACGCCGCGCTCGAAGCGGTGAAGGTGGTCGTGCTGACCACCTTCGAGCTGGACGAGTACGTCTTCGAGGCGATCCGCGCCGGCGCCTCCGGCTTCCTGGTCAAGGACACGGAGCCGGCCGAGCTGCTGCGAGCGGTCCGTGCGGTCGTGGGCGGCGACGCGCTGCTCTCGCCCGGCGTCACCCGCCGGCTGATCGCGGAATTCGCGGCCCGCTCCAAGGAGCCGGCCGCGGTGACCCTCCTCGACCAGCTCACCGACCGCGAACGCGAGGTGATGGCGCTGGTCGGCCTCGGCCTGTCCAACGAGGAGATCGCCCGCCGCCTGGTGGTCAGCCCGCTCACCGCGAAGACGCACGTCAGCCGGGCGATGGTCAAGCTCGGGGCCCGCGACCGGGCCCAACTGGTCGTATTGGCCTACGAGTCCGGTCTCGTACGCCCCGGCTGGCTCGGCTGACCCCGGGTCACGGCGGCCCGACCGCGACGCGGGCCGGCCCGGCTCCGCACCAGGAACGTGCGGAGCCGGGCCGGAAGTGGAAGGTGTACCCGGGCGGGATGCACGGGCACACCCGCGGATCACTCGCGCCCCGTCCCCGTACCTCCGGACGCGGGACCGGACCCGGAGGCGGCCCTCCCGGCAGGGGCGGCCTCCGAGACGGACGAGGACGACGACGCGGACGCGGACGTCGCGACCGGCGCAGCCACCGCCCCGCCGTCGACCCGTCGCGCCTCGTCCACGGCCGAGGACGCGACGAGGATGCCGTACGAGGGCCGCTGCCTGCGCAGCCCCGACAGGGTGAGCAGCAGGCCCGCCACGCCGATGCCGGTGACGGCCCACAGCGCGGGTCGGTAGCTGTCGAGCACGGCCTGCTTGCCGCCGCCGTGCCCGCCGGTGTTGGCGGTGACGACCGCCGTGACGACCGCGAGGAAGATCGCACCGCCGACCTGGAAGGAGGTGTTGAGCAGGCCGGAGACCATGCCCTGCTCCTCGTTCTTGACGCCGTTCGTGGCCTGGATGTTGAGCGAGGGGAAGGCCAGCGCGAAGGCCGCGCCGAGCAGCAGCATCGACGGCAGGATGACGGCGGCGTAGCTCGGGTGCAGGTCGATGCGCAGGAAGAGCGCGTAGCCGGTGACCAGCGACACGAAGCCGGCCGCGATCACCCGCGGGGTGCCGAACCGGTCGACGATGGGCCCCATCCGGGTGGACAGGATGGCGACCAGCGACCCCGCGGGCAGGAAGGCGAGCGCGGTCTGCATGGCGCTGTAGCCGAGCACGTTCTGCAGATACTGCGTGACCAGGAACTGGAAGCCGATGTACGAGCCGAAGAAGGTGGCGCCGCCGATGTTGGCGCGGACCTGGCTGGAGGAGCGGAGCACGGCCAGCCGGATCAGCGGGTGGGACGAGCGGCTCTCGATGACGACGAAGGCCGCGAGCAGCGCCGCGACTCCGGCGAAGGAGCCGAGCGTACGGGCCGAGGCCCAGCCGGCGCTGGAGGCCGAGACGACCGTGAACACCAGCAGCAGCATGGACGCGGTGCCGGTGACGGCGCCGGGCAGGTCGTAGCCTCTGCCCTCGGTGCTCTCGCGCGGGGTCCTGGGGATCAGTTTCAGGCCGGCGATCAGCGCGATCAGCGCGACGGGCGCGGGCAGCAGCATCGTCCAGCGCCAGCCCGCCTCGGTCAGGAAGCCGGAGAGCACCAGGCCCATCGAGAAGCCGGTGGCGCCGCAGCTGGAGTAGATGGTCAGGGCGCGGTTGCGCACCGGGCCCTCGGCGAAGGTGGTGGTGATGATCGACAGGCCGGCCGGTGCGGTGAAGGCGGCACTCAGGCCCTTGATGAAGCGGGTGGCGATCAGCAGCGAGCCGGAGTCGACCAGGCCGCCGAGCAGCGAGGCGACGGCGAAGATGCCGAGTGCGACGAGGAAGACGCGGCGCCTGCCGAGCAGGTCCGCCGCGCGGCCGCCGAGCAGCAGCAGGCCGCCGTAGCCGAGGATGTAGCCGCTGACGACCCACTGCAGGGAGTTGGTGGACAGGTGGAGGTCGTCACCGATCGAGGGGAGCGCCACGCCGACCATCGAGACGTCGAGTGCGTCGAGGAAGAGCGCGCCGCACAGGACGAAGAGTGTGCCCCATTGCAGGGCACTCCAGCGCTCTTCGGACCGGGGGACGGTGATTGACGGAGAGGTCATGGTCGGTAGATTACATGCATGCGCATCAGATGCAAACGCATTTAATGTCCGTGCATCGGGGTCCGTTTTCTGCTACCCTGCGAACATGACCGTGGACAAGGGTGAGCGGGCGCTGGAGCGCGAGTGGCGGGAGATCCTCGCCATCCACGCGCGGACCGCGTGCGAACTCGACCGTGAGCTGCATCAGTACGGGCTCGGCGCGAGCGACTTCGAGGTGCTCGACGTCCTCGCGGGCGACCCCGAGGACGGCAGCTGCACCTTCCGCGTGCAGGAACTGGCCGACCGGGTGCACCTGAGCCAGAGCGCGCTGTCCCGGCTGGTCGCCAGGCTGGAGAAGGAAGGCCTCGTCGACCGCGGCATCTGCAGCGAGGACCGCCGCGGTGTCTACGTGGCGATCACCGACGACGGCCGGCAGCGCTACGAGCGGGCCCGCCCCGGCCACCGCGCCGTCCTGGAGCGGATGCTCGCCAAGCCCGCCCAGGTGTGACCCGCTCCCTCGCGAACCGCCGGCACTCCCTCATGAACCACCCACGACGGTGACGCGTACGCCTCAGGTGTGCCGCGTCGCGTCGCCCGACGCCGCCCTGCGGCGGCGGGCCAGCCTGGCCGCGTAACCGAGCAGGACGGCGTTGACCGCAGCGCCGACCAGTGCGGCGAGCACCGCGAGAGCCCAGCCGGACCAGCCGAAGGACGTCGTCTCGACGTCGAGCCCGCCGGCCGACGCGGCGAGCGACCACAGCAGCGGCGTCCACGGCAGCGTGACCGCCAGCAGCAGGAAACCGGTGGGCGAGGCGTGCCGGTGCGAGACCAGGGCGGTGTCCAGGAGCAGCAGCACCAGGGCGACGCCGACCACGACCAGGTAGATGCGGGACGCCCGCTCCCTGTGCGCCGGGCGGGTGGCATCGATCAGCCGGGCCGGTACGCGCATCGCTCCTCCTCGGGCCGGAAGCGGGGGCGGTCCGCCGCGGCCGTCACCAGCATCCCTCTGTCCGGCGATTCCGGCGCCTGTGATGTGCGTCAAGTCCCGTGGCGGTGCCCCCGGTGCCCGCTGTGTCCGCGGTGCCTCAGGCCCTGCGGCCGGTGTTGCGTACGGCGTACGCGATGGCGGCGGCCGCCGCGCCCAGCGCCGACACCGTGGTCAGCGCGGTCGGCAGGCCCACCGCGTCGGTCAGGAAGCCGATCGAGGGCGGCCCGAGCAGCATCCCGCCGTAGCCGAAGGTGGACGCGGCGGCCACGCCGCTGGGACCGGTGAGGGCCCCGGCCCTGGCGATCGCGGTCGGGAAGAGGTTGGCCAGGCCGAGACCGGTGAGCGCGAAGCCGAGCACCACCAGCGGGACCACCGGGGCCAGGGCGCCGAGCAGCATGCCGCAGGCCGCGGTGAGGCCGCCGAGCACCAGCACCCGGGTCTGGCCGAGCCGTTCGAGCAGCGCGGTGCCCGACAGGCGGCCCAGCGTCATGGCCGCCGCCACCGCCGCGTATCCGGCCGCCGCGATGCCCGGGCCGCCGTGCAGGTCCTGCTGGATGTGCAGCGGCCCCCATTCGGCGAGCGCTCCCTCTCCGTAGGCCGAGCAGGCCGCGATCAGCCCGAAGAGCAGGACCAGCACGCCGGTGCGCCGCACCCCGTCCGCGGCGGAGGACCCGCCGGACAAGGCCCCATCGGGAGTGGACCGGCCGGCGGAGAGCCCACCGGGAGTGGACCGGCCGGCGGAGGACGCAACGGGCAAGGTCCCGCCGGGAGCAGGCTCCGCGGCGGGCTTCGCCCGCACCACGTCCTCCCGCGGTAGCTCGATCGGGTGGGCCAGCAGTACGCGTCCGGCCAGGGCGACGGTGAGCAGGCCGACCGGGGTGAGCAGCAGCAGATGGGTGGCGGGCGGGAGGTGCGGCGCGAGCAGTCCGCCCAGGCCTGCGCCGATCAGCCCGCCGAGGCTGTACGCGGCGTGGAAGCTGGACATGACCGGGCGGCGCATGGCCGCGACCAGTTCGACGGCGACGCTGTTCATGGCGACGTTCAGACCGCCGTACGATACGCCGAACACCAGCAGGACCAGGCCGAGTCCGAGTGCCGAGTGGGTTCGGGGCGGCAGGGCGATGCTGAGCGACAGCACGACGGCAGTGGCCAGGGTGACCCGGTCGCTGCCGAAGCGGCGGCAGAGCCGCCCGGTGAGCACCATCGTCAGCACCGCGCCTGCGGACACGCCGAGCAGCGCCAGGCCCAGCTGGCCGGCGGAGGCGCCGACCTGGGCCTTGATGGCCGGGATGCGCACCACCCAGCCGGCGAAGAGGAAGCCGTCGACGGCGAAGAAGACGGTCAGGGCGATGCGCAGGCGGCGCAGGACGGGGTCGATGGCGGGAGTGTGATGGGATCGGCTCAGGGCCGTCCCTATTTTGTTTAGCGTCGGCACAAAGTCAGAATAGGGGGGTGACACAGATTCGGACAAGGCTTGAGCGGGGCCGCGGTGCACTCGGGCCCGCGCTCTCCCTGGTGCACACCGGCCGCGCGGCGACCCGCGCGCTTCTCACCGCCGAACTGGGCGTGACGCGCGCGACCGCGGGTGCGGTCGCCGCGGAGCTGGAGGCGCTGGGCCTGATCCGGGTGGACACCCGGCCGAGCGGCCCCTCCGGTGCGCAGGGCCGGCCCTCGCACCGGCTGGACGTCGCGCCCGAGGGCCCGGTCGTCCTGGCCGCGCAGGTGCACGCGGACGGCTTCCGGGCCGCGCTCGTCGGGCTCGGCGGGGAGATCGTGGCCACCGCGCCCGGCAGCATGACGGTGCCGGCCGACCCCGCGCACGTGCTGGCGGCGGTCGTCGAGGCCGGCGCCGACCTGCTGCGCGGGTCGGGGCGGGTGTGCGTCGGGGCGGGCCTCGCGGTGCCGTCCGCGGTCGCAGAGCCCGAGGGCACCGCGCTCAACCCGCTGCACCTGGCCTGGCCCGCGGGCGCCCCGGTGCGCGACGTCTTCACCAGCCAGATCGCCCGGGTGGGCATCCTCGGCCCCGACGGCGAGCCCGTCGCGTCCTTCGTCGGCAACGACGTCAACGTGGCCGCGCTCGCCGAGCACCGGCACGGCGCGGGCCGCGGAGCGCAGCACCTGCTGGTCGTCGCCTCGGGCCACCGCGGCGTCGGCGGCGCGCTGGTGCTCGACGGCCGTCTGCACACCGGCAGTTCCGGGCTCGCCCTGGAAGTGGGCCACCTCACCGTGCAGCCCGACGGGCGCCCCTGCCACTGCGGGAGCCGGGGCTGCCTCGACGTCGAGGCGGACCCGCTGGCCTTCCTCGAAGCGGCGGGCCGCCTCCCGGGCCCCGAGGTCTCGCTGCTCGAACAGAGCCGCGACCTGCTCCGTACGGAGTATGCCGACCCGGCCGTCAAGGCCGCGGCGCACATCCTGATCGACCGGCTGGGCCGCGGCCTGGCCGGCATGGTCAACGTCCTCAACCCCGACCGCATCCTGCTCGGCGGCCTGCACCGGCACCTGCTGGACGCCGCCCCCGAGGCGCTGCGCGCGGTGGTGGCCGACCACAGTCTGTGGGGACGCAGCGGCAGCGTGCCGGTGGTGGCCTGCGCACTGGACCACAACAGCCTGGTCGGCGCCGCCGAGTTGGCCTGGCAGCCGGTGCTCGACGACCCGCTGGCGGCGCTGGGGGGCTGACGGCGCCCCTCGCGGCAGGTCATCTTGCGCGGTACGCCGCCCCCCGCGCGACGGCTCTCGGCGTACTTCCCGGGGAGCAGCGCCGCTGCCGCCGGCCGTACGACGATTTCGGCGGGCACGGGAGGCAGGCTCGGTGGTGTCGGGAGAACCCGGCGCGACCGAGGAGATGACGGACGATGAACACCCTGGCTTGGCACGACGGCGGGCCCGGCCCGTGGATCCTCTTCCTCCCGCTGGTCTGGTTCTTCGCGGTGGCCGCCCTGGTCACCGTGCTGCGCCGCACGGTGTGGCGCGGCCGCGGCGGACCGTGGCAGCGGACCAGGCCGGCGGCGTCCGGCGAGCACAGCCCGATGGCGGTGCTCGGACGGCGGTTCGCCGCGGGGGAGATCGACGAGGAGGAATACTGGCGGCGCATGTCGGTGCTCGAGGAGCACTTCGCCCGTGACCCGCGCGGCCCCGGCGGCGGCAAGGGCGCCGCGCCCTGGGCGAGCTGACGGGCCGCAGGAGCGCCGTACCGAAGGCGAGTTGACGCGGCGGAGGGCGCCTCCACCGCGTCCGTACGGCCGGGCGCCGCCTCCCGCGGGGGAGACGGCGGCCGGCCCGCGTACTGTCGCCGAGTGCTGCGGTCAGGCCGCGGCGGCCATGGCGACCGGCTCGGGGAGCGGCTCGGGCTCGGGCAGCGCGCGTTCGAACGGCACCGTGGTCCGCAGCGGTACCAGCGTCGGCACCGAGAGCGGGGTGCGCAGGACGAACCACACGACCTTGCCCGCGTCTTCCGGCAGCAGGTCGGTGCCCCAGCTGTCGCTCATCGCCTCGACCATCGTCAGACCGCGCCCGGTGGTGGCCATCGGCTCCACCGGCCGCAGCTGCGGCAGCCGCGGGTCGTGGTCGGTGACGGCCACGGTGAGACGGTCGTCGGCGAGGGTCAGCCGTACACCGCACTTCTTGTCGGGCTTGGCATGTCGGTGCACGTTCGCCAGCAGCTCGCTGGTGGCGCTCGACGCGGGTTCGACCAGCGGATCGAGCCGCCAGTAGCGCAGCTGCGCGGAAACGATGCGGCGGATCTGCTGGATCCGGTACGGGTGCGCTTCGAGTTCGAGCGTGCACTCGTGTTCGGTTCGGTGGGTCGGGTCGGTCCTGTCTGTTTCGTCGGCTTGCATGATCACGGCTGCGACTCCCTCCGCGGCTGGGACGGGCCCCGCACATGCGGGGAACCGCCCTTTCGCCGCTCCGATGGGAACACCTGAGCGAAACTGCGTAGAGTGACTGCTACAGCACTCCGTGATGCGATATCAGCGTCACCCGATGTGAGGAATCCCGCAACTCGTCGTGCACGGCGGCCCTGACCAGCCGATTCCGTGTGCGGGACGGGCCGAACCGGAAATGCCACCGCCAGCTGGCCGCACCGCCGACCGGCGGCGTCCTCACTCCGGAGCGACACCGTCGGGGCCGGTCCGCGCGAGGTCCGCCAGCGTGGTCAGCGTCCGGCCCAGCACCGCCGGAGGGGGAGAGGCGAGCCCCAGGCGCACGGCGGACGGCGTGCGGTGCGGCCCCACCACGAAGGACGCCGCCGGGGTGACCGCGATGCCGAGCCGGGCGGCGGCTGCCACGAAGGTGTCGGCGCGCCACGGGGCGGGCAGCTCCCACCAGCGGAAGTACGAACCCGGTCCGGACGTCGTCGTGAGGCCGGCCAGGGCTTCCGCCGCGATCCGCTGCCGGTGGCGCGCGTCGGCCCGTTTGGCCGCGGCGATCGCCGTGGCGGTGCCGTCGGTCAGCCAACCGGTCACCGCCGCAAGGGCGTAGCCGGCGCCCGCCCAGCCGCCGGAGCGCAGCGCGGCCGTCACCGCCGCGGTCAGCGCGGGCGGGGTGACGGCGAAGCCCACCGTCAGGCCCGGCGCGAGCCGCTTGGAGGTGCTGTCGACCAGGATCACCCGCTCCGGGGCGTACGCGGCGAGCGGCGGCGGCGCGTCCTCGCGCAGGAAGGACCACACCGCGTCCTCCACCGCCGTCAGCCCCGTCTCCCGCAGGGCCGCGGCCAGTTCGGCCCGGCGCGGGTCCGGCATCGTGACGCCCAGCGGATTGTGCAGCGTCGGCTGGACGTAGACCCCGCCCAGCGGCGCCGCCCGGTGCGCGGCGAGCAGCGCGCCGGGCAGCAGCCCCTCCCCGTCGCACTCCAGCGGCACCGGCGTGATGCCGAGCCGGGCCGCGACCGCCTTCACCACGGGATAGGTCAGCGCTTCCACGCCCAGCCGCCCACCGGGTCTGACCAGCGCGGCCAGGGCTGACGCGATGGCCTGCCTGCCGTTGCCCGCGAAGAGCACGCCGTCCGGGTCCGGCGCCCATCCGGCGGAGGTGAGCAGCCCGGCGACCGCCTCCCGCGCGGCCGCGGTGCCCGCCGCTCCGGACGGGCGCAGCGCGGCGGCCAGCACGTCGGGCCTGGCCAGCCGGGCCAGTCCGGCGCCCAGCAGCTCCGACTGCCCCGCGGCGACCGGGTAGTTCAGCTCCAGGTCCACCCGCGCCGCCGTCGGCTCCGCGAGTGCCGGGTCCGCCGCGGGCGCGGCCGCCCGCACGAACGTGCCGCGGCCCACCTCGCCGGTGACCAGGCCGCGGCGGGCCAGTTCGGCGTAGACCCGGCTCGCCGTCGAGTCGGCGATCCCGTGCCGCCGCGCGAAAGCCCGCTGCGTCGGCAGCCGGTCCCCGGGCCGCAGCCGCCCCGCGGCGATCTGGGCCGCCACCGCGTCGGCCGCCCGCCGGAAGTCCCGCGCCATCTCCGCACCCCCGCCGCCAGGTCCCCGCGGACCACGTCATTGCACCGAGATCAAATCACATCATTGCCCTCGCAAATGCCCCGCGCCTAGCATCGGAGCAACGGGCTGACGAGGGGAAATCCGCAGGTGAACAGCGTTCTGATCAACGGCATCACCATGACCTACGACGACACCGGCGGTGGCTCCGACAGCGCCGGGAGCGTACTGCTGCTCGTGCACGGGCACCCCTTCGACCGCACCATGTGGCGCCCGCAGCAGGGCGCGGCGCCCGGCCACCGGGTGGTCACCCCCGACCTGCGCGGCTACGGCGGCACCCAGGTCGTCCCGGGACTGACCCCGCTGAGCACCTTCGCCGCCGATCTGGCGGGACTGCTCGACCACCTCGGGGTGCGGCGGGCTGTGCTGTGCGGCCTGTCGATGGGCGGTCAGATCGTGCTGGAATTCCACCGGCTCTTCCCCGACCGGGTCGCCGGGCTGGTGCTCGCCGACACCTTCGCGCAGGGCGAGACCGAGCAGGGCAGGAAGGAACGCAACGACCGGGCCGACCGGTTGCTGCGGGACGGCATGTCCGGCTACGCCCACGAGGTGCTCGACTCCATGGTCTCGCCCGCGACCGTCGCGGACCGGCCGGAGGTCGCCGCGCACGTGCTGGGCATGATGCTCGCCGCACCGCCCGAGGGCGCCGCGGCCGCCCTGCGCGGCCGGGCCGAACGCCCCGACTACACCGCGACGCTGCCGACCGTCGCGGTGCCCACCCTGGTCGTCGTCGGCAGCGACGACGTCTTCACCCCCGTCGCGGACGCCGTCTTCCTCCACGACCGCATCCCCGGCTCGCGGCTGGCCGTCATCGAGGGCGCCGGGCACCTGCCCAACCTGGAGCGCCCCGCCGCCTTCAACGACGCGCTCGCCGGCCTGCTCGCGACCGTAAGGGAGAGCGCGCGGGACGGCGCAGATATGACGGAATCCTGACGGCGTCGGACCGGCCCTGGTCAGATGGCGGCCGGCGTGCTCGAATCGAGTCATGGACGAGCGCATGCCGCCGGTGAGGGCACCGGAAGAAGCCCCGACCCCGGAACCGGGGCCCTCCGAGGAGGGCCGCGGCACACCGGTCGGGCGGCGGGTCGTGCTGGGCATGCTCGGGCTCGGCGCGGTCGGCGTGGGAGTGGGCGGCGCCGTCCAGGACAAGCTGGACTCCGTCCTGGCCTCGGTCAGCGCCAAGGATCCCACCGGGGTGGTCGGGCTTCTGCCGGGCGGCGGCGGATTCCGCTTCTACTCGGTGTCCAACTCCATCCCGCACCGCGGCGAGAGCGACTACCGGCTGACCGTCGGCGGCCTGGTCGACCGGCCGGCCGGCTACCGGCTCGCCGACCTGCGCGCCCTGCCGCAGACCCGGGTGGTGCACGACGTGCAGTGCGTCACCGGCTGGCGGGTGCCCAAGACCGCCTTCTCCGGGGTGCGGCTGTCCACCCTGCTGGACGCGGCCGGGGTGCGCCCCGGCGGCACCGCGATCCGCTTCAACTGCTTCGACGGCGTCTACACCGAGAGCCTGACCCTCGACCAGGCCCGCGGCGCCGACATCCTGGTCGCGCTCACCATGAACGACAAGCCGGTCACCGCCGCCCACGGCGGACCCGTCCGGCTCTACGTGGCGCCCATGTACTTCTACAAGTCCGCGAAATGGCTGTCGGGCATCACCGTGACCAAGGACGTGCAGCCCGGCTACTGGGAGCACTACGGCTACGACGTCGACGGCTGGGTCGGCAAATCGAACGGCCGGAGCGATGACCCCACCACCTGACTCCCGGCTGCGAACCGGACTGCGCCGCTTCACCCGTGCCGAGACCTGGGTGCACCGCTCGGTGAACTGGCTGATGGGCATCTGCGTCCTCACCGGCGCGTGCCTCTACTTCCCGCCGCTCGCCGAGCTCGTCGGCCGCCGCAGGACGGTGGTCACCCTGCACGAATACTCCGGCATCGCCGTCCCCGTGCCGGTGCTGCTGGGCCTGGCCTCCCGCGCCGTGCGCCGCGACCTCGGCCGGCTCGGCCGCTTCTTCCCGCACGACTGGCGCTGGCTGCGGGTCGCCCTGCGCCGCCGCCGGCGGGAGCCGAGCCTGGCGGGGAAGTTCAACGCGGGCCAGAAGCTCTACGCCGCCTTCGCCGCCGGTGCGCTGCTGATCATGGCGGGCACCGGCATCCTGATGTGGTTCCCGCGCCTGTCGCCGCTGATGTGGCGCACCGGATCGACCTTCGTGCACGACTGGCTCGCGCTCGCCTTCGCCGCGGCCATCGCCGGGCACGTGTGGTTCGCCACCCAGGACCCCGAGGCGCGGCGCGGGCTGCGCACCGGATACGTGTCGCGCTGGTGGGCGCGCGAGGAGCACCCCCTGTGGCGGACCGAGCCCCCGCCGGAGCCGCCGCAGGAAGGACCCTGACCTACGGCGTCGGACCACGTCCGGCCCGAGGTCCCGCCCCGGTGCCGGGCTTTCGCAGCAGTCCTGTGACGGCCAGGACACCCGGCAGCCGTCCTGAGGACACCGGGCTTTCGGGACCCGCGCCTAGCTTCGGCATATGACGACGTCTCAGACGGCACCACCGCAGCGGGAGGTCGCGGCGACGGCGGAGCCCGCCACCGCCCCGGTGCCGGAGGCCTACCGGCCGCGCCGCGGGCCGCGGCTGCTGAGCGGCGGACCGCGCCGGCTCGGCGTCCGTACCGTCGCCGCCCTGGTGATGCTCGGCGCGCTGTGCGCGGTCGCCGTGATCGGCGCGGTCGCCGTGCGCCACGACACCGCGCGGCTGCGCACCACCGTCACCCACCGCGCCGCGGTCTCCGCCCAGCTGCGCTTCGCACTCGCCGACCTCGACGCGGAGCGCGCCGACACCCTCGCGCCCGGCCACGCGGCCGCCGACCACG
The DNA here is from genome assembly GCF_900142575.1 of Actinacidiphila paucisporea. GTDB lineage: Bacteria > Actinomycetota > Actinomycetes > Streptomycetales > Streptomycetaceae > Actinacidiphila > Actinacidiphila paucisporea. The sequence continues at coordinate 326,285 of NZ_FRBI01000004.1, forward strand.
ACACCCTCGTCGGCAACCAGCTCAACGCCCTGCTCACCGCCCAGGAGCGCCGCGCCCAGGTCAGCGGACTGCTCCAGCAGCTCGGCGCGGACCGGTCCCGGCACGGGGCGGTCACCGGCCTGCTCGACGGCCTCGGCCGCTACGACGACCTCAGCGGCCGCGCGGCCTACGTCGCCGAGCAGGACCCCGACCCGGCCGCCGGACATCCGCCCATTCGCGCGGTGTCCCTGAACGTGCAGGCCGGCAACGTCATGCACGACCAGCTGCTGCCCGCCGCCGGCCGCCTGTCCGAGGCCTACCAGAAGCAGGCCGACGAGCAGCGGGCCGCCGCCCACGACGCGGCCGTCCGCTGGAGCCTGGTGATCGCCGCGCTGGGCCTGGCCGCGGTCGCGGTGCTGCTGTGGTGGCAGTGGGAGATGGCGCGCGACTACCGCCGGCGGTTCAACCCCGCCCTGGTGGCCGCGAGCGCCGCCGCCCTGGCCGTCACCCTCGCCGGCGGCCTCGCGCTCACCGCCACCGCCGACGCGGTGACCGCCGCGGGCGAGCAGGGGCTCAGGCCCTGGACCAGGCTCGCCGAGGCCCACGCGGTCGCCGCACAGGCCGCGGCGAGCGAGAGCCGCTGGTTCGTCCACGCATCGGCTTTCGGCGCCGCCGACCAGCAGCAGTTCGACGACCTCGCCAAGGCGCTCGACGGCCTGCTGTCGCCCGACGGCTACGCCACCGACGCCGAGCGCCCCGCCTACCTGGACGTGCTGGCCCGCTACGGCCACTTCCGCGCCGACGACGTCCGGCTGCGGTCGCTGAAGCGGTCGGGCGACATCGAGCAGGGGGCCGCGGTGCTCACCGAGGTCGGCCGCGGCGACGTGGCCTTCGACTTCTGGGACTTCTCCACCACCCTGGACCGCCTCGCGGGGCAGCAGCTGGCCGACTTCTCGGCGCAGGCCGACGACGCGGACGACGCGCTCGGCGGCTGGCCCGGGGCGCCCGCGGGGGCGCTCGGCCTGGCGGCCGTGCTGGTGCTGCTCGGGGTGCGGCCGCGGCTCGCGGAATACCGCTGATGTCGGCCACTCACCGTCACGGCTCGGCCACCACCCCGGACCGTACTTGTCACTTCCGGTGCCGTGCGGGTAAAAGTGGCGGGAGTATCGATTCGCCGGTTGGGGGACCGCGAGCAGCTCGCCCGCCCCGGCCTTGCCTGGACGAGACGAGAGCGTAGACAGTGACCACCGAGCAACCACCCGCGGCCGAGGAGCCGTCGCTGCCCGACGACGTATGGGAGCAGTTCGCCAACGACTCGGAGCGCGCGATACGGTCCAGCGCCCCCAAGGAGCCCTCCGCCCGGGCCCGCATCGTCGCCCGCCGGCTGCGCGAGGAGGACGAGCGGGCCGCCGAGGCGGAGCCGCGCCGCTGGCCGCGCCGCCGCCCGCAGCCGCCGCACACCCCCTCCCAGGCCGCCGCCGCCTGGCGGCCGGACAACCGGCCGCCCAGGCCGCCGGTGTCCCCCTCGATCCGCAGACTGCGGGCGCTGGCCGGCATCGTGCTGGTGGTCGCGGTGGTGCTGCTCGTCCTGGCCCCGGGCCGCGCCTGGTCCTGGATCGGCGGCTGACCGCCTGCGGCGGGCGCGTCAGCCCCCGCCGTGCCTCGGCCGACCACTCCGGGAACTCGCGCGTCACCCCTCGGCGCTGGTGGGTCGGTCTTCCTTCTCGTTCCCTGCGCGGGCGGCCTCGTGCCTCGGCCGACCACTACGGGAACTCGCGCGTCACCCCTCTGTGGGCTCGCCTGCCACGATCAGGTCCGACAGGTGCTCCGAGATCTCCGCGCGGAGCACCTCGGGGATGCCCGCGTCGGTCACCAGGGTGTCCACGTCCTCCAGGGCGGCGAAGGAACTCAGGCCCACCGTGCCCCACTTGGTGTGGTCCGCGATCACGACCACCCGGCGCGCTGAGCGCACGAAGTGCCGGTTGGTCTCCGCCTCCGCCAGGTTCGGCGTGGACAGGCCGGCCTCCACCGAGATGCCGTGCACGCCGAGGAAGAGCAGGTCGAAGTGCAGTGACTGGATGGCCCGGTCGGCCACCGGGCCGACCAGCGTCTCGGAGGGCGTACGCACGCCGCCGGTGATCACCACGGTGGCCGTCGCCTCCGCGTGGTTCGCGCCGGGCCGCCGCTGGCCCGACTGGAAGACGTCCGCGACGCGCACCGAGTTGGTGACCACCGTCAAATCGGGTACGTCCAGCAGGTGGTGCGCCAGCGCGTAGGCGGTCGTGCCGCCCGCCAGGGCGATCGCGCTGCCCGGCGGGACCAGCGTGGCCGCCGCCGTCGCGATGGCCTCCTTCGCGCCCAGTTCGAGCCCCGACTTCGCCTCGAAGCCCGGCTCGTGGCTGCTCGCCTCGACCACCGGCACGGCGCCGCCGTGCACCTTCTCGACCACGCCCTGCCGGGCGAGTGCGTCGAGGTCGCGGCGCACCGTCATGTCGGACACGTTGAGCCTGCGGGTCAGTTCGTTGACGCGTACTCCGCCGCGTCGGCGTACCTCGTCCAGGATCAGTGCCCGGCGCTGCTCCGCGAGGAGGTTCTGGTTGTCGCTCACCCGTGACCTCGTATCGTCCGTCTCGTTGTGTGCGATGCCGTCTGCCGGCGCGCTGCGGTCATCCTTCCACGCACCGCGCCCTCCGGTGTATGCCGGTCCACAGGTCGGAGCGCCCTCGCCGCCGCGAGCAGCGCCCCGCCGCGACCTGCGGCACACCGGGGGACCGGGCGGGCGGCGCGAGGCGCCGCCGGCTCAGGGCAGTTCGGGCAGGTCCTCCGGGTAGAGCAGCTGCAGCTCGTCGTGGGTCGGCTCCGCGACATGGGCCAGCCGCATGGCGTGCCGCTCCACCATCGCCTCGAAGGTCTGCCGCGCCGCCCTGCCGTTGCCGAAGGCCGGACCTTTGGGGAGCGCCGCGAAATACTTCAGCAGCGCGTCCCCCGTGTCCTCGCCGAGGCGGTACTCGTGCTCGGTGGCCTGCGACTCCACGATGCTCAGCAGCTCCTCCGAGGTGTAGTCGCCGAAGGTGATGGTCCGCGAGAAGCGGGACGCCACTCCGGGGTTGGAGGCCAGGAAGTGCTCCATCTCCGCCGTGTAGCCGGCCACGATCACCACGACCGCGTCCCGGTGGTCCTCCATCAGCTTCACCAGGGTGTCGATGGCCTCCCTGCCGAAGTCCCGCCCGGCGTCCTCCGGTGCCAGCGCGTAGGCCTCGTCGATGAAGAGCACCCCGCCGCGAGCCCGTTCGAAGGCCTCCTGGGTACGGATCGCCGTCGAGCCGATGTACTCGCCGACGAGGTCGACCCTGGCCACCTCCACCAGGTGGCCGCGCTCCAGCACGTCGAGCGAGGCCAGGATCTCGCCGTAGAGGCGGGCCACGGTCGTCTTGCCGGTGCCCGGGGAGCCGGTGAAGACCAGGTGGCGGCGCGGGGAGGGCGCCTTGAGCCCGGCCTGCTGGCGGCGGCGGCCCACCGCGATCATGTCGATCAGGGTGCGCACCTCCCGCTTGACGCTCTCCAGGCCGACCAGCGCGTCCAGCTCGCCCAGCACCTCGTCGCTCTCCCGGGCCGCCGGCACGGCCGCTTCCGCCTCGGCCTGCGCGGGCCGCTGCTGCGGCACCCCGCCGAGCAGGCCGTACGACTGGGCGGCGGGCTGCCGGTCGGGCGTCGCGGGCGCCGGGACCGGGACCGGCTCGGGAGCGGCGCTGCGGTCGCTGGTGCAGTCCTCGGTGAGCGGGCCCGGCTCGGCGAACTCGTAACCTCCGCGCGCGCAGCGCTCGGTACGGCACCGGGTCAGCGTGGACCGGCAGCCGTCGATGATGTGGAAGCCGTAGCCCTTGCTGCCGGTCACCCGGCACCCGGTGAAGGTGCCGCGGCCCTCGGCCGACACGTAGATGCCGGACTCGGTCGCGTTGGTGACCGTGCAGCGGTCGAGTGCGGGGTCGGCGCCCTTGGTGACGATCACCCCGGTCGCGGTGTCGTCGATGGTGACCTGCGCGAAGGTGCCGCCGCTGCCGTGGTCGCGGAACCAGGCGCCGGTCGCGGCCTCCTTGATCCGGCAGTCGTCCAGCTGGACGTTGGCGCCGTCGCTCACCGAGACCGCGGTGTTGCGGATCTGCGTGAAGTCGCTGTCCACGACGTCCGCGCGGGAGCCGCGGTCCAGCACGAACAGCGCGTCCGGCACGTCGTGCACCCGGCAGGCGTCCAGTATGGCCACCGCGCCGTCGCTGACCCACACCGCCGGATAGTCGCCGGTGCTGTCGTGGATCTCGCACTGGTTGGCGTCGGCCCTGGTCCCCGGGTCCCACACCGACAGGCCGTTGCGGCCGAAGCGGCGGACCGCGCAGCGGGTCAGCGTCAGCACCGAGCGGGCCCGCAGGTCGACGGCATTCTCCGGGATGTCGTGGATGTCGCAGTCGGACATCGCCAGCACCGCGTCGGTGTCCAGCGAGACGCCGTCGCCGGTGGTGCGGTGCAGCTGGCAGTCGGTCAGATGCCCGGACGCCCGCTGCGACAGGTGCAGCCCGGTGCCCTGGATCTCGTAGACCTCGCAGCCCAGGGCCTCGATCGAGCTGTGCTCGCCGGTGACCGACAGGCCCGAGCCCGTGGCGTGGTGGATCCGGCAGCGCTCCAGCCGGGGGCTGCCGCCGCCGCGTACCGCGACGCCGCTCTGGCCCGCCGACACCACCTCGCAGTCCTCGAACAGCCCAGCCGCCTCGTCCAGCACGCTGATGCCGAGCCCCGCCGGGTTGTCGACCGTGCAGCGCCGCACCGTGGGGCGGGCGCCGTCGCGCACTTCCAGGCCGACCGCGGAACGGGTGCTGATCCGCAGGCCCGTCAGCTCGGGGGCGCAGGCCTCCACCAGCAGTGCGGCGGCCGTGCTGTCCTGGCCCTCGACCAGCAGGTCGTGCACGCCGGCCGCCGCCCGTACCGTCACCGCCACGCCCGACGCCGGGGCGATGCGGACCGTGCCGGGGCCTTCCGCGCAGCGCAGGGTGACCGCGTGCTCGATCACCAGATTCTCCCGGTAGGTGCCCGGGGACACCGACAGCACGTCGCCGTCGGCGGCCGCCTCCAGGGCGGCCCCCACGGTGGCGTACTCGCCTGTGCGGCGGCGCCACCGCGAACTGCTCGGGTTGGTGACCTGCACCACGCCGTGTGCCATCGGGCTGTCTGCCCCCACCTCTTACGTCAGCCGACCGGGGGATCAACCGTAGCGCGCGCGGAGGCCCGTCGTTGACGACAGCCCGTCAGGTGGACGCCGCCACCTGCCCGGGCGCCCCGCGCCACGGCTCAGCCGCCCGCGCCTGCCCGGCCCCAGTCCTGGCCGACCCTGGCCCATTCGCGCTCCCAGGAGTCCATCCTGCGCCGCATCAGCCGCCACACCAGGAGCTGCCTGACCATCACCAGGGTCCCGGCGGCCGCCGAGCCGGTGGCCAGACCCGCGAGCACCGCGTGCGTGGAGGCGGTCGCGTCGTCCAGCGGCGGCGGTACGAGCACGCCCGTCCTGTCGGTCCACAGCAGCAGCCTGTTGTCGTGCCAGACCTCGAGGCCTACCGGCACCTTGGCGGTGTGCACCGAGCGGTCGGGGGCGATCCAGCGCAGCATGTCCCCGTGCCGCGGGTCGGTGTCGCTGCCTGCCGCGGCCACGGCGGCGGCCGCCCTCTCCGCACCCGGGGCGGCGGTGGCGCCGGGCGCCGCGGGGGACTCGACCACCGCGGCGGGCACCAGGGTCCGCTCGGCCCGCTGCGTGCGCGCCACCCGCAGGAGGGTGCGGTCGACAGACTGCCCCGCCCACCAGCCCAGCAGCGGCACGGCGCAGAGCAGCAGCATGGTGACGACTCCCAGCCACGCCTCGACGACATCGGAGCGCCGGCGCAGCGGATTGCGCCGCCACCGCCACCCGCGCTTGGTGAGCCTCTTGCGACGAGCCATGGGCGGACCACCCCCTTTACCCGTTCAACTACCGCAAACGGCGCGACTCATGCGTGCGATCGCGTCCCGTCTCGGGTCGCGGGCAGAACGCGTCGACGCATCACTCCAGTGTGGTCAACGGATCGCCGACGCGCAGGGTTCCGGATTGCTCGGGTACCAGATTCTGGCCGAAGACCAGCGCCGAGCCGATCCTGCGGTGCCGGGCCAGGGTGCGCAGCGGCTCCTTGCCGCGGGCGCCGCTGTCCTGGTCGGTGGTGGTGACCACGCAGCGCCCGCAGGGCTTGGGCACCCGGAAGGTGACCTGGCCGATCCGCACCCGCCGCCAGCCGTCCTCGGCCCACGGGTCGGTGCCGTCGACCACCACGTTGGGCCGGAAGCGGCTCATCGGCAGCGGCCCCTCCTGCGCCCGGTCGCCCGCGGCGATCAGCGCGTTGAGGGCGTCGAGCGAGGCGGTCGTGGTGACGAGCAGCGGATAGCCGTCGGCAAGGCTGACCGTCTCGCCGGGCAGCGCGTACCGCGGGTCGATCGGCCGCCGTACTCCCGGGTCGTCAAGATGCACCAGCCGAACCGGCGTGCCGAGGTAGCCGGAGAACCACGCGTCGGCCTCGTCGCCCGCCGGCAGCACGTCCACCTTCCCGGCGAAGAGCCGCACCGTGCGCAGCGGCCCGGAGGCGGGCGGCACGACGGTGAGCGGCGGCTGCCCGGGCGCGGTCAGCCGCAGGCCGCCACCCCCCACGGGCAGTGCGGCGAGCAGCGTCAGACGTGGTTGCTCCCGTTGCGTCACAGCGGAGTCGGTGCCGGCGTCGACCAGCATCCAGCGGCGGTCCTCCGCGAGCCCCCACGGCTCCACGACCGCCTCCTGCGTGCCGACAGCGCGCAGCGACTTGACCGGGTAGATGTTCAGCGCGCTGAGCCGTGGCGTGGTCACCCCACCATCCTGCCAGCCGCCGTGAGCGGGATCAGCCCTGGTAGTAGCCTCCGCCGCCCTGGCCGAGGTTGCGCCGCTGGTACTGCTCCTCGGGGTGCCCGCCGGGCACCTGCCGCGGCGGTACGGGACGCGGAGGCACCGGGCGGGCCGCCTCGTAACCGCTGGGGGAGGGCTGCGGCGGCATCGCCGGGTAGCCGTTCCCGTTGGTGTTCTGGTAGCCGCCGTTGCCGTAGCCGCCGCGCGGCGGGGCCTGCTGCGGGATGTACTGCGCGGGCGGCTGCTGGTAGCCGCCGCTCTGGTAGCCGCCGGGCGCCGCGGGCTGCGGCTGCTGGTACGACGGAGAGGACGGTCCCGACGGCAGCGCGGGAAGCGCGGGCAGGGCCGGCAGGTTGCTGCCGCCGCCGTAGCCGTTGGCCAGACCCGTGTCGTAGCCGGAGTAGGGCGACGGTACACGGATCGGTGCGATCTGCGGGGTGCCGCGCTCCGCCACGAGGCTGTCGTAGATCGGGGTGTCCGGGAAGGACGACGATGACGAGGGGTAGTAGCCGCCGTAGCCGCCACCGTACGAACCGCGGGGGGTGGTCATGGGCCATAAGTTAAGCCCACGATGTGGTCGTTGGGGAGACCGATTAGAGGGTTGTTTGACGGGCGACGAGTGACACCAAGTCCCCAATATGAGCGAATCCCCGGAAACCGGTCAGCTCGGCATGGTGTGATCAGGTAAAAGACGTGCGTCTGAGGGATTACCGGGGAGCCGTGACGCACCGGCGGAGGGGGCGGGATGCTGCTGCGCAGGGGGGAAAGTGTCCGGTTGCCGATCGCCGAAGTCCGATTGGAGTTCGGACGGGGCACCGGTCCGGGCATACCGCGGGCCGATCTGTGCGCGCTTCTGCTCGTCGGCGGCGCACCGCGCGGCGCCGGCGACCTGGTCGACGCGGACGTGCCCGGGCACGAGTCGGGCGCGGTCACCCACACCCGCGCGACGGCCGCCGACGGCGACGTCCTGGACACCCTCGTCCTGGACCTGGCGTCACTCGAATCAGCCGTCACCACCGTGCTGGTGGTGATACGCGCCGAGGGCGGACCGCTCGGCCGCATCCCCGGACTGCGGCTGCGCGCACTGGTCGAGGGCGCGCAGCCGGTACGGCTCGACTGCGGCGGTGTCACCGGCGGCCGGATGCTGGTGGTCGGCGAGTGCTACCGCGACGCGGCGGGCGAGAGGTGGCGGCTGCGCGCGGCCGCCCTCACCGCACCCCTCATGCCCGCCACCCCGCGCCCGGCCCGGCCCACGCCCGTGGTGCTGCCGCCCGCCGGTACGTGCGCCGGCCCGGGACTGCTGCGGATCGCCTTCTGCGCGGAAGGGGGCGGCGGGGCCCGCATCGACCTGTGCGCGCTCTTCGAACTGGCCGACGGGCGCAAGGGCGTCGTCCAGCCGCTCGGCGGCGCCGCCGGCGCGCTGCGGCTGCCGCCGTACGTACGGCTCGACGGCGACCGCCTCACCGTCAACCTCGACCAGGCCGCGCGCTTCCGGCGCGTCCTGGTCTTCCTCGCCCTGCGCGGCGCAGGGCGCAGCTTCGCCGACGTCCGCGGCACGGTCACGGTACGGCCCGACCACGGGCCCCCGCAGGACTTCCCCCTCGACCCCGGCGACCCGGCCTCCACCGTCTGCGCCCTGCTCCTCCTCACCCCGGAGGGGGACGCCCTGCGCGTCCGCCGCGAGGCCCGCCACCTCGCCGTCCGGCGCGGTGTCAGCCCCCAGCGCACGGTCGACTACGCCTACGGCTGGGGTCTGGTGTGGACCCCGGCCGCGCTGTGACCCGCGCTTATCGGCTCACGAGGGGCGCGGTCAGGCCGGGGTCGTGTTCAGGCCGGGTCGTGTTCAGGTCGGGTCGGGGCGGGAGTAGGTGCGGCCCTTCCAGGCGGCGCCGCGGCCGCGGTAGTGCTGGACGGCGGAGTCGACGGTCATCAGGAGGTACAGCGCGGCGGTGTAGGGGAGGGTCGGCGCGAGCCACCACCGCTGGCCGTAGTAGCGCAGCATGGGGAGATACGTCGCCGTCATGACGGCCCAAGCGGCGGCGCCGAGGGCGCACACGGACCACGCCCCGGCTGCGGCGCCGCCGATGGCGGCGGCCGGCGGGACGAGGTAGATCAGGACGAGGCCGACCACTGTGCCGGCCAGCAGCGCCGGGCTGTGGCGGAGTTGGGCGTAGGCGCTGCGCGAGACCATCCGCCACAGCTCGCCGAGGTGCGGGTAGGGGCGGATGCTGTCGACGCGGTCGGCGAGCCCGAGCCAGATCCGGCCACCCGAGCGCCGTACCGCCCCCGCGAGGGCGACGTCGTCGATGACGGACTGGCGGATGCTGTCCGGCACCCCGGCCGCGTCGACGGCGCCGGCGCGGATCAGGACGCAGCCGCCGGCCGCCGCCGCCGTGCGGGAGCGCGGGCGGTTGATCCAGCGGAAGGGGTAGAGCTGCGCGAAGAAGTAGACGAAGGCCGGGACGATCAGCCGCTCCCACCCGGTCTCGACCCGCAGCCTGGCCATCTGCGACACCATGTCGAGGTCCGCGCCGACCGCCGCGGTGACCAGGGCGCGCAGGCTGTCCGGCCGGTGCGCGATGTCGGCGTCGGTGAGCAGCAGGTATTCCGCCCCGGTGCGCTCGCGCGCGAGCGCGACACCGTGGCGTACCGCCCACAGCTTGCCCGTCCAGCCGGTCGGCGGCTCGCCGGGGGAGGAGACGGTCAGCGGCAGCCCCCCGTGCGCCCGCGCCAGTTCGCGGGCGACGTCCCCGGTGCCGTCGGTGCTGCCGTCGTCGACCAGGAAGACCTCGGCCCGGCCGGGATAGTCCTGCGCCAGCAGCGAGGCCAGGCTCAGGTCCAGCACCGCGGCCTCGTCCCGCGCGGGTACCACGACGGCGACCGCCGGCCATGCGGAGGGCTCGGCGACCCGCGGCGGCAGCCGCACGTCCGTACGCCAGAAGAAGCCCTGTCCCAGCAGCAGCCACACCCACACCAGCAGGGACAGCCCTGCGATCACTGTCGTCACCGTCACCCGCGGCAGTCTGCCGCACGCCGGGTGCCGGGCGGCGGCGCGGTCGGCGCGCCGCTTAGGGTGAGGGGGTGAAGATCGCACTCGTGGACTCCGGAATCGGACTGCTGGCCGCCGCCGCGGCCGTACGCCGGATGCGGCCGGACGCCGATCTGGTGCTGTCGTGCGACCCGGAGGGCATGCCCTGGGGGCCGCGGACCGCGCAGGACGTCAGCGACCGCGCGCTGCGGTGCGCGCTGGCCGCCGCCGAACGCGGCCCTGACGCCTTGATCGTCGCCTGCAACACCGCGTCCGTGCATGCGCTGACGGCGGTGCGGGCCGCGCTGGAGCCGGCCCTGCCGGTCGTCGGCACGGTGCCCGCGATCAAGCCCGCCGCGGCGGGCGGCGGCGGCGTCGCCATCTGGGCGACGCCCGCCACCACGGGCAGCGCCTACCAGCGCGCGCTGATCGCCGAGTTCGGCGGCGCCGCCGAGGTCACCGAGGTGCCGTGCCCCGGGCTCGCCGACGCCGTGCAGGCCGGCGACACCGCGGCGGTCGCCGCCGCGATCGAGGCGGCGGCGGCGTTGACCCCGGTGGGCGTACGCGCGGTCGTGCTCGGCTGCACGCACTACGAGCTCGTCACTGACCGCATCGCGGCGGCCGTGCCGGGTGCGGAGATGTTCGGTTCCGCCGACGCCGTCGCCGCGCAGGCGCTGCGCAGGATCGGCCAGGCGGCGCGGACGCCGGCCGGCGGTGTCTTCGGCGGTCTCGAGGTGCTGCTCAACGGGCGCGGCGCCGGCCTGCCCGACGTCGCGACGGCGTACGCCGAGGGTGCGGCGCTGGCCGTGACACCCGCCACGGCGTGACGCCGCAGGGCTGCCCATTGCGTGCCGTATGAGTACGCTTCGACCATGACGTACGCTCCCCGACCGGAGTCCGTCACGCCCCAGGTGTGGACGGGCCGCGCCAGCAACCGCATGCAGTGGGTTCTCGCCACGGCGGGCGCCGCATGCCTCGCGCTGGGCATCGAGCTGGCAGTCGACCAGCCCGCGACCACCGATCTCGCGCCGCTGGTGATGTCGGTGGTGGGCTGCCTCGCGGTGGGGCTGCTGATCCTCTTCGGCACGGTCGCCTTCACCCACGTCAAGGTCCAGATCGACCGGGAGTGCGTCGAGGTGCGCTGCGGCCACATCGGGCTGCCGCGCCGGCGGATCCCGCTCGCGGACGTCATCGGCGCCAGCCTGGTGCCGCTGATCAGCCCGCGCAGCTGGGGCGGCTGGGGCTACCGCTGGCGCCCGGAGAAGGGCACCGCCGTCGTCGTACGGCGCGGCCCCGGCATCATCATCGACCTCGGCGCCGGGCATCGCTTCACCGTGACGGTGGACGATCCCGAGGGGGCCGTGCTGGCCATCCGCGCGTGGTTGCGGCTGCGGGCCAGGACGCTGGCCGGCCCCTGAGGGAGCTGGCCCCCCTCGCGCTGGCCGGGAGCGCGGTTCCGCCCCGAAAAAGTTCGCTCGAACGTACGGCGGCGCCCCTCCCCCTTCCGGCTCAGTCGGCCGGGGGGAAGGGGTCGGGTGGGAAAGGGTGCGCTGTCGCCACGCCGGACAGGAAGCCGGCGCCGGCGGTGACGACGGCGTAGCTCAGGATGTGGTCGACGGTGGCGAGAATCGCCAGGCCGGTGAGGGTGGCGGCGGCGGTGAGCACCACCGGTGTGGGGCGCGGGGAGCGCCACAGGGCGGTGAGGAGCCAGCCGAACGCGAGGGCCAGCAGGGCGACACCGGGGATGCCCTGCTCCGCGGCGAGCTGGAGCGGCGCGGACTGGGGGGACTCCGCTGCCGGGGCGAGGCCGGACGGGGCCGCGGGCGGGGCCTCGTCGGCGAAGCGTTCGGGGCCGACACCGCGCAGCGGATGCTTCTCCGCGAGGTCGACCGCCTGGTGCCACAGCTCGACACGGGGCTGGGTGAGCTGGCCGGTGAGGGATTCCGACAGGCCGGACGGCAGCGCGTCGGTGGCCACCGCGGCGCTGCCGCCGACCGCGAGTGCCGCTGCCAGGGCGAGGGCGGCCAGGCCCGGCAGGCGGCGCCGCACGCGGGCCGCGGCCAGGGAGCACAGGACGATCGCGACGCCCGCCGCGAAGCCGGCAGCGGAACCGAGCGCGAGGGCGGCCGCGGCGGCGCCCGCGCCCACGGAGCGCAGCGCGATCCGCCGGGCGGCGCCCCGGGCGGCCCAGGCGGCGCAGCAGGCGGCGCCGACGGCCAGGACGAGGAGGGCCGCGTCGGCGTTCGGGTAGCCCAGCGGCGGCGCGTCCGGATGCGCGGACAGCCGGGTCGGCGGTACGAGCACCAGGGCCAGGACGGCGCCCGCGGCGGCGGCCGGCGCCAGGACCGGCAGCAGGGCCCCCAGGATGCGGCCGAGCGCGTAACCCGCGGTGACGGCGAGCAGCGCGAGCAGCGTGCCCTCGGGGCGGGCGGGCCGGCCGGCGGCCGCTATCAGCGTCCAGACGGCGCAGCAGACGAGCACCACGATGCCGGCCGCGTCCAGGAACCCGCCGCCCCGCTCCCCGGCCGTCCGGCCCTGGGGCGAGCCGTCGCCGCGGCCCGCCCGAGTGGCGCCCGGCGTCCCGCCGGCCGTCGTGTCCATGCCCCCGTACCCCCTGACGCCGCACGGACGCGACGGCGTGCCGTCACGCCCGCGTTCCCCGCGTGGGCGCTGCCTGTCGGGCCACCGTAACGGCTGACGGATCCGCTGTGGACACTTGTGTGGCACCGATGTCTTCGTTGGGAAACCTGGTGCGAATGAGGCGTTCACCGGGCGTCTCGTAGGCTCGGGCCATGGCGATTCCGCAATTCATCCTGGACATCCGCGCCAAGGCGGGCGAGACGCTGCTGTTCCTGCCGGGCGTGGTGATGGTGGTGTTCGACGAGCGCGGCCGGGTCCTGCTCAACCGCCGGGCCGACACCGGGAAGTGGGCACTGATCAGCGGTATCCCCGACCCCGGCGAGCAGCCCGCCGAGGCGGCCGTGCGGGAGATCGAGGAGGAGACCGGCGTCGCGGCGGTCGTGGAGCGGGTGCTGAGCGTCTTCACCACCGAGCCCGTGGTCTACCCCAACGGCGACCGGGCGCAGTACATGGACATCGTGCTGCGCTGCCGCGCGGTCGGCGGCGAGGCGCGGGTCAACGACGACGAGTCGCTCGAGGTGGGCTGGTTCGCCCTGGACGAGCTGCCGCCCCTCGGCCCGATCGCCCGCGGCCGGATCGAGCTGGCACTGCGTGGCGATCCGACCTGGTTCGCCCCCGCCCAGGTCCCCGGGATCGCCGCCCGCGGCTACCAGGCACCCTGAGCCGCGGCGGGGCCGGTCCGCCGGCCCCGCCGGCCCGTGTGATCCACACCTCACCGTACGAGCGCGATGTCACATCGCGCCGCGCCGCACACCTCTGCCTCGTACGACCACGAGGCCGTGAGCGACTGTGCCGCGCACGGCGAGGAGGAGACTGTGAACAAGTTGCGGGGCAACCCGTGGGCGATCCTGACGGTGCTGTCCATCGGGTTCTTCATGACACTGCTCGACCTGACCATCGTCAACATCGCCATCCCCGACATGGTCGGCCACCTGGACGCCTCACTCGACCAGATCCTGTGGATCACCAACGCCTACACGCTGGCGCTCGCCGTCCTGCTGATCACCTCGGGGCGGCTCGGCGACCTGAACGGCAAGAAGAACCTGTTCATCTACGGTGTCGCTCTGTTCACCCTGGCCAGCCTGGCGTGCGGCCTCTCGCAGAACCCGAGCGAGCTGATCACCTTCCGGGCGGTCCAGGGCGTGGGCGCCGCGATGCTGCTGCCGCAGACCCTGTCGCTCGTGGTGGACGTCTTCCCGACCGAGAAGCGCGGTGTCGCGCTCGGCGTGTGGGGCATCGTCGCCGGTGTGTCAGGCGCCGCCGGGCCCACGGTCGGCGGGCTGCTGGTCACCAAGCTGGACTGGCGGTGGATCTTCTTCGTCAACATCCCGCTCGGCGTGATCTGCGTCATCGGCGCGGTCATCCTCTTCCCCGCGCCCGTACGGACCGTCAGGCACCGTTTCGACGTGCCGGGGGTGGTCCTGTCCTCGGTCGCGTTGTTCCTGCTGTCGTTCGGCCTGATCGAGGGCGAGAAATACGACTGGAACGGCTGGATCTGGGGCGCCGTCGCGGCTTCGGCGGTGGTGGGCGGGATCTTCCTGCTCTACCAGCGCGGCCAGCAGGACAACGAGCCGCTGGTGCCCTTCTCGCTGTTCAGGGACCGCAACTTCACCCTCATGAACTTCGTCGGCATCGCCATCTCGTTCGGCATCGTCGGGCTCTTCCTGCCGATCACCGTCTACCTCCAGTCGGTGCTGGGCTACAGCGCGCTCAAGGCGGGCCTGGTGCTGCTCCCGCTGTCCGTCGGCACGTTCGTGACGGCAGGACCGGCGGCGGTGCTCGCCGACAAGGTGGGCGCCAAGTACATCCTGATGACCGGTCTGACGCTCTTCGGCGGCGGCCTGGCCTGGATCATGGCGGTCGCGGACGTCGGCAGGAGCTGGACGGGTGTCGTCGCCCCGCTGTTCATCATGGGCCTCGGCACAGGCTGCACCTTCTCGCCGATGGCCACCGAGGTCATGCGCAATGTGCCGCCCAAGCTCACCGGTGCCGCCTCCGGCGTCAACAACGCGCTGCGGCAGGTCGGTTCCGTCCTGGCCGGCGCCGTGGTGGGCGCGGTCCTCCAGGGGCGCTTCGCCTCCGCGCTGAAGGACCAGGCGGCGCAGCGGGCCGGCGACGTACCGGCCGCGTACCGCCGGTCGTTCGTGCAGAGCTTCGACGGGGCGCGCAAGCACCTCGACGTCGCGGCGCCGGACGCGGGGCCGCGGGTGCCGAGGAACACGCCGCCCGATGTCGCGCACCGCGTCCAGGACGCGGCAGGCGCCGTGTTCGGCCACGGCTTCATCGACGCCATGGGGCCGACGCTGCTGGTCTCCGTCGGGGTGCTCGCGCTGGGCGTGGTGAGCTGCCTGTTCGTCGTGAAGTTCAAGGGCGCGCCGGCGAACCCGCACGGACTGCCGCTGAGCGACGAGGAGATCACGGCAGCCGGCACCGCCGTGTAGGCCGCCAGGCCGACCGCGGGCCGGCTCGCACACGAATTCGCCAAATACCGTCTGGCCAGCGGACTTTGTCAGTGCCTGGCAGTAAAATGGACAGTGTTCGTCAGGGTCGGCCCGACGTCGCAGGAGGATGCCGATGGCTGTTGCCGTACTGTCCGCCCCGAAGTCCCCACTCCCCAGGAAGCCACTGCCCGCCGGCCGCCCGCGCGGCTGGTATGTCGCGCACAACCGCCGCCTGAAGACCATGCGCCTGGTGATAGCCCTGCTCGACGCCGGAATCTACGAGCCGGGTCAGGCCGGCAACCGCCGGATCCGCGACACCGCGGAGCGGATCGGCGTCCACGAGCCGTCCGACACCACCTGCCGCATGGTCCGCGCCCTGCTGGTCTACGGGCGCTGACCGGCCACGCCCGCCGGCCCCCTCCGCGCGACCTCGCGCGGAGGGGGCCGGCGGTCAGGTCTTGCGGTAGGTGTACGCCTCCGCCGCCGCCGCGGCGACCGCGTCCAGGTCGGCGCCGGTCGAGGCGGTGACCACCGCGGCGACGGCCCCCTCAAGGAACGGCGCGTCCACCAGCCGCGCACCCGAGGGCAGTTCGTCGTCGGCGAGCAGCGCCTTGACGGTCAGGACGGCACTGCCCAGGTCGGCGAGCACCGCCACGCCCGCCCCGCGGTCCACCGAGCGGGCCGCGGCGGCGATCAGGTCGGAGCTGGTGCCGAGCCCGCCGTCCGGACCACCCCCCGCCGGGGCGACCGGCACGTCGCCGCCGCCCCCGGTCAGGCCCACGGCGAGGTCCGCGACGGCGCTGGCCACCTGGGCACTGTGCGAGACCAGCACCACACCCACCAGCGGGGCGCTCATACGTCCCCCCGCGCGGTCTCGGCCAGCGCGGTGATCAGCAGCGCCGACGAGGTGGCCCCCGGGTCCTGGTGGCCGACACTGCGCTCACCCAGGTAGCTGGCCCGGCCCTTGCGGGCCCGCAGCGGGGTGGTCGCCTTCGCGCCCTCGTCGGCCGCGGCGGACGCCGCGGCGAGGGCGTCCGCCGCCCCGCCGCCCGCGTCCAGGGCGCCGGTCAGCGCGTCCAGTGCCGGCAGCAGCGCGTCCAGCATGGTCTTGTCCTCCGGCCCGGCGCCGCCCAGCGCCGCCACACCGTCGACGCCGGCGCGCAGCGCGTCCCGCAGCCGGGCCGCCGAGACCGCCTGCTCCTCGCCGAGCTCCTTGCCCGCCCGCCGCAGCAGCGTGCCGTACAGGGGCCCCGACGCGCCGCCGACCGTACTGATCAGCGTGCGTCCGACCAGCACCAGCACGCCGCCGGGAGTCTCCGGCGGGTCCTGCTCGACCGCCGTGCGCGCGGCCAGGAAGCCGCGCCGCATGTTCGTACCGTGGTCGGCGTCGCCGATGGGGGAGTCCAGCTCGGTCAGCCGGGCCGACTCGCGGTCCATCGCGGCAGCGGCCGCGTCGAGCCAGCGGCGCACAAAGGCCGCGTCGACCGGAGCCTCGGGATCGGGGGTTGCGTTCATCGCGGTCGCGCGGTCCTTTCGCCGGTGGTACGGGATACGCCGGTGGTACGGATTACGTGCCGGTGGTCCGCCGGCCCGGTGGGCGGCCGGCGGGGGACCGGGATCAGCAGCCCCAGCGCAGGCCGGGGGTCGAGACCGGTGCGTCCCACAGCCGCAGCAGCTCCTCGTCGACCTGGCAGATCGTCACCGACGCTCCCGCCATGTCCAGCGAGGTCACATAGTTGCCGACCAGGGTGCGGGCCACCGGGACACGCCGCTCGGCGAGCGCGCGCTGCACCTCGGCGTTGAAGCCGTACAGCTCCAGCAGCGGGGTCGCGCCCATCCCGTTGACCAGCACGAGGACCGGGCCGTCCGGGTTGAGGTCGGAGACGACCGCCTCGACGGTGACGTCGGCGATCTCGCCCGAGGTCATCATGGCCCGCCGCTCCCGGCCGGGCTCGCCGTGGATGCCGACGCCCAACTCCAGTTCGCCCTCCGGCAGGTCGAAGGTCGGTCCGCCCTTGGCCGGGGTGCTGCACGCGCTGAGCGCCACGCCGAAGGTGCGGGACGCCGCGTTGACCTGCCGGGCCAGTGCCGCCACCCGGTCGAGCGGGGCACCCTCCTCGGCGGCGGCGCCGGCGATCTTCTCGATGAAGAGCGTCGCGCCCGTGCCCCGCCGGCCCGCAGTGTAGAGGCTGTCGGTGACGGCCACGTCGTCGTCCACCAGGACGCTGACGACCTGCACGCCCTCGTCCTCGGCCAGCTCGGCAGCCATCTGGAAGTTCAGCACGTCACCGGTGTAGTTCTTCACGATGAACAGGACCCCGGCGCCGCTGTCCACCGCGGCCGCCGCCCGTACCATCTGGTCCGGCACCGGCGAGGTGAAGACCTCACCGGGACAGGCCGCGTCCAGCATGCCCTTGCCGACGAATCCGCCGTGCAGGGGCTCATGCCCCGACCCGCCGCCGGAGACCAGTCCGACCTTGCCCTCGTAGGGGGCGCCGCGCCGCACGATCACCCGGCGCTCGACGTCGACGGTCAGCTCGGGATGCGCGGCGGCGAATCCGCGCAGCGCATCGGCGACCACGTTCTCGGCGACGTTGATCAGCATCTTCATCGGCTACTCCGTCCGCACGACCATGGTGGTCTCCAGCCTACGTTTCCGGCGCCCGGCGGGCACCACGTGGCGGCCGGGCGCAGTAGCGCGGACCCGTCCCGCGCGTGCGCCGGCGCCGTTACCGTGGGCGGTGAAGGAGGCCGCGATGGGCGAAACCGACCCGGGGCTGTTCGGGCCCGACTCGGTGACCTGGCAGCTGCACGCGGACCCGGTCATGTCGGTGGCGGGCATCAGGGCGCTGTATCTGCAGGCGCTGCACCCGCGCGCGGTGCGCGGGGTCGCGCAGAATTCCGACGTCCGGCAGGACGCCTGGGGACGCCTGCTGCGGACCGCCTCGTTCGTCGGCGGGATCACCTACGGCACCACCCCCGCTGCCGAGAGGGCCGGCGCCCGCATCCGGGGCATCCACCGCAGGCTGGACGCCACCGACCCCGACACCGGGGAGCGCTACGGCGTCGACGAACCCGGCCTGCTGCTATGGGTGCACTGCGCCGAGATCGACTCCTACCTCCAGGTCGCCCGCAGATCCGGCCACCCGCTGACCGACGCGCAGGCCGACGCCTACGTGGACGAGCAGCGCGAGGCGGCCCGGCTGGTCGGCCTCGACCCCGCCGGCGTCCCCGCCGACACCGCGGGGCTGGCCCGCTACTTCGAGGCCGTACGGCCGCAGCTGGCCGCCACCCCGGAGTCCGCCGAGGTCGCGAGCTTCCTCAAGGCGCCGCCGGTGCCCTGGCCCCTGCTGCCGGCCCGCCTCGCGGTGTGGCGGGCGGTGGCAGGCACCGCCAGGGCCGCACTGGAACCGTGGGCGCACGAGCTGTACGGATGGCCCGCGCCCTCGCAGGCCGCGGCCGACCGGCGGCTGCGGGCGGCGGGACGGCTGCTGCGCGCCGTGCCCGCCCGGTTGCGCCGGCAGCTGCCGCCCGGGCACATCCTCGGAGCCGTCGGCCGGCTCGGCCCCGGCAGCCGCCCCTCGGCGCGGCGGCTGCGCGAGGAGGCCGCAGGCGCGCCCTGAGGCGTTATGCCCTGATGCGAGGTGCCGTGCGCCGCCTCGCGCGGCCATACTGGGAGCGGGGAAGCACCGAGGACCACGGGGGCGGCGCGCGATGGCGGCGGGACATCACGGGAACCACCACGGGCAGGGCGGGGCGGAGGAGCACAGCACCCTCATCCAGGGCCGCTACCGGCTGCACGAGCTGATCGGGCGCGGCGGCATGGGCGAGGTGTGGCGCGCCCTGGACGAGTCGCTGGGCCGCAGGGTCGCGGTGAAGTGCCTCAAGCCCGCCGGACAGGCCAGGGACGCCGGATTCACCCGCATCCTGCAGGAGCGCTTCCGGCGCGAGGCCAGGGTCGCCGCCGCGCTCCAGCACCGCGGCATCACCGTCGTCCACGACTTCGGCGAGCACGACGGCGTGCTCTACCTGGTGATGGAGCTGCTCGACGGCCGCAATCTGCTCCAGGTCCTGGACGACGCCCGCCGGCACCCGCTGCCCGTCCCCGACATCATCGACATCGCCGAGCAGGTCGCCTCCGCCCTCGCCTACACCCACACGCAGGGCGTCGTGCACAGGGACCTGAAACCGGCCAACATCATCAGGCTCAGCGACGGCGGGGTGAAGATCTGCGACTTCGGCATCGCCAGGCTCGGCCACGACATCGGCTTCACCTCCCGGCTGACCGGCACCGGCGTGGCCATGGGCACCCCGCACTACATGTCGCCCGAGCAGATCGGCGCCTCCGGCGAGGTCGACCACCGCAGCGACCTGTACTCGCTGGGCTGCGTGCTCTACGAACTGGCCACCGGGGCGCCGCCGTTCGACCTCGGCGACACGTGGGCGATCCTGGTCGGCCACCGCGACAACGTGCCGGAGCCGCCGCGCACCCGCCGCCCCGAACTGCCGGTCGACCTGGAGCGGCTCATCCTCGACCTGCTCGCCAAGTCCCCCGACGACCGCCCGCAGGACGCCGCCGACGTCGGCGGCCGGCTCAAAGCGCTGCGGGCCGGCACGAGCAGCGGCGCCGAGCCGCACCCCCGTACGACCGCCCCGGCCGCCGAACTGCCCGGCTGGGCGCGGGAGCTGACCACCGGCACAGCCGCGGTCTCCACCCGCCCCCGGCACACCGCGAGCGTGCCGCACCACGAGCTGACCGGCGCCTGGTCCACCCGCGGCCTGCCGGCCAGGCCGCGCCCCGGCGTGCTCACCGAGCTGGCCGACCGGCACGCGGAGGGCATCGACCTCGCCCGGGTCGGCAACTGGCGCCAGGCCTACGACCTGCACACCGCCGTCGCCGCCGCCCGCGACCACGCCCAGGGCGCCGAGCACCCCGACACCCTCGCCAGCCGCTACGAGGCCGCATACTGCCTCACCGGCCTCGGCCGCACCGAAGAGGCGCTGCAGCTGTACGCCTACGTCGGCGGGACCCGCGCCCGGGTGCTCGGCCCCGATCACCCCGACACGCTGGCCGCCCGGCACGAGGCCGCCTACGCGCTCGGCCTGCTCGGCCGGTTCCTGGAGGCCCACCAGGAGTACGCCGAAGTGCTGGCCGCCCGGGTCCGCACCACCGGGCCCGACCACCCCGACACCCTCCAGTGCAAGCACAACCTGGCCTTCAACCTCGGCCGCCTCGGCCGCACACCGGAGGCGCTCGCCATGGCCGTGGAGGTCGCCGACGCGCGCACCCGCGTCCTGGGCGCCGACCACCCGCAGACCCTCGTCACCCGCTTCGAGGTCGGCCACATGCTCGGCACCTCCCGCCGCTGGGCCGAGGCGCTCGACGTCTACCGCGACGTGGCCGCGGTCAGGACCCGCGTCCTGGGCGCCGACCACCCGGACACGCTCGCGGTCGACTACGAGATCGGCATCTGCCTGGGCCGTCTGGGCCGCAGCGCGGAAGCGCTGACGCTCTACGAGACCCTGGTCGAGGCCAGGACCAGGACCGCGGGCTCCACCGACGCCGAGACGCTGCGCGCCAGGCACGCCCTCGGCGTCAACCTCGGGCGGCTCGGCCACTGGGAGCGGGCGCTCGCCGAAGCCCGCGACGTGGCCGCCGTACGGGAACGGGTCCTCGGCCCCGTCCACCCCGACACGCTGGTCAGCAAACGCGAGATCGCCGTCGGCCTCGGCTGGCTCGGCCGCTGGCCCGGAGCGCTCACCGTCTACCACGAGGTCGCCGACGCCCGCGAGCAGGTCCTGGGCCCCGCCCACCCCGACACCCTCACCAGCCGCAACGACGAGGCCCAGTGCCTGGAGCAACTGGGCCGCACCGCCGAGGCGCAGATCCTCTACGACCGGGTGGCGGCGCAGCGGAACGGCCCGCAGCGCCTGTGAGCGCGCCGCCCATTGGGCCCACCGCGAACAGCCGGGACCGCGCCGACCCCTGCGTACTACCGTCACCTGCATGAGCGACGTACGGGAATACAAGGTCAACGGGGTGCGGCTGGTCTGCGAGCTGGCAGGGCCGGCCGACGGCCCGCTGCTGCTGCTCCTGCACGCCCTCGGCGAGGACCGCGGCTCCTGGTCGGCGGTCGCCGCCGCCCTCGCCGCGGACGGCTGGCGCACCATCGCCCCCGACCTGCGCGGCCACGGCGACAGCGACCACCCCGGCGACTACGCCTTCGAGGCGATGCGGGACGACGTCTTCGCACTGCTCGACGCGCTGGGGGCCGACCGGGTCACGGTCGTCGCCCACTCCCTCGGCACCATCGTCGCCTCGCTGGTCGCGATGGACCGGCCCGCCGCCGTCGACCGGCTCGTCCTGGAAGAGGGCCCGCTGCCCTTCCCCGCCGACCCGCCCCGCCCCCTCGTCACCGGCCCCGGACCCGACCCCGTCCGCTACGACTGGCGGGCCGTCGCCGAGGCGGCCCGCCAGCGCAACGCGCCTGCCGCGCGGCACTGGGACGGCCTCGCGGAGATCACCGCGCCGACCCTGATCATCGCCGGCGGCCCCACCAGCCACCTCCGCCAATCCGACCTGGCCCGAGTCGCCGCCCGCATCCCGGCCGCCCGCCTCGTCACCATCGACGCCGGCCACATGATCCACGACACGCGCCCTGCGGACTACCTCTCCGAAGTCCGCGCCTTCCTCCACGACGACGCCCCCTCCCCGCGCCCCCGGGGGTGACTGCCCCATCCGGTGCGTTGCTCGCCCGCGGCGCGGTGGTGGTTGCGCGCGCAGTTCCCCGCACCCGAGAAAAGCGTGCCTACCGCGGGCAGAAGGGCAAGGCCCAAGCCAGGGGCCACCTCTGGGCGTAGGAGGACGCAGGCCCGTAGGGGCGCGGGGAACTGCGCGACCAGCACGATGTCGGGAGAGAAGCGACGTCTCGGCAAGGGGCACCCCCCCAGGGGCGCGGGGAACTGCGCGCCCCGCCGAAGAGGCGGGAAGGAAAGCAACGCACCGCACGGGGCAGCCACCCGAGGGGCGCGGGGAACTGCGCGACCAGCCACGGCGCCGGGAAGGGGGCGACGCACCCGGAAGGGGCACCCCCAGGGCCGCGAGGGACCGCGCCCGCACCGCGGGGGAGCGCACCCCGCAGGGCCCGGCGCGAGGGGCCGCCCCCTCACCCGGGCCAGGGCGCGCCCAGCGCCGAGGAGGGATTGCGGCGAAAGATCGCATCGACCGCCGCATCACCGAGTTCCCGGGTGAGCCGCGGGCGCAAAGTGTGGAGGAGGTAGGGCGCGCCCGGGCCGGCGCCCGGGGAGGTCGTGTCGGCGCCGAGCAGCAGCTGGGAGGTGTGGCCCGCGGCAGCGAGGGCGACGAGGCTGTCGACCAGCCACGGGTCCGTGGCGTGGTGGGCGCGGCTCGGGCCGTCGAAGGCGAGGTAGGCCCCGGCGGCGGCCAGTTCCCGGTGCACCCCGGCATCGGGGAACCGGTTGAGGTGGCCGAGCAGCAGGCTGCGCGCGGGCACCCCCAGCTCGCCGTGGAGCAGGGCGAGCACGTCGACCGCCGCCGTACCCATCTCGTGATGGATGCCGATGGGCGCCCCGGTGGCGTGATGCGCGTGTGCCGCCGCGGTCATCACCCACCGGGTGTGGTCGTCCAGGGCGTGGAACATTCCGGCGACCTTGATCATCCCGGCTCTCACCGCCCCGGGCGTACCGCCCGGGTCGGTGCCCGCGATCGTCCCCTCGGTCAGCTCGGTGACGAACAGGGCCGCCAGAGCGTCGCCGCGGCGCAGCCGCCGCAGCGTGCCGGGGTCGTAGTGCACCTCCTGGTGGAGCCCCGTCGCGGCGATCACGTGCACCCCCGTGGCACGTGACGCCGCGACGAGGTCCGCCACCCCCCGCCCCATCCCGAACGGGGTCCACTGCGCCAGCGCCTGGCCGCCGAGCCCGCGGAAGGCGGTGAGCCGGGTCAGCGCCTCGGCCGGGTCGTCCAGTTGCGGCCCGGTCAGCGCGGGGCTGCGCAGGAAGAGGTGGTCGTGGGCGTCGCACACCCCGAGGGCGGCAGGCTCGATGTCGCCGAGGACCGTACGGATCGCGTTCACTCCGGCTGCTCCTGTTCGCGGAGCACCGCGGCCGCGACCCGCAGCCCGGCGAGCGCCCTGGGCACGCCGACGTACGGCGCGAGATGCACCATCACCTCGATGATCTCCTTGGCGTCGACGCCGATGCGCAGGCTGTTGCGCACGTGGTCGTCCAGCTGCGGCTCGACGCCGCCGAGGGCGGTGAGCGCGGCCAGGGTGGCGATCTGCCGGTCCCGCAGCGCCAGCCCCTCGCGCTGGTAGGTGCCGCCGAAGAGGCTGGTCACGATCCAGTCGGGGAAGCCGGGGGCGAGGGCGTCGAGCCCGGCGAGGGTGCCTTCGACGGTCTCGGGGCCGGCGAGTTCACCCATCAGCCGGTAGCCCGCCTCGCGGTCGATCGTGGCCTTCCGCATCACCATTGCCGTCCTGTCCTGATGTCGTCGATGCCGGGCGCGGACAGGTGCAGCACCTGGTGCCGGTCCTCGCCCGGTTCCTCGGGCGCCGCGTCCTGCCACAGGCTGAAGCGCAGCAGCTCCCAGTGCCGCGGGTCGACCAGCAGCGCGGCGCAGTGCAGTCCCGGCCGGGTGGCGGTCTCCGCCAGGTCCTCCAGGGCGCGGGCGATCACCTCGGCCAGGTCCTCGCCCGGGGCGATCCGCTGCGAGCGGCGGCCCGCGGCCCGCGGTGCGGCCGTGAAGGACGGGCCGCGGACGAAGCCGAGGCCCGTCCAGTGCTCCACGGCCGGCCGGCCGAAGTCGTCGGCCAGGGCGCGGAATCCGGGTCCCCACAGGAAGCTGTTCATGCCTTCCGCGGTGTTCCACAGGTAGAAGGGCGCGTATTGGTTGACCGGGGAGCCGTCGACGCCCCGCTCCCGTGTCAGGTAGGCCTTGAGGCCGAGCCCGCGGAAGTCGTCGAGCAGGTGGCCCTTCGTAGCCACCCGCTCGCGGATGATCTCCATGTCGTAGTCGGCGGGCAGGGTGATCCGGTAGTTCATCGCGTGCACGGGTGCTTGCTCCTGCGGTGAGGTGCGGGCGTACGCCCGGGGCGTCGGGAGGACGGTCAGGCGGCCTGGGCGGCGAGCAGCGCGACCGCCCCGCGCACGGCACTGTCGAACGGCTCCTGCGAACCGGCGGCGCGGGCCAGGACGTAGCCGCCCTGGACGACGGCGACGATCATCGTGGCGGTGTCGTCCGGGTCGAGGCCGGGGCGCAGCTCACCGCTCGCCACGCCCTCGGCGAGGACCGCCGCGAGGTGGCCGGTCAGCCAGTCGAAGGTCTCCCGTACCGGTTCGCGCAGTTGCGCGCTGGCGACGACGTCGGGGTCCATCGCCATCCGGCCGACCCGGCAGCCGCGCAGCGCGTCGCGCTCGCGCACCAGGTAGGCGGTGGCCTTCTCCAACGCCGTGCCGCCGCGCGCCATCTGCTCCTCGGCCTGCGCCCGCAGTTGCCCGGCGCTGCGGCGCATCGCCGCGACGGCGAGGTCCGGCTTGCCGCGGAAGTGGTGGTACATGCTGCCCTGGCCCGCGCCCGCCCGCTCCTGGATGGCCTTGGGGCTGGTGCCGACGTAGCCGCGCTCCCAGAGCAGTGCCTGGGCACTCTCGATCAACCGTTCCGACGTCTCCATGCCCGCAGTGTACATACTAGTAGGTACAGAAATCCACCCGGAGCGGCCCGCGTCCCCGTGCCGTGCACACGCGGGCCGCTCCGTCAGGCCGCTCGGCGTCAGCCGAGCACGGCGGACGCCGAGGCGCCCGACGTCGTCAGGCCCGCCTCGCCGGCGCCCGCACCCGGGGCGCCCTTCGTGGTCGTGCCGCCGCCGTCACGCCGGATGATGACGACCTGCTTGCCGCCCTTGCCGCCCTTGGGGGGCAGCGGAGGCAGCGGCGGGCACTCGCCGCCCTTGGGCGGGGTGCCCACCGTGCCCTTGGGGACGAGCTTGCCGTTGACGTAGACCTTGCCGTTCACGACCTTCACCGTGGTCTTCCCGGCCGCGCCCGGCTTCCCCGGTGCTCCGGGCTTGCCAGGCTTCCCGGGCAGCGGCGGCAGCTTCGGCAGGCCGCCCTTCGTGCCGCCCTTCCCCTCGATCCGCACGATGCAGACGATCTGCTTTCCTGCCTTGTGGCCGGGCGCCGCCTTGGCGGGCTGCGCCTGGGCCGTACGGCCGGACGCCGACGGCGCGGTGGCGGCACCGCTGACCGGCGCGGTCGCCACACCGGTCAGGCCGAGTCCGGCGGTGAGCGCGATCCCCGCGAGGATCCTCTTCTTGTTCATGGTCTGGCCACTCCTGTGGGAGGTTCGCCGTGATCGGTCGATCCGGCTCCGAGCAGCCTCGCCGCGGGCGCCTGAAGCGGACCTGAGGAGCCGGCGGATGATCTTCATGTTCGCCTTAGGTACGGCCCTGCACCCTGACTGCGTGCGCATACTCGTGGTGGAAGACGAACTCAGGCTCGCGGAACTGCTCAGCGACGGCCTGTGCAGGGAGGGCTTCGCGGTCGACCTCGCCCATGACGGGCGCGAGGGGCTGTGGATGGCCACCGAGCAGCCGTACGACGTGATGGTGCTCGACGTGATGCTGCCGGAGCTGAACGGCTACCAGGTCTGCGCCCGGCTGCGCGAGGCCGGCGTCTGGACGCCGATCCTGATGCTCACCGCCATGGACGGCGAGTACGACGAGGCCGAGGCGCTGGACACCGGCGCCGACGACTACCTGACCAAGCCGTTCTCCTACGTCGTGCTGCTCGCCCGGCTGCGGGCGCTGGTCAGGCGCGGGGTGCGGGAGCGGCCCGCGGTGCTGTCGGTGGGCGACCTGCGGGTCGACCCGGCGGGGCTGCGGTGCAGCAGGGGCGATGTGCTGATCGCCCTGACGCCCAAGGAGTTCGCGATCCTGCACTGCCTGGCCCGGCGCGCGGGCGAGGTGGTGCCCAAGTCCGAACTGCTCGCCAGGGCCTGGGACTTCGCCTACGACGGTGACTCCAACGTGGTCGAGGTCTACATCAGCGCCCTGCGCCGCAAGATCGACAGGCCCTTCGGGCGTACGACGCTGCGCACCGTGCGCGGCGCCGGATACCGGCTGGAGGCCTGAGATGGGTGTACGCCTGCGGACCACGCTCGCCGCGACCGCCGTCGTGGCCGCCGCCCTCGCGGTGGCCGCCGTCGCGCTCTTCACCGCGCTGCACGCCAGCCTGACGGACTCGGCCAACGCGCTGGCCGAGCGGGACGCCGAGTACAAGGCCGCGGTGATCCAGGCGACCGGCCTGGCACCCGGTACGAAGCACCTCGGCGGCGCGGCGGAAGGCCTCCCGCCGGGGTCGGCCCCCGACGGGACGCCCCCGCCGCCGGGGAGTCCGCCCAAGGAGGCCGGCGGCATCGTGGTCATCAGCCGGCGCGTCGAGACGGGGAAGGGCACCGTCACCGTCGTGGGCACCGCCTCCCTGGCCCCGGCCCGCGCCGCCATGCGCACCCTGAGCGCCGTGCTGGTCCCGGGCATCCCCGCGCTGCTCGCGCTGGTCGCCTGGCTCACCTGGCTCGCCGTCGGCCGGGCGCTGCGCCCGGTCTCCGCGATCCGTGCGAAGGTCGCCGACATCACCGCGCGCGACCTGCACGAACGGGTGCCCGTACCGGCGTCCCGGGACGAGATCGGCGCCCTGGCGCGTACCGTCAACGCCACCCTCGACCGGTTGCAGACCGCGGTCGGCGCGCACCGGCAGTTCGTCGCCGACGCCGCGCACGAGCTGCGCAGCCCGATGGCGGTGCTGCGGACCCGGCTCGAACTCGCCCGCCCCGGCGAGCGGCGGCTCGCGGCGGGTGCGCTGGACGACGTGCAGCGGCTGCAGACCCTCACCGCCGACCTGCTGCTGCTCGCCAGACTGGACGCCCGGGAGCCGATCCGCACCCGGGAGACCGACCTGGCGCAGATCGTCGCCGAGGAGGCGGCCCGCGCCCGCCCGCGCACCGACGTCCGGGTCGCCCTGCGGCTCACCCCCGACCTGCTGGTCGACGGTTCGCCCGACCACCTGCGCCGGCTGGTGGCGAACCTGGTCGACAACGCCGTGCGCCACGCGGCCGGCTCGGTGACCGTGGCGCTCACCCACGAGGCGGGGTCCGGGCAGGCCCGCCTGGACGTCACCGACGACGGGCCGGGCATACGTCCCGAGGACCGGGCCACCGTCTTCGACCGCTTCACCCGGCTCGACCACGCCCGCACCCGCGACACCGGCGGCTCGGGGCTCGGCCTGTCCATCGCCCGCGACATCGCGCTCGCGCACCGGGCCACCCTCCAGGTCGTCCCCTGCCCGCCGCCGGGCGCCCGGCTGCGCGCGGTCTTCCCGCTGCGGACCACGACCCGCTGCTGACCGCGGTATTTCGCGCGATCAGCAGCGGGTCGTGGTCGGCAAGGGCCTCACGCGGCGGCGAATTCCACTTCCGCCGCCGTCACCACGGTCCCGAAGCGCGGGAAGTCCAGGGACACCGCGGCCCGGTGCTCGGCCGCCGTCAGACCCGACATGGCGTCCTCGGCGAAGACCAGCCGGTAGCCGAGGTCGGCGGCGGCCCGGGCGGTGGACTCCACGCCCAGGTTGGTGGCGACGCCGGCCATCACCAGGGTGTCGACGCCGCGCGCCCGCAGCCGCTCGTCCAGGTCGGTGCCGTGGAAGGCGCCGACCGTCTGCTTGACGACGAGGATGTCGCCGTCCTGCGCGACCCCCTCCGCCAGGCCGCTGCCGGCCGGCTGCTCGGCCACGCCGGGGCGTTGCGCCCTGACGGCCACCACCGGGGCGCCCGCCTCGCGGAAGGCCGCCGCCAGGCCCAGCGCGGCGGCGAGCACGTCGGGGCCTGGCAAGGGGGCCAGCGGTAAGGCCACGATGCGGTCCATGAGGTCGATCATCACCAGTGCGGTGCGGGCCGGATCGAGGCCGGGGGCGAGCGGGGACTCGCGGGCCGGTCTCGCGTCCGCCGCTCGCCCGGCGTACGGACCCGTGTCGGACCCGGCTCCCTGTTCGTGATCATGTGCGGTCATGACCGGACCCTACCCGCAGGGTCCGGTCGGCCGCCGGGTGTTCACAAGGGTGCAGGTCCGCTCGCAAGCAGTCGCGGAGCCGACCGCCCGGCGATCACGTCCCGCCCCGCGGCGGGCGGCTTCCGTCATCTTGTGTCGGCGTGCGCCACGGCCGATAGGCTGGACGGGAAGGACGACACGGGAGGAGAGCGGACGTGGCGGAAAGCACCACAGGACAGCCGTTGGCCAGCGGGAAGAAGCCGCAACTGGATCTGACGGATGCGGAGTGGCTGTCCAGCAGCCAGGGCAGCGGGGATGTGCAGATCGCCTTCGTCGAGGGCTATATCGCGATGCGGGACGGGCGGCACCCCGACGGCCCCGCGCTGATCTTCACCCCGGCCGAATGGCGTGCCTTCGTTCTCGGCGCGCGCGACGGCGAGTTCGACCTCACCTGACGGCCCGTCGCCTGACGGCCCGCCCGTCGGGCGTACGACACGGCACGGCCGTACGCCCGGCGGCTCGCGGTGGCCCGGGTCGCGGCCTTACGGCCAGTTGCCCAGCTCCGGCAGCGGACCGCCGGTCAACGGCCGCTGCGGCGCACGTCCCGCCAGCCATGCCGCCAGGTCGGTGAGCCTGCCCTCGACCGCGACCGGTTCGCCCTCGCCGAGCGTCCAGGAGCGGTCCGCGTCCACCGCGGCCAGCCGCAGCTCGGTCCCGGCCGGCACCCGTACGGCCAGGAAGTCGACCAGGTGGAGACACAGGTGCGGCGGCCAGCTGTCGGGGCCCGTGCCCAGCAGCGCGTCCGCGGTGTGGATCTGCAGCTCCCGCCACCAGGCCAGCCCCGCGGTCCGCACGGTGCCGTCGCGATAGGCCACCGGCCGCCGCCAGTCGCCGGGTCCGACGGCGTCCCAGGACGCCTCCGCCTCGTCCAGCGCGTCCCCGACCGCCGCGGCCAACTCCGCCGCGCCGCGGCCGTGTCCGGCCTCGATCGCCGCGTCACGGGCCGCCCTGCCGCCGTCGTAGACCTCCACCGTCCGGCCGCGCAGCGCGTAGCGCGCCTGCCGGGCGAGCGCTCGCGCGACCCCCTCGACATGGCTGAGCAGATGGCCGCGGGTCCAGCCCGGCAGCGCGCTCGGCGCGCGGGCCGCGTCCTCGGTCAGCCCGGCGAGCAGCCCGCGCAGCCTGATATGACCCTCCGCCAGCGCGGCGCGCAGGTCGAGGTCCTCCTCCGATGGTGCCCGGTCCGTCACGGCCACAGCAGTCCCCGCTTCCATCCGTCCTCGGTGCGTGTGTAGGCGACCCGGGTGTGCCGGCGGTCGCGGTCGCCCTGCCAGAACTCGACGCTGTCCGGGCGCAGCGTGTAGAGCGTCCAGCCGGGTGCGACCAGCCCGCCTTCGCGGTCGACACGGGCGGCGGCCTCGCGTACGGCGGCGTCCCTGCCGGCCAGGTCGGGCAGCGGGGTGCTCTGCAGGCCGAGCAGCGTCTCGGCGCGGGCGCCGGGGGAGCGGGCCAGGAAGTCCGCCGCGCTCGCGTCGCCGCTGCCCGCGGTGACGCGGCCCCGTACCCGCACCTGGCGGGCCTGCGGCGACCAGTAGAAGGTGAGCGCCGCCGCCGGGTGGCCGGCCAGCTCGCGCCCCTTGCGGCCGGTGGCGTCGGCGGCGAAGTGCCAGCCGTCGGGTGAGACGTCCTTGACGATCAGCACCCGGGCCGACGGATCGCCGTCGGTGCCGATCGTGGACAGGGTCATGGCGTGCGGTTCGCGCACGCCGGCGCGCACGGCGGCGAGCAGCCAGTCGGTGAACAGCTCCCGCGGGTCCGCGGGCAGCGTGTCGGTGTCGAAGTCCGGCAGATCGCCCGAGAAAACGTCGAGTCCGCGCAGCAGTTCGCGGAGATCGGACACAGGCACCCCCTCCGTCTTAATGGTGTTCGGCGAGCGTAGCATTAGCTCATGCACGCTGATCATCTCGCGCTGGATCTCGCCGTCACGATCCGGCACGACGGCCACGGCGGGGTCGCCGACGACCTCGCCGACCCGGCGGCGCTGACCGGCTGGGTGCGCGCCCACGCCGACGGCCTGCGCGCCGACCTGACCGCAGGGCCGTACACCGCCGCGACCTTCACCGCCGACGCAGCGGCGCTCGCCGCGGCCCTCGACGTGCGCACCGCGGTCCGCTCCCTCTTCGCCCGCGCGGTGCTGCCCGGGCCGCCCAGTTCCGCCGACGCCGGCCGGCTGCCATCCGCCCGGCAGGCCCTGGACCGGCTCAACGCCGCCGCGGCCCTGGTCCCCGTCACCCCGCGCCTGGACTGGCCGCAGGACGGCCCCGCCACCGCGAGCCGTACCGTCGCCGGCACGCCCGCCGCCGCCGACCTGCTCGCCGCCGCGCTCGCCCGGCACGCCATCGGCTTCCTCACCAGCCCCGACCTGGACCTGCTCCGCGCCTGCCCGGCGCCGCGCTGCGTTCGCTACTTCGTCAAGGAGCACGCCCGCCAGGAGTGGTGCAAGCCCGCCTGCGGCAACCGCGCCCGCGTCGCCCGCCACCACGCAAGGCACCGCACCGGCCCCGGCAGCGGCGGGGCGGGCTGACGCCGGGCCACCGGCAGGTGCGGGACGGCCCGAGCACGGTCCCGCTCAGACGCCAGGCACCGCACCGGCCCCGGCCGCGGTGGAAGGGGCTGACGCCCGGTCACCGGCAGGTGCGGGACGGCCCGAGCACGGTCCCGCCGGGGGGTGCTACGGGTGGTAACGGGGGCGCATCCGGGGCGCACGGGAGAACAGGTGTGGCGCGTGGCCCGCGGGACCTGGCCGGTCGGGCGGGCGGCGTGGCAGGCTCCCCGGAGGTCGGCCGCGAGGGTGCCTCCCAACGGGCCGCCGCCCACAGCGCCGTGCCGGCCGAGTCCCCTGCCAGTGGCCGACCGGCACGGCCGTTCATGCTTACACACCGCAGCCGACGGCGTACGCTGTGGGGCCATCGGGCAGATGTCCGCGCGGCGCGGTGTGCGCCGGGCGCGCGGCCCGGTCGCCAGGGGGGTGCGCATGTCGCAGCACCAGACGCGCAGCCTGCGCGCGCTGCTCGAACGCGAGGCCGAACTCGTCGCCGTCGACGAGGCGCTGAGCGAGCTCGACGGCCTGCTCCCGGACGGCGCGGGACAGCCCGGTGCGCGCCGCCGCGGCGGTCTGCTCGCCTTCGCCGGAGCCGCGGGGCTCGGCAAGACCACGCTGCTCACCGAGGTCCGCGCACGCGCCGCCCGCCGCGGCTGTACGGTCCTGTCCGCACGCGGCGGCGACCAGGAGCAGCAGGTCGCCTTCCACGTGGCGCGGCAACTGCTGCAACCCCAGCTCGCGGGCGCCGCCGAGACCGAGATCAGGGCCACGCTGGGCAGTTGGTACGGCATCGTCGGCCCGGCGCTCGGCCTGTGCACCGCCGAGGGCGCCGCCCCCGACCCGCAGGGCATCCGCGACGGGCTCGACTGGGTGCTCACCCACCTCGCCGTGCAGCGCGCACCGGCCGTCCTGGTCCTGGACGACGCCCACTGGGCCGACCCGCAGTCGCTCAACTGGCTGGCGGCCTTCGCCCCGCGCGCCGAGGACCTGGCCCTGCTCATCGTCGTCGCCTACCGGCCCGACGAACTCCCCGCCGGCGCCGAGTCCTTCCGCGGCCTGCCCGGCAGGGCGGGCCACCGCCCGATCGGCCTGGAACCGCTCACCCCGGCCGCCGTCGGCCGCCTCGTGCGCGAAGCGGTCGGCGAGCACGCCGACGACGCCTTCTGCCGCGAGTGCTGGGCGGTCACCGCGGGCAATCCCTTCGAGGCCGTCGAGCTGACCGCGAAACTGCGCGACCGCGGCGTCACCCCCGACGGTTCGAGCACCCACCTGCTGCGCGACCTCGCCGCCGCCACCAAGGGCAGCGGCCTGGTCAACCGGCTGGAGCGGCTCGGGCCCTCCACCGTCAGGCTCGCCTGGGCCGCCGCGGTCCTGGGCACCGAGGTCCCGCCGGAACTGGCCGCGGCCGTCGCCGGGCTCGGCAGCGAGGAGACCGCCGACTGCGCCGACCGGCTCCGCGAGGCCCGGATCCTCACCCGCAGCCGCACCCTGGAGTTCGCCCACCCGCTGATCGCCACCACCGTCTACCACGCGATACCCGACGCCGTACGGGTCGCCCTGCACGGCCAGGCCGCCTGGTCCGTCGTGGACGCCGGGCTCGGCCCGTCCGCCGCCGCCCGGCACCTGCTGGAGACCCGCCCCGAGGGCGACCCGTGGGTGGTCCACCAGTTGCGCGCCGCCGCCCGCGAGACGCTGCGGGCCGGCGCCCCTGAGGCGGCCCGCGGCCACCTCGCCAGGGCG
This sequence comes from Actinacidiphila paucisporea, assembly GCF_900142575.1. Lineage (GTDB taxonomy): Bacteria > Actinomycetota > Actinomycetes > Streptomycetales > Streptomycetaceae > Actinacidiphila > Actinacidiphila paucisporea. The sequence goes on from NZ_FRBI01000004.1 coordinate 358,716, forward strand.
CTGCGCGAACCCCCGCCGCAGGAGGAGCGCGCCGAGGTGCTCTACGAACTGGGCTGCGCCTCCCAGCTCCTCGAACCGTCCGTCACCGTGGACCACCTGCGGGCCGCGCTGCGGCAGCCGATCAGCGACCCCGCGCTGCGCGACGGCATCGTCTTCCGGCTGTCGCAGTCTCTGGCGCACAGCGACCGGCTCGGCGAGGCCGCCGAGGTCGTCGCGGAGGCCGCCCGCACCGCCACCAGCGCCCGCACCCGGCTGCGGATGCAGGCCGAGCAGTTCATGTGGGACGCCTTCCGCGCCGACGAACCCGACTCGCCGGGCCGCTCCCGGCGGCTGACCCGGCTCGCCGACCGGCTCACCGGCCGCGACCTCACCGAGCGGTACATCATCGGGCTGCGCGCCTGGGACGCCACCCTGCGCGGCGAGCACGTCTCCACCGTGCTGCGGCACGCCGGCCGCGCCCTGGACGGCGGCCTGCCGTGGGCCGACGAGGCCTGGGGCTTCGAGGTGCCGGTGCTGGTCGCGATGACGTACCTCTACGCCGACCGGCCCGAGCGGGCCGAGGAGCTGTTCGCCACCGGGATCGCCGACTTCGAACGGCAGGGGTGGCGCGGCGCCCACCTGTCCTTCGGGCTGCTGCTGCTCGGCTACGTCCGCTACCGGCAGGGCCGGCTCGCCGACGCCGAGGAGCTGGCCCGCGACGGCCTGCGGCTCGCCGAGCGCGTCGGGCGCGGCACCCCCGTGCAGTGGTATTCCGTCGCCGTCCTCATCGCGGTGCTGCTGGCCCGCGGCCGTACCGCCGAAGCGACCGAGCTGGCCGCCGAGCACGCGTTCCGCGAGCCCTTCCCGGCCGCCGTCACCTTCCCCGACGCCCAGGCCGTGCACGGCGAGCTGCTGCTGGCCCGCGGCCTGCACGAAGAGGCCTGCGCGGAGCTGTCCGCGGTCGGCCGCCGGCTCGACGCCCGCGGCATGCGCAACCCCGCCTGGTGCCCCTGGCAGTTGCACCTCGCGCTCGCCGAGTCGCACGACGCACCGCAGCGTGCCCGGTACACCGCGCTCGACGCCCTCACCCGGGCGCGGCAGTACGGCGCCAGGTCCGCGATCGGCCACGCGCTGCTGGTCGCGGCCGAGGTCAGCGGGGGACCCGAACGGCTGAAGCTGCTCACCGAGGCCGTCGACCACCTCGCGGCCTCCCCGCCGGCCCACCTGCTCGCCCGGGCGCTGGTCGCCCACGGCGTCGCCCTGCGCGAGTCCGGCCGTCCCGTGGAGGCCGCCGGCCAGCTCCGCCGCGGCCTGGACACCGCCCTGCGGTGCGCCGCCGACGGCACCGCGGCACAGGCCGGCACCGAACTGGCGCGGACCGCCGCCCCGGACGCCGCGGCCCCCTGAAAACCGCGTCCACCCGCCGGTCGGCGGGTCCCCGCCACGCAGGCCACCCCTTACCATGGCCGCATGTCCTTCCTCCGCCGCCGCAGCGCAGCCACGCCCACCGGGCCGGACTTCGACGTACTCGCGATGGACCCGGGGGACTGGCCCGGCGACCTCGGGGCCGGGCTGTTGCCAGGGCCCGACGGGCGGTGCGAGGGGATCTACCTGCGCTACGACCTCTTCGGCGGCCGGGGCCCCGCGATGCTCATCGGCAACCTGCCGGAGGGCTCGCCCGCCCGGGAGCTGGGTGAGGGCCAGGTGCCCTTCGAGGTGGCGCAGCTCCTCGCCGCGCTCGGCAACGACGAGCCCGCCGAGGTCACCGAGATCGAGGACACCCCGGTGTGGCAGGGCGACGGACTGCTGATCGTCCGGCGGATCAAGATCTCGGAGTCGCGGGTCGCCTGCGCGCAGTTCGACCGCAGCGACGGTGTGCAGGTGACCATCGCCACCTGGGACCGGCCGATCACCGACGACCTCTACCAGCTGCTCAAGCCGCTGCCCGCGGAGATGTTCCAGGCCGGCTGAGGCCGGCGTCGGGGTACGCCGCGCGGATCGGGGACGCCGCGGTGGTCCGGCCCGGCTGAGCCCCCGCGCTCAGCCCGCCGTCCTTCACCGCGTGCCGACCGCGGCGCGTACGGCCCTGCGCGCCAGGCCGCAGTCGTCGTGCAGCCTGCGCAGCAGCAGCCGCTGCTCCTCGCCGGTCTCCGCGGCCCCGGGCGCCGCCGGTGCGGTGGACCGCATGGTGCGCTGCACAGCCGTCTCGTACGTACGGATCTCCCGGGTCAGCACCAGCATCAGGTTGACCAGGAAGGCGTCCCGCGCCGCCGGACCGGGCGCCTGCGCCTGCTGGCTGATCTGGCGGCGTGCCGCCTCGTCGTCGCCCAGCACCGACCACAGCACCGCCAGGTCGTAGCCGGGCAGATACCAGCCCGCGTGCTCCCAGTCGACCAGCGAGGGGCCGGCCGGCGAGAGCAGCACGTTGGACAGCAGCGCGTCGCCGTGGCAGAACTGCCCCTGCGCGTGGGCCAGTCCGTGCAGCAGCTTCTGCAGGTCGCCCATGTCCCGGTCGGTGAGCAGGCCCAGCTCGTGGTAACGGCTGATCCTGGCCGGGTAGTCGATCGGCGCGTCGAAGGAACCGGGCGGCGGGCGCCACATGTTGATCCGCGCGTACGCCGTCAGGGCGGCGCGCACGTCGCCCCGGCTCGGCGGCCGGGAAGGGTGGCGCTGCGGCGAGACGACCCGTCCGGGCATCCGCTCCATCACCAGGACGCAGCTGTCCGGGTCGGCGGCGATCAGCCGCGGCACCCGCACCGGCGGCCGGTGCCGGACGAAGGTCCGGTAGGCCGCTATCTCGTGGCGGAAACGATCCGCCCAGGCGGGCGAGTGGTCCAGCAGGCACTTCGCCACCGCCGGCGAGCGACCCGAGGTGCCGATCAGCAGGGCCGTACGGCCACCGCGGCGCAGCAGCTGCACGGGAGTGAACTCGGGGCAGATGCGCTGTACCGCTGCGACCGCGGTGCGCAGCTGGGCTCCCTGCGGGCCGGTCAAGTCGATTCTCCCGCTGAGCGGATGGGGGCCGCCGAGCGTCCCGCGCCGCAGTCCTGCTGCGGGGCGCGTTCTGACGGCCGGCTCCGCCACGGCGGGGTAGGCGGGGCGGGGCGGGGCGGACACGGAGGACGATGCCGAATACATGGGAAGAAGCAGATCCCTTCACGTGCCTACGAGTTCGGGAGCGCCGACCCCGGCCCGGTACCGCACCCTGGGGAATGCGGCTCCGGGGCGGGGTGGCGCGTTCCTACCTGACACCCGGCGGCCCCTGGCAGACCATCTGGCGGACCCTGGCGAACCCTGGCGAATAGTCGCGGGGCGATTGTCGGGGGGAATAGTGTCAACAGCGCCGAGGAACCTGGGGGCTTGACGTGGGCAATGAGGCCAACACCCGACTCGCGGACCTGTTCGGTCTCACCGGCTGGTCCAAGGGCGAACTCGCGCGGCTGGTCAACCGGCAGGCGGCGGCCATGGGCCACCCGCAGCTGGCGACCGACACGTCGCGCGTGCGCCGCTGGATCGACACCGGTGAGTCGCCGCGCGAACCCGTGCCGAAAGTGTTGGCCGCGCTGTTCACCGAGCGTCTCGGCCGTGTCGTGACCATCGAGGATCTCGGGTTCGACCGGCGCCGGCAGACGGGAAAGAGACAGACCGGAGACGGCCTCCCGTGGCCGCCGGAAAGAACAGCCGCGGTCCTCACCGAATTCACGGGAATGGACCTCATGCTCAACCGACGCGGTCTGGTGGGCGCGGGCGCCGCGCTCGCCTCAGGAACCGTCATCAGCAACGCCATGTACGACTGGCTGCACACCGACCCGGCCCTGGCGGCCGACGCACCGAGGCTGGACCATCCGCTGCACGCCGACCAGGCCGACTACGACCGCTATGAGGCGGTCCCGGTCGGCTCCCAGGAGATCGAGTCGCTGGAGCGCTCGGTCGAGGTCTTCCGCGCCTGGGACGCCGCCCGCGGCGGCGGGCTCCAGCGCAAGGCCGTCGTCGGCCAGCTCAACGAGGTGGGCGGCATGCTCTCCTACCGGCACCCGGTGCACCTGCAGCGCCGGCTGTGGGGGGTGGCGGCCAACCTGGCGGTCCTGGCCGGCTGGATGTCGCACGACATCGGGCTCGAACCCACCGCCCAGAAATACTTCCTGATCGCCGCGCACGCCGCCCGCGAGGGCGACGACCGCCCGCGCGCCGGCGAGGCGCTGTCCCGGGCCGCCCGGCAGATGGTGCACCTCGGCAAGCCCGAGCAGGCGCTGGACCTGATGCAGCTCGCCTCGTCCGGTTCCGGCGACCGCACCCTGCCCCGCACCCGTGCGATGCTGCACACCATCGAGGCGTGGGCGCAGGCGTCCCTGGGGCGCGGCCAGGCGATGCGGCGCACCCTCGGCGAGGCCGAGGAACTGTTCGTGTCGGACAAGGGCGACGTGCCCCCGCCGAGCTGGATGCAGAATTTCGACGAGGCCGACCTGCACGGCATGCAGGCGCTCGCCTACCGCACGCTGGCCGAGCACGAACCGTCGGCCGCCGCGCAGGCCCAGGTGCACGCCAAGCAGGCGATCTCGCTGCGCACCTCGGGCCACGAGCGGTCGATGATCTTCGACTACCTCTCGCTGGCCTCGGCCTGCTTCATCGCCGACGATCCGGAACAGGCCGACCGCTACGCCCGTATGGCGCTGCTGACCATCGGCCAGACCTCCTCGCACCGCACCTGGGACCGGCTGCGCGAGATGTACCGCCTCACCGGGCGCTACTCGGACTACACGCGGATCCAGGACCTGCGCGAGGAGATCGAGTCGACCCTGCCCGGACGGAAGAAGAGCGGAGGCGCCCCGCGCTACCGCGACGTCTGAGGCAGACCCCGGCAGGCCCGCACCCCGGTATCCGGCCGCCGCCGTACGACATGCCGCCGTCCCGCCGCCGAACGGGCCGGACAGCAGTGGTCAGAGGATCCTGGCGATCAGCACGCAGGCGTCGTCCTCGCGGTCCGGCGTGCCGAACTCCTCCGCCACCAGCCGTACGCAGTCCTGCGCGGTCCTGGCGGCGGCGAAGAGCGGGGCCATGGCCAGCAGCCGGTTCCCGCCCGCCGCGGCCTCCGCCGTGCCCGTCGAGGTGTCGACGAGCACGCGGCGCGGCGCCAGGCCGTCGGTGTGCAGCACCAGCAGGTCACCGGGTGCCAGCTGCTCGCGTGCCTGGGTGTACTGCGCGCCCGAGGTGGCGCCGAGCAGGACGCCGTCCGGCGGATCGAGGGACCGCCCTGTCCCGTTGCGGAACAGCAGCGGGGCGGGGTGGCCCGCCTGCGACCAGTGCAGCACGCGGGTGGCCGGTTCGTACCGGCAGCACAGGGCGCTGCCGAGGGCGGGCTGCGGCGAGGTGTCGAGCAGTTCGTTGAGCCAGCCCATCAGCGGGCCCGGCTGGAGGCCGGCGACGGCCATTCCGCGCAGGGCGCCCAGCAGCATCGCCATGCCGGACGTGGCGGCCACACCGTGTCCGGTGAGATCGCCGACGGTGAGTAAGGAGGCCCCGTCCGGCAACTGCATCGCGTCGTACCAGTCGCCGCCGATCAGGGCGCTGGTCGCGGACGGCAGATAGTGCGCCGCCAGGTCCATCGTGGTCGGCCCCCCGTCCAGCGGGAAGCGCTGGGCGCCGCGCCACGGCGGCAGCACGGCCTCCTGCAGCTCGACCGCCATACGCCGCTCGGTCTGCGCGATCTGCCGCTGCCGCTGCAGCGACTCCCTGGTCTCCCGCAACGTCCGCTGGCTGCGCCGCAGATCGCTGACGTCCCGCAGCACCGCCCACATCGACTCGGTGCCGCCGTCGGCGCCGAGCACCGGCTCGCCGACCATGTGCACGGTGCGCACCGAGCCGTCCGCGCGCACGATACGGAACTCGCCGTCGATCGGCCGGCCGTCCACCAGGCAGCCGGTCACCATCTCGGTGAGCACCGCCTGGTCCTCGGCGAACAGCCAGGACGGCAGCTCGTCCAGGGTGAGCGGGCCGTCCTCGGGGGAGCGGCCGAAGATGCGGTACAGCTCGTCCGACCACAGCGCCCCGTCGGTGAGCAGGTCCCACTGCGCGCTGCCGGCCCGGCCCAGTGCCCCCACCGCGGCCGCGTCCGGCCGGGACGGCTGCAGCGGCACATCGAGCAGCAGCAGCCCGTCGGGCGGCAGGTCGGCGGGGTCCAGGCCGTCCCTGAGCTGCCCGAGGTGGGTGCCCAGGTCGTCCAGCTGGTGCACGGCCAGGTCGCACAGCGCACGCTGCCAGCGCAGCTGCGGGTCTCCGGCGGTGTCGCTGTCCCGCAGGACCGCGTCGACCCGGGTCCTGAGCTGGCGTGCCTGGGAGATCAGCGCGTCCACCGTACCGGGGTCCGGCGGTTGCGCGGCGGCGTGATCCGCGTGCGTAGGGGACGGCATGACGCACTCCGAACGTGTCTGCTGGCAGGCTCTCAACGGCCGTGGCGGACGGAAGGGACCGGTAACGACTGTTGCACAGGGAGCGATGGGTCGTAAGGGTTTCCGCGATACCCGAACTGGTGGTGCTTGCGGCATATGCCAACAGCCCAGCGGGTTTTCGGCCGCGCAACCGCCGCCCCCCGGCCGCCCGTACGTCACCCGGGGGCCACCCTGCCCCCGCCCGCGAGGCGCTCCCGAAGCGACAGCGCGCCGCCGAGTCGGTAGGCTGCCGCCGCCCGTCCCCACGGGGTCCGCCCCGGCCACCAGGTGTGAAATGCCCGGTGATCGGTAAGGATGCCGGGCATCAGCAGCGGAAATCCCGTTGCCATGCAACCCCCCGCACCGGATGCTGACCTCATGTTTGACCCAGACATAGCGCCCAGCGGCACCCTTCTCGGCCTCCTCCAGCGGGGGCGCGGAGACGGTCCCCTGCACGCCCTCGCGGCACCGCGGGCCGACGCGCTCGCCGCCCTGGAGCATTGCGTGCTGCGCGACCCGCGGCTCGACTGGCGCGTCGAGTCGCGCTCCCTCTACTACGCGCGGCTCTACTCCGACCTGGAGGGCCCGCTCGACGGGATCGAACAGCACCTTTTCCGCCCCGACGACCTGATCGTCCCCGACGAGCACCGCTGCGGCCTGGCCCTGTCCGTACTGGGCCACCTGGCGGGATACGGCCGCAGGGACGCCCTCAACCTGCTGCGCCGCTACGCCGCCACCGGCGGCTGCTGGGAATGGGCGCTGGACGAACTGGCCGTACGCGACGGCGAGGCCGGGCTGCGCGCCCTGGGCCCCGCCGTGGTCGCCCGCTTCCCCCGCACCCCCGAGGGCGACGCCGCCCTCGCCCGGGCGGTCCGCGAGGCCTACGAACCCCGCCCCTGGCAGCTCTGGGCCGAGGACGCCTCGCACCCCGCCACCGCGGAGAGGGTCAGGCAGGCCACGGAACAGGTCAGCTTCGACCGCTGGCAGCGCCAGATGCGCTCGGCGGGGCCCACCCCCGGCTGGAGCGTCGGCGCCGTCCTGGAATGGGCGCAGCAGGGCCTCGACGCCCACCCCTGCGCAGAGAGGGACCAGCCCGCCGCCCGCTGCCTGGCCGCCGTCGCCGGCCCCGAGGACCGTCCGGCCCTGCTGGACGCCGCCCTGCACGGCCCCTCCGCCGCCCGCGCCGCCGCCCTGCGGCACCTCGCCGACCGCCGAGACCCGAAGTGCCTCGACCTGATCGAGGCCGCCGCCGAGGCCGTCGACGAGCGCGTGGTGCGCGCCGCCGTCGAGTCCTTCGCGCGCATGTACGACGACGCCGCGATGGCCCGCGCCCGCTGCTGGGCGGTGCGCACCGACCCGCTCGGCGCGGCCGCGGCCCGGATGCTCGCCCGCCACGGCGGCCCCGCCGACGCCGACCTCGTCCTCGCCGCACTGCGCCGCACCGTCCAGTCGGGCGGCGCAGACGCCGAAGGGCTCGACCCCCTCGTCGAAGGCGTCGGCCGGCTCGCCGCCTGCCGCGCCGCACCCCTGCTGCGGCACCTCTACCGCGAGACGTCCTCCTCCCAGCTGCGTGGCACCGCCGCCCGCGCCCTTGCGCTCGCCGACCCCGGCTTCGCGGCCGGCTTCGCCGTCGAGTGCCTGTGGGACTGCGAGGAGGCCACCCGCGAACTGGCCGCGCACCGGGCCGCCTCCGGCGACGTCCGGGTGCTGACCCAACTGCGCCGGCTGGCCGCCGACCCCGCGGAGGAGGCGGAGGTCCAGACGGCCGTCCGCGGCCGCCTCAGCTCCGGCGGCACCTCCCGCTGATCCCGGAGCCCGTCGTCGGGCTCCCCCCGGTGGCGCGGCGCCGGGGGTCGCCGGGGCGGGAGAGCCCGTGCCGTCGCGGACGTCCAGGCCCGTGGCCTGAGCGCGGCCCAACGCTCATGGGGCGTTCCCCTTCGGGAAAGATCCTCGTGGCCCTGACAACGTCCGGCGCGGCGACAACGTCCGTATGAGAGTCGCCATCGTCACGGAGTCCTTCCCACCCGACGTCAACGGAGTGGCCCACTGCGCCCTGCGCACGGCCGAACACCTCGCCCGCCGCGGCCACGAGCCGATGGTCGTCGCGCCCGCCGGCCCGTACGACCAGGACGCCGACGACCCCTGCCAGGTCGTCCGCGTCCCCTCCCTGCCGCTGCCCGGCTACCCGCAGGTGCGCGTCGCGCTGCCCGGCCGGCGCACCGCCGCCGCCATCGCCGCGCACCGCGCCGACCTCGTCCACCTGGCCAGTCCGTTCGTCCTCGGGGTACGCGGCCTCGCCGCCGCGACCCGGCTGGGCATACCGGCGGTCGCCGTCTACCAGACCGACCTGGCCGGCTACGCCAGGACGTACCTGAACGCCGGCGAGGCCGCCGCCTGGCGCCGGATCCGCGCCGTCCACACCGCCGCCGCGCGCACCCTGGCCCCCTCCACCGCCGCGGCCGCCGCGCTCGCCGGCCAGGGCGTGCCCCGGGTCCACCTGTGGCCGCGCGGCGTCGACTCGGTTCGCTTCCACCCCGCTCACCGCGACGAGGCGCTGCGCCGCGAACTCGCCCCGCGCGGCGAGCTGATCGTCGGCTACGTCGGCCGGCTCGCCGCCGAGAAGCACGTCGAACTGCTGGCCGGCACCTGCGAACTGCCCGGTGTGCGCGTCGTCGTGGTCGGCGACGGCCCCAGCGCCGCCGGGCTGCGCCAGGCCCTGCCGCGCGCGGTCTTCCTCGGCCGCAGGACCGGGGACGACCTCGCCCGCTTCTACGCCTCGCTCGACGTCTTCTGCCACACCGGCCCGTTCGAGACCTTCTGCCAGACCGTCCAGGAGGCCATGGCCAGCGGCGTCCCGGTGATCGCCCCGGCCGCCGGCGGCCCCCTCGACCTGGTCGGCCACGGCAGGACCGGCCTGCTCGTCCCGCCCGGGGACGACCTCGCCGTACGGACCGCCGTCCGCCTGCTGCACGCCGACGCGCGGCTGCGGGCCCGCTACGGCGCCGCCGCCCGCGCGGCCGTCCGCCCCCGGCTAGAACGGTCCGTCGCGTGCGGACGGGGGGCAGCCCGTCAGGGGCGCGGGGAACTGCGCGACAAGCCACGACGAACCGTCGTGTGCGGAACGGGGGGCAGCCCGTCAGGGGCGCGGGGAACTGCGCGCCCAGCCACGACGAACCGTCGGGAGAATCGCGCGGCCGGGGCTACTTCACAGCACCGGCCGCCCGGCCCGCAGGGCCACGAAGCGGACCCTCGTGCCGGGCGCGGACTGGGCCGCGGAGGGCAGCGACTCCTCGGGAACGACGCCGATCACCGGATACCCCCCGGTGGTGGGGTGGTCGGCGAGGAAGACGACAGGGCGGCCGTCCGGCGGCACTTGGACGGCCCCCGGCACCATGCCCTCGCTGGGCAGCTCGCCGTCCCGCCCGGGGGCTCGGCTCAGCGCGGGGCCCTGGACGCGCAGGCCGATGCGGTTGGAGGCGGGGGAGACGGTGTAGTGCCCGGTGACCAGGGCGCGCAGGGAGCCCGGCGCGAACCAGTCGTCCCGCGGACCGGGCAGGAACGGCAGCACCAGCTCCGCACCGGCCGAGCCGTACGGCACGACATCGGCCGCGGCGCCGCGGTTCCGGTCCCGCCCGACGGGCAACTCGTCGCCGTCGGCGAGCGGCGCCGGGCCGAGCCCGGACAGCAGGTCCGTGGCCCGGCTGCCCAGCACCGAGTCGACAGCGAGCCCGCCGGCCACCGCGATGTAACTGCGCAACCCGACCGTGGCCGCCCCGACGTCGAGCACCGCGCCGGCCGGCACGACCACGGGCGCACCCCAGGCCGCGGGCCGGCCGTCGACCCGTACCGGGCAGCCCGCCCCGGTGACCGCGATCAGCACCGTCCGCGACGCCCGTAGCGCGCATCCCGTCACGGTGGTCTCCAGCCCTGCGGCCCGCTCGCCATTGCCGACCAGCCGATTCGCCAACCTCTGGGCCGGCAGGTCCAACGCCCCGGACCGCGGCACCCCGAGATGCGCGAACCCGGCCCGGCCGATGTCCTGCACGGTCGTCAACGCCCCGGCCCGCACCACCTGCAACACCGCCGCGCTCACCCCTGACCCCCCGTCACGTGTCCGCGCCCCGCCGGATCGGCGATCCCGGGCGGAAAGCCCGGCGCCGGCAACGCGGCGGCCACCTCCATAGCGAGCACACGCCCGGGCGCGTACGCCCACTCGCCCTCGGAGCCCCCCGAGCCCTGCGGGCCCCCCGGGCCCGCACCCCCCTTCACCGGTCCGCCAGGACGAAGCGCACCTCGGTGCCGGGGGAGAGCAGTGCGGCCGGCTCGCGGCCGGGTTCCCACAGCGGAGCGTCCGTCGTGCCGATCAGCTGCCAGCCGCCGGGCGACGACCTCGGGTAGAGGCCCGCGTAGGGGCCTGCGAGGCCGAGGGAGCCGGCGGGGACCACCGTGCGCGGGGTCGGGCGGCGGGGGACGTGCCGGGCGGCGGGGAGTCCGGTCAGGTACGCGAAGCCCGGGGCGAAGCCGCAGAAGGCGACGCGGAAGGGCGTCGCCGTGACGATGCCGGGCAGCTCGTCGGGGCGTACCGACCACAGTGCGGCGACCTCCGCGACGTCCGGGCCGTCGAACCGTACGGCCACCTCGCGCAGTTCGGCCCGGCCGGCCTCGACCGGAGGCACGTCCCAGCCGGACACCGCGGCGGCGAAGGCGCGGGGGTCGGTGAGGCCGGCGACCAGGACGCTTCGCGCGGCCGGCACGATCTCCCGTACCTCGGAAAACTCCCCGGCCTCGCGCCGCCGCAGCAGTTCGGCGTGCAGCGCCTGCGCGCGCTCGCCGTCCTCGGTCTCGACCAGTACGGCACCGCGGCCCATCGCCAGCACCCGGCACTTCATGCGAACGCCGCCAACCGCAGCCCGGCCGCCTCCAGCGCCTGCCGCACTCGGGCGGCGAGTCGCGCGGCGCCCGGGGTGTCGCCGTGGACGCACAGCGAGCGCGCCGCGATCCCCACCGGCGTCCCGTCCGCCGACGTCACCCCGCCGCCGGAGGCGATCCGCACCGCCCGCTCCACCACCGCGTCCGGCTCCTCCACCACGGCGCCGGGCTCGCGGCGCGGCACCAGAGTGCCCTGGGCGGTGTAGGCGCGGTCGGCGAAGGCCTCGGTCACCGCGGGGAGCCCGGCACTGGTGGCGGCGGCCAGCAACTGCGAGCCGGGCAGGCCCAGTACGGGCAGCCGGCCGGCCAGCACGACGCCCTCCACGACGGCGGCGGCCTGCTCCGCGTCGTGCACCGCCCGGTTGTACAGCGCGCCGTGCGGCTTCACATAGGCCACCGACGCGCCGGCCGCGCGCGCGAAGACCTCCAACGCACCGATCTGATAAGCGACTTCCGCGGCCAGCTCCACCGGCGGCACGTCCATCGACCGCCGCCCGAAGCCCGCCAGGTCGCGGTAGGAGACCTGCGCCCCGATCCGCACCCCGCGGGCGGCGGCCCGGTCGCACACCCGCCGCATCGTCGCGGGATCGCCGGCGTGGAAGCCGCAGGCGACATTGGCGCTGGTGACCACGGAGAGCAGCGCGTCGTCGTCGGTGAGGTGCCAGCGCCCGAAACCCTCGCCGAGATCGGCGTTGAGGTCGATGGTCTCGATGGCCTCGACGACTTCGGCCCCGGCCGCCCCTCCGCCCGTGTCCGCCATGATGGTTCCCCCGTCGTGTCCACCGGTGCCGTAGGATTCCCGTGCCCCGATCATGGCATCCCGCACCGACAACGCGTGCCCGCCCCGTGCCGATCCGTGCCGTTTCGTTCGTTGTCGGTGGCACCGCCTAATGTGTGGGGCGTGACCACCACAGTCCCGTATCCCCTGCCGGGTGCCGCCCGGCCGGCCCCGGGCCCCGCCGCCGACGAGGGCCTGGCCCGCCGGCTCAAGGCACTCGCCTGCACCGCGCCGCTGCACGACCTCGACACCCGCAAGGCCAACCTCGCGGGCGAGTATTCGGTGTACGCGATGGCGGAGGTCGCGCTCGCCGCGATCGACCTGGTCACGCTCAACATGGACTTCGACACCGGTGCCGACCACGACCAGATAGTGGCCAGGCTGCTGCCCCGGGTCGCCGCCCAGGCCCCGGCCCGCGGCCATCCGGAGCACGAGCGGGTCGCCCGCTGGGTGCTGGAGAACCTGATCAACGTCGGCAGCGCCGACCGCGGATTCCGCGCCGTCTACGGCACGTTCGGCGCGGACGGCGCCTATGTGCGGCGGGACTACGACTTCAAGCTCATCGAGGAGGTGCCGGGCCCCGGCGGCAGCGTCTACCTGCGCACCACCGACGAGGCGGTCAACGTGCTGGTGGGCGCGCTCGACACCGACGTCACCAGCGCCCAGATCGCCGCCGAGGTCAAGCTGGAGGTGCTGATCAGCCGCGGCAGGCTCGCCGACGCCCAACTGGCCGCCGAGCAGGCCCGCTACCGCACGGTCCAGTACGCCGAGACGCTGCGCCGCACCCTGGAGGCGACCCGGCGCAATGTCCGGGCCGTGGACTGGCTGCGGCAGGTCCCCGACATGATCGCCGAAGCCCTCGACCACGTCGCCGACCGCTACCGCCATGAGAACGCGATCCTCACCAACATCCGCAAGGCGCGCGACGAGGCCGAGGAGCCCGAGCACAAGCGGCGGGCCGCCGAGCTGGTCGACATCGTCAAGGACTGCATCCGGCGGCACACCCAGCTGCAGTCACGGCTGCTGGAGGCCGGGCCGCTGTTCCGCGCCGAGCAGGACCGGCAGGCCTTCGCCGCGCCGCCCGCGCGCGCGGGCCTCGACCTGTACGGCCAGCTCGTCGCACCGTTGCTGCCGCTGCCGGTGGAGCGGGCCTCGCGGGTGACCGACGCCTTCTTCGCCCGCGGCACCGGCCTGCGCACCCCGGCCGCGGTCCGCGTCACCGACCTGATCGACCTGCTGCTGACCCCGCCGGTCGAAAGGGACCACCTGGGCGCGGAGATGCCCGAGCCCGACCTCGTCGCCACCCCCGACGACAGCCGCTTCTCCGACGAGCAGTTGGAGTCCGCCCTCGACCTGCTCGACCTGCCGCACGACGCGCCCCGCCGGCTGTCCGGGCTGCTCGCGGAGGCCCGCCGCAGGGACCCCGACCTGCCGTATCTGGTCGCCCTCTTGGCGCTGCACGCCGCTTCGCCGCCGGTCGGGACCGCGGTGCGCCAGGGCGAGCCGCAGGTGCTCTTCGCCGTGGACGACGGCACCGAGCTGGACGACCCCGACTTCGGCGGCGCCGACCTGATCCTGGGCACCGCCCGCCTCGCCGCCCGCCCCGCGGACCCGAAAGAGAGAACGACGTGAGCGACCACCGCGACGACGACGCGGAGACCGGGGAAGCCGCCCAGCAATCGCCCAGGGACGGCGCCGCGGCCCTGACCCCGGGCGACGTCGCCGACGCCGCCCGCCTGGTCGGCTTCGGCCTGCAGCCGAAGCTGCTGCCCGCCAGGGACGTGGAATATGCCGAGCTGGTCAGACGCCACCGCGAGGACCCCGGCTTCGCCCGGATCGCCGACGCGGTCGCCGCCGGGCTCGGCCTGGTCGTGCTGGAAGTCTCGCCGCGGGCCGGCATGGCCGTCGCCGCCGGCGAGGACTCGGTCTTCGCCGTCCGCATGGGTGACTACGCCCGCAGGGCCGCCTCCGACGCCGGGGACAGGTTCCTGCACGGGCTGGCGCATCTGGCAGCCGCCGCGCTGGCCTTCCCGCGCCCGGAGGACCTCGCCGACGACGGCTACATCGGCCGGATCACCGTCAACGGGGTCGACGCCTTCGTCCGCCAGGCGTGCCGCCGGCTGGAGGAGCGAGCCGACGAGACGGGCGAGAACACCGACCCGGCCAGCGACGCGCCCGGACTGGAGGCGGCCTGGCGGGTCTACACCCGGCGCACCGCCACCGGCGCGACCAAGGACGCCCGCCGGCTGGCCGGCTCGACCACCGGGATCATCGGCAAGGCCCTCGCCTTCCTGGTCGACTCCGGCTTCCTCCAGCGCACCGGCGACGAGTCCGGCGGCACGTACCGCACCACCGCCCGCTACCAGCTCCAGGTGCGCGACATGGCGGGCAGCGCGGCGATGGCCGAACTGCTCGACCTCGGCGTCGTGCCGGTCACCGACGGCACCGCGAGCCTGCTGCCCGCGGCCGCCTCCGACGACGGCGCGGACCTGGTCGCCGACGCGGGCCTGCCCTTCCACACCTCCGCCTGAACCGCCCCCGCCCGAGCCCACCCGCCCCACCCAGCCACGAGAGTCCGCCGCATGTACGAGCTTTCCCGACTCCGCCTCTACTCCATCGGGCCCGCCGGCGCGCGTTACGCCGACACGGTGCTCGACCTGCGGGGCGTCGGCGAGCCGGTGCCGCAACCCGCCCCGGCACAGGGCGACTTCTTCGCGGACGAGCCGGCCGGGCCGCCGCGCCGCCCGGCCCCCGCCGGAGTGCTCTTCCTGGAGAACGGCGGCGGGAAGTCCGTCCTGCTCAAGCTGATCTTCTCGGTGATGCTGCCCGGGCACCGCAACACGCTGGGCGGCGCCAGCTCCGGTGTGCTGCGCAAATTCCTGCTGGCCGAGGACTGCGGGCATGTGGCGCTGGAGTGGCAGCACACTGTCACCGGCGAGCTGGTCGTGGTCGGCAAGGTCAGCGAGTGGCGCGGCCGGCAGGTGTCGGCCGACCCGCGCAGATTCGCCGAGGCCTGGTATTCCTTCCGGCCGGGGCCCGGGCTGAGCCTGGACTCGCTGCCGGTCGCCGAGTCCACGGCGGTACGCCCGCCGGTCGAGGGCGCCTCAGGGGCCCGCGGCAGGCGCCGCACCATGAAGGGCTTCAGGGACGCGCTCACCGAGGCGGGCAAGGCCTATCCGCACCTGGACGTGGTGTGGGAGGAGATCCACGACCGGTGGAACGAACACCTCGGCGGCCTGGGCCTCGACCCCGAACTGTTCCGCTACCAGCGGGAGATGAACGCCGACGAGGGCGAGGCCGCGGGCCTGTTCGCGGTCAAGAAGGACTCCGACTTCACCGACCTGCTGCTGCGCGCCGTCACCGACACCCGTGACACCGACGGTCTCGCCGACCTCGTCCACGGCTTCGCGGGAAAGCTCGGCCGCCGGGCGGAGCTGACCGCGGAGCGCGACTTCACCGCGGGCTCGCTCGACCTGCTGGAACGCATCGTCGACGGCGCCGAGGCCCGCGACCGGGCCCGTGCCGTGCACGCCCAGTCCGAGCGCCGCACCCGCGCGCTGGCCCGTCGGCTGTCGGCCCGCGCCCAGCAGGAGCGTGCCAGGACCGGCGAGATCGCCCAGGACATGGCGCGGGCCGCGCACGCGGTCACCGACGCCGAGCAGGCCCGCGCGGGCAGCGCGCTGACCGCGGCGGAAATCGCGTACCGCCACGCGTCGCTGGCGCTGGCCGCGGCGGACAAGGGCGCGGCGGCAGTCCGCCGCGAGCTGGGCGACGCACGCACCCTGCACGCCGCCTGGCAGGCCGCCGAGACCGTCCTGCGGCAGCGGGCCGCGGGGGACAGGCTGCGGCGGGTCAGCGCGGCCATCCGCGAGGCCGAGCGGGACGCCGCCCCCGCGCTCGCCGCCCGCACCACGGCCGCCGCCGAGCTGGTACGCGCGCTGCACGGCGCCGCCGCCCGCGCCGAGCGGCAGGCCGACGAGGAGGAGGAGCGCTCGGCGGAGCTCCAGGCGCGCTCGGAGACCGCGCACCGGGACGCGACCGCCGCCGCGACCGAGGCGCAGCGCGCCCGCAGCGAGACCGGGCACCTCGCGCAGCGCCTCGCCGAGGTCGAGCAGGAGACCGCCGAGGCCGTACGGTCCGGCTGGCTCGACGACTCCGCGCCCGACGCCGACCCCGCACGCGCGGCCCTCGCCGCCGCCGACGCGGAGGCTTCGGCCGCCGAGCTGTCCCGCGCCGCCGCCGACACCGCCCGCGCCGCGGCCGCCCGCGCCCGGGACGCCGCGGCGGCCGAATCCCGCGCCGAACTGGCCGCGGCCCGCGCCGCCGACGCCCTGTCCACCGCGGAATCCGCCCTGTCCGCGGCGACCCTGTCCGCCACCTCCCTGACCACCGATCCCCGTCTCACCGCCCTCCTCAGCCTCCCCACCCCCCGCCCGGCCACCGGTGACCGAGGCGCGCACGAAGCCGGCGACTCCCAGGCGGCCCAGACGGGCGCCCCCACCGACGCTCCGCCCGGGTCCCGCACTGCGGGCTCGCGGGCCGGCGGCGCGGGCGGGACGGCCGTTCCGTCCGGCGGGGACGCCGCACATGGCGTCCCATCGGGCGAGCAGCCCGGGTCCGGCGCTACCGGCTCGCGGGCCGCCGGCGCGGGTGGGACGGCCGGTCCGTCCGGCGAACGCACCGGCTCCGGTGCCGGTCGGGACGGTGGGATCAGTCCCGGCAGGCTGGAGGAATTCGCCGAGCCGCTGCGGGAGTTGCTCGACAGCGCGGTGGCCGCCGCGGAGCGGCAGCTGTTCGACCTGCGGACCGCCGCCGCGGACGACGCGCGGATTCTCGGGGCGCTCGGAGACGGGGGCCTGCTGCCGCCCGGCCCCGACGTGCTGGCCACCGTCGAGTATCTGGGCGAGCACGGCATTCCGGCGCTGCCCGGGTGGCGTTATCTGGCGCAGGCCGTGGACCCGGCCGACCACGCCGTGGTGCTCGCTGCCAGGCCCGAGCTGGTCGACGGGGTCGTGGTGACCGAGCCGGGGACGTATCAGCGGGCCAGGGAGGTGCTGGCGCAGGCGGCCCTGCTGCCGCGCTCCACGGTGGCGGTCGGCACCGCCGCCGCGCTGCTGGCCCCGCCCCCGGCGGCCGGCACCGAGCCGGACGTCTTCCTCGTACCGCCGAACCCGGCGATGCACGACGAATTCGCGGCGGACGGTGAGCGCCGGGCGCTGCGGGCCAGGGCGACCGCGCGCGAGGAGGAGATCAGGGCGCTCGCGGCGCGCCTCGCCCACGATCGTACGCTCGCGGCCCGGCTCGCCTCCTGGCGTGCCGCCTGCCCGCAGGGGCGTCTCGCGGAACTGGCCGCGGAGGCCGCCGCCGCCCGGGACACCGTCGAGCGCACCCGCGCGGAGCTGGCCGCCGCGCGCGCCGCCCGCGCCGAGGCCGAGGCCGTCGCCGCGGAGGCCGCGCAGGACAGCGACACCCGCAGGGCCGCCGCCGAGCAGGCACGCCGCAGCGCCGACGCGCTGGCCGGGCTCGCCCACCGGCTGCGGGAGCGGGCCAACTGGCAGCGCAGGGCCCGCGAGCTGACCACGGACGCCGCGGAGGCGGAGGCCCGCGCGGAGGCCTGCCTGGCGCAGGCCCGCGCCGCCGACGAGGACCGCAGGGCCGCCCAGCGCGCCTCGGACGACGCCCGCCGCACCGCCCGGGTGCTGCGCGCGGAGCGGGCCGAGATCGCCGGCGCCCCCGACGACGGCACGGCGGCGGCCGCCGCGGAAGGCGACACCGCCACCTCGCTGCCCGCGCTGCGCGAGGCCTACCGGGCGGCCTCCGAGGTCTACGAGAAGGTCGGCGTCGGCGCCGACCTGCGGGCCGAGCAGGCGCGGGCGGAAAGCACCGAGAATGCCGCGCTGGTCGAGCTGGACCGGCTCACCAACAAGGTGCGCGCTCGCGCCGCCCAGCTGCTCGAAGGGCCCGACGGCGCCGACGGCCCGTCCCGGCAGGCCGCGGCGGGCCGCGCGGAAGCACTCGTACAGACCCTGGAGTCCCGCGCGTCCGCCGCCAGCGAGCAGCTGGGCCGGCTGCGCGGCGAAGCGGAGCGCCTCGCGCCGCCCGGCGGCGCACCGCACCACACCGAGCTGCCCGAGGCCTTGCAGCCGCGCGACGCCGACCACGCGCAGGAGCTGCTTCGCGCGGCCACCACCGAGGTCGCCGCCCGCAGCGAGGCACTGGAGCAGGCCACCGCCGCCCACGCCGACCTGGTCGCCGCACACCGGGCCGCCGAGGACGCGGCGGGCGGTTTCGACGAGACCGCCGCGCTGCTGCGCGACCTGCTGCGGGACGGCGGGCCGCCGCAGCACCCCGACGAGGAGGAGCCGCAGCCGTATCCGGGCAGCCAGGAGGCGGCCCGGCAGGCCGCAGCCGAGGCCCGGCGCGGCCTGCGCGGCTGCGCCGCCGACCTGTCGGCCGCCGAGACGCAGCTGCGCGAGTCCGCAGACGTGCTGGTCAGGCATGCCAACGCGGTCCGCTTCGAGCAGGTCAGGACCCCGGCCAGGCAGCAGATCAGGGAGCTGCCCGGCGCCGCGCTGCCCGAGCACGCGGCGGCCTGGGCCAGCGCCTTCGCGCCCCGGCTCCGGGTGCTGACCGACGAGCTGGGCCAGCTGGAGCGCAACCGGGACATCATCGTGGACCGGCTGCGCGGCCTGGTGGAGTCCGCGCTCGCCACCCTGCGCTCGGCCCAGCGGCTGTCCCGGCTGCCCGAGGGCCTCGGCGAGTGGTCAGGGCAGGAATTCCTCCGGATCCGCTTCGAGGACCCCGACCAGGCGGTGCTGACCGAGCGCCTCGGCGAGGTCATCGACGAGGCCACCAGGTCGGCGCTGCGAAAGAATTCCGACCTGCGGCGCGACGGGATGTCGCTGCTGCTGCGCGGGGTCGGCGCGGCTCTCCAGCCGCGCGGGATCGCGGTGGAGATCCTCAAGCCCGACGCCGTGCTGCGTGCCGAGCGCGTCCCCGTCGGGCAGATGGGCGACGTCTTCTCCGGCGGCCAGCTGCTCACCGCCGCCATCGCGCTCTACTGCACGATGGCCGCGCTGCGGAGCAACGACCGCGGCAGGGACCGCCAGCGGCACGCGGGCACGCTCTTCCTCGACAATCCGATCGGGCGTGCGAATGCCACGTATCTGCTGGAGCTGCAACGGGCGGTGGCGGACGCGCTCGGGGTGCAGCTCATCTACACCACGGGGCTTTTCGACACGACCGCGCTGGCCGAATTCCCGCTCGTGGTCAGGCTGCGCAATGACGCGGACCTGCGGGCCGGCCTGAAATACATCAGCGTTGAGGAGCACCTCAGGCCCGGCCTCCCGGTGCCGGACCCGCAGGGCGAGCAGGTGCACGGCGAGATCACCGCCACCAGGATGTTCCGCCGCCCGCCGGAAGCGGCCCCGGAAGCGCTGCCAGAAGTGCCCCAGGAAGCCGGACCGGAAGCCGCGCCGGACACCGGACCGGACGCCTCACCGGGGCCGGGACCCGGGTCGGAGCCCCTACCGCAGCCCCGACCCGCCGCCCGCTGACCCCTCACACCCCCATGTGCCGCGGTTGGTGCCGCCTCGCCGGCTGCGACCGGGCCCCGTGGGCCGCCCGCCGCGCCCTGCGCCGCTCCCGGCGCAGGGCCCTGGCGGCGCTGCTCGGGCTGGACACCACCCCGTTGCGCTGATTCCACACCTGGCGGGTCACCCACACGTCGAGCACCGCCCAGGTGGCGATGACCGAGGTGAGCACCGTGGTCAGCAGCAGCGGCGCGGACAGCCACGAGTGCCCGAGGGCGAGCACGGCGTCGGTGACGCCCTGCAGCAGCGCGCCCGCGGCTATCAGGCCCGCCCGCACCGCGGCGGCCCGAACCGGATCGGCCAGCCGCGGTGTGCCGGTTTCTTCCACCCACACGGTCCGCTGTTCTAAGTCCATGAAGAGTGGCTGCCCCGAATCCTCCAGGTGCATTCCGGGGTACGTTTCGCCGCAGACCTGCCCAACCCCCCGACATACTTTCGAGTTACCGCTGAGGCGGTAGTAGGCTCACGCCGTTTAAACGAGACAGACGCCCCCTCGCGGGGGAGACGTTGGGGAGGCCATGAGCTTTCGCGGTACGACGATCCGCCGGAAGATCGTGGCGCTGCTGCTGATCCCTCTGGTGTCACTGACCTTCATCTGGGCCTTCGGCGCCATCGTGACCAGCCGTCCGCTGCTGCACCGGCCCAACGTCCAGCGGGTGCTCGACAATGTCGGCTACCCGGGCGAGGACGCGGTCCAGAGCCTCCAGCAGGAGCGCAGGGCAGCCATGATCTACGTGGCCAACACCCGGGACTCGCAGGCCAGGATCGGCTACACCAAGCAGCAGCAGGTCACCGACGCCTCGATCGCCAAGATGCGCACCCGTATCGCCACCTCGGGCATACGCGGCACCCTGGCGGCCCAGGCACGCACCCGGCTCGACACGTTCCTGACCACCGTCGAGGGACTCACCACGCTCCGCCAGCGCGCCGACGACGGCCGGATCGGCCGCAACGACGTCTACGAGGCGTACAACGCGATGACGGAGCCGGCCTTCCAGCTCTTCGACTCGCTCAACCCGCACAACGACCTCGCGCTGGACGACGAGCACCACTCGGCCGTCCAGCTCGACCGCGCCCGCGACGAGGTCAGCCGCGAGGACGCGCTGATGGCCGCCGCGATCAGCACCGGGCACATCAGCGACGGCGAACTGCGGTCCTTCACCTTCGCGGTGGCCGAGCAGCGCAACTACTACGACAACAGCCTGTGGCAGCTGTCCGACGAGGAGCGCGCGCCCTACGACACGTACTGGAAGGACGGCAACGGCAAGTCGCTGCGCTCCGCCGAGGACGCGGTGATCGCCGGCGGCGTCTCCGACGCGCCGATCGTGGCGGCCCACCTGTCCTGGCCAGGGCTCGCCGCGACCGCGATGGACGACCTGGGCCGGCTCGACGCCGCCACCGACAACCGGCTGGTGGACAAGCAGCCGGTCGGGACGGCCGACATCGTCAAGGCGGCCCTGGTCATCGGCATCGGCCTGATCGCGGTGGTCTCCTCGCTGTTCGTCTCGGTACGCGTCGGCCGCGGCCTGATCAGGGACCTGACCGGCCTGCGCCGGGAGGCCCAGGAGGTCTCCGGCACCCGGCTGCCGCGGGTCATGCGGCGGCTGGCGGCCGGCGAGCAGATCGACGTCGAGACCGAGGTGCCGCGGCTGGAGTACGCCGATGACGAGATCGGCCACGTCGGCAAGGCGCTCAACACCCTCCAGCGGGCCGTCGTGGAGGCCACCGTCCGGCAGAACGACCTGCGCAAGGGCGTCTCCGAGGTCTTCGTCAACCTCGCCCGACGCAGCCAGGTGCTGCTGCACCGCCAGCTGACCCTGCTGGACGCGATGGAGCGCCGCGCCGAGGACAGCGAGGAGCTGGCCGACCTCTTCCGGCTCGACCACATGACCACCCGTATGCGCCGGCACGCCGAGGGCCTGGTCATCCTCTCCGGCGCGGCCCCCTCCCGGCAGTGGCGCAAGCCCGTGCAGCTGATGGACGTGGTCCGGGCCGCGATCGCCGAGGTCGAGGACTACGAGCGGATCGAGGTACGCCGGCTGCCGCGGCTGGCGGTCGCCGGCGCCGCGGTCGCCGACCTCACCCACCTGCTCGCCGAACTCATCGAGAACGCCGCGGTCTTCTCGCCGCCGCACACCACCGTGAAGCTGCACGGCGAGCCGGTCGCCAACGGGTTCGTGCTGGAGATCGACGACCGCGGCCTCGGCCTGACGCCCGACGCGCTGCTGGAAGCGAACCTGCGGCTCGCCGAGACACCCGAGTTCGAGCTGTCGGACACCGACCGGCTCGGCCTGTTCGTGGTCAGCCGGCTCGCCCGGCGGCACAACGTACGGGTCTCGCTGCGGCAGTCGGCGTACGGCGGCACCACCGCGGTCGTCATGATCCCCGAGACGCTGCTCAGCGACACCGGCGACGACACCGCCGGCACCCGGCTGCCCGGGGCCGCGCAGCCGCTCGGCCTCGACGCGGCGGGCGACACCGAGCACACGTTCCGCCAGTGGGGTCTCGAAGGCGTGGACGACATCGGCGGTGAGCGGCACAAGGAGCACGCCCCGCACCAGGAGGAGCCGCTGACCGCGGCCTTCGCCCGGGGGCTCGACGGCCCGCAGGAGCCGGCCGGCCCCCCCGGGGCAGACGAGCAGGCGCCCGCGGAACCGCTGCCGCTGCCCCGCCGCAGGCCCCGCACGGCGACGCAGCAGGTGCCGCGGGCGGTGACGGCCGTACCGTCGTTGCCCCGCCCGCGGCAGGAGCGGCAGGAGACGCCGGGCACGGCCCCGGAGCCGGCCGCGGACGGCGCGGACAGCGGCGGCGTCGTGCTGCCGCGGCGGGTCAGGCAGGCCAGCCTGGCGCCGCAGTTGCGGGCCGACGCGGCGGCGGCACGGTCCGGCTCCGCAGACAAGGAGCGTGACGGCGGCCGGGAGCGGTCCGCCGACGAGGTACGCGACCGGATGTCCGCGATCCAGCGCGGCTGGCAGCGCGGCCGCCAGGCGGCGGAGGCCGAGCCGGACGGCGCGGCGGCACCTGGCGACGACCCATCGACGACAGCACCGAGAACGACACCTGAGGGGAACGGTCGATGACTGCAGCATCGAGCCCGACACGTGAGCTGAGCTGGCTCCTGGACGACCTGGTCACCCGGGTCGCCAGTATTCGCAAGGCTCTGGTGCTGTCCGGGGACGGCCTGGCCACCGGCGCATCGGACGGCCTGACGCGAGAGGACTCGGAGCATCTGGCGGCGGTCGCCTCCGGCTTCCACAGCCTGGCGAAGGGCGTCGGCAGGCACTTCGACGCCGGCCAGGTCCGGCAGACCATCGTGGAGTTGGACGAGGCCTTCCTGTTCGTCACGGCGGCCGGCGACGGCAGCTGCCTCGCGGTGCTGGCCGACGCGGACTCCGACGTCGGCCAGGTGGCATACGAGATGGCCCTGCTGGTCAAGCGGGTGGGGGTCCATCTGGCCGCCGCCCCTCGGCACAGCGGTGGCACGGCACTGAGCGGCTGAGGGCCGCCAAGCGGACATGGGGTGACAGGGTGTTATGACGTCTGAATCGGACCGCTGGTACGACGACGCGGCAGGGCCGGTGGTACGGCCCTACGCGATGACACGTGGGCGTACGAGCCACGCGGCCGAGGCGAAGCTCGACTTGATCGCCCTGGTGATGGCACGGGACGAGGACGCCGACGCGGGCGTCGACGAGGACCGCACCCTGTCACCTGAGCATCTCGACATCGTCGAGCACTGCCGGGTGCAGTCGGTGTCGGTGGCGGAACTCGCCGCCGACCTCGATCTGCCCGTCGGCGTCGTCCGGGTGCTCATCGGCGACCTGCTGGAGGCCGGGCACGTCCTGGTCCACCAGCCGGTGCCGCCGGCCGAACTGCCTGACGAGAGCATTCTGCGCGAGGTCATCAACGGTCTGCGGGCGCTGTAGCGACCACTAGGCTGCCGGTACCCCGTGCGACCACCCCAAGTCCGCACCTCTGCAGGGAAGTAGAAGACACCATGGCCATCGCCCACGCCGACCGCCGTCGTCAGCCGTCCGCCGCGGAGCCGGTCGCGCTCAAGCTGCTGGTCGCCGGCGGCTTCGGGGTCGGCAAGACGACCCTGGTCGGCACGGTCAGCGAGATCAGGCCGCTGCGGACCGAGGAGGCGCTGAGCGAGGCGGGCCGGCCGGTCGACGACCTCGCGGGCGTGGAAGGCAAGCGCACCACCACCGTCGCGATGGACTTCGGCCGGATCACGCTGCGCGAGGACCTGGTACTCTACCTGTTCGGGACACCCGGGCAGGACCGGTTCTGGTTCCTGTGGGACGAGCTGGCGCAGGGCGCGCTGGGTGCGGTCGTGCTGGCCGACACCCGGCGGCTGGAGGACTGCTTCGCCGCGGTGGACTACTTCGAGCGGCGCGGCATCCCCTTCGCGGTCGCGGTGAACTGCTTCGACGGCGCCCAGCTGCACGCCCCGGACGTGGTCACCGAGGCGCTCGACCTCGACCCGGGGGTGCCGGTGGTGCTGTGCGACGCGCGGGAGCGCGAGTCGGCCAAGCAGGTGCTGATCGCGGTGGTCGAGCACGCGGCGGCGGTGGCGGCGGGCCGCCGCGCGCCGGCCGCCACCTGAGGCGTCCTGACGTCCCGCCCGCCGCGCCGCGCGGCTCACCGGCGCTTTCAACCGCGGCGGCCGGTGGGCACCGGCGGCTCGTCGTCCAGCCAGTCGAGACTGCGCTCCACGGCCTTCTTCCAGCGCCGGTATTCGCGGGTGCGTACCGCCTCGGGCATGCCCGGCTTCCAGCGGGTGTCCTCCCGCCAGTGCGCCCGCAGCGCGTCGGGACCGTCCCACACCCCGGTGGCCAGCCCGGCCGCGTAGGCGGCGCCGAGGCTGGTGGTCTCGGCGACCACCGGCCGGATCACCGGCACACCCAGCACGTCGGCCTGGTGCTGCATCAGCAGACTGTTGACGGTCATGCCGCCGTCCACCCGCAGCGCCCCGATCCGCACCCCCGAGTCGCGCTGCATGGCGTCGACGACCTCGCGGGTCTGCCAACTGGTCGCTTCGAGGACCGCCCTGGCCAGGTGCGCCTTGGTGACGTACGCGGTCAGGCCGGTGACCACGCCGCGGGCGTCGGACCGCCAGTAGGGGGCGAAGAGGCCGGAGAAGGCGGGGACGAAGTAGGCGCCGCCGTTGTCGGGGACGCTGGCGGCCAGCGGCTCGATCTCCTCGATGGTGCGGATCACGCCGAGCCGGTCGCGCAGCCACTCCACCAGGGCCCCGGTGATCGCGATGGAGCCCTCCAGGCAGTACACCGGCCGCTCGCCGCCCAGTTGGTGGGCGACCGTGGTGAGCAGGCCGCTGGCGGAGGGCACCGGCCGGCCGCCGGTGTTGAGCAGCAGGAAGCTGCCGGGGCCGTAGGTGTTCTTGGCCTCGCCGAGGTCGAAGCAGGTCTGCCCGAACAGCGCGGCCTGCTGGTCGCCGAGGGCGGCGGCCACCGGCACGCCCGCGAGCCGCCCGGTGGCGAGGCCGTAGACCTCGGCGGAGGGGCGGATGCGCGGCAGGACGGCCTCGGGGATGTCCATCGCGGCCAGGATCGCCGGGTCCCAGTCCAGGGTGTGCAGGTCCATCAGCAGGGTGCGTGAGGCGTTGCTGACGTCGGTGACGTGGACGCCGCCCGCGGTGCCGCCGGTGAGGTTCCAGATCAGCCAGGAGTCGATGGTGCCGAAGGCGATCTCGCCGTGTTCGGCCCGGTGCCGCAGCCCCGGCACATGGTCGAGCAGCCAGGCGATCTTCGGCCCGGAGAAGTAGGGGGCCAGCGGCAGCCCGGTGGTGTCGCGGAAGCGGTCCTGCCCGTAGGTGCCGCCCAGTTCCGTGCACAGCGCGGCGGTCCGGGTGTCCTGCCAGACCACGGCGTTGTGCACCGGGCGGCCGGTGGAGCGGTCCCAGAGCACCACCGTCTCGCGCTGGTTGGCGATGCCGAGTGCCGTCAACTGGTCGGGGCGCAGCCCGGCCCTGGCCAGCGCGCCCGACGCCACGGCCTGGACCTTCGCCCAGATCTCGGTGGCGTCGTGCTCGATCCAGCCGGGCCTGGGCAGGATCTGCCGGTGCTCTCGCCGGTCGGAGGCGACGACCTGGCCCGCGGCGTCGAAGATCAGGCAGCGGGTGGAGGTGGTGCCCTGGTCGATCGCGGCCACATGGGTCGGGACGGTCTGGCTCATGTTCACGCTCCCTTGCCCGGTCGGTGACGACCGTAGGGGAATGGGCGCGCGCGGACGACCGGAGTGCGCAATCCCCTCCCGCCGACCGGCGTCGCGCTGCCGGAAGTGTTGCCTGGCGGTGACTGAGCGTCAAGTCGTCGTACGCCGCCGGATGTTCCTGTCGTGCCGTGGACGCTGCCGGACCCCCGTGGTAGGTTCTTCTCGTACCGAGAAATACTCAATATGAGAATGACGCGGCGGCGGGAGGAGTGGTGGCCATGGCGGAGCCGGACGGCGGGCAGGCGGAGCGGGACTTCCTGGCCGGATACGACCCGCGCGCCTTCGACCCGATCGCGGTCACCGTGGACGTGGTGGCGCTGACGCTGCGCGCGGGCCGGCTGCACGTGCTCGCCGTGGAGCGCGGCGGGCCGCCCTTCGCCGGCCGCTGGGCGCTGCCCGGCGGCTTCGTGCGGGCCGGCCGCGAATCGCTCGACGAGGCGGCGGCCCGCGAACTGGCCGAGGAGACCGGCCTGGACGCCGCCGCGCTGGACCGGGTGCACCTCGAACAGCTCGGCTCCTACGGCGGCCCGCGGCGCGACCCGCGGATGCACGTCGTCTCGGTGGCCTATCTGGCCTTCGCCCCCGGGCTGCCCGACGCGCAGGCGGGCGGCGACGCGGCGGGCGCCGGCTGGCTGCCGGTCGAAGCAATATCGCCACCGGGGCAACCGGACCATGTACGTCCGCGTCCCTTCGAGCAGGGTCGGCGGACCGGAACCTACGGGGGTGGTACCGGCCGCCGGCCCGGAACCGACAGCGCGGGCAGGCTCGCCTTCGACCACGGCCTCATCCTCGCCGACGGCCTGGAGCGGGCCAGGGCGAAGATCGAGTACACCCCGCTGGCCACCGCCTTCCTCGGCGAGACCTTCACCATCACCGAGCTGCGCGAGGTCTACGAGACCGTGTGGGGCGCGGAGCTGCACGCCGGCAATTTCCACCGCAAGGTGCTGTCCGTGCCCGGCTTCGTGGAGTCCACCGGGGAGACGGAATCCCGGCCCGGCAGCCGCGGCGGGCCGCGCGCCCGCCTCTACCGGGCCGGCGACGCCCGGCTGCTGCACCCGGCGCTGCTGCGCCCCGACCGCGAGGCCGGAGTGCGATGACGCACCCGGACCCTGCCCGACCGCGGCCCGCGCGGGTCCCCGCGCCACCGGCCTGACCGCCGGAGGACCGCCGCACACCGGCCCGCGCGGGTCCCCGCGCCACCGGCCTGACCGCCGAAGAACCGCCGCACACCACACCATCACGAGGGGGACGACCATGGGCAGCGGAAGCTGGTCCACCAATGTCTACGACGCCGCCGCGCGCTACCGCGCCGCCTCGGGCACCGACGCCTTCGCCTACAACGACCACGTCAGGCACTCCGCGCCCCGGCACACCTGGCGCGCCCACCAGACGCTCGACCCGCACGGCCTGGCCCTGCGGGAGAGCCGCGACTCCGACGAGCACCCCGAATCCCTGGCCATCGCGGTCCTCTTCGACGTCACCGGCTCCATGGGCGGCGTCCCGCGCACCCTGCAGACCAAACTGCCCGAGCTGTTCGGCCTGCTGCTGCGCAAGGGCTACGTGCGCGATCCGCAGATCCTCTTCGGCGCGGTCGGCGACGCGACCTGCGACCGGGTCCCGCTCCAGCTCGGCCAGTTCGAGTCCGACAACCGGATGGACGACGACCTCGGCAACATCCTGCTGGAGGGCGGGGGCGGCGGCCAGATGACCGAGTCGTACGAACTCGCGCTCTACGCCATGGCCCGGCACACGGCACTGGACTGCCACGAGAAGCGCGGCCGGCGCGGCTACCTCTTCCTCATCGGCGACGAGATGCCCTACGGCAAGGTCAAGGCCCGCGAGGTGCGCGACGTCCTCGGTGAGACGATCCGGCACGACATCCCCGTCCAGGACATCCTCGCCGAGCTCAAGCGCAGATACCACGTCCACTACATCCTCCCGGCCGGCGCCTCCTACGCCGGCAACTCCGAAGTGCTCACCCTGTGGCGCCGGCTGCTGGGCCAGAACGTGATCGAGCTGGACGACCTCGACGCGGTCTGCGAGACCATCGCCCTGACGGTGGGCCTCGGCGAGGAGGCCATCGACCTGGCCGCCGGCCTCGCCGACCTGGCCGACGTCGGCTCCACGGCGGTGGACACCGTGGCCCGGGCGCTGTCGGGCCGGTGATGGGCGGCACCGCGGCCCGGGGCGGGCGTCGGCACACCGTCGTCGTCGACCTCGGTTTCGGCGACGCGGGCAAGGGCGCCACCGTCGACCGGCTCTGCCGGTCCGGCGGTGTCGCCGCCGTCGTCCGCTTCAACGGCGGCGCGCAGGCCGCCCACAACGTCGTCACGTCCGACGGCCGCCACCACACCTTCGCCCAGTTCGGCTCCGGCACCCTGCGCGGGGTGCCGACCCTGCTGTCCCGCTTCACCGCGGTGGACCCTCTCGCGCTCGCCGCCGAGGCCGACCACCTGCGCGCCCTGGGCGTACCGGACCCGTACGCCCTGATCGCCGTCGACCGGGAGGCGCCGCTGACCACGCCCTACCACGCGGCGGCCAACCGGCTGCGCGAGCAGGCCAGGGGCGAGGCCCGGCACGGCTCGTGCGGGATGGGGGTGGGGGAGACCGCCCGCTACGCGCTGGCCCACCCCGGTGAGGCGCCGACCGCCGGGGACTGCGTCTCACGCCCCCGCCTGCTGCGCCGGCTGCGGCTGCTGCGGGACCGGCTCACCGACGAGCTGGGCCCGCTGGCCGCCCCGCCGCTGGAGGCGTGCGCCGAGGCGTACGTGGCCTTCGCCCGGGCCGTACGGCTCACCGGCGGGACCCGCCTGGCCGAACTGGCCGCGCGCGGGCCGCTGGTCTTCGAGGGCGCCCAGGGGGTCCTGCTCGACGAATGGCACGGCTTCCACCCGTTCACCACCTGGTCGACCACCACTTTCGCGCACGCCGAGACGCTGCTGGCCGAGGCGGGAGCGGCGGGCGAAGGGCTGCGGCTCGGCGTGGTGCGGACGTACACCACCCGGCACGGTCCGGGGCCGCTGGTGACCGAGGACCCCGAGCTGGCCGCGCTGCTGCCCGAACCGCACAACGGCCACGGCCGCTGGCAGGGCGCCTTCCGCGTCGGCCACTTCGACGCGGTCGCGCACACCTACGCCGTCGAGACCTGCGGGGGAGTGGACGCGCTGGCCGTCACCCACCTGGACGCGCCCCGCCGCTGCCGGGGCCTGCGGATCTGCCGCGGCTACGGCATCGACGGCGCCCTGGTCGAGCGGCTGCCGCCCGGGCCGCCCGGCGACCTGGCGCGGCAGGCGGAGCTGACCGGGCGGATGCTGCGCGCGGCGCCCGCCCTGTGGGACACCCCGAGCAGCGACCCGCGCCTGTGGAGCGAGGCGATCGGGTCACTGCTCGGGGCGCCGGTGATGCTGGAGTCCTCGGGGGCCGCCCGTCAGCGGGTCAGGGAGCTGCGGTCTATGGGGAAGTCGAAATACGTGTCGGGGAAGGTCTCGGAGGCGAGCGTGTAGTGCCACCACTCCTCGGGCAGGTTGGTGAAGCCCTGCGCCTGCATGGCGTTCACCAGCAGCATCCGGTTGGCGTGCTGCACGCCCTGGATCCGCGGGTCCAGGGTGTGGGCGAGGGTGTCGAAGCAGTCGTAACCGGTGCCCATGTCCAGCGAGTTGTCGGGGAAGCGCTGGTCCTTCGGCCCGTAGCACGGCGTCAGCGGTTCACCGGGCCGGTAGGGGCGGGTGGGCCTGGCCGGCAGCGGGACGATCGTCAGGTCCATGGTGCTGCCGCGGCTGTGGCCGGATTTCGCGGCGATGTAACCGTCCTCGAACAACCGGGTCTTGTCGACCTGCGGATAGAACTCCGCCTTCATCTTCGTGTCGTTCAGGTCCTCCGCCCAGGTGACGAAGCTGTCGACGGCCCGCTGCGGCCGGTAGCAGTCGTAGACCTTGAGGGTGTAGCCGCTGCGCAGCAACCGCACCTGCGCGCGGTGCAGCCCCTCGGCTGCGGCCCTGGTCAGGATGCACATCGGCTTGCGGTAGCCGTCGATGGGCGCGCCGGTGAAGTTGTGCGGGGTGTAGTAGCGGATCTCCTGGACGATCGTCGGGTCCACGTCCCGCAGCGCGACGAACTGCGCGGGCGCCTTGGGCTCCGGGTGCGCGGGATGCCCGGCGCGCGCCTGCACCGGGCCGCCCGTGGCGACGGCGACCAGTGTGGCGACAGCGGGGACGAGTGCTCGCAGTAGAGAGCTGAGTTTCGGCATGCCCATGGACTATCAGGTCCCGGGCGTGCCGCGACAGATGATCGGATACAGTCCGGGCGTGTCCGCTGCCGCTCCAGTGCCCCAGACGACGCCTTTCGCACGCAATTCGCACTGCTCCGCGTGCGGTGCGCGCTACCCGGCCGACGCCGGCTGGCCGCGCCGCTGCCCGGCCTGCGGCACCGTCGCCTACCGCAACCCGCTGCCGGTCGCCGTCGCCCTGCTGCCGGTCCGCGGCCCGCGGGGCGACGGCCTGGTCGTCATCCGCCGCGCGATCCAGCCCAGCCGCGGGCAACTCGCGCTGCCCGGCGGCTTCATCGACCACGGGGAGAGCTGGGAGCACGCCGTCACCCGCGAGCTGTCCGAGGAGACCGGCATCATCGCGGACGCCTCCGACGTCGTGCTCGCCGACGCCCTCACCGACGAGGCCGGCTACCTGCTGCTGTTCGGGCTGCTGCCGCGGCGCGACGCGGGCGACCTGCCGCCCTCGGTCCCCACCGACGAGACCGAGGGCCACCAGGTGGTCTACGCGCCCGAGGAGTTGGGCTTCCCCCTGCACACCCAGGCGGCCGGCCGCTGGTTCGCCGGCGGCTACGACCCGGCGCCGCGCACCCGTACGGTGTAGGCGGGCACCGCACCGCCGTCCCGCTCGACGACCACCGCGCCGTCCTCCCACCGCGACACGAAGCGCTCCATCCGCGGCCTGCCCCATCCCTCGGGGTCGCCGCTGAAGACCACACCGCCGCCCGTACGCCCCTGCCGCGGCGCCCACACCTCCAGCTCCGTGCCGCCGTCCGCGCCCGCGACGGGCAGCACGGCGCCCGCCCTGGCCAGCACTGGTATCCGGCCGAGCGGTGCGTCGAGCAGCACCTGGGCGCGCCCGCGGTGCGGCTCGCCGGTCGCGGTGTCGTACCACAGCCCGCGCGGCAGCCGTACCGCCCTGGTCGTGGCCCCCGGCTCCATCACCGGTGCCACCAGCAGCGAATCCCCCAGCAGGAAGGCGTCACCGCACTCGCGCAGCGCCCGGTCGCCGGGCGAATTCCACCACAGGGGACGTACGTACGGCGCCCCGGTGCGGTGCGCGACATGCGCGAGGGTGTCCAGATACGGCAGCAGCCTGGCCCGCCCGGCCAGCGCAGCCCTGGCGTGGCCGAGCACCTGGGGGCCGAACTCCCACGGCTCCCGGCGCCCCGCGTCGATCGCCGAGTGCGTGCGGAAGAACGGCAGGTAGGCGCCCAGTTGGAACCAGCGCAGATACAGCTCGGGCGACGGCGACCCGGTGAAACCGCCCACGTCGGGACCCGAGTACGGCACCCCGCACAGGCCGAGTCCCAGCACCAGCGCCAGCGACGCCCGCAGGCCCGCCCAGCCGGTCGCCACATCGCCGGACCACGTGCCGCCGTATCGCTGCATGCCCGCCCAGCCCGACCGGGAGAAGAGGAACGGGCGCTGCTCGGGGCGCAGTTCGCGCAGCCCCTCGTATCCGGCGCGGGCCATCGTCAGGCCGTAGACGTTGTGCGCCTCGCGGTGGTCGCCGCCGCGGCCGTCCAGCGCGTGCCGGGCCGAGCGCGGCAGGCTGGCGTCGCCGAACGCGGCGAAGGACACCGGCTCGTTCATGTCGTGCCACACCCCGGCGAAGCCCTGCGCGAGCCGCTCGGCGTACAGCTCGCCCCACCACCGGCGCACCCGGGGGTCGGTGAAGTCGGGGAAGACCGCATCGCCCGGCCACACCACGCCCCGCACCTCACCGCCGCGCGCGTCACGCACGAACGCGCCCGCCGCCCGGCCCCCTTCGTAGACCCCGTATCCCGGCTCGGCCTTCACCGCGGGGTCCACGATCGACACCAGCCGTACCCCCTGCCCGGCCAACTCCCGCGCCAGGCCCGGCAGGTCGGGGAAGCGCCTCGGGTCGGCGGTGAAGATCCGGTGGCCGTCGAAGTGGTCGATGTCCAGATGCAGCGCCGACAGCGGCAGCCCGTGCTCGCGGTAGCCGGCGACGACCCGGCGGACCTCCTGCGCGCTGCCGAAGCCCCACCGCGAGTGGTGCGGGCCCAGTGCCCAGCGCGGCGGCACCGCGGGCCGCCCGGTCAGCGCGGTCCAGCCGGCCAGGACCCGGGACGGCGTACCGGTGACGACCCAGTAGCGCAGCGGGCCGCCGTCCATCCGCACCTCGCAGCCGCCCCGCCGGTCATGGCCGGAGCCCGCGCCCTCCTCGCCGTCGCGCAGGGTGATCCGGCCGTCCCAGGTGTTGTCGTGGAAGACCAGGTGGCAGCCCGCGTCGGCGACCACCATCTGCACCGGCATGGTGATGTACAGCGGGTCGTCGCCGGGCTCGAAGGATCCGCCGGGGTCGGTGTTCCACAGCCGGTAGGTGCCCGCAGGGAGCCGCGGTCCCGCAGCCCGGCCGCCCAGACCGTAGACCCGGGCGTCGGCCGGCGTCTCCGAGCGCTGCACCCAGCGGGCGACGCCCCGCTCCTGCTGTGCACCGACCGGGTCCCACCAGCGCGGCGGCAGCTCGCGGCGCAGCAGCCGGCCGCCGGGGGTGCGGATCTCCACCGCCCCGTGCCGCGAGATCCGCACCGTCACGCGCTCGGAGACCACCCGCCAGCCGTCCACGTCGGGTTCGAGCACCGCCCGCTCGTCGGCCTCCGGGAGGCCGCCGCCCGGCCGCTCCCGCGACGAGCCCCGCCTCGGGGTGCCCGCCACCGCGTACGACGGCTCGGGCTCCGCGCCGTCCCAGCCGCAGAAGACGGCGCCGCCGACCCCGACCCGCACACGCAGCTCCGACCGGGCGAAGCGGACGGAGCCGCCGCCCGGCATCGGCTCGGCCTCCAGCGCCGCCCCCGGCACCCGCGCCCGCTCCGCTCCGCGCCGCGGCAGGTCGCGGGCGTCGGTGCGCTGCCGGCGCCACGCCGACCTGGCAGAACGCCGTCCCTGGGCGGAACCCGCCATCCGTATCGACCGCAGCAGGTCCCGAGCATCCATGGCCCCCAGCTTCTCACCGCCCACGCACGCCACGCCGACCGTTCAGCCGGTGTTCACCTTCGGGTGCGGCCGCGCGGTCCACATATCCGGCGCCGCGCACCTGTGGGGGGCCGCCCTGGCGCGGTGGTCGATCACATGGCATCGTCCTGACCAGCCGTGCCGTGGACCGTCCTGGAGCCGCCCCATGACCCGTAAGACCGAAGCCGACCGAGCGCCGGAAGCCCTGTGGACCCCGGGCCCCGAACGCGTCGCCCGGGCGTCGGTGACCCGCTTCCAGCGGTGGGCGAACGAGCGGCACGGCGCCCCCGCCGTGCTGCCGGACGACCCGCAGGGCGGCTACGCGGCGCTGCACGCCTGGTCGGTGCGCGAGCCGGGCACCTTCTGGCGGGCGCTCACCGAGTGGTACGACGTGCGCTTCGGCGCCCCCGCCGAGACCGTCCTCGCCGACGCCTCGATGCCCGGCGCCCGCTGGTTCCCCGGCGCGACCGTCAACTACGCCGAGCACGCGCTGCGGCCCGCCCTGGACGCCGGCCGCGCCGACCTGCCCGCGGTGCTGTACGTCGACGAGCGCATGGAGACCGGCGTCCTGAGCTGGGCGGAGCTGTCCCGGCAGGTCGCCTCGCTCGCCGCGGCGCTGCGCCGGCTCGGCGTGACCCCCGGCGACCGGGTCAGCGGCTACCTGCCGAACATCCCGCAGGCCGTCGTCGCGCTGCTCGCCACCGCCGCGGTGGGCGGCGTGTGGACCTCCTGCGCCCCCGACTTCGGCGCCCGCAGCGTCCTGGACCGCTTCCAGCAGGTCGAACCCGTCGTCCTGTTCACCGTTGACGGATACCGCTACGGCGGCAAGGAGCACGACAGGACCCGCGTCGTCGCCGAGACCCGGGCCGGCCTGCCGTCCCTGCTCGCGACCGTGCACATCCCGCTGCTGGGCACCCCGGCGCCCGAAGGCGCCCTGGAATGGCGGGACCTGGTCGCCGACGCCCCGCAACCGGTCTACGAGCAGGTGCCGTTCGACCACCCGCTGTGGGTGCTGTACTCGTCGGGCACCACCGGACTGCCCAAGGCGATCGTCCAGTCCCAGGGCGGCATCCTGCTCGAACACCTCAAGCAGACCGGACTGCACCTCGACCTCGGCCCCGACGACCGCTTCTTCTGGTACACCTCCACCGGCTGGATGATGTGGAATTTCCTGGTGTCCGGACTGCTGGTCGGCGCGACCGTGGTCCTCTACGACGGCAGCCCCGGCTACCCCGCGATCGAGGCGCAGTGGCGGGTCGCCGAGCAGACCGGCACCACCGTCTTCGGCACCTCGGCCGCGTACGTCATCGCCTGCCGCAAGGCCGGGGTGCACCCGGGGCGGGACTTCGACCTGTCGCGGGTCGGCTGTGTCGCCACCACCGGCTCACCGCTGCCGCCCGACGGCTTCCGCTGGCTGCACGACGAGATCGCCGAGGACCTATGGATCGCCTCGGTCAGCGGCGGCACCGACGTGTGCAGCTGCTTCGCCGGCGGGGTGCCGACGCTGCCGGTCTACGTCGGCGAGCTGCAGGCGGCGTGCCTGGGCACCGACCTGCAGGCGTGGGACGCCCAGGGCAGGCCGGTGGTGGACGAGGTCGGCGAGCTGGTCGTCACCAACCCGATGCCGTCGATGCCGGTGCGCTTCTGGAACGATCCCGACGACGCCCGCTACCGCGAGAGCTACTTCGAGACGTTCCCCGGCGTGTGGCGGCACGGCGACTGGATCACCCTCACCGCGCGCGGCACCGTGGTCATCCACGGCCGCTCCGACTCGACGCTCAACCGGCAGGGCGTACGGATGGGTTCCGCCGACATCTACGAGGTCGTCGAGCGCCTCCCGGAGGTCCGCGAGTCACTGGTCATCGGCATCGAGGAGCCGGACGGCGGCTACTGGATGCCGCTGTTCGTCCAGCTCGCGGAGGGCGCGAAGCTGACCGACGCGCTGCGCGCCCGGATCAACGACGCGATCCGCGCCCAGCTGTCGCCGCGCCACGTGCCCGACGAGATCATCGCGGTGCCCGGCGTCCCGCACACCCTCACCGGCAAGCGGATCGAGGTCCCGGTCAAGCGGCTGCTCCAGGGCACCGAGCTGGACAAGGCCGTCAACCCCGGCTCGGTGGACGACCTCGACGTGCTGCGCCACTACGAGCGGCTGGGCGCGGAACGCGCCGCGGGCCGCGCGTAGCGGCCGGCGAGGAGCTTCGCGACGGCGTACGGCGAGTGCGGGCGCCGGACCCGCGGGCGTACCTGGCCGGGCCCGACGCCTCGTCAACCGCCGTACGTGTCCAGGGACTCGGCCAGCACGGCGGCGAAGTCACCGGCCAGCCGAGCGGTGTCCGGCGCCGCCAGATCCGCCGTGGTGATCCGCACCCCGGGCCCCGCGGCGATCCGGAAACGGGCACCGCCCGCCACCCACCAGCCGTGCGAGCGCAGCCCGTTGACCACCGCGGACTCGTCCCGCACCGGCACCCACACATTCAGCCCGCTCGCTCCGTGCGCCCCGATTCCGTAGCCGTCGAGCGCCCCGATCAGCGCCTCACGCCGCTCGCGGTACGCGGTCGCCGCGGCGGCCACCAGCGCGTCGGTGGCCGGATCGGTCATCAGCCGCACCACCGTCTCCTGCAGCACATGGCTGATCCAGCCCGAGGTCAGCAGCAGCCGGCCGTCGTGGCGGGCCAGCGTGGTCGCGTCGCAGGCCATGGCCGCCCAGCGCAGGTCGGTGCCCAGGTGCTTGGAGACGGTGCGGACATGCGCCCAGCGCGCCGGGCCGTCCGCACCGGCCGTCACCAGCGAGTGCAGCGGCCCGCCCGCGGTGTCCGCGCTGTGGTCGTCCTCCACCACCAGCACCTCGGGCGCCTCGGCCAGCACCGCGAGCAGATCGTCCCTGCGCCGCGCCGACATCCGTGAGCCGTACGCGTTCTGCGCCCGCGGACACAGCACCACCGCCCGTGCCCCGGCCCGCAGCGCCGACCTCAGCCCCTCGGGCCGCAGCCCCTCGTCGTCCACCGGCACCGCGACCGTACGCAGCCCCAACGCCGGTATGAGGTCCAGCAGATGGTGGAAGCCGGGGTCCTCCACCGCCACCGCGTCCCCCGGCCGCAGCTCCACCGACAGCAGCCGCGAGATGCAGTCGAGCGCCCCGTGCGCGAAGGTCACCCGCTCCTGCGGTACCCCGTCCCGCGCGAACCAGGCGCGGGACAGCTCCTCCAACTCCGCCAGCCGCGGCGACGCCCGGTGCGAGCGCGCGCCGGGCGACAGCCGGCCGGGCGGCACCAGATCGGGCAGGAAGGCCGGGTCCGGGTGACCACCCGCCAGGTCGCGCAGCCCCTCCGGCACCCGCGGCGGCCGCCGCGAGGTCACCACCGGCGCCGGCGCCACCACCGTGCCGCCCCGCCCCCTGGTCACCACGATGCCGCGGCGGCGCAGCTCCTTGTAGGCCGTCGCCACCGTCCCCGGGCTCACCCCCAGAGCGTCGGCCAGGCCGCGCACCGGCGGCAGTGCCTCGCCCGGCCGCAACCTGCCCTCGCTGACCGCGCGTTCGGCCGAGGCGGAAATCTCCCTGGCCGTCGCACCGTGGATCGCATATTGTGTCGGCACAGAGATGATTATGTATCAATACAAACGCGTTGGCAAGTGCGCGACCGACGGCACGCCACCGCCGATCCGAGGACGTGATGCCGTGCAGGCGGCGCCGATGAGGGAACGGGCACAGCGGATACTCAGGATTCCGGAGATACCCGGCGGCCCCGACGGGCGGCGGATGCTCTGGATCAACCTGGTCGACAAGATCGGCTCCGGCCTGTGGCTCTCGGTCACCGCGCTCTACTTCGTCGTCGTCGCGGGCCTGGACACCGGCAGGACCGGACTCCTGCTCGGCCTCGGCGGCGTCGCGGGCATCGCGGGCGCCCCCCTCGCCGGGCGCCTCGCCGACCGACTGCCGCTCACCCGCGTGCTGTTCGCCGTCCAGGTCATACGCGCCGCCTCCGGCCTGCTGCTCCTGGTCGCCCACGGCTTCTGGCAACTCCTGCCGCTGGTCGCGCTCGGCAGCCTCGGCGAACGCTCCGCCTCCGTCCTCACCAAGCTCTTCGCCGCCCGCGTCGCGGGCAAGGACCGCCCCCGCTACCAGGCCGTCCAGCGCACCGTCGTCAACCTCGGCTACACCATCGGCGGCCTCGCCGCCTCCGCCGCCCTGGCGGTCGGCACCACCGCCGTCTACCGCGTCCTGCTCCTCGGCGACGGCCTGTCCTTCGTCCTCGTCGCCCTGATGGTCGCCCGCTGCGCCGAACCGCCCTCCGCCACCAGGACAGTCGTCGCCCACACGGCGTCCCCGGCAGGCACCCGCCCCGTCGAGCCGCCGAGCGCCGCCAACCCCTGGCGTGACGCCGGCTACCTCGGCTATGCCGCGCTCGACTCGGTGATGTTCCTCTACGGCTGCGCGCTCACCGTCGGCCTCCCGCTGTGGATCGTCACCCGCACCACGGCGCCGCACGGCCTGGCCGCCGCGATCTTCGTCATCAACACCGTGCTGGTCGTCCTCCTCCAGGTCCGGCTCGCCCGCTACGGCAGTTCGGCGCGCCTCGCCGCCGACTCGCTGCGCCAGGTTGCCGTCTGGTTCGTGCTCTCCTGCGCCGCCACCGCCGTGGCCGTCCTGCACGCCCGGTGGGCCGCGACGGTGGCCGTGGTGGCCGCCGCCGTCGCCTTCACCGTTGTCGAGATGATCCAGTCCGCCGTCTCCTGGGAGCTCTCCGTCTGCCTCGCCCCCGCACAGGCCCAGGGCAACTACGTCGGTGTGCACGGCCTGGCGCAGTCCACCTCCCGATGCGTCGGCCCGCTGCTGCTCACTTCGGTGGTGATCGCGGCCGGACCGGCCGGCTGGATCGGCCTCGGCATCCTGCTGGCCGGCGCCGCGCTGCTCCAGCGCCACCTGGTCCTGCGCCGCCTCGACCGGCACCCCCCGGCCGTCGCGGAGGCCCCGTTGTCAGTGGCTCCGATTACAGTCGGTGAGCAGTAGGGATCACTCGGATTCGCGCTCAGGGGGAAAGATGTCACGCACCAGCAGCACCGACAGCAGCAGCGGCCGTCGCGGCAGCACCGGGAAGCCCACCGGCGCCCGCAGGGCCGACCACGCCCGCAAGCGCCCCGGACGCGGTAAAGCGGCACGTCAGAGCGACCGCCGTCCCCCCGGGCGCACCGCTTACCGCCGCGCCCTGCGCCGTGAAGCACCCACCGTCGTCGGACTGCTGCTCGACGACCACGACTTCGCCGCCATGACCGACTATCCGAGCTTCCCGTTCCGTGACTACGGTCTGTATCTGCACCACCTGGACGGGCTGCTGCGCTCCCTGTACGCCCAGG
Organism: Actinacidiphila paucisporea; assembly: GCF_900142575.1. Lineage (GTDB taxonomy): Bacteria > Actinomycetota > Actinomycetes > Streptomycetales > Streptomycetaceae > Actinacidiphila > Actinacidiphila paucisporea. Next base: position 397,257 of record NZ_FRBI01000004.1, read on the forward strand.
GCACCAGCGTCGCCGTCACCCTCTTCGACCCCGACCGGTACGCCGACCACTGCGCCGACACCCGCCGGCCACCGGACACCCCGGCCTCCCGCGTCCAGTACACGGCCGCGGTCAGCACCACAGGACCCGCCGTCCCCTACACCCGCCAGCCCCTCGCACTGCTACGCGTCCAACTCGCCCGCGAGGCCGACCGCCGCGCCGTCTGGGACCGCGCCGGCGACATCCTCACCGCCGTCGGCCAGTGCCCCGACTGCGAGGAGCCCTTCGCCCACTGCGCCTTCGACCTGGCCTCGCACACCCTGCTGCGCATCGTCGAGGCCGCGGGCCCCGGCGCACACCACTTCGTGTGCAGCCTCCCCGGCGACGACGGGGACCCGCTGCTCGCCGCCGCCCACATCACCGCCGACCCCGACGGGGAGCTGCACGTCTCCGACACCGAGGCCCTCGTCCTGTGCACCGTCATGGCCGCGGCCCGCGTCGCCACCCGCCCCGGCGGCCTGGTCCTGCGCACCACCGACAGCACGGGGAGTGACACGGTCTACGGCTGGTCCCTGCACCCGGACGGCCCGCGCCCGCTCACCGAGGCCGAGGTCTTCAACGCCTACTGCACCGACCCCGAGACCGGCGACCCCGTGCCACCCGAAGGCGGAGTGCGCTACCGGGCGGGCCTCCCGCTGCCACCGCCCCTGCCGGGCGACGAGCCGGGCAGAGGATGACGCGCCGGGGTTCGGGGTGCCGGGGGTGCTGGGGTGCCGGGCGCCCAGACGTCGGGACCGGGGGACGTCCGGGCGCCGACGGCCGGGGCGGCCGGAAAGCCCGGAAGGGCGCCCCACCCCGAGGTGAAGCGCCCTTCCCGATGACCTGCGCGGCCTGACCCGCAGGCGGCCCGACCCGGGCGGCGGCTACTCGCCGGACAGCACGCCCTGCACGGCCCGCCGCGCCTCGTCCGCGCTGTCGGTCGCCCGTGCGGCCGCCGCCGCACGCTCGCACTGCGCCAGCGTGTACTTCGCCAGCGTCGCCCGTACATAAGGAATCGACGCCGCACCCATCGAAAGGCTGGTGACGCCCAGACCCGTCAGCACGCACGCGAGCAGCGGATCCGCCGCCGCCTCACCGCACACACCGCAGCTCTTCCCCTCGGCCCTGGCCGCCTCGGCGGCCTGCGCCACCAGGTCCAGCAGCGCGGGCTGCCACGGGTCCTGCAACCGCGCCACCGCGCCCACCTGCCGGTCGGCAGCGAAGGTGTACTGCGCCAGGTCGTTGGTGCCCAGCGAAAGGAACTCCACCTCCTGCAGGATCGACCGGGCCCGCAGGGCAGCGGACGGGATCTCCACCATCGCGCCGAACTTGGCCGCGAGACCCGCCGCGCGGCACGCGTCGGCGAAGGCCTTCGCGTCCTGGCGGTCCGCCACCATCGGCGCCATGACCTCCAGGTAGACGGGCAGGCCGGCCGAGGCCGTGGCCAGCGCCCGCAGCTGGGTGTTCAGCACCTCCGGGTGGTCGAGCAGCGAGCGCAGCCCCCGCACCCCCAGCGCCGGGTTCGGCTCGTCCGCCGGCGTCAGGAAGTCCAGCGGCTTGTCCGCGCCCGCGTCCAGTACCCGCACCACGACCCGGCTGCCGGGAAACGCCTCGAGCACCTGCCGGTAGGCCTCGACCTGCTTCTCCTCCGACGGAGCGTTCGCGGAGTCGTCAAGAAAGAGGAACTCGGTGCGGAAGAGGCCCACGCCCTCCGCGCCCGCCGCCACCGCGGCCGGCACGTCCGCGGGACCGCCGACGTTCGCCAGCAGCGGCACCTTGTGCCCGTCCGACGTGGCACCGGGACCGGACGACGCCGCCAGCGCCGCCTTGCGCTCGGCGGCCGCCTCGGTCAGCGCGGCCCGCTTCTCCGCGTTCGGCTCGACGAAGACCTCGCCCGTACTGCCGTCCACCGCGATGACCGTGCCCTCGGACAGCTCACCCGCGCCCGGCAGCGCCACCACAGCGGGCACACCCAGCGCCCGCGCCAGGATCGCGCTGTGGCTGGTCGGCCCGCCCTCCTCGGTGACGAAGCCCAGCACCAGCGCCGGGTCGAGCAGCGCCGTGTCCGCCGGAGCCAGGTCCCGCGCGATCAGTACGTACGGCTCGTCGCTGTCCGGCACTCCCGGCATCGGCACACCCAGCAGCCGCGCCACGATGCGGTTCCGTACGTCGTCGAGGTCCGCGACCCGCCCGGCCAGGTAGTCCCCGGCGCCGGCGAGCAGCGCCCGGTAGGAGGCGAAAGCGTCGTAGACGGCACGCTCCGCCGTGCTCCCGACCGCGACCCGCCGCTCGACGTCGGCCATCAGCTCCGGATCGAGCGCCATCAGCGACTGGGCTTCGAGTACGGCCTGCGCCTCACCGCCGGCCAGATGCCCGCGGGCGTTGAGGTCGGCCGCCACCGCCTCCACCGCCTGCCGGGCCCGACCCTGCTCGCGAGCGGTGTCCCCGGACGCGATCTGCTTGGCCGGCGGTTCGAGGACCGCGGTGCCCATGTGGCGTACCTCGCCGATCGCCACACCGTGGCTGACACCGACACCCTGCAGCGTTGTCTCCATCGGTCCCCGCCCTACTTCCAGCTGAAAAGGGTGTCGCCGGCTGCCACGTCGGCGGACTCGACCAGCCCGGACAGTGCCTCGGCGGTGGCCTCCAGCGCGACCACCGGGCAGATCGGGGACTTGCCCGCCGCCTCCACAGCCGCGGGGTCCCAGCGCACGACCGCGTCACCGCGGGCGACGGTGTCGCCCTTCGATACGAGCAGTTCGAAGCCCTCGCCATTGAGCTGGACAGTGTCGATGCCAAGATGGGTCAGCACACCGTGGCCGGCGTCGTCCACGACGACAAAGGCGTGCGGGTGCAGGGAGACGATCACTCCGTCGACCGGAGACACCGCCTCACCGGGCTCGCGCACCGGGTCGATCGCCGTGCCGGGACCCACCATCGCTCCGGAGAACACGGGGTCGGGCACCGCCGCGAGCCCGATGACCCGGCCGGCAAGGGGAGACGAAACGGTCGTCATGGGGGAAGCCTCCTAGATGCGGAGATCACAACGCCGTCACAGCCTGTCACGGGACGGCGAGCCGCGACAGCAGCCTAAGTCATGCCAAGTGGGGATTCCGCCCGAGGCGTACCCACCGCACAGCCGTCCGGATCCCTCCCCCGATTTGCCCCGTGCGGGGGAGTCCAGTAGGTTGGCACGACCGCCTCGACGAGACCCGCGGAAACGTGCGTGCTCGGAACGGGGTTGGTAATTCCGACCGAATAGCTTCTGCTAAAGTCGGAGACACAACGAAGGGAAAGCCCGGAGGGGCCGGTGAAACGGTCTCGAAGGAAGCTTTCGTTCCTTGAGAACTCAACAGCGTGCCAAAAGTCAACGCCAGATATGTTGATACCCCGTCGCGTGCCTTTTGTGGGTGCGTGATGAGGTTCCTTTGAAGAAAAACACACATAGCGAGGATGCTGTGCGCCTGGGGATTATTCCTCTTCGGGTGCCGCTCTTGCGTGGTGGACCGGGATATCCCGGATGCATTCACGGAGAGTTTGATCCTGGCTCAGGACGAACGCTGGCGGCGTGCTTAACACATGCAAGTCGAACGGTGAAG
>NZ_FRBI01000075.1 GCF_900142575.1 Actinacidiphila paucisporea
GGGTGGCCGTCCAGGTCGATGAGCGTGATCCGCCCCGGGTGCTCGCTCTGCGCCGTCCGCACCAGGCCCGTCACGGTCGCCTGCACCAGATCGGGGTCGTCCGCAGGGTCGACCGGTGCGGCGTTCGAGGTCACGACCACCAGGTGCGTATCCGCGAGCGCCGGCGTGGCCAACCACTCCTGGAGCCGCAGCAGCGAGTCCTCGGCCGCAGCGTGGGCCTGTTGCACCACGTCAGCGGCGTCCGGCGGGGTGACGAAGCGCAACGCTACGGCGGGTGCCGGATCGCTCAAGGTGTCGAGCCCGGGGTGGACGGGCAGGCCCAGGCTGAGGCGGTCGTCCTGGCCCCAGACCGCCCAACCCTCCGCGTCGGCGGATGCGTCGGCTGCCGGCTCTGCCGGCGGAAGCGCCGTCCACTCGACGCGGAAGAGCGAGCTGTCGCGGCCCGTGGCAGCGATGGCGTCGAGAACCGCCGGATCGAACGGCCGGGTGGTCAACTGCTCGACCGTCAGTAGGGGTTGTCCGGCCGCGTCCGTCAGCTCGATGACCACCGCGTCCTCACCCCGACGCGTCAAGTGCACCCTGGCGGCAGTGGCGCCGGTGGCGTGCAGCCGAACGCCGTTCCACGCGAACGGCAGCCGCGTCCCGCCGTCGGCCGCCAGCACCAGCGGGTGCAGGGAGGCGTCGAGGAGCGCCGGGTGGATGCCGTACGTCTGCGGGTCGGCCTCGGCGCCTTGGTCGAGGTCGGCGTAGAGGTCGTTGCCGTGTTGCCAGGCTGCGGTGAGGTTCTGGAAGGCGGGTCCGTAGGTGTAGCCGCGTGCGGCGAGGGTGTCGTAGGCGTCGGTGAGGTCGATCGGGGTGGCGCCGGGGGGTGGCCAGGCGGCGTCGGCCGGAGTGGGTACGGGCTCGGGCGCCTGGGCGGTGGTGAGGGTGCCGGTGGCATGCCGGGTCCACGGCGTCGTACCGGGATCGTCGGCGTCGGCCGGTTCGGGCCGCGAGTGGACGGTCAGAGTGCGCCGGTTGGCGTCGTCGGGTGCGCCGACGGTCAACTGGAGCTGGACCGCGCGCTCGGTGGGCAGGACGAGCGGGGCTTCGAGGGTCAGCTCCTCGACGGTGTCGTGCCCTGTGTCCTCGCCTGCGTGCAGGGCGAGTTCGACGAAGGCGGTGCCGGGCAGCAGCACCGTACCGGCGACGGCGTGATCAGACAGCCACGGATGGTCTCGGGACGACAGCCGTCCGGTGAGCACCGACCCGCCGTCCTCCGCGAGCCGCACCACCGCACCGAGCAGCGGATGCTGCGTCCGCGTGAGTCCGGCCTGCGCCACGTCGCCTGACCCTGAACTGCTCTTCACCCAGTAGTGGGTGGTTTGGAAGGGGTAGGTGGGGAGGTCGGTGGTGGGTGTGTTGGTGAAGTGGGTGGTCCAGTTGATGGGGGTGTTGTGGGTG